>NZ_SNAQ03000016.1 GCF_004375085.3 Lewinella sp. W8
GCGGCTGGGTAGTGCCGCAGAAAAGCCATAATCGGAGGCTACTCCCGATCTGAACGATAAACCCTAACCTGAAAAATCGCTTATCCACGTGGTGAGCCTGCAAGGAGTAGCTTTTTCAGGGACGACTTGTTAGGGATGTGCATTATTAGAGGTTCTTTGCGAGAGCCATTTGGATGACATTTCCATCGAAGGATGGCTAGGTTTTGTACTTAGCCTCCTTCTTTTATTTCCTAATTTCGCCTCCATGTATCCGGATCTCTCCTACCTTCTTCACGAACTGATTGGCACCGAGCAGGACAATTGGCTCAGTATCTTCAAAACCTTTGGTTTTTTCCTTCTGCTGGCCTTCATCGTGGCGGCCCGCCTGCTGAAGTCAGAAATGAAGCGCCGCGAATCCATCGGTCAGCTGACCCCCACCAAAACGACGGTCGTGCCCGGCGATACGGTGACCTGGCAGGATTACCTCTTCAACGGCATCTTCGGCTTTATCGTGGGCTATAAGCTGCCCTACGGGCTGGCGAACTTCTCGGTCTGGAAGGAAAGTCCCGCCAGCGTCTTCCTGTCTACGGAAGGCTGGTGGTGGTCCGGCATCCTGGTGGCCGCAGCCTTTGTGGCATACTATTACCGGATCGGACAGCGGCAGCAGACGGCCGAGCCCAAAGAAGTGGAGGTATATCCCAGCGAGCGGATCGGACCCATCACGATGCGAGCCGCCATCGGCGGCATCCTGGGGGCCAAGTTTTTCGCGATCCTCGAATACTTGCCCCGCTTCTTCGAAGACCCCCTGGGCGTATTGCTGAGTGGTGACGGACTGGCGATCTACGGCGGCCTGATCGGCGGTGCGCTGGCCGTGGGCCTCTACCTGCGCAAACACAAAATTGCCATCATGCCCGTCGTGGATGCCGTGGCCCCGGCCCTGATCGTCGCCTACGGCGTCGGCCGCATGGGCTGCCAACTTAGCGGAGACGGAGACTGGGGAATCGTGGCCAAACCCCAGCCCGACTGGTGGTTCCTGCCCGACTGGATGTGGAGTTCCACCTTCCCCCATAACGTCCTGCAGCGTGGTGTGCCCATCCCGGACTGCGAGCTCGAATACTGTACCCAACTCGCCGAAGCGGTGTACCCGACCTCGATCTACGAAACCCTCATGGCCTTCACCATCGGAGCCATCCTCTGGGGACTCCGGAAGCGGATCACCCACCTGCCGGGGATGCTGTTTGCCGTGTATCTTTTCCTGAACGGTGTGGAGCGCTTCTTCATCGAGTTCATTCGGGTCAACGATCGCTACAACATTCTGGGAGCCGAGCTGAGCCAGGCCCAAATCATTGCCGTAGGGTTTATGCTGGGGGGCATCGCGCTGGGTTGGTGGAGTCGCCGGCAGGTGCCGGCGACCTGAGGATAGCGCCCCGATAATTATCTTTAGCCAATGCGAGAACTTCAACTCCGTGGAGGGCTGCGGGTCGGGCGGATAAATACCTCCGCACCCCTGGTAAAATTGACGGTCAACCACCAGGAACTGGAAATTGCCGCCGGCCTTTCCGGGCACTTTGTTTTTCGCCCGGAAGACATTATCCGGCTGGAACCGCAAACGATCTTCCCGGTACTGGGTAAACGGGTAAAGATCGTCCACCGCAACCCGGATTACCCCGCAGATATCCTCTTCCTGACCTTCCGGGACCCCGAAACCCTCATCACGGACATCCGTAAAACCGGGTTTCTCGCCGGGGCTAACCCGGAGTTGAGTGCGAATGACGAACGCATCCTCGAAAAACAGAAAAGTGCCAGTGGCTTTCCCTTCAAGACCCTGTTCTTCGTGGGTATGGTGTTGCTGTATAACCTTGGTCCGCTTTATTACCTGATATCCTCGGGTGGAGATCTGCGGATGGAAAAAGTGGGACCCTATTTCTCACTGGGCGGCCTGTTGCTGGTTACCATCGGCATTGGCCTGCTGCTCTCGGAGCCTCTACGTCATTGGGCGTTTCGGGCGGGCACCCCACGCAAGCGGATGAACACCTACATTTACGTGGTGATCGTGATTGGGCTATGGGCCGCCCTCATCAACGGGATTGCCTTCGGTAGCCTGACGGCGGGGTGAATACCTGGCGAGCCTGAATTATTTTACAAGTCACCATCTGGAGTAAGAGGCGGGCCGCGTGAAGTGAAGTGGAATACTTGGCGGCGCAGCGCAGGTGCAAAGTGATCGCGTACCACAGGAAGTAACACTACCGGATCACCACACTACGACTATATTGGAGTCGATCGGGGAAGAGGCCGCAAAGCCGGATTCCAGAACTTTTTTTTCTGAGCCTAAATCTTGCAGGCCCGAGCCTTTCTCCTCCACTATTCCTTACCTTTGCGGCTTACCAAAATGATCCCAGGGATGAAATTCGGCGTCATTCAATTTCCCGGCAGCAACTGCGACGATGATATGGTTTACGTACTCGGCACCCTGATGGGGCGCGAGACGACCAAACTGTGGCACAAGGAAAAGAACCTGGACGGGTTTACGACGGATGACTGCATCATCGTCCCCGGGGGCTTCAGCTACGGCGACTACGTGCGGGCCGGTGCGGTGGCCCGGTTCAGTCCCATCATGGAGGCCGTCATTGATTTTGCTAATCGCGGTGGCTACGTCTTCGGAATCTGTAACGGTTTTCAAATCCTCTGCGAAGCCGGTCTCCTGCCCGGTGCCCTGCTGCGCAACCGGGACCAGAAGTTCATCGCCAAAAATATCTTCCTGCGTACGGAAACGACCAATACGGCCGTGACCAGCAAGCTGAGCGTCGGCCAGGTCCTGAACATTCCCATCGCCCACGCCGAAGGACGTTACTACGCGGATGAAGCTACTCTGGCGGACCTCATCGCCAACGATCAGGTGCTCTTCCGCTACTGCGATGGTGCCGGAGAAACTACGCCCGAAGCCAACGTAAACGGCAGCGCCCAGCACATTGCCGGCATCTGCAACGCCGGTCGTAACGTATTTGGAATGATGCCGCACCCCGAACGGGCCGCGGAAGGCATCGTTGGCAACACCGATGGCCGCGCCATCTTTACCGGACTCATCGAGTCGGTCACCGGTGCTGCCGTCTAGGCGCGTAAGTGTACCTAACGTGAGTCGGGATCCTGCAGGGCTTAGGGGTCAAATGAGTGATTTTGGATAGGGTCAAGATGCCCGATCTTTGGGTTTCCTGGTGGTGACTTTCCCCGAAAGTCAACCAAGCCACGCCGGCCGAAGCACGAGCACTTCACTTATGAGGGTAAGCGGCGGGCATTTTGGGGAGCGACGAATTCGGCCATCGATGGCCAACTATTCGCCGGATGAACCCGGCGCTACCGTAGCCCCAGTTTACGGTGCCTGATCAACTAATTTTAATGGCTCCTTACCGAGTTCCTGGCACCTGTACCGGCTGAGCCGAGTATTCCGCTTCGCTTCACGGCCTCGCCCCCTACTTCCGCTACTGATTCACAAACACATTTTGCCATCGGTTGTTAGCATGGGGTAAACTATCCCTTGATCCCGTGCGCCTACTCATCATCTTCACCCTGCTGGTAGTCCTGATGGCCTGTAATGCCTATCGTCCCCTGGCGGACGTGGAGCCCGTCGGGGAAACGCCCTGGAAAACCAAAGTACTGCCCGCCGAACCGCAACGAACGGACGGTGACCCCGCCCGGGGCCTGGACTTTTTAGCCCACGGCGACTACATCGGTAGCGGCATCCCGCTGGAGATCATGCGCAAGCAGGCTCCGAAGATGCCCCAGGATAGCTTGTTTCCGCGTAATGAACTGAACGCCGGATTACCGTACTTCATGACCGCCTTCATCGCCCCCAATGGTGCGGAAGTGGCCAACGGTAATTGCTTCACCTGCCACGCTGGTGAAGTGGCGGGGGAAATGGTACTCGGACTCGGGAACAGCTGGAGTGACTACGAGGGAAGTATGGTCGCCATGGGCTCCCTGATGCGCTTCGGGATGGGCGTGAAATACAAGAAAGATGACCCCGAAACGATCGCCTTTGAAGACTTTGGGAATTTTTTCAAGGTGATGGCGCCGAAGATCAAAACCACCCAACCGGGAAGTAATCCCGCCTTCCGCCTGGCGGAAGCCTGCATGATGCACCGAAACCCGGAAGACCTGACGTGGACGGAAGAACCCCACTACGAAATGTGGGATTACAACATCGCCACGGATACCCCTCCGCTCTGGCACGTCGGGAAAAAAAACACGCTGTACTACAACGGGATCGGACGGGGTGACTTTACCAAACTCCTCCTGCAGGCCAGTGTGCTGGGTGTGCCGGACAGCAGCCACAGTCGGCGGTCGGTGGAGGCATTTCGTGACGTGTACGCCTGGCTGAAAACCCTGGAACCGCCCGCCTATCCCGGAGAAATTGACCCGCAACTGGCGGCCGCCGGAGCGCCGCTCTTCAACGAACACTGCTCCGGTTGCCACGGTACCTACGGAGCGGAAGAAACTTATCCCAACAAGGTGGTTCATCTTGACCTGATCAAAACCGACCGGCTGTACGCCGACTACATCCGCCAGAGTGGCATCGTGGAATGGTATAATCAAAGTTGGTTCGCCAACAGCGAACCCGCCTCCCGCTTTGAACCCACCGACGGTTACGTAGCCCCTCCGCTGGACGGCATCTGGGCCACCGCTCCTTACCTGCACAATGGTTCGGTCCCCACGGTGTATGAACTGCTGAAGTCGGACACCCGGCCCACACGCTGGACCCGCTCCGGAGACAGCCGCGACTACGACTACGAACGCTTGGGGTGGAAGTACGATCCGGAGCCCAAAAGCAAAAAGTGGACCTTTGATTCCAGTGTGCCCGGGTACGGGAATCAGGGACACTACTTCGGCGACAAGCTGACCGAAGCCGAGCGCTGGGCCGTAGTTGAATACCTGAAGACGCTTTAAGTACGGACGATGGAATGGAAAAGCCGCAGCCGGATGGATTCCGACTGCGGCTTCTTCGTCTGAAGGCGAATGCTTACTTGACGGTCAGTTTGGTGGTAGATACCTGCCGCTGGCCGGTTACCTGCACGATGTAAACGCCCGCCGGCAAGTTGGCGGTGTTGATGGTGGTTTGGGCCCGGCCATCAACGAGGGACATTACTTCGCGGTGCAGCATTCTTCCGTCAACGGAGAGCAACTGCACGGTGGCCGTTCCGGCCCGCTCGGCGCGCAGGCTGACGTTGACGAACTGTTCGGCGGGGTTCGGGAAGACGTTCACTTCGGTCTGTCCCAGTTCGGGATCGATCGTGTTGGTAACGTCGGCGCTTTCTACGAGTACGCCATTTTCGGGAACGTCCGCCATGGCTACGTCACCTTCTGCAGAAGAGAGGGTGGCCATACTTTGGTAGTTATAGCCATCCAGCAGTTCGATGTTATCGACCCACCAGCCGCGGCCGCTAACGGCGGCGTCGGAGACAAAACGCCAGCGAACGTAGATGTCCTGGCCAGCGAATTCGCTGAGGTCCACCAGAATTTCCCGGTAGCCCTGGGAGTCGCCCCAGAAAGATCCGACGTTCTGCAGGGCCGCACTACCGTCGGGACTGATGTTGCCCCGGTAGGCACCCCGGAGGAATTTGTCATCCACTTTCACCCAGGTATTATTGTCGGTGCTGACTTCCACGATACCGCCGTCCCAACCGGCTTCGGTTTCGTACTGCGTGAAAAAGCGCAGCATCGGGTTATCACCGGTTACGGGCAGGGGGTCAAAAGTGGCCAGGGCCTGGTCTTGAACCGACCCCACGTTTACGATGTACCAGGCGAAGTCTCCGGCGAAAGGCGTCGTATCGGCAATTTCCCAGAGGAAATTACCTTCCAGCGAAATCAGGTCCCAGTCGTCGTCGCCGTCTTCGGCACCATCGAAGTAGTACCGGGTGGAGGCCAGGTCGGGGTCGGTGCTTACGGAGTAGATGATCGTTTCACTGTCGTCAGCCTTGATGTCCCCAACCTGAAAGGTGACGGTATTACCGTCAATGGTGTAATCGTCGGTTCCCCGAATGGAGTTTTCGTCCAGCGTCATGCCTGCGGGAATGATGTCCGTGATCGTCACGCCGGTGGCGTCGACTTCCTTGTAGTTGGTTGCCCGGAGGGTGTACGTTACGCCCTCACCGGGGTTGATGGTGGGCGTGTCGGTGGTCTTCTCCAAAACGACGGCCTTGGAGCAGGCGGGGTCAATGTCGAACGCCTGGGTGTTGTCCGTCCGGTCATTGGTGTTCCCCTGGGTGGCGGAGAATCCGATGCCACGGCGGGCAAATACCTCCCAGATCAGACACTGGTTGGCGCCGCCAAACTCAATTTCATCGGCCGCCAGAATGCCGTCACGTCCGTCCACCAGACCGGGCTGGCAGGCGGTATACTTCATGCCTTCCACGACCAATTGAACGGCCAGGTTATTGCCGCCGGTTCCGTGGATCAGATCATCATCAAAACCGTATTCGTCCACCATGGCCCAGTAGAGGTCCCAGATGGTGGTCGCCCAGATTTCACCCAGGGGGTGGGGAGCCGTACCGTTCCAGATGACGTAGTCGTAAGTGTAGTCGTTGACGCTGAAATCCGTGGAGTAGCGCTGCCGGCGAATTCCCGTTCCGTCTACCGTCCGGCGGGTGGAGTAGTTGCCGATACCCCGGGGCTCGCTGCCGTCGGGGTTGTCCAGCAGGGTTTTGGGGGAAGAGGCGAGGGCGAAGAAGTCCGACCAACCTTCACCCATTTGCTCGTCGTTGAACAGACAGGAGGTATTGTTGGGGCCACCGACGAGTCGGTTGCTGATACCGTGTCCGATTTCGTGGGCCACCACGCCGTTGTCGAAGTCACCTACGATGGGGGGAGGCGCCAGGGACTGGAACGTTACCGCGATGCTGTCCCCCTGATTGATGGCGACGCGGAGCGGCGCACAGTCGTTCTCCGTGATGAGCACGGAAGGAATGGTAACGTCAAACAGAGCCGGATCTTCGGCCTCGGCCATACCGATGATGGTGTTCTCCGGGTTACAGATCACTACGGCAATGGCACCGGCCGCCTGGGCGTTGAACACCTTCTGTTCGAAAAAGCATTCCCCACGCCGGATGAGGGCAACTTTACCCGCTACGTCACTGGTGATGTCTTCACAGCCCAGCTCGGGGTCGGCGCTGCCGTCGGTACCAATGGCCAGTTGGCCGGATACGGGAACGGAACCGATGACGGGACCAAACCCGGCCAGGCCGGTGTTCCGGGTGCCCGCAAGATTCTCGGGGAAATTAATGTTGAATACCGAAGGGTCGTCCGTCTCCCAGAGGAACATCTGCATCCGGGGGTTCTGGCCGTCGGGTGGGGTGGCGAAGTTAGCGTTGTTGGTGCCGGAGCCGTCCTGGGCTTCGGCCAGCACGAAGTCCCGGTCCTCCCCTTCGTCGGTGTAGTTGTTGCGCTGGAAGTTACCGGCGGCCTCGTCGAAGCCGGCCATGAATACCCAGTCGTGGACCATGTTGGACATGTAGAAGTTCTGGGTCAGGGCCGCGGGCAGCAGGGTGTCCGCTCCCTGCTCGGGTGCGAAAAAGTCGTTGAAGATCAGGTCGGCCCCACCGTCGTTGGTTTCGGCGTCGGGACTGTTGTCGGCGTCGCGGTCGGGGTAGGTCCACACATTATTTCCCCGGGTGATGGTGAATTCGGGGCCGGGCTGACCGTTGGTGTCGTGCCAGCCGAAGGGCGAAGCGATGGTATCAGCGGGATCCACCAGAATTTCCCGATCACCGTGGATGGGCGATTCCTCACCGAAGGGGAATACATTGTAAGTGGCGCCGTCCGCAATGACGGCTTCCAGCATCTGCTCGTGTACGGGCAGGGCGGGCTGCTGGCTCGTGGTGCAACTACCGTTGTGTCGGTGCGGGGCGGCCTTAGCCGGTCCAAAGTTGCAGTAAAGCGTCAGGTTGTGGCGCTTGACCTCCTTGCCGGTAGTGGCGTCGAGGAAGATCATCCAGTAATCGGCGCTTTGGGTGTGGTCGATGGCCACGCGCCAGGTCAGTACGAGCTCACCGGTTTCGGTGGGGACGTACATCAGTCGGCTTCGGATGGCCCGGCGGGACACCTCGTCCCAGTTGAAGAGGCTGGTGGCGCCTTCGTTGCCGGCGGGGGTGGGGGTGCCGAAGCTGCTGGAAAGAAGATTCGCGGCGGTGGTGACGGCCGTTTGGGCGCTGAGCGCAGGTGCCGTGCCGCTCACCTTGTTGTGGACGTCCGGAATCAACTTGCTGGTGCGGTACACCAGGTCATCTCCCCGAAAGTGAAGGATGGCCTGAGCGTTCTGGATCAGGATGCCGTTGTGGGTTTGGTTGACGTACACGTGGCGAACTCCACTGGGGGAGGGGTAGTCATCCGTAACCGCAAGTTCGGAAACGTCTTCCGGGGAAAGACCTAGTCCCCGATACTCCTTCTGGAGGTATTTTATGGCCGAAAGGCCGGTGTCCTGCGCCAAAAGCACAGTACCTCCTACTGCAAACAGCAGGGCGAGTAAGGTAAATCTTAACTTCATATCAAATCACTAGTCTGGAAGGTTTATCGCGCAAGCGTTGCGCTGGAAGTTGTTAACGGCCGTCAGAGCGTCAACCGGGGCCGTTGCGGAGTGGCCGATTTCACCCTCCCGTTGCAGCAAGTAGGGCAAATAAAATATCATGTTTGATGATGAGAACCGAGCACTATTGGCCGGCAAAGCTAAAAAACCATCACAAATCGGTTTGCCCTCTTCCGACGAAATTGTCTGTTATTGCACATTTTATCGGTAATTAGATATATGGAAGACAAATCGGCGAGAATGCCGCCCCCCCGTTTGCTTATCCTCAGTGTAGTACTTTGCCTCCTCTTTTCCCTTCGAGTAGACGCGAACGGGGGTACGGAAAACTTCTCACGGGCGACCGATCCTCCCGGTCGTGAGCTGCGTGGAGTATGGATGGCCACCGTGCTGAACATCGATTATCCCCAACGGCCGACGACGGATGCTTCCACGCTGATGGCCGACTTCCGCAGTCAGCTTTTCCGACTGCGTCGGGCGGGAATCAACGCCATATTCTTTCAGGTCCGGCCGGCGGGTGACGCCATCTACCCGAGTCGATACGCCCCCTGGTCGGAGTGGCTGACCGGCCAGCAGGGAACGGCTCCCGCCAGCGACTTTGATCCGCTCGCCTTCATGATCAAGGAAGCCCACGCCCAGGGCGTGGAACTGCACGCCTGGGTGAACCCCTACCGTGCCGCCATGACGCTGGACAGCACCCGCTTTGCCGCCAAACACCTCTACCACCGGCACCCGGACTGGATCCGGGCCTACGGTGGCCGGCAATATCTCGACCCTGGTCTGCCGCAGGTCAGACAACATCTTGGCCTGGTAATCGAAGAACTGGTCGACAATTACGACCTCGATGGGATTCATTTCGACGACTATTTTTATCCCTATCCGGTGCAGGGCGTCACCTTTCCGGACAGTACCACCTACCTCCGCTACGGAGCCGGCAAAAGCCTCGGAGACTGGCGGCGGGAAAACGTCAATACCTTTATCGCCGAAACCCACCAAAGAATTAAGTCCCGCAAGCCCTGGATGCAGTTTGGGGTGAGTCCCTTTGGGGTCTGGCGGAACCGGTCGCAAGACCCCACCACGGGCAGCGCGACCAGTGCTTCCGTCAGCAGCTACGATGATCTGTACGGCGACGCCCTGGCCTGGGCTCAACGGGGCACGGTCGACTACCTGCTGCCCCAACTGTACTGGCACCGCGGATACGCTCCGGCCGATTACGATATTTTGCTGCGCTGGTGGGTCAATAATACCCCAAGAGATTTTCCTCTGTTGTCCGGGCAGGCGGCCTATAAAGTCGGAGATAACCCGGAGGCGGCCTGGGATGATCCGCTGGAAATTTTCCGGCAGGTAAACTTCAACGATCAGTATCCTTCCGTAGCGGGGAGCGTCTACTTCAGCACGCGTTCCGTGTTGGCCAATAAGCTGAATTTCGTGGGGGTGCTCGCCCAGCGATACGCTACCCTGAGCATCCTTCCGCCCCGGAAGGCTCCCGGAGGGGTGAAGGAGGTGGAAGTGAAGGTCTTTCGCCCGAGAAATACGGATAAGGGGCGGTTAATTGTCTGGGAGGTCCAGGGAGAAATGCCCAAAGAGGATTTACCGCACTACTATGCCATCTACCGCCGGGGCAGCGACGGCCAGCGACGACTGATCCACCGCACTCCTTACGGACAGGGCTGCACCCGCTACCATTATTACGATCAGGTGGAGGCATCAATGGCCTACGATTATTTCATCGTCGCCCTGGATCGTTACCACCGGGTAATGCCCGATGCGGTGGCGAAGTAGGTCATTAGTTTGGCCGTAGGCGGGTGCAAAGATTATTGGTATGGCCAGGTGGAGACAGGGCATGCCCGGTCTCTACTTCAGAACCTCCTTGGCGGGGTTGCGCCAACCGCAACCTTCGCCACTCCAGAGGGCGTCGGACTGCAATGGCCCCCAACTTCCGGGCTCGTAGCTATACAGCGGAACTTCGTTTTTCTCCCAGGCCTCCAGGATAGGATCGACAAATTCCCAGGCGGCCTCGACACTGTCGCCGCGAGCGTAGAGGGTGGGTTCTCCCTTCATGCAGTCCAGCAATAGTCGGGTGTAGGCCGCCGGAACGTCCTTCTTGGTCAGGTCACTATAGTTGAATTCCATCCCGACCGTCTTTACCCGGAATCCTTCTCCGGGAACCTTCATGCCGAACTCCATTTCCATGCCTTCGTCGGGCTGGATCCGGATGATGAGCTGGTTGTCGCAGCTGATGGCGTAATCGTCGTAATCCGCAAAGATGGCCTGGGGTGGGTTCTTGAAGGTAATGACCACCTCGGTCAGTTTGCGGGGGAGGCATTTGCCCGTCCGAACGTAGAACGGTACGCCGGCCCAACGCCAGTTGTCAATGAAGAACTTCATGGCTACGAAGGTCTCCGTGCGGCTGTCGTCCGGCACGCCGGGGGCGTCCCGGTAGGCCACGACCTCTCCGAGTCGGGTTTTCCCGGCGGAATACTGGGCCCGAATGACCTGGTCCTTGACGTCGCGCTTGGTGATGGGGCGCAGGGACTGAAAGAGCTTCAGCTTCTCGTTGCGAATGGAATGGGCGTCAGCCCGGATGGGCGGCTCCATGGCCACGTGGGCCAGTACCTGCAGCAGGTGATTTTGTACCATGTCACGCAGCGCACCGCTGCCGTCGTAGTATCCGCCTCGGCTGCCCACGTCTACGTATTCAGCGGCGGTAATCTGCACGGATTGTACGTAGTTGCGGTTCCAAAGCGGTTCGAAAAAGCCGTTGGCGAAGCGGGTGACGAGGAGATTTTGTACCGTTTCCTTGCCCAGGTAGTGGTCGATCCGGTAAATGTTGTTCTCCGGGAAATATTTCTGGATACTTTCGTTGAGCTCCTTAGCTGATTCAATGTCGTAACCAAAGGGCTTTTCCACCACGATGCGACTCCAGCCGGCGGGAGTGTCATTCAAGCCTTCCTTGGCTAGCGCCTGGGGAATGGTGTGGTACAGCTTCGGGGGGGTAGACAGGTAAAAGATATAGTTGTGGCCCACCTTGAATTCCTTGTCGAGGGTCTTCAGGCGTTTGGCGAGGGCCTTAATGTCCTTATCGCCGTCATAACTCGTCAGGTCCTGGTAGAAGAGCTTCTCCGCAAACTTCTTCACCACCTCCTCACTCTCTCCTTTGGGGTCAAAGTGCTCGTTGTTGAAAACAACCTTTTTACGGAAGTCTTCGTCGGTGAAGTCCGTGCGCGAAGCGCCCAGGAGCGCAAATTTTTCAGGTAAGTAGCCACCACGGTAAAGGTCATAGACGGCGGGGACCAGCTTGCGTTGGGCGAGGTCTCCAGAGGCGCCGAAAATGACGAGCACGTGGGGATCTAAACTGTTTGACATTGGTGTGGAAGGTTTGCCGGAGTGGAGGGGTGGTTAATCCAAATGGGTGCGGAAGGTCGTAAAGGGGTGTTCACCTACGTTCCATAATGGAAAGGTCTTTACTTTTATGAAGGTTGACAAAAAGGGCCTACAATTCACGCAAGCTTATTGTTGTTTGGCCTTTGGGGAACTTATTCACCCTACACTCAGCAATAAGGGCCGAAAGATTCATTCGGAGCCCTACTTTTGGAGCATAAAAAATTAATGATGACCATTGGAATTGCGACAGATCACGGAGGCATTGAACTGAAAAAACAGCTTCAGGAGTACCTGGAGAATAAGGGATTCACCGTCAAGGACTTTGGGGCCTACGCGTACGATGCGAAGGACGACTTCCCGGATTTCGTCGTCCCGCTGGCGCGCGCCGTTGGCGCGGAGGAAGTCGAGCGCGGCATCGCCGTTTGTGGTAGTGGGGTCGGGGCCAGCATCGCGGCCAACAAAATTAACAACGTTCGGGCGTGCCTCATCACCGAAACATACTCCGCCCGGCAGGGTGTAGAGCACGACGATATGAACATGATCTGCCTGGGCGGTCGCGTGATTGGTATCGCGCTGGCCCAGGAGCTGGTGGATAATTTTCTGGCGGCAGAATACCAGGGGCTGGAACGGCAAAAACGTCGTATGGCAAAAGTCGCGGCTCTGGAGAAGTAATGAAGGATGCAGGAGCAGGAGGAAAATAGCCGGAACAACCAGTCATTAAAGCAATGGTTAGACAACATCCAGCAGGACAGCTGGCAGTTGGAATTGCTGATCAGCGGTTTCGCAATTTTCCTGCTGTTCGGTGGCCTCGAACCCATGGAGGAATGGAACCTGCGGGTCAATATGCTCATGCGGGAATCCCTGGCGTTTGTCTTCCTGGTCGTCATCTTTCAAACCCTCAGGACGGCCTACCTGGCCCTCCTTTTCTGTCTTTTGCTCCACGTCCTGTTGCGGGGGCTATGGATCGCGGCCATCGGCCTGCGGTACGTCTCCGGAGATATTGACTACGAGCGACTGGACTATCAGCCAAAGTTCAGGGATTGGCTCCACCGACGCGTTGGTTCCTTTGATGAATACATCGAACGACTTGAGCGCTACTGCAGCGTGATCTTCTCGGTGGCCTTTCTGATCATTTTCTGCTTTCTGAGCCTGACGACCTACGCCCTTTTCAGTGCCGCCCTGCAGGTGGGGGCGAGGGTGCTGTCCGGAGGGGACTGGTTTGCCGGCACCGGCCTGGACCTGGCGGGCAATATCATGGGGTTACTCCTGACGCTCCTGGGAATCATTTACTTCATCGACTTCGTTACGTTGGGCTTCTTCAAACGTAAGTCCTGGTCGCAGGGGTGGTATTTTCCCATTTACCGGTTCATGGGCTGGATTACGCTGTCGCGGTTTTACCGACCACTGTACCATAACCTGATTGACCAGCGGTTTGGCCGGCGGTTGGCGCGGTTGCTACCCATCATCATCATCGGATTCATGATGATTGTGAGCTTCAACTACGTGGGGCACCCCTTCTTTCCACATTTTCACCGTGACGGTGCGCAGTGGATTAACCCGGTCCACTACGACGATGAGACTTCTGACCCCATTCAAAGCATTGACTACGTAACCCTGGCCAGTAAGTATCCGGAGCACAACTACCTGGAAGCCTTTGTGCCCTATCTGCCCAGCGACCTTGACCCCGTATTGCAAAAGCTGCATCCGGAACTGGTGGCCAGTCAGCAGGTCGGATTCGTCCTGCGGGGCTTCCTCAACGCCCGGGACCCCTACAGCCGGGAAGCCGACTATCCCGCCATTCTGGCGGCCATGACGGAGTCTTTTCGCCTCTATGTCAATGACTCCCTTTGGACGGAGATCGCTCCGCGATTCCACGAACACCCCCGGCGTCAGGTGCCGGGACTGTTGTACATGGTTCCCGTCCACGAGCTGCCGGTGGGAGAACATCGGCTGCGGGTAGATCGCCTTGCCCTAAGCGCCGATTCCCTGGTTTGGAGAACGGGATACAGCATTAACTTTTACAAGTAGGTTCAGTCCGGAATACGTTGCTCCCGAAAATTAGCCTGGCACCTGCACTTGTTGCCCAAATGATGATTTTGGGCGGCAAATCTAGATATTTAACCAGTAGGTGACCTTGGCGAAAATGGCCCGGTTCTTCACGTTGAAATCCAGGCTGTTGTAGTTGTCCGTATAGACCAGGAAGAAGTCGGATACCGGGGCAAAGCGCCACTGCAGGCGGGTATTGACGTTGATGTTATCGATCTGGTCGTTGTACTGCAGGAAGGTCGTCAGGAACAGGGACTTGGTGAAGGTCAGATCGATGCGTGGCCCCACCAAAAACAGGCCGGTCTGGGCAAAGGGGGCGGGAAGGTCGATGTAGGTGTAGTTGAACCGGAAGTCGATGCTTCCCAGTGGCTGGTAGCGATAATTGATGCCCCCGGAAAGCTCGTAGCTCTGTCCGTTAAAGAACTGCCCGCCCACGGCTTCCACCCGGGCGCTGAGCTTTTTCCGGCGATCACTCCGGAACTCAAAGCCCGCACGATAAGTGCCGTAGCCCTGGTTGCCGGGCAGGGGCATGGCGTCGGTGCGGGAGGGGTCAAAATCGTCGAAAAGGAAAATGTAGCGGTATCCGCCAAAGAGGCTGAATTCCGCCGTGTTCCCGTAACTCCAGCCGTAGCCCGTGAAGAGATCGCGGTCGGTCAGACCAGCTTCCGGATCAAAAAACAAGCGGGTGTTGACGAAGGGGCCCTTGTTGACCACTCCGGGATTTTCGGGATAGTCGATGCGCCGGGCTTCCAGACTGGTGGTGAAGATGCCGGTTCGCGGGACGAAGCCCACCTCGGCATTGTAGTCCTCACCAACGTAGGAATGATCGTATTCAACGTTCCAGTAACGGGTCCGGTACTCCAGGTTCAGGCCGTGGGCGTAGTCGTCGCCGTTGTCCCGGTCCGAGAAGCTGCGGTGCAGGAAGGTTTTACCGTTCCACCGGTTGTCTTTGGTGGCCAGGATGTAGTCAATACCGGCGACGCGGTTGAAATTGAGGTTGGTCTCGGTGCTGTCAGTGAAGTCACCGAAGTTTTGCTTGTTGACAAAAATGCCACCGATGCTGGACCGGGCACCCACCAGCCGCTGGGCCGCGGCCACGGTATAGTTGTAGCTCGGCAGTCCGTTTTCAAAGTTGGCGGCCGCCTGCATATTGAGCAGCCCCACGCGCCAGTCATCATTGGCCTTACCGCTCAGCCGGGCCCCGAAGTAAATGGGGTTCTGGAGGGCTTCACCGGTGGAGGTGTCGCGGGTCACGCCGATGCGGCGACTGAAGAAGGGGTTAACCCGGGAAAAACCAAAGGAACCAAAGAGGTCCGCGTTTTCCAGAAAGAACTGGCGCCGCTCGGGGAAGAAAATCTCGAAGCGGGAGGTGTTGATGACCTGGCGGTCCACTTCCACCTGGCTGAAGTCAGGGTTGATGGTCAGGTCAAGGTTGAGGCCACTGCCGATGCCGACCTTGGCGTCGCCACCCACGTTGCTGGTCCACTCCGCCGGGGTGTTGTTTTCCATGTCCCGGCTGTAGCTGCCGCCCACGTAAGGAATGAAGGTGAGGTTGGAACCCTGGGAGCGGGGCGCTCCACCGATGAAGTCGATGGTGCCCATATAGGCCAGACTCATGATCATCTGGTTCTGGGGAATCCGGTGCCAGGTAGAGCGGGTATTGGACTGGGTATCGAAGCGGTAGGAATTAAAGAACCACTGGGTGTCTCCGTCGGGGAAGCGCAGACTGGTGAAGGGAATGACCAGCTCACAGGACCAGTAGTTCTCGCCGATGTAGCTCTCGCCGCGCCATTTGTTGTCCCATTCTTCCCGGAAGTCACCACCACTTTCGCCCCCGTTAAAGATGAGCGCTTCCCGGTTTACCCCCAGGGGGTTCATGCCGAAGACAATGGCGTTGGTTTTGTCCTTGAAGGGATTGAAGACGAGGGTCAGGTTATCGTTGCCACCGGCGCGGTAGTCGCGCCGTAGGCTGGGAATGACAAAGTCCGTTCCCGGTACGTAACAGATGGCTCCGACGTATAAATTCTTGTCGTCAAAACCGAAGTAGATTTCGGTGTCGTATGCTGTCTTGGTGGTGTCGGAAGGGAAGGTTTCCCAAAAATCCTTCGCGGGTGTACTCATTTTCCACACCTCCTCGTCGAGCCGTCCGTCCAGGACGATACCGCGGTCAAACTTGGCGGCGGTGGAGCTGGGAACAAGATCGGCCATGCGTTCGTCGAAGGGCATGGGCTGGGCAGACATGGTAATGGAACCTACCAATAATAGAAACGCGGGTATAAATCTCACGGCTGGTCATTTGGTTGTGGGCGCCAAACGGGTGGGTAATCCTCTGGGCATGATCGTCAAGTGGCCGCAAAGGTAAGTTTAATTGCAGGGACAAGATTCCCCACAAACGGGGGGGCGTGAACAAGGTTAGAGCTTGTTTGGATTTTGGTCGTCTGGCCGAATTTTAGAATTTTTTGGTGGTAGCAAGGCGGGAAATACCGGAGTATAGCAGCGCTAAAGGAGGATTTTCCCAACGAAGCTAGCGCCAAAAAAGGCCAAATGGAGGTCGATTATTAAAGTCCAAACAAGCACTTAAGGTGCCGGAAATAAAAAAGCGCCTCCTTCCTAAGAAGGGGCGCCGAAAAATGTTCATGGGATTACCTAAAGCTCTTTCGAGACGAAAAAGGCTTCGGCCTGTTGGTCATAGCAGGCTTTTCAGCCTCCGTTCTGCACCTTCTGACGCATGGTTGTCCCTTTGGTCACAAATGCCGACGAAAAAAGTGAGTTGCGGAGCATTTTTCAGTGGTTGACCACCAAATTTTGGTGCTCCGGGAGGGCTTTACATCTGGCCGGGAAGCAGCAAATCTTCTGCGGCATCAAAGGCGGGCTGCCAACCCCGCCGCCGAAGGTTGTCGGAAGAAATAACCTTGGCGTTTTCTCCGCCGGGGAGCGTGCCCGCGATCGATAACCCCAGGCTTTTGGCCGCATCCCCGTAAAATTCACCCTTCTGGGGGTGGGCGGTGGCACAAACGTTAAAGGTCATCCCCCACAAGTTTTGGGCAATCACCATTTCGATGGCCCGGACGACGTCAAGTTGATGAACGAGGTTGACGGGGGCGTCTGCCTGGGGAATGGGGCGGTCACGTCCGCCGTAAAAGCGGCCCGGATGCCGGCCCGGGCCCACCAGGCCGGCGAGCCGCAGGATCGTCAGCTCGCTAAGGTTTTCCCGTAGGAGTACTTCGGCGGCGACCACCGCCCGCGAGGAATGCGTGTCGGGGGCGAGGGGAGAGGATTCGTCAACGGTGCCCGTTGCGGCGCCGTACACTCCGGTGCTGCTGGTGTAGATTACCCGGGGCGAGGGCTTTTGCTTCAGTAGAGGTAGCAGAATACCTAATTTTTCCAGGTACCGCTCGGTCGCTGCGGCGCCGTACTGCCGCCCACCGGGCGGCAGGGTGAGGATGACCACGTCTCTGTCCCCCAACAACTCAGATGCGTTTTCCGCGGATTGCGGTAGATCCAGTGAATAGGCCACGGCGCCAATGGCGCGGAGTTCCTCCCGGGTTTCGGCCCCGCGGCTACTGCCGCTTACCGAATGCCCCGCTGCCACCAGTCGTCTGGCGCAGGCCAGTCCCAGCCAGCCCGCTCCCAGAATAGAAATACGCTCCTTATTCGCTCGTTCCTGCATGCCTAAGAAAAGGCGGTAAACCCTGAATTGTTGCTCTCCGGAATGGCTAAAATCGGCACGAACCGGAAGTGTAATCAAATTAATGCAACAAGGCTAAATTCTGCATTTTAGTAATCAAAATGTTTTAATTATTTCCAATTCAAACGTATCTTTGGGTGGTCAATGAGGCCGGAAATCGGGCCCGAGTGACGACGACAAAAGCGACTGACATGTGTTTTGAGTGAGTTTTGTCGTGAGGGAAGTCGGATGGCTTCCCTCACCTTTTGTCGGTACAAGAATTAGCCGTTTTCATTTTGCAACCTTTTGGGCCTTCTCCGTTTTGCGGAGAGGGCTTTTTTGCCCCCGAGGCCCACTCCTCCTAAAGCTGAACCCTATTCTTGACCGTGAAGAGTGGGCATCGTCATGGGAGTTTGTTTTCTTTGTACCATGGCAACGGACGCACAGCGCTTTGAGGCGGCAACGAACAGCTCCTGGTTTTTGGAACAGGATGACCGCAACCGTTTACAGGCCTACCTGAAACACATTGATTATCTGCTGCCGAACGAGCGGATTATGGCCGCACCCTCGGCGGGGGAAGGAAACATGAACCTTACCCTCAGAGTGTTTACGGACCGACGTCATTTCATCCTGAAGCAAAGCCGGCCCTGGGTGGCCAAATTCCCCGACATCCCCGCACCGGTTGAACGCATTCACGTAGAACGGGATTTCCTCATGTCCATCAGCCGGGATCGGTTTCTCGAAAGCCACAGTCCGGAATTGTTACGTGCCGATAGCGCTAATTACGTCCTGCTCATGGAAGACGTCGGAGATGCCTCCGACCTCAGTGCTATCTACCGGGAAGGTGAAACTTTGGCGGAGCAGGACCTGAAGACGCTAACGACCTACGCAGCCACCCTGCACCAGCTTTGTCCGATGGGTTACCCCGAGAACCGGCCCCTGAGGGAGTTGAATCACGCCCATATTTTTGACCTGCCGTTCCGACCGGATAACGGGTTTCCACTGGAAGCCATTCATCCGGGATTGGCGGACGTCGCCCGGCCATTTCAGCACGATCAGCGGTTGAGAAATCGGGCCACCGCCCTGGGGGAACGCTATTTGAGTCCGGGCCCCTGCCTGCTTCACGGAGATTACTACCCCGGCTCCTTCCTCCGGATTGACGACCGACTGACGATCATTGACGCGGAGTTTTCCTTCTGCGGAACCCCGGAATTTGATCTCGGAGTACTGCGGGCGCACCTGCTGCTGGCCCAAACGCCACCGCCCCTGTTGGAGGTCATCCGACGGGAATACACCCCCGTTACTCAGGACTTTTCCTGGGAGCTCGTGGAAGATTTCTGTAACGTGGAAATTATGCGCCGGCTGATCGGGATCGCCCAGCTTCCCCTGGAATTAAGCCTGGAGGAACGGCAGCAAATGCTCGAACGGGCGCGGGCGGGTTTGGTCTAGACAACCCCCCGCACCATACCTACGTTAATTGGTTGTCCTTTGGCGTGAGAGTAGCGTTAATTGCGGTACTTTTGCCCAAAGTTTTCCGGCCGACCTGCTTCTTCTGTCAGGAGAAGGCGTGGTCCGCGTGACAATTTGTCGGGTAAGGAGCTTTGGCGCGGTATTCGCCCAACCCTGACCCGGAAGCGGGGTATATTGGCCGCCCATATTTATTTATCGATCTCAACCAAAGCCACGGGGCCTTCTACTCATTAAAACGGGGGCGAGGACGCAGGTGCAAAGTTGACCAGTCAAAGCAAAGTTATGTTTAAAGCGCTCAAAAAATTATTCGGTTCTAAACAGGACCGCGACGTAGCGAAGTATCAGCCCATTGTAGAAGATATTAATAGTATTTACGCTGGCCTTGAGAAGCTTAGTAATGATGAATTGAGGGAACGGACGACGGAATTTCGTCGGCGCATCGCTGAATATTTGTCCTCCATTGATGAAGAAATCGTCAAACTCGAAAAAGAAGGGAACGAAGAACCCGATTTTCGCCAGAAAGACCTGATTTATAAGGAGGTTGACCGCCTGCAGGAGCAGCGCAACCAGGAGCTTGAGGTTGTTTTGAACGAGATATTGCCGGAAGCTTTTGCTACCGTAAAGGAAGCGGCCCGCCGACTCAGCGCCGGCCCCATCCGCGTGACGGCCACCGAGGCGGATCGTGACCTGGCCGCTAACCCGAAGAAGGGGCACGTAACCATCGAGGGCAACGAAGCCATCTATAATAATGAATGGGTGGCCGCTGGTGGTGAGATCAAGTGGAACATGGTGCACTACGACGTACAGCTCATTGGCGGTATGGCCCTGCACGACGGTAAAATCGCCGAGATGCAAACCGGTGAGGGTAAAACCCTGGTGGCTACGCTCCCCGCCTACCTTAACGGATTAAGTGGCCGGGGTGTGCACGTGGTAACCGTAAACGATTACCTGGCCCGCCGGGACGCAGAGTGGATTGGCCCCCTCATGGAATTCCTCGGGCTGAGCATCGACTGTATCGACTACCACCGTCCCCACAGCCCGGAACGCCGCTCCGCCTACGGGAAGGACATTACCTACGGCACCAACAACGAGTTTGGTTTCGATTACCTGCGTGATAACATGGCTCGTTCGGCCACCGACAAGGTGCAGGGGAACCATCACTACGCCATGATTGACGAGGTGGACTCGGTACTGATCGACGACGCCCGGACGCCACTGATCATCTCCGGTCCCGTCACCAACAGCAGTGACGACCAGGAGTACGTGGACCTGAAAGTCCACATCGAAAAATTGGTCGCCGAGCAGCAGAAGCTGGCCAATAAGTTCCTCACCGAAGCGAAAAAGCTCTTCAAGGAGGGCGCCATCGGCTCCGAAGAAGGAGAAGCGGGTATGGCCCTGCTGCGCGCCCACCGGGCGCTGCCCAAAAGCCGGGCGCTGATCAAATTCCTTAGTCAGGAAGGCGTGCGGGTGCTCCTGCAGAAAACGGACAACGTCTACATGGCGGAAAACAACAAGCGGATGCCGGAGGTAGACGCGGAGTTGCTGTTCACCATCGACGAGAAAAACCGGCAGGTAGACCTCACGGATCGCGGAGTAGCTTACCTTTCCCGCTACAACGAAGATCCGGAGTTCTTCATCATGCCGAACCTGGCCGACAGCATGGCCGAAATTGATAAGCGGGATGACCTCTCCAAAGAAGAGAAGGACCTGGCCAAAAACAAGGTCTCCCAGGACTTCGGCGTGAAGTCCAAGCGTCTCCACGCCATTCACCAGTTGCTCAAGGCCTATACGCTCTTCGAGCGGGACAGTGAGTACGTGGTCATGGAAGGACAGGTCAAAATTGTCGACGAACAAACCGGCCGGATGATGGAAGGCCGTCGGTACAGCGATGGTCTGCACCAGGCCCTGGAGGCCAAGGAAAACGTAAAGGTGGGCGAGATCACCCAGACCTACGCCACCGTTACGCTGCAGAACTACTTCCGGATGTACCACAAGCTTTCCGGTATGACCGGTACCGCCGAAACGGAAGCCGGCGAATTCTGGGACATTTATAAGCTGGACGTGGTGGTAATCCCCACCAACCGGCCCATTCAGCGCGATGACCGGAACGACCTGATCTATAAAACGGACCGCGAGAAGTTCAATGCGGTGATCAATGACGTCGTTGCCTTGAGTGAGGCGGGCAGACCCATACTCGTGGGTACCACTTCCGTAGACATCAGTGAGAAACTGAGCCGGATGCTGAATCTCCGGGGCATCGATCACAACGTACTTAACGCCAAGCAACACCAGCGGGAAGCCGACATTGTGGCCGAAGCGGGCCGCCCCGGAAAGGTGACCATCGCCACCAACATGGCCGGTCGGGGTACGGACATCAAGATCAGCGACGAAGTAAAGCAGGCGGGTGGCCTGGCCATCATCGGCACCGAACGCCACGACAGTCGCCGGGTAGACCGCCAGCTGCGGGGTCGTGCCGGTCGTCAGGGAGACCCCGGTTCCAGCCAGTTTTACGTCAGCCTGGAGGACAAGCTGATGCGCTACTTCCAGAGCGAACGCATCGCCAAGTGGATGGACCGCGCCGGCCACCAGGAAGGTGACGTGATTCAGGCTGGCCTCGTGACCAAGTCCATCGAGAATGCCCAGAAAAAGGTAGAAGAAAACAACTTCGGCACCCGTAAGCGACTGCTGGAGTACGATGACGTCATGAACATTCAGCGGGAAGCCATCTACCGCAAACGGAATAACGCCCTCACCGGAGACCGCCTCAAGCTGGACCTGAACAACATGTTTGAAGGGCTCATCGACGACATCGTCTACGCCAACAAGCAACAGGGAGACTACGATAGTTTCCGCTTCGAATGTCAGCGCCTCCTCGGCTTTGACCCCAGCATCGAAGCGCCGGACTTCAACGAGGGGAACATCAACGATCTGGCCGATCAGCTGCTTGACCAGTTCCATGCGTTCTACGAACGCAAGATGCTCCTGCTCATTGACCGGGTAATGCCCACCATCCGCCGGGTCACCGTCGAACAGCCCGGACAGTACAAGCGTATCATTATCCCCTTCACGGACGGCAGTACGCATCCGTTGATGATCACGGCGGATATCGAAAAGGCCGTCGAGACCAATGGCCGGAGCATCATCTCCGACATCGAGCAGGCGGTTACCCTCGCCATTATCGACGATAACTGGAAGGAGCACCTGCGCTCCATGGATGAACTGAAGGCATCCACCAGTCTGGCCTCTTTTGAGCAAAAAGATCCACTGGTCATCTACAAGATGGAGGCCTACAACCTCTTTGAGGGGCTGGTCCGCCGGGTTAATGAGGCGACCACGACCTACCTGGCCAAGGGTGACCTGGAGCTGCAGCAACCGGAAGACGTCAAGGAAGCCCGTGCGCCGCGCCGCCCGGTAGCTACGAAAACCCAGACCAACCGAAGTGCCGAGGAACAGGCCGCCCGCCAGGCGGCAGAGGGCGTTAGCCAGCGACAAAAAGTGGAAACTTTTCAGCGGCAAACGGCCAAAGTAAAGCGTAATGACCCCTGCCCCTGCGGCAGCGGGAAAAAGTATAAGCACTGCCACGGTAAGTAAATACTGCGTCCGGTGTCGCTTTCTGCCAGAATGTGTTCTCCGGGCAGCTAGAATCACTCCGGCTTGCGGTATATTGCAGCCCCAACGATAACCGAGTTCCCCAGTTATAACTCCGGTTGTGGTTGGGGCTGTCTACTTTCCAGGAGTGTTTTTTGCCCGGGCTGAATTGCCGGGGGCTGACCATCCCACGGATAACCGACAGTGGTTTTATCGTTGGTTTTGCTACCCCACTGAACATTTTTCAACCCTACTGGGCATAACTTGCTGGATTTTGCATCAATTCATTGATCACACCTTTCTCTCTCCCCAAACGACTACCGCTGATGTTGATCGCGTGTGCCAAGAAGCCATCGCGCATCAGTTTTACGCAGTGTGCGTACCTCCCTTTTTTGTGGGCCACGCCCGGAATGCCCTGCAGGGATCCCGGGTGAAGGTCGCCACGGTAATCGGATTCCCCTACGGATACGCCGAGACGCCGGTTAAGGTCCAGGAAATCCGCCGTGCCATGGAAGAAGGCGCCGACGAGCTGGACGTGGTAATCAACCTGGCGGCCGTCAAATCTGAAGACTGGTCCTACGTACGTTCCGATCTGTCGGCGGTCACCACCGCGGCCCGCCTGAAGGGTAAGGTCAGTAAGCTGATTATTGAAATCGGCGTGCTGAATGAAGAGGAAAGACGGCAGGTTTGCGATATTTGTAATGAAATCAGACCCGATTTCGTTAAAACGTCTACCGGGACGCAAGGCGGAGCCAAGGTGGCGGACGTCCAGTACTTGCGCCGTATTTTGCATCCCGACATTAAAATTAAGGCCAGCGGTGGCATCCGAACGCCCGCCGACGCCAAGGCCCTGGTGGATGCCGGTGCCGATCGTCTGGGTACTTCTTCGGGCCCCGCACTGGTGCGCTAATTTCTCGCTATGAAATCGTTTACCTTTCTTCTTTCCCTGTTTTGCCTGCTCGTGATCAACACCGGCCTCAACGCCCAGGCGAGTATCGCCATCAAGGAAGAGGAAAAAGTGGTGGACCTGCTGGAATTATTCCAGACCAGTAACGAAACCACGACCAAGATGGAAGGATGGCGGGTGCAAATCCTGGCCACCACCGACCGCCGTCGACTGGAGACGGTAGAAAACATGTTTAAGGTCAATTATCCCAGCGTTCCCGTAGACTGGGTGCACGCCAAGCCCTACTACAAGTTGCGGGCGGGAGCCTTTCAAACCAAGCAGGAAGCCGAAAGGCTCAAGTACACTCTGAGCAAGCAATTCGAGGGCGTATACCTCGTTAAAGATGAAGTAGAGGAGAGCGAGCTGCTCCGGATGTACTAATCTTTATGTTGGGATCAGGTTACAATAAGTCTTCGATTGATTATCCGCTGGTGTTCGGGTACGCCTTTCTGGTCGTCCTGGGGCTCATGATGATCCATTCGGCGGGCCGTCCCCCCGAAGGCTACGAAGAAGACCTGGCCGAAATGCTCTTCACGCCGGTGGGCAAACAGTTCATCTGGTTCATCATCTCCATGGGGGCCTGGTTCTTCATCAATCACTTTGCGGACCGACAACTCTGGATCGTAGGGGCCTATCCCATCTACGCCATTACCCTGATTCTTTTGGTACTGGTGGCCCTGCTGGGCAAAGAAATCAACGGCGCCCGCTCCTGGTTCAGCCTGGCGGGTTTCACCTTTCAGCCCAGCGAACTGGCGAAGTTTGGTACCTGTCTGGCCATGGCCGCCTACCTGAGCCAGTGGGGAGAAAAGATCAATAAGCTCTCCGTAATGCTGGGAGGCGTTGCCCTTTGGGCCGTCCCCTCCGTCCTGATCCTCGGCCAGCCCGACCTGGGGTCGGCCGTGGTGTTCAGTTCCTTTTTACTGGTCATGTACCGGGAGGGCTTGTCGCCACTCCTCCTGGTTTTCGGGTTCTTCACCATCGGGATGTTCATCCTGGGTATCCTGCAGGCACCTCCGATACTAATGGTGGGGCTCCTGTGCATCGCACTGTTTGTGCTGGGGCTTTTAGTCCCCCGGAGAAAAAGGTGGTGGACCCTGGGCGCCGCCTGCTTTACCGCTGCGGCCATCGTTCTTTATCTGATGGAGATTCCGGTCTGGGGCATCATTCTCGGACTGACCCTGGTTTTTGGGGTCTACGCGGCCTACCATACTCTCCGGCAGAATGGCCGGTTGGCGGCCCTAGTATCTGGTGCTCTGATCTGGGGTTGCCTGGTGGGGTTTGCGGCCAACTTTACCTTCTTTAACGTACTACGCCCCCACCAACAGGATCGCTTCAACGCCTGGCTGCGACCCGAAGGAATGGACAGCCAGGGGGCGCTCTACAATGTATTGCAATCCAAGCTGGCCATTGCCGCCGGCGGCCTGAAGGGTAAGGGGCTCTGGGGAGGAACCATGACCCGCTTTGACTACGTGCCCGCGCAGAACACGGACTTCATCTTCTGCACCATCGCCGAAGAGCAGGGCTTTTTGGGCTCTACGGTAGTCATCCTCACCTTCCTGTTTTTGATGTGGCGGATCAGCCAGATCGCCGAACGACAAAAGCGCCCCTTCGTGCGGGCCTACGCTTACGGGATTCTGGGCATTCTGCTGATTCACGTCGTGGTAAATATCGGCATGACCATGGGCGTAATGCCCGTCATCGGAATCCCCCTGCCGTTCATGTCAAAGGGGGGCTCTTCCCTGCTGTGCTTCACGATCATGCTGGCCGTTTTGCTTAAGCTGGATAAACACCGGGAAGCCGTGGGCTGATCCCTTATCTTGGGGAGAAAATTAATTCACCTCAGTTGGTGCAACCCTTTATTGCTCGCTTCGTCCTTCTTAACAAATAGAGCAATAAAACAAAAGTGGGAGCACAGTCAACCATAAAATCTATGCCCTCCTCCGCTGATTATCGCGACACACACCGCGAGTTGGTACTGGGATGCCAGCGTAAAGACCGGAACGCCCAACGGGCGCTCTACGGCCACTACGCCAAACCCATGTACAACTTGTGCCTACGGATGCTCCGACATTCCCACGACGCAGAAGATGTTCTGCAGGTGGCCTTTGTCGACATCTTCGGCAAGATCGAAACCTTCAATTTTGATGCTTCGATCAGTGCCTGGATTAAGCGAATCGTCATTAACCGCTGCATCGACCACCTGAAGAAGCGACGGTTACTGACCACCGATCTGGACACGAACCGTCACGACGCGGCCGCTGAGGAGGACACGGCACCCGCGCTCGGCGCCCAGGAACTGAGCGTAGAGAAAATCAAAAATGCCACCATGAAGCTGAGTGAAGGCTACCGGGTGGTTCTTTCTCTCTACCTCTTCGAGGGCTACGACCACGAGGAAATCGCCCAGATTCTGGGCATCAGCGTAGGCACGAGTAAATCACAATACAGCCGTGCCCGCAAACGACTTGCAGCTTTATTAACCGACAACAATTAATTAATCCCGATGACTACCGATAACCTAGAAAATTTCATCCGTGAAAACCGGGCGGAGTTTGACGATGCCGAGCCGGCCGCTGAGCTGTGGGGACGCATCGCCGACCAACTCGGTGACCACGACAACGGACGTGATCCCCTGGAAACGTTCGTCGTCTCCAACCGGGATGAATTCGATAACGTAACGCCGCCTCCACGGCTGGAGGGCCGCATCTTTGCTGCCGTCGACGGAAACACGGTCCGCGCCGTGCAGCCAAAGTCTCGCCTTCGCGCCATTCGCATCCTGTCCCTGGCCGCCAGCTTCCTGCTGGTACTGTCCATCGGATACTGGATGGGAACGAGCCAGCAAAGCCTGGTCAGCGAAGAAGAATTGGTGGCAAACGAACTGGAAAAAATTGACCCTGAACTGGTGGAGGCCGAAACCTACTACCGACAGGAAATTCAGGCCCAGTTCACCAAAGTCAGCCAGGTGAATCAGGACCCACAACTCCGGGCGGACCTGGACGAAATTGACAAGCATACGGCCGAAATACGTGCCTCCTTACTGGAAGTTCCCATCTCCCAGCGCGCGGAACTGGTCAACCAGCTGATTGAGACTTACCGAACGAAACTTGACATTTTGCTGCGGATTCAGCAGCACCTTCCTCCTGGTGAAATATCACCGACTCAACAACAAACTACCGATGAAATTTAATTCTCTCATTCCCCTTTTGGTGCTCGCCGTTTTGGCGGTGCCCTCCGCCCTCGGGGCGGGTAATGTTCCCCTGATTTTCAAGCAGGACTTCGAGCGTAACATCTCCAAATCCTTCAACGTCGATGCCGACGCCGACGTACGACTCGCCAACAAATACGGGGAGATCAACGTCGAAACCTGGGATCGCAACGAAGTGAAGATTGACGTGCGCATCAAGGTTTCCGCCCGCGACGAAGACGCCGCCAACGAAACTTTCGACCGTATCTCCATCGACTTCAGCGGCAGCAGCGCCAACGTGTCGGCAACGACTTCCCTGGACTCCCCCAACCGGGGCAACTGGTGGAACAAGCTGATGGGCGGCGGCAATAATTCTTCCGACTTCCGCATCTACTACAAAGTGATGATGCCCGCCAGTGTATCCCTCAACACCGAAGCCAAGTACTGCGACGTCATGCTGCCCAACCTGACCGGCAATACCGTGCTGTACGTCGCCTACGGTGACCTGAAGGCCGGCCGCCTGTCCAAGCGCAACGAAATTTCCGTTTCCTACGGCTCGGCCCGCGTGGAGGAGCTGGGGGCAGAAAGCCGCTTCAAAATCCGCTACAGTGAAGGTGTTATCCGTACGGCCACCGACCTACGCTACGACGGCCGCTACAGCGAAACCCGGATCGACAAGGTCCGCGACCTGAAAATCGACGCCGGCTACGAGGAGATTGAAGTAGGCACCGCCCGCGAAGTACGTCTCGACGGCAACTATAATGATCTCTCGGTGGACTACGCCGAACGCATCTTCCTGGACGGTAACTACTGCGACTTCGAACTCGGGGAGATTACCAAGGAACTCGAAGTGGACGCCAGCTACGGCGATCTGGAGGTCGACGAACTCAAAGCCGGCTTTGAACGCGTAATGATCGACGTAAACTACATCGACGTTGAGCTCGACGTAGAGGACAACGCCGGGTTCTCGGTGGACCTGTCCTCCCGCTACGGCGACATCGACGTGAACGTGGGCAGCATGTCCAACCGAAAGAGCGAAAAATCCGGCAATACCGAACGCCTGTCGGGCACCAAGTCCGGCAGCGGACAGGGCAAGATTACGGTCACCACGAGTTACGGTGACATAGAAATTAATTAGTGTTTTTTCTTTTCTACTACTAGTCTCAAATGGTGAGGGGGCACTCCGGTTAACGGGGTGCCCCTCTTTTTTTCGGAAAGAAGTAGTAGGCGAGGGCGCCGGAGCGTGAAGCGCAGCGGAATACTCGGCTCAGCCGGTACAGGTGCAATGAAATGGAACCCTCGTGCTCAGCCGGGGTGCCGTGAAATTACCCGGGAGCCAGGACCCTGAGCAGTAGGAAGGATTTGCCACCCCCTCGCCATGAAGGTTCGTCTTAGCCGGTGCGTAGCTTGGCGGTTATGGGATGGCGATGGGTCTTGTTGCCTAGACGGAGGCTGTTCCGTGAATTAATCCTTTGGCCATCAAGTCATTGAATTTTTCAGTAACGGCAAGGCATGTGTGGGTTGGCGTAGAGTTATACACCTTCTAGAGGATAAATTGCGTCCAGTAATATTGTAGTCTAAATTTTTAGGTTCCGGGCGTCTTGATAGGTATGATCACCTGAAGGTCGAAATCACCCACCCTATGGAAAAGCTTGGTGTCGCCTTTCCCCGAAAGGCGACCACACCAGCAAAGAAAGTAAGATTAGACAAGATCGATTTGTCACATTCTTTTGCGGAAGGTCCTTTAGTTATCCCAGTCTGATTCGGTTTCCTTTCGGGGAAAGGAAACACCATTTAACCTCAATTATTTGCTAATTTCCTCAAGAGGAATAATTCAGAATAGGTGATTAACTCATTAGACTAATGGCTACGGTTCACTGACGATCCGACACACCTGAAGGTAGCAAAGGAAATACTTCATGGGGCACAGAGTACAATGCAATATACAGTCGTAACTCAACGCCACTACATGGGTTACAACTTTGTGCTAACCAACACATGCCTTGCCGCTACCATTTGCCCCTCTGAACTACCGCGATTCCGCAGGAATCGCTGATGAAACCTCACGGAACAGCCTATGCCTAGACGTTGAGGTAGTTCATCAGGCTGTCGTAGCGCTCCCGCAGGGATTCCTGCAGCTGCTTTTCGTTGAAGCTGGCCTTGACGTTGTAGTTGAACCGCTCGAAGGTGGCCAGGGTGGCCGCAATGCTCTGGCTGTTCACCTTGATGGTTACCTCCACCCGATTGCTGTCGGCGTTGGCGGTAACGAAGCTGCTCAGGATGACGGCCCCCTCACTTTCCACGATACGGGCAATTTCCGCCAGGCTGTAGTCCTGCCGGCCCATCTCCAGAATGACGATGGATCCCGGATCCCGGAAGGTGCTGGACTCCCCGAAGAACTTCAGTAGGTCTTCGTTGGTCACCATCCCCAGATAGGTGCCCTCCCGGTCGATGACGGGCACGACGGTCAGTTTGTACTCCACGAGCATTTTCATTACGTCGTAAAGGTGATCGTCGGGGAAAACGGAGGGCGGCTGGGCGGGGAGCCGGTACTGCCCGACTTCCTGCATGGGGTCGGCGTCGAGGATGGAATCCTCCGACAGGACGCCAACCAGCTGGCCTTCCCGCACCAGGGGAAGGTGACGAATGTAGAATTCATTCATGATGCCCAGGGCTTCCTCTCCGGTGTCGGTGGGGCGCAGGGGAACCAGGGCGTCGGATATTAATGCTTCGGCTGTCATGGGGAGGAAAGGTAATCGAAAAAAAATTATCCCAGCAGGCGCTTCTTCTGGGCAACAAATTCCCCTTCGGTAAGCAGGCCTTTTTCCTTTAACGTGGCGAGTCGCTGTAATTGTTCCAGCAAGTCTTCGTTTTCCGGACTGGGGTCGCTGGACGTCGTCTCCTCGACCTTTACCGGACTTTCCAACAGGCTTTCCTCCTTGGTGCGGTCCGGCACCAGCCGGAAACCGTTCAGGGCAAATTCTTCGAACTCCGGCTGTACCCGCAGGAAGGCGAGGCTGTCGTGATTGCGGATTCGGCTGAAGTCGTCAAAGCCGAGGGAAACGGCCCGATCAAGATGGTAGAAGGACTTATCGGCTTCCTCCTCACAGGAATAGGAACAGGCAATATTGAAGTGAGAGGCGATGTCTTTGGGGTTCTTTTCCAGGGCACGCTTAAAGGCAATGATGGCGCGGTCATACTCAAAGTCCCGGAAGTACTTGAGTCCGGCTTCCCGCTCGGCGTAGCCGGGCGAGCGGCCGGCGTTGCGCTGGGAAGGAGAAGGCATCGGGGAAACGGAGCGCGACTGCCCGCTGCTCTGCCGACGGTTCCTTTCCCGCATGGCGCGTTCGCGTTGGCGCTGCTGGTAGCGGCGCTCCCGGTCGGAAAGCGGTTGATTTTGGTCGCGGCGGGAGGGGGCGACGGGGCGGTATTGCTCCTTGTTGTACTTCATGTCGAAGCTTTTCTGATCCATGCTCAGAAAAGAGATCGCGTCGATAATACCCAGGAAAAAAGCCAGCGGCATCAGGAAGATGTACACGATACCCAGGCCAACCTGCCCCAGGTAAAATCGATGTAGGCCAACTGAGCCCCCAAAAAATGCCAGGACGGCGGCTAAGTTTTTGTCTTTCATTTCACACGAAGTAACGATTAAGCAACAACTTTCGTTCTGCTTTTCCCCAAATTTCGACGGGTGGCCCCCAGCTATGGATCAATGCAGGTCATCCATTTGCCCGAAAATACGACACGTGAGTACCGTCAGGTCATCGGGGTAGGGGGTGTGCTGGCGGAATTCGTCCAGCTTCGCAATCAGCGCCCGGTTGAAAGAATCGGCCGAGCGCCCGTGCTGACGGCGGCAATACTGATAAAGGATGTCTTCATCAAAGGTCTCCCCGGCGGGGTTTTGCAGGTCCGTCAGTCCGTCGGTATACGTAACCACCAGGGCCTGGGTGGGCAGGTCCACTTCCCCGACTTCCAGCATCGGCAATTCATCAATGGAGCCCAGGACGAGCGTCCCTTCGGTCAGTAATTTAATGCCCTGTTCGTGAATGAGTACCGGCGGAGGGTGGCCCGCATTGACGTACCGGAGGCAGTGCCGCTCGACGTCATATTCCGCTACGAAGAAGGTGACGAAACGCTCCCCGTTGGTGATGCGATACACGGCGTCGTTGATCTCAGAGACGAAATCCTTCAGGTCCGTGTGCTTCCGGATCAGGGTGTGAAAATTGGCCTGGAAATTGGCCATCAGGAGGGCGGCACTGACGCCCTTGCCCGTGAAGTCACCGATGCAGAACACGAGCTTGCCGTCGCCAAATTCGATGTAGTCGAAGTAATCTCCGCCTACCCCCAGTTTGGGCCGGTAGATGGTACTGATCTCGTAGGCATCCTTGTTGGGTAGCTCCTTGGGGATGAGCATGGATTGCACCTTGGCGCCCAGGTCCAGGTCGGCCTCCAGTCGTTCCTGTTCCAGTTGCCGCCGGAAGAGCCGCTTGTTTTCGATCGCTACGGCGATCACGTTGGTGATGGTCGTAATGATCTGGGTGCGCTCGAACATATCGTCCTCCTCCACGAAGCGGCCGATGAGAATGTAGGCGATCGGGCGTTCCTTATGCAGGACGGGAATCACCTGGCGGAACTGCCGAAAGAAAGCGTGGGAGGCCCCTTCGATGGGCCCCGGCCGCTTGAAGGCCGCCAGCGCCGCGCCGTAATCGATGTCGGGCGGGTCGGTGTTCTCCAGGCCGAGATGGGTGGCCATGAACCAGATGTTGTCCCGTTCACTATCGCGTACGAACAGGGCCATTTCCAGCAAGCCGAGTTCCTTGCTGAGGAAGGCGCGGTACATGTCGAAGAGATCATCCGCCGTAACGTTGTTGTTGATGGCCTGGGTGATCTGCAGCAGTCGTTGTACTTGCAGTTGACGTAGGTGTAGCTCTCGCTCCAGACGATTTATGCGGCTGATTGGCTCGGTCATGTAGGGCGTAAATATAGGACGACCAGGGAGAAATTCGGGTCTGCCACGGAGCCGTTCCCTAGCGCAGTAACTGGATCAGGGCATCGATGTCCCGTTGAATTTGGGGCGCGTCAATTTTCCGGAGGATTTGCTGCTGTTCCCGGCGGGTGAGGTGAAAGGAAACGCTGGTACGCAGCGGATCATCCAGCGGCGGCTGGTAGTTGAACCGGAAGAGCTTGAAGTGATCGGGGCCGAAAATCTCACTCAGGGCCGCCAGAGAACCCTCCTGATCCAGAATTTGCAGGCTCAGGATATTACCCGCGACGCCCACCGGACTGAATAGATTTTCCACTACGCCGGGGTGGTCGTCTTTTTTGTTGGCCATGGCTTCACGGCTCAGGTCCTGCTCCCGGAAGGCGCTAATCTGGACGATGATCACCCGGGAGGTGTTTTCTTTAATCCAGTCCTGAAAGGTCGTCAGGAAGCGACTGGCGGAGGCGATGCCGTAGTTGTCCCGGTAGCCCGCATCCATGATGCGGAGAGCCGGTCGGGAGGGGAGCTTCACCAGCGGTAAGACGTAGGGGTAGGTGGCGTTCATCCGCAGGGCGCTGAGGAAGCGGAGGCTGTCGGCCTCCTGGGGAGCGAAAAGCCACCGGAAGTCGACCATGTCGGGCTTCAGGTTGATGTCCTGCTCGATGGCCGGCGGCGGAGCCGTCATGTAGCTCACCCCCTGGGGGGAGATGACCATCCGGCGGCCGTCATCAACGATGCTGGGGGTGAGGAACATCATGGGGATCGCGGCCGAGGCTTCCGGCTCCCGGTAGTCGGCCAGTACCTTTTCCCGGAAGTAGCCCGTGTTGTGGGCCAGCTCCCGTTCAAAGCTGTAGGCACGGTCCCGGCGGTAGTACTGATCGCCGATGCGCACCCGGGTAAAGGGTAAAAACAGGTCGTTACTGACGATGGAAAAGGCGATGGGATTGAGCAGGTCCCGACTGATGCGCTGCAGCCGGTCATTGGCGTTGCGGGAAAATTCCGGGTCCTGCAGGTAGGCTTCCCGCAGGTAGGCCAGCCCGATCTGGCCGCCGCTGGCGCCCGTCATCAGGGCGGTACTGCGCAGTAGTTTGCCTTCGCTGCAGCCCTCGATGGCCTGGGCGATGTGGGTGGTCCACAGGGCGGAGGTCAGGCCGCCGCCACTGGCGGCGATGATCACCAGGGGGGGGCGGTCACTTTCCTGTTTGGCCTTCCAGTTTTCCAGAATCTGGATGGTGTGGGCCTTGTCCGTCTCCACCTGATCGCTGGCGTAAAGCTCCATGAGTCGCTCGGCGGAGTAGGGGGAGAGGGTATCGTAGCGCAGGCCGTAGGCCTGGTTGCCGTGCTCCAGCCAGGGGGTGCTGGTGATGAAGTTGACCCCGAAGAGAATGACGATCAGCAGGGTGACCCGCCACTCCGAAAACCAGTAGCTGATGGCCCCGATGGTGGAGATGACCAGACTCATGAAGATGAGAATACTGGCTCCGGCCGGAACCTGAAACAGGGGCTGGTCGATCAGCAGTCCGAGGAGGGCCAGGGTCAGGACGCTCGCCAGCTGGAGAAAGATGGCGTTGAGGTGGTTTTGCCGGAAAATGCCCCGGAGGAGGTTGGACTCGTAGTGCGCCACGGAACGCACCAGCCGGGTTTTGAGCTTTTCGTTCAGGTAGGTCTGGACGCCGTAGGGATTGTCATAAATCCCCGACAGCAGCGGGGCGAGGGGGGAGGCCCGGTAGGGGCGATAGCCGGGGGTGGAGGACTGCCGTTGATTGGGACCCATGTTCGGGGGCGGCTCGCGGTGCCGGCGGTGGTAGTAGCTGATGTCCCGGTTGGTGAGGTTGAAGTAGATGGCGTAGAGGAAAAGGCTGATGATGAGCCCCAGGATCAGGCCGGACAGCGCCTCCAGGAAGGTGCTCCACTCCGGGCGGTTGCCGTAGGCCGGGCCATAAAACCGGAAGAGGAGGCCGCAATACGTGAAGAAAACCACCAGCGGCAGCAGGGCATTGTTGATGCAGAACTTGAAAAATGGCCGGGAGAGGCTCGCCAGAAAGTTGAAGTAGCCCCCGACGAGCAGGTAAGTGCTCAGATTCCAGCTCATCGTGAAAAAACCGAAGGCCGCGCCGACGATGAGGAAGGCCCAGAAGTCGGTCCGGTTCAGGTACTCGGGGTCGAGGAACAGGTACTGCAGACCGAGGCTGGATCCCAGCCAGCCCCCCATCATGGTGGCCACAATAATCCACACGCAGAGCAACAGAAAGTTGCTTCGCAGGTGCAACAACAGCAGCTGCACGGAAAAGGACCGGAGGATGGAGTAGAGATAGGTCTGCATGCAGAGTGGTAATAACGGGAATTATGGCCAGCATTTTGCCACCCGTACCCGCCTTTTCGCCCAATGGTCGTTAAACATCCCGGGGGAGTTGGTGGCAGAGAGCGATACCGGGTTCATGGCTTCCCGGTTTACCCATGGCACCCGCACCGGCTGAGCCGAGTATTCCGCTTCGCTCCACGTGCCGGCGCCCTCGCACTATGCCAACTAACCAGCCGCTCCTCGGAGCCGTCTTCAACGGGCCTGGCCCGGAGTTGGCTGCTCCGAGGTGTTGGCGGGTTTTTTACTGTGGGCAATTTGTCGGAATACTGTTGCCGCGACACCTAGGAGAAGCCTCGCTGTGCGAGAACGTCTCCGAGGAGCGCTGCTTTTTCCTTTTTCCTTCTATCTCCTCTTCAGCCTCAGCCATGCTCGACCGGCCTGCGGAGCAAGCCTTTTCCGTCCTCCCCCGCTCGGCCGACCAGTCAGCTCGTGCCTCGCGCCTGGGCGGACGAGCTCTTCGGCCCGCTGCTACTTCCTTCTTTTGTCTTCCTTCTTCTATCTTCCTTCTCCCCCTTCCCCCAAGCCACATTCTCCGCCCTTCCCCCGTCTTAGGAAGGAAGAAATTTACCCCAAAGAAGGCCGTTGGCTCCAGGCCGGTATCTCCACCGGATTAGGGCTATATTTGCGGCCCCAAATAACGCCATTATGAAAATTGCCGTAGTTGGTACGGGCTACGTAGGCCTGGTAACCGGAACTTGTTTTGCCGAAACGGGCAACGAAGTCATCTGTGTGGACATTGATGCCGATAAGGTGGCCCGGATGCGGAACGGCGAGGTGCCCATTTACGAGCCGGACCTCGACGTGCTCTTCGAGCGCAACCAGCGGCAGGGGCGTTTACAATTCACGACCAACCTGCAGGAGGCGGTGGATCACGCCGAAATCATCTTCCTGGCCCTGCCCACGCCTCCGGGAGAGGACGGCTCGGCGGACCTGAAGTACATCCTGGGCGTGGCCAAGGAACTGGGAGGTATGATCTCCCATTACACCGTGGTGGTGGACAAGAGCACCGTGCCCGTGGGCACGGGGGAACGGGTGCACGCCGCCCTGGCCGAAAAGCTTGACGAATCGCTCTTCGACGTGGTATCTAACCCCGAATTCCTCCGGGAAGGGGTGGCCGTGGACGACTTTTTGAAGCCGGACCGCGTGGTCATCGGGACCAACAGTGATCGGGCCCAGGAGATTATGCACCGGCTGTACGAGCCCTTCGTGCGCTCCGGGAATCCGATCATTTTCATGGACGTGCGCTCGGCGGAGATGACCAAATATGCCGCCAATTCCTACCTGGCCACCCGGATTTCCTTCATGAACGAAATCGCGAACCTCTGCGAAATCGCCGGGGCCGACGTGGACGCCGTGCGCCGCGGCATGGGCAGCGACTCGCGCATCGGCAAGCGCTTCCTGTTTCCCGGCGTGGGCTACGGGGGCTCCTGCTTCCCCAAGGACGTCCAGGCGCTGGCCCACACGGCCGGGCAGCACGACTATGACTTTCGCATCCTTACGTCCGTCATGGCCGTCAACGACCGCCAGCGGCTGCGGATCGCGGATAAGCTGGAGGCCTACTTTGGCGACGACCTGAAGGGCAAGACCATCGCGCTGTGGGGGTTGGCCTTCAAACCCAATACCGACGACATCCGCGAAGCGCCCGCCCTCTACACCATCGACCGTCTTTTGGGCGCCGGAGCGCAGGTGCGGGCCTTTGACCCGGAAGCCATGGACAACGTGAAGGCCATCTACGGCGACAAGATCACCTTCTGCGAAGACCAGTACGAAGCCCTCGAAGGAGCCGATGCGCTGGCCATCGTCACGGAATGGTCGGTCTTCCGCACCCCGAACTTCGACCGGATGAAGAGCAGCCTGAACCACCCCGTCATCTTCGACGGGCGTAACCTCTACGACCTCCGCCGCATGGTGGAAGCCGGGTTCTACTACGACTCCATCGGCCGCCAGGTCGTAGGGGAGTAGGGAGAAACCCGCTTGCCCGGGGTGGGGCGGCCGGAGCCGCTCCGGTAGCCCTGAGCAGTGTTGCCCCTTTCTCGGTTGCCGGAATCCAGATTTCTTCCTTCCTGCGTGACCTTCCCCCGGGAAGACGACCCATTTCGTGCCTGAAAATTAGGTCACTTACTTACCGATGAGCACCACGGAATCAGACATCTCTCCCGTTGATTTTCGGGCGGAATGAGTAATTGAGTTCAAACAATTACGGTAAAACGCAATTTCAAGGTTGATTACTTGCTCCCCACTTTCGACGGTAGGGATGGGCTCAACGAGCATTAACCCTGGATGAATGAGGAAAACTTTACTCTTACTGACGCTGACCTTTTTTGCCTTTACTACTCCTTCTATCGGTCAGACCTTAGTCGATGATTCCACCGTTCCCCCGAAACTCAGGGTCTTTATCAACGGTTGTGATCGGCGGGATGGAGGCTGTGATATGGACTTCATCCGAACGGAAATTACGGCGGTCGACTTCTACCGGGATAACCAAACGGCTGATCTCTTTCTGCTGATTAATGATAACCGATCTGGTGGAGGTGGCAGGCAGTACCAACTTTTGTTTATCGGTCAACAAAACTCCTATGCGAATAGAAGCGACACCCTCTACGTCAATACCAAGCAGACCGATACTGACTTTGAAGTCCGGGAAAAACTTACCCGGTTCATCAAATTGGGTTTAGCGCCTTACGTTGCGAAAACCTTAGCGGGAGAGGAGGTGAAAATCGACATGAAGACGAGTGATGAGCTCGTGGAAGAAGTAGTACTGGAAACCGTTGATCCCTGGAATTATTGGGTGTTTAACGTGGGGGCTGACGCAAACATTGAATTAGAGGAACTAAGCCGGGAAATCAATCTTGGCGGGGACATTAACGTCAATCGGATCACGGATAATTGGAAAATTAATCTATCGGGGAGAATAGAGGAAAGGCTGAGGAGAACGATTCAAAAAGAACCAAGAGTAGATGAAGACGGTAATCCCGTTCTTGATGCAGACGGCAATCCCATCATCGATGAAGTTGAAAACAGCTTTGATGTCTCGGAATTTGGCTTTGGTCACCAGCTGGTGAAGTCCATTTCACCCCAATGGTCTTACGGATATGACATAGAGGGTATTCAGAATACGCGGTTCAATTATCAGTTTCAGCTGAGTTTCAGGCCAGCGATCGAGTACAATTTTTTTCCAGAATCAGAGCAGAACTCCAGATTTCTGAGGGTGAATTACGGCGTAGAAGTACGGAATAATCAATACGTTGAAGAAACGATTGACGGGGTTATGGAAGAAACCAGAGTCCTCCATAGTTTGCGCGCCAGCCTGGGACTCAATCAACGTTGGGGGAACCTGGAAGTAGGGTATCGTTTGCGGAACTACCTGGATGATTTCAGTTCCTGGACTACGGGGGTGAACGTTAGGGCGGAGGTCCGGGTCACCGGGAATTTTTCTTTCTTCATGCGGGTAGAGGGTAACTACGTGCAAGACCAGATCTACCTGGCGGCGGGAGATTTCACCGAACAGGATATTTTGAGCGGAAGGGTTACCCTACCTTCAGCCTACACCATTGATTCCAGATTCGGATTCAATTACCGGTTCGGTTCCAACCTCAATAACTTCGTGAACCGAAGATTTTTTGGCAGGGCCAACTTTGTCGGGAATGACTGATGGACCATTTTGGGGTAGGCTAACGGAGGGGAAACGCGAATCAAGGGTAGTTTGCCGTCCCGAGTGGTCTTACCCTTTTTCCACGATCGGAATCCAGATTTCCTCTTCCGAATTCGGGTCGTTGTTCCGGTATTTTTCTCCCAGCACCTCAAAGTGGGGGCGGTCATCAATGCGATAGGGCGACTGGGGAAGCCATTCCCCGAAGATGTACCGAAAGATGGCAGGATCAGCACCGGAGCCGCGGTAGTCGAAGACGGCGTAAAGTCCGCCGGGTAGGACAAAGGCCTTCATTCCCGGGGGGATCTCGTCGAAGCTGTTGACTTCGACTGCCGCCCATTTTTCGAATGTCCTTTCGGGACTGAAGTTCCGGTGATAATCCGCGTCGTAAAGCTGCATCGAAATCTTGTCCTGACTGACCCGGTTCGGGATGTCCTTGATGCTGGGCGCAAACCTGCTCCACAGCCATCCGGTGCGGTTTTCGGCCAGGCTCATACGCACGTGGATGCCGACTAGCTTCTTTTCCTTTAGGGGTTTGATTTTGGGGTGCATGGGGGACCTGATGATGGTAATTTCTAGCCACCTATTTTTTCCAGTCGAACCTTCTCCCAAATGCTTTCGGCGTGCGTAAGAAAACTGGCGGGGGCCTCATTGAATGAGGCGTCAACGGTTTTGGAGCCGTCCACCCTCATGCCCGGTGCTTCAAGGGTGGTCGTTCCCCGGATGATGTACTTGTTCCCGTTTTCCAGGGTCAGCAGCTTTAATTCTTTTGGCGATACATCCGATATACAGGCTTTCCGGTAGGCAAAAGTGATTTCACCAAGGTTGTTCTCGTCCAGATCCGTTACGCTGATGGAACTTTCGATGAAACTGAGGAACAGGTCGAATTCACAGCTTTTCTCAGCATCGTACACTCTCCTCAGTAGTTTAGCCTGGCTTCCGGCTACGGCGTAGTGATAGACGAATAGTTCTTCCTCACCCTTAGTAAACAACACGATGTTTTCACCATTCGAATCCTCCCAGGCTTTCTGCAGCACAATTTCCCCATCATGGTTGAGAGTTGACGGGGCGTAAGTAGGGGTTTTTATCTCCCGGAAGGTGGCGGATTGGCTGGCCAGTTTATCCTGCACGATTTCCTTGATGAATTTTTCGCCGTCCCACCGTAAGTACACCTTATTGATGACCTCACGTGTCTCAAACTCGTCTACCATCCACGTATTCAGAGTGACTTCGATCTTTTCGTCGTCGACGAAACTATACTGCAGCTGTGGTTGAAAAGAATCTGGTAGCTTGTCCGCTTCCCGGACAAAATCGTTGGCACTCACGGCTCCCGGATGGTCTCCGGTTTCGAGCTGGCCATCGGTGTAATTCCATAGTTGTAGAGTGGAGGTTTGTCCGTTGGTCACGGTAATGCCTAACGCGCCACCCGGAGAGTGCTCCCGCTTGAAGTAGTGAAGTTCCACCGCGTCATTAGCCAGGCTGTTCAGGGCTAACCGGGTGTTGGTGGTTTCCGTGATTTCCCAGGACTCGGACTTTCCCGCTTTAATCAGGGACTCCTTTTCCGCTGCCGTGAGGCCTTCGGTCGTACGGTCAAATACGGACAGGGGGCTCAACTTCAGTAGCGTTTTCAAGTCGACGGCTTCCGTGCTGGGGTCTTCGGCCTTTTCGTCCACCATCATTTCATTTCCCGGATTACTCTGATCGTTATCCGTTAAGCTTTGGTCACCGGAATCGCCGCAGGCAAAGAGTAGGATGACGAGAGAAAATAGCATGGCTTGCTTCATGGTGAGTGTTTTTGTTGAGTGTGGCAGAAAAGGGTACCCGTGTATGATCGTATTCAGCATCAAGGTATGGCAGGGCAAGGGGAAATTGCGGTCAATCACGGCGAGAGCTCCTCCATTTCTTCAGGATCTCCGCTTCCCGCTGCATTAATGATCCCTCGCCCGCCAGAATGTTGTCGCGCCGTTCCTGGGGAACGGCTTCCGAATACCACCAGGCTCGCGTGGCTGCAACCGTTTCGGACAGCGGCCGGAAGGTGAGTCCGGCATCCAGGGCCCGTTGGTTGTCACTTTTGGACATCCCGGCGTATTCGGGCAGTTGGATCACCCACGGCTGAATGGCGAACAGGCCGTTTTCCCGCAGGAAGTCGACGTCATCAATTTGTACGTATTTCACCGGAGAACTATAGCTTGCGTGAATGCCGTGGACAAAAGCGTTGGTCGTCATCGGGAAACCGGGGCCGGAACCGTTGTAGGTGCCGGCGGCCTTATTCTCCAGCAGGCGGATCATCCATTCCGCCAGGTCGCGTACGTCGATGTACTGCACCACCTCGTCCCGGTCGCCCGGAATGATGATCTCTCCCCCTAGCTCGATTCTGGCCAGCCAGTAGGGGAAGCGATCGGTGCGATCGCCGGGACCAACGATCAGGGTGGGCCGCACGATGATGGACCGTTCCGGTCCGAAAACGTCCAGGGTCGCCATTTCCGACGTGGCCTTCATGACGCCGTATTCGTAGGTGAATCGTTCTTCTTCCGTAATCCCACTGGGGATCTCGGTGACCAGCGTCCTTTTCTCCGAAAAATCTTCTCCTGTAAAGGGGTAGTAAACGCTGATGGAGGAGGTGTACAGGTAGTAATCAACCTGATCGACCAGCAATTTTGCGGTATCCTCCGTCCACTTGGTTTTGCGCCCGGAATTGTCAATGACGACGTCCCACTTCCGGTTTTTCAGGGCTTCCAGGTTGTCCTCCCGGTCACCCACGAGCTGTTCTATCCGGGAAAAGACTTCGGGGTGCACTTTCGGGATGGTTTTCCCCCGGGTGAAGATGGAGACTTCGTGCCCCCGGTCCAGGGCGTAGGCGATCTGGTGGGGACCCAAAAAGCTGGTTCCTCCGAGGATCAGAATCTTGAGTTTTTCCGTGCTTTCTTTGGTGGGGGCCAGGCTTTTCAGGGGGCTGGCGTCAATTATCGGCACCAGGCCCAGGGCCAGGCTGGTTTCCAGGAATTTTCTTCTGCTCTTTTTCATGCTCGCAAATTTGGTGAAGCTTGATGATCGTGGTTGGGAATCAATCCCTCACGGTGATGATCACCCGCGCGTATCGCGTGAGGCTTGGCACTCCCTTATCGGTGGCTTCTAAAATAAGGTGGATGGTTTGTCCGCCCCTGGCGTCTTCCGGTATCTGGATGTCCGCATTCAGGTTCTCCGCATTGGTGATTTCCACCTTGCCCGGGTAGCTGCCCACGTGGAACTGCCACCATCTGACGGTTACCTCGTCACCATCGGGGTCCGATGCGAGTCCGTGGAGACGGATTTTTTGCCCGGCATTCGCCATCAGGGATAAGGGGCCCATGACCCCGACTTCCGGGTCGTGATTGGCGTTGGCGTAGGTCTCGGTGACGGACCACTTCAGGCGATTGGCGAAGTCGCGCTGTGCCTGGGGAAAGAAATTAGGGTAGGCCAACTCATCTCCGTTTAATTGACGGTTCAGAGCCTCCATATTGTCGGCCATCTCGTCGGCGTTGAGTTCGGAAGAGAAAGCCCCGGAGCTACTGGCTTCCTCCACGACACCACGTCCGCCCCAGCCGCCGAAGGCGGCATCTTCGTAGGCGCGTAGGCCATTTCCGAGCATGTTCATGAAGGTGTGATTGTCCCCTTCCCCCAGCCAGGAGCCCTGGGGCTGGACGGGCATCCAGACAAAGTACCCCATATCCCGGAGTTCCTCGTTAGAGTGGCCCGATAGCCCGAAGTAGTCCACTTTATCGCCCTCGACCATCTGCTTGCCATCTCCCCATACCCGATACAATTCGCCCAGCGGGCCGCGATCCCTGACGTTCTCCTTCATCCAGGAGGGGGTGAGGTACCCGGCGTTGGCCGGCGAGGCGTTTAGCTGGGCACCGTAGCCGTAGTTCGGGCCATCCCGGAATTGTCGGTACTCGATGTCCGGCCAGTTGGGTTTGATGTACCTGGCGTAGGTGTCATCCTGATCGCCGGAGGGAAGCAGTACTACTTTCCGGGAGATCTTCCGCCGTAAAGCTTCCCATTCGGTGGTGTACTCGTACGTTTCCTGGATCGATTTCAGGGCCCGGGCGATGGTGCTGTGGCCGCCCCAGGCGGCCAGGAAGAGCGGCCCGGGTTTGTCGTCTAGAATCAGGGATTCGATCAACTTGGAGCCGGGGGAATCTTTGGAAATGTCCCCGTCAAACTCAATGTTCCCGTACCGAATTTTTGACTTCAGGTAATCGGGCGTGGGGTAGCCCGGATGGTGTTTTTTTAGGTTCGGGTATACCCGTTCGTACGCCTCCACGACGTCGTGAATAAACCGCTCGTCTTCCGCCCATCGCCACGACTCGCAGGGGCAAACCCCCATTCCGAACCGGTCGTATTCCCTTCCCGGCACAAACCACTTGGTACCCTTGCCGTCCCCGCTCCAGTGAAACTGACTGCTCGCGTAGACGAGCCCCTCAATATTAAGGTCGGTGCTGTAGAGCAGAAACCGGATCAGGGAGTTATTGTCGTCCAACTCCGGGTCGGCAGTAATCACGATACGCGGCCGAGGCTGGTCGCCGGCGTTTTGGCCATTCAGTCCGGTGGAGAGTAGGACAATAAACACCAGATACGCCAGGCGCATGGGTTGCCGCTTCCCTGAAGGTAGGCGAGGTGAAATCATGGGGTAGTGGTTTTGCTAGCGGTAAAATAGGGGTAAAGCCACTAAACCCCATGCGCGCTCTTCCTATCCCAATCTGTTTCCCCACCATCGGCCTGGAAGGCCGCTCCTTACGGCGGAGCAAGGTCAGCGGTCCGTTCGGAGAGCGGGCCAAGGCCCTGCGACTGCGGAAGAGTGGATGTAAAAACTCAACCTCCTCATGGGTAAGCCCATACTTTCCGCCCCATACCAACCACCCTCCCCATCGGCCTGGAAGGCCGTTCCTCACTGCGGAGCAAGGTCTGCGGTCCGTTCGCAGAACGGGCTAGGGCGTTGCGACTGGGAAAGCACCTTTCCAATTAACCTTGACGTACGGTAAAGCCCTTACTCTCCTTGATTCAGGGGGAATCTTCCGCTACCCCATGGCAGCCCTTAAATTTCCACGCCCTCCTTCCACTGCAACCCGTCCGGTAATTCTTGGTCCGTGAACTCTACATGAATCACCCGGCGGCTTTTATGATTTTCCGTCCTTCTTGATGCGTGTAAAATCAGGGGCTTCATTACCAAAATTCCTCCCCTTTGCACCTCACAGATCCGCTCTACACCTTCCCGAGTTTTCATCCAGTCCTTGATTTGGATGACACCCCCAGTATGTGATCCTTCCATCACCCGCAGCGCCCCGTTTTCTTCGGGGCAATCATCAAGGTGGATTCTTACCGTAAAGATATTTTCCAAAAAAGCTCTTGGTGGTTGTACTACCGTCCTTTGGCCGGCTACCCTCCAGTTCCTGAAGCCCGGAACCTCCTTTCTGTTTGTCAGGTTTATTGTTAAATCTTGGTGCCAGTTCACGATCCAGTTGGCGCTTGGTGGCTTGTCGAAGTAAATGGACTTAATGGACTTGGTGCAGTCCGGAGCAATGCGCTTGATAATCTCAAGTAGATTGTCCGTAAACACCTTTTGGGCGATTTCAGGGTGATCGGCCAGGAAATTCCGTACACCATACCTGTTTTCCAGTCCCTTAGAGTGGATCAGCCGTAAAATCTCGTCTATTTCCTGTTTGGAGTAGACGTCTTCAATCACTTCAAAACCTTTTGGACCCAGGGGAGATATCATCGTGCTCTTTTTATTGCCCAGAATCCTTTACGAACCGGCCATCAGGAATCAACATTGAAAGGGACGCCCCGCCAAGTTAGGTTTAATTGCTTGGCCAACCGATCGATCGCTCAATACTTTTCGTCCCATGCCAGCCTGCCCGCGTTATCGGCCTGGAAGGCCGCTCCTCACTGCGGAGCAAGGTCTGCAGCCCGTTCGCAGAACGGGCTAGGGCCTTGCGACACCATCACTTCCCCCCAATCTCCTCCAGTACCTCACTGCCAACCTCCTGGCCGTTTTCATCAATGGAAACGAACCATACGTTGGTGGTGCATTCGTTGGTGAGCACGTCCCGGGAGGTGCACTGCTGGACGGATCCCTTGATCAGGTAGCCTCCCTCCGTGGCTTCGGCCGAATAACCGTATTCGTTGAAAAATCCACCGTAGGTGTTTTGCCACTGTTGCTGCCCTTCCTTGTCGGTCTTGATGACGAACATATCGTAGTTGCCGTTTCCGTAGGAACTGGTGGAACCGATGATGAGGTAACCGTCTTCCGTGGCCAGAATGGAGCTGGCCTTGTCGTAGCCGTTCCCCCCGAATTGCTTGAACCAGACTTCGTTTCCGTTAGGGTAGTTTTTGGTCAGCAAAATTTGCGAACCGTCACCGTGCTTACCCCCGATGGTGGTCACCTGAATGGAGCCATTCTCCGTTTCGATCATCGGCTGAAATTTGAGGTTCGTTTTCTTTTTGAAGCGGTTGTTCCTGGCCCGGTCGTTGAGGGTCACGAGGATGTCGGTGGCCCGATCAAATCGGTCTCGCACCACCTTCATCCGGAAATTTGAGGCCAGCAATTCATTGCGGTTCAGGACTTCCACGTCTCGCTCGTCATCCCGGTTGGAGAACAACAACTTGAGCTCCTTATCGGCGGTCATCCGGAGTTCAAAACTCATGTCCAGTTCGCTGCTACGGTAGGTCCCCACAAAGCCCTCAAGGTCCGTGAAGGAGGCGGGTACGACGGCCTGTTTTCGGTAGGTGATGGTTCTACCCGAGGGGTAAAACCGGACCAGCTCGTCCCCAAAAAAGCGAATCTTGAATTTTTCGTTGTACGCGGCCGAAAAGAGCTGCGGCCCCTCCCGGACCAATTCGTAAGGATTGTAATTGGCCATCCTCCAGAACAGCTGGCCCTCTTCCCGTACCACCCGGATGAGGTCGCCGGTGGGGGAAAGGTACTGACCCGGGGCATCAATTTGGGCGTCTTCGTTCACGCCCTCGTAGAGTCGGCTGTCGTAGGCAATTTCCTCCTCCATCTCCGGGAGGAGGACGGCCGCGACTTCATCGGCAATCTCCCCGCTCCAGATCCTGCCGTTGTTGCTCATCACAAAAACGGATAGGTTCTCCTGGGGGAAACGCGTAGTGTGGGAGTGATACCCGAAGGTGGAGCCGGAGTGGTAGGGGGCGCGCCGACCCAAACGACCGTCTAGTTCCAGACCGAAGCCGTAAGTGGTTATTTCGCTGTTGGGGATGGGGCCCTGGGCCTGCAGTAGAAGTTCGTCATTGGACTGGTAGGCCCGTTGCACGGCCAGTTCAAATATCAACTGATCCTTCAGGGTGGTGTACAGAAAGCCGTCTCCGTTGAATTTCGTTACCGCCGGCGTGCTCAGCCAGTTGCCGTCGCCCCAGTCGGAATAGGAATCCGCCCGGTTGGGAATGACGCCCATGTAGCGACGGATGAAGGCGGTTTCGTGCATGCCCAATTTCTCAAAGAAGGCCTTGGAGTAATCGTTGAATTTTTCCCCCGAAACTTGTTCGATGATTTTCGTCAGGACGGTGTAGCCGGAATTGCTGTAGGCATAGGTGGTGCCCGGCGCGTGGGCCAGCTCCTGCTGCTGCTCCAGCAGCTCAATAACGTCATTATTGCCCATGCCCACCTGCCGCCAGAAGGGTTTGTTCATCATTTCCAGTAGGAAGACGTAGTCGCGGATGCCACTGGTGTGGTTAATCAGGTGCCTGATCTTTATGGCTTCATTCACCGCGGGGTAAAGGGACGGAAGGTACTGCCGGATGTCGTCTTCCAAACTCAGTTGCCCCTCCCGCGATAGCGACAGGACCATCAGGGCCGTAAACTGCTTGGCGGTAGAGGCGATGTTGGACCGCGTGCTCGCGTCAAATCTGATCTTGTGGTCAAGGTTGGCCAGACCGAGGTATTGCTCGTAGAAAATCTGACCGTCCTTGACGACCCCGACGGCCAGTCCCGGAGAGTCCTCACCGGTGTAATTACGCAGAATTTTAGTGATCGCTTCTCGGTCGGTTTCCGGGCTGGATTGTGAAAAAAGGGGAATAAAACTCACCAGGAGGATTACCAGTAGGGTGATGGGCTTGGCCATGGGGTTATTTTTCGGCTAAGCTAGGGGGCACCGGTAAGCGGGGAGGGGCAAATCACGATTTGAACCGGATTACGGAGAGGATTGAGGGGCTTTTATTGTCCATCGGTATGATAGTGCGCCTAGCACCCTTAGGCTGCCAAGTGCACTCAACCAGAGCTTGCCGGGTTATGCGGGAGGACGCACCCACTCCGCCTCCGGCTCCAGGCCCGACCGGACTTTCTTATTCAGCTTTACGCCCCGGGCAAACGCCAGCCACCGGACCGTGTCCCGAATGGTATCTTCCAGGGAGCGGAAGGTGTAGCTGAAATCTTCCACGGTCCTGGAATTGTCGTAGCGGGCGTAGCGGTGACTAAACTCCCGGGCCTCACCGCTGGTGTGGGCGGGGTCCCAGCCCGTGAATTTTGCGGCTACCTCCATGAGCTGACCGGTCAGGATACTCACCGACCGGCCAAACGGGAGGTGGAGGACCCGCTTTCCCGTCACCCGGTTGACCTCCTCGCCAATCGTCTTCATCTTCACCGTCGGCCCGGTGAGGACGTACCGGTTACCCACCACCCCGTTCTCCACGGCCAGGGCGTGGACCTTGCCGGCGTCTCTGGCGTCCACCAGCGAGAGTAGACCCTTTACGGTCAGCCCAAGGCCCTTCATCATGTCCAGAATCATCCGGTTCGAGGGCGTGACCCGGTAGTCGTATCTCCCGTACACCGCACCCGGGCACAACGAAATCATGGGGATGTTATATTGGTCCGACAACTCCCAGGCCAGGCGCTCGCTCCGCGTTTTGGCCGCACTGTAGGGGAGGTGCTCGTGCTGGTTCCAGTCGTTTTCGTCCAGGATTTTTGTCGGGTCCGTGGCCGTCCCGATCGCGTAGGTGGAACTGGTGTAGACGATTCGGCTGACGCCAGACTCAGCGGCCGCCCGAAAGACGTTTTTGGTGCCCTCGATGGAGGGCGCCATGATCTCCTCCACGGTTTTGGCCCAGATCTTATACACCGCAGCGTGGTGGATGATGGCGTCGCAGCCCCCGGCGGCGGTGAGGAGGGAGGTATGGTCCCGCACGTCCCCGTAGTGGAAATCAACCGGCAGGTCCGCAAGGCCACCCAGGTGGGAGGTCTTGCGCACGAAGGCCCGTACCTGATACCCCTTCTCCAGCAGGGCGCGAACCGTATTCTGGCCAAGGTGGCCGTTGGCTCCGGTGACTAAAACGGTTGGGGGCATGGGCGGTCTGCTGGATTGATGAAGGAGCAAAATACAGGTCCGGGAAGCAATTGCGGGGGAATCCGTAAAGTATTTTGGAATTTCCCGACTTCCGCAATTCCCCAGGGTGTTGGCATGGTATTTTGGGCAACGGGGTGCGGGTGCCATGTAAACCGGATAGAGCCATGCTTCTGGTAATTGCCCGGGAACCCGGCTACTGCGGGAAGGCGCGGTACCTGCGCTCGCGCCCAATCAATTATTCACTAGCTTACCGGCATGACGAAACGACTTCCCGTGACCCTGACGGCCCCCGGCGAACGCGCCCTGCGTAGCGGCCACCCCTGGATTTTTGACCAGGCGATCGCCCGCATCAAGGGGGAGGGGACGGCCGGTGACCTGGCCATTATTTTTGACCGACGAAAAGACCGCTTCCTCGGGATAGGACTTTACGATCCGGATTCCCCCATCCGCATCCGGGTGCTGCACCAGGGCAAGTCGGTGAAAATTGATGCGGACTTCTTCGCCCAGCGCATCGCCGAGGCCCGGGCCCTGCGGACCCACCTGCTGGCTACCGACACCAACGGCTATCGGTTGCTCCACGGAGAAAATGATCGCCTGCCCGGACTGGTTGTGGACGTCTACGCCGGCGTGGCCGTGCTGAAACTGTACACGCCGGTCTGGTTTCCCTACCTGGATTGGATCCTGCCGGCCATCCAGGCGTCCACCGGAGCCGAAACGACGGTGCTTCGCCTGGCCAGAAACGTGGCCGCCTCCGCCGCCACCCTGGGATATAGCGACGGACAAATTCTCGCGGGCGAACTAGCGGACGAGAACGTGGTGTTCCGGGAGCACGGCGTCCGTTTTTTTGCCAGTGTGCTGTCGGGGCACAAAACCGGCTTTTTCCTCGATCACCGCCACAACCGCAAGCGGGTGGGGGAGCTGGCCAAAGGGAAACAGGTGCTGGACGTATTCAGTTACGCGGGAGGCTTCAGTGTGCACGCCCTGGCGGGCGGTGCCCGGCGGGTGGTGAGCGTAGACATCAGCGGCCCCGCCATGGAGGCCGCCCGCGCCAACGTTGAACTCAATGACCTGGACCTCTCCCGCCACGAGGGGCGGGTGGAGGACGCTTTTGATGCCCTGGCGGAGCTGCTGGACGCCGGCGAGCAATTTGACCTGGTCATCGTCGATCCGCCAAGTTTCGCCAAGCGGGCGACGGAAATTGCCGGGGCGCTCAAGGCCTACCAGAAGATCAATTCCCTGGCGATTCCGCTGGTGCGGCCGGGTGGGATCTTGCTGGCCGCTTCCTGCTCCGCTCGCGTCCCCGCGGATGACTTTTTTGGGGTGGTGGAAAAAACACTCCGGAAGTCGGGACGCAACTTCCGGGAAGTGGAACGTACCTTTCACGATCAGGATCACCCGATCGATTTCCCGGAAGGCGCCTATTTGAAATCAGCTTACTACCGCCTAGAGTGAATCCAAAAAGCAGCCTAAATTCGTACCTTTTACTGTACTTCCCAGTTTACCTCGACCATGCGCTTTCACATCATCATTCCCGTCATTAACGAAGCGGATAACCTCCGCCAACTACTGCCGTTACTGGAACGGGAGTTGTCGGAAAACGGACAAATCACCGTGGCCGACGGAGGCAGTAGCGACGGGACGGCGGAAGTCCTCGCCCGTCACCCCAAGGTGCGACACCTGACCTGCGTGAACTGTGGTCGGGCCTTCCAGATGAACGAGGCGGCCCGCTGGGAGATCGATCAGTTTGAGGTACTCCATTTCCTACACGCCGATACCCGCCCTCCCGGTGGCTTTTTGCTGGACATCGAGGAAAGCGTCCGGATGGGGTACCCGGCGGGCTGTTTCCGGTTCAAGTTTGACTCCGCTCACCCGCTGCTGGCCATCAATGCCTTCTTCACCCGCTTTCGGGGACTGGCCTGCCGGGGCGGTGACCAATCCCTCTATCTCACCCGCACGGCCTTCGGGCAGCTGGACGGCTTCCGCCCCATGAAAATCATGGAGGACTACGACATCATTCAACGCATTTGGGCCAGCGAAATCCCCTTTCGGGTTATTCCGCGGTCCGTAACGGTGTCGGCCAGAAAGTATCGGGCGAACAACTATTTCCGGGTCCAGATTGCCAATCTCATGGTCTTCCGGATGTACCGGAAGGGTGCCAGCGAGGAGGCGATGATCTCCCGTTACCGCTCGCTGTTGCAGGAGTGGTAAACCAGCGCTGGATTACCTGACAAATTGGGGGTATTTCGGCAAAAAAAGACTGCCTTTTTGACCGGATTTCGGGCGGAAAATTAGCCCGGTATTTTCGGGCCGGGAGAACCCGCCGGGAGCCCTTGATTTATGCGGGTTCTAGCCGGGGCGTTCCGGGGCGGAAATCTTAGGTTTTCCGGCCTGATTTTTGTACTTTTGTAGCCATGGCAGAAAACAATCAGCAGCCCAAAAATCCGGGCTATGACGCTAGCAATATTACCGCTCTGGAAGGCCTGGAAGCGGTTCGTAAGCGCCCCGGGATGTACATCGGCGGCACTGACACCAAAGGCCTTCATCACCTGGTATGGGAGGTAGTTGATAACTCGATCGACGAACACGTTGCCGGCTACTGTAGCAGCATTGACGTGGTCATCAAGCCCGACAACTCCATTTCCGTAACGGATGACGGCCGGGGTATCCCGGTCGGCATGCACGCCAAGCTGAAAAAATCGGCACTGGAAGTCGTGATGACGGTACTCCACGCGGGGGGTAAGTTCGATAAGAATACCTACAAAGTATCCGGTGGTCTCCACGGGGTAGGGGTATCCTGTGTGAACGCCCTGAGTAGCTACCTGGAGGCACGCGTGCACCGCGACGGTAAAATCCACGTTCAGGAATACAGCGAGGGTAAACCCCAGAACGAAGTCCACGTCGTGGGCGACACCGATCATACGGGAACTACGATTACCTACCGGCCGGACGCAACGATCTTCGAAACTACGGTCTACAACTTTGATACCCTCGCCACCCGCATGCAGGAACTGGCCTTCCTGAACAGCGGCCTGAAGCTCAGCCTGACGGACGAGCGCAGAAAGGACGACAAGGGTAACTTTATCCGTAAAGAATTCTACAGTGAAGGAGGTCTTGCGGAAATGGTCCAGTACCTCGACGAGGGGAAACCTGATCTGATCGAAAAGCCCATTTACGTCAAGGCCAAGGAGGACAACGTGGAGGTGGAAGTGGCCATGCAGTACAACACGACCTACCAGGAAAATGTGTACAGCTTCGTCAACAACATTAAAACCCGCGAGGGCGGTACCCACGTCAACGGTTTCCGCCGGGCGGTCAACCGGCTCTTTACCAAGTACGGTGACGAGAACGGCATGTTCAAGAAACTGAAGTTCAAGGTCAGCGGAGAAGACTTCCGGGAAGGCCTGACGGCCGTCGTGTCAGTGAAGGTGCCCGAACCCCAGTTCAAGGGGCAAACCAAGGGCGAGCTCGGGAACAGTGAAGTAACCGGTATCGTCAGCCGGGCCGTAGGCGAAAGCGTGGGCCACTGGCTGGAAGAAAACCCCACCGAGGCCCGCCGCATCATTGATAAGGTAATCATTGCCGCCACGGCGCGCCACGCCGCCCGCAAGGCGCGGGAGATGGTCCAGCGCAAGAACGTACTGGCCGGTGGCGGACTGCCCGGTAAACTGGCCGACTGCTCCAGCAAGAGTCCCGCCGACAGCGAAATTTACCTCGTCGAGGGTGATTCGGCCGGCGGAACGGCCAAGCAGGGGCGTGACCGTACCTTCCAGGCCATCCTTCCGCTGCGGGGTAAAATCCTCAACGTGGAGAAGGCCATGGAGCACAAAATCTACGAGAACGAGGAAATCAAAAATATCTTCACGGCCCTCGGGGTGCGGATCGAGGAAGGCGAACACGGAGAGCGGGTCCTGAACCTGGAAAAACTCCGCTACCATAAGATCATCATCATGTGTGACGCCGACGTCGACGGTAGCCACATCGTGACGCTGATCCTGACCTTCTTCTTCCGCTACATGCACAAGCTGGTGGAAGAGGGCTACGTCTACATCGCTCAGCCACCCCTGTACCAGGTGCGCCGCGGCAAGCAATTCCAGTACTGCTGGAACGAAGAAGAACGCCGCGAGGCCATCGCCCGCCTGAGTAAATCGGAAAATGATGGTTCGGTGAAGGTGCAGCGCTATAAGGGTCTGGGAGAGATGAACTCCACCCAGCTCTGGGAAACCACCATGGATCCTGACACCCGCATGCTCCAGCGCGTAACGATTGAGGAAAGCTCCGAGGCCGACCGCGTTTTCAGCATGCTGATGGGAGATGAAGTGCCCCCCCGTCGGGCCTTTATCGAAGCGAACGCCAAGTACGCAAACGTAGACGTCTAGTGACGTCAATCTAATCGTAAAAGGGCGGTGCCGAAATATTCGGCACCGCCCTTTTTTATGGCCACGATCTCCGGGAAGCTTACTGCTCCCGGGTGGTTTCAAACAGGAACCAGGTACGTTCTTCGGCCTGGTCGATAAAGTCTTCGAGGATGGACGCGGAGCCTACGTCGCCGGCCTCATCGCAAACGCCGTGGGCGTTTCTCAGGGCGGCGGCCATCCGTTTGTTTTCCTCCATCAGGTCCAGGAGCATATCACGGGCAGAAAGCGAGACGTCGTCTACGTCCATGACGCTCTGGTGCTGGCTCACCATGCCAATGCTGGTGACCGTTTGCCCGCCCAGCTTGCGTACCCGCTCGGCCATCGGGTCCACCGAAGCAAGAATTTCTCCGGCCTGATCGTCCAACAGCAGGTGGTAATCCCGGAAATGCCGACCGGCTACGTGCCAGTGGTAGCTCTTGGTTTTTAACCACAGCGCAATGGCGTCCGCCACCAGGGGATTGAGGACACTAATGGATTTTTCAACGGCGGCCTCCCCAAGATCGGAGGGCGTACGCAGGGAGTTAGGAGTTTTGGTGGGCATGTTGGTCATGACGGTAAATTTTAAGATTATCGGCGTCCGGGGCTGATGCCGGGACTCCGACCCGGTGATTAATAAACAAGCAGCCTACCCCCTGGTTGCGGACGTAGCTTACCTTTGCCGAAAACTGACCAATGTCACCTTCCCAGCGGTTTTATCGGGGCGAGCGCCTAAAGTCCCGTAAGGAGTTCGACCGACTGTTCGGTCGACAGGGGCGGGCGATGAGCAGTTATCCCCTCCGGTTGGTGTACATCGAAACCGAAACTCCGCGGAGCAGCTTTCCCTTTCAGGCGGCTTTTGTCGTGCCTAAACGCCGGTTCAAACGGGCCGTGGCGAGAAATCTGTTGAAACGCCGGATGCGGGAAGCCTATCGGCTACACAAACAGGAGTTGTTAAAGGGCGACAAAGAAAATGCCCGGCAGCACGCCCTACTGTTCATCTACACGGGAAAGGAAGCCATGCCCTACAAGTACATCGAAAGGAAAATGAAGAAACTGCTGGGGCAGTTGGGCCAGGAGTTGACAAAAGATTAATTGGAAACTTTACTCGGATTCGAGTTCGGCGGCCTCGTTAATCGCTGCATTCCTTAGGCTGTTCATGGCGGAACCGACCAGGATCAGGCCGCAGAAAAGGGCGGTCTTGGTTTCTTCGATGAGGCCCTCCTGCAGAAATTTGTACCCACCGAAACCCACCGCGACTACGCCGAGGAATAGGGCAGCATAAGCGGCGCGTCGTAATTCTTTCCGTAGGGCTGGGTGGTTATCATACATGGCTCCAATATCTGATGACGGAGTAAACAAGTAAACTAATATCGTTAAACGCAGCCAATAATTAGACGAATCCGTCCTTGTTTTAATCTTCTGCCGGAGAAATTCGCCCTAACAACAAGCACCCACCGCTCCGCGCGGTTACTCTCCCGAACGGACGGCCATTTGGACGTTGCAGCGCTCGTAGGGACTTTCAATTCCGCTGACGTGCCGGAAGCCCAGCTTTTCGTAGAGGGCGATGGCGGGCCTCAGTCGGTCATTAGTCTCCAGATAAACGACCTTGGCCCCCAGCGACCAGGCCAGTTCCAGCGTAGCCCGACCCAGCGCTTCCCCGAAGCCCAGTCCCTGTACTGCGGGACTGACGGCCATCTTAGCCAACTCATAATCAAAACGCTCATCTTCCATCGGGATCAGGGCACAGGTACCGACGGCCCGCCCCCGGTAATGCGCAATCAGAATCTGCCCTCCCCGGTCCAGGACGTAGCTTTGCGGGTCTCGTAGGGAATGGTAGTCTGCTTCCTCCATGACGAAGTACTCACTGATCCAGGCTTCGTTGAGGTCGTGCCAGGCCGGTTGATCCTCTGGCGTAAAGGCCTTGATGGTTAGCTCCCTCAGGGCCCGTTTCCGCCGGACGGAAAGCGTCCGCTTGAGTAGGGCCTTCTCGTCAAGTAGCCGTTCCCATTCTCCCAGTGCTCCCCACAGATCGTGGGAACTTTCGGCGGCAATTTCCGCCACCGCCGCGTCTACGTCGCGGATGGTTTGCTGCAGAGGCTGGATGGTCGCAGATCCCGATGCGGTGAGGTATACGATACTCCGGCGCCCATCCTTTGGGTCCGGACGACGCTCCACGAGGCCCGCCCGCGCCAGCTCATTAACCACCTTGACCACCGCCGGATGGGTTTGCCCGATGGACTCCGCCAGGGTGGTAATGTCCGCAGCGCCGTCCTGCATCAGGAGGTAGAAAACCGGAAACCACTTGGGTTTCAGGTCACTGCCGTAGCGAAGGTTAAGCTCCCCGGCGTCGCGCTGCAGGCGCTCGCTCAGCAAACGCAGCCGCGAACCAATGGCGAAGGGACCGGAGCGGGCAAAGAAATCCATATTTACGTAACTTGTTATGTAAATTTAGGGATACGGTCTCCACTTTTGCAAAAAAATTAGCTGACCGGGATGGCCCCGGAGGGGACTTCCTCCCCGAGCGGGGTCTGCAGTCGATGCCTCGCATCGACCTAGGGCCTCGCGGGGTTAATCCAACAGTAAAAAGCTAACAGTCTCGCAAATCAACCCCTATTCCTCCGGCGTCTTATTAATCACGAGGTAGTGCAAAATCCCCATCGCCACCGACTGGATCACCGCAAAGATCACGGCGCTTACTACCCGTTTTTGCGTGGTGAGGTCTTGCTCGAATACGTCCAGTAGCGGAATGAGAAAATAGTAACACAAACCCGTAATTACGAACACGATCAGCGTATACTTCAGGGTGCGTTGGAATTTAAGACTCATGATCGACAGCATTATCAGGGTTATAGCAATACTTTACGCAGGGCTTTGATCTGTTCGTAGCTACCCACGGCGATAAAGCTCTCCCCCTGGCTAAGCGTGCTTTCTGGTGGTGGATTCACGACGTACCGCCCACCTTCTTTGCGGTGGCCGATGATGTTGACGCCGGTCTGTGCGCGAAGCCCCATGCGCTTGATGCTCTTGTTCTGCATCCCCCGCGGCAACTGATCGTACCGGATTTCTTCGAAGCCAATGTCGGAGGCCAGCTCATTAGTGATGAAACTGAAAAATTCGACGGCTCCGGGTTTTGAGATCAGGGTAGCCATGTAGAAACCCCCGATTTGCTCGGGCATGATGACGTGACTGGCCCCCGCTTTGATCATCTTTCTCCGGCTCCGGGCCGTTTTTGACCGGCTCACAATCCGCAATTTGGGGTTGAGTTCCTTGGCCGAAAGCACGATGAAGAGGTTATCGCTATCGTCGTTGAGGGCCGTAATCAGGGCGTTGGCCCGATCAATACCGGCCGACTTGAGTACTTCGTCATCGGTGGCGTCGCCGACGATGTAGAGCCCGTCGGGTTTTTCGTCGAGCAGGCCCTTCAATTTTTCTTCGCTTTCGTCGATGAGGACGAATTCCTGCCCGTGCTGCTGGAAATGACTGGCGATCTCCCGGCCGTATTTGCCGTAGCCGCAGATGATCGTGTGCCCGTCCATGCGGTCAATCCGGTCTTGCATTTGCTCAAGGAATAGTTTGTGAAAAAGATTGCCCTCGATGACGTAGTAAGAAAAGGCCGCCAGGGCGTAGGCCACGACCCCAAGGTTGACCACAATGAGGCCGCTCACGAAGATTTTTCCCGCGGAGGAGAGCGGCTCGACTTCCGTAAAGCCCACCGTGGAAATGGTGATGATCGACATGTAGATCGCATCCACCCAGCCGTAATCCTCGATGAGCACCAGGCCGATGGCGCCCAGCAGGGTGGTGCCGATCACCAGCAGAATGGCATACCGAAGACTGAGGGCCGTACCCGCCGAAGAAAACCATCGGAGAAAGCGCTTCATGCCGGAAGATATTGACTTTTGTGTAGGAAGCCGGGATTAATCTCCGACCAGCTCCATCCACTCCATTTCCTTTTCCTCAATCTGCTCGTTCACCTCGGCGAGGGCCTTGCCCAGTTCGGCGATCTTCTCCGGGTCGAGGGAGGCCGCGTCTTCGAAGGCCGCGCTGATCTCGGCCTTCCTGGCTTCCAACTTGGAAATCTGATTTTCTACCCGCCGGATGGCCTTGCGCTGTTCCTGAGTGATGACCTGCTCTTTCTTTTCGGGGTTGGGCGTGGCCGCAGGTGCCGCAGCAGCGGGTGGGGCCGTGCTCTTGTCGCTTTCTTCTTGCTCGCGGTGGCGTGCGTATTCCCGGTATTCGGAATAGGTGCCGTTCCAGTCCTTCAGCTTACCGTCGCCCTCAAAGACGAAGAGGTGGTGGGCCAGTTTGTCCAGGAAGAAACGGTCGTGGCTCACGATCAAAACACAACCCGGGAAGTCCATCAGAAAGTCCTCCAGGACGTTGAGGGTCATGATGTCCAGGTCGTTGGTCGGCTCATCCAGAATGAGGAAGTTGGGGTTCTGCATCAGGATGGTGAGCAGGTACAGACGGCGCTTTTCACCGCCGCTGAGTTGGCTGACGTAAACCTGCTGCTGCTTGCTGTTGAACATGAAGCGCTCCAAGAGTCCGCGGGCCGTAAGTTTCATGCCCTTCTCCATCGGGATGAACTCGGCAATTTCCCGGATGACCTCAATTACGCGCATGTCGTCCTTGAGGTTGATCCCGTCCTGGGTGTAGTAGCCAAAATGAGTGTTTACCCCGTGCACCACTTTGCCCGTATCGGGGGGTAACTCTTTGGTGAGCATGTGCAGCAGGGTCGACTTTCCCGCACCGTTTTTCCCGACGATGCCGGCTCGTTCCCCCTTCTGGAATTTATGGCTGAAACCCTTCACCAGTACCTTGTCGCCGTAGGACTTGCTGATGTTGTGGGCCTCCAGGATTTTACTACCCAGTCGCTGACCCTTGATCTCGATGGTCAACTCTTCCTCCGCCCGGAAACTGCCCACCTTGTTCTTCAGGTCGTCAAAGGCCGAAAGCCGGCTTTTGGCTTTGGTGCCCCGGCCGCTGGGCATGCGGCGAACCCATTCGAGTTCCTTTTTCATCCGCTTCTTGTCCTTGGCCAGTTCGGCGCTTTCCGTTTCTTCCCGAATCGCCTTCTTCTCCAGAAACTGGGAGTAGTTGCCGGTGTAGTGGTAAATGTTCCCCCCATCCAGCTCGATGATGCGGTTACAGACCCGCTCCAGAAAGTAGCGATCGTGGGTAACCATCAGCAGGGTCAGGTTGGGACTTTGGAGCCACTCTTCCAGCCACTCGATCATTTCCAGGTCGAGGTGGTTCGTGGGTTCGTCCATGATGATCAGGTCGGGCTCATCGATGATGAGCTTGGCCAGCGCCACGCGCTTGCGTTGTCCCCCGGATAGGGTATCGATCTTCTGGTGGACGTCGTCGATGTTCAGTTTACTGAGCACCTCCTTGATGCGGGCCTCAATGTCCCAGGCGCGCAGTCGGTCCATGCGGGTCAGGGCATCCTGCAGTTTGGCGGGCTCGTCGGTCCGGGAGAGGGCCTCCTCGTAGTCCCGCACGGCCCGAACCATATCGTTGTCACTGTCGAAGACCGCATCGAGTACGCTGGCGTTATCCCCGAAGTCGGGCTCCTGGGGCAGGTAGGCCATCCGGGCCTCCTTGTGCACGTACACGTTGCTGCCCACACCCTCCGGCAGATCAATGCCGGCGGCCACCCGCAGCAGAGTGGATTTTCCGGTGCCATTCTTGGCCACGAGGGCCACCTTGGTATTCTTGGCCACCTGCAGGTCCACCCGATCGAAGAGAACCTTCTCTCCGTAAATTTTGGAAACCTGGGTAAGCTCTAAATAGACCATGTATTGCGGTGGGGGTTACGTCAAGTGCCGGCGAAGATACGATCAATAAATCGACCGCTAAGGAGCCGAAATTGTTCGGGTTAATCGGGGAGATAACCTGGTGTTGCTTTTCGCCGAAAAGCAACTCATCTTTGGATTAGCCGGTGAATTCGACGAAGGTGTGATCTTCCCCCAACAGTTCTTCCTCAATGATGCCTTCGATGATTGCCCAGTCCCCGCCCGCCAATCCTGCCCCGATGGCCGGGTAGCCAATCCGTAGACCTGAAAACGATTCCTTTATCGCGCGGAATGCCAGACGGAGTGCTTGGTAATCGACTTTCTTCCCCTGACCCCGCCAGTGGAATTGTGTGTAGGCGTTGACTACGGTAATTACTCGATCTCCTTGATTGATTTGTGCGGAACTGAAAGTCCCAAGTTTGGAGCGATCACCTTTTTCGGTCGCCAAGTCGGCGTAGTAGGCATCCGGAAATACCGCTTTAATCCCTTTTGCGATACCCGCTCCCATGGTGCAGAAACAGTTGCAGCCGTGTACTATTACGTCAAATTTCCCTTCAAGCGCAAGTTTGATCAAATCTCCCTGGATGATTTTCATGGCGTGGTTAAATTTTAGGAGGGAAGCTAAGTAACTGGTGTTGCTTTTCATCGAGAAGCAACTCGACCATTGTTGCTCTGGGGCGAGGACGCGGGTGCCGTGCCGTTGGGTGTGGCACGATTTACCGGCATTGCTCGGAGATGCTATCACACGGTACCTGCGCTGCGTCGCCACATGAAATAATCGTCGTGGCCGTTGACAAATATCATTTCCGACGTTGGTAGATGTCCGCTATATCCTCCAAGGGTGGGCCTACTTTCGGGACGGTTAATCACCACACACTCCGCGTTTAGAAATTCCCATATGAGCCTTTTTTTACGGAAGTGGATGGTGGCCCTGACGGGGCTGTTCCTCTGCATTTTTCTCGTCGTTCACCTTTCGGCGAACTGTATTCTCCTGTTGCCCGAAGCGGTGGCCCGGGGGATGTATAATGCCTACTCCACGCTGCTGCGCGAAAGCCCCCTGATCAAGGTGGTCGCTTATGCGCTGTACCTCTCCATCATCCTGCACGTCGTCTTCGCGCTGCTGGTAACGATTCGGAACCGACGGGCAAAACCAACGCCATACGCCGTCAACCATCACGGGGAAAACAGTCAATGGGCCGCTCAGAATATGGGGCTGATCGGCATTTTCATTCTGGTCTTTATCGTCGTGCATCTGGCAAATTTTTGGGCTCGCATCAAGCTTGGCATGGGCGAAGGCGTCGGCCTGGACGCCCAGGGATACGTGGACGTGTACGCGGTGACCAGCAGCCTCTTCCACAACCCTTACTACGTGGCATTTTATTCCCTGCTGATGATCCCCCTGGGATTCCACCTGCACCACGGATTAAAAAGCTCGCTGAAAACCCTGGGCTTTTACCACCGGTCCGGTCTCCGGGTGCTGGCCAGGGTATCGTTGTTTTACGCCCTGATCATGTCCGTTGGTTTTGGGGTCATCCCCATCATTGTATATTTCAAATAGCTGGCCCGTGAAGAAGTTAAATGCAAAAATTCCGGAGGGAAAACTGGAAGAAAAATGGCGGAATTACCAGCTGCGAAGTAAGCTGATCAATCCGGCCAACAAGAAGAAGCTGAACGTGATCGTGGTGGGCTCCGGCCTGTCGGGAGCCGGCGCGGCGGCTACGCTGGCGGAGCTGGGTTACGACGTGCAGTGCTTCTGCTATCAGGATTCGGCCCGCCGGGCACACTCGGTCGCCGCCCAGGGCGGCATCAATGCGGCGAAGAACTATCAGCACGATGGCGACAGCGTCTGGCGGATGTTCTACGATACCCTGAAGGGAGGTGACTTTCGTTCGCGGGAAGCGAATACCTACCGCCTGGCGGAGTTGTCGGCCCCCCTGATTGATCACTTTACCCAGCAGGGGGTGCCCTTCGCCCGGGAATACGGTGGGGTGCTCGTTAACCGTAGTTTTGGCGGGGTGCAGGTGCAGCGGACCTTCTACGCCCGCGGACAGACGGGGCAGCAGTTGCTGCTGGCGGCCTACGCCCAACTCTACAAAATGATTCGGGCGGAGAAGGTGACCATGCACACCCGCACCGAAATGCTGGACCTGGTACTGGTGGACGGAAAGGCCCGGGGCATCATCGCCCGGAACCTCGTAACGGGAGAAATCCAGCGATACGCGGCGGATGCAGTGGTGCTGGCCACGGGAGGCTACTCGCGGGTGTTCCGGCTCTCCACCCTGGCCATCGGCTGTAATGGTTCGGCCATCTGGAAGGCCCATAAACGCGGCGCCCTGTTTGCCGCACCGAGCTTCACCCAGATTCACCCCACTGCTTTGCCACAGTCCAGCGAGGCCCAGTCGAAGCTTACCCTGATGTCGGAATCCCTGCGCAATGACGGTCGCATCTGGGTGCCCAAGCGGAAAGACGATCCGCGGCGGGCCAACGACATTCCCGAGGACGAACGGGATTACTACCTGGAGCGCCGCTATCCCAGCTTCGGCAATCTGGCTCCGCGAGACATCGCCTCCCGCGCCGCCAAGGAGCGCATCGATGCCGGACATGGCGTCGGGCGGCTGAAGAATGCCGTTTATCTGGATTTCCGTCACGCCATTGAACGGTTCGGCCTGGACACCATCCGGGACCGGTACGGTAACCTCTTCACGATGTACCGGAAAATTACCGGAGTGGACGCCTACCGGGAACCCATGCAAATTTCTCCGGCGGCCCACTTTTCGATGGGTGGCCTGTGGGTGGATTACGAGTTGATGACCACCATCCCCGGCCTGTACGCGATCGGGGAGTGTAACTTTTCCGATCACGGTGCCAATCGCCTCGGCGCAAATTCTCTCCTGCAGGCCAGCGTGGATGGCTATTTTATCCTTCCGAATACGATCAATAACTACCTGGCGGCGGAACTGGGAGCAGAGCAGATCACTACCGATCACCCGGCCTTTGCGGAAGTGGAGGAAGAGGTACGGGCGCACATCAACCGAATCCTCAACGTCAATGGCCACAAGACCGTCGATCATTTTCACCGGGAACTGGGGAAAGTGATGTGGCGGGAATGTGCCATGAGCCGTACCCGCCTGGGATTGGAACGGGCCATCCGGCAGATTGAATCCATCCGGGAAGATTTCTGGTCATCGGTGAAGGTGACGGGTACCGGAGAGGAACTTAATCCGGAGCTGGAAAAGGCGCTGCGTCTGGCGAATTTTCTGGAGCTCGGGCTGCTCATGTGCACGGACGCGCTGCAGCGGGAAGAGTCTTGCGGGGCGCACTTCCGGGAGGAGTACCAGACGGAGGAGGGCGAAGCCCTCCGGGTTGATGAGGATTACGGATACGTTTCCGCCTGGGAATATGCGGACGGGACGTTCAAATTACACCGGGAGGAGTTGCACTTTGAATTCGTGCAGCCGACGGTGAGGAGCTATAAATAATTTACGATGAGAGTAAGGTTTCGCATTTGGCGGCAAGATAACGCGCGGGTAAAGGGCGGCTTTAGGGATTATGAGGTGGACGGACTGAATGAGGATATGTCCTTGCTGGAAGCCCTCGACCACCTGAACGAGCAGCTCGTGCTACGCGACGAAAAGGTGGTGGCCTTCGAATACGATTGCCGGGAGGGGATTTGCGGGCAGTGCGGGGTGTTCGTCAACGGGCGGGCCCACGGCCCGCACGCAAACATGACCACCTGCCAGCTGCACCTGCGCAGTTTTGCCGACGGAGATACCATCACCATCGAACCCTGGCGGGCGGCGGCTTTTCCGGTGATTAAGGACCTCATCGTAGACCGTTCGGCTTTCGATCGGATCATCAGACAGGGGGGATACATCAGCGCCAAGACGGGCACGGCCCCGGAGGCTAACGCCATCCCGGTGGGGAAAGAGGTGGCGGATCGTGCGATGGACGCGGCGGCCTGCATCGGGTGTGGTGCCTGCGTGGCGACCTGTAAAAACTCTTCGGCGGCCCTCTTTACCGCCGCCAAAATCAATCACCTGAACACCCTGCCGCAGGGTAAGCCCGAGCAACACCGCCGGGTCAGCGATATGGTGCAGCAGATGGAGGAGGAGGGGTTCGGACACTGTTCCTTTACCGGGGCCTGTGAAGTGGAATGCCCCGAGGGCATTTCCGTGGCGAATATCGCCGAGATGAACGCGCGTTACCTGAAGGCAAAGTTATTCGGCTGATCGCCTGGCCCAAAGGACCATTCATTGCACCTGCGGTTATCGCCCTAAAATCGATCCGGAATGGGAATGTAGGTGTCATCCCCGGCAACTACGGGGAATTCACGGTTTTTCCAGTCCTCCTTGGCTTCCCGTAATCGCTCCTTACTGTGGGAAACGAAATTCCAGAGAAGATACCTTTCTTCGGGTAGCGGGGCACCGCCGAAGAGCAATACCCGCGCCCCGGCTTCCAGGGTGATTTCGCACTGTTCGTCCGTTTTGCTGATGAGCATCTGTCCGGCTTCCACCCGCATGTCTTCCTCCTCGATGGCTCCCTCCACGATTACGAAAGCGACCTCGCCCTGAAGTTGGTTCCGCAGGTTAAGCGTGCTCTTTTCCCGAGCGTGGATGTCGACCATGAAGAGGGGCGAAAATCCCTGCAGGGGAGCAGACTTTCCGAAGGCATTCCCGGCCACGAGCTTCAACGTCAGGCTGTCCTGCATCCAGGTGGGAATGTCGGCGGCGGGATGGTATTCGAACTGCGGCTCCATCTCCTCCATTTCCCGGGGTAGGGCCACCCAAACCTGGTAGCCGTGCATTTTCATGGATTCCTTCCGGCGCTCGGCCGGAGTGCGCTCGGTGTGGGTTACCCCGTGTCCGGCGGTCATGAAGCCAACGTCTCCGGGATGAATGATTTGCCGGGAACCGATGCTGTCCTTATGCTCAATCTCGCCGTGGAAAAGGTAGGTCAGGGTGCTTAGTCCGATGTGGGGGTGCTGGTCCACGTCAAAGTAGTTGCCCGGACTGAGCGTGGAGGGGCCCATGTGGTCGATGAAGGTGAAGGGCCCCACCTGCCGCTTTTTGCGGAAGGGGAGCAGGCGGCCCACCATAAAATTGCCGAGGTCCGCCTTGCGTTCGTTGACGAGTAATTTGTTGTTGGCCATGGAAGGAGGTTAAGGGGTTTACACTGAGGACACCAAAGTTAGGTTTTGGTTGATGCCCACGGCGCACCTGTTCTGTGGAAGTGGCCTTGCCATTTGGAACGAAGAGGTTGCCGTGAAGGGGCCGGGGCTGGATTCAAGGTCATGTTCCTCACTTTCCCAGTTTTGGCAGGTGTTTGATCCGGTGATAGCTTAACGCCATGGCGATGCATTCCCGGAGGGGAGCTTCCGGCGGAGCCTCGTCAAGGCGGAAATGCAGGGCCCGGTTCCCCTCGTAGGTAAAGGTGTCTCCGTAAATTTCCCGGAAGGTGGGGACCAGTTGACTGGTGCACTTAAAGTACATGGCGTACCGATCGGGATATTTGGGCTTCCAGTCGATACGGAGCGTACTCCCTTTTTTTACCAGATAGCTGGGCTCTCCCCATTTCAGGCATTCCTCCATCTCCACGATGTGCTTCAGCTCATCAGCTACCTCAACGATCAATTTGCGTAGGGCCAATAATTTCTGTCGTGCTTCTTCCGGATAGGCGGCAAATTTGGCGGCTACGTCAGGGTGTTGGTGGACGGTAAGCATGCTTAAATGGTGGATTTGGTGTGCTAAATGGTACCTAAAGGGGGCGAGTGTATTTTCAAAATGTTCTGAACGGCTCGGCTCAACTCCCGACAATGCCTATCTTTTACCCGGCTTTAGGGCCACTGGGTACTGAAAAGGATTTTATTACACGGCAGATGGCAAAAGACAAGATATCAAAAGTGTTGACGCTCTTTAAGCGTTACCGGCTGATTCTTCTAACGGGAGCGGCACTCTGCGCCGTCTTCCTGCTTATCTCCCTGTCGATTTTTTATTGGGTTGAAGAGGGCCATGAAAAACAAGTATTTTACCACAAGCTGGCCGATTTCCTGATGGAGTTGGGCCAAACGATCATGGGGACCCTCATCATTGGTGGTACACTGGGGGGCATCTACAATTTCCTTCACGAGGAATACCAGAAGGAGGAGGATGCGGTCAAGGAACGGTTGAGCAGCATTCGCGAGAGCAGTAACAAACGCAAGCTTTTCCGCCGGGAGGTACGGAATAAACTCCAGCAGGTCCACGACGACATTGAGTTAGCGAGAATCCTGATTCGCGCGCACCGCTCCGGGCGAACCTACGGTGAGCAACTGCGCACCCGCATCATGCCGAGCATGATCGCGCTGCAGGACCTGAAACGGGACCTGATTGACGTAGCGGACGAAGAACTCATCACCCACCTGCCCGAACTACAGGTAAGCATTACCTACATGGCGGCCTACCTGCAGGTGCTCATCGAAGAATTTTCCCACCACTACCTGGAAATTTCCAATTTGCAAACCTTTCAGGATGTCCTCGCCAATCGGCGCCGACAGGTATTTACGGACGTACTAGAAAAGCAAGAAGATAAAACCAGGGTTTTTCTGGAACAGACCACGGAGCTCTTTGAAAACCGGACCGTCCCCAGCCGCATTGAAACCGTCTGGGCTGCCATCGGCAATCTGGATTATGTCTGTGACTTCATCGCTGACCTGCGCAACGACCAGGGCCAGGCTTCCCTTTACCAGTTATATTGCCTCGATCACCATTTTCATTGTATGAGGATGCTCCGTCATCGGAACAGTCAGGTCAACGAAAAAATCGTTAATCGGGCAAATTTTAAGTTCTATCTCAAGGAACTGGAACGGCTGACGGAGAAGAAAAACAGCGATCAGCCCATCTCCAAGGAGGACAGCCTTACGCGGATCATCATGACCCGCGGACTGAAGTTTGATTTCGGCATCATGAAGATGAGCAAGGAATAGCCGTTTAGAGGAATCGCTGAAGGTTAGCCTGGAAAAAGGCGGCGCTATCGGCCGCACTCCGTAAGGCATTATGGGTGAAATTGCCCCCCTGCTCCAGGTAGTAATATTCAAGTCCGGCCAGCTCCGGATCGGGCAGAATTTCCACGTAATCAATGGAGCCGTTTCCGAGTTCGGTGTAATCCCGGGTGATCTTGTCCATGTCCTTGATGTGCCACATGACGAACCGACCGGGTTGCTCCGCAATGAGCTCTTTGGGCGTGCGGCGGGCGGAGTGCATCACCCAGTACATGTCAATCTGGAGTTTAACCAAATCGGACTCCGTTCCGCGCATGATAAGGTCATATCCGTTTTCTCCGTTATGGTCCTCAAATTCAAAACCATGGTTGTGGTAGGCAAAGCCCAGTCCAGCTGCGGTAATTTGTTCCCCAATCAGGTTGAGCCTGTCGACCAGAATTTTGTAGGATTCGATGTTGCGGTATTCAGGGTCCAACCAGGGCCAGGTGATGTAGGGCGCGCCCAGCACCCTGGCGCCGCTGATACACTGATCAACAAATCTTTTCCGCTCATCGTCGGAGGCCATCAGGATTGGCGAAAACCCGTAGTGCCCGCTGGTCACCGTTAAGTTAAGATCGTCCAGCATCGCGCGAAAATCCGTGGCGGGGATGCCGTAATAGGAGACCGCCTGGTCGTCAAACCCATAAATTTCAAAGTCTTCGTACCCCATCTCCTTCAGGGCGCGTAAGGTGTCCAGCGTATCCTTTACCATGTCGTCGTGTACGCTGAATAATTGATATCCCATTTTGAACTTGGGCGTTTCCTCCATGCTGCAAGAGTTAGCGGATACCAGCGTGCCGGCTCCCAGGAGGCTGGCGGTTTTCAGAAATGTTCTCCTGATCATAAGTATTCTCTTTTCGACAATCGGGACCAATATACTGGAGCGAATAGCTACTGCTGAAATGGCACTACCACCAAACGCGTGCGGCCAGGATGATTCCGAAAGCCCCGAGGGCCAGCGCCCCCAGGCGTTGAATCCTTAAAACAATCCGGGGCTTCAACAGGTCACGGAGCTTGCGGGCCCCGAGCACTTTTGCGGAGTCGGTGATGATGATGGTGACCAGGATTCCCCCGTAAATTGCCCAGGCCTGGGGCTCGGTGAGGTCACGATCGTGCACCTGGGTCAGGGTGAAGGCGGACCAGAAGAAAACGGTGAAGGGGTTGAAGGTATTGACGGCAAACCCCTGGAGCAACGCACCAAATAAGCCACGCTTCGTGGGAATTTCCCGGTCGCCCGACAGGTCCGGCGGCTGCCGCATCCACATCACCACGGCAATCGTCACCAGGGTAACGCCGCCGAGGGTGCCGACGATTTCGGTGAAGTAGGTATGGTCCAGAATGGCGTCGAGGCCGCCCATGCCGTAGTGGGTGGCGGAGATGAAAAGAGCATCGCTTAACCAGATGCCGAGGGCTGCCGAAAAACTGGCCAGCGTTCCGCGCCGCAAACTCAACTGCAGCAACAAGACAACCAGTGGCCCAACCAAGAGGGCCAGTAATAACCCGGCCCGAATACCTTCGGCAACGTAACTGATCAAAAGCTGAAATTGAGGGGTGACGGTAAACAAAGGTACACCCTTCCGAAAAGGTTCACGACTGCCCGCACTGCGCCGGGCGATTCAAACCTCCCTCAATTGGTCGGTCGAACTACCGGAGCCTGGGGAACAAGGGCAAGGGAGACTATGCCTCGTCTTCCAGAATTTGCTCGGCGTGGACTTTGGTTTTTACTTTGGTGTACACCCGGTCAATGATACCTTCTTCATTGATCACGAAGGTGGTCCGTAATACGCCATCGTATTCGCGGCCCATAAACTTCTTGGGGCCCCAGGTGCCGTAGGCGTCCATCATTTCGTGGTCTTCATCGGCCAGGAGGGGCATGGGAAGGCTGTGCTTATCGATGAATTTCTGGTGTTTTGCGGGCTTGTCCGGACTAACCCCCAGCAGCTCGTAGCCTTTGGCCTTTAATTCGCCGAAGTTATCCCGCAGAGAACAGGCCGCAGCCGTACACCCGGGGGTGTCATCTTTGGGGTAGAAGAAAATGATCAGTTTTTTTCCGGCGTAATCCGCCAGAGAAACCGTGCTTCCGTCGTGGAGGATGCCGGTGAAATCAGGTGCGGGATCACCCGCCTTGAGGTGTGTAATGGTTGCCATGCCCGTGAAACGCTCCAGGGGACGGATGGTTTTCGCAGGCTGGTTTCTCCAAAGGAGGAGCAACATTTAGGAGGGTATCACATCACCCATAGGAATCGCTTTTGGAAAAGCATCGCGATTCCGATGGCACTCCCGGATTCGGTAGCTCGTCTATTGGAGAGACTTGCGATGGTGCTTGAAGCGCAGCGGAAAAATCGGCTCCGCCGGCACCGGTGTAGGGTGGGGGAGTAAGGAGCCGAGAAATTTTTGAAACTTCCGTCGACAGAGTCTACATGTAGACTCTGTCGACGGAAGCCCCAAAAACCGCAAAATTTCCGCATAAAATCCGTTACGCTATCACCCTCACCGCTGGCAATTTTTAAGCTTTTCGGAATGTTTTTCGAATCCCCGCCAGTAGGGCTGCTTTGTTTTTTCTCTGGGCAGAAAAGGTCCACGCCAAACACGGCCAAAACCTCTCGTCATCAATCGTGCAACCTTTATTATTCCCCGCAGTCTTTAGGAATGGCTAAGGCCATGTTTAAGACTGCTGAATACACCCCAATGACCACGAGACGCACACTCACCCTGCTCCTGCTCCTCTTTGCCTTTACCCTTTCGGCCCAGGAGCAACGCCCGGAATACACCACCAAAAGACTTGAAGGGAATCCCCCAATTATTGACGGAAAAATCGACGAGGGCGCCTGGGATCAGGTGCCCTGGGCCGGTAACTTTTACCAGCGCCAACCCGATGATAGTGCACCCGTCAGCCAAGAAACCCAGTTCAAAATTATCTACGATAACCGCTACCTCTACGTAGCCTGGCGGGCGTTCGATGATGACCCCGAGAGAATCGAGGCCCGACTTTCCCGTCGTGACGATTTCCCCGGCGACTGGGTGGAAATCAATTTCGACAGCTTCAACGACAAGCGGACGGGCTTTTCCTTCACCGCCTCCGCCAGCGGAGTGCGCGGGGATGAGTTCATCAGTAACGACGGGCAAAACTGGGACACCAGCTGGAACCCCTTCTGGTTCACCCGCACCAACATCGATTCTTTGGGGTATACGGCCGAAGCCCGTATTCCCTTTTCCCAGTTGCGGTTCAGTAAGGCCGAAAAACAAGTTTGGGGCCTGCAGGTTAACCGTAATTTCTTTCGGGAACAGGAGAGCAGCTCCTGGTCACCCATCAAGCAAACCCAGCCTGGCTGGGTCAGCCGCTTTGGCACCCTGAAAGGAATCGAAGGCATCAAGCCCCGCAAACCTCTGGAGATTCAACCCTACGTCCTCGGCCAGGTTCGGACCGGAGGGGACGTCGACGAAAATGATCCCTTCAACCAACAAACCGAAAGCCGCCTCAGCGCCGGCCTCGACGGCCGTATCGGACTAACAAATGACGTGGTGGTGGATTTTACCATCAACCCCGATTTCGGCCAGGTCGAAGCGGACCCCGGAGCCATCAACCTCGATGGCTTCCAGATTTTCTTCCGGGAGCAGCGCCCCTTCTTCGTGGAGGGCCGGAACATCTTTGATTACCGCCTCACCCAGGCAGAGGCCGGAGGTCAGTACAACCGTGACCTCCTCTTCTACAGCCGCCGCATCGGCGGCTCCCCCAGCCGCTTTGTGGGGGGCAACCCCGCCAACGGTATCTACGTCAATCAGCCCGAGAATACCACCATCCTCGGAGCCGCCAAGGTAAGCGGTAAGACCCAGGACGGACTGGCCATCGGCCTGCTCTCCAGCTTCACGGAACGGGAGCACGCCAAGATTATGAACAATAATCAGGAAACGTCCACCCAGGTCGAACCCTTCACGAGCTACAACGTCGGCCGCGTCCAGCAGGACTTCAACGAACGCCAGAGCAGCATCGGAGTAATGTTTACCTCTGTTAACCGGGACATCAACTCCCCCGAACTGGAGTTCCTCCACCGGAGTGCCTATTCCGGCGGTGTGGACCTGGTCCACCGCTGGAAAGACCGCGCCTGGCAGCTGCGGGTAAACGGGGTTTTCAGTAACGTGCAGGGCACCGAAGAAGCCATCCTGCGCACCCAAACGGCCTTTGAGCGCCTCTTTCAGCGCCCCGATGCGGATCACCTGCGGGTGGACAGCACGGCGACCAGCCTGAGCGGCACCGGGGGTACGGTGGCCATCGGAGAATTCGACGGTAACTGGGTATTCGAAATGGGCGGGACGTTCCGGAGTCCCGGACTGGAACTAAACGACATCGGCTTCCTCTCCAATACCGAGCAGATCAACTACTTCGCCTGGGTGGCCAGGCGCTGGCGGAACCCCGTGGGTATCTTCAACCGCTTTCAGTGGAACCAGAATATCTATCTCGGTTGGGACTGGAGCGGCGTATCCCTTAACCGCCGCTACAACACCAACGTCTGGGGACAATTCAAGAACTTCTCCAATTTCAACTTCTTCGTCAATCTGGAACAGCAAGACATCAGTCGCAACGCCCTGCGTGGCGGTCCCCTGTTCTGGCGTCCCCCGGGCTACGCCTTCGGCGGCGGTATGGGAACGGATCAACGCAAGCTGCTGCGTGCATTCTTCTACGGTAATACTGGTCGTGCCTACTCGGGTAACGTAATGGGATCTTCGGTCGGCGTAGATATTGCCTATCAACCCTTCGACGCGCTCTCCCTGGTGGTGAATCCGGACTTCAGCTGGTCACAACGGCGCGATCAGTACTTCGACACCCAGGTCGATGGTGACCGTACGGGCTACCTCCACGGCTCCATCAATCAGCAAACCCTCAGCCTTACCCTACGCGCTACCTATAACCTCACGCCGGACTTCACCATCCAGTACTACGGGCAGCCCTTCATCGCCCGGGGCGTATACGACGAATTCAAAATCGTGGATGACCCGCTGGCGCGCGATTTTGATGACCGGTTCATCATCTTCGCGGAAGACGAAATTTCCTACGACGAAAACGCCAACCGCTTCCGGGTGAATGACGATGCGGACGATGACGTTGACTTTGATTTCCGCAATCCGGACTTCAACTTCCTCCAGTTCCGTTCCAACCTGGTTATTCGCTGGGAGTACCGGCCGAGCTCGACCGTCTTTCTCGTCTGGTCGCAGGGCGTTACGGGGGGCGCTGACCCCAATAAGAACGTTATTCGGGCCCTGCAGGACGACCTGTTCAATAACGAAATTCAGAATACCTTCCTCGTCAAGGCTACTTACCGTTGGGTACGGTAGTCGGAATTGGGGAATGGCCTGCGTCTATCGGGGAAAGCCTGCAAAGATAGCTGGATTACCAGCCTCCACCGGCACCACCGCCACCGAATCCGCCACCGCCGAAGCCACCGAATCCGCCGCCGCCACCGCCGCCGAATCCACCGCCACCGCCTCCGCCGCCGGGGAAGATGACGAATCCGCCACCGCGCCGTCGGCGGCGCCGCCGTGGTCGGTCGTCCATGTCGTAGGGGCCGTTCCGCCAGTATCCGCCATCGTCATCATCATCGTCGTTTGATTGGTCGCTGTACCGGGAGAGCACGATGAAGATGAGCAGGATGATGCCCAGCACTACGATGGGCGGGAGGCCGCCACCACTCTGTGGAAGATCGTCGGCGGTATATTCTCCCTGACCCAGCTGCATGATGGCATTCGTAGCGTCATTAATTCCGCCGTAGATGTTTCCCTGCCGGAAGGCCGGCGTCATGATGCCGTCGATGATGCGCTTGGCCAGTACGTCGGGCAGAAAGCCTTCGGCACCGTAGCCGGTCTGGATTTGAATTTTTCTTTCGTTTCGGGCAATGTAGACGAGCACGCCATTGTCCTTTTGTTCACTGCCGCCAATTCCCCATCCGTGAGCGATGGCCAGGCTACGGTCGAAAGCCGTCTCTCCCTGCAGGGAATTCTCCGTTACCACCGCAATCTGGGTGGAGGTCTCCCGGGCATACTGCTCCAGCTTCTGACGCAGGGCGCGCTGTTCCCCCTGGTTCATCATGCCGGCGTAATCCGACACCAGGTCATTCGGGTTGGGGGGGATGGGGCGTTGGCTCCAGCCGTCCACGGAGGAGCCAAGCAGCAGGCCCACCAGCATCAGCTGAGCCAGGAAGGAGGGGAATATGGAGCTTACAGTTTTGATGGCGTAGGTCTTTATGGTTTACGGTGCTTTCGTGCGTTGACGAATGAAAGGAGATTTTCTCGATGGAGAGCAGCATCCGGCATTACGAGTTCCCAATCAGCTTTTGGCGCAAGCGCGGGTGCCATGGAATTAGGTATGGCCAGGAACCTAGCGCCTTTGGCAAAACTGGGCACCTGCGGGCATCGCCCAAAAAATAATGGGCGGCCCTATGGCTTACCGTAGCTGATGGAATCCGGCAACTCGTTCTCATCGTCCGTCTGGTAGGGGAAAAACTTTTTGAGTTTAGTCCCCACCTGTTCGATGGCCTTTTCGATGCCGGTGGCAAATTCTCCCCTGCGGAAGTGTTGCTGCAGTACATCACGCTCGGTATCCCAGAAGTCTTCGGGGACCACCCGATCAATGCCCTCGTCGCCGATGATGGCAAATTCCCGGCGGTCTACCTCCAGTAAAATCAGGACGCCGTTGCGATCCTTGGTCTTCTCCATGCCGAGTTGATAAAAAACCCGTTTGGCCACGGAGAGGGCGGGGGCCGTAGCCCCCACCTCCACGTGCACCCGGATTTCTCCGGAAGTCATGGATTCGGCCCGTCGGATGGCCGCAACAATCTGCGCCTCTTCCTCGGGACTGAAAAAGCGTACCATCATCGCTTAATCGAAGTTTACTTCGGGAGCATTTTCGGCACCAGCCTGAGACTGGAACTGCGGCTTCTCGTCGAAGCCAAACACCGTGGCGAAGATGGCGCCGGGGAAGCGGCGAACTTTTTTGTTGAAGGCGGTGGCCTGCTCGTTGAAGCGATCACGGGCCGTTGCGATGCGGTTCTCCGTGCCTTCAAGCTGCACCTGCAAATCCTGGAATCCCCGCGTAGCGGTGAGTTGAGGGTAATTTTCGGCGGTCGCCAGCAGGCGTCCAAGACCGGCACTCAGCTGATCCTGTGCCGCCTGAAACTGCTCCAGTTTTTCCGGGGTCAGTTCTCCGGCGTTAATGTTGATGGCGGTCGCCTGCGCGCGGGCGCGGGTCACGGATTCGAGGGTCTCCCGCTCAAAATCGGCGGCCCCCTTTACGGTATTGACCAGGTTGTTGATCAGGTCTGAGCGGCGCTGGTACTGGGTTTCTACCATTGACCAGGACTTTTCTACGTCCTCTTCGGCGGTGACGAAGCCATTGTAGCTGCCGCAACCGGCGATGAGCAATACGGCCAAGACGGCTACGATTATGCCTAGGGTTCCAAAAGATCTCATTGTCGTGTCTGGTTTTGACGTTTAAGAAACTCCGCCAAAATAACGTCTGCGGCGGAGGAAAGGGTGGTTTGTTGGTCGAGTAAGTGTTGTAGTCCGTCGGATGTTCGCTCCATCTCCCGCAGGAAGTGCCGCAGTTCCAGGAGCAAATCCTGCTCGCATCTTTCGCGCAGCCACTGGAGTCGTTGCGCCCGCCGACGGTCGGTCAACCGGCCATCCTTACGACGATCGGTCGCATATTTAGTAACGCGGTCGAGGGCTTCGGGAATGCCCGCACCCGTCAGGGCACTGGCCGTGGCGATCGCTACGGCCCATCCGTCGGAGCGGGGTGGGGCCAGGTGCAGCCCCTGCCGGATTTGCGCGGCCGTTTGTTTGGCCGCATCGGGCAGGCTGTCCACTTTGTTGACGATGATGTGGTCCGCCAACTCCAGGATGCCCCGTTTTATGCCCTGCAGGTCGTCGCCCGCGGCGGGCTGCGCCAGGAGCAGGAAAACGTCGGTCATACTGTGGACCTGCCATTCGGCCTGCCCAACGCCAACGGTTTCTACGATGATGAAGTCGTAGCCCGCCGCCTCGCACAGTAAAACGGCCGCCCGGCTGGCGGCCCCCACGCCGCCGAGGTGTCCTCCGTTCGGACTCGGCCGGATGAAGGCTTCCGGTTGCCGGGTAAGCTCTTCCATGCGGGTCTTATCACCCAGGATGCTCCCCCCGCTGAGGCTGCTGCTGGGGTCTACGGCCAGCACCGCCAGGCGGTGCCCGGCCCGGAGTACCTCCAGACCAAAGGCTTCAATGAAGGTCGATTTGCCTACCCCCGGCGTTCCACTCACGCCCAGACGGACGGACGGAAAGTCTCGGGTAGCCTCCTCCGCCAGGGCAATCAGTTCATCGGCCATGGTACGGTCTTCCGGTCGGGTACTTTCCAGCAGGGTAATGGCCTGACCCAGGGCCCGGCGGTTGTCCGGGCCGGTCAGTTCCGCAAACAGGGAGTCGGCCGAAGCGGGGCGTTGGTGGCTCCGGTAGCGCAGGTTCCGGTTGATGCCTCCGGCAGCGGACGTCTTCTGTTCGGGCAAAACGGATGTGGTTTAAGACGGCCTTAAGATAAGTTGCTAAAGTTTCCCCAAACAGGAGAATCTTGTCGACCATCGGGCCTCCCCGGGTTTTACATTTATGCGCCCGATCCGGCTCATCGTCCGTTCGCCTTTTCCTTCACCGGTACATCGCGAGTCTGCCCCGGAACCTTGAGCAAGGATCGGGTTCTTTATTTAAAATTCAGACCCGGGCATAGAGATGCCACGATGCCTCCGGGCACCAACCAAAACCTCCTGTGGAGGTAAAACCCGCAGGTTTTACCAACCACAGAGAGATGTTTGCCTTAATGTTGCTTTCCCGTGGAAGGGAAGGACCGGTTTAGTCCGCATACATTTCCGCCCGTTCGGCCCTCCACTGGAAGTAACCCAGGAAGGCGATGACGATGATCTGGAGTAATACGAGAATACCCAGAGCGGAATTGGTGGCATCGGCGCTGAACCCGTAGGCCTCCGAGAGGTTCGGGAGCAGCAGGCTGACACCAAGTAGGGAAATAAATACGATTAATAACAGGTAACGCTTCTTCATACGAACGACTTTAGATAACCCAAAAATGTATCCCGACGCAATACCAGAAAAACCTGGCGAATGTGTGGGATAGTTCAATATAGGGGGTTTACCCAATACAAGTCAAGGGGTAATTTCGCAGAGGCCACCCGTACCCGATAGCGCCGTTTGGTCACCGGGAATGGTAATAAAAAAACCTGCCCGGCAAATCGATTACGGGTGCTCGCTTTCGGAACACCTCGATTGGCCGGACAGGTCCGTGATCAGTAAAGTGAAAACGCTACGGTTTATTTGGAGGCGGTCGCTGCGGCCTCTACAGCCCGCCATACGCGGATGACGTTACCGGAGCACATTTTTTCGATGTCCTCGTCGGTATAGCCCCGTTGGAGCAGCGTGAAAATCAGGTTGGGGTAGTCGCTGACGTCCTTGAGTCCCGTGGGAAGGGAATCTCCCACTCCGTCAAAGTCGGAGCCGAAGCCTACGTTGTCAACGCTGGACAGCGATACGACGTGGTCAATGTGATCGGCAACGGTCTCCACGTCGGCGTAGAGGGTGGGGAATTCCTCCCCGAAGGCGTCAATCATGGGTTTGGCTTCTTCATCGGTGTAGCTCAGTCCTGCCTCCGAGAGGCGTTCCATCAGTACGCCGCGGAGGCTGTCGCGGCGGGTGCGCAGGGCTCCGTCGAGAAAGGTGGATCCGAAGTTGATCTGGATCACGCCATTTTCTTCGCCGAGGCGCTTGATCATTTCGTCGTTCATGTTGCGCTCGAAGCCGGGGGTGAACTTACGGGCGGAGGAGTGGCTGGCGATGACGGGGACGTCCGTCATCTCCATCACCTGCCAGAAGGTGGAGTCACTGACGTGGCTGATGTCCACCATAATCCCCACGCGGTTCATTTCCTTCACCACTTCGCGGCCAAACTCACTGAGACCGTTGTGGGTGCGGGTGGTGTCGTAGCTGGAGTCGCAGATCAGATTATCCTTGGCGTGGGTGAGGGTGATGTAGCGAATACCCTTGGCGTGGTATTCGGCAACCCGCTCGATCTGGTCTTCAATGGGCGAACCGTTTTCCATGCCCATGGGGAGGCTCATTACGCCTTCCTTAAAGTTCTGGATCATCTGCTCCGGACTGGTCGTGATGCGGAATTTGTCGGGGTGGGCCGAGGCGATGCCGGATACCATGTCGATCAGACTGTCCGCCAGTGCGGGCGAAGCCCCAACTTCTTCCTGCAGGCCACTGGGGATGTAGATGGACATGAAGGGGGCGTCCAGTCCGCCCTCTACGGCGCGGACGTAGTCGAAGTCTCCCTCCTTCGTTTCGATGGGAATCCCCAGATATTCTTTGTCGAGTTTGAAGTTCTTAACCTTCAGGCGGTAGGGAAGGTCTACGTGTCCGTCGGTAATCAGGTAGGCGTGAGCCAGGCTGTCGGCGTGTTGCCGCAGTTCTTCCTCGGTCATGGTGGAGGGGTCCTTGACCTCCGGGGCTTCGCCGGAACAGGCAAATAATAAGCTGGCGAGCAGCAGCAGGCAAATTGAGCGATACATAGATGTGCTTTTGTGCGTAAAGCTAAGGAAGTGGGGAAGAACGGGGGTGCAGGACTGAGGCTTTAGGCTTAAGGCTTTAGGATTCAGGAGGAGAAGGCTAAGGCTAAGGAGGAGGCGGAGGCTAGGAAGGGAGAATGAGGAAGGGCTTCGGACCCGGCTTGCTCCCGCAAGCCGGTCGCTAAGGCTAAGGGAAAAGAAAGTTACCCGGACCTCGAAGCATGCCGACCTTACGAAGTCGGGCGCTTCCTTTGAGTGTCCTGCGGATTCCTTGCTCCTACCAATTGACACGGCACCCGCGCTTGCGCCAAAAAGAAGAAAAAATTTCGGGGAGGGTGTAACGCCTCTTCCCGTCGCTGCATAAAGCAGCGTAACCACCCGCCAGGTACCCCGGCGGGGCTCTCAACCAACAATGCTATCATCATGAAACTTCGTCTTCTCTTTTCCCTGGCCCTGGCCATCTGCTGCCTCACCCTGACCGCCCAAACCAGCGAGCGGGTGAAAAACCGGGCCGAACACCGGGCCAACAGTCACGTCGACCGCCAGGTAGACCGGGCCGTAGATGGTGCCGTGAACGCCATCGGTGGCCTGTTCAAAAAGAAGCGTAAAAAGAATACCGAAGAGGCTCCCGCCGACCAGCCGTTCACCCAGGAAGCCCCCGCACCACAATCTTCTACTACTGCTTTTGAGCAGGGAGAATGGGAACCGTTTACCAATCCCACGCCCTTCAGCTTGCTGATCACCACCAAGGAGATCAAGAAGAACGGCAAAGAATCTACGGCCACCATGCGGATGGCCGTCACGGAAGAACTTTTCGGGCTGGAAATGGCCTCTGACCAGGCCAGCGAGGCTACTTCCCGCATGATCTTCAACACCCAGACCGGAAAAACCACCCTGGTAACCACCGATAAAAAAGGTGAGCAATCCGCCTTCCGGATGCGGGTTCCCAAACTGAATAAGTCGCGTCTTTGGGACATGGAAGACATGGAGGAACGCTTCAGCATCACCGCCACCGGCGAGCGGAAAGTGATCAACGGCTACAACTGCGAAAAGTACATCGTAAAGGACCTGGAGGAAGGCACCACGACCACTTCCTGGATCACGAAGGATGTCGGGATGAACGCCCAGGACGTCTTCTCCAACTTTGCCAACATGGCCGGAGCGGGCAAAAACAATTTGCCCAGCCCCGAGAAGTTTGCGGCGGCCTACGAGGGCTTCCCCATCGAAAGCACCACCACGGACGGAAAGACCACCTTCATCATGACCTTCACCGACATCAAAATCGGCGCCGATAAAATGGACAAGAAAGTGCTCGACCTGACGGGCGTGGAAGTCCAGGACATGGGCTTCTAAGGAAATACAAACGAAAATAATCCCTGAATCTCTAGAGTGCCCGTCGCAGAGCTATGCTGCGACGGGTGACTTTTTTAACGCAACAGCGCCCCGTTCCGAAGGGAAACGGGGCGCTGCTTGCTGGTGGGCCCAGTAGGATTTGAACCTACGACCAACGGATTATGAGTCCGCTGCTCTAACCGCTGAGCTATGGGCCCGGGATAGACGAACTGTCTACCCACAAAGGTAATCAGTGGGGTAGAAAGTTGCGGTCTGGATCATCCGTAAAGCTCCAGAATAATTTGTTGCTCGTCATAGCCCATCTCCAGGAGGTTGGCTTTCGCCTCGTCCACCATCTGGCTCCACCCGCAGAGGTAAAAACGGATGTCGTCGTTTACGTCCGCATACTGCTCCCGATAGACCTGGTGCACGTAGCCCCGGTGCGCTTCCAGCGCACCATCCGCGGGAGGATCCTCCCGGCTCAGGCAAACGGTGTAGCGGAAATTGGGGTACTGCTCGGCCATGGCCTCAAATTCCTCCCGGTAGAGGATGTCTTCGGCCGTCCGGCAGCCGAAAATGAGGTGGAAATCATTCTTCTCCCGGGCTAATCTCTCCTGTAACATGGCGCGGAAGGGCGCCACGCCGGTGCCCGTGCAGATCATCACTACGCTAAAGTCCAGGGGGCGTTCGGGCAGGGTGAACACCCCTCCGGGCTCCTTGGTCAGCACCGTGGAGCCGACCTCCGCGCCCTCAAAAAGGTAGGTCGTGCCCCGGCCGTCGGGCAACCTGACGATGCAGAGTTCGGCCTGGTTGGTTCCGTCGGGGGCGTCGGCAATGGAGTAACTGCGCCAGCGTTCGCGCCGGCGGTCACTGATCGGCAGATCGAGGGTGAGGAATTGCCCCGGACGATAGTTCAGTTCCTCCCGGTCGGGAAGCTCAAGCCAGAAACTACGCACGTTGGGGCTCCGTTGGGTAATGCGGCGAATCACCGCTTCTTTCCATTTGGGCATCTAGTCTACAGCACCATTTGATTATAGGGGATAACCGTGGAGAAGCCCCGGTCGTTGAAGTAGGCGGCCACTTTCTCGTGATTTTCCTCACTCAGTGCCCAGAAAAAATCTCCTCCCCAGGCCCCGAGGCTCTTCAGTTGCCCCGGGAAGTCCGCGAACAGCGCTTCCTGCAGGGTGGGCAGCTGCAGGGTCCGGGCCACAATGGTCTCGTGCTCTTGCAGCAGTTGGGCGGCGGCGCGCAGGTACAATCCTTCTTGCAGGAGCGCCCGGGTAATCTCCCCGATGCGCCGGCGATCTTCCTCCCGGATGGAGGCGGCCCGGTAGGCCCGGATGCCCTCCCGACTGTCCTGTTTCTGATTGCGGTAAACGAAGCAAGTGCGTTGCAGCCAGTCCGGAGACCACTGCTGGGGCTCCACCACCACGGAGCCCGCCGAGCGGGAAAAAATAATGGGACCCTCGGCCCGGGCGCAGGCCAGGTCGTAGCCGCTGCCCCCGAAGCTGCCCTCCAGGAGTGAGTAAGGGTCGAGGTCAAATAATTCCGCCAGGGCCGCAATCAGGGTAGAGCTGCTGCCCAGGCCCCAATGACGGTTAAATTCCAGCCGGGTTTCTACCCGGGCTCCGTTCAGTACCGTAGTCGCCCCGGCCCGTAGTTGCTCCGCCCTTTGCAGGGCTTTGAGGGTAAGGGCGTGCGGAAATCCGGGGTCAATTTCCACCCCGGGCATCCACTGGTTTGGCGAGATTACGGTGTCTAGCCAGGCCTGGCCCGCGGAGTCGAAGGCCCGCCACCGCAGCATTCCTTCCGTGGCAGCCCCCTTCCACAAACGGAAGTGCTGCCCCCGACTGGTGGGCACGGCCAGACCAGGGACGCCGTCCAGAATGAAGTACTCGCCAGTCAGGAGTAGTTTGCCGTGGGCGTAATGATGGAAATCGGGCTGCGACATCGGATGGGGCGCGCTTGAAGTAATTAAATAACGGGTGGTCGGAGCTGGCGGCACTCATTTCGGGTTGCCTGGATAAACCCTTAAGCGCCAACCGGACAATCCCCAGAATCTGGTCCGCAACGCCGTTGATGAATCTCCGTGGCGTCACGCCAAGGTACAACCGGCGGGCCTTTTGCCATTAATCCTTTCCCGCTGGAATAGCTAAGCGCTTTTTTGAATTTTGGTCTTCTGGTCAGATTGGAGCATTTTTTGGTGCCGGTAAGGCGTAAACACCGGTGCCCTAGACTGAGCCGGGGTTAGGATATTTCCAACCCAACCACCGCTAAATGGAGTTCATTCACTGAAGTTCAAACATGCTCTAAAAATAGACGGTTCCGTTCGGTTCCATCAAGCGATTCCCGCAGAATCGCGGAAAACCGTAGCGGCAGAAAATTTTCTGCCGCTACTAAAAAAATCAGGCGTTTGATGGCCAATTGATTAATTCACGAAACAGCCTGGCGCTAAACCGTGCCGGGGAGCAAAAGTTTCCGGCGAGCAGGGCCGACGTGAAATGCCGACAAAAAAAGGCCGTCCTCCCGGGAGGGAGAACGGCCTGTCTTTAGAGAAAGAGTAGGGGGCCTACTCTTTGTCGTCGTCTTCGTTACCGCTAAGCTGCTCGCGGAGCTGCTCGAAGGCAGACAGATCACCCAGCGTAGAGCGTTCGATGCTCGCGGAGGTTTTCTGGATGGCCTTGCGGGTAGTTTCACGCTCTTCACGACGCTCGCGCTGTACCTGATCTTTGGCTTCGCGGCGGATGTCGTTAACGTAGCGGCTGTGGCTGACCGTGAGACGCTTGGCGTCGCGATCAAACTCGATCACCTTCACCGTCAGCGTTTCGTCTACCTCAGCGATCGTACCGTCTTCCTTACGCATCAACTTGATGGGAGCGTAAGCTTCCAGTCCGTAGGGCATCTGTACGATGGCGCCACGGTCGTCTTTGCGGAGTACGGTTGCTTCGTGGTAGCTGCCCTCGGGGAATACCGTTTCGAAGGTATCCCAGGGGTTCTCTTCCAGTTGCTTGTGGCCGAGTGACATCTTGCGGTTCTCCTCGTCTACGTCGAGTACCACCACGTCGATGTTGGCACCAACTTTGGTAAACTCAGAGGGGTGCCCGAAGCGCTTGGTCCAGGAAAGGTCGCTGATGTGAATCATGCCACCGATTCCTTCGTCCAGCTCAACGAATACGCCGTAGGGAGTAAGGTTCTTGACCTTTCCGGTGTGACGGCTCTCCAGCGGGAAGAGGGATTCGATCTTGCTCCAGGGGTCAGCTTGCAGCTGCTTGATGGAGAGCGACATCTTGCGGTCCTCGCGGTCGATGGTAACCACTTTGGCCTTCTTGGTCTCGCCGACCTGGAAGTACTCACGGGCGTTGATGGGCTGGTTGCTCCAGCTTACTTCGCTTACGTGTACCAGACCTTCAACACCGGGCTGGATTTCGAGGAAGGCACCGTAGTCTTCAATGTTGACCACTTTACCCTCGATCTCGCTGCCTTCGGTGATGCCTTCGTCCAGCACCTCCCATGGGTGGGGCTGAAGCTGCTTAAGGCCAAGGCTGATCCGCTTCTTGTTCTCGTCGAAGTCAAGTACGGCAACGTTAACCTTCTGGTTAAGCTCGAGCACGTCGGAGGGGTGGTTGATCCGTCCCCAGCTGATGTCGGTAATGTAAAGCAGACCGTCTACGCCACCAAGGTCGAGGAACGCACCGAAATCGGTGATGTTCTTGACGATACCTTCCAGTACCTGACCCCGCTCGAGGCTGGCGATGATGGCTTCCCGCTGCTCGGCCAGGTCGCTCTCGATGAGCGCTTTGTGCGAAACAACGGCGTTCTTGATCGTCTCGTTGATCTTGACGACCTTGAATTCCATGGTCTTACCCACGTAGGCATCGTAGTCCACGATGGGCTTGATGTCGATCTGTGAACCGGGAAGGAAGGTTTCCAGTCCGCCACAGTCGGCGATCAGACCACCCTTGGTCTTGCTGATTACCTTACCGGTGATCACGGTACCGTTGGCGTAAGAATCGCGGATACGATCCCAGGCGCGGAGGAGCTTGGCCTTGCGGCGGCTCAGTACGAGCTGACCTTTTTCGTCTTCCTGCTGCTCAACGTACACTTCAACGGTGTCGCCAACTTCCAGCTCCTGGTCGCGGAATTCTGAAAGGGGCAGCAGACCGTCGCTCTTGTAGTTCAGGTCGAGGATTACGTCGCCGTCCACGATGCTGGACACCTTGGCGGACATGATCTCAGCTTCCTGAATGTTGGTCATGGAGTCAGCGTACTGCTTCTCCAGGGCCGCACGTTCTTCGGCGGAGTAACGGCTGTCGGACTTTGCCGTCATGTCCCAGTTGAAGTCGTCATGGGCAGAACCGGTAGCACCGCTGGTGTCTTCTTCTTCGATTTCAACACCTTCTTCCTTGACTTCTTCGGTCAGAGCAACTTCTACTTTGGAGGCATCCTTACGGATTACTTTCGCGGTAGATTTTACTTCTTCTTCCTCCTCCTCTTCGTCGCTGTCGTCTTCGTCAGCGTCGTCACTGGAGTCGGTAACGGCCTCGGTAACTTCTTCCACTACTTCAGCAGCGGCTTCGGTTACCTCCTCAACGACCTCTTCCACCTTTTCGGCGGCAGCTTCGGCGGCTTCGGTTACGGCACCGACTACCTCACCTGCTTTTTCGGCAGCGGCTTCGAGTACGGTTTCCTCATTGTCAGTTTCGGGAGTCTCTGGCGTAGCGTCGGTCGCCGGAGTTTCTTCGGATTGACCTTCGATGGTCTTATCCTTGTCATCATCCTGCATCATAGGGATGATAAATTTTAAAAGGTTAATTAACCAAGCTGCTTCGGGGGCAGCCTTTCCCCACTTTCGCCGACGGTGCGGCTAAAGCCGCGCAAAGGTACGGCTTTTTTTATTCTTGTGCAGAGAAATTTTTAGAAAAGAAAAACCCGATACGGGCGTCCGTATCGGGTCTTCAGTGAGGTTGGGAGCGGATTCGAACCGCCGTAGCAGGTTTTGCAGACCTGAGCCTAGCCACTCGGCCACCCAACCAGCGGGTGCGCAAAAGTAGGACGGAGTTTTGCGATACGCAACACTTTGCCCCGTTTTTTATTGACGCACGCAGTTAACGTTTAGTCATACCCAAAGGTTGCGTGCCTGCTTACCGGATTAAATTTATCGTTCCGCCGGTCTCCCGTTCCCGACCGTCGCTCAGTACATAACGCAAAACGAACAGGTAGGTGCCGGAAGAAGCAAGCTGGCCGTTGTGTTCGCCGTTCCACCCCTCCGCGGGGTTCTGGGTGAAGAAGACCAGCCCTCCCCACCGATCGTAAATGAGCAGTTCGTAACCGGCCGTTTCGGGCGGGGAGGAGAACTGTGGCAGAAATACCGTGTTCTCGGCCCGCTGGGCGTTGGGGCTAAAGGCGTTGGGGAGGTAGACCGAGGGATCCGGGCTGACGCAAACCACGTTGGATAAGAAGCTGACCGTAGGCACCGGACCCGTTCCCGTTGGCTGGTAATTGATCCGCAGCTGGTAACAAAGTTGATTCCCGCCAGACAGAAAATCATCGCTGTAATCACTGGCCGTGAGGCCGGTGATGAGGGGAATGAACATGGCACCTGCGCCCGCGCCCGGATCACCTTCCGCCCGGAATAGGTCATACGTCACCGTTCCGTCCAGTTCATTGGGTAGCGGGCTCCACGTCAGTAAATTCTGGCCCGGAAATACTTCCCGGCCCCGCAAAAAGACGAGCCGAACGGGATTGGTGATTTCCTCCCGGCCACAATTGTCCAGGATCCGCAGCCGAAAGGTTGCTTCGTCGGAATAGGCCGGAGCCGGGTCCACGGTCACCCGTCCGCCGGTCCCGAAGAGGGAACCGGTCAGGAGGAGCGCCGAGGTTTGCCCGTTGGGTTCCGTAATCAGCAGTTCCGCCTCCGCATTGGTGGGTTGCACCTGATCGTCCTGAAAGTATAGCGTAAGGCCACCCGTGGGTTGCGCTTCAATGCCGTACAGCTCAAAGGGGCGGGCGGGCTGATCGATGGCAACCGTCGTGCAGGCCTCGACCGTCCGGGCCCTTTCTCCACCCACGGCCTGATTGGCCGTGAGGTAGAAGCAAAGATTTTCCCCGTCGTTGGCACTCTGGTAGTCTACGGTGGTGGCGTTGGGCGGGAAGGTGCCCGCAGCACTAAAGGGCCCTCCATTGACCGATACAAAAAGCTCCAGGGCCGAGGCCGGATCGTACTGCGCCAGGGACGCCTGATCGACGGTAAGGGTAACCGTACTCTCACAGCCCGTGCCCCCCATGGCACTCAGACCGACCGGGCTGACGATCTCCCCCTGGGGACTGTCGTTGCCGCAGGGGTCAAGGGCCACGAGCCGGAAGGTCCGCTCCTCGGCCGGGGGATCGCCCGGATTGATCGGAATCAGAAAATTGGTCGCGTTAAAGACGGTATCAATGGGCGTAACGGAAGAAGGCGTCACCTCGAATATGATGTAGGCATTCACTTCCGGAGAAGGGGAGGCGTCCCAGTCCATGAGAATTCCTCCCGCCTCCACGCTCAGGAAATTGATGCTGGGGGGTAGGGGAATGCGGTTGTTCAGGGTATCACTGTTCTCCACGGTGACGCCCGGACAATCGTAGCGGTAGCGGAGATAATAATACCGTAGCAGGCCTCCGGGGTTGGCGTCGCGGTAGTTCACCGCGTTGGGGTCGGTCAGGGTCGCCAACAACGTAAAGGGGCCGTTGGGGGTGTCCGCGCGGAAGATTTCAATGGCCTCAAAGGCTCCGCAGTTGCTCGTAGTATTGTTCCAGTTCAGCACGTCGTCTCCGGCGTCTGCCTGGGTGCAGAGAAAGTCCGGAGCGGGTATCTGGGCACTCAGGGGGATACTCGTTCCGAGGAGGCCAAATAATGCGATCAGGCTGATGAATAGCTTTTGCACCGGTAAACGTTTCGGAGATTATGCACTGGGATGACGCTAACGTAGGGCCGGACCGGGGAGGGTCTTCGGGGAACCCCGACCATACGTTACTTTAAGGTGGAACACCTATAACGGCCAACCGTTGTGCCTCCGTACGTTAATCCGCTACATTATTGCTCCTCTTCGGCGTCGGCGGTCGCTTCCAGGTCTTCCAGCAACTGAATGGGCTCCGAGAACATTTGTTCAAGCGTTTCCTGCACCCGCTGTTTCCGGTAAGCACTGCGCCGGAAATCATCCTTAACCGCCCGCTTGTTGCTGTCGGTGACGAAAGTTTCCAGGGGGCCCGTGATCGTGTAGTAGACGTTGAAAAAGCCATTCCGGCGGGCGCGCAAAATTTCCAGGTCGCCGTCGTGCCGTCCGATCTTATTGGCGACTACCTGCCCGGCGTTGACCTTCACGTAGTAATCCAGGTAGTTGTTGAAGGTGTGACTTCCACTGATCTCCAGGTTGATGGCACTGGACTGGATGAACATGGCCGGAATGTAAATGGTCTGGTCCACGATTTCAAAGAAGTTTTCGAGTCGCGTAAACCGAACCCGTTCCAGGTCGCCAGCCTTGAGGGCGAAGGCAAATTGCTCCAGCATCTCAAAGTCCTTCAGCTCGCCTTCTTCGATGCCGATACCCGCCAGCACCTTCAGTTTGTCGTAGTCCAGGGCACCGGTTTCGTCGAAGTAGGCTTCAATGTAGAGCCTTGCGTCCATGTCTCCTTCCAGGTTGTCGGCAGTGATCACCTCCTGCCCGAAGTTTTCGGATTGCCGGAAGAATTTCTCCACGTCAATACCCGTGGCCCGAATGCGGCCCTCCACCCACTGTACTTCCTGGAAGTAGACCTCTCCGTCCAATTTCAGTTCTCCGTCCATGGCCTGGGTGATGCCCCGGACGTCGAGCTGCCGGGGAGTGAAGATCAGCTGACCGATGAAGTCTTCACCCTCAATCTCGGCGTAGTTCCAGGCGTCTACTTCCGCCTCAAACCGCCCCCGTAGCAGGTCCGTAATGGTGGCACGGCGCTCCATGCTTTTGGCCAGGAGACTGTCCGTCGTGCCGGAAGCCTCGGCTTCTTCCCGCTCCGTGTCGGTGGGGCCGGCCAGGGCCAGCAATTCGTCAATGTCGACGGACGAACCGGTGAGGGTGGCCTCAAATTCCAGTTCCGCGTCCTGGGAGTTCAGGGAATCCGCAAAGAGGACCGGAATCAGGTTTTTCGCCTGTCCGGTAATGGCAATTTCGGTACCCGGGGCCTCGAAGAGAAAGTTGTCCAGCACCATTTCGTTATCCTTCAATTCCAGACTTCCTCCGGGGAAGTAGAGGTCTCTTTCGTTGATGGTCAATTCCCCGTCGTCGAAAGAGAGCTTTCCGCCGGCGGAGACGGATCCCATGCGCCGGGGGCGCAGCATGTCCTCGTAGCGCCCTTCGATGCGCAGGTTTTCAATCCGCACGAAGCCGTCACTATCCGTGATGCTTTCCCGATCCATGAAGGCAGTGATGGCCGTCAGGGGGATACTGCCGTCGGCGGTAAAGCGCACCCTGGGGTCTTCCAGATCTTCCACGTAGAGGGACAGGGTAAAGGGCTGTCGTTTAAACACCCCGGTGAGTTCTTCAATGGCGAAGGTCTGGAGCTGCCGCCCTTCGGCGTAGGAAAAGCTGGCCCGGAGGTTGAGGTCTTTGGCGCCAAGGTTCATCCGCGGACTGCCCAGCCTGCCGTCCGTGAAGTTCAGGGTTCCGTTCATGCGGGGGTAGCGGGTGTTGGTCCAGGCACCCGTAATGGTTCCGGCCAGGCTGAGTTGTCCGCGGGTTTCCAGTTCCTCGAAATTGCCGGCGTAGGCCGGCGGAATCAGGGCGAGTACGTCATCAAGATTTCCGGACTCACTTTCCACCCGTAGGTCCATATCCAGGCCGTCCTCGGTGGGGGAGAGCGTTCCGACGACGGAAAAGGCCAGGTCACCGGCCTCGCACTTCAGGGGGGCAAAAACGTAGCTGCCGTCCACGTTGTTGACCTTGGTGTCGGCTTCCAGGCTTAGTCGCTGTTGGTCTAGGTACCGCTGTCCGTCCTGATCGATGTATTTGACGTCCAGCGTCGCTTCGGTGGTGAGAAGGTACAGGTCCGATCCGAAGTCGCCGTTGAAGGTTGCTTCCTCCACGGTAAAGAAGGCGTCGGTATTGAGCTGGTCGTCCTGATAAACCACGTCGACGTTGTACAGCTGCGCTCCGGCGATGGCAAATTCCGTCCCCGCATCGGTTTCTTCTTCGGCCCGGGCGGCATCCCCCACGCTGGTGTAGCCCATGATCTGATAGTTGCCGTTGCCGTCGACGTCGACAAAAAGCTGCAGACTGCCTTCTTCGATGACGACTTCCTCGACCCTGATTTTGCCGAAAAGGCTGCCGAGATCCAGCAGGCAGCGAACGTGGGCGGCCTGCAGCAATTCGCTGCCGTCGCTTCCCTCCACCTCAACGCCCTCCAGGTCTACCGACAGGTTCGGAAAGGAGCCCAGCAATCCGATGTCGTAGCGGTCGATCTGGATTTCGGTGGGGAATCGCTTATTGAGCGAATTCACCACGCCCCGGGCGATGGACCCGCCGAGAAACTGAACGACCAGTAAGGGAAGAACGACCAGGAGGAGCAGGACAATTCCCGCGATTTTGGCGTAGCGCATAGCAAAAGGAGTTCGAGGGGATGGGTAAAATACGATAATACCCCTGTCCGTATTACCCGATCAATCCGGGATTTACGGAAAGGATATGCGTCGTTTTCCTTGGAACGCTCCGTTGGGGAGGATGTGCACTCGAACCGATCCTTTTATTTTCTGTGGCCCCGGCGGGCGGGTGCCGACGGGAGCCCAAAGGGGCCGTGATCAGCCGGCTAGAGGGCAAAATCGGGGACCAGGCTCATTAATTTTCTCAGCTTCTCGCGCCGGGGTTCCGTCAGGGGAACAAGGGGAACCCGAAGGTAGTTACCGCAAAGGCCCAGCATGGACATGGCCGCCTTGATGCCCACGGGATTGCCCTCCACGTACAGGAGGGGGTGGATGTCCAGCAAATCGAAGTTGAGCTGGCGGGCGCGCACAAAGTCGCTGCGGAGCGCAGCGTTGATCATTTCGCTAAAGTGCCGCGGCATCGCGTTGGCGATTACGCTGATACCTCCATGGGCGCCCATGGCGATCATGGCGGCCGTCAGGGGGTCTTCCCCCGACAGTACCCCGAAGCGTTCCGGACGGTGCTTGAGGATTTCTACCGCCTGCGGGAGGCGGCCACTGGCTTCCTTAACGGCGACAAAATTTTCGGAGGCCTCCGCCAGGCGGAGGATGGTTTCGGGCAGGACATTGCTGCTGGTGCGGCCGGGAACATTGTAAATGATCACCGGCAGCGGACTGGCGTCCGCCACCCGCATGAAGTGCTGGTATATGCCTTCCTGCGGGGGCTTGCTGTAGGCCGGACTGCTGGACATGATGCCCGCCACCCCGTCGAAATTGTAATTTTTGATGCCCCGGATGAGCTTATCCGTGTAGTTCCCCCCGAAGAACCCCGCCACTACCGGCACGCGTTCGTCTACTTTCCGGATGGTGAAATCCAGGATCGTGCGGCACTCCTCGGCGCTGAGGGTAATGGCTTCGCCGGTGGTGCCCAGGCAAACCACGTAGTCTACCCCTCCCTCAATGACGTAGTCAATGATGTTACCCAGGGCGGGATAATCCACGGTGAAGTCGGCCTTAAAGGGCGTGATCAGTGCCACGCCGGTACCGCTGAATCTAGGAAGTTGCTGGTGCATTCGTAAAACTGAAAATGCGTTCGATGGCCATCAGTTGGTCCCGCGGACGTTCCTGTTCACTGGCATCGAATTGTAAATGGTATGGATTGGGGTAGGGGCCGTTGGCGATCGGGCCGACTTTAAGGCCGGCGGGCTTGATCGCCGCCAGGTAGTCTAACACGGGATGGGAAGACGGGCCGAGGCGGATCAGGATATCCACGGACTGATCCAGGAAAGCCTTTACGGAATCCCCCTGGGGAATTCCGTACCAGTTCAGGTCCTTAACGCTGAGGGCATTGAAGTCAAAACTGGCTCCACCAACGTCCTGCTGGAAAAAGCCAAGGACTTCAATTTTCCGCTTCGGGCTTTTGGTCCGGTCGCGCCATTTGTCGACGTCCTTGCGGAACTCCGAGGTATCCGACGGAAATACAATGGCGATACGGTGGGCCCGCTCCGGGTGGGGCGGTTGCCCGGCGGAAGACGGCTGTTTACTCTCACCGGCGTCCCGGTTGAATCGGCGGAGGAAGAGTTTGTCCTTTATGTCGTTCAGAAAAGACATGGCGCCTAGTCCGCGTTGGCTACCTGCCCGATGGAGGCATATTTAGCAATGCGGTTTTCGATTACCTTGTCGATGTCCTGGTCCTGAAGGCTGGCAATGGCCTTTTTCAGTTGCCGCTTGAGCGTCTTGGCCATGTCTTCGGGATTGGCGTGCGCTCCTCCCTGCGGTTCTTTGACGATTTCGTCAATAATGCCAAACTCGGCCATGTCGTCGGCGGTGAGTTTCAGCGCGTCGGCGGCCTGCTCTTTATAATCCCAGCTACGCCACAAAATACTACTACAGCTTTCCGGAGAGATCACGGAATACCAGGTGTTTTCCAGCATCATGACGTGGTCGCCCAGGCCAATGCCGATGGCTCCGCCACTCGCACCTTCTCCGATGACCGCACAGATGATGGGCACCCGCAGCTGCGCCATCTCGAAGAGGTTACGGGCGATGGCCTCGGCCTGCCCCCGTTCCTCCGCCTCAATGCCGGGGTAGGCCCCCGGCGTGTCGATCAGGCAAACGACCGGAAATCCGAAGCGCTCGGCCAGTTTCATCAGCCGCAGCGCCTTACGGTAACCTTCGGGGTTCGCCATGCCGAAATTGCGGTACTGCCGCATTTTGGTGTTGACGCCCTTCTGATGACCGAGAATGACGACGGTCTGGCCGTCCATGTTGCCAATGCCGCCGACGATGGCCTTGTCGTCACCGTAGTAGCGGTCTCCGTGCAATTCGACAAACTTACGGCACATCTGCTCAATGTAGAACAGTGTATACGGACGCTCGGGATGACGGGAGAGCTGTACTTTCTGCCACCCCGTGAGGTTGTTGTAGATGTCCCGTCGTGTCTGTTTTATACGTGCCTCGAGGTCCTGGATGGTATCTTTCATGTCTACCACCCCATCCTCTTCTAACTGCTGAAGCTTCTCCAGTTGCTCGTAAAGTTTTTCTAGGGGTTTCTCAAATTCGAGAAATACCATCGTGACTTTTGGTTTTGATCAGGAGTGCAAAGGTAGTGGCAAATGGCCTGAAAAAGTGTTATTCACGCCAGTTGCTACAGTTTTTACACTGCCGAAACTTAAGAAATGTGGGTAGGTGTGCGGCTACACAGAGATAATCATCTCTCCGGCCGTGCGGAAAAAAAGCATTCCCCGCCAGGGAGTCCTATCGCAGTTGTACGTTGGCGGACCCCAGGAGCCCCAGGTCGGTGAAGATCTGGGCCCGGTAGAATCCGGCGGCTAATTTGACGTCCAATTCGTGCGTAAAGCTGATGCGCTGGGTGCGCTCCACGTTAACGTCGCGGCCCTCCAGTGCGATCAAATCCATTTCCGCGCCGTTGACGATGACCTTGGCCCTGACCGGGTTCTGGGAAACAACGGGGGTGCCGGACTGGTCGGTCAGGACGAGGTAGATCGGGCGGACGCCCAGGAATTCACTGGGAACGTCCACGAGGTCAAAACTGACGTTCATGCGCTTCACCCGACTGGCGTCGGAGGTTACTTTCGTTCCCTTGTTGCCCCGGAACATATCCACCTGAATGGCGGTCGCCTTAAAGGCGCCCAGGGTCATGCGTTCGATTTCGGCCTCCATGCTTTTGGTCATGGTCTCCAGGTTATCGGCCTTCTTTTCAAAGTTGTAGGCCTGGGTCTTGGCTTCGCTGAGGTCGCGGCGCAGGGTCACGTTGTCCTTGCGCAGCTGATCGTTTTCGGCCCTGAGTTCACTGATGCTCCGCTCCAGGGTCGCCCGGGTTTGGATCAGGTCCTCAATCTGCACCCGCATCTGGTAGGCGACCTCGTTGTCGTTTCTGCGTGACTTTTGCGCCTGCCGCATATCGTAGAGGGCGCGTTTAGCCTGGTCCTGTGCTTCGGCCAGCTGCCCCTGTAGTTCGACGTTGTCCGCCGCCGCCGCTTCGTAGGCGGTGCCGAGGCTGTCTACCTCCCGGGTAAGCTTGTCCCGAAGGAGGGAAAGTTGATCGACCTCCTCGCTCATCTGGGCGTTGGCTTCGGTAAGCTTACTGTTGTTACTGAGGCCCCAGAATAGAGATCCCAGGAAGAGAAGACCCAGGATAATGGCGATGGCGGTGAGCGTGCGTTTGTTCATCGTTGGTTTGATTTACGCTGCAAAGAACGGGAATTGCTCGCAATCCTTGTACTGCACGCTGCTTTTTGGCAAAATTCCGGCACCTGCTCCGCCAAAAAAATTGCGTTCCGCCCTACAGCCATTTACGTCGGCGGAACCAGTAAAGCATGCCGAAAATGATCAGGGACATGAAGCCCCAGAGAACGAAGTAACCGTAGCGGTATTCCAATTCGGGGATGCGCACGAAATTCATGCCGTAAACGCCGGTCAGGAAGCCCAGGGGGATAAAAATGGTCGACACTACCGTCAGGGTCTGCATTACGCTGTTCATCCGAAAGCTGATCTCACTTACGTACAGGTCATACAGGCCATTGGTTACGTCCCGGTAGGTTTCGACCAGGTCGGAAATTTGGATGATGTGGTCCTTGAGGTCCCGGGCGTACAGCTGCGTTTCCTCGGAAATCAGGTGATGATCGGACTGGGCAAACTGCTGCACCATTTCCCGCAGCGGACTGATGTTTTTGCGCATGGCGAGCATCGCCAGCCGCAGGTCGTGAAGTTGCCGCTTGGTTGCCGGCTGGGGCTCGGTGAGGATGGTCCCTTCCAGTTGGTCCAGACTACTCTCCACGCTGTCCAGCACGGTAAAGTAGCGGTCGGCAATGTTGTCCACCAGGGCGTAGGCCAGGTAGTCGGCGGGACGTTTGCGGATTCTGCCGCCCGCCGTTTCCAGTCGCCTGCGTACCTCCGCAAAAAGGTCGTCGCTGTCTTCCTGAAAGGTGAGCACCACTCCTTTCGTGAGGTAAATGGACACTTGCTCTACCTCCAGGTCACGGGTTTCCGGCCGGAAAAGGAAGGCCTTCAGCTGCATCAGCACCCCATCCTCGTAGACCTCCAATTTAGGGCGTTGCTGCACGTCCAGAATGTCTTCCATCGCCAGGGGGTGGATGTTGTACTTCTTGCCCAGTTCCTCGATGATGTCCACCCGGTGAAGGCCCCGGACGTCGTACCAGGTAATGTTATCCTCAATGTCATCTATCGGTGGAATGGCGTCGGCTACCATCTGAGAGTTGAAGTAGTCGAACTCGTATTCACTCAGGTGAACGTGCACCTGCTCCACCTCCTGTTTGCCGGTGTAAATCAGACTTCCCGGAGGGGCCCCGCTGGCCTTCCGGGGAAGCAATTGTCTTTCTCCCTGAGACCGAAGAATTTTGGTGATGCGCATAAGTTTGGGTTTTGGACGAGGAGGGGCCCGGGAGCCGAGCGGGAAAATATTTTGTAGCGGAAGGCCACGGAAATTTGCCCACGGAGTGGCGGATAGATGCCGGGGCGCGAGCGCAGGTGCAGCGTAAAATCCGGCCGGCCGTGGTCCACAATATAAAAAGCACCGGATATGCGCTGCATACCCGGTGCTTCTTTCTGGTAGGAATCGGCGGGAATTACCGGCTGATCACCAGTTTGCCACTCACGCTTTCCCGGTCAGCGGAGATCAGGTAGTGGTAGGCGCCGTTCGGCAGGCCCAGGAGATCGAGCCGGATCTGGTGTGCTCCCGCGGAGAACATCTGCCGCCGCTCCATGACCGGTCGGCCAAGCGCGTCCAGTAACCGGAGGTTAACGGCACTTTCGGTGGGCAGGTCGAACCGGAGGTCAACGAATTCTTTCGCGGGATTGGGCTGCGCCGGATACACCCGGAATGCAAGCGCGTCCGGCGTACGAATCTCCGTTAATTCCGGAGTCAGTGGTCGGTACTGTCCGTCGTAAGCTTCGGCGGAAAGCCCGCCCTGGCGGAAGGTGATTACTTCAGACGGGTTGCGACTGGCCCGCAGAGCGCGGAGGCGCAGGCGCAGGACGGGGGTTTCCGGCCTAAGGAGACGGGGCGTACCCTCCGAACTGAACCAGCTTACCATCAGGTCGCCGGTCCGATCCTGGCCAAATTGCGGTTCTTCCAGGGCAATGCCCTCAACTTCCACGAGCTCATATCCCGGAGCAATGGCGAGTTGGCCCTGCAGCGACACGAGGTCGGCGGCGGTCTCCAGGTGGAGGAAGAGGTCAAAGGCTTCACCACGGTTGACGGAGCGGGGCAGCTCGTAACGCAGGGGAAGCGTGCCGGAAGCACGACCCACGTCGGCGTCGGCCAGGATGTCGCCGGTTTTGATACCGGTGAACATCACCATCGTATCTCCCTCCAGCACAAATTCTGCCCGCCGTGGGGCGGGGAAGACGTTGCTGCGATCCCAGTCCTGGGGGAATTCATGCGATTGGGGGACGAAGGCCCATGGCTGACAGCCGGGGATTTCCGTCAGGTCCCCGATCAGGAGGCGCTGGAGCAGGAAGAGGTCCAGGTTGCTGAAGCTCTGGCTGCAGTTAACGTCCAGCCCCACCACCTGCATGGGGTGGTAAATCTGGGGTACATCGTATCCCAGCAGGTACCGCTGCCCCAAAAAGATTTCGAAGGTGGACAACCCATTGCGCGGATCACCTTCCCGGACGGGTTCGATGTAGTACATCCGGTCCAGGCCAAGGCCAGTCAGCGTAGTGGGAATACCTACCTCGTTCTCGGGGAGGGTCGCCACGTAGGTCCCACCGGGCTCCGAGAGTTGGAATTCGGTATTCTCGATCACCTCGTCATCCATGGTGTAGGCCATGGAGCTGATGATTCCCAGGCTGTTTTCCGTTACGGTAACGAATCCGGGCAGGTAGTTCACGGCGCGCAGCACCGGAACGCCGTCGGTCACGGAGCTGATCTCCAGACTGACCGGGGCATCCGCCAGCAGAATTTCGGAAGTGCCCAGGGTCGTGCCTAAATCAAGTTGAATGAAGAACAGCACGGTAACGTTGTCGTGGAGGTCAATGCCTTCGGCGTCGCCAGCCACAAAGGTGAAGCTCTGGTTGTCGGGGTTGTACTGAGGTAAAATGGCGCCGGCAGTCACGCCGGTGATCGTTGCCAGATCGGGTAATTCCAGGCTAAAGGTACCGGCAATGGTAGCGAGATTATCTGCTCCCTGCAGCGCCACGGGAATGCTTACCGAATTACCCACGGAGCCACTGCCCCCGCCGATGATGAGCTGAAGACTGCCCGCGTCACTGATTTGAATTTCCCGGCAAACGGTCAGCGGGCCACAGTCGTTCTCGGCCGTCAGGCAGACGTTATAGGTGCCGGAATTGTCGTACACGTGAATGGGTTCTTCTTCCTCGGAAGTGTTGCCGTCGCCGAAGTCCCAGCTGTAGTTGCCCGGAGAGCTGTTGTTCTCCAGCAGCAGCGCCAGGCCATCAGCTTCGTAGGAGAAATTGATCTCGGGCAGGTCACCCGTTCCACCGCCGACGAGCCCCCGGAACGTCATCTCGTTACACCCATCGCTACTCCAGGCACGGAGCATGTAATCTCCCGGGGGAGCGGGGATGTACAGGTCTTCCGTAACGTCGAGGAATTGCTCCTGAATCGGACCGGAGACGACCACCCGGTAGGGAGGGGCCCCGGCAATAAAATCGACGTAAAAGCCGCTGCTGTCGCAGCTGTTGTCAATACGGAGGTCAAAGAGGTCTGCATTGGTGGGCTGGACGACGATGTTTTCCATGTCCATGCATCCCGTAGCATCGGTGACCTTGATTTTGTATTCGCAGGGCATCCGGTCGAAGAGTTCAAACTCTCTTTCGGTGGTCGTGAAGGTGGTATCCACGACGTCATCGCATAAGCGGAAAACCTCCACCAGGAAGGGAGGGACTCCACCGTTAATGTCATTCCACAGTTGGTTGAGCTGGTTACAGTCGTTAAAGATCAGTGAAGTCACCAGGTCCAGGTCCGTAGTCGTATTGTTGATGGTGAACTGGTTGGTTTCGATGCAACCCAGACTGTCACTCAGGAATACCGTGTAGTCTCCGCTGGGCAGGTTGTCCCGGAAGTAGGTGGTGTCCGTGGTCACGATGCTGTCGGAAACGGGGCCGTTGTACACAATGGTGAAGGGGGGCGTTCCGCGCAGAATGTCCACCGTGAAGCTGCCCAGCTCGTTACATTCTCCGGAGATGGCGGTCAGGTCGTACAGGTCAACCGGAGCGGGGAATACGGTTACCGTGTCCATCACCATACAGCCGGCCGCATCGGTTACGATGATTTTGTAGTCGCAGGGGGGCAGGTCAAAGAGCTCGAAGCCCACGTCTCCCGTAACGAAATCCATCAGGGTGGTTCCGTCACAAAGTCGGATGACTTCAATGGCGTAGGGACCCGTACCGTTAAAAATATCGATCCAGATCTGGTTGTACTGGCCACATTCATTGTAGATCAGGGCTGCACTCAGTTCCAGATCGTTGGTGGTTTCTTCCAGTACGACGGTTTCCGTCTCGGTACAGTCGTTGGCGTCCGTAATCACCAGGGTGTAGGTTCCCGGCGGAGCGTCGTTAATGGACAGCTGGGTGCCATTAACGGTGTTGTTGCCGGAAATCGGGCCGGTGTAGACTACTTCAAAGGGAGGAGTGCCCCGGATGAAGTTCAGGTCAATGCGCCCGTCTTCCCCACAGGGACCACTAACGGGAGTGACGTTGACCAGGTTGGGGTCACCACCTTCTACGGTAGTTGTGGTCATCACCATGCACCCCTGTGCGTCGGTGACGATCACCTTGTATTCACATTCCTCCAGGTCGAATAATTCGAATTCGATACCCTCAATGGTGAAAACCGTATCGACTGTATTGTCACAAAGCCGGATGACTTCCACGGTGTACGGACCAACCCCACCGGAAATGTCGTTCCAGAGTTGATTGTACTGGCCGCATTCATTATTGATCAGTGCCGTGCTCAGATCCAGATCACTGGGGAGATCATTAACCGTAACCACTTCCGTTTCGGTACATCCGTTGACGTCCGTTACCGTAATTGTATAGGTGCCGGCGGGCAGGGGCATGATGGTGTAGTCACCGTCCTGGTCGGTAACTTGCCCGTTTACCGGTCCGGAGTAGGTGATGTCGTAGGGGCCTTCGGCCGTGCTGTTCATGACAAATACCCGGATGCTGCCGTCTTGTCCGCAGATTCCGTCGGCGGGAATGGCGTTAAACAGCTGGTAGGGGTAGACGGTAACCGTTTCCATGGTCATACATCCCGAGGCATCGGTTACGATGATTTTGTAATCACAGGGAATGACGTCAAAAATTTCGAAGCCGGCATTGATGACCTCCACGTCAATTTCTTCATTGTCACACAGTCTGATGACTTCCACCGTGTAGGGGCCGATGCCACCCTCGATGTCGTTCCAGATTTGGTCCGGTGCTCCACAGTCATCGGTGACCAGGCTGGAAATGATTTCCAGGTTTCCTCCATTGTTGAGGGTAACCGTTTGGGTGTCTTCACACCCGTCGGCGTTGGTCAGGGTAAAGGTATAGGTGCCCGCCGGTGCATCCAGTACACTGTAGGTCTGGGCGGCCAGGTTTACACTTCCGGAGATGGGGCCCGTCCAGTTAATGAAGTAGGGGTCGTCTCCCCCCGTTACCTCCAGGTCAATCCTGCCCAAGCCGTCGCAGGCACCGTTTCTCGGGGTCAGGACCAGCAGGCCGGCGTCGGGATCGACGTTGACCGTAACGGAGGTCGTGACGGTACATCCATTGGCGTCGGTAACGGCAATGGTGTAGGTGCAGTTGGGTAGGTTCAGGAGATCGAAGGTCGCGTCGATGGAGGAGAAGCTGCGGTTTTGGCCAGGACAGCTTGCCGTAACCTCGACGGTGTAGGGGCCCGTGCTACCGGAGATGTCCGTGCGGATGTTGTCCAGTTGGTCACAATCGTTGGCGAAGAGGTAGCTGTGGACGTTAGCCTCCACGAGTCCGCCGTTAATGGTGGTGCTGTAAGTCGATGAACATCCACTAAAGTCCGTGGCGGTAAAGGTGTAGCTGCCCGGGGGCAGGTCAATGGTGCCGGTACCGTTACCTCCGACAACAATGCTACCGTCTACCGTTCCGGTATAGGTAATGGTGTAGTTGGGGGTGCCTCCGCTGATGATGAAACTCAGGGTGGAGGGATTGTCCCCGCAGGCAACCTGACTTTGGTTGATCGAAAAGTCTAGTGCTCCACCGTTGTCTTCCACAAAGGCAGTAATGGAACGGTCGCATCCCGCCGCATCCCAAATTGAGAAGGTATAGCTTCCGGCGGGCAATCCGTTCAGGACGGTGATGGCCTCCGAAGTATTTACCGTACCCGATTGCGGGCCGAAGTAATTGATGGTATAGGGCGGCGTGCCGTTGCTGATGTTCACCCGGGCAGCACCGGGAGAAGAGCAGTTGGCGGGCGTAGTGGATACCTGGGCTTCGAGTCCGGCATCGGGCACCAGCACGTGCTCCTGGAAGGTACACCCGAGTGCGTCGGTGAGGGTGAAGACGTAAGCACCGGGCAACAGGTTCCGAATCCGGAAATTATAGCCATTCACGGTCGTGGAACCGGAAACAGGACCAGACAATTGCACGTGGAAAGGAAGGGCGCCGTGGTCATTACGGACCACAATTTCTCCCAGGCTACCGTCACAACCCGCGGGTTCTGCCCACACTTCCACGTCGAGGTTGCCGCCGGCTTGCCCCACGGTAGCATGATCCGTAAAGGTGCAACCGTTGGCGTCGACAATGGTGACCGTATAGGTGCCGGCCGGCAGGGGAGCAATGCCAAAGCTGGTTTGACTGGTGGTCAGCGTTGCGTTGGCGGCTCCACTTAGGTAAACCGTGAAGGGAGCCGTGCCACCATTGAGGGTAACACCAATCCGGCCCTCCACGCCGCAACCCGCGTCGGTGGGGTCCAGATGACCGGAGAGGCCTCCCGTCCCGGCGCTGATCGTAAACTGAAACTCCAGTTGACAGCCGTTACAGTCCTCCACGTAAACCGTATAGGTGCCGGGAGGAAGGTGGGTGAAATTGAATACGCCGTTATGGCTAATGGCACTCCGGCAAACCGGGCCTACGTAATGGGCCGTGTAACTGGGGTGGCCACCAAACACCTGGAATTGATAGCTACCGGAGGTCTGTCCGCAACCCGTGCCGGTATTGCTGATTTCCTGGTAGCTCAGCTGGCAGTCGGAAGAACAATCTACCGTGAGTGTGTAGTCGGAGATGGCTCCGTTATAGCCGTCAACCACCACGAAGTAGGTTCCGGCGGGTAGTACCTTGGAAATTTGTTCGGCCTGGGTTCCGGGGTTTTGGCTGTAGGCCAGCCCGCTGCCCCGGTCACATTCACTCAGCAGGAACAGCTCCAGGTTGGCCGAAAGACCACTGAGCAGGATGTTGACCGGTCCACTTTCCGTGGTCGTGAAGGTGTGAATGATTTCCGGTCCGTTATTTTCGACGTTAAGGGTGTTGCCGATGGTGTAGGTGCTTACGTCATCGTTCCCTCCGGCATTATTACCATTGTAGGGCACCCCGCAACTGAGGGGAACCCGGTCACTGCAGTCCAGGTATCCACAGCTGATCTCCAGGCGGTAGTTACCGCCCGGACCGGGATGTTGCTGATCCACCACGATGTAGTAGGTGCCGTTGGGGGCATCTTCGAGTACAATGCCCTCATTGTTGGTCTGGGTATTGGAGGTCGTACTGGCGCCAAGTACCTGATAGTTGTTACAATCTCCGGATAGCAGGAAAATATCCATGTCCAGTCCGGGCGTCATGATTTCCAGGCCAATCTGGAGGTCACCGGCAGAGGTTTTTTGGAAGGTGTATACCCGGTCGGGGCCCAGCATTTGCACACTGGTGCCTCCGGGGTAACTGGTGATCTGGTTGCCGGCGCCAACGGTGGTTTCGTGGGGGAGATAGTCACCGCAATGAATGATGGTGGCTTCCTCACACCAGTCGGAGGAGCCGTTACACGGACCGGTGGTGTATGACTGCACTCCGGCCGCATCCGCGTAGCAGGCGTTGATGTAGGTCGTTCCGTTACAACCACAAACAAAGTTGGTTTCGGTACCACAATCGTCGGTGTCCGTGATGGCTCCCGGGTCAATACAGCCGGTGTTACAGCCCCCAGCCGTGTAGGACCGAACCCCCGCGGCCTCGGCCGCACAGGCATTGGCGTAGGTGGCGCCGTCGCAACCGCAAACCGGGTCGTATTGCTCCGTACACTGAAAGCTGATCTGGCCGTTGGCGAGGTTCAGGCTGGTACCACTGCTGACGACGATGAGGTTCGGGTCGTAGCAGCTACGGTCTTCGGGATTACAGATCCCGGGGGTATACATGGTGACGCCCGCGGCCTCGGCCGCGCACGCATTAGCGTAGGTCACTCCGTTGAACCCGCACACCGGAGCGTAGGCGTCCGGGCAGTTGGCTCCCGGGTCCATGGTAGCCGGGTCCAGTCCGGGGTGCCAGCAGGCCCCCGCCGTGTAGGAGGTGACGCCCGCAGCTTCCGCAAAGCAGCTGTTCAGGTAGGTATTTCCGTCAATGCCACACACAGGACTGACGGAGAAGGAACAGGACGCATCAGAGGATAAGTCAACCGTGGTGGTGGCCACCCGATAACTGTTCATGGCAGCGTCATAAAGAACCAGACTGTCAATGGTAATGAAGGCATTGTTCAGGGAGCTGAGGTCCAGGTTGTCCGGTAACGGAAGGCGAATTCTGGAGATGGGAGCGAGCAGCACCCGGTTTTCGTGATTGTAGGCCGTAATCGTGACGTCCATCTGCTGGGCGCTGCTGTCGATACGCAGCCACTCCAGGATGCCAGCAGCATTTTGACTGGGGCCCTTGGCCATCCGGCGGGCTTCGGTGCTGAAGTCGGACAGCAGACCCGCAGAGAAACTGGCGTGAAAGCTGATGCCGTGGAAGAAGGCAAAGTCCTCGGATTCCCGTCCGGCAATGTCCACGTCCAGCAGGAGCTCATTACCGCTGGCCGTGAGCTGAATACCGGCGGGGTTGAGGCTGAGGGTGGCAGCGTGATTACCCGAAGAGTCGGGGAGCTGATAGATGTGATCAGGTTGGGCGCCAGCGCGGGTGCGGTCTTGGTTGGCAACGAGCCCAATTAGGTCAGCGGCCGAGACCGTTCCGTCACCATCAATATCACCGTAGGCAAAATTGTGGTCGCCCGGATAATTATCCGTCCAGGGGGATCCCATGGGCTGGGCGGTCCACTGAATGGAGGCTCCGGGGCGCTTTTCTCCCCGCGCGCCGTAGGCGTGCGCCCAATACAATAAATCAATACCATCGATGCTGCCGTTATCGCTAATGTCTCCGGGCCAGATTACAGAATCCTGGGCGGAAAGGGTTATGGAGGTGAGCGTTAATAGCGCAAAGAGGAAACCAGACGTAAACTTGCTTTGCATAGTGTCAGTTGATGGGATGTGTGGTACGGGTATATCCGTTGGCGCGTCCATCCGTTACGGATTTCCCCGGCCAAGTTGCTTTTAGGTTGCCTTTTTCAATACGAGAGGTAAGCGTGTGATGTTCGGTCCAGCTATGCGCCGCATAACGACAAAAAAAATCCCTCGATGGGACGGAATGCTCCGTATTTAGTCACGAAGTCAGTAAACAAAAGTCAGACCTAAAGATAAGGGCTTCTGAGGGAGGGCGAGGCATAATCTTCCCGAAATCTACCTTACGTAAAGTTTTCCCTACCGTTTCCCGGAAAAACGCTTCGGTCTTTAATTCGGGAGCCGCCCCCCGACCGGGCAGCCACCCGCAATCCCACTACCTGGCCTCCGGAATAAGCGTTGCACCTGCACGCCGTTGCCAAAGGCTAGTCGCACAAGCACGCCGCGGCATTGTCAGACAATCAGCGATCCCGACGCGCTTAGCGACCACCGAAGGGAGCTGCGAAGCAAAACTCGGGACCGTTGCCGGGGGCTAGTCGCGTAAACCCTCCGGGCGCCGAAAAACTTCCCAGGGGAGATCGACCTCATTCGCCCTGATGAGGGCGGGGCAGAGCACGGAGGTGCAGTCAGGGAAACGGAGTGGCGGGCTTGTCCTATATTTATGCAGCACTAAAGCACTGCGAAAAACCACCCATCATGCAAAGACGAACTTTTCTTCGGAATACCTCAAAAACGGGCCTCGGCCTCGGCCTGATTGGCACCCTCGGATACCTGGGATGCGGAACGAACGCGGAAGCCGAAATGGCGGATGCCGAAAGCGAGGCGACCACGGAAGCCGACGCGGCCGCCGAGCTGTGGTTCAACATCAGCCTGGCCCAGTGGAGCCTCCACAAGACCTTCTTTGCCGGAGAACTGGACAACCTCGACTTCGCCAAAATCGCCCGCGAGCGCTACGATATCGGGGGCGTCGAATACGTCAACCAGTTCTTCGCGGATAAGGCACAAGACATGACCTACCTCGGGGAAATGAAGCAGCGGGCGGCGGACCACGATGTCCAGTCCCTGCTGATCATGGTGGACCGGGAAGGAAACCTCGGAGACACGGACGCGGCCGCCAGAATGCAGGCCGTGGAAAACCACTACAAATGGGTGGACGCCGCCAAGTTTTTGGGGTGCCACAGCATCCGGGTGAACGCCGCCGGGCAGGGTACAGCCGAAGAAGTCGCCAAAGCCGCTACGGAGGGACTGGCCAAGCTCTCCGAATACGGAAAACAGGCCGACATCAACGTCATCGTGGAAAACCACGGGGGATACAGCAGCGACGGCAGCTGGCTGGCGGGCGTCATTGCCGCTACGGGCATGGACAATTGCGGCACGCTGCCCGACTTCGGCAATTTCTGCATGGAGCGCGGGGAAGACGGCTGCGCCAAAATGTACGATCGTTACCAGGGCATTACCGAGTTAATGCCCTACGCCAAGGCGGTTTCCGCCAAGTCCCACAACTTTGGTCCCGACGGCTACGAGCGCGACAGTGACTACCACCGAATCCTTAAGATCGTGAAGGACGCGGGCTACACCGGCTGGATCGGCATCGAATATGAGGGCAGCGGACTGAGTGAGGATGAGGGCATCAAGGCCACCAAGAAGCTGTTGGAAATGGCCGGACGGGAAGTGGGGTAGACACCGGCTACTTCCGGAAAATATCACTTAACGGCAGTAGTGTAACGCACCCGCAGATGGAGGTATTAAAGTCCAGCACGGTGTGCGTGCCACCTACTATATTTGTTATCCATGCCCGCTAATTCAGAATTATACGAGAAGGTCAGTGAACTGATCGCCGAAAACAAGATCAATTCGGCCATTGAGCTGCTGCAGGAAGAGTTGCCGCGCCTGAAGGATTCCGGTGCCGACCACTACCACGCGGCCCTGTTGCTGATGCAGGATTTCAACGACATCCAGCAACGGAAAATCAACGGCTTGCTGGTGGCCGAAGCCGAAGACCGTGCCTTCTCCCTGCGCCTGCTGGAATTTGCCCGTGGACTGAAGATCGGCCGCAACGTTCCGCCCCCGCCACCCCCCAGTCCGGACCCCCTGCGCGTGGCCCAACCGGCCTACGCCTCCACGCCGCAGCGGGGGCCATCGGGCAAGAGTGGCCCTTCCGTGGGGCAGGTATTACTTTACGTGCTGGCCGCCCTCGGCGGCCTGGTGGTGATTGGCCTACTGGTGCAGGGTGAAGAGGACGATCCGGGAACTCAAGCCCTATCGGCTTACGAAGCTCCCGCTTCGGTGACCACTACGCCCCCCGCCAGCACCACGGAGGTGGAGCCCGAACCCCGCCCGCAACGGGAAACCACTCCGGCACCGGCTCAGCGGGAGACGACCCCGCCTCCGGCCCAACGGGTGCAGGAACGTACCCCCGCTCCCCGTCAGAAAACGGCTCTGGAGCAACTGGGGGGGACCGTCTGGTATCACAGCGAATTATCATTAGTTCGCTTTTCGGCCGACGGAACGATCGGGGATTACCTAAACGGCCTAGGCGGCTTCGCCTACGTCGGCCAGGAGCCCGGCGGGGCTATCTACGGCAACTGGGTCAATACCGCTACGGGCCTGACGGGCACTTTCCGCATTGAGCCGCCCTTTACCGACGACGAAATCGTGATGCAGAGCCGGGACGTCTTCGGGAACGAGTTCGCCTATTTGCTCACCCGCCAGTAGGGGTAAAAGAAAAGCCCTTTTTGCGGTACGGCGATCCGTATGCTCCGCAAAAAGGGCTATTTTTCGTAAGGCCGATCCCTGGTGGATCAACCGCCGGGCGTCCCCGTAGTCACGTTGATTATTTTCCGGTGGGCATTTCCTGTTGCCCCAACCATCCCGTATCGAAGTTGCCTTCCCGGAAGTCGGGCTGCTGCATGAGCCACTGGTGGAAGGGCACTGTGGTTTTCACGCCTTCGATGATGAATTCATCCAGCGCCCGCTCCATCTTGGTGATGGCTTCTTCCCGGGTCGGGGCCCTGACGATTAATTTGGCGATCATACTGTCGTAGTAGGGAGGGATGGTGTAGCCCGCGTAAACGTGGGTGTCCACCCGTACCCCATGTCCCTTGGAGGAGTGGAAGCTGGAAATTTTACCGGGACTGGGACGGAATTCATTCCAGGGGTCCTCGGCGTTGATCCGGCATTCAATGGCGTGTCCTTTGGGGTAGTAGTTGCTGCCGGAGAGGTGCTCTCCGTAGGCAATCTTGATCTGCTCCTTGATCAGGTCATGGTCAATCACCTCCTCCGTGACCGGGTGCTCTACCTGAATCCGGGTGTTCATTTCCATGAAGTAAAAGTTACGGTCGGCGTCCACCAGGAATTCTACCGTCCCTACACCTTCGTAGTTGATGGCTTTTCCCGCCTGGATGGCGGCCTCGCCCATCCGTTCCCGCAGCTCGTCGGTCATGAAGGGGCTGGGGCATTCTTCCACCAGTTTCTGGTGACGGCGCTGCACGGAGCAGTCCCGTTCACTAAGGTGAATGACCTTCCCATACTGGTCGCCGATGACCTGAATCTCGATGTGGCGGGGTTCTACGATGTATTTCTCCATGTAGATACCGTCGTTCCCGAAGGCGGCCTTGGCTTCCGCGCGGGCGCTGTCCCAGGCCGCCACGAAGTCTTCTTCCCGCTTGATGATGCGCATCCCCTTACCACCGCCACCGGCGGTGGCCTTGATCATTACGGGGTAGCCCATCTCCTTGGCCTGTGCCATGCCGTCTTCGGGGCCCTTGAGGAGCTCTCCGTTACCCGGTACTACGGGGACGCCCGCCTTGATCATGGTGTCTTTGGCGGTGATCTTGTCGCCCATCTGCCGAATTTGCTCGGGGCGGGGACCAATGAACTTGATGCCGTACTCTTCACAGACCTCGGCAAAGTCGGCGTTCTCAGACAGGAAGCCGTAGCCGGGGTGAACGGCGTCGGCGTTAGTGATTTCTACCGCCGCCATGATCTTGGGGATGCTCAGGTAGCTATCCGTGGAGGAGGGCGGACCGATACAGACCGCCTCGTCGGCAAAGCGGACGTGGAGGCTCTCTCGGTCGGCGGTGGAATAAATCGCTACGGTCTTGATGCCCATTTCCCGACAGGTACGGATAATGCGCAGCGCGATTTCGCCGCGATTGGCGATGAGGATTTTTTTGAACTTCTCAGCCATACGGGGGCAGTATTTCAATAGTCGGGACGTGCCTTATGGATAAAGCACGACACCGAAAATTTGACGAATTGAAAAGAAATCAGGTCGTGGTGTTCACTCCTCGCTTAGGAGGGATCGACCAGGAAGAGGGGCTGATCGTACTCGATGGGCTGGGCGTCTTCGACCAGCACCTTAACGATCTTTCCGGCCACTTCGGACTCAATTTCGTTGAAGAGCTTCATCGCCTCGACGATGCATACCGTATCTCCCTTGCTGATGGAATCTCCCACCTTTACGTAGGCGTCCTTGTCCGGGGAAGAAGAGCGATAGAAGGTTCCGATCATGGGAGATTTGATCTCCACGTACTTGCTTTCATCACTGGCGGCGGCAGCGGGTGCGGCGGCGGGCGCAGGTGCCGCGACTGTTGGTGCGGGAGCCGGCGCGGCGGGTGCTGGTGCGGGAGCAAATCCCGGACTTACGGCGGGGCCGGGCACGTTGATGATCGAGGGGGCGGTAGTTTCGCGGACTCCCGCAGTGTAAGACTTACCCCGGATGTGCAGGGTAATTTCCTTGTTTTTGTACTTAAACTCTGCAAGCTCCGTTTTGGCCACGAGCTTGATCAGATCCTGAATCTCTTTCTGGGTCATGCAGTCTTACTTTTTTACGCGTTCAACGTAGGAATTAGAACGGGTGTCAATTTTGATCATGTCACCGGTATTGATGAACAGGGGGACGCGAATCTCCACTCCCGTTTCTACCGTCGCGGGTTTCAGGGTGTTCGTTGCCGTATCTCCCTTCACGCCCGGCTCGGTGTAAGTTACTTCCATTTCCACATATTGTGGCAGGTCCAGGGTGAGGGGGTTGTCATCTTCGGTATTGAACAAGACGTCCACGGTGTCTCCCTCCCGGAGCATTCCCGGATTGTCGATCATCTTTTCGTTGATCATCGCCTGCTCGTAGGTGTCGGCGTTCATGAAGTGAAAGCCCATGTCGTCCTTGTAGAGGAACTGCATTTTATGGCGCTCCACCCGAACTTCCTCGATCTTATGACCGGCGGGGAAGGTGTGGTCCAGGACGCGTCCCGTGGAAAGGCTTTTGATTTTGGTCCGCACAAATGCAGCACCTTTTCCGGGCTTCACGTGCTGGAACTCTACGATGGTGTAGATGTCGTGGTTGTGGCGGAAGGTAAATCCATTTCGGATATCCGAAGAACTGGCCATTATATATGGTTTAGCGGGTCTAAGTACCGATTTACGGTGCCTAAACCACCGAATTTTCGCGTTTTGCAGCGCGAAGATAAGCAACGACGGGTTAAGCACTAATTTTGCCACCCTCACTCGCTTCTTTTCCTTACGGTCTCCAGGGGTAATTATTCCGGCAGTCCGTCGTTATCGGCGAAGCTGTAGTAATCCCTTCCGGCAATGATGACGTGATCGAGGATGTGCAAATCCAGGCTTTTCGCCGCCAGGCAGAGCTTGCGGGTCAGCCTAACGTCGGCTTCACTGGGGAAGGCCTGCCCGCTGGGGTGGTTGTGGGCGAGTACCAGCGAGGTGATGCTCCCGTGACCAAGCGCCATACGGAAGATCGTTTTCGCGTCCGCTACGGTGCCGGTAGTGCCTCCCCGGCTCACGAGGTGCGCGCCGAGTAATTTGTTCGCCCGGTTGAGGCACAGAATATGAAATTCTTCGTGGTTCAGATCGGCCAGGACGGGCCGCAGGTAGTGAAAGGCATCTTCGCTGTTGGTAATCTTGGCTCCTTTACGCATCTGCGCGGCATCCCGCCGACGGGCCAGCTCAAAGGCCGCCACCAGACGCATGGCCCCGACCTGCCCGATACCCGGTTGCCGCCGGAAATCCTGCAGGGAGAAGCGGGCCATCAGGTGTAAGTCCCGGTGGGCGCTGGTCAGTAGCTGGCGAGATACCTGTAGGGCGGAAAGCCCCGGGATGCCGCTACCCAGTAAGACGGCCAGTAACTCAGAGTCCGACAATTGCCGGACGCCAAATTGTTGTAGCCGCTCGCGGGGTTGGTCGGCGGGGGGAAGGTCCTGAATACGAAAGTTGAGTTCCTCGGGGAGGGAATAATTGGCCATGGGCGCAGAAGGAAGCGCGGCACCGGGAACATTTTGCCCGATAAAGATAAGCACTAATCAATCACCCTCACCTCCAGCCGGTTGTTGGCCGCATAGTCCTCCGGTGTACAACTGCTGCATTCCCGGACGCGATACTGCCGCCCCACCGGAAGTACCCGCAAGCGACGGTCATTGATGCCCCGCCGGATCAGGGCCTGCCGCAGCGCATCTCCGCGTTGCTGGCCCAACTGCATCAGCGTTTGCTCCGGCCCCGGCCCGTCGGTGTGAACAACGATTTCCATTTTTAGGTCCGGCCGGTCGGTCAGCAGTCGCATCAGCAGATTGATGTCCCTGCTCTCGTCTTCCCGCAAGACGGCCGTATTGCCAAAGTAACTTACGCCGGGAAGGGGGAGCGTTGCGCTCAGCAGGTCGCCGCTGCGGCGGCGAACGTTGCCGGCCGTCTGGGTCTCCAGGTTGACTTCCGGAGCGCTGGCGTTTCCAAAGGCGGTGGCGGGCAGCCGATCGGAGACAGTGGCGTACCCGTTTCCGCCGGCAGAAATGAGGTAATTACAATTCGGGGGCAGGCAGAGCTGGTAATAGCCCGTCAGGTCCGTAGTGGTGTTCAGGCTGGCACCCGGACAGTTCTCGGGGCGAAACTGCACGGCTACCCCTTCCGCGCCGGCGCTGCCCTCCAGCCGAACCCGGCCGCTGACGGTAACGCAATCGCTGGGGGAGAGCGTCACGACCAGTGGTCGACTGGGGCCCTCCTCGGTGTACAGAAAGCGCAGGCGCTGCGGCGCGAAGCCCGGTTTGAGCACCTGGACCTCGTAAGTCTTTCCCCGGTTAAGCTCCAGCCGGAGGCTGCCCTCCTGATCGGAGCGCAGGGGGATGGCCCCCGTGCTGCCGATGGCCTTTTCCACCGGAAGAATTTCTCCGGCCCCTACGGTCTCCCGGAGTTCAAAGCTGTAAAAATCGGCCGGCAGGCGACCCGCAGGGTCGACCTCACAGAGCCAGACCTGAGCGCCGGCCACCCGCTGGCTGGTGGCCCCGTCGTAGATCGTCAGGGTCTCTCCGTCAACGCTGGCCCCCTCCAGGGTGGCGAGTCCGCGGGGCATACGGATCAGGTAGATGTCGTCCTGCCCCTTACCTCCCGCCCGGTTGCTGACCAGGTAGGCACGACGGCCATCGGCCGTCAGGCAGAGGCCTACCTCGTCGGCGGAGGAATTGAGCGGTGCCGGCAGCCGGATGAGCTTTCCCCACCGGCGCTGGCTGAGGTCCATCATGAAGAGATCGTAGTCTGGGGTCGCTCCGTGGCCATTACTGGCAAAGAATAAGCGACCCGAAGGATGGATGAAGGGGAACGCTTCGTTTCCTTCGGTATTGATCTCGGGCCCCAGGTTAATGGCCGGCCCCCACCGTCCGTCGCGAAAGTCACTGAAGAAAAGGTCGTAGCCGCCGTAGCCGCCGTTGCGGTCACTGGCGAAGAAGATGCGCCGGCCGTTGGCCGTCACGGAGGGGTGCTGATTGCTGAAGTTCGCTCCGTTGAAGGGCAGGGCGCGTACGGCGGCCCAGTCGTATTCGGCCCGGAAGGCCGAGTAAACGCCAAGGTTTGCCGTGCCGGAGGGGTCTTCAATGGTCGTCCCACCGGAGAGCAGGGTACGGGTGAAGTAAATCACCCGGTCGTCGTTGGAGAAACTCACGGGCCCCTCGTTGTAGTTCGAGTTTAGCTCAACCGAAAAGGGCTTGGGGTAGCCGGGGGCACCGTCGGGGTTCAGGGGGGCGCGGAAAAGCTCAAAGAAGGTTTTGCCGGTGGCCGGGTCCACGTTGCCCCGACGGGGACGGGTGACGAAAACCAGGTCGTCACCGTATAGCGCCGGGCCAAACTGCACTTCCCCGTCATTGATGCGGGCGCAGTTCTCGATTTCGATATCCGAGTTTCCGGCCTGGTTCAGCAAGGTACCCTGCGCCAGGGCCAGGCTGCTCCAGAATAAAAGTAACAGGGGAAGGGCAATCTTACCGTCCATTGGGGAATTTCGTCGGCTAAAGGTAAGCATACTCCGGGGTGGCCGACAAGGTAGTGGCGGAGGAAAACGGAGTGCTCGGATCAGTTATGGTGGGTGCCGCGTTTGGGCATCTGGCCCGACGGACACCAGTCCCGCTGGTTGAGTTTTACCTCTAGGGTTAGGCTGTTCCGTGAATTTTCATCAGCGATTCCTGCGGAATCGCGGCAGTTCAGTGGGACGCACGGTAGCGGCAGGAAATTTCCTGCCGCTACAAGAAAATTCAAGGACTTGATTGCCCAATGATTAATTTACAGAACAGCCTACCTCTAGGGTTCCTTGGGGCGCCAGTCCCAGATGACCAGAATCCAGTCGTGACCATCGTCGGCAATAAAGCGGTCCAGTATTTCGAAGCCGATGCGTTGGTGCACCCGCAGGGAGCGGGTGTTGCGAGCATCGATTGCCGTAAGACAATAGGCAAACCTTGGATGATAGCAAACCCTCATGTACTTGTACATCCGGTCCGCCAGCCGCTGTCCCCGGGCGCCTTCGGCGACGCAGATTTGTCCCATCTCCAGATAATCCGTTTCCCCGAGTAACTGCCCGCGATAGGTCAATTTGTCCTGGCGGGTAAAGAGGGGCTCCAGCACGGGAATCTCGTTGGCGAATTCCCGGGTCATGGCCAGGGCGTACCCCACGACCTTCCTTCCGTCCTTGGCGATAACCGCCGCCGCCGCTTCGTTCATTCTGGTCAGTAGTGCCAGATCGTGCTTGGCGGTTACGAAGCCCTGGGATTTCAGTTCGTCCTCCGTCAACACCTCGGGGATGTTTTCGGCCTGTAGGGCAAGAATTTGCTTTAGCTCCGTTGGCTTACGGGCCAGGGTGATCTTAATGGGTGGTGTGTAGTCCATGCCGGAGTAAGTTTCTTGAAAATCGAATGGTCAGGCTCATCGGAAGATACGCCGATCAGCCTGACCATTCGAAAAGCAGGGGGACTACTTGCGGGCCAGCGCGCGCTTGGCGGCGGCGATAACGTCTTTGGTGCCCAGGCCGTATTTCTCCAGTAGATCGCTCACCTTACCGGATTCCCCGAAGGTATCGTTGGTGGCTACGTATTCCTGGGGGGTCGGTACGGCTTTAGACAATACCTCAGCGATGGCGCTGCCCAGACCACCGTACTTATTGTGTTCTTCGCAGGTCACCACGGCCCCCGTTTTCTTCGCGCTGGCGATGACGGCTTCTTCGTCGAGGGGTTTAATCGTGTGGATGTTGATTAGGTCGACGCTGATGCCCTCTTTCTCGAGTTCGCGGGCGGCCTCTACGGCCTTCCATACCAGGTGGCCGGTGGCAAAAATAGATACGTCACTACCCTGGTTGAGGTGAAGGGCCTTTCCGATCACGAACTCCTGATCCTCGGGGATGAAGACGGGCCATCCCGGACGGCCGAAGCGCAGGTACACCGGTCCGTGGTGTTCGGCGATGGCCTGTACGGCAGCCTTGGTTTGGTTGTAGTCACAGGGGTTGATAACGGTCATGCCGGGCAGCATCCGCATCATGCCAATGTCTTCGAGAATCTGGTGCGTGGCGCCGTCTTCGCCAAGGGTGATGCCGGCGTGACTTGCGCAAATCTTGACGTTCTTGTGGGAGTAGGCGATGGACTGCCGGATTTGGTCGTAGACCCGGCCGGTGGCGAAGTTAGCGAAGGTGGTGGCCATGGGGATCTTGCCAGCGGTTGCCAGGCCCGCAGAAACGCCCATCATGTTGGCTTCGGCGATACCGCACTGAATGAAGCGATCCGGGTAGGTATTGATGAAGTCTTCGGACTTCATGGAGCCCCGCAAGTCGGCCGTGAGCATGACTACGTTATCGTGCTGATCACCGGCGGCCTTCAGGCCGGCGCCGAATCCGTCACGGGTTGCTTTTTTATCTGTTTGCTGAAGTTGGTCTAAGGAAAGCATTGTTTTTCTTTTGGGAGTTGGGTATGTGGGAAGGATGAAGGGGAGGCTTAAATGCCTTCTGCGGGGAAGTCGCCGAGGGTTTCCTCCAGTTGGGCCAGCGCCTTGAGCGCCAGTTCCTCGTCGGGGGCCTTGCCGTGCCACTTGTGGGTGCCTTCCATGTAGTCAACTCCCTTGCCCATGGCCGTTTTCATAATGATGCAGGTGGGCTTGCCGTTGCGTTGGCCCTGAACCTTGCGGAGCGTCTCCACGACCTCGGCCATGTTATTGCCGTCCATGTCGACGATCTCCCAGCCGAAGGAAGCGTATTTCTTTCCCAGGTCGCCCATGTACATGACCTCACTGGTGGGGCCATCGATCTGCTGGCCGTTATCATCGATGATGACCACGAGGTTATCCAGTTTGTGGTGGGGCGCAAAGAGTGCGGCCTCCCAGTTTTGTCCTTCCTGCTGTTCGCCGTCGCCGGTAAGCACAAAAACCGTGCGGTCGTCCCCGTCCATTTTCTTGGCCAAAGCCATACCACAGGCCACGCTCATCCCCTGCCCGAGGGAACCGCTGGCGATGCGCACCCCGGGGAGCCCTTCGTGGGTGGTGGGGTGACCCTGCAGGCGGGAATCAATGGCCCGGAAGGTATTGAGCTCTTCTACCGGAAAGTAACCCGCTCGGGCCAGGGTGCTGTACCAGACGGGGGAAATATGTCCGTTAGAGAGAAAGAATACGTCTTCCCCTTTGCCCTCCATGTTGAAGGAAGGGTCGTGCTTCATGATGTCGAAGTACAGGGCAACAAAAAGGTCGGCGTTACCGAGTGATCCTCCGGGGTGGCCGCTTTGGCAAAGAAAAACCTGCCGGATGATGTCTCGTCTTACCTGAGAGGCGATGCGTTGAAGTTCCTGGATGTCTGCCATGAATGGGTGGTTAATGGTATGTGGGCAAAGTAGCCCGGAATTGGGGTGTGATGGGTTTGGAACGCGTTGAAGCGGAAAGCAACAACAATATTACTAAGGGAATAAGGTATTGGCCGGATAATCGGTTCACTCCCGGAGCGGGAATTACGATAACGAAAAAGGGCGATCCAACCATTTAACGGTTGAATCGCCCTGGTCTTATCCTGATCGACCAATGGCCGATCGAGGAATTTTTAGTTCAGGCTGTCGCTGAGCTTCTTGCCAGGCTTGAACTTGGCAACGTTCTTGGCAGCGATCTTGATGGTCTCACCCGTACGAGGGTTACGGCCATCGCGGGCGGGGCGCTCGCTTACTGAAAAAGTTCCGAAGCCGATCAGGCTTACGCTGTCCTTGGACTGCAGGGCACCTTGGATGCTATCCAGGGTAGCGCTGAGGGCGGCTTCTGCCTGGCTCTGGGTGAGTCCGGCTTTTTCGGCAATGGATGCCACGAGTTCTCCTTTATTCATTGGTTCAGGATTTTGGATATGAATTATAAAGGCGGCAAAGATTGGTCGGTCAGACCACGTCTGCAACATTTACCGCCTAAAAATGAATTTAATCGTTGTTTTCGTGTCTAAAACCCGATTTTTCGCGTTAATAAGGCACATTAATGCAAAAGTAACAGATGAAACGGGCCCGTGTTTACTTGTTTTTCGTAATGATTTTAGGCAGCCTACTGGTGTTCAACACCGGTTGCGCCCGCAAATCCGGCTGCGCCGCAGTGGAAAAAACCGTGCGGCCCGCCCTCAAGAAAAACGGGCAGCCCCGGAAAAGCGCCTCCTCCGGCTTATTCGATAAGAAGACGCGCCGCCGAATGGGCGGGAAGCGGAAGTAGGTTACACCTTGGCCTCCGCCTGCCGAACGGCCGCACCTCGTTTGATGTGGCGAATGCGGTAGGGGCGCTTGTCCTGACTTTCGTAGTAGGTACGCATCAACACCTCCACGATCAGGCCAACCGTAATCAGCTGGATACCCCCCAGCACCAAAATGGCTCCGAGAATCAGGATGGGCCGGCCCCAGACATCTTGCCCCATAACCTTCAGGACCAGCAAATAAACGTTGATCAGTAGCCCGATGCCGAACAGGGCCAATCCGGCCTGGGCAAAGAGGTGCATGGGGCGCTGAAGGTACTTTTTGAAGAAGAGCATCAGCAGCAGATCACTGACGACCTTGAAGGTCCTTCCCAAGCCGTATTTGCTCGTCCCGAATTGTCGGGCGTGGTGGCGTACGGGAATCTGCGTAATTCTGGCGCCTTCCAGACTGGCCAGAACCGAAATAAATCGGTGGAGCTCTCCGTAGATGCCCATGTCCTTGGCGATCTCACTGCGGAATACCTTCAGGGCGCAACCGTAGTCGCGCAGGTGGACGCCGCTGAGGTTGCGAATGATCCAGTTGGCAATTCTGCTGGGCACCTTACGGAGCAGCATGCCGTCCTGACGGTTAACCCGCTCCCCAACCACCAGGTCCCAGTCGCCGTCCCGAACGAGGGCCAGCATGTCGGGGATGTCGAGGGGGTCGTTTTGCAGGTCGCCGTCCATGGTGGCGATGAACTGCCCCCGCGCCACGTCGATCCCCGCCATGAGGGCGAGACTCTGACCGTAGTTTTTGCGGAACTCCACCACGACCAGGCGAGGATCGTCAATGGATTTTAGTTCCTGAAGGGTGCCATCGGTACTGCCATCGTCCACGTAAACAATCTCGTAGTCCATTCCCGTGAGGGCGTTATTGATACGATCAATAAGGGGGCGGATATTTTCCCGCTCATTGTATACGGTGACGACGATGGATAATAACATGCTGCAAAGTTAAGGAGGCTACGGGAACGATGATGCGGTTGGCGCTGAATTCGTGGCCGGTCCCGACAATTACGGGAACGCGTCAGGCTTAGGAAGGTTAGCGTTCCGCCTACTCGGTTGCCCGCACGGGGATGCCGGCCCCCATGCCGTCGCGTAGTACACCATTAAGGGCCGCCCGCCCGGCGGGCGGGTCGGGAAGCCGACCGACCGGGTAGTTAACCCGTAAGTGCCGGAGATAAAGGCTGTCCGTAGCGGAAACCTCCAGGTCGGGGTACTGCAGTGGACTGACGATGTAGGCGGTCGTGTCGTCAAACTTTTCCCACTGACGCGGGATGATCCGGCCCCTCCGGATACTCAGGTAGTAACCCGTAGCGGGCTCGATGAGAGTAAAGCCATAGATGGCCATGCGCTGGCTCTCGTGTTGGTCAACGACCGCGTGGGCGGTATCCCGCACGGCATTTCCACGCTCATCGCCCGCTGCGCGGGGCGGAAGGACGAAGACATTAAAAACGATCCGGATGACCAGGAGCATGACGGCAAAGGCCAGGACGGTATCCCGTGGACTTCGCCACCCAAGCCACCACACGGCACCTGCGGTCACGCCCAAAACAAAGCTTTTCCACCAGGCGTGGCTCACCATTTCCGTATCCGGAATTAGCGGGATCAGGGGAATGACCAGTGCACAGATGGCCATCAACCCCAGGAATAACCACCGGAATCCGCGGTAGACCTGCGTATCCTTTTCCTCCTCCCGGGAATAGAGAAAAATCAGGCTTCCGAAAAGCAGGGGGAAGAGCATGAGTAAGTACCGTGGGTATACGTTCGGAGAGAGCCAGTATACCGGAATGTTGACCAGAAAGGCGACCAGCGTGAAGGCCGCAAAATCGTTGGTTTTCAGGGCCGTCCAGCTTCCCTTGCGGAAGAAGAGCAGGAGCAGGATGGTCCAGGGAAGAAAGTGGTAACTCATCTCCAGCGGGAACTCCACCAGGTGACGCAGGGAGGCCCCCAGCCCCTGGGCCATGGCCGTCCTTTTGCCACTTTCGATGAAGAGGCGTTCGGCCACCCAGGACAGATCAACGTAATTGCTGTAGCGCCAGTAATACAGCCCCAGCAGGGCCAGACATCCCAGTCCGCTGAGTAGGTGGGCGGCCCGGAAAAATTGCCGCCACTGTTTGGTCCACCAGAGGATGGTCAATACGGTCAGGCCCTGAAATACGATGGCGGGAAGCCCCTTGAGCATGAATCCCGCTGCGGTGAGGGCGTAGCTCCAACCAAAGGCCCGCCACCACTTTCCCTGCCGTCCGTAATGGTAGAGGAGCATAATCTGGGTGTACACGACCCAGCTGAGGGTGACGTCAATCAGGGCCAACAGGCTATCCCAGAACAGCATGCGGCCGCAGGTGACGACCATCAGGGCGTGTAGCAGCGCCGTGTGCCGGGAAAAATACTTGCTGCTGAAGAAAAAGGTGGTGGCCCCAAAGCCCAGGAGTGCGAGTACGGTCGGCAGGCGGGCGGCCCATTCGCTGGCCCCGCCGTGGGCAAGAAAACTCAGTGCTACCAGCCAATTCCAGAGGGGAGGCTTGTTCAGGTAGGCATCGCCGTGCATGGTGGGGGCAATCCAGTTGCCGCTCCAGATCATTTCCTGAGCCACCAAAGAGCGGATGGCCTCATCGTCAATGAAGACTACGACCCCCAAATTGATCAGCAGGGCCGGAAGGAGCAAAAGCCCCCCAAGGAGCATGAGGATTTGACGAACGGAGATGGGGCCAGTAGTTGTACGGCCGGATGCTTTCCCGGCCGCTGGTTATCGCCGCAAAAATAAGGCAAGCCCCCTTACGGTGGGGTACGCAAAGTAGTACTTACCGAACGGCTACCTCAAAACGGGAGCTGGCCGCGCGGACACCGCCCTGAGCATCACGGGCCACCACCACGATGCGGTAGTTGCCGTAGTCATCCGTGGTGGGAAGGGGGAGGGTGACGGAGTCTTCTCCTCCCGCACCTACCTGCCATAACAACAGGGGAGAAACGGCGGGTACGTTACCCTCCGCTTGCCGGGGTTGAAAGGAGGCGGCGGGCTGCAGGCCACGAATGGTGAGAATGTCTTCGGCGTCCGCCGCGGGAAAGTTGGCCGGTGGCCGAACGGTTTCGATTTGCACCACGCCGTTGTTGCCCAGGGCGGGGAAGTCCCGCCTTAGTTCGCCGTTGTCGTAGAAGAAGGAAAGGTATTCCACCTCCGCCGGACTCATCTTATTGATGTAGTTCGAATTCCGGGTGAGCTTGCCGTCTACGATAAACAAGGGCGTATCCCCGAAAAACCGCTGGTTGGGCGCATTGTACAGGCGGCTGATGTATTCTCCCTTGCGAATTCTGATGCGGAGTTCTCCGGCCACTTCCTTGAAGAAGGTGTACATGTCCGGGAAGGCTTTGTAGTCCTGGACGTCAAAGTCCCGGTTCGGGTCCAGTACCCTCCGTTTTTGTTCGGCGACGCTGAATTCCAGCGGCGTTTCTACGGTGGCAAAAAGCTGGTAGATTTTCTTCCGGCGCCGACTCAGGTCGATGTAGTTGACCACCGCATCCGTGATGGCGGGACGCTCGGTGAGGGGCGCCAGTTCGGGTAGGGTCAGCCGAACTTTGATGTCGTTACTGTTCAGGTCGTGGCCCTGGATGGTTTTGACGTCTTCAAAGCCGGCCAGTTCCAGCTGGAAGGCACCGGCAGCATCGGCCTTGGTGAAGAACAAGCGGTAGGTGGCGGGATCGAAGAAGGGCAGCAGGTTGGTCTGAATCGGCTGGCCGACGGTATCCGACACGGTACCGGAGTAGAAAAGGGTATCCTTCCACTGGTGGGTAGCGCTTCCGGTGGCCACCTGCAGGTGGCTGGAGAAATTTTCGGGCACCACGTCGTCGTTCACGATGCTGAGGCTGTACGCCTGACCGTTGAGACCGGCAATGGTCAGTTGACCGTTTTGGGTGCTGACGGACAACCCGCCTGCGGCGGGCATGGTTCCCGTCCCGGCAGTGGCGGCCCCCGTCTGGGCCTCCACCCGCTTGTCGGCGTAAACCGCGTGGCGGAAAGTGCCCAGCGAAACCAACTGGTCCTCCGCGGTCAGGGCCTGGAGTTGGAAGCGGAAGTAGCTCGTTGTGGCACCGTACGGAAAGCGAAAGTGCCCGGAAATACGGTCCTGGTCGTCGGTCTTGAGGAAAAAGTAGTCCGTCACCTTTCCGTCCGCTCCGTAGACGACTACCCGCACTTTGGGTGGCGCAGGTTTGGCCAGGTAAGCGGTAAACCAGGTGACTTCACCGGCGACGTGGAAGGGGCGGTCAAATTGCAGGCTGGTCTGAGCGCTCAGGGGAAGTACGAGGGATAACAGGAGCAATAAGAATAGAAAACGACGCATAACTAATGAGCTTGGATGGGAAAGAAAACTCCGGAAAGGGGGACATTTATAACTCCCACCAGGGGGGACGGACGGTGGTGGCACCATCGACGATTAAACAGTCAGTACAACGGTTGACGGGAGGGGGCATACTGGTAGCCAGCGGACAGCCCAGGGTGGGGTTGCCCACTTCCTCCGGTCGCACGGGCACCCGCGCAACGGACTGCCGCGCCACGTAGAAGTAGCCAAAAACGTTGTTAATTTCTCCGTTGACGTCAAACACATTACCCACCACCGGGCCTCCGGGCGGCTCAAAGATGCTCAGCTCGGTGCTGGCAATACTGGCAATCTGATCAAAGTATTCAAAGGCATTGCGGGTGAGCGCTTCCTGCCGGACGGTCATGTAATGACCTTCCGCGTAGCGGAAACTGATGCGGTTGGTGCCGAGGCCAAAACGGTCAATTTCACTAACGTTTTCGTTGATGTCGCCGGACAGTTTGAGGGTGCGGGCCTCAAAGGGCAGGGTGATGTAGCAGGTTTTTCGACCCGTAATCGTGTCCGTGCTTTCGTCGGTCTGTTGGTAGGTCTCCTCCAGGGTCCACCGCAGATAAGCCGAGCTGCCGTCGGGGTAACGGAGCGGAGCGTCCACAAAATACGATGCTCCCGGAACGTCCTGTGGCTCGCCGATGGCGTTGATGATGGTGGCGGTACCTGGTTCCCAGTAGGCCCGTTCAACCTCCAGTTTCTGGGGGAGGATTTCCGAACGACTGGCAAATTGCAGTCCTTCGCGGGTTTCTACTTCTACCCGGAAGCTCATCCCTTCCCGGATGGTGAAGGCGGGATCATCGTTCTCCAGCGAAGCCACGTAGGCTCCCTGCCGGAAAGGAAGGATGATGGATTGCTCGTCTTCGTTGATCAACCGCACGGTCGCCGTAACGATCTGGGCTGGCCGGTTGGAGTTTTCGAAGCGGAAGAGCTCCTCCAGCGTGATGCGCACGTCGGAAATGGTGTCTTCCACGTTGATGCGCCCCTGGAGCACGATGCCTTCCGGTAGCGGTAGCCCCTGGCCCAGTTCAATTTCGTCAATACAACTGCTCAGCAGGGCCGATGCCATCAGCAGGCCGGGAAGCAGGAAGCGAAGGGAGGTTAAGAATTTCACGAAAATGGAGGTTTATTGGAGGAATGGGTACGGGGAGTGGGGAGCGTTGGTCCGGCTAGCCGACGAGCATTTTTTGCCACGGCGTGCGGGTGCCATGCCCCGGGTAGGGCCGTGATTACCGGGTTTCAATGTTGAGCGTAATGGCCGGGAAGACGGTACCCAGTACCGCCAGCTGGTTGGCTACGTTGGATTGGTCAGGGCCCTGGGTGTAAAACACCGAGAAGGCATTCTTACGCCCGTAGACGTTGTAGAGCGAAATGGTCCAACTGGTCTGGATTTTCTTGGTCTCGTTGTAGCCCTTGCCCAGGGTGTAGGCCAGGTCCAGGCGGTGATAATCCGGGATGCGGACCTCATTACGCTCACTGTATACGGGAACGAAAAGCCCACTCTCCACCCGGTAGTTACCCACCGGCGCCGTCACGGGCCGTCCGGTTCCGTAGGTGAAGTTGGCCGTTAGGGTGTTCCGCTTGTTCGGGTTCCAGTTCAGGGTCATGACAAAGTTGTGGGGTTTGTCGAAGTTGCTTCGGTAGAATTCCCCGCCGTTGATCCCCGGAACTTTACGTTGGGTGGAGGAAAGGGTGTAGCTGACCAGGCCATTGAGTTCGCCAACCTTGCGTTTGGCGCTCAGCTCCAGTCCGTAAGCGCGTCCTTCCCCGACGAGAATTTCGGTTTCCAGGCTCGGGTTGACGATCACCTCCGCAAAGTCGCGGTAATCCCAGAGCTGGTCGATCTGGCGCCCGTAGACTTCGGCCCCCAGCTCCACGTTGTTGTCTTCCAGGTTGAGGAAGTACCCCAGGGAGAAGTTGTGGCTCAGGAAAGGAGGAATGTAGCGGGTGCTGAGCTGAAATTGTGAACTCGGGGTGGGGGAGTCGCTCACAAAGATTTGGTTCAGGAACTGGGCCGTACGGCTGTAGCCGGCCCGGATGGAGGCCTGGGAGGTGACCCGGAAGCGGGCACTGATCCGTGGCTGCAGACTGTTGTAGGTCGCCATCGTCTCCCCGGAGCCAAAGCGCACCGAATCCACGATGCGATTCCGGGCCGGGATGCCATCCTCATACTGGAACTCCGTTCCGGGGCCAAGGAAGCGATAGTTGGTAAACCGCAGCCCCGCGCTGATGCTGAAGCGGTCGGAAAAGGCGTAGTCGAAGGAGCCGAAGGCATTGACTTCCAGTCCCTGTTCTTCTTCCAGGGCCCGGGGAATGATCAGGCTCTCGGCGTTGGACCGCACCCGGACACCCGGATTAATGGTGTAGTGATTGATTTCCAGGCCGCCTTCCAGCTGCAATTTGTCCGAGGGGTCAAAGTTGATGACCGGCTTTACGGTAAGCTGCCGGACACCGTTATTCACCGTCTCTCCGGTCAGTTCCCGGAGGTCACTCTGGCTGCTCGTGTAGTCGGAATACACCAGCCCCAGTTCACCGTACACCTTGTCGCTGAAAATCTGGTTCCAGGTGGCCTGCCCCATCATGGTCTGATAGTCGAAGGCGAAAGTATTGTTGAAGGTGAACTCGTCCTGAGAGCCGTACCCCTGGAGCACGAAGGTGCCGTTCTTTCCGACGCGTTGGGTAAACCGGAGGTTGCCGTCGAAGAAGAAGGCTGAGGAGTTCTTGACTTCTTCCACGTTGGCGAAGTTGAGCACCCAGTCGGTGTAGCTGGAACGCGCCCCGAAGATGAAGCTGCTCCGGTCCTTCACGATGGGGCCTTCGAGCATGATCTTACCGGTTACCGGTCCGATACCGGCCTTCACCCGGAAGTGGTCGAAGTTGCCGTCCCGGAGCTGTACGTCCAGCACCGAAGCCAAGCGCCCTCCGAATCGCGCCGGAATGTTGGCCTTGTACAGATCGACACTCTTGATGACGTCCGCGTTGTAGGTGCTGAAGAAACCCAGTGCGTGGCTGGAATTGATCAGTACGCCATTGTCCAGCGTAAGGAGATTCTGGTCAATTTCTCCACCCCGCACGTTAAATCCGGAGGCACCCTCCCCGATGGAGCTCACCCCAGGGTTGAGCAGCAGCGCCCGCACGACGTCGGTTTCCCCCATGAAGGTGGGCAATTTTTCGAGTTGGGCCAGGTCGAGGCGCTGCACGCCGGCCTGTACGCGCCCGACGTTGGCGTCGGCGGCCTGTTCGGTCACGACGATCTCCTGCAGGGTAGTGGAAGATTGCCCCAGGCTGATGTCGTAGGTGCCGGTACCGCTGACCTTGATGTCTCTGCGGTTCGTACCGAAGCCTACGTAGGAAATGATCAGTGTATAATCTCCCGGACGGAGGCGGAGTTCATAACTGCCGTCAACTTCCGTGACGGTGGCCGTCGTGGTATTTTCAACCTGGATCGTGGCGCCGATGATGGGTTCACCGGAATTCTGATCCTCGATCATTCCGCTGATGACCGCAAAACCGTTGGGCTCCAGCGTCTCCAGGGTTCCGATGTAGGCCGGGCCGTCTTCCCCGGCGGCGGTAGCTTCCGGTTCTCCGGCAGCAAGCCGCTCGGCGACGGCGGCATAGTAGGCCGCATCAAACTCCGTACCGATGGTGATGGTGGGCCCGATGACGTACACCCGGTCCCGATAATCCACGAAGTCCAGGACCGTATTCTCCAGAATAGCGTCCAGCGCTTCCCGCACCGTCGCCTGCTGCAGGTTCAGGGAGATTGGGGCCTCGCTGAGTTGGTCTTCCTGAAAGAAGATTTTCACGGGGAGCCCATCGTTGATTTGGCGGAGTGCCTCGCCTCTGGTAATGGACTCAGCGACTAAGTTTAGTGTAATCTCTTCCTGTGCGAAGACGCCGCTGCTCAGTAGGAAGCAGCAGAAGATGGTGAGGAGTGAGTGTTTCACGGGGTTCTTCTTAAAATTCCGGACAAAGCTAATCAAACTCACCGTATGGATTGGGCCGACTTCCGTCGGCCGAACAACCTATTGGCGCTCACCGACGTCCTTTATCGAGACGGTTTCCGGTTTTTATCGGGCTCCTCGTCCCCTGCATCAGTTTTTTGCTGAATGACCATTGTGCCCCCACCCAGGCGTTTTCGCCGGAAATTTCGGTGACGGAGGAGGCGAAGGAGCGTCCAACTGGTGGTCTTAAGGCAATGTTAAAAGGCGATTATTGGGGGATGATCACCCAACATAGTCCACCCGCCAGACATTTATTTTGTAGATCACCCGATCATGGGGGCAATGGGGTTTTGGTCCCCGCCGACAAAACCATAAATTTGTTACCCTTCGCCCCAAACCGAATAATGTCAGGCACCGTTCTACGTTAGATCCTGACAGCCTTCATCTTGTCAGCGCCCCGGTCCCAGGGGCACGCATTGAAAAAGCTTATTTATGAAGTCCCGAGGTACCCTCCTGCTTTCCGCCCTGTTCGTCGTTTCGGCCTTTATTGCCGCCGTACTCCCCGAACGAACGCCTCCGGGTGAGAAAGAATCCGTTATTGTGCAGGTTCTGCTCCGTAATCTCGAGCGCTTCCACTACCAGCCGATGGAAATCGACGATGATTTCTCGGAGCGCGCCTACGATTACTACCTGAACGACATGGATGGTGCCCGCCTGTTCTTCACCCAGGAAGATATTGAGGCCTTCGCCCCTCACCGGCTGCAGATCGACGATCAGGCCAACGCCGGGCAGTACGACTTCTTCGATTTGGTCCAGGACCACTGGGTGGCCTCACTGGATAAGACGGAGGTTTGGTACCAGGAAATCCTGAACCAGCCCTTCGATCTCAAAAAGAAGGGCGAAATCGAGATGCGGGACGATGACTCCGGCTGGGTGAAGAACGACAAGGCGCTTAAGCAATACTGGGAAGACTACCTGAAGCGGGACGTATTGCGCCAAATCGTCGACAAGCAAAAGGAACTGGAAAAGGATGAATCCGGCGAGCCCCAGCCATCACTGGCCGAAATTGAAGCCGACATCCGGGAGAAAACCCTCGAGCGTTACGACAAGTGGTTCGAGCGGATGCGGGAAGCCAAACTGTCCATCCGGCGCAGTCAGTACCTGAATGCCCTGACGGCGATGTTTGACCCGCATACCCAGTACCTGCGTCCGAAGGACAAGGAAAGCTTTGACATCCGCTTCAGCGGTCGTCTGGAAGGTATCGGTGCTACCCTGGTCAACGACGAAGACTACACCAAGGTCAACACCATCGTGGTGGGTGGCCCCGCCTGGAAGCAGAAAGAACTGGCCGTGGACGACCTGATCATGGCCGTTCGCCAGGAAGATGAAGAGGAGTTCCTCGACATTAAGGATATGCTCGTGGAGGACGTGGTCCAACACATCCGCGGCGATAAAGGCACTACGGTAACCCTGAAGGTGAAGAAGCCCGATGGCTCCATTCAGGAAATTTCCATCGTGCGGGATATCGTCGTGATCGACGAACGTTACGCGAAGTCACTCATCATCGGCGGTGAGGAAGAAGGCGATAAGGTAGGCTACATCAACCTGCCCAGCTTCTACGCCGACTTCAACAACGAAGATGGCCGCTTCAGCGCCAAGGACGTGAAGACAGAAATTGAGAAACTGAACGATAAGGGCGTTGACGGTATCATCCTCGACCTCCGCGGAAACGGTGGTGGCTCCCTTTCGGACGTCGTTGACATGACCGGTTTCTTCATCCCCGAAGGCCCCGTGGTGCAGGTGGCCGGACGCGGAGGACGCAAGCAGATCCTGCGCGACAAAGACCCCCGCGTACAGTACGATGGCCCACTGGTGGTCCTGGTGGACCAGGGTTCTGCCTCCGCGAGTGAAATCATCGCCGCGGCTCTGCAGGACTACAACCGTGCCGTCATCGTGGGTAGCGAGTCTACCTTCGGGAAGGGAACCGTGCAGCGGTTCTTTGACCTGGATCGGACGGTAGCCGGACTGGCCGACGTCAAGCCCCTCGGTACGCTGAAACTCACCATGCAGAAATTCTACCGGATCAACGGTGGTTCCACCCAGCTGCGTGGGGTAGTGCCCGACATCATCCTGCCGGACAGCCGCTCCCTCCTCGAAACCGGCGAAAAGCGGCAGACCAGCCCCCTGGCCTGGACGCAAATCGATCCCGCTGACTACGGACAGGACGTCTACCAGATTGGTCAGATGGAAGAGCTGAAGCGCCGGTCCGCCGCGCGGGTGGCCAGCAACGGAACCTTTGGCCTGATTCAGGAAAATGCCAAGCGCGTCAAGCGTCAGAGCGACCGCAAATCCTTCCCGCTCAGCCTGGCCGATTACCAGTCCATGGACGAAGCTGCCCAGCAAGAAGCCGATCAGTATAAAGGACTTTTCGACGAGGTGGTTAACCCCTACGTCTACAACCTTGAGCTGGACATGGAGGAAATCGAGATCGACGAAAGCAAGGTGGCGCGCAACGAAGAATTCAAGAAGAACGTCAGCAAGGACGTGTACATCCGGGAGGCGATCAACATCCTGGGTGATATGCTGGAGCTGGAGAGTAAGTAATTGCCGGATTCCATCAACAGCGAAGCCCCGCAGGATTGACAATCCTGCGGGGCTTCGCTTTTTTTTGAAATGATATTTACCCCAGCAACGCCATCAGTTCCGCCTCGCTGACTTTCGTTTGCTCGCCCGTCGCCATCGTCTTCAGGGAGTATTGTCCCGAAGCGACCTCCTGACTGCCGATGATGAGCACCCGGGGCGCGTTGCGCTGATCGGCGTATTTCATCATCTTCTGGAGCTTGGTGGTCTTGGGGTAGAGGTCCGCATGGTGGCCGGCCCGCCGCAGGCGGGTCACGAGCCCAAAGCCGTGGGCGAGACTGTCCTCGTCCAGACCGAGCACGAGGACGTCAAGGTCCTGCGCGGTGTCGGCGGGGAAGCCATCAATTTCTTCGAGGACGTCATAAATCCGCTCTGCGCCAAAGCTGATGCCAACCCCGGGGGTGTCCTTCATGCCGAAGATGCTCGTCAGGTCGGCGTAGCGCCCGCCCCCGGCGATGCTGCCCATCTTGACGTCCGTGTGGACGTCGGTATCGACCGCCACCTCATAAATGCAGCCGGTGTAGTAGTTCAGGCCGCGGGCCAGGGTGACGTCGAATTCGACCCGGTTGCTGACCGTGTGCTGGCGGACGGTATCAAAAACGGTCCGTAGCTCCTCGATACCCTGCATCCCGACGGGGCTATCGGCGAGTAGCGGGGCTACTTTCTCCAGGTCCGTTACCCCGAGAAATTGCATTACCGTGTCCACGGCACCTGCGTTCGCGCCCCTTTCTTCCAGTTCCTTGCGCACGCCGTCGGCCCCGATCTTATCGAGCTTATCGATGGCGATGGTCATGTCCATCATGCGGTCACCCAGTCCGGCGATCTCGGCCAATCCCGCCAGAATCTTGCGATTGTTGAGTCGGATCACCACACTCAGACCCAGTTCCGCGAAGACCCCGTCCAGGAGCTGCGTCAACTCCGCTTCGTAGAGCAGGCTGTCGGAGCCCACCACGTCGGCGTCGCACTGATAGAACTCCTGGTAGCGGCCCTTCTGGGGCCGGTCGGCGCGCCAAACGGGCATGATGGCGTAGCGCTTGAAGGGAAAGCTGAGGTCGTTCTGGTGCATGACCACGTAGCGCGCAAAGGGCACCGTCAGGTCATACCGGAGGCCGCGCTTCGAGATCTGACTGACGACCTTATTGCTGTCGCGATTCGCCAGGTCCTGCTCGTTGGCTTTGCGCAGGAAGTCACCGTTGTTCAGCACTTTGAACAGGAGTTTGTCCCCCTCCTCACCGTATTTTCCGGTCAGGGTACTCAGATTTTCCATCACCGGGGTTTCGATGGGCTGGTAGCCAAAACGCCGGAAATGCTTGCGGATCACGTCAAAAATGTAGTTCCGACGCCGCACTTCGTGCGGTAGAAAATCTCGGGTGCCTTTGGGGATGGACGGTTTCATGCGGCAAAGGTAATATTAGTCTGAAGAAGAAGAGCCGAGCCAGAGGCGAAGGCTCCGGAAAAGGCTTGCTCCCCGCCCCCTCGATGAATGGTCGGGCAAGCGCAAGCCGGTCGTGAAGGCTGAGGCTAAGGCTACGCTAAAAACGGTAAGAAAGCTCGTCCGCCCAGGCGTGAGGCACGAGCGGGCTGGTCGGCCGAGCGGAAAGCTTTAACGGTAGCTTCCGGTTAGCATTGTCCGGGGCTGAGGCTTACACGAAAGAGTAGATGAACGCTGGTGCATTCGTCGGACGATGGCATCGCCGCAGGCGATGCCATCGTCCGACGAGAAAAAGAGCGGTCCCCGAAAAGCCTTGCCCCCCCAAGCCAGTCGTCAATCGCCACCGACCTCACGTCAGCTCATTCAGCAGCTGCTCGGCTTTTCTCCGGTAGGGATGGTTGGGGGTGGCGGAGATCTCGGAGAGGATCGCCAGGGCGGCGGGCCGACGACCTTCGGCGAGGAAGGCGAGGGCTTCGTACCATTCGGAAAAGGGGTGGTAGTAGTCTCCCCGGGGAATTTGCTCGAACCACTCCAGGGCGCGGCTCGGTTGCTCCAGCGCCAGGGCGCAAACGCCCAGGTAGAGCGGTGCCGCCGGATAGGCCTGGGCGACGGGAAGTAGTTCTTCGTAGGCGTTGCGGTAGTCCTTGCGGTCGTAGTAATACAGGATGTCCTGCAGGTCCTTTTCCATGGCGTCGCGGGGGGCGCGGCGCTCAAAAACGTTGGGGAAGGGTTCAAAGTGCGCAACGTAGGTTCGCTGGGGTGCTCCGCCCCCGAAAGTGTCCCAGATGAGCCAGCCGAAGGCCAGGAAGAGGGCTACGGCCACCAGGGTCTGGAGGCTGGGCAGTTCCAGGTTGCCGAGTTTTATGCCGTTGGGCCGGCGGGGACTCAGTTTGACGTCCTTGGGCGTGGCCGCAGGTGCCGGGGTCGCCACGACGGCATAGCGTTCTTCTTCGCGCAGCAGGGTTTCCATGAGGTCTTGCCGACCGGCCACCACGAGCACCTCCGCCCAGTCTTCGCGGATTTCCATGGCCCGGCGGAAAACGTCATCCCCGGGCCGGCGGGCTTCCACCTCCCAGCGCTCGCCCATGGCGAGCTGCCCGAGGAAGTAGCGATCAATGAGGGCTTCGTCTCCCGGACTGGGGATGAACATCGGGTCCACGATCCCCGCAGCCTGCCAGGATTCGCGGGCCATGATCTGGCACTTCCGGCGGCGGCTCTCAATTTCCACTACCTGGCCCTCAATCCCCATCACCTGGGCCATACGGGCGTTGTTGAGCCGGTGGTATTCGGCCATCAGCATCAGGTCCCGGCACCCCTTGCCCATCTCGTTGAACTGCCGTAGCATCAGCTGTTGCGTTTCACTCAGCCGGATGGGGCGGGGGAGGTAATCCAGGGGATTCTGTACCCCCTCTTCCAGCAGTCCCAGCGGCCGCTGGTCGGCGGCCGCCAGCGCGGAACCCAGGTTGCCCTGGAAGTAGAGGTCGGTGACGGCCTGGACGTAGTTGAAGATGTCTCCCTGGTAGGGGTTCTCCGGCTGGATGCGTGCCTCGTACCAGCCAATCAGGGCCCGGCGAAAGTGCGCCAAACGTTCCGCTTCGGGGCGCTGGTAGGCGGCGGACCACGCCAGAAAGGTCTTCCGCAGGGTGTGGAAGTGACGGGGAAGTTCGGCTAGAAAAACGCCTTGACCAACGGCAGGCATAGCAAAGGATCAGTGGTGGAGGGGGAAGATAAGGGCTTTCGGCCGCTCGCCCTAAGGATTGTGTTCTGGCCCGGCAATTACTCCTGCTCCTGCTTACTGCCCATCCGCATCAGGGCAATGGCCGCGCCCATCGTCAGGAACAGGCCAACGGGCACCATCAACAACGCACTCTCCCCGGTACGGGCCTGGTAGACAATGGTGCCCAGAAGAATGAGGATTCCGAGGGCGGCAATCACGAAGAGGAGGGTCTTGGACATGGCAGCGGTTTGTTCCCAAGGTAAGTTCCTTCGCCGTATTTCCGTTACCGCAGCACGTCAAACATCCGGGAGAACTTCAGAACGATGCTGTTGTTGAGCGTTCCTCCTTCCCGAACGTTGTGGTTATAAACGATGAAAAGACCGGTGTTGGCCCGCTGGAGCCAGCCCAGACGTAGGTTGACGGCCCAGAGGTCCGTCACCTGGTTGTTCTGAATCAGACTTTGCACGAAGAGGTTGGGAGTGAAAGAGTAGGAGAGCCGACTGCGGAAAATGTTGGCATTAAAGTTGCCACCGGGCAATCGGAAGATGTTGTAGAGGTAGGTAAACTCAGAATTGAACTTGTCGCCGAACCGAAGGCGCAGCGTACCGCTGTTGACGTAGCGACTTCCACCGAAGGAGCCGCCCATGACCGACCGTAGATTGATGGATACCGGATTGCTGGGATTGGTGAAAAACACCAACTGCGCTTCGGCGTGGTCGTAGGTTCCGGGAGGGACAAAGACGTCGGGAGAAATTTCAAAGGAATCGACGACGCCTTCCGTGCGGAAGTTAATCCCGGTGTGGAACTCCAGGCCGCTTTTGTATTCCCAGTGATTGTCAATGTGGAGGAAGCTGGTCTGCAGGTTTCCGTTAAAATCCCAGTAGGAGCGGTAGGAGATGTGGGGGCGATGCTCCAGGATTTTGGAATTCTTTTTCTTCGGGCGCAGGTGATACAACACCAGGGCCTCGGGTTTGCGGAAGGCTTCCCGCAGGAGGAAGCCCACTTCTGGGTTGAAGCCTTCTCCCACCTCCGTATAGCCCAGCCGCATCTCCAGATTGTTCCAGTTGTAGCGGGTTTCCCACTTAAAGGCGTGTTGCTGTTCCTCATCTCCCGGTCCGTTGGAGGTGGCCAGAAAACCGCTCATCCGGGCGCGATCTCCCAGGCCCAGTTTGCCGTCTACCGCCATCACGCGGTTAAAGTCGTCTTCGGCGTGGCCCACGCCGGTGCGGCTGATGAAGGCCGCCCCGAGGGCGGACCGCCCCTGAAATTCGTGGTTTACCCGCGCAACGGTAAAATTATTCTTCCCGATCCCCGCAGCATCTACGTCATCGGTGACCATGGACAGAAAGCCTACGTTGGTGCGGTTGAGCTTGCCGGAAAGGCGGGCCCCACCGATGATGGGTACCTGACTGCCGTCATCGGCGATGCCGATGCGCCGGCTGAAGAAGAGGTCCACTTCCCCGGGGCTCCCCACCGAAAAGAGACCGGCATTCTCGAGGAAAAAGGGACGCTTCTCCGGAAAGAAGAGGTTGAACCGGTCAAGGTTCACCTGCTGGTCGTCTACCTCTACCTGCGCGAAGTCCGTGTTGTAGGTAAGGTCCAGCGTTAGGCTGGGGGTAATGCTGTATTTAATGTCTCCACCGACTTCGGGGGTGAAGTCCGTGGAGGGGTTAGCGGCCTCGTTGTCCCGGGCTACCTGACCGAGTACGTAGGGAATGACTTTGAGGTTGCCGGGGCTCTTCAGGTCAAGTCCCGTCAGGGTGCCGGCCAGTGACAGGCGGTTCAGGTCCAGACCGATGGGCATGGGGGCCCAGTAGGCAATTTCGTTGGTTTTACGGATGTTCCGGCGGAAGTTGATGCCCCAGTCCTTGCCCGTCTGGAAGCGGATGGTACTCAGGGGAATGGCGAATTCGGCACTCCACCCGAAATCTCCGACCTGGGTTTTCACCTCCCAGGCACCATCCCAGTTGAGGTTGAAGCCCCCGATGGTGCCTCCCTGCTGGCGGTTGGCGTTGAAATTGCCCTGCCCTTCATTGTCCACCTGGGCGTCGTATTCGATACCTACGGAATTGGTGCCGAAGACGAAGCCGTTCTGGTTGTCTTTGTAGGTGTCCAGAATGAAGAGGAAGGCATCCATGTCGTCCAGGGAGGCATCTCGCCGGGCGTCGGAGACGACCAGGGCGTCCGGGGCGGTATCGAAGCAGACCACCGACACGTAGAGTACTTCATCCGTGTAGGCCACCCGAATCTCGGTGGGCTCGCTGGCGGCCTGGCCAAAGCTGGGCTGGGCCTGGGTCAGGTCCCCGAAGGCGGGAACACTCGCCCAGATCGGGTCCTGGCGTACCTCGCCGTCAATTTCCGGACCGGCGTCGATGCCCATCGCCCGCGCTACGGGACGTTCCGTATCGGTGGCGGCCAGGGAAAGAGGAAGGAATAACCACAGGAGCAAGCCCGCCGCAAGGGCAGGCCGCAGGGAGTTGGATGCAGGCATAGTGGGCGTAACTACTAGTCTAAAACGCGGGTAAGATAATTATTCTTTGCCTCCTTCTCTTTCCATTGCACCTGCGCTCCGCGCCCAATCGTCCCAGGAACTCGTAGGAATAGTGGCAGGCATCCGGCAGACGCCGATACGTTGTGGCTAATTTCCCCCCGCTATGCTACTCCACACCCTACCGAACCACAATCCGTTCGGCATGAGAATTCCCGGCCGCGTCCGTGACGCTCATGATGAAGGCCCCGGATCCTACGCGCTGCAGGCCCAGGTGCATCGTATGTTCCCGGTGCTCTTCGGTGTGGACCAATTTGCCGTCGGCGCTGAAGACGTCCACCCGCAGCGGGAGTTGCCAGTTGGCGTTGGCCCGCACGACCATCCAGCCGTTACTGGGATTGGGGAAGGTGATGAAGTGCTCGATGTCCACTTCCTCTTCTCCCATGGCATCGATCCATTCGGCGAGGGCCTCGACGTAGGCTTCGTCCACGAGGTTGGTGCCGAGGGGTGGCATCTGGTTGTCTCCCCGAGTCTGGTCCCGAATCCACAGCTCCGAAGCGGCGTGATTGCCGGGCTCCACGAGGAGGTTGTCGTGACCGGAGGTCTGGCTCAGGGTGGGCAGTTCAATGATGTTTTTGGATTCCAGCGGCGTGTGGAACCTCAGGTCCATCGTGACGCCACTGATGCCCCCGAGACGATGGCAGGAGGAGCAGTTGGCGTCGAGGTAAGAACGGATTCTGAGGTCCAGACTCACGAAGTCATTCAGGTCGTAGGCCCGGGGGTAATCACTCCAGTCGTTGTCGTCGTGGTCGATAACGTTGAGGTCACTCAGGTACTGGAGTTGATTTTTGGAAACGCCCAGCGAGGGATAATACATCTCCGAATTGAGCTGGTGGGTTTTGACGCCCAGTACAAAGTTGGCGTTGGAGTTGTGGCAGGACATACACTGATCCCGACCGGGGAAATCCCACCGTTGGGTCCCCGCCGACTGCCCCTCGTCCTGGATGTCGTAAGTCGCGCTGGAGTTGTCCAGTTGGAGGTAAGCTTCGGTCTGCTCTTCGTTCCATTTGTAGGTGAGACCGTAGGCCGTGTTGTTCCTGGCCATGATGAAAAAGCGCGTTTCCAGCTTCACGCGTTCGTTCGGATTGGAGGTGGAGGTCGGCAGGTCAAAATGCTTGATGAAGACGGTGCCTTCGGGGAACTCCCAGTCTTCCTCTTCGCTGAATTTAATCTGCTCGCTGGCCTGGTTAAATTCCCCGTCGTTGGGGATGGCCATCCACCGCCGCTTGATGGCGCGGTCCGACCACAGCGGAGCGTTGACCTCGTAGGGAATGATGCCGTCCGCTACTTCCAGGCGCTCCAGATCCGTGAACACCCCGAGTTCCGAGAGCTTTGCGGGAGGATCGGGAACGGCTTGGCGTTGCCGCAGGTGCAATATTCGTCCGCCTTCCCGGAAGGGCCAGGCGATGGTCGTGACGAGGATTTCTCCGTTGGACAGGTAGTGCATCCCCGAGATGCTGCTGAACTGGGGGAGGTCGACGGGCTCCGGTCCGAAATCCGTCAACAGGATTTCGGCTTCGGGGGCGCTGTTGACATCGGTGCGGAGGACCATGATGTTGTCCCGCACGTAATCGGCGAAGAGGTAGCGACCGTTGAGGTAGATGAATTCCGAGCCGCGGTAAATGCCGGCGCCGATGACGCAGTTGCCCAGGTCATTACCGTAGTGGAAGAGGGGGGCTTTTTCGTTGCCGATCAGCGAGTCGGGGCGGCCACCGGCCCAGTCTTCTCCCTCCAGGAAGTTCCACTGGAGGTTGTCTCCTTTCTCCACCTGGTTGATTTCTTCCCGTTTGCTGGAGCCCACGTCGCTGATCCAGATGGTATTTTCCTGGGGGTCGAAGTGGGTGGAGTACGGACTGCGGATGCCGATGGCGTAGAACTCCTCCAGGATGTCCCCCGCTTCGCTGAGCCAGGGGTTGTCGTTGGGGATCATGTAGCCCTGGGTGTAGGTTTCTTGGGGCCACCCCTCGGGTGGCGCGGCGTTGGCGATGGGCTGGCGACGGATGGGATGACTGCGGGTGGGGTCGTTGTCGACGTCGATTCTCAGCAGGCCCGAAAACAGCCCCCTTTCCAGCGTTTGATTGGATTCAGTCCGGTGATCGGGTTCGCCCTCATCCCCAACGGCCAGATAAAGCAGTCCTTCGTGGAAGAAGAGTCCGCCGCCGTTGTGCCAGGCGGAGCGATCGTACTGCTGAATCAGGATTTCTTCCGAGGCTTTGTCGAATTGCTGGGCGTCTTCGTCCCAGCTGAATTTGGCGAGGCGGTTGTACCCGAGGTGGTCGTGAACTTCCGGCTCCGGTTTGTAGCGGTAGAAGATAAAGGCCAGTTGCTTGTCGGGGAAGTCGGGGTTGCCGAATTCGGGGTGGAGGGCGATGGAAATAGCGCCGGCTTCGCTGTAGTTGACGGTGCGGTCCGTGATGTCCAGCACCAGCTCCTGCGTCTGGGCTTCCAGGTTAACCCGCCAGAGTTGTCCCGTCTTGCAGAGGATCAGCACGTCCTCGGAGTTGGGGAATTCAAGGACTTTTAGCGGCGCGAGGATATCGATTTCCGGCAGGTTGTTCTCCAGGTACCAGGCCCCGCCGAAGCCGGGCGTAATGTCGGGGAATACCCCGTTGAGGTAGGCGCCCATCGCGCCGGGGGCGCGGGTTACGGAGGCCATCATGGACAACAACAAAATACTGAACAAGCCGACCATCACGGCGGCCTTAGATTTACTAATCACTGGTTATGGGGGGATTTGCGACCCTAAAAGTAGGAAAAAGCGGCCTGACGCATCGGGACTGGCGTGTCGGGTGGGGGACTTTATTGGAGTTGCTGGTGGCGCGGTTGCTGGTTGCTGGTTGGGAAAAGCTACGCATCCAAATTCCGCTCCTTGATCAGGGCCAGCAGCGCTTCATCTTCTTTGGAGGGACGCGTTAGCAGGTAGATGAGAAACAGCGGAATGAGCATCAAAAAGCCGAAGGAATTAACCGCGACGCTGAAGACGATGATGCCGATCAAAAAGCCAATGAGAAAGGCGTGAATGACGGGCTTCTTTTTCAGCCTTTTGGCTTCTTTCCGCAGTTCTTCGTCCGTGAGGTTGGTCAGATTAGGTTGCTCCATTTTTGACGATAGTTTAGGTGTACACAGAAGTTGAAAACAAAAATAAGACGTTCCGAAAAAGACGGCACCCGGGCTAGGCAAGGCACCCGTACCGGCTGAGCCGAGTATTCCGCTGCGCTTCACGATCCCTCGCCAAAAAAATCGTGACCTCAACCAGAAAAACTACCCCACGGCGCGGACTGAATGGCGCGCAGGGTGAATTGTTTATCCAGCAATGAAGCCTCCAGTAACCAGCAACTTGGGTTAGGTCCCCCGGACGCACACTCAAAGGTGCTGCGCACACTTCGAGGTGCTGTAAAGTCATTCCCTGCCCAGCAACTAGACAACCAGCAACTTGGGTTAGGTCCCCCGGACGCACACTCAAAGGTGCTGCGCACACTTCGAGGTGCTGTAAAGTCATTCCCTACCCAGCAACCAGCTACTTCCGATACCGGTTAAACCAGGCCACGATGTGGTTGATCTTCGTGATCAGCTGGCTGGGGCGGTTGGCGATGAAGTGGTAGGCGCCGGGCACCTCCACCAGGGCCGTTTCAATCTTGCGCAGTTTTAAGGCGTGGTAGAGCTGCTTGGCTTCGGAGAGGGGCGTGCGCAGGTCGGCACTGCCGACCATCACCAGGGTGGGCGTTTCCACGTTGGCGACCAGGGAGATCGGGGAGAATTTCCAGTAGTCCATGGGGTTCTCCCAGGGCTGCCCGGGGTAACGGGAGTAGGCGTAGCCGTAGTAGTTGTCGGCCACCAGGGTCTTACTGATCCAGTTCATCACGGGCTTGATCACGGCCGCCGAACGGAAGCGGTTGTTCTTGCCGATCATCCAGGCGGTCATGATGCCGCCGGCACTGCCGCCGGTCACGAAGAGGCTGTCTTCGCTGAAGTAGGCGCGCTTGAGCAGTTCGTCCACGCCGTCCATGACGTCATTGTAATCCTCGCCGGGATAATTGTGGTAGAGCAGGTTGCCAAATTCCTCCCCGTAGCTCGTACTGCCCCGTGGATTGGGGTAGAAAACGGCGTAGCCGGCACTGGCGTAGAGCTGCACTTCGGGAGAGAAGTGCGGTCCGTAGCTGGAGATAGGACCGCCGTGGTTCTCGACCAGCAGCGGGTAAGAGTCACCCTCCGTAAAGTCCGGCGGATACACCACCCAGCCCTGAATCTTGCGGCCATCGACGCTAGAGGTATACCATATTTCTTCCAGCTGGCCGAGTTTGCGGTAGTCCAGTAAGCTCTGACTGACGTGCGTCAGCCGCTGCGGTTGGCCACCCCTAGTCTGCACCGCCAGCTCTGCGGGGTGGTAGGGACTGGTGAGGGTGTAGGCTACCTTCCCGCCGTTAGAAACGGAATAGGAGCCTCCGCTGTAGGGCCGGGCCACGGAGGTTCCCCCGACGTTTTCTACCAGATCGGTATGCTTACCCTCCAGGGTAGCGTGGGCCACCAGGGAGGAGCCTTCGTTGTCGTACTGGAAATAGAAGCCCCGGCCGTCGGCACTCCAGTTCAGGTCACTCACGGACCGGTCAAGGGTGAGGGGGATTTCCCGTTTCCCGCTGCCGTCCAGGTTCATCAGGTACACGCGGGTGATCTGGTAGGTCTGCATCTTGTCCGGGTAGCCGAGGTAGAGGATTTGCTTACCGTCGGGGGATACGGCCGGACTGCGGTCCGGTCCGTCGCGCTCGGTCAGGGCCGTGATCTCGCCGGTGGCGAGGTGGAGGCGGTAGACTTCCGAATTGCGGAAACGGTATTCCCAATCGTCGATGCGGTTGGCGGAAAAGACGAGGTGCTGCCCGTCCGGTGTCCACTGAGGGGCGCCGCGGTGGTGGTAGTTGCCGGAGGTTACCCGCCGGGGGCTCCCGCCGTCGGCGGGAATGACGAAGTAGTGGGCAAAGCCCGGCTCCATATAGCCCGATCCGTCGGCTTCGTGCTTCACACGGGTGGTGATCCGAGGTGCGGCGGCCCATTCGGCCCCCTGTGGGGCGCGGGGGCCGCTGACCAGCTTCAACTCCTGGCCGGGGACCAGCATGGAGAAGGCGAGGTGCTTACCGTCGGGGGACCAGCTGAGCCCGGAGGGCGAGCGCTCGAGCTGGGTCAGGCGGGCCATGGTGCCCGCGGCGAGCCAGTAGACGTAAATTTCGGACCCGTGTTCCCCGCTGCTCACGAAGGCTAGGCGGGTGCCGTCGGGCGACCACACGGCGGCGGATTCATTGACGTCGTTGCTGGTGAGCTTTCGGTGTTCGGTGCCGTCGGCTTTGATCAGCCACAGCCGGGAGGTCCGGCGGTCCTTCATGATGTCCATGCCCCGGCGTTGGTAGACGACCCAGTCGCCGTTGGGGGAAATGGCGGGGGCGGTCACCCATTCGAGGTCAAAAACGTCCATGCTGGTGAAGGGGGGCTTATCCTGAGCGGAAAGCAGCAGGGAGCCGCAGAGAAGGAGGAAAAGGATGATCAGCTTGGGGCTGGGCATGGCTGGGTGGGTTGTGTGGTTAGGAAGGGAGGGCCGAAGGCGTGGGGTAAAATAGGGTTTTGGGGGGAATTCGGACGAGGGACCGCAGGTGCAAAGTTCCTTGGGGTAGGGCCGGGTAACCGGGCTTTCGTCGATTGAGCTTACCGGTTGATGGGGGGTGAAATGGTGACAATTTTTGCTGAGAAATTTGACCACGTCGACTAAGCCTACTTGTAGACGGAAGTTCAGTTGATTAACCCACAATGCTTCAAGTGGAGCTTTTCTCCAGGCTACGTGATGCCTTACAGGGGGGGCGGTTTTCCGGGGTTCTCTCCCGACAAAGAACGGCTCCGCCACCCCACCAGCATGGACTGCGGCAGGGTTAGTATTCTAGCAGAAGGTTGGTACTCAAGGGTGCTTCCCCCCTGTTGATCCGCTATTCCGCGACCTTCTTTACCTTAATCGCAATCGGCCCCTTGGGGCCACTCCCTACTTCAAAGGTTACCGCGTCATCGGCATCAATCTCAACCTCCAGGTCATTTGCGTGGATAAAATAGCTTTGGTCGGTGGCCACGTCGAGGATGAAGCCATAGCCCTTTTCTGCGTTGAAGAATTTGACCTTTCCTTGTTTTTCAAAGCGAGATTCATCGGTGTCTTCACTTTTCGGAACACCAATCTCGACGTCCTCAAGCTTGACGGACCTTTTTGATGGGTCCTGAGGTTCTGTGGTCAAGTTGCCATTTTCGTCCACGTACATGAACTCAATTTGGGTCTTTCCCTCCTGCTTGCGTCTTTCTCTTCGGTCCTTTTTGTCTTGTGCCTTTTTGCGCTTCTTTTTTGCGCGTTCTTTTTTACTAAAGCTGTCCGCCATGTGGATTTTTTTATTGAGTAATGGTTAAATCCAAACATGAGCAACTAGCTTACTACACTAATTAAAAATATCTTGAACGTAACGTGGAAGGCGACAAGGTAGTCATTAAAGTATAGATGGGGTTAATATCGGTGCTTTACGACGGTGATGCGGGGCCACTTTAAAAGAAAACTCCGCTGGCCGACTGGCCAACGGAGCTTCCACAAGTGGGCATAATGATATAAGAGCTTGTTTGGATTTTGGTCGTCTGGCCGAATTTGAGATTTTTTTGGTGGTAGCAAGGCGGGGAACCCGGAGTTTAGCAGCGCTAAATGAGGATTTCCCCAACGAAGCTAGCGCCAAAAAAGGCCAAATGGAGGCCGATTACTAAATTCCAAACAAGCTCTTAATTAGTGGTGTGCCTACTGCTTGACCACCCGCCGCGTGATGCGGCGGCCGCCTGATAGGGTGAGGTGGATGTAGTAAGCACCGGCGGGTAATCCGTGGGTTTCGACGTTGAGCTGATGCGCTCCGGCGGAGAAGGACCGATCGGAAACGACCCGCAGTTGCTGGCCCATGGCGTTGAAGAGCGCCAGGCGAGCCCGTTCGTTGCCGGTTACGAAGGACACCGTGAAGGATTCCCGGAAGGGATTGGGCGCTGCCGTCAGGTCTGGACTCTGCACCTGCGGCCTCGCCCCAATCGACGTCGTGGCGTTGCAGGCAGCAAGTACCGGAACGTAGCTGAAGTCATCCAGCAGCAGTTCCCCCACGGCTTCTTCGCTGACGCCAAACCAGTCCATGAGAACCGATCCGTATACGTTGCGGAAGTCGTACTGCATGGCCACGCCTTCCTGCACGCCCACGGCGGGGTCGATCTCGGGGCTTTCTCCCGTAATGCCCCCGCTCACGCAGCTGCCGAAGAGGAAGAGCGGCGCGGCGTCTCCGTGATCGGTGCCCTGACTGGCGTTGGACCGTATCCGCCGACCAAACTCACTGAAGGTCATCCCCAACACCCGCTCTTCGAGGCCGAGGGCCTGCAGGTCGGCCTGGAATGCGGCCACGGCTTCGGACAGCGTCCGGAGCAGGTTGGCGTGTACCCCCGTGCCCGTTTCTCCCGCTACCGACTGATCGGCGTGGGTGTCAAAACCGCCCAGCTCTACGATGTACACTTTGGTGCGCAGCCCCCCCGAAATCAGTCGGGCAACGCTCTGCAGCTTGGCGGCGACTTCGTTGTTCTCGGGGTAGGGCACCATGGTGTTGCCCATCTCGGCGGCCTCACTGATGCCCGTGGCGTATTCGTTACTCTGGGCGATCGTGATCCGCAGCCAGTCCAACTCCCGACCGTAGGGGGTGTTCAGGTCGGCACCTCCGTCGAAGGAGGGCAGCTGACCAACGTTGTCGATGTCCGCAATGGCGATGCTGAAGTTTCCGCTGGTGCCCTGGCAGGTTTCGGAAACGGAGTTACCCATCACGATGGCGAAGGGACTGGGTTCCTCCACCGAGGGGTAATCACCCGGGAAACCCGGGTAGCGGGCGTCGAGGTGGCGGCCCAGCCAGCCCGTGGTGAGCACGGTGTCGGCGTCGGAGGCCGTGTTCCAGATGTCCGTGGACCGGAAGTGAGAACGGTTCTGCTGGGGGTAGCCTACGCCCTGCAAAACGGCTACTTTCCCCTCGTCGTAGAGGGAACGAATGCCACTCATGGCGGGGTGAAAAGCCGCCGTGTCTTCCACCTGCAGCAGATCACCCTGCGGGATGATGATGTTGCTGCGGACGGCCGCCAGGTTGTCGTACTGGTCCAGCGGAATGAGGGTATTCAGTCCGTCGTTGCCGCCGTTCAGCTGGAGGAGGACCAGCACCCGGTCGTCATCGTTCATCTCTCCGGCCAGAAAGGGCTGGGAGAGCGCCGAGAGCTTGAACTGGTTCAGGATCAGCGGCAGCGGCAGCAGGGAAGCTTTACGGAGGAAAGATCTTCTTTTCATGGTTGTCAATTGAGTTGAAATTCCGGCATGGCCACCATGGCCGCTACCGTGCGCCGGAGTTTGGTCTCCAGAGCCGCGATAATGTTTTCGTCGTTGGGATTAGCCTGGTATTCGGCGTACTCGATGGACCACTGCGAGTCCGGAAGCCCGGGAACCACCAGGTTTTTGAGGTAATCTTTTTGTGCCTGCGTGATCGGGCGGGGGAACAGATGCCCCGCCAGCTCGTCGATCATGGCCGTCAGGTTCCCCGGCGTAGGGAACTGATTGATGAGCGGCAGCAGCTCCACCCGGAAGAAACCGAATTCCCCCAGGTCGGCCCCGATGTTGACCAGTACGTCGGCGATCCGCCCCCGCTCCCGCAGGGTGACGGAGTTGATCCACATCCGGTAGTACAGCGGGGCCTGGTAATAGGCCTTCCAACCGGCCACGTCGGGCGGGTTGAAGTGGAACATCCCCAGTCCACCCGCAGCGCGCGCCACCGCGTTGTCCACCGCTACCTGCCGCAGCGGCGTATTGGTGCGGAAGGGCAACTCCAGACTGCGCAGCATTCCGTAGAGAAATTCTAGCGGATTTTTGATCATGGGGCCCTGAGACCGGACGTCAAAGAAGTGTTCACTGCCCAGGAAAGCCGCCAGCACCGGTTTAATTTCGTAGTCGTTGTCCCGGAAGATGGCGGCCAGGGGTTCAATGACCGTCGCCTCCACCTCGTCGGTGATTTCGTAGTACACGAACCAACGGTAGAGCTTGCGGACGATGAACCGCGCCACCTCGTCCTGCTCCAGAATGACGTCGATGAGGTTACCGTATTCCTCCTCCCCGGCATTATTGATCACGGCCAGATCGAACCGACGCGACAGTGTCTTCCGACCAGTATCGTGGCGTTGCGGCACGAAGCTGCTGCCAAAGTCACCGTTGCGGGTGTTGAAGTAACCGTAGTCCACCCAGCCGGTCAGGATGCGGGAAATTTCCCGGACGTCGTCTTCGGTGTAGTGGGTGTAATCTCCGGGGCCGACCTGTGGCCCCTTGCCGATGGTAAACAACTCCAGCAATTCCCGGGCGTAGTTCTCGTTTGGGGAGCCGACCCGGTTGACGTTGCCGTTCAGGAAGCGGAGCATGGCCGGGTCAACGGTGATGGCCTTCACCATTTCCCGGAAATTTCCCAGGGCCAGCTGGCGCAGGGTGTCCAGGTTGCGGTAAATGTATTTGGGCTCCTGAATGGAGCGGATGGCGAAGTGATTGTGCCAGAACAGCACCATCGTTTCCCGGATGGAGAACGCTTCGTCGGTCATCAGTCGGCTGATCCAGGCCGTCAGGCTCTGGTTCCGAGCGTTGACGCCCCCCATACCCGCCTCCACGTAGTAGGGTTTGTCTACCCAGGTCTCCCCGATGGTCCCACCGTCCTGATCGGAGACGATCAGTGGTGGCGTTGGCAGCGGCTGGTCCTGCAGGAGTTCATCCAGCGTAGCGGCGAGGCCGCTGGCGACGGTTTCAGTCACCTGGGCGTAACTCGCCCCGAAGGTCGTTCGCCGCAACAGGTGTGCGGCTTCCTGCCGGGTCCAGGGCCCCGAATAGGGCGTCAGACCGTTCCGTACCGTACGATAGGTGGTGAATTGATGATTTTTCATGGCTTACCGGTTTATCCGCTTCAAGATAAGCGGCGAAACGCTCGGATCGAATGCGGGGATGGACGGCATGGTACTAGCTGAGTTGGTATTCAGGCATTTCGAGCATGGAGAGCACCATGGCCCGCAACTTGTTTTCCAGGGCCTGCGCGATGGCCTCATCGTCGGGGTTGGATTGATAATCCGCCCACTCCACGGCCCACTGCGTATCCGGCAGACCGGGCAGGAGCACGTCCTTGAGGAATTCCCGTTGGCCTTCCGTGATGGGGCGGGGGAGGAGCAGCTGTGTCCAGCCTTCGATCATGGGCCAAAGGCTTCCCGGTTCGGGGAACTGTTCCACGATGTCCAGCAGCCGGAAGCTTACCGGGCCGTAGCCCCGGATGTTCAGATTGGTGGCGAGCAGCGCCTGGCTTAGTTCCTGCCGGCGCGGCAGGGTCGTTGAGTTGATCCAGGTCCGGTAATACAGGGGCTCCTGATAGAAGGCCTTCCAGCCGGCTACGCTGGGCGGGTCAAAGTACCGCATGCCAATGCTGTCGGCGTAGTTGATGATACCAACGTAGAGTTGCTCCCGCTGACGGGGATTGCCGACCACCGGAATCTCAAGTTGCCGAAACAGACCAACCGTAAAATCCACCGGATGCTTGATCATGGGCCCCTGACTCAGCACGTCAAAGAAATGCTCGCTCCGGAACAGGACGCTGAGCACGGACTTCACGTCATAATCATTGTCCCGGAAAACGGCGGCCAGGGGCTCGATGACTTCGGCTTCCGTTTGTTCGGAAATTTCGTAGTACACGAACCAGCGGTAAATTTTACGGACGATGAACCGCGCTACTTCCTCCTGTTCCAGAATGATGTCCACCAGGTCCGCGTAGGTGTCTTCGCCGGAACTGGCCACCTGGCGGTTACCAAAACGGTGGCTCAGAGTTACGGTACTGTTGTCGTGACGGAAGGGGCGGAAAACGGAACCGAAGCTTCCGTCGGTTGACCGTTGCAGGGCGCCGAAGTTCCGCCAGCCCGTCAGTAGCCGGGCCATGGCCACCACGTCGTCTTCAGTGTAGTTGGTGTAGTCTCCGGGGCCGACCTGCGGACCTTTTCCGATGGTAAATAATTCCATCAGTTCCCGGGCATAATTCTCGTTGGGTGCTTCAACGGTATTTTCGTTTCCGTTGAGGAAGGCCAGCATCAGGGGGTCAATGGTAATGTCCTTGACCAACTGCCGAAAATCGCCGAGCGCGTGTGCCCGGAGGGTAGCCACATTGCGGTAGGCATACTTGGGCTCCACAAATACGTTAATGGCAAAGTGATTGTGCCAGAAGAGGGTCATGGATTCGCGCACGCTCATGCCTTCCTGGTACATGAGTTCCGTCAGCCACGCCGACAAGTTGATGAGGCGACTAAATTGGGAGGCCGTCAGATCGTCACCGTAGGGCTTGTCCACCCAAGTTTCACCCACGGCCGACCCGCCATCCCGGGTACTGGTCGTCAGCGGTGGATCGGGCAGCGGTTGATCGGCCAGGAGTTGGTCTACCGTAGCGTCCATACCCATATCCACGGCTTCGCCCACCATGGCGTAGGGAGCGCCAAAGGTGGTACGGCGCAGCAAGTGCCCGGCCTCCTGTCGCGTCCAGGAACCGGCGTAGGGGGCCAGGCCCGACCCTGAAAAGGTAGGTAGGGCAATGGAGGAGGACTCTTTTTCGGGGCGAGGGGCCGCAGGTGCCAGGCTGTTCCGGAAAAAGCGGCGGCGGTTCATCGTGGTCATCGGCGAAGCTGATTTGCCCCTTTGATGCCGACCAACCCGAATGGTTGCCCGAGGAGAATAAATTTTTTGAAACTTCTTCAGCTTTCCCCTCCTTAACCACACCTACCTCTGCCCGGTCCTCGTAGGTGTCTTTGCTTTTACGAGGTCTCGGGCAGGAACTTACCGTAGAACGTCTCGACCAAGTTGTCTAACTAATTCTTCTTAACTCCGCGACACCTCGGATCAGCTCGCTGCTCTCGACAGATCCGAGGAGCGCTGATTTTTTCTTCCTTCTTTCATCTTCCTTCTTCACCTCAGCCTTACTCCTAAATCCTCAAGCCTAAATCCTCCCACTACTCCCTCCTCCGAAAGTTCCCCGGCGTCTGCCCGGTTGATTTCTTAAAGAATCGGCTGAAGTGGCTCGCCTCCTTGAAGCCCGTTTCGTAAGCGATTTCCGCTACGTCCTTATCCGTATACAACAGCAACCGCTTCCCCTCCAGGGCGACGCGCTGCTGGATAATCTTCAGCGGACTGTCCGCCCCCGACTGCCGGAAAAGATTACTCAGCGTCTTGGGACTTTTGTGCAGCATGTTTGCGTAATCCTGCACCTGATGAAATTCCCGGAAATTTTGCTCCACCAGCAGGTTGAACCGCCGGACGATGTCCAGCTCCTCGTCCCGCATCTCGTTGGCCAGGTGCTGTTCGCGGGCGATGCGGGTCAGCTTGATGATGAGCCGCTTGAGCAACATGCGCAGCATTTCCGCCTGGATGTTGTCGTGGTTGCCAAACTCCTCCAGGAAGACCTGATAGAGCAGGTCAAAACTCCGCACCTCCTTCGGACTGAGCTTGACCACCATCGGACTCGGCAGGCCGTAAAAAATGAAGCCAACGCAGCTCACTTCCTTATCGTGATCCACAATGCAGTAAAAATCACGGTTGAATTGCCAGGCGGTGATCTGTTCGGCCCGTTCGAAGGTGAATGTATCCCCGTAGACCAGTAAAATGATGTCGTTCTCCTCCAGGGTATACCGCACTTCATCAACCACCACGGATTGCTCCGGGCCGCGATTCCAGGCGATGGTGAGGTAGGGCTTTCCCCGATCCCTGACCAGGGAGCGACTAAAACTCGGCTCCTTTTCGGTTAGCCCCAGATACGCCGTGGTGTGGTGTTCGGTGTAGGTATAGACCATGGACAATTAACGGCGTGCTTCCCCGCAGGTTGCCCCGACCGGTGTCGCCTGCCGACCATTGGACCTAATACTCAAGAAAGAACGCTCCCGATTGGACTACGACTCGCAGCTGCTGAAAATCGGGCCGGAAGGCATCCACCCGCTGGGCGGTGAACTCCTCTTCCTGGTGGGTGGTGGTCAGCACGATTACCGGCGAGCCCGCATTATTGGCGGCCTGGGCACCGGTGACGCTGTCCTCGAAGATGACGCATTCCTCCAGGGGCACGCCCAGGGCGTGCGCGCCCTGGGCAAACACTTCCGGGTTCGGTTTGCCCCGGCTCACCATGCCGGAATGAACGACGTGCCCCATCAGTTCGGTCAGACCAAGTCCATCTAAGACGAAGTAGGCATTCTCCTTCGGGCCGGCCGTCCCGATGGCCATGGGCACCTCCAACTCGTGCGCCCGCCGGATGAAGTCCAGCGCGCCGGGCACGGTACGGTCGTGCAGCTCGCTGGCGAAGATGTCCCGGTAGGCGGCTTCCTTATCCCAGGCAATCTGCTTGCACTCCTCCAGCGTAAACCGATCCCCGAAGAGTCGCTCCAGGATCTCCAGGTTGACGCCGTGGATTTCCTCCTTCACGCGCTCCAGGCTGTAGTCCAGGCCCAGTTCCCGCAACTTTCGTTGCCAGGCGCGGTGGTGAACCATCATGTTGTCAACGAGGGTGCCGTCTAAGTCGAAAAGTAAACCTTTGAGTGGAATCATGGGAGGTACTGGTTGCTGGTTGCTGGTTGAGGAGTTGCTGGGTGCTAGTTACTGAGTTGCTGGTTAGCTACCCTGTACGATCATGCCCACTATTTTGGTTTCGGGCTCCATGAAAATGTTCAGGGTGCCGCTGCCCCAAAAGGAAAGGTGGGCGATATTGTTATTCTTAGAAGGGTCACTGAATTGGTAATCGCTATGTAACAAAGGGATAGACCCATAGGTAGTAAAGGAAGCAATGAGTTTCATTAACCTCCCTGATTTTGGACAATAGGGTAGTTGATAGTCTTGTTGCCAGTAGGGAATGCCAAGGTTGCCAAACTCTTCCAGGTATTCTCCTCTTTCTTCAGCGTCTTGAGCCATTTTCAGAGAGATTGATTGTAGGTGAACCTCCTTGTATTGGAGTCTAGCGGAAATAGGCCAGTCTTTGTAGTAGTCTTCATTATAAATTGCTCCAGCTACCTCAAGTAATACCGGGGCATCGGGTTTGGTATAGTCAAGGAAGATATAGCCATCTATTGTGGAGAGTAGAGGATAAATTATTTCGAGCTCTTCAAAGGGTAGCCAGAAAAGCTCCGGAGTATTTCGCCTAACTTTTCCGATGTACTGAAAAGGAACGCTAATCGGTCCTGAGTTTGGTAAAGTGATGGTTTCATTTGTGCCTCCAATGGTGATTCCAGTAGGTACTGGTGATTTAATTAAAACTTGAGGGACATGCGGGGGATGTTCCTCATAAGGCATTCCGATAATTTCATCGGCTAGTGATATCGAGTGCTTCTCCATAAGGTCATCTACTTCATAAGCAGATGCTAAGTGGCCCCGTTCATCGTATTCAAGCACCGACAAGTCGGGTAGTTCGGATGCAATTTCTGGGGAAACGATGGTCATTTTAATCAGGTCCATCATTTCCTGACGACTCTTAGGTACATCCAAAGGTGCCATGAATAAGTGGTGGAAGGTGTTCTTCACTCTGTTGGGTTTTCAATCTCTTCCTTAATCCTCAAGCCTTAATCCTCAATCCTGGTAAATCCCCGGCTTCACCACCCCCCACTTCGCCAGCCGGTGCATCAGCGAGACCCGCAGGACGCCGAGGCCGTACTTGGCGCTGCGCCGGAAGTTGATCGAGCTGGCTTCCTCGAAGTACTTGGTGGGGCAGGTCACTTCGGCGATGTCGAAACCGTGGTAGATGATCTGGGAGAGCATCTCGTTGTCGAAGACAAAGTCGTCGTCGTTGGCGTTGAAGTTGATGGTCGTCAGCACCTCCCGGCTGAAGGCCCGGTAGCCGGTGTGGTACTCGCTGAGTTTGTAGTTGACCAGCAGGTTTTGGGTGGCGGTAAGGAAGCGGTTGGCCACGTATTTGTACAGTGGCATGCCTCCCTTCAGGGCGCCTTTGCCCAGAATGCGGGACCCCAGCACGACGGGATAAAGCCCTTCGCCGATGATGTTCACCATGGAGGGGATCAGCAGGGGGGTGTACTGGTAATCGGGGTGCACCATGATGACGATGTCCGCCCCAATTTCGAGGGCCTTGTTGTAGAGCGATTTCTGGTTGCCGCCGTATCCCTTGTTCCTTTTGTGGGTGATCACGTGGTCCACCCCGAGTTGTTTGGCGAGCGCCGAGGTGTCATCTCCGCTGGCGTCGTCACAAAGGATGACCTCATCCACCAGATCGCGGGGGACTTCCCCGTACGTTTTCTCCAGGGTCAGCGCGGCATTGTAGGCCGGCATCACCACTACGACTTTCTTACCTTTATACATAGGCGCGCAAAGTTACTCAAGGAAAATTAGCCCGAAGTTAAGAGTGTACGCTCCAAGTTGGCTTGACATTCCTTGTTCACCCCGACCATACTAACGATCTTTGCACCCGCACGCCGTTGCATTCATTTTGAATCGACGATCCCAACGAGTTACGGACCTCGGGGCCGTTGCCCAAAGTGCTAGTCGCATAAAGGCTTCGCCGCCAAAACCAGACCTTACTCCTGCGCGTTAAGTTAGTTCTTCCCTTTCGACGGCTGTATCCGTCACCGCTTCATTCTTCTGTCTTCCTACTTCATTCTTTATACTTCCTCCTTCATTCTTCCCCCACATGGCAACCATCGGCACGGTATCCTTCTACACCCTGGGCTGTAAGCTCAACTACTCCGAGACCTCGGCCATCGGCCGGCAGTTTACGGACGCCGGGTACCAGGAGGTAGACTTTGGCCAGGGCGCGGACGTCGTGGTCATCAATACCTGCTCGGTAACCGATTTTGCCGACCGGAAGTGCCGCAATATCGTCCGTCGTGCTTTGGGCGCGAACGCAGGTGCCAAGATTGTGGTGGTGGGCTGCTACGCGCAGCTCAAGCCGGCAGAAATCGCCGACATCGAAGGGGTAGACCTCGTGCTCGGGGCGGCCGAGAAATTCCGCATCCTGGAGTACATCGACGGCATCGGTACCGGTGCCGGAAAGGGTATGGTGCGGGCCGGAGAAGTCAAGGAAGCCGATACCTTCATCAGCTCCTTCAGCTTTGGCGACCGGACGCGCTCCTTCCTCAAGGTGCAGGACGGCTGCGACTACAAATGCACCTTCTGCACCATCCCGCTGGCCCGGGGAAAAAGCCGGAGCAGTACCGTGGAGCAAATCGTAGCGGACGCTGAGGCCATCGCCGCCCGCGGCGTCAAAGAAATCGTGCTAACCGGCGTCAACATCGGTGATTTCGGAAACGGAACCTCCGTCATCGAAGGCCAACGCCCCCGTAAGGAGGCGCTCTTCGTGGACCTGGCCCGGGCGTTGGACGAGGTGGAGGGCATCACCCGCTTCCGCATCTCCAGCATCGAGCCCAACCTGTGCACGGACGAAATCATCGATTTCGTCGCCCAGAGTAAGCGCTTCGCGCCCCACTTCCACATGCCCCTCCAGAGCGGCAACAACAAGCAACTGGCCCAGATGCGGCGGCGCTACAAACGGGAACTCTACGCCGAGCGTGTAGCCCACATTAAGCAGGTCATGCCACATGCCTGTATTGGCGTAGACCTCATCGTAGGCTTCCCCGGAGAAACGGAAGAAGATTTCCTCGAAACGTACCGCTTCGTGCAGGAGCTGGACGTCAGTTATTTCCACGTCTTTACCTATTCGGAGCGGGCCAACACCCCCGCCGCCGAAATGGACGGCGCGGTGCCCATGGCCGAACGCAAGCGCCGGAACAAAATGCTCAATATCCTCAGCGAGAAAAAGCGCCGCGCCCATTACGAAGCCTACGCCGGAGACGTTCGCCCCGTGCTGCTGGAGAAATCCAAAGAGGAGGGCATTCTCCAGGGATTCACGGATAATTACGTCCGGGTGTCCTTCCCCGCCGAAGACAGCTGGATCAATCACCTGGTGGACATGAAGCTGGGGGAGATCGGGGAAGATGGCCTGGTCAACGCCGAGGTGGCGGAGGCTGCGGTGTAGGAGAAGACACCGGAAAAGGCTTGCTCCCCCAACGGTCGAGACGTTCCACGTCGAGCCAAGACGGCGCGGGATATCTTCCCATAAAAATCCTGCGCCCTCCTTGGTCGGGCAAGCACCAGCTGGAGGTGGAAGAGGTCTGCTCCGCAGGCCGGTCGTGAGAGAAGGGTAAATTAAGCCGGTGGGGACACACAAAGGAGCAACGCGCTGCGCTTGTTGCACGCTTCGTGGTCCGGGGGCAGCGCACCCCAAAATGGTTGAGACGTTTCACGTCGAGCCAAGACGGCGCGGGATATCTTCCCATAAAAACCCTGCGCCCTCCTTGGTCGGGCAAGCACCAGCTGGAGGTGGAAGAGGTCTGCTCCGCAGGCCGGTCGTGAGAGAAGGGTAAATTAAGCCGGTAAGGACACACAAAGGAGCAACGCGCTGCGCTTGTTGCACGCTTCGTGGTCCGAGGGAGGTGCACCCCGATGGTTGAGACGTTCCACGTCGAGTCAATGACGGCGCCGGATATCTTCCCATAAAAACCCTGCGCCCTCCTTGGTCGGGCAAACACGATTCGGTCGTGGAAGAGGTCTGCTCCGCAGGCCGGTCGTGAGAGAAGAAGTGTGTTCGGGTAGGCGCGAGGCGCACTGACTGGTTAGCCGAGCGGAAAAATCGAAACCTCCTGGGCCACCGGGTTCCAGCAATCAGAAATAGACCCAGGCCCAGGAGGACAACTAAATACCGATAATTAATAGAGACCAATAATCCTTATAGGGTTGGTGTGGGAAGTGCTTACTGGGCTTCCCTCAAGTAGACATTGCCGTACGGGGTTTTGCACTGCACCAGCGCACCGCCGCCGCCAACGCTTCCCACTACGTGCTGGTAAAAATTCTTTTCCTTGCTGCGTTCCGTGTCGACGTCAATGTCGAGGTCCGTCAGTAGACTGCCGTACTGGGTGGTGAGGTCCACCTCCCCGCTGAAACCGCGGGGAACCGTCAGGTCCACGGCACCGTACTCACTGTTCAGCTTGAGCTGGCCGAAGCGGGTGCTTTCGGTAAAGACTACGTCGATGGCACCGTATTTGGCCTTCGCTTCGGTCAATCCCCGCACGTTAGTGGCTTTAACGCCCCCGTAGACGGTTTCTACGGTCACCGCTACGCCCGCTGGCACCTGGACCTTGAGAATGGCTTCCACCACGGTCATGTCCTGCCCCGATCGATAGTAGTTTTGGCTGCGGTCTTCACTGTGGAAGGTCGTAACGTTACCTCCGCCGGATTCCCGGTTGATGAGCTTGGCCGTGGGTTTTACTTCCCGGATGGTCAGGGTATTTCCCGAACGTTCAACGCTCAGTTCCCGGAGGTCGGGGCGATCTTCTCCGTCGACGGAGAGGATGTGGGTGAGGGATACTTCGCGAACCGGGCTGGTCGTAATTTCTACCCCACTGAAGGCGGCAAAAATGTGGACTTTGGTGGCACCTTCCAGGGGAATGGTCTGGTCGGTTTGGGCAAAGCAGTAGCTAGTGGCCAGCATCAGCAGGCCGGAGAACAGGAGGCGAAACATGGGTTGGGTTATTTGCGGTTGCGACGGATAATCATCCGTCGACCGGGGAGGAAAGAATCCGACGGAAATCAATCAACCGTCGAGGATTAGCAAGTAGGCACCAGGGACAGGGGGAATGCCCCCGGTGCCCGCTGGGTATTACCCTTTACGAAGGTAGATGTTTTTGTAGGTTGCCCGCAGGGAGATCAGTTCTCCGCCGCCGTTGATGAGGCCAGTCAGGTTGCCTTCATCGTCGCCGAGCTCACTACCGCCCTTGACCTGTACGTCGAAGTCGGTGTACATGCTGCCGTAGCTGGTGGACAGTCGGAGGTTGGCCTTCGTGCTGTTGGGCATCTGCAGTTCCACGTTGGAGTAGGTGGAATGGAGGCGGATTTCCTTGGTGGGGGCTTTGTTGAGCATCGCCTTGATGCCGCCGTAGATGGTATTGACGGCCAGGGGGCCGGTGCAATTGTCCAGCATCACCTGATGGTAGTGCATACTGACGTTCAGCTCGCCACTGAAGTCGGATACCTTGAGGTCCGTCCCCCGGTAGGTGGACTGCTTGACCTTAACGGCGGCCGAGTTGGGAACCTGAATCACGATGGCCCCGTTACTTTTGCCGACTTGCTCGACCGTGACTACGTTCCCTTCCGTGCGGACGGACACGCCAAAACCGGTGTTGTCTTGTCGGCCAGAAGCACTGATTTTCTTCAGGCCCTTGGCGCGGGGGTCTTCTTTTTTGTCGCCCTCATCGTCCATGCTGCGGCTGATGATCATTTCCGAGCCGGCGACGCCGACGATGGTCAGATCGTCCAGTTCACTGAACTCAATGGTTTTACCGGAGGCGGCTACCTTGTATTCGGACTGGGCCGCGAGGCCGAGGGAAAAGAGAAAAAGACAGGAGAATAGAATCGTTTGAAGTTTCATGGTATTTCACTTTGTCGTCCCGCAAATTTTCGGGAACGGGGGGTTATTGAGGAGGGTGACCGAGGGTCACGGTTTAAATCAGCTTGAAGCTGGCCATCTGGGCGGCGTCCCGCACCGGTTGGGGTAAGCTGTCGGCGTCAATCATTTCTTCGAGGATGGGGAGTACCCGTTTTTCTTCCAGTTGCACCAGGGTCTCGATCAGCTCGAACCGGAGCACTTCGGGCGGACTCGTTTCCAGTGCCCGGAGCAGTTCTTCCCGGACCTGAGGGAGGTCGGAAAATCGGCGCAGGGCGTCGAGGGCGGCGAGGCGCACGTTGGGGTTTTCGTCGTTTTGCAGCAGGTAGGCGAGGTTTTCGATGACCGTGGGGTCGGCCACGGGCAGGTCAAGGGTTACGGTAGTGGCCTGCATGCGCTTGCTGCTGCGGTCGTCCTTCATCAGGTCGAGCATCAGTTCGCGGGCGGCGGCCAGTTGTCGTTCGGTATCGGATTGTCCGGCACCCCGCAGGAGCCACCCCCCGGCGAAGGCCAGCAGGAGGATTGCGGCGGCCGCGGCCCACTGGGGGAGTCGGCGTACGCGGGCCGGGGGCTGCCCGTGGTTAGGAGTAGTGCTGGTGGTAGCCAGTTTGGCCTGCTCCCGGGCCAGCATTTCGGCGAAGCGGGTGTCCGCCGCGGCCGAGGGCCGCGGCTCGGGGATGGCGCGGATGTCGGACTGCAGGGCCCGCAGGTCGGCCAATTCCTCCCGCAGTGCCTCGTCGGTAGCCAGCCGAGCTTCGAGGGCCCGGTGGCGTTCGGTGGAGAGCTCCCCACCGAGGTAATCGATCAGATCCGTGGTGTCAAAGACGTCCATCAGTGGTTTAATTTTTGGTAGTTCACGCGGAGTTGCTTCGTGGCCCGGTGCATGCGCACCTTGACGTTAGCCTCCGTGATGCCGAGAACCTCGGCGATTTCTTGGTATTTCAGTCCGCGTTTCCACGCCAGGTCCACTACCTCGCGGTAGCTGGCCGGCAGGGCCGCCAGGGCGGCTTTGCCCTGGTTGCGGGTTTCCTGATCCATCCACTCGGTCTGGACTGAGGGGGAGGCCAGGGGGAGTTGCCCGAGGTCGACGCCGTTGCGTCGGGGCATCCGACCATTCAGCTTTTGCTGATCGGTCAGGGCGTTACGGGCCACCGCATACATCCAGGCCCGAAAGCTGTTCTCTGACTGGTAGGACTGGCGATACTTCAGGATGCGCTCGAAGGTGACCTGGAGGAGGTCTTCGGCGTTTCCGGCGTCCCGCGTCCGGCGCACCAGGAAACCGTACAACTGGTCGCGGTAGCGACCGTAGAGCTCCCCCAGCTGGGCGAGATCTCCGTCGGCAACGGACTGCATAATGGTTTCGTCGGTTCGCATTTACGGGGTTGTTCTGCGGTGGTTTCGATGGGGGTACCGTAGTTTTCGGAAAAGGTTACAGTAAGGTTAAAAAAATTTAGGATTAAGGATGAAGGCTTCAGGATTAAGGATAGGGCTGAGGTGGAGGAGAAGGAAGAGGAAGAAGAAAGAATGAAAAAGGAAGCAGCGCTCCTCGGAGCCGGAAAGCGAAATCCAGAGAGAGGGATTTCGGGAAAGGCTTGCTCCGCAAGCCGGTCGTTTAGGCTAAGGCAGAAAAGGCTATGTGCTGGCCCGGAGTGTTCTTGGATACTTTCTTTGTCGCGAGGCCCTGAGTCGATGCCGAGCATCGACTTGCAGACCTCGCTCATGGAGGAGGACCCCTCCGGGGCCCAATCGGATTGAGACGTTCCACGTCAAATGCCTCCCACTGGAGGCGGTTCCTCAAGTTTTCATATATCTATGCCTTGCCCCGAAATGTAGCATCCTTTCTTCTAAGGACCGGCTTGGTCGGCCGAATTAAAATTCTGTTCCGCAAGCAAGACTTTGCACCTGTACCGGCTGAGCCGAGTATTCCGCTGCGCTTCACGGTCCCTCGCCCATAAGTTATTAGGGGCCACCGGGATTGTATTGATCAATTATCCAAGCGACACCCACCGCTAAGGGCTGGGACCGTCCAAGTAATAGTTTTAGCTCCGGACTTGCCGAGGTCGACGCGCGCCAAAGGCTGATATACTGAGGGTGTACGGCGAATCCCCTATCTTTAGTAGCCTTATCCCCTATCTAATGAATTTACGGTTTTATTTTCTCCTAGCCCCGTGGCTACTGCTGGCCCTGCCCGTTACGGCTACTGACTACGCCCTCTTCTTTGCGGTGGAGGAATACGAGCACATGGCTCCCCTTTCCAATCCGATTGACAACGTCACTAAAATTGCTGACGAGTTACGGGATAGCTATGGGTTTCGTACGGAGGTGGTATCCAATCCTACCTTTGCGGACATTGCGAGTAAGATTCATGAATACGAGCAGCTTTTCGCCTCCGGGGAATATGATCAGCAGGGGCAGTTGCTGATCTTCTTTAGTGGTCACGGGGTACAGGAGGGAAACAATGGCTACTTCATCCCCAAAGATGGTGACCCCAGCAAGCTTTACGAACGGGTTATTGAATACGATTACTGGCGCAACAAAATTGACCAGATCGCTTGTCAGCATATTCTGGTCACGATTGACGCTTGCCACTCCATCACTTTTGACCCGAATTGGCGTAATAAAACTGATCGCAACTTCGGCCGACGCGGGGATCAGGCCAAAGATTTGGTGCGTCTGCATCATAAAAGCTTTCGCGCCCGGCTGTTCTTCACCTCCGATGGAGAGAACAACGAAACCCCCGACCGTTCGACCCTGGCACGGCAATTTTTGAATGGCTTGCGGACGCACCGCAGCGCCAACGGCTACCTATCGGCTAGTGTGCTTTTTGCGGATTACCTCAAGGCCTCCGCCCCCGTTCCTGGAGGGGGTGATTTCGGTAGCGATGATCCGGGCTCCCGATTTTTGTTTTTCTACCAAAATTTAGAGCGTGATCCGGAGGAAATCAAGACGGACCTCAGTGATTGGCAGCGGGCACAATCCGAAGATTCCTGTCCGGCATACAAAGCCTATCTGGAAAAGCACCCCAACGGTGATTTCGTGGAGCCAGCCCGACAAAAACTGGAACCTTGTGAAGCGGAGGAGCGGATGTTTACCGCCTGGCAAACCGCTAAGCGACGGGACGATTGTGAAGCCTACCTGCAGTTCCTTGCTGATTATCCCGAAAGTCCTTATGCGTCGCTATTGCTGGATCGCCTAAGGGCGCTCAACTGCAGTAGTGTCATTCCACCCCCCGAGAACATGGTCCTGATCCCCGGTGGTACCTTCCAAATGGGCGACCAATTCGGTGGAGGATCTGGAGACGAAAAGCCCGTGCACCCCGTAAGCTTGACGGAGTTCTACCTGGGCCTAACCGAAGTAACCAACCGGGAATACGCCGAGTTTTTGAGTGCCGTGGGTAACCAGGAGCAGGGAGGAAAGAAGTGGTGTCTCACCACCGAAAATGCAAACATCAACGAATCGGGCAACAGCTTTACGCCAAAGGAAGGGATGGGTGACCATCCGGTAGCCACGGTCAACTGGTACGGGGCGATTGCCTACTGCAACTGGTTGAGCGAGCAACACGGGCTAAAGCCAGTGTATCGGGTCAGTGGCACTACGGTCACGGCCGACTGGACCGCCAACGGCTACCGCTTGCCCACCGAGGCAGAGTGGGAATACGCGGCCCGCAGTGGCGGCCAGCGGGAAAAATGGGCGGGTACTTTCAGTCAGGAAGACATCGCGGATTTCGCCAAATATGGCGGCAAGGAAGCCGGTCCGGGGCCGGTGGGGATGCTGCGGGCCAATAACCTGGGACTGGCGGACATGTCTGGCAACGTCTGGGAATGGTGCTGGGATCGGTACGCGGGGGATTATTATAAGCAGTCTCCACAAGATAACCCCCGGGGACCCAGTACGGGAACAAACCGCGCTTTGCGCGGGGGGAGCTACTGGGACTACCTGCAGGATTGTAGCACGACAAGTCGTTATGATTTCAACCCCCTGTCAGGCAGTATCCTATTTGGGTTTCGAATTGCCCGCAATGTTTACTAGGGTGGGTAATTTTTAATGAGCAGCACCGCGAGGTCCTACCCGCTCATTTTTTGGGGACAGGCCCTTCGGCGTTTACTTCGGTGGAGACGTTGCACGTCGACTGGCTTTCGCCGTAAGGGGAAAGAATAGGGATCAGCAGCCCGCTAAAATTTGTTCAAATGCTCCGACTCGGGGTAAAATCAAGTACTAGGAGGTGGTTTCCGGAGGGCGAGCAAATACTTCCATTCCCACTATATTTGTTTGGAACGTCTCCGCGCCATGACCTTGCCACGCTTTTTCTTTTTCCTTGCTTTATTCCTGCTGGTGGGTGTATTGCCCGCTAAGGATTACGCTATCTTCTTTGCTGTGGAGGACTATCAGCACATGACAAAGCTCACCAACCCGATTGACAACGCTACGGCGATCGCCGATGAATTGCGGGACAATTATGGGTTCCAGATTGAGGTGGTGCCGAACCCTACCTTTGCCGAGATTGCGGGGAAAATTCAGGAATACCAGCAGCGCTTTGCCTCGGGGGCCTTTGATCAAAAGGGGCAACTCCTGATCTTTTTCAGTGGCCACGGAGTACAACGGGGGAACAACGGCTATTTCATTCCGAAAGACGGTAATCCGAGCAAGCTGTACGAACGGGTGATCGAATACGATTACTGGCGTAACGAAATTGACCAAATCGCCTGTCAGCACATTCTGGTGACGGTAGATGCTTGCCACTCCCTCACCTTCGATCCGAACTGGCGCAATAAGACCGATCGGAACTTCGGCCGCCGGGGTGATCAAGCCAAAGATCAGGTACGGCTGGATTACCAAAGCTACCGGGCCCGACTGTTCTTTACCTCGGATGGGGTCAACGACCAGACGCCGGACCGCTCCACTCTGGCCCGGCAATTCTTACTCGGCCTACGGACCCACCGCACCGCCAACGGCTACCTCTCTGCCAGTGAGCTATACGCGGGTTATTTGAAGGCAGCTGCTCCGGTTCCTGGTGGTGGCGACTTTGGTCGCGATGAACCGGCTTCTCGCTTTCTGTTTTTCCGGAAACAGGCCCAGGGTGATATTTCGGGAGTGCAGTCTGATTTAACGGACTGGCGTATTGCGGAGGCACAGGATAACTGTTCGGGTTACCGCACCTACTTACAGAAACACCCCAGAGGGGACTTCGCAAGTATGGCCCGAACGAAAATTAATTCATGCGAGAAAGAAGAGCGAATGTTGGCCGCCTGGCAAAACGCGAAGACTCGGGGTGATTGTGGTACCTATAAGAAGTTTAACGAAGATTATCCCGATAGCCCTTACGCAGACCTCGTGCGGGAGCAGCTCTTCATGATGAATTGTAAGGAGGAGACGCCCCCTTCGGTGCCGCAGTCGCCTCCTACAATTGAAGAAGTAGATCCGGATGAGATAGAAATGGAGGCACCTGACAACATGGTCTTCATCCCCGGCGGCACCTTTCAGATGGGCGACCAGTTTGGCGATGGCGAGGATGACGAAAAGCCGGTACACAGCGTAACGGTCTCCGACTTTTACCTGAGCCGCACCGAGCTGACCAACCGGGAATACGCGGAGTTTTTGAGTGCGGTGGGTAACCAGCGTCAGGGAGGTGCCCAGTGGTACGATATTGAAAGTAGTTACGCGGGCATCACCGGCTCCGGCAACAGTTACGTACCCAAGGCGAGTATGGACGATCATCCGGTGGTGGAAGTGAGCTGGTACGGGGCGGTGGCCTACTGCAACTGGCTGAGTGAGCGGCACGGACTGACCCCGGTCTACCGGGTAAGCGGCACGGCGGTCACCCCCGACTGGGCGGCCAATGGCTACCGGCTGCCGACGGAAGCGGAGTGGGAGTACGCGGCGCGCAGCGGTGGTAAACGGGAAAAGTGGGCGGGGACTTCCAGTGAACAAGACTTGAGACAGTTTGCCAACTACGATGGTGATGCCGACGGCTACGCCCGGACGGCTCCGGTGGGAATGCTGCGGGCGAACAACCTGGGCCTGGCGGATATGAGCGGCAACGTCTGGGAATGGTGCTGGGACTGGTACGCCAGTGACTACTACGGAAAATCACCGGGCAGTAATCCGAAAGGCCCGGGATCGGGTACTTTCCGCGTTATTCGCGGCGGTAGCTGGAACTTCTACCCCCAGATTTGCCGCACGGCCCGTCGTAGCAATTACGGGCCTTCCGATCGCAACAGGTACGTTGGCTTCCGCCTCGCCCGCAGTTCAAAGTGAGCGCGATGAGCTACGAGCCGGCCCGGCGCCGACCGAGCCGGAGCGCGGCGGTAGCCAGCGCCCGGTGGGGGCGGGATTGGACTGGGGAGTTTTTGGGGCTCTATCAATGTCGCGAGGCCCTGAGCCGCTGCCCGGCATCGGCTTGCAGACCACGCTTATGGAGGAGGACCCCTCCGGGGCCCAGATAGGTAAACCCCTCCTGGTGGAGACGTTGCACGTCGACTGGCTTTCGCAGTAAGGGAAAAGAATAGGGATCGGCAGCTACCCAAATGTGTTTAAATGCTCCCGCTCGGGAGTGGGCAAGTGAAATTAGGAGGCGTTTTGGCCGCTAGGATATATTCCATTTTCTTCTTTTTTTGTCCGAAACACCTCCACACCATGGCCTCTCCACGATTTTTCTTCTGTTTTGTGTTTCTGATATTGGCGGCGACCCTCGCCGCCAAGGACTACGCCCTCTTCTTCGCCGTCAATGACTACGACCGGATGACGAATCTGCGCAACCCGATCCAGAACGCACGGGAAATTGCGAAGGAGCTGCGGGACAAATACGGTTTCCGGACCGAGGTGGTGGAGAACCCAACACTGGTGACCATCGAGGAGAAACTGGCGGAATACAAGGCGAAATTTGCCAGCGGGGCCTTTGACCAGAAGGGGCAGCTGCTGATCTTTTTTACGGGACACGGCACGATGAGGGGGCGCAATGGCTACTTCATGCCTAGAGACGTAGACCCCAGTATTGTGCACCGCACCGGACTGGAATACGATTACTGGCGGGATGAGATCAACGGCTTTGCCTGCCAGCATATTCTGGTGACGGTAGATGCCTGCCACTCGGCGACCTTTGACCCTGATTTCGGGAAAAATGGCCGGGACTTCTCCCGGAAGGGGGACAACACCAAAGACCAGATTCTGCTGGATCACCAGGCGTATCGGGCCCGCCTATTTATCACCTCCGACGCCCAGGGCAACGAGACGCCCGATAACTCCACCCTAGCCAGGAAGTTCCTGCTGGCCCTGCGCAGCCACCGCTCCCAGACGGGATATCTAACCCATGACGTACTGCTGGGGACTTACCTGAAGCAAGCCAGTCCCATCCCCGGCGGCGGGGAGTTTGGCGGGGATGAGTCGGCTTCCCGGTTCTTATTCTTTCGTAAGAATACCGGTCCCAGTATTGATCTCCAGGACCAGCGGGCCTGGGATTTTGCCCGGCAGCAAAAAAGTATGGCTGCCTACCAGTACTACCTGAACAGCTTCCCCAATGGCCACTACCGTGGGGCCGCCCGCACGGCACTGGATAAAATTCCGACGGCTCCAGCCCCAACCCGAACAGGCACAAAAATTCCGGACTTTCTCGTCTTCATACCCGGTGGTACTTTCCGGATGGGGGATACGGTAGAGGATGAGATGGGGGAGGATGACGAGAAACCGGTCCACACCGTAGCCCTTTCCGATTTTTACCTGGCCCGCACCGAGGTGAGCGTAGCTGAGTTTGCCACCTTCGTGGATGCCACCCGCTACGTAACGGAGGCCGAGCGTGACGGGGGTAGCTACAAATGGACGGGAGGAAAATGGGAAAAACAGCCTGGTACCAACTGGCGGTACGGACCCTTTTTCAAGGAACGTCCGGAAAGCGACTACAATCACCCCGTGATTCACGTAAGCTGGAACGACGCGGTACGCTACTGTAACTGGCTGAGCCGCGAACATGGACTGCAGGAAGTGTACACCCTAGTGGGTGATGAGGTGACGCCTGATTGGGGGGCCAACGGCTACCGCCTGCCCACCGAAGCGGAATGGGAGTACGCGGCCCGCAGCGGTGGCAGAGACCACCTCTATGCCTGGGGCACCGGGGAACCCAACGGTAACGTAGCGGATGAGTCGGGCAACTGGTCAGAAGGCTCGGTGATCTTCACGGGCTACAATGATGGGTATCACGGCACCAGTCCGGTGGGAAAGTTTCCTCAGGGAAATTATGGCTTGGCGGATATGACCGGCAACGTAAATGAATGGTGCTGGGACTGGTACGCCAGTGGCTACTACGGAAAATCACCGGGCAGTAACCCCAGAGGACCTAGTACGGGTACTTACCGCGTTATTCGCGGCGGTAGCTGGGGCAGCAGCCCCCAGGGTTGCCGCACGGCCAATCGTTTCAGTAACGGGCCTTCCAATCGCAGCAATAGCGTTGGCTTCCGCCTCGCCCGCAGTTCAAAGTGAGCGCGATGAGCTACGAGCCGGCCCGGCGCCGACCGAGCCGGAGCGCGGCGGTAGCCAGCGCTGGGCGGGTGGCGGGATAGGGCTGGGGAGTTTTGGGGCTCTGTCAATGTCGCGAGGCCCTGAGCCGATGCCAGGCATCGGCTTGCAGACCACACTCAGGGAGGAGGACCCCTCCGGGGCCAGACAGGTAAACCCCTCCTGGTGGAGAAGTTGCACGTCGAATCGCGCTCCCGGCAGCGAAGGGAAAAGACAAGTGCTGCCGATCTGCTCAACGTTGATGGGACTACCCTACGCTAAATCCTTCATTCATTCCGGGGCCGTTCCCGGGTGACGGGTAAATATTCCATTTTCTTCTATTTTTGTCCGGAACACCTCCACACCATGATCTCCCCCAGAATTTGTTTTTTGATCCCGTTGATGGCCCTGGCATTTTCCCTGCCCGCCAAAGACTACGCCATCTTCTTTGCTGTGGATAATTACTCCCAGGTCACGGGATACGATAATCTGTCAGACCCCATCGCCAGTGCAGAAAAGCTATCCGCCGAGCTGAAGGACATGTATGGCTTTTCCACGGAGGTGGTGAAAAATCCTTCCCGGACCAAAATTTACGAGAAGCTGCGCGAATACCGGAGAAAGACCTTTGGCCATGACGATCAATTGCTCGTCTTTTTCTCCGGTCACGGAGAATTCGATGAATTTGAAGTGAAGGGGTATTTCGTGCCCTATGCTGGTCGGAGTATTGACCTGACAACTCTCGGAAACATTGTGACCGAGATACCCTGTCGGCATATTTTGCTGGCGATTGACGCCTGCTATTCGGGCACCATTGATGCCAAGATAGCCTTCAAGGGCAGGACCTTTTCACGGGCTGGCGTGACGGCGGATACGGAGCGGCAAAACCTGATCGCTCGGAAGCTACGGAATAAATCTAGGCTCTTGCTAACTTCCGGGGCTAAAGAACGCACGCCGAGTCGGTCTGGTGGCTCCCCTTTCGCGCTGGGTTTTCTAAACACTCTCCGTGCTGCCTACGGTAGCGGCGATGGCCTGGTTACTTACGAGGACCTTTTGGCTCGGATGGAACGCGTCAGCCCGGTACCCCACCACGGGAGACTGATCGGGCACGAGGAGGGGAGTTTTGTGTTTGTGACCAAGGGCATAGTTCCGCCGCCACCCCCACCACCGGTTGTAAATCGTACGGCACGGAATACTACTACTCGTAACCCACCCCCCGACAACATGGTCTTCATCCCCGGCGGCACCTTCCAGATGGGGGACCAGTTTGGGGATGGAGACGAGGATGAAAAACCGTTACACTCCGTAACGGTATCTGATTTTTACCTTAGTAAGACTGAATTGACTAACCGGGAATACGCCGAGTTCCTGAGCGCGTTGGGTAATCGGGAGCAGGGTGGCACTCAGTGGTACGAAATTGGAAGCAAAGATGCGGGTATAACGGGCTCCGGTAATAGCTACGTACCCAAGGCAGAGCTGGTCGACCACCCGGTGGTAGAGGTAAGCTGGTACGGGGCAGTGGCCTACTGCAACTGGCTGAGTGAACGGCACGGACTTAAGCCGGCCTACCGGGTGAGTGGCAGCACGGTCACCCCAGACTGGACGGCCGACGGTTACCGTCTGCCGACGGAGGCGGAGTGGGAATATGCGGCCCGCAGCGCCGGCAAGCGGGAAAAATGGGCGGGGACCTCCAGCGAGGGGGAACTGACCCAGTTCGCCAATATTAGCGGGGAGGCCGATGGCTACGCCCGCACGGCTCCGGTGGGAATGCTGCGGGCCAACAATCTAGGGTTAGGGGACATGAGCGGCAACGTGTGGGAATGGTGCTGGGATTGGTACGGCGTGGATTATTACGGCAAGTCTCCGGGGAGAAACCCTAAGGGGCCTAAAGTGGGCTCTCTCCGCGTTATTCGCGGCGGCAGTTGGTACCGCAACCCTCAGTATTGTCGTGTGGCTGATCGTATTAACAACGGGCCCTCCCAACGCAACAATACCGCCGGCTTCCGCCTCGCCCGCAACGCCAACTAAGTCGCTAAGTTTGGCACGGGGCCCCGGAGGGGACTTCCTACCCGAGCGAGGTCACAACCCGATGCTTTGCATCGCGTTGGGGCCTCGCGAACACGGCGAGTAGCCATCAGTCACATCCCCTACAGACAAGGATATCTTTCCAAAACCGTAATTTCATCACACCAACACCCACCCACCATGCGCAGCATCCCACTTCTTCTGCTCTTCACCCTGCTACTTGGCACCAGCGCTCGCGCCCAAAAAAATCAGGACCTCCGGCAAGATTCCACCTTTTTTGAGCAACAGGCCGCCCTTTACCAGGCATGGCTCGACGACACGGGGATCGGACAGTATTTGCGGTACCGGGAACTGGACGTCGGCGAACAAGAACTGGCCATTTACCTGGAATTCAAAACCAGCGATCTGGATCTGATCGTCAATCAGTGGACAACGCTCAAGGAAGGCTTTGAGGAACAATCGGCGATCAGCCTGGAGCAACAGCTGTTCTACAAGGCCGCCAACCTGATGGAGGTGCGGCAGTCCGCCCTGAGTGTACAGGTGTACGATACCTACGACCTGCGCAAGGAGCCCCTTTTTTCCCGGGTAGCGTACTTCGAGGACGGTAGGGTACAGGTGGAGGAGTCCAACCCAAAGTCCCCCATCAAACCAATTCAGTTGATGCCCCGGGCCATTGGGGAAAGGGCGGCGCCCAGCACCGCCGATTTCCAGGCGCAACTCAACCGGGAAAAAGCCTACGAATGCATCCTGGACTACGCCCGCGAGCGCTACGAGAATGCGGGCTACAACGGGAAATTGCCCGAGATTCGGGTGCTGGAAGACGAGGAAAACCTTCGCTTCGAAATCATTGATCTGCGACTGGAGGTCCTTAAAGGCTCCAACGTGCTGTGCCCCTGGCTGGAGAAGCGTGGCTACAATTGTCCCTGGGCCAAAAGGGAGCTGCTGACCTTCCTGTTTACCTATTTACCATCCGCCAATGGCGTCGTCATTTCCGGAGATATTGACGGCAAGGTAGGCTCGGGACTTTACGCCAACGTAGAACGGGGGGGCTACCTCAGTATGGAAAAGGACTACGACGAGACCATTAAAAGCTACATTGACGCCTTCACCGTGGAACTGAAAAATCGGCTGCGCAACTGTCAATAATGAATCAGGAGGAATTTAAGGACGAGCTCCGCCGCCTCGTGGCGGCCAACCGACTGGAGGATGCCAGTAAGAAACTACTCAACGCCACCGCCAGCGATGACTACGGGGAATACCGCCGCCTGGTACTGAACCATTCCGGAGAACTCACGGGCTACCACCAGCAGGAAGTGATGGGCACCGCCGATCCGGCACAACTGACCCGTACCCGCAACGCGATCAGCCTGAAATTACTGACCCTCATTGATCAGCTCCCCGACGCCGCCGCGCTGGCCGCGGCAAAAAAGAAACCCGAGGGCGTGGCGGAAGATCGCCTGAAGAAACGGCTGTTCTGGATGTTGCTCCTGGGTAAGGGGCTGGTCATCGGATTCGCCGCGCTGCTCTGGAGTACCAACTCCTTCACCAACGAGCAATTCATCACCGTAGTGGGCATGTTGGTGCCCCTCTTCGCCGCTCACCTGACGCTGATGGTCCAGGATGCCACCAAACACCGCGGCATCCTGAAGCCCGGAGACAAACGGGTAAACACCAGTTTCGCCCGCATGGCCTACGTGCTGGTGATCGGCTATGCCCTGGTGCTGCTTTTTCTACTCAACCTGCGGGGCCCAGGTACGATTACCTTCCTCCAGTTTACTACTTTCCTGGCGCTGGCGGAGAGTGGGTTAGGGGCGTATTTGGGGAAGGTGGTGTATGGGTTGTTTAAGGATTAAGGCGGAGGCTGAGGTTGAAGGATTTAGGCTTCAGGACTTAGGTTGAGCCAGGTTGTCGGCCAAGCCGCGAGGCACGAGCTGGTTCGTCCGCCGACCGGAGGAAGGGAGGCTGAGGAGGAGGCTAAGGCTTAGGATAAACCCTTGGACAAGGCTTGCTCCGCAAGCCGGTCGTTTAGGCAAAGGAAATAAGTAGAGAAGGAAGTAGCGCTCCTCGGAGCTGTCGAACGCAGTGAGCTGCTCCGAGGTGTCGCGGGGTCGTTCTCCCGTTCTCCCGAGACCTCGGAGCAGCACCGCGACCTGCGGCCAGCGGCGACGGCTACGAGGACCGGGAGATTCCCCGCTCGTCCGCCCAAACGCGAAGCACGAGCTGGGTGGTCGGCCGAGCTAAGGCAGGCTAGACCTTGTACCTGTACCGGCTGAGCCAAGTATTCCACTGCGCTTCACGGTCCCTAGCCCAAACCAATTCCTTCCTCTTAAGTCCTCAATCCTAAAACCTCTCAATACTCCTCCCGCAACGGACCCACCGAGGGTAGCGAGTCTCGCACCATCGTGGAATCCTGCATTATTTGCTGGATGATGGGCAGGAGGCTGTCCTGGGGGATACCGAGTTGCAGCAGGCTGTCGCGGAGAGTGCTGTCCAGCCGCAGGCTGTCGCGCAACTCGGGATCAAAGCGGATTTCGAAGGGGAAAAGCGGCCGCAGCGGCAGCGGATTGGACAACTCCTTCTCCGGCGGCGCCCCGGGCCGGGTGGGTTTTGGCGGACGGCCCTCAATGCGGCGCATCCGGCGGGCACGGTCGATGAGCAGGGAGTCGGCCCGCAGGGCGGCCGTCTGGATTACGTCCTCCCGACAGTCCTTACGCAGCTTGTCCGAAAGGGCGGCGACGCGTTCGGCTACCTTCTCGGCCACCAGGGCGGTGGAGTCCACGGAACGGTTCGTGCAGGCGGTGGCCATCACCAGTAGGATCAGCGCCAGGGTGACGGGATGAATGCCGGAGCGCATCATTGGCGGCGGGTTTGGGGAATCCGGGCCCGCAGCCGGGCTTCTTCTTCCAGTTGTCGCTGTACGATGCTGTCCGTGGCCAGGGCCACCTGGTCGTCAAAGGTCACCCGGCAGATGCTGTCGATCAGGGGGCGGAGGCTGTCCATCTGGGCGGTGACCATCCGGTCCACCTGCTCCCGTTCCTCCAGCGTCAGCCGCACGTTGAGGCCCTCGTTGCCGGGGCCACCACAGCTGCTGCCGCCCAAAAGGAGCACAAAAAGGGAAAGCATGACGGTGTAATGACGACGCATGCCACAAACTTACGATAGTTGGGCTACCTTCGCCAACAAACAAGCTCTTAGTTGCATGGATCCGCTGCGCATTGGTATTTCGATTGGTGACGTGAACGGCATCGGCCCGGAAGTGGTCGTCAAGGCCCTGAGCAGACCCGGGGTGCTGGACCTGGTCACTCCGGTCATCTACGCCACCCCGCAAGTCCTCAAGGACTACCGCGGGGAAGAGGATCGGGCCTTCAATTTTGAGATTATCCAGGACCCAGAGGCGGCCGAAGACGGCCGCATCAACCTCATTGAGGCCTGGGAGGGCAGCATCGACCTCAACCCCGGTCAACCCACCGAGGCCGGCGGCCGCGCCGCCGCCAAATCCCTGGAACGCGCCGTGGAGGACCTTAAGGAGGAAAACATCGACGCCCTGGTCACCGCCCCGATCAATAAATCGGTGATGCCCAAAGACGATTTTCCCTATCCCGGGCACACGGAAATGCTGACCGCGAAGCTGGACGTCAAGGAAAGCCTCATGTTTCTGGTCGCCGACGAGTTGCGGGTGGGCGTGGTGACCAACCACATCCCCGTTTCGGAGGTGGCGAAATCCGTGACCAAAAACCGGATCCTGGACAAGCTCCGCATCATGGACGCCAGCCTGCGGGCAGATTTCGGCATCGAACGCCCCGTGATCGGCGTGCTGGCCCTCAATCCCCACGCCGGAGACGAAGGACGGATCGGTAAGGAAGACGAAACCATCGTCCGTCCCGCCGTGAAGGCCGCCAAGGAAGAAGGCATCCTGGCCATGGGCCCCTTCCCCGCCGATGGCTTCTTTGGCAGCGGAAAGCACCTCAAATTCCACGCCGTACTGGCCATGTACCACGATCAGGGACTGATCCCCTTCAAGGCCCTCAGCTTCGGTAAGGGCGTCAACTTCACCGCCGGATTGCCCGGCATCCGGACCAGCCCCGACCACGGAACGGCCTACGATCTGGTGGGGCAGAACGCCGCCAGTCCGGATTCATTCCTGAGTGCCCTCTTCCTGGCCCGGGAGACCTACCTCAACCGGGAACGCTACGAAGAAGATACCGCCGATCCCCTTACCAGCCGGATGCATCTGGTGTACAAAAAGAAGCCCCGACCCAAGCGCGGGGGTGGAAAAGGGGGCGATCAGTCCGGAAAAGGTAAAAAATAGCCCGGAAGTCTTCCGCCGGGAAAACCATTTGCGCTACCGCTGCTTTAGGGAGGAGTTGTGCGGCCGACGTAGTCGGTGGCTCACCCAATCCTTATCCCCATGCGCCAGTACCGCCTCCCGGTCCTAATCCTGTTTGCCTTTTTTGCCGCCGCGGCGGTTTACGGCTGCTTCAACCTGAAGTTCAGTTTCGATTTTCAGCAGTTTTTTCCCCGCGGGGACGAAGACCTGGCCTTCTTCCTGGAGTTCATCGAAGAGTTTGAGGGAGACGACAATTTCCTGCTGGTGGCCCTGGAGCGGGAGCCGAGCATCTTCGACAGCAGCTTCCTGGCGCAGGCCCACGATTTCGCCCTGGCTACCCGTGAGCTTCCCGAAGTGGAAAGCATGCAGTCCCTGACGACCTTCGGCTACCCGGTCAAAACGCCCTTCGCCATTACGACGATTCCGGCCATTCACCGGGATGACCCCTCCTATTACGCTTCCGACAGCGCCAGAATCATGCAGGACGAGCGCTTTGTGGGCAACCTGATCAACAAACGGGGAACGGCCCTGGTCATCGCCCTGAAGACGCCGAGCTTGATTGGCCTGGAGGAAAGTCGGAGTTTGATGGCGGGGCTGGAAAACCTGGTCCAGCAGTACGATTTCCCCGATCATCATTACCTCGGTCCGGCCTACTTTCAGAAGGAACTGGTGGAGATGCAGGTGCGGGAAGTGGCGGTGTCGGCCATCGTCTCCGGATTGCTGGTGGCCTTCATCATGTTCCTGCTCTTCCGGCGGCCCCTCGGGATCGCCGTGGCCCTGACGAGCATCGGTCTCGGCCTGCTGCTCTTTATGGGGCTGCTGGGCCTGCTCGGACGGGAACTGAATGCCATTGCGGCCCTCTACCCGGTGCTGATGATCATCGTCGGCACCAGCGACGTGATCCACATTATGTCCAAGTACATTGACGAGTTGCGGGCGGGTCGGGACAAGGAATCGGCCATCAAAATTGCCATCAAGGAAATCGGTCTGGCGACCCTGCTGACCTCCCTCACCACGGCGGTCGGTTTTGCGACCCTGCTGACGAGTCGGATCGACCCCATCCGGAATTTCGGCATCAACGCGGCCCTGGGCGTGATGGTGGCTTACGTCACGGTCATTTTGTTCACGACGTCCCTGCTGAGCTTTCTTAGCGTGGATCAGATCGTTAAGCTGGGGCGGCAACAGGCGTTCTGGGATCGCTTGCTGGAGTCGGGCTATCAGTTTACGCGCCGGCGGCCAGGTGCCATAAAAATTGGTGCGGCCGTGGTTGCCGTATTGTGCGCGGTTGGCATCAGCATGATTACCACCAATTACCGCATCGAGTCCACCTTGCCCCGGGACCGCAAGATCACGGAAGACTTCCTCTTCTTCGAGCGGGAACTGAGTGGCTTTCGCCCCTTCGAATTGGCCGTCACCGCCCGGGATACGAACCGGATTACGGATTTCGCCGTCATGCAGGAAATCGGGGCCATCGAAGATTACGTAAAAGAATTCCCCTTCGTCCAGAGCACCGCCAGTATTTCGGCGGTCTACCGGAGCATCAACCAGATGTTCAACAATAACCGGCCGGAGGCCTACGAACTTCCCGACGATCCCGCCACCTACCGGCGCTACCAACGCATGGCGGACCGGGTGCCCGCCCTGAACCTGAACGTCCTGATGAGTAAAGATCGGACCAAGGCCCGGATCACCAGCCGGATGGATGACCTGGGCGCGGACAGCATCAAGGTATTCCTCCAGCGCACCGACACCTGGATCAACGAAAATATCGATACCTCCCTGATCGATATCCGGAGCACGGGGACGGGGCTGATCATCGATAAAAACGCGGAGTATATCCGCCGTAACCTCTTGCAGGGCCTCGGACTGGCCGTACTGATCGTGTGTGGCCTGATGGCCCTGCTTTTCCGCAGCTGGCGGATGCTCGTCGTCAGTCTGGTACCCAACATTTTGCCCCTCCTGCTCGCCGGCGCCATGCTCGGTTATCTGGGCATCGAACTGGAGGCCGGCGTCAGTATCGTATTTGCCATCATCTTCGGCATTGCCGTAGACGATACGATACACTTTCTCGCCAAGTACCGACTGCTTCGGGGTAGGGGAGTAGGCGTCACGGAGGCGATCCACAAGACCTACCGGGAGGCGGGCAAAGCCATTGTACTCACTTCGGTGGTGCTATTCTTTGGCTTTCTCGTGATGCTGTTCAGTATCCACCCACCCAGCGTTACCATTGGCTTGTTGATCAGCCTGACTTTGGCCAGTGCCGTGGTAAGCGACCTCTTGCTGATCCCCCTGCTGCTCAAGTGGCTGGACCGGGATTAGCGCTTCTCAACCTTCTTGTCCGCTACGACGATGTACTGGTATTCCAGCGTCTGATCGTCGCTGCTCACCAGGTGAAAGCCCGCCTTGCGGAGCATTTCTTCCAGTTGATAGAGCGCAACGCGCTTATCCTGAGGCGGACCGATGTCCGTCCGTTTTTTCTTCCAGTCGACGATGACGATTCGGCCATCGGGCCGGAGGGCCGGGAATAGTTTCTTCAGGTAATCCACCTGATTGTTGATCTCCAGGAAGGTGTTGACGATGAGGATGATGTCCACTTCCCGGTCCTCCAGGTTGGGGTCGTTGGCCGTCGCCAGCCGGGGTTCCAGCCGGGGCTGGAATTTCTGGGGGAGCTCAAATTGCTTGAGGGTGTCCAAATATTGGATGTAGCGCTCGTCAATCTCAATGGCGATGACCCGGTCGGCCAGTTGGGCGAGGCGTTGGGCGAAAAATCCCTCTCCCGCGCCGATGTCCGCGATGACCTTTTCTTCCACGTCGCCCATGGCGTCGATGACGGCACCGGGCTTTTGCCAGATCAGGCGCTGTCGATTTTCTTCATCTGAAGTTGGCACGAAAATGTCTTCGGACGGTGGTGGGGGAGGCTCCGTGCACGCCCCAATCATCAGGCAGGAAAGAATGGCCAACAAAAAAAATCGCATGAAACGGGTTTTAACTGGCGGGTAAGATAGGGTGATTAACCGTTCCGGTATTTGTCCGCTCCCCGATCGGTGACTTTTTAACCCAACTTTTAGACGTACGGGACGAATCCTAGGATATTCTTAAAGGGAAGACTACTAGGGGGCGAGTTGGCATAATTCTTTCATCAGCGCGAGCATCTTGTTGCGTAACGGACGACCCTCCATGGTGTGATTATTGACCATGATGCAAAAGGCCAGCTCCCGCCCCTTGGCGCTTCGGATGTAGCCGGCGTAGGCACGCACTGCTCCCAGGGAGCCACTTTTCGCCCACAGTCGGCCGTCGGCCACCGTCCCCTTCAGGTAGGAGCGCATGGACCCCGTCTTCCCGGCCAGCGGAATGCTCTGCCGCCAACGGGACTTCCCAGCCTGGCTGCGTAAGAAGGCCGTCATGAACTCCGGCGAGAAAAAGTTTCTGGTCGCCAAGCCGCTACCGTCTTCAAATTGTAGTCCTTTGGTGGGAAGCCCCCGCTCTTCCAGCCATTCAAGATAGTATTCGGGGCTGGCCAACAGGGCTAATTCCCGACCCCGCTCCTTATTAACCGCGCGCAGCAGCGCTTCGGCGTACAGATTATTACTCCGCAGGTTGGTTCGGTCAACGAGGCTACTCAATTTCGGAGAATGGTGCTCATCCAGCACCTTAACGGACGGACGGTCATCGGCCCCCAGTTGCCGGGTGGTAACCGCCGGTAGGCGGACGGCAACACCCTCCGCGGCCAGGGCCTCCCGCAGCAACTGGGCGAGAAACAACGGCGGATCCGGGATGGCCCCCTTGATGGTAAAGGTTCCCGTACCGACGGGGATGGTCCCCCGCACGTAGTTGTCGTACCCGTAGGGCGCCCCATAGATGTAGGCCTGGTCGCCACTGCCCCTTGGCCCGGAACGTAATTCATTGCTGAGGCTCAGTCCGGGGACGCTTGGCCGCAAGCGTTGTACGGCGGGACGATCCCCGACTCTAGACCGCTGCAGCAGGTCGAGGAAATAAAAATTTTCGTGGACGTTAAGCCCGTAGGCGCCCGCGCCATAGTAATTGCCCAGATCCGCCCACGGCCACCCCGGAGCGGAGCCATCGGTGCCGAAGTAGGCGTCATCCGCGATGATTCTTCCCCGGACTTCGGTGATGCCGGCCCTACGGATTTTATCCACCCAGCGATCCAGCAGCTCGGGGAGTCTGGGAACTCCCTCCAGATAGGGACTGGCCAGACTGGGGTCCCCTCCCCCCTCAATGATGATGTCTCCCGAAAGCACCCCTTTTTCGAGGGTGCCGCTGGAAAGCAGGCGTGTACGAAAGGTATGATCTGCTCCCAGAACATCCATCGCGATGGCGGTGGTGATGAGTTTTTGGGTAGAAGCCGGAATCAGGGCCAGGTCCGGCTGATGGGCGGCCAGTCGCTGTCCGGTGCTGACGTCCACCACGTCAATGGCCACCACCGCTCCGGCCAGGTCTTCGTCAAGGGCAAAGGCCCGTACGGCCTGGCTCATACTACCCTGCGCCGTTGCGGTGAGGTCCGAAAAAAAGATGAGAAGCAGGAGCAGGATCAGGTGGCGGGTCATTGGTTTGGGGATTTTTGGGGCGGTCAGTTGGCCTTAGGGGAAAACGGAAGGATTTGTAAAGTATAAAAAAGCGGGGCAGCCACCAAGATGACTGCCCCGCCCTTTCGAAGATCAGTGGACGATATGCCGTCGTTTATGGCATCACGACGAGGCGTTCGGTCCGCTCTACCCCTTCGTTCGTCAGGCGCAGGTAGTAGACCCCCGCACTGAGTTGTCCGAGGTCAATCTGCGTGAGGGTGCCCGCGGGGTTCGCGATGCGGAAGGTTCTCAACTGGCGGCCAGTAGCGTCCAGTAAGGTGGCGTCAATATCGCTGGACCAGTTTCCGCTGGCTTCCAGGTTCAGCAGCCTCCGCACGGGATTGGGGTAAATGTTCAGGGAACGGTTGGCACCAAAGGACTGAAGACTCAGGGGACGGGTCTCCAGAACCCGGACCTCACTGATGGCCGTACCGCAGTCGTTGTTGGATAGTACCCGCCAGTAAATGGTGGTATTCTCCGGTAAGTCGAGGGTAAAGGACGTACGGCCCATGACCCGTTCGAATTCGATGGTGGAGAAGTCCTCAGTGAAGGAATACTGCAGCGTATAGTTATTGGTGCCCCCCACGGCGTCCCAGTCGAAGGTGACGTCTTCCGGACTGGTCCGGGCACCATTATCCGGTCCCACCAGCGTAGCCACCCCGGGAGCCAGGGCGAGCTGTAGGGGAATAACGAGGCTGTTGACCGTACCGTCGGTTGCCGTTACCGTCATGGTCAGGTCGTAGCTACCCGGATTGAGTCCATTCCACCCCTCGATGTTCACCGTCATGATGGAGGTGTTGGGATTGAAATCAGTCGTGACGTTGGTGAGTGTAGTCCCGTCGGCGTCTACGCTGACGGTGGGGCTTTCTCCGTAGGCGTTACCCAGCTGAATTTCCACGGAGGGGAATTCATTCTGGCAAACGTCCAGCTCGCTGGTGGAGGTCGTCAGGCCATAATCCTGAATGCCTCCACCGGAGGTGCAGAACAGGATTTCAAAATCTACGATGGAACCGCCGTCAAAGTCTGCGTTATCGGTCACCCTCAGGACCCAGTTGCCGACGGCGTTTTCTCCGTTGAAGGCGGAGAGCGCTTCGGCCGACTGGAAAGTGCCGGAAACGGCGGGATTGTCGGAGGTGCAGGCGTTTTCGAAGTCAGTGGAGGTCTGTGCCGCCTGATCAGTGAAGATGACCTGAAGGTTACTGCCGCTACAGGCGCCGCCATTTACCTGGTTGAAGAGGTTGATCGTAGTCCCGTCGGGAGACGTCAGGGTCGCACTCAGGTCGCCCGCAAAGGAGTGGGCGATTGCCAGGGAAACCTCCATGGATTCGATGAGCAGGCTGGCGGCCACGTTCAGGTTTGCCGCTACGGTAGGTGTTCCGGAGGAAGGAATCGTGACGGGAAGTCCGGTTGCCGCTGCGTTGGCGCAGGAGATGTCTGCCGTCGTGAAGACAAAGGGCGTGGACCATTCACTGGCACCACACTCTCCCACGGCACGGATGCGCCAGTAGAAGGTCGTGTTACCCGGGAGTGGGTTGGTAAATCCGGCGCTGGTGGTCGTAATGTTGGAACCGGAACCCAGGATGGTTTCAAAGTTTTCGTCGGCGGCCAGTTCAATGTCGTAACTCTCGGCGTTTGCCACGGGGCTCCAGCTTAGCAGCGTAGTGGGGGAAACGTCCGTACTTCCGTTGGCGGGAGTACTCAGCGTTGGCGCAGCGAAATCCTGGCTGGTGAAGTTGACCACCAGGGTGATGTCGTCCTGGGTGCTTCCACTACCCACCGTAACAACGACGGAGTAAACACCCGTGGGTGTGCCATTGTCGCCGGAGATCGTGAGGGTAATGGTTTCTCCACCGCCGGCGGTACTGGCCGACAGGGAAGTGCCGAACACGTCCGGAGCACTGCTGACCACCACGGGGCTACCGGCGGGGAATCCGGTGCCGAGCGTGAGGGGAACGTTAAGATCGGTGTTGGCGCAGGCCGTCAGGCAGTTGTCCGTCGTCGTAACGATGGTGTTGAGGTCCGACTGGTTAATGCCGTCCATGGACGTCATACCCGTTCCGCAGGGGTCGAGCCAGTCGCGCAGCCGCGTTCCGGCGCTGCCGCCACCTTCCCAGCTTACGTGAAAGTATCCGTAGACGTCGTAGGCCTGGTTGCCGCAGGCTGCCTGTCCACCAAAAAGTTGGCCCCGAACCCGCTTGTTTTTATCGAAAATCGGTGATCCCGAAGAGCCTCCTTCGGTGGTGCCGATGTCCCAGAAGGGTACTTCCAAAAGGTTGCCGTCGGCAACCGTAGGACCGTTTCCGTTATTTACCCGACGCGCCTGCTGAAAGGAGAAGGAAATTCTTTTTTCGTCCACGCCGGGGTGGTGAACGGCAATCAGGGTATCCGTGGGCAGCGCCGCTTCATTGGACCATCCCGCGAAAAAGGCATCAGCATTGGGGTTCAGGGGGTCGTCTAGCTCGGTGATGGTTACGTCCGAATTGGCGAAGCTGGCCAGATGGATCGTGCCAGAATTGAATACGTTGCGCTGACCGTTGCCGTTGCCGCCACTGGCACCCGAGTTGGGCTGGCGACAGAAGCTGTTTTCGAAGTTCCAGTAGGCGACCAGGCTGGGGGAGCTGTTGGCCGTAACGTTACAGTGGTTAGCCGTCATGAACAGCGGCCGTCCGTCTTCATTGGCGTTATTGATCAGAAAGCCCGTACACTGATCAATACCGTTGAGGGTGTAGGCGGCCACACTGCGGATGATATCACGGTAAGGCTCAACGATGCCCCAGCCATCATTTTCGCCGCAAACTACGTCGAGGTTACAGGCGCCGGAGGCGGACTTGGTAATGTCCACAAAGTCATGGTTGACGGAAGTGAGGTAGAGTTGTACTCCCTTGCGCAGGTGTTCCGGCGTGCGGAGCTCCAGCAGCAATTCATCACCAATGATTACCGGGGTCCATAGCTGATTGTGCACCTCATTATCTGCGGCGGTGAAGGGACCAAACCGCTCGGTGGCGGAAGAAATATAAAATTCTGCTCCCGCAGGCAGGTTGAACTCCGAGAACCCGAGGTTCAGGGTTTTTGCCCCGGCGCTCTGTACGCGCATCCGCCAGATGCTCGTGCTGCCCTGCTTGGTCCACTGTCCGACCTTGCCGGGCCGGATGGCCACCGGAAGGGAAACGGCAAATTTTGCGGGGCGACCCGGACGACGTTTGGCCATCTCCGCCTGCTTCAGGGCGTCATTATCTTGTTGGGGGAGAGTGTGAACGGGAACCTTCTCAAAGGTTGCCGGAGGGAGTGCGTATTGTGCCTCGGCAGAACTACTAAGGAACAGGGTCAGGAGTAGCGCCTGACAAAAAACGAAAAGTCTCATGATGATGATTCACTAGTTATTAGGTACACAAGGTACAATCTTCCGCTTGCCTTAATCTGGCAAATACTAAATTTGTATGATATCCGGCAAAGTCTTACCTTTGCCCTCCTTTTAAAAACCTCCGGTCCGGGACCCCCGGTACCTCCAATAATAAAGTACCATGAAAAGAACGTTCCAACCCTCCAAGCGCCGTCGTGTAAACAAGCACGGATTTCGTAGCCGCATGAGCACGAAAAACGGCCGTAAGCTCCTGGCCCGTCGTCGTGCCAAAGGTCGTTATAAGCTTACCGTAAGCGACGACACCCACAAAAAATAATTTCCCTTACCGGACCATCCGGGAGGTTGCAAAAGTGAATAGCCCATTGCCGCACCGCGGCAATGGGCTTATTTTATGCGTGGTCATGTCTCTTGGACCAGCAGTCAATAATTCTTCAGGATCAGACGTGCTCGTAGCGGGCGCGCACAAACATGAAAAATCCGTAGGCAAACAGACCTGCTCCCACTACGGCCAGCAGGGCTGCGCCCCAGCTGCCGTTCTCGAGGTAGGAAAGTGCTTCCCCAATGCCCTTGAACTGGCTGGCGTCAGACATCGCTGCAGCCCGGAAAAGGAAGTAGGCAATCACGGCGTATACCGTTGCCTGGGCGGCTAGACCTACCCGCCCGGCATACCGAAACAAGTCTTCGCGCTCGGAGGATAAATGTTGTCCCTCCAGGTTGTCCATATGGCGGTCGGTGACTGCCCGGTAAATCTGGTAGATGCCGACGCCGGCAACGATGATGCCCACCACCGCAACGAGCGTTTGCCCCCAGGGTTGGTTCAGCAGGGTGGCAACCATGTCTTCCTTGCCGCCGGTGCTGCCGCCGTTGGAGAACAATTCTTTAAAGGTGTAGACACTCAGGATACCGTAGGCCGTTCCGGAAACCGCCCAGCCAATCCGCTTGATGGTGCCGCTGGCGTCGGACCCCTCATTTTCGGTATCCTTGACGGCTTTGTACCAGCGCCAAGCACAATAGGCCAGCAGGCCACTACCGACCAGGAAAAGCAAAAACTGTCCGAGCGGGTTCCCCCCAATCCAGTCAATGACGTCCTTTGGCCCACTCGTAGAGCGGGCGGCACCAATGACGGTGGCTACAGCAAAAAAGCCAATGAGTAAATAGACAACTCCCTTGGCCGTGTAGCCGGCGGTGAAGAGTTTATTCTGGGTAGATTTTGATAGTCCCATAGGGATGCACTTTTTATTTTTTACAGCAAAAAAATGCACCGGGAGGTTCGTTATCCGTTTTTCTCTAACCAGCTAACGAACAGCCGCATACCGTAACCCGTAGCCTGACGGTCTTTGGCGAAAGGCCCCTGCTTGAGGGCTACTCCGGCGATGTCGAAGTGAATGTAGCGCGGGTGCTCATCGGTGAAAAACTCCAGGAATTTGAAGGCGTCAATGGCTCCGGCGATCGGACGCCCGCTGTAGTTTTTGATGTCGGCCACGTCACTGTCCAGGCTGCTGCGGTAACTGTCCCAGGGGGGGAGTGGCCAGACCAGTTCCCCGCTGTCCGTTCCGGCCTCCCGGAATTCCTGCATCAGTTCCTCGTTTTTGCTCAGCGTAGCGGCGCATTCGTACCCAAAAGTGCGTACGGCACTTCCCGTCAGGGTAGCCACGTCGATGAGAGTTTTGGGGGAGTAGTGCCGGTTGGCGTAGCTCAGCCCGTCACTCATCACGAGTCGACCTTCGGCGTCGGTGTCGATGATCTCAATGGTTTTGCCGCTGTAGCCCGTGATGACGTCGCTCGGTTTGATGCTCAGGGCGTCCACACTGTTGTCGGTGCTGGGCACGATGCCGATCAGGTGGACGGGCAGCCCCAGCCGGGCGCAGGCCTCCAGTGCCCCGAAAGTAGCCGCGGCTCCCCCCATGTCGCTCTTCATCAGGTGAAGGTTCTGACTGGGCTTGATGCTGAGTCCTCCGGTATCGAAGGTGATGCCCTTGCCGATGATGGCCGTAGGGCCATCTTCGCAGCCACCCCCCACGCCGCAGTACTCCATGATGATGAAGCGGGCGGGGTCTTCGCTGCCCCGGTTGACGGCCAGCAGGGCCCCCATGCCTTCGGCTTCACAGGCCTCCTTGTCGAGCACCCGCACGTGATATCCGTAGCGTTGCCCGGAGTCCAAGGCCCACTGGGCGAGGAATTGCGGGCGTTTGATGTTGGCCGGTGCATCAACGAGGGCCATGATGCGTTGCTGAACGTCCGCCAGGACCAGCGCCCGCTCGGCGGCGGCGATCAGCTCATCGTTGGCGTCCGGGAGGTACACGGCACCTGCGTCCTCGCCCAAAACATGACTTTTCTTATCGGATTTCCATTTCCCCGGCCGGTAGGTACCCAACCAGAGGCCTCCGATAAAGTCGGCCACGAGCTCGGGGGCGATACCCTGAGCGGTCAGTTGGAGGTTCGCCGCAAGAAACTCGGCCTCCTGATGGCTCAGACTGTGCCCCAGGTTTCTGGCCTTGGCGGGGGTGGCGTCATCGGGCAGACGGACCATAATGCCGGCTCCGCCCAGCTGCCGCAAAAAACTGCCTGGCTTCAGGTCTTCCTGGTGCGCAGGATCATCAGCAGCAAGTAGGGTAAGGGATAGCGCCTTGGGAAGCGCCGTCGGACTAATTCTCATAATGGCTAAATCAGTTTGGGGTCGGTGAGTGCTACAACTAAAGAATAAAGGTAGTTTATTTACCGGATGCCTCTGGCCCGGAGGTTGGCCACGTAAACGGCGATATTGCGGGAATGGCCCGCCATGGTTTTGGCGAAATTGTGGTACCCACTACCGTCTCCTCTGGCGCACATGAAAATGTAGTCGCTCTTTTCTTCATTCAGTACCGCATCGATACTGCCCACGCTGGCCATGGTGATGGGGCCGGGCGGAAGACCCGCATTTTTGTAGGTATTGTAGGGGCTGTCAAACTGCGTATGGCGGTTGAGGACCCGGCCGACGCTGAACTCCCGGGTGGCAAAAACCGCCGTTGGGTCAGCCTCCAGCCGCATGCCTTTGCGGATGCGGTTCAGGTAGAGGCCCGCAATGATGGGCCGTTCGTCGGGGCGTAAACTTTCCTTTTCCACGATACTGGCCAGGGTGTACACTTCGGCCGGACTGAGCTTGAGCGCCCGGGCCCGTTCCAGGCGGTTGCCGGTGTTCCAGAACCGGTCGTGCTCCTTGATCATCCGGGCGATGAATTCGCGCGGGGAGCTGTTCCAGTACAATTCGTAAGTATTGGGGATGAAGAGGGTCTGGAGGGTCTCCGGGGAGAATCCGATGCTGTCCAGGTAGGCCTCGTTCTGGAATAGCCGGACGAAGTCCAGGCTGTCGGGCTCCAGGAAGCGGGCCACCTTGGCGGCCACGTTCATGGGCTCCCGCTCGGTGGTGAGGACCACCTTGACGGCCTCCTGGCTTCCGTTGCGGAGCTTGCGAATCAGGTCCAGATAACTCATGCCCGGCTCCAGTTTGTAGCGGCCGGAGCGCATCTTCGGTCGCTTCCAGGCCATCCGCTCGGCCAGGGGGTCGAGGAGCTTACGGTCGGGCTCAATCCCGGCGGTCGCCAGTATCCCGAGGACGTCCTCGTAGCTGCTGCCGGTGGGGATCTCAATCGTTACCGGACCCTCAAGGTCATTCGGAACCGCCGGAGAGGCCGAAATTGTGTAGTAGGCGTATCCGAACAGGAGGACACCTACGGCCACCAGAAGGAGGATAATTTTCTTAACCATAGATTCAAATAACGCAATTACGGTCAGGGGCGTTGAGACTAACGGGGCGGAATCTACCAACCGGTACGCCCCCATGCTCTATCGCCGTACCCCTAATATTGTTCTTTCTCGTTCGGGAAGTCTTTGGACTTTACGTCGTTGACGTAGCGCTCCGTGGCGTCCTGGATCACGTCAAAGAGTTCGGCGTAGCGCCGCAGGAAGCGCGGGTGGAAGTCTTTGGTGATGCCCAGCAGGTCGTGGGTGACCAGCACCTGTCCGTCGCAGTCCGATCCACCGCCAATGCCGATGGTGGGAATGCTGATGCTTTCACTGACCTTGCGGGCCAGGTCGGCGGGAATCTTCTCCAGCACGACGGCGAAGCAACCGAGTTCCTCAAGTAGTTTGGCGTCCTTCATCAGGCGTCGGGCTTCCTGTTCCTGTTTGGCGCGGACGGTGTAGGTGCCGAACTTGTAGATCGACTGGGGGGTAAGCCCCAGGTGGCCCATCACCGGAATGCCGGCACTCAGGATGCGCTTGATGCTGTCTTCAACCTCACTGCCGCCTTCGAGTTTTACCGCGTGGCCACCGCTTTCCTTCATGATCCGGATGGCCGATTTTAGGGCCATCTTACTGTCTCCCTGGTAGGTGCCGAAGGGCAGGTCCACGACCACCAGTGCTCGCTGCACGGCCCGCACCACGCTGCTGGCGTGGTAGATCATCTGGTCCAGCGTGATGGGCAGCGTGGTCTCGTGACCGGCCATCACGTTGCTGGCCGAATCTCCCACGAGGAGCACGTCGGCACCCCCGGCGTCGAGGATACGGGCCATGGAGTAATCGTAGGCGGTCAGCATGGCAATTTTCTCGCCAACGTCCTTCATCTCCTGGAGGGTGTGGGTAGTTACCCGCTTGGCCTCCACTTTCTTGTGTACGCTCATGATGCGAAGGTAAGGTTAGTTAGGCTTAAGGATTTAGGAGTAAGGCTAAGGATGAGGCAAAGGCTAAGGAGTAAGGAGCGCTCCTCGGAGCCGTCGAACGAAGTGAGCTGCTCCGATTACTATAGTCCTTGCAAGTTTTGATGATACTTTTTGCAATACATAGTGTCTTTTTCCAGGCAGGCATAAAGGACTTTGATGATTTTGTTACGTACGGCATTGATTGCTTGTTTA
>NZ_SNAQ03000017.1 GCF_004375085.3 Lewinella sp. W8
TGATAACTTTCCATTGGCTGTTGGTCAGCGGAGCATAACGCCTCTGCATGTTTTAATCGGTTTAGTCACCTCATAAAACAGGCCAACAGCTGATTTTGTGTCCCAATAAAATTCCCAAACAAGCTCTTAGTCTTCATAGATAGATAACGCACAAAGAATAGAATTACTTGGAAATATGGTTGAAAATATAGTTATCATTACCAATGATATTTCTGAGGTAAAGAAAATAGAATGGATACAGAGGAAAGCGAGTTTGTAGCATTTAGCCTTGAATGCTGTAATTAATTAGCGGTATCTGGCAGGTTAATTATTTTCGATCTTGTGAATGAAATGAACTTGACGAACTTAAAAAGCCAGCTCTATGACATTACTCGTAAAATACATGAATGATCCAATAATTGTATTAGCCAAGAGGCTAGATTATATTTACACCTTCAAATTTAAATCATAATGATGAAATTTAGTGATAAGTACAGTGCTTTTAGAAACGGATTAGTCGCGTCGGCTAAAATAACTGGTATAATTGCTTTGATTTCCTTAATGGTAAACTACCTGCTTAATGTTTCTAATGGTAGCAACTTAATAATAAGTTTGTGTATATCTCTATTTACATTTTCTATATCTTTAATAATTGCCATTCTTGATAGAATTTTAAAAAATCTGAATGAATTTGGTCTTAACTTGAGATTTCAAGCGAATAATATCAAAGATAGAATATCTATAAGTCAGATAAATAGTAATTTAAAATCTCTGAATGAATACATCAACGATGATAGAAGAAATGAACTTACAAAGAGTAGTTTGCTAGAATTAACAAGCCAGTACTTTAAGAGGTTGGAAATTCAAAATGACTCTTTTTTGATTCAGGGAGAGCAAACTATCCTGAACGCTTATTCCCTCTTTTGGGAAAATATGATTATTGAGCAGAAGAGGAGAAAAAAATTAAAAAAGGATCCACTAATTGCTAGAATTACCCATTCGAATAGTTTACGAGTTTGGAGCGATAATGGTCCGGATCAAACTAAGGATTTATACAAATTGCAAAAAGAGTTTATTGACTATGGTGGAAGGGTTATACGATTTATAGGGATATCAAAAGCAAATCTTACACCTGATGAAAACACTAAGCACGTACTTTCTAAAATGGATGCTCATGATATTTGTGCATACTATGTACCAGCAAAAAAGGATTACTTAGAATATGATTACCTTTATTTATACGATGAAAAACTAATCTTGAGGTGGTACACTACTTCGGGAGGTACTCATATCGCAAGAATGGAAGTTGTTGAAAATGCAACAACAGAAGATCCTGCTTACGAATCCTGGAGTGATTTGTGGTATTTATGTATTGAATTACATGGAAATGCAGCGAAGGAAAGGCTGAACGGGATCATACCAGATAACCGACAATTCTCGAAAAGATAAAAAATATTATTCGCGGAATCGAGTAGGGTAAGGAGCCACCCGATAGTGCCAACTTATCCCTCTCATATTTACCCGACTAAGGAGGCGGGCCACCGTACGTACGGTTCTCGTATACGGCGGTTCATGAACCATGAAAAAATTGTTCGTAATATTTGGTGACCGACCGGTAAACCACGTTTTCCCCTCACCCGAACATCCCAGTGGCTAAACTTCTATCCGCCGTTCCTGCTCCCTCGGCCGGATAGTGTTCTGCTACGTGAATGATCGTGTGCATGCTTTGCGGTCCTTGATCAGAAAGCTTTTTTGACGTTTGATTTTTTAGGACTAAAAACCTACCTTAAGGCTGAAAAGACACCTCAACTGATCACCTCATCAACCCTGTTCCAACCATTGCATCCCCATAGAAAGTCAGCTTCGTTCAACGACCAGGTGGAGCCGGGTAACCACGTTGTGCGTAGGGGTAGAATACCTAGGTTGATGTTTGGCACAAAAAATAACACAAAATATGTTCATCGCATAATCATAAATTCGCATCTCGCGCCAACACATTTTCAATGACGATTAATACCGATGATTGGATTCCTAGACGGTCGAATAATCCTACTTTTAATGAAATCCTATTTCAGAAGTGTAAAAGAATAGATTCTGAACTTATACAATTTGTAGAAAATGAAACAAAGTTTAATCTTCATAATTTTGACACTGGTCTTGAAATAGAAAATCAAGTTGCTAAATATTTAGAAGACATTCTACCTAAACGATACTGTATTGGAAAAGGGATAGTTTGTGACCGCAGCGGACAGAACTCGGGCGAAAATGACATTGTAATTTTTAATGAGTATTGGTTTCCGAAACTAACCGGAGGTAGAAAAAATGATAGCATTAAATCATTTTATCCTATTGAGGGTGTTTTTGCATTAGGGGAAATTAAGCAAACCTTAACTCCAAAAACATTGATTGATGCCTATGAAAAGTTAGTCATTTCGAGTAGACTGAGCAGGCCAACTACTTCTGACAGTAGGATATCTGAAAACCGTACACTAGGAAAAGGAATCGGCACATCGAATCCATTATTTAAATTTATAGTGGCAATCAATTTAGATGACAAATATACTGTCGATGACATGTATACTGACTTCGTCAAAATAAGTCAAGATGTTGGTAGGTCTAATTGTGTTAATTTTATTGGCGTCATATCTAGTCATTCAATACACTGGGTAACTGATAGCGACATTAACGCTAATAAGGATAATGCAAAATTTAATGATTTAGAAAATCACAAGATATATTACCCTGCACTTAGACCTGTCCGCCAAGCATCTTCTTGCTTTTATGATTTATTATTGCTCCTATACAATTCAATGAATAATTCTATTTTAGGCTCAGAAGACATCGTAGTAGCTTATGGCAACCAGAATGGCGATTTACAGATTCCTGATAGTGACGAATACTACATTCTCCCTATAGAATGAAGGGCATAGGAACTTTACATTTTTTAAGTGTTTTTACAGCTTTGATTTTGTTTACATTAAATAAAAACTAATGAGTAAGTTTGATCCAATTATTGATGTGGAAGAAGATGGCCTTCTGACGCCCACTGTGAGAAGATGGTCCGAAGAGAAGTATAGTTTACTTGGCTCATATGCTAATATTTTTACGACTTCCATGTGCAAAAAATGGAACCAGTTGGTATATCTGGATTTGTTTGCAGGTGCTGGATATGCTAGAATAAAATCTACAAACAGATTAGTGATGTCTTCATCTCTAATTGCATTGTCACTACCTGTACCTTTTACCAAATATATCCTTTGTGAGGAAAACAAAGAAAAATTTGATGCACTGAAAACTAGAGTATCTAGAGACTTTCCAGCTGCTGATGTTACTTTAATCCATGGTGATGTAAATAAAAAAGTTTGGGAAGTAAAGAGATCGATTCCTCGATATGGAAAAGGGAATACTTTATTATCTTTTTCATTTGTAGATCCATTTTCGTTGAACTTAGATTTTAATACTATTAAAGTATTAGGAAGCAGGATGAATATGGATTTTCTAATACTATTAGCGTTGGGCATGGATGCTAATCGTAACTTCAAAAGCTATTTACTAAATAATAGCTCTAAAGTTGCCAAGTTTATAGATGATGACTTTTGGACAAAAAAAACAGAAAACTTAATCAATTCCAGTGATTTTATGCGATTCTTGTCATCCACCTACGATGACAATATGCTAAAGTTAGGATATAAAGAAGCCGCAGACAAACAAATTGTTAGGAGTCATGTAAAAAACCTATCTTTGTATCATCTCGCTTTTTATTCTAAACATGATTTAGGCAACCAGTTCTGGAATGATATGAGAAAGTATACTGATAAACAGATTTCACTTTTTTAATATAGCTTAGTAAGCACACTATGGCACAATCATCTATTGAGTGGACTGAACTGACTTGGAATCCAACTACAGGATGTACAAAAGTTTCATCAGGTTGCAAAAATTGTTACGCAGAGATTATGACTAGAAGGCTCAAAGCAATGGGAGTTGAAAAATATAGTCAAGGGTTCAAGAAAGTAATTACCCACGAAGACACATTACACATCCCTTACAGTTGGAAGTCACCGAAAATTGTATTTGTAAACTCTATGAGTGATTTATTTCATAAGGATGTCCCACTTGATTTCATTAAGAAGGTTTTTAAAGTAATGAACGAAAATCCTCAACATGTTTTTCAAGTATTGACTAAGAGATCAGGACGTCTATTAGAGCTACATAATGAATTTAAATGGACACAGAATATTTGGATGGGAACTTCTGTAGAAGATAAAAAAACATTGTTTAGAATAGAGGATCTAAGAAAAACAAAGGCTAAAGTCAAATTCTTGAGTTGTGAGCCCCTACTCGAAGATTTAGGGAAAATCAAGCTTAAAAAAATTGACTGGGTTATTGTTGGAGGAGAAAGTGGTCCACATGCTAGAATAATGGAGACAGATTGGGTATTAAATATTCAAGATAGATGTACTGAAAATTGTATTCCGTTCTTTTTTAAGCAATGGGGAGGAACAAGAAAGAAGAAAGCTGGAAGACTACTTAATGGTAAAACATATGATGAAATGCCTAAAATAAAACACCCTTAAAAATGTAGCCTTCCCCAAAAAGCACACCCACTCAAAACCATAAAATTTCAGCCGACCACTCAACCTCAAACCCCAACCAATCACCTACGAAGCCAACCACCGCCCCAACCGCTCCGTCGCCACCGCCAAATAGTCCTGCGGAATACCGGAATACACCATCCGGAACCAGCCGCGCCGGGGCGCGGCCATGCCGTCGGGGGCGGTGAGGAGCAGGCCGGTGTCCGCGAAGATGCCGCGCCAGAGGGTCTGCTCGGCTGCGTCGGTGTCGTCCGTGAGGAAGCGGGAGCAGTCGAACCAGACGAAGAGGCTGCCGGCGGCGGGGGCGTAGTTGATGTCGTGTTGCTTGAGGGTAGCAATGACCGTGGCGTAGGCGGTGGTTAAGCGCTGACGGTTGCGGAACTGGTACTTGGCCACCCAGTCGTGGTCCTGGAGCAGTTCGGAGAGCAGCCACTGGACGTAGTTGGAGGTGATGGACGGCGCCCCGGAATTACCCCAGGCCTCCAGCAGGGCGGTATTGTGGGTGTAGATCAGGCCTACCCGGAGTCCGGAGATGCCGAAGTCCTTGGAAAAGGAGTACCACCAGTGGAGGTAGGGGCTGTCTCGTTCCACGAGGAGGGGAAGCACCGAAGTGTATTCCGGAACGTCATCATAATCTGAGGCAATCGCGGACGCCCGCTGATCGATGAGGGAGAGGGCGTATATCTCGTTGACCACCAGGTGGATCTTATGGTCGATGCACCAGTCGGCCAGCTCGCGGAGTTGCTCCGGTGCGTAGATTTGACCGGTGGGGTTATTGGGCGTGGTGAGGATGAGCATCCGGAAGCGGTCGCCGAGTTCGGCGTGGGCGCGCTCCAGGTCGGCCACCCGCAGGCGGGACACCGTAGCCGGTGCCACGGGGTCTTCATCCGCGGGGTGGAGATCGTAGCGCTGCATCCCCGCCCGGTTACCGATGTCTCCGGAGTACACCGCGTAGGCCGGGGCGGGGATGACGGCCACGTCGCCGGGATCGCCCAGCAGAAAGGCCGTCATTTCGATGGTGGCGGTGGCCCCGGCGGAGACGGCAAACCGCTCCGGTGACAACTCCGCCCCAGCGATGTGCTTACCCACGAAACCCGCCACCGCTTCCCGGAATGCCGGGGCCCCGAGGATGCTGGTGTAGCTGGCCACCCAGTCCGGGGTGGGCCCCGCCGCGGCGATGCCGCGGAGTTTGGCTTCCATCTCCTCCCAGTTCAGGAGGTTCTCCGCGATGCAAAGGGGCAGACAGCCCTCGGGATTGTCTTCCGGATGGTAATGGTTGTCCATCGCTTCGGCGAAGAGGTCAAAATCCGCGCGGAGGGGGTGACTGGCGGCCCGACGGCCGCGGCGGGAGAGGGAGCTTTCAGGGGATTGCATTTGCCAAAGGTGGCAATTTTTATCCATGATTTGTTTCGAACCAGTAGCTTAATTTCACTACTTAGGAGACCTGATCCCCCCAGTTCGCTCCGTGATCGGACCTTGCTCCCCGAAGGCTGTTCCGTGAGGTTTCATCAGCGATTCCGCAGGAATCGCGGTCGCTCAGTAGGGTGCATAGTAGCGGCAGAAAATTTTCTGCCGCTACTCCAGGTAGGCTGTTCCGTGAGGCCTTATCAGCATCGCGTTTGTTCGATAGGGCCAACGGTAGCGGCAGGAAATTTCCTGCCGCTACCGTAAATTTCAGGGGCTTGATCGTCAACCTAATAAATCACGTGACAACCTCTCTCTCCATGCATCCCCCGGGCGGTAATCAATTCCATTTCCCATTTTCTGGAATACTCCTCCTGCTACTGGCCATGACCAGTTGCGGGGACGCGCCCGACGCCCCCCCGGATACTCCCCCCCGCCCCAACATCCTCTTCCTCTTCACGGACGACCAGACCTACCACTCGCTGGCCGCACTGGGGAATAAAGAAATCCACACCCCGAACCTCGACCGTCTGGTGGGCCGCGGTACCACCTTCACCCACACCTTCAACATGGGCGGCTGGAACGGCGCCATCTGCCTGGCCTCCCGGGCGATGATCAACTCGGGGCGGGCCGTCTGGGGCGCCCGGGCACATTCCGAATCCTGGAGAGCGGGCGATAGCCTGGCGCTGGAACAGAGCTGGGGACGACTGATGCAGGGAGCCGGTTACGCCACCTACTTCACGGGGAAATGGCACGTCAGCGCCCCGCCCCAGGCGGTGTTTGAGACCGTAGGTACAGTCCGGGGAGGAATGCCGCCGGACGGCTATCCCTTCGGAGACATTACGGCACTGTTTCAGCGTCATGATGGCGATCCTCCCCGGGATTCGCTGGTGGCGCTGCTACCGCCCGGGTACAACCGGCCGTTGTCTCCCGATGACCGGAGCTGGTCGCCGACGGACAGCCTGCGCGGTGGCTTCTGGCAGGGGGGGAAGCACTGGTCCGAGGTGGTGGCCGACGAGGGCATCGAATATTTACGGGATGCCGCCGATGATGATCGGCCGTTCTTTCTGTACCTGGCCTTCAACGCCCCCCATGATCCCCGTCAGGCACCCCGGGAGTTCGTAGATCGGTATCCGGTTACGGCGGTGGACGTCCCGGCGAACTTCCTGCCCGACTACCCCTACGCGCGGGAGGTGGGTAACGGTCCGGGTCTGCGGGACGAAGACCTGGCGCCCTTTCCGCGCACGGAGCTCAGCGTGCGCACCCACCGGGCGGAGTATTATGCCCTCATTACCCACCTGGACGCGCAGCTGGGCCGTGTACTCGCGGCCCTGGAGGCTACCGGTCAGGCGGACAACACCCTGATCATGTTCACGGCCGACCACGGGCTGGCCGTAGGCCAGCATGGCTTCATCGGGAAGCAGAATCTCTACGATCACAGCGTGCGGGTCCCGCTGGTGCTGGCCGGTCCCGGAGTACCCGCCGGCAAACGGGTAGACGCTCCGGTCTACCTGCAGGACGTCATGCCCACCGCACTGGAGCTGGCCGACGTCCCGGTGCCCGACTACGTATTCTTCCATTCCCTCCTGCCCCTGATGGAGGGAGCGCCGTCGCCCTACCCCGCCATTTACGGAGCGTACCGGCACGTCCAACGGATGATTCGTGAGGATGGGCACAAATTGCTGGTCTATCCCGGAGTACCCACCCTGAGGCTTTACGATCTGGTGGCGGACCCGCTGGAAACGGAAGATTTGGCCGGGAAGCCCGCCCACCGGGAACGGATACAGTCGATGTTGCGCTCCCTGCGGGCGCAGCAACAACTGATGGGCGATACCCTTTCGTTGGCGGAAGCCGAGCAGTGGATTCCCGACCCGATGCGGTAGGCATCCTACCGTTTACTAATTCCATTTCCGCAAAACATTGCACCTGCGCGCCGTCGCCCCCTGCCTTACCTTAGACCCGATGTTCGACGCCTTACGCCACTTTAACGTCGCCCACAACATCCTGATGGGTTACGTAGATTATTACTACCGCTTCAAGCTGATCACGAAGCGGGCCCGGATCCGCTTTGAAAACCGCGACTGGCACGGCACCCAGGCCGACGCCCGCAGCCGGATTTCGCTGTACCGCGAGGACGTGGGCAAAACCACCGAGCGCATCGAAAAATTACTGGACGGCCAGCGTCCGGGACCGGAATTCTGGGCCGAAGCGAAGGCCGCCTACGCCGAAGAAATCGCCCATTTTGACACCCGGAACATCGCCGAGACCTTCTATAATTCGGTCTACCGCCACTTCCACCAGATTGGCGCCAACCGCGACCTCATGTTCGTGGCCCGCACGGGCAGCTACCGGGAGTATCAGGGAAGGACGGCCATCAGCCACGATTATCAGCTGGGCAAGAAGGACCTGGCGGACATCGTGCGGGACCTGCTCCATCACTTTCCCTTCCGGGCCGCATGGGACGACCAGGAGCGGGACATCCAACTCGTGGCGGATCGCTGGCAAAGCATGATCGATCACCACGGCGGGCGCCGGACTGAGGACCGGCTCCAGGTCCTGCGGTCGGTGTTTTACCGCAACAAATCGGCCTACATCGTCGGGCGCTTCTTCCACCAGGACGACATCTACCCCTTCATCCTCCCCCTGCTCCACCCCGACGGCCGGGGCATCATGATCGACGCCCTGCTGCTGGCCAGCGACCAGGTAACCTCCATTTTCAGCTACCATCGCTCCTACTTTTTGGCCGACATTACCGTGCCCAGCGACATGGTCGATTTCCTCCAAACCTGCATGCCCAGCAAGCAAATCAGCGAGCTCTACAACGCCATCGGGTTTGAAAAGCACGGAAAAACGGTCTTTTACCGGGAACTCATCCGGCACTTCCGGCAGACCAGTGGAGCCGGGGATGACGATGATTTGGCGCGGACGCAGGATGCCAGCGCTACCCCTAAGGAGCCCAGTGACCCCTTCATTACCGCCCCCGGCATCGCCGGGATGGTGATGTACGTGTTCACCACCCCCAGCCTGAACATGGTCTTCAAGGTGATCCGGGATAAGTTCGCCCCCCCGAAGCAGGTAAGCGCCGCCCACGTGAAGGAGCGGTACGAACTGGTGAAGCACCACGACCGCGTCGGCCGGATGGCCGACAGCTACCTCTTCGAGCAACTCGCCCTGCCCGAGGAGCGCTTCCACCCGGATTGCCTCCGGGAACTGCTGGAAACGGCACCGTCCAAGGTCAACATCGAGGACGGGAAAGTGCACATTTCCCACGTGTACATCGAAAAGAAAATGGTGCCCCTCAACCTGTTCCTGCAGGACGCCGACGAGGAGATGGCCCAGAAAGCACTCCGGGATTACGGCCGGGCCATCAAGCAGCTGGCCGCCGCCAATATTTTTCCGGGAGACCTGCTGCTGAAAAACTTCGGGGTGACGCGCATCAAGCGGGTCGTTTTCTATGACTACGACGAAATCGAACTGGTCACGGACTGTAATTTCCGCCACATCCCCGAGCCCCAGACCTACGAGCAGGAAATGGCCAGTCAGCCCTGGTACTACGTCGGTCCCCACGACATTTTCCCCGAAGAATTCCCCGGTTTCCTCATGCGGGCGGGCCCGCACCTGACCTACCTCCGGCAGGTGCACGGCGACATCTTCGACGCCGACTTCTGGAACGACGTCAAGGCCCGCTTACTGGCCGGGGAGATCATGGACGTTTTCCCCTACCGGTCGGACCAGCGGTTTCTGCAGTAACCTCAGGTTGGGGGTTGATTGCGTCCTCGAAGAGTCCGAAAAATAACAGATTTTGAGGTCCTTTGAGGGTCGCCAGGGCAAAGCAAAACCCTAGTATTCTGCCGAGAGGCCAACCTCTCCTCGCTCCAGGAGATTACTGCCCGAACAACTTAAACGACAGGCTGAAAAAGTATCCCAGCTCGTAGCGGCTGGTGGTGGGCAGCACCCCGTCCAGGTTGGAGAAGGGGTCGCCGACCTCCAGACCGGCGCCCAGTCGTTGCACCCGCCCGCCGATCAGTCCGGCGCTGAGGTATACTTTGTCCCGGCTGCCGAGCACCAGGCTCGGCCCCAGCAGGAAGGTCGCCGACTGGGCGGCATCCGTGCCGGTGAGGGGCAGCCCGACCCCCAGAGCGCCCCCCAGGCTGGCCTTTCCGTTGGAATAAGGATGGAAGTGAAAAAAGGTGTTGACGATGGGCAGGAAGCGGTCCTTGTCCGCACCGACGACAACACCCTCCCGCACCAGATAATCCTGCGGCGCGGAGAAGTACTGTCCGAGGCTTAGCCCAACGCTGGAACTGATCCGGAGGCCACCCCGAACCCCCACCCGAACGGGCGTCAGCTTGACCGCCGCGGCCCCGGTGCGGTTGCCGGCCGTGTCCAGGGCGTACAGGGAGGGGTTGAGCCGAAAGGCTCCACCATCCGCCGCAAATCGCTCCGTGTAGGTAAAGGTCGCACTGCGGATTTGCTCGATCTCGTACCGCAACTCAATGAGGCTGCGGGTGTAGGCCATCTGGTTGGTATTGACGATCGTTTCCACGCTGGCCTGGTTCTTGGCGAGGTTTTCTTCCACTTTAAGCGACGCGGTGTGCACCTCTCCGATGGAGTTATCGAGCTCCTGTACCAGCTCGTTCCCCGGGGGTACGCCCATCAGGTACAACTCTTCCCGCATCTCGTTCAGGGTCTGCGTCTGCTGGTGATATTGCCCCCGTAGTTTTTCCAGTTTCGCCAGGTCAGTCCGGAGAGATTTAGCCTGCTCCTCGGCGATGGACAACATATCAAAATCATCCGGTTTGTTCCCGATGGCGTTTTTAATGAACTCTTCCGCGATGGTGGTAATCTGCTGCGGCTTCAGGTTGGGATAGTGCTTCAGGTACTTTATTTCTCGCCGCGCCAACTCCACTTTATCCCGCTGTGCCATGGTGGCCCTGAGGGTAGTATTCAGCTTTTGCATTTTACGCTCGGTGTCGTCCATTTCGAAGAGTAGGTCCTCAAAGCGGGTGCGAAATTCCAGCAGCGCGCCCTCAAACTCCGCACTGACCATACCCCGGACGGTTTCCTCCCCACTCCATTCATCGTAGGTTTCTCCCGCGTCCCCGCTGATGTCCTTCAGCGGGTCCACGCCTCCGGCCATCCCCCCGAAGGAGGGCAGTCCGCCCCCCGGCACGAGATTCTGCAGAAAGGGTAAACCACCACCGGTGCCCTCTGCGGGCACCTCTTCGGTCTTGGTGACTTCCACCCCGTAGCGGAAGGTGTTCAGGTCCGTGAGGTGCAGATAAACCTCCTCGCGGTTTTTCACCACCGCCTGATCGAGGGTGTCGCCCCCGCACACGTAAGTCGGCTGCTGGGTGAGCACATTATAGTAAATATGCAGGGGTTGGGCCATCACGGAAGTACCACAAAACAGTAGGCCAATGCCCCCGAGGAGGAGGCGTATGCGGAGGGACATCATGTTGTTTCTTTTTCGGAAAGATAGCGGAACAATTACCCTAATCAGTAGGTAGTTCTACCTATTTCACCCCACGACACTTCCAGGTTCTTCGCTCCAACCTTAAGTTGTTTTCCGAAACCATCCCTCGGAAAACAAGGGCTTGTCCCACAAAAGGTTAAATTTATCACCCCGGGCCAGCCTTTTCCATCTAAGCATCCCTTTTGCTGCAAAACTGTGCACATAAAACCGTGATTCTGGCTTGTTTGAGCTGGTGCTTCACTACGGCCATCCTGGCACAGGGTTTTACTCCCCAGGAGGAAAACGGTAACGTCCTGGCGGTGGTCATCGGCATTTCTGACTACCAGGATGCGGCCATCGATGATCTCCGCTTCGCGCACCGCGACGCCCTGGCGTTTGCCGACTTTCTCTTCTCCCCGGAAGGCGGTGGCCTCGGCCCGGATCAGGTCCGCTTGCTGCTGGATGAAGAAGCGACGCTGGCCAGCATTCAGTCCGCACTGGCCTGGCAGTTAAAGGGCGCGAGCGCAGGTGCCAGGGTAATTCTGTACTTCGCCGGGCACGGTGACGTGGAAACTGGTGAGCAGAATACTCAGGGATATCTCCTGGCCCACGATACCCCCAAGAACAACTACAACCTACTGGCGCTCGGTATTGGGTACCTCAATCAGCATTTGGCGGCCCTTTCCGCCCGGGGAGCCTCCACCGTGGTCATCTCCGACGCCTGCCACGCCGGCACCCTGGCCGGCAACGATAACGACGGCCGCATCATCACGGCCACCCAGCTGGCCCGTCGGCAGCAAAACGAAATTAAAATCCTGTCCTGTCAACCCTACGAGCTGGCCAAAGAGGGCACCCGCTGGGGAGAAGGGCGGGGCGCCTTTTCCTATTACCTAATTGAGGCCCTGCGCGGAACGGCCGATACGGACAAGAACCGGGAAATCGACCTCTACGAGCTCGAGCGATTCCTCCAGGACCGCGTCCGGGGGGCCACCGAGCGGAGTCAGCACCCGGAAGTCGTCGGGGGGCGCAAGAGCATCCCCTTCTTCCGCGTGGACGCCGACGCTGCCGCCCTTTCCCAGTCCCGTAACCGCCAACGGCTGACCAAGAGCTTCCTGGAAACCACCCTGGAAACCGCCTCCCGCAGCGTGCAACGGGATTACGTCCGCTTCGGACGCGCCCTGCAGCGCGGCAGATTGCTGTATCCGGAGGGGAAGTCAGCCTTTGCCTATTTCGAGCGCCTGCGGACCGACACCAGCCTGGCCCCGATTCGCTACCTGCTTGAGGAGAAGATGACGGTGGCCCTGCTGGATTCCGTGCAGCAGGCCATCCGGGCCTACCTCAATACCGACGCCAATGAGCTCATGCAGCGGGAGCGCCTGGACGAGAAGTACCGAATTTTCCCCGAATACCTCGAACGAGCGGCCGGGATATTTGGCGAGCAGGATCCGCGATACCGCTCCACGGTGGCCAAAAAGCACTATTTCCGCGGACTGGTCCTACGCCTGGAAGGAGAAAGGAGCCAACGACCGGATTCCCTCTACCAACTGGCGCTACGGGAGCAACTTGCGGCCCTGGAGCTGGAAGACCAGGCGGCTTACCTGTTCAACGAACTGGGGCTCCTCCATTTACGGACCCGCAACAACGAAGCGGCTTCCCAGGCTTTCGCCCGGGCGATGACCATTGCCCCCACCTGGGCATTGCCCTACAACAATATTGCCAGCCTTTACAAGAGCATCAGTCCTAAAGACTACTACGAATACATCAAGGCGCAGTACGAAACGGCCATTGCCCTGAAACCCGACTTTGCCACGGCCTACATGAACTACGGCAACTTTCTGGTGGCCAACCTGCAACAAGCGGAAGCGGAGCCCTACCTCCGCAAGGCACTGAGTCTCGGCCCCGATTACGTCGACGCCTACTATAACCTTGGCATCACCATTTACCCCCAGAAGACCCAGGAAGCCATTGGGCTGTTCCGGGAAGCGCTGCGCCGGAACCCGGCCTACCGGGATGCCCACCTCGGCCTGGGCCTGGCCCAGGACCATCTCGGTCTTCAGGATTCTGCCTTCCAGCATTACCGGACCGCCATCCTCGCGGGCGTTTCCTACCCCCACGCCTTCGGGCGTTTGCGGGAGCTCGGGACCCAGCTGGGTCGGCAGCAGGAAGTAATGGAAACCCTGGAGTCTTCCCTGCACCACAACGCTTACCGGGTGGAGGCCTTTGTCCACCTAGGACTACTGGATACCCTATCTCCCCACTGGCAACGAACGTTGAGCACCGAACACCCGGGGCTTCCGGAGCGAGCGGATATGGCCAAATTAATTGGGTATGGCTTCTTCAACCAGGGCAATCCAGCACTGGCGGAACGTGCCTTTCAGTTGGCCATTACCTGGCAGGAAGACGCTCCACAGTACTACGTAGACCTTACGGGATTTTACACGGTCCGTAAGGAGTACCGGGAAGCCCTCCGGACCATGAAAAAATGCTACCAAAAGGCCCGCAAGCAGGAAGTCCTGGAAACCTATTGCAAGAACTTTCGGGAGGGTGGCCTTTATGCTCCCCTGCGGGAAACCTCCGACTTCCAAAAAATCACCAAAAAGTACTGTGGGGCTTTTAGCTCTCCCTGAATGACGGCGGTCCGGTCGGTTTCCTGCCGAACCTGATCCCGCCCACCACTACCCGCCAAAGCGATAATCGTTATCTTCCAATCAGTTAGACGCTTCGGCCATCACCTTCAACTAAACGAATCAGCACATGCGTCATCCCTCATTTTCCCTCTTCATCCTGCTCCTGTTCGCCGCCGGGGGCCTGCTGGGCCAGGCGAAGACCCTGCACGTCATCTACAACATCAATGACCACCAACAAGACGGCATTTTCCAGGGTTGCCAGCAAGACCGTACCAATTCGGAAGAACTCTTTTCTACCATCGGGCAACTCGCCCGGGAGATGGATATGGGCATTCAGGTAAAAGAACATCCCGTCCAGTTTAACAAGGCCAGCATCACCGATTTCCTGACCAACCTTGACCCGGGAATGGACGATGCCATCGTCTTCCTCTTCTCCGGGCACGGGATGATCAGCGACAACCGGTCTCGGTGGCCACTCATGTACTACTGCCAGGAAGCCGAATTCGAGAACTTCAACGCCGAAAACTGTACGCTTTCGCTCAAGTGGGTTCACGACCAACTCAAAGCCATGAACATCCGCATGTCCATGGCCATCAGCAGCAGCTGTAATAACGACCCCTTCACCGACGGGAACGTCGAACAACTGCGCCGGGAGATGCGGGAACATTCTTCCGGAACCACGGAAGGTGGTGAGGGTCACTACAATTTTGACCTCTTCACCCAGTTCAACGGCCACATTCTGGCGTCGGGCGCTTCGCCCGGGGAGGTTGCTTACCTGAACGATGACCTCGGCTCCTACTACATCAATGCCTTCCTCAACGTCATGATTGACGGTTTGATCTCCGACAAGGCCACCACCTGGGCCAGCATCTTCAAGAAGACCAACACGACGGTCAACAACATCAAACCGGACCAAAAACCGCAATTCCTCATTTTCCGGGATAACCGCAACAGCTACTCCGGCGAACTTACCGGGAAGTACGATGACGATGACGCTGAGCTCTTCGGCTTCGACGAAGCTGACTTTAGTAAGGAATGGGAGACGGCCTTCGAGATCGAAGAGGCCCTCGAAATGCTGCCCTATATCCTGGTTAAGGCCCTGATTGACCAGGTTTCGATGGAGGACACCGAAAACTTCGATTTTCAGGCCGAAAGGATCATTGCCTTCTACGACCAGGAGGTGCTGACGCCCTATTATTTTGATTATGCCGCCGAAGACGGGTTGGCCCAATACTACTGTGAAGAAACCGTCTTGAGCATTCAGGATAAATACTTCAACGAAGATTTTGAACTCGCCATGGAGCTGTTCCCTCTGCTCCCCGAGGCGCTCCGTCGTCGGGTTGCCGCTTTTGTCGACACCCTCCGGTAACCGCACTCCTCACTACCCTCATCACACTGGTACCCCTTGTCGGTGTCCCGTGTACAAACTACCTGTTTTATGAAATACTATCTATTTACCCTTTGCCTAGCCCTTTCCCTCGGGCTGATGGCACAAACCGCTCCCTCCACGAGTAACCCGCCCGCCACCACGCCTCCCCCCACGGCCGTCAGCACCGGGGCTTCGACGGGCTCCGGGACAAGTACGACCTTCAATACCGGGACAAATACCACCACTACGACCCCTCCCCCCACCAACGACCGCACCATGGGCCTCGGCGCTCGCCTGCGCGCCGGCCTCGCCAACAACGCCAATGTAGCCGCAGCGGTGGATAACGGTACTCGCCGTGCCGTTCCGCCCACCCCCCGGCCAAGCACTGACGTGGTGGAGGACACTCCCACCATGGACGATACTCCGGTGATGGATGAGGACGTCACGATGGACGAGGAGGTGGATTACTTCACCGAGTACCTTTCCCAGGCCGTACTGGCCTACGAAGATTCGGATTACGAAACTGCCGGCCTTTACGTCGAATTCGCCGCCGATGAGTTAGACATCACCAATGAGGATGACGTTCTCCTGTTCTTTGAAGCTGCCGCCTCCGTCGCCTACTCCCTGAACTACGAGGAAGGAGACACGGAAGCCGCCAATAAGCTGCTGACGATTGGCAACACGAAACTGGCCGCCTACACCGAGCTTTATCCCGCCACGGAAGACAACGCACACCTGTACGACCAGGCCGGCTACGTCTACTACGAGCTCGACTTTAACGACGATGCCCTGCGGTTTTTCTACGCCTCCATTCAGGCGGTTCCCGACGACGCCAATATCGCCTACATGATCGCCAGTACGGCGGCCCTGACCGGGCAGCACGAAGCGGCCCTCAGCTACCTCGAGTACGCCCTGCAGTTGGGCTACTACGATAATATTCTGGCCGACGAGGATCTGGACGACGACTACATCAGCACCGACAGTGATTTGGAATCCCTGACGAAGTACCCGAAATATCAGGAGTTGAAGGAAACCTACGGCTTCTAAACCGTAATTTCCCACGATGAATAACCGGTTTTTCCATATTCACGGATTGGCGATCACCCTGATCATCTTTCTCTTTATCGGTCTGGTCAAGCTGGTTACTTTCCAATCTCATTACTTCGACCCCTTCAACAACGGGATGAAGGACTATGAGGTGACGGACATCATCTACTCCCAACTGCGGGACAAGGAACGCGTGAAACGGGAAACGCGAATTGCCCTGGTCCACGTGGAGAAGCCCACCCGGGAAGAACTGGCCGCGGTGCTCGAACGCATCGCGGCCTTTTCCCCGGCCGTCATCGGAGTGGACATCCTGCTGCGGGGAGAAAAGGACAGCCTCGGGGATCATGAATTGCGGAGGGTCCTTGACAGTATCCCCAACGTTGTCCTCGCCGCCAACCTGGCTCCCTACGTGGATTCCCTGAAGGGCATTCCCGAGATGATCGTTTCGGATTCGGCCTTTTCAGGGAGGGTCACCTCCGCCTACACCAACTTCCTGGCGGGAGAAGACAAGACCGTCCGGATGTTTACCCCACGCTTGTCTACCCTGGACGGCCAGACGCACGACGCCTTTGGCGTTGCCCTGGTCCGGCAGTACGACGACGCCAGCGTACGCCGCCTGCTGCGCCGGAACAATCCGGCCGAACGAATCGACTACCTGGGGGAATACCGCAGCTTCCTGCGCAAAAACGGCAGTGATGTTCTGGAGGCCTCCGAGGAAGAACTTTCTGTCCTGTTCCGCGACCGCATCGTAATGGTTGGCTTTGCGGACAGTCGGGATCCCGATGCCCCCATTGAAGACCGATACTTCACGCCCCTCAATCCCGTGTACACGGGCAGAAGCATTCCCGACATGTACGGCATGGTGATTCACGCCAACATCGTTTCCATGATTCTGGATGGTCGCTTCATTTATGAACTGCCCGCATGGGTCCGGACGCTGCTGATCATTGCCTTTACCTACTTCAACGTCCAGATCATCCACCGCATCTACCACTGGCTGCCCGACACCTTCCACGGCATCACCCGGATCATGCAGCTGATTGAGTTGCTTATTTTCTTTTTCTTTGTTGCCTTTCTGTTTAATGAATTCCGGATCAAAATCGATTTCTCTACGGGCTTTCTGGCCCTCATCCTGGCCTACGACGTGGTGATGATCTACGAAAGCCTCATTCGGAAAAGAATCCCCTTTTTAAATAACGTGAACTATGAAGATGAAAATGAATAAGTCGCAATCTATCCTGGTGCCTTCCGGGTTCGGGAGTAGCGCTCAGGGTACGGAAGAATTGTTTGGGCGCTTGCGCGCAGGTGCCTGGCCCTTTAGAAAGCGCACGGCTGCTCCGCTCCGTCGCCCCAATGCCCTGCTCATACTGCTTGCTTTTTTCCTACTCGGGCAAGGTATTCAAGCCCAGGATACCCGGCCGCCCCTGGTCATGTTTGCCGAGGGAGAGGTCCGCTTCGCCAAGCCGGACGGTAAATCGGAGCGCGTCTTTACCGGCATGTACCTCAGTGAACAGGGCAGCATCGTACTGAAAAAAAATAGTCGGGTAGAACTGATCTACAACGACAAATTTGTGGAACTCAAAGAACCGGGCACCGTCACCTTCGATAAAATATTCGGGACCGCCCCCCAGCGAAAAAGTTTCATCCAACGCTTCTCCAACTTCGTGGGCCGTGGCCTGGACCAGTCCAGTTCCGCCCGCAGCATCGAAAAGGCCTACATGGCCAACCAGAGTAACGCCCAGGGCAATATCCGCGGATTTGGTGACCGGGGTCTGCTGGACGTTTTCCCCTTCGGCGGCATGGTCTCCCCCACCGAAATTACCTTCAGCTGGCCGGAGGAATCCGGTAAATCCTCCTACCAGTTCCGACTGGTGGACAGCCTCTCCGAACAGGTCGTACTGGAAGTAAAAACTTCCCGCCCCGCGATTACCCTCAACCTCGAGGAGTTACTGCTTCAGGACGGAAACCTCTACTACTGGGAGGCCGGCCCGGCCGTCCAGTCCCCAGCGACTTCGGGTCCCAAGCGACTCAGTCGCCGCAGTCAGCCGACCACGGATTACGACCGCTACACCTTCACCTACGTCGCCAGAGATCACGCAGAAGTACTGACCGACATTCGCTCCGACGAATTCTACGTGAAATACTCCCGTCCGGAACAGCAGATGCTCATCGAGGCCATGCTGCTGGAGGACGCCGGTTTCCTGGCCGCCGCCTACGATGCCTACCAACGGGGACTGGAAGTGGCCCCCAAGGACATCATCCTCAACCGCAATTATGCGGCCTTCCTCGGCCGCTGGAACCTGCGGACCCAGGCTAAGGAAATCGTCGAAATGACCAGTAAACTTCCCCGGGAATAGGGGCCGTGGGGGCTGCCTACCCTTGTCCGGAGGCGGCCCCCGGCCTCCCCAACCTCCTCAAAGCCCATTGCCATGAAACCCATCTTTATACTGTTAGCCCTATGCTCCTCCTTGCTGGTAAGTGCTGGGGCCCTTCCCTCCAGCGACACCGCGGATAAGGAAGCGGCCGCCCGGGCCATTTTTGAGCAGCTGGTGCGGGCGCGAGGAGATCAGAGAATGCCCCCTCCGGAATTCATCTTCACCACCCAGAAGGCCAACGGTGCGCGGGCGGAGGACGGCAAGGTCATCCTCGAAGAACTCGCCTACGACGTGTGTAGCGGGCTGGGCGAAGACGGAGAAACCGCCCTGGCGGGTTTACTGGGACACGAGTTGATCCATTACTACGAAAAGCACGAGTGGGAAGGCGGCTTCATCAGCGTTGTTCGGGGAGAGGACGCCGAAGGCTCGCGCGCGCTCACGCGCGCGGTCAAGGAAAACCTCTTCGCCCTGAAGAAGGACGAAATTGAAGCCGACTACCTCGGGGGCTTCCTGGCCCATCTGGCCGGATACCCCAGTACCGACGTCATGCCACGGGTACTTGAGGGCATCTATGCGGCCTACGAGCTCGAGGAGGAGCAGGCCAAGTACCCCACCCTGTCGGAAAGAAAGCTGATCGCCACGGAAACCCACCGGGAGTTGACCGGGCTGATCAACGTGTTCACCATGGGTAACGCCCTGACGACCCTGCAGCGCTACCCCGATGCCCTGACGTATTACGAGCACGTGCTGGACCACTTCCAGAGTCGCGAGATCTACAATAACCTCGGCGTCGTCTACGTGCAGGCGGCCCTGCCGATGTTCAAAGCCGCCACGGTGAAGTACCTCTATCCCGTAGAACTGGACCTCGATTCCCGGCTGGACGGGCAGACCCGCAACGTGGGGGTGGACCGGGAAACCCGGGAATACTACCTCCGGCAGGCCATCCGCAATTTCCAGCGGGCGCAACTTCTGGACGATCAGTACGCCGTGGCTCAGCTGAATCAGGCCTGCGTACATGCCCTGTTGGCGCAGTCGATGCAGGAGGCTCCGGCTCCGCCGGAGCAGGCGGAGCTGGCCCGGGATCACCTGCTGGAAGCCGGCATCCGGGCGCGGGCGGCCATCCGCCGGGCGGAGGCCCGGGGTCTGGCCCAAACGGCGGCCAACGGCCACCTCCTGCTGGGGATCGTTGCCGCGCTGGAGGGCCGTCCCGCAGCGGTGGGCGCGGCCTGGGGCCGCGCGGGGGCCAGCCCCCTGACCGCCCTTAACCAATCCATCCACGACACCGGCAACCTACCCCCAAAGAAGGAACGCCCCGCCGATGACTTCGCGATGGAAGAAACCCTCGATGACCGTAGCATCACCGACGTACGCGACGAACTCCCCGAATGGCAGGAAGAACTGATGATCATGCGTAGGCCGGACCGGATTCGGCTGCAGTCCTACCGGGATGACGCCAGTGCTACGGCGCTGTTGCGCCATGAGGTCAACGGCGGACGGGAAGCACTACTGATTTTCCAGCCTACCGAGAATTATGCCGGGGAAACCGCCCTGGAGTTGTCCCTCGGTGCCCGCCGTGAAGCCATCATCGAGGAATATGACCAGCCCGACTACTTCGTCCCTACCGCCGGTGGTCTCACCCTGGTCTACGAGCAGAGCGGTATTGTTTTTGTGCTTCGGGACGACGTGCTGGTGAGCTGGTGGTTGTTCTCCGCGACGGAGTGAGGATTATATCGACGCTTGGACAAAACCCTTCCCGCTCCGTTTATCCGTTAAGGTGATCGTGGGGAGCAGAAACTTCAAAAACCACTTTGCATAACTTCTTATGCAGAATAACATTTTAGAGCTTGTTTGGGATTTAATAATCGACCTTAGTTTGGCCTTATTTCGCACTAGCGTCGTTGGGAAAATCCTCATTTAGCGCTGCTAAACTCCGGTTTTCCCGCCTTGCTATCACCAAATAATGCTCAAACCCGGTCAGATGACCAAAACCCAAACAAGCTCTTAATTTTCTTATTACGTTCTTCCGAAGAAAGCCCGAGAACGAATCACTAAGGACGCATCCCTTCACGTTCTATCTTTAAGCGCGTACAATACCTCAATTACTGAACCTACCCCACCTATGGCATCCATCTTCCTCCTCTTGATTATGTTCCTGGCCTTAGCCAGCCTGGTGGCCACCATCTGGGCGGCCTATGATATCGCCACCAAACCCTTCGTCAAGGAAGGGGACAAGGTACTGTGGCTGATCATCGTGCTTTTGCTCGGGGGCATTGGCCCGATCATCTACCTTACCCAGCGGAAAAATTTACTGGCGGAATACGCTCAACCCAAATACGACCATGATGACGTGCTGGACCTGAATGCTCCCCGCCCCCAGGTGCGGGAGCGGGGGAATGCGTCGGGGGAGGATGATTATCTGGTGTAAGTTGTCTGCTTCAGAAAACATCCCGAAGAAAACCGAATAAAAACGCCCCGCCAGCAACAGCTGACGGGGCGTAATCTTTCAATTATGTTCGGTCGGAACCGAAGAGCGATTTACTCCGCGTTTTCGACTTCAGCACCGGGAGCGCTGGCTTCCTCCGCGGCCTTGGCTGCGGCTTCTTCCTCAGCGAAGGCAGCCTGACGGGCCTCCCACTGATCCTGTGCTTCCTGCGTGGTCACGAAGAGGCGGTCATAGCGACGCATACCCGTACCGGCGGGGATCCGCTTACCAACGATAACGTTCTCCTTCAGACCCTTTAGGTAATCGCGCTTGGCACCGATGGCGGCCGTAGAGAGTACCTTGGTCGTCTCCTGGAAGGAGGCAGCACTGATCCAGCTTGGCGTACCGAGGCTGGACTTGGTGATACCCTGCAGCAGCGGGAAGGAGGTGGCGGCCTGAGCGTCGCGGAAGGTCACGGTTTTCATGTCTTCCCGCTTCAGGCGGCTGTTTTCCTCACGCACCTGGCGCATAGTAACAATCTTACCCGCCCGCAGCGTTTCACTGTCTCCGGCGTCGGTGATGACCTTCTTGTCAAAGATCCAGTCGTTCTGCTCGAAGAATTCGTAACGCTCCACGGCTTCACCTTCCAGGAAGGTCGTGTCACCCGGATCAACGATCTGCACCCGGCGCATCATCTGACGGACGATGGTTTCGATGTGCTTGTTGTTGATCGTGATACCCTGGCTACGGTAAACCTCCTGTACACCGTTCACGAGGTGCGTCTGTACGGCGAAGGGTCCCTTCACATTCAGGATGTCGCGGGGTGCGATGGCACCGTCGGAGAGCGGCATACCGGCCCGAACAAAGTCCTGGTCCTGGACCAGGATGTGCTTACTCAGGTTGATGAGGTACTTCTTACGCTGTCCGTCCTTCGCTTCGACGATCAGTTCGCGGTTACCGCGCTTGATCTTCTTGCTGAAGGTGACCACACCGTCGATCTCACTGACCACGGCGGGGTTGCTGGGGTTACGGGCCTCGAAGAGCTCCGTTACCCGGGGCAGACCACCGGTGATATCCGCTATCTTACCGAGCTTCCGGGGAATCTTGACGATCTTCTGTCCGGACTTCACCTCCGCACCGTCTTCGATGCTGATGTAGGCACCTACCGGCAGGTTGTAGCTCCGTAGTTCGGCACCGTCCTTGTCCAGAATGGTGATGGTAGGAATCTTCTTACGGTCACGCGTTTCGATTACGACCTTCTCCTCGAAGCCGGTCTGGTCGTCACGCTCAGTCCGGAAGGTTACCCCTTCATCGATGTCGCTGAATCGGGCAATACCGTTGAATTCGGAGACAATCACGGCGTTGTAGGGATCCCACTCCACGATGATTTCTCCCTTCTTGATGGTCTGGCCATCCTTCACGAAGAGCGTACCACCGTAGGGAATGTAGTGCGTCACGAACTGCTTGCCGGATTCCGCGTCTACGATCCGGATTTCACCGGAACGGGAAAGCACGATTTCCTGCACTTCTCCCATATCGTTTTCGGCTTCTACCGTACGGATGCCGTCAAAGACGATCTTACCGTTGAACTTGGAGGCCAGTTCGCTTTCCACCCGCGTAACGGAGGCCGTACCCCCTACGTGGAAGGTACGCAGCGTCAGCTGGGTTCCCGGTTCACCGATGGACTGAGCGGCAATGATACCTACGGCGTCACCCTGCTCGGCGCGGCGGCCGGTCGCCAGGTTCTTACCGTAACACTTGGCACACACCCCACGCTTCGTCTCACAGGTGAGTACGGAACGAATGGTTACTTCCTCGATGCCTTCCTGCTCAATGTAGGCGGCGGTTTTATCGTCGATGTAGCCATCGGCCTTGACGATCACTTCGTCGGTCACGGGGTGCAGGATATCCTCCAGGGCAAAACGACCCGCAATACGACTCGTCAGGCTTTCGATAACCTTATCATTTTCCTTGAGGGAAGTCGTATCGATACCCCGAAGCGTACCACAGTCATCTTCCATGACAACTACGTCCTGGGCAACGTCGACCAGTCGACGCGTCAGGTAACCGGCGTCGGCGGTCTTCAGGGCCGTATCGGCCAGACCCTTCCGGGCACCGTGCGTGGAGATAAAGTACTCCAGTACGGAAAGACCGTCCACGAAGTTGGAGAGGATCGGGTTCTCGATAACCGCCGGTCCGGAGTCGTTACTCTTCTTCGGCTTGGCCATCAGACCACGCAGACCACACAGCTGCTTAATCTGCTGCTGGCTACCCCGGGCACCGGAGTGCAGCATCATGTATACGGAGTTGAAACCCTGCTTGTGCTCGGCCAACTCCTCCATGAGGGTATTGGTGATCTTGTTATCCGCGTAGGTCCACTTGTCAATGATCTGGTTGTACCGTTCATTGTTCGTGATCAGACCCATGTTGTAGTTATCCATCACCTCCTCCACGTCAGCGCGGGCCTCGGTGAGGACTTGCTGCTTAACGGAAGGGGTAATCAGGTCACCAAGGTTGAACGACAGTCCACCCTTGAAGGCCCAACGGAAGCCCATGTCCTTGATCTTGTCCAGGAATCCGGCCGTAACGGCGAAGCTGGTCCGATCAATGATGTCACCGATAACCTTCTTCAGGTTTTTCTTGGTGAGCAGCACGTTGACGAAGGGCACGCCCTCGGGAACGGACAGGTTGAAAATTACCCGACCGGTGGTGGTCTCGGTAAGTTTCAGCACCAGGTCACCGTTTTCGTCCTCAACGGGAACGCGAACGTGAATCTTGGCGTGAAGGTCCAGCTTGCCTTCGTTGTAGGCGATCATGACCTCTTCCGGGCTGTAGAACTTGCGGCCCTCACCCTCTACCTTGATCTCCTCGGTGCTCGTACGCTCCTTGGTGATGTAGTACAGTCCGAGTACCATATCCTGTGAAGGCAGGGTTACCGGCGTACCGTTTTGGGGGTTGAGCATGTTGTGGCTGGACAGCATCAGTACCTGAGCTTCCAGGATCGCGCCCTGGCTCAGGGGGACGTGTACGGCCATCTGGTCACCGTCGAAGTCGGCGTTGAAGGCCGAACATACCAGCGGGTGCAGCTGGATGGCCTTACCCTCGATCAGTTTGGGCTGGAAAGCCTGGATCGACAGACGGTGCAGCGTCGGTGCCCGGTTGAGCAGTACGGGGTGCCCCTTCAGAATGTTTTCCAGGATTTCCCAGATCACGGGTTCCTTACGGTCGACCAGCTTCTTGGCGCTCTTTACCGTCTTCACGATGCCGCGCTCGATGAGCTTACGGATCACGAAGGGCTTGAACAGCTCGGCGGCCATCCCCTTCGGCAGACCACATTCGTGGAGCTTCAGCGTAGGACCTACTACGATCACGGAACGACCGGAGTAGTCAACCCGCTTACCGAGGAGGTTCTGGCGGAAACGTCCCTGCTTACCCTTGAGGATATCGGACAGCGACTTCAGTGCCCGGCCACCTTCGGCCTTCACGGCGTTGCTCTTGCGGCTGTTGTCGAAGAGGCTGTCTACGGCCTCCTGCAGCATCCGCTTCTCGTTACGCAGGATCACTTCGGGAGCCTTGATTTCCAGCAGGCGCTTCAGACGGTTGTTCCGGATGATGACGCGGCGGTAGAGATCATTCAGGTCAGAGCTGGCGAAACGGCCACCGTCCAGGGGTACCAGCGGACGCAGTTCGGGGGGAACGACGGGCAGGTACTGAATGATGGTCCATTCGGGCTTATTGGTGCAGTTTTCCTGGGCGTCCCGGAAAGACTCCACCACGCGCAGACGCTTAAGTGCCTCGCTCTTCCGCTGCTGGCTGGTTTCGGTGTTCGCCTGGTGACGAAGCTGATCGGACAGCTCGTCCAGTTGCAGGCCTTCCAGGAGGTCCCGCACGGCGTCGGCACCCATCTTGGCCACGAACTTATCGGGGTGACCGTCTTCCAGCTGCTGGTTCTCGGGGGGCAGGGTTTCGAGAATGTCGAGGTACTGCTCCTCGGTAATCAGCGTTTTATGCTGCAGCTCGTCGCTTTCCCGGATACCGGGATTGATCACGACGTAGCGTTCGTAATAAATAATGCTCTCCAGGTTCTTGGAGCTAAAGCCGAGCAGGTAAGCAATCTTGTTCGGCAGGCTCTTGAAGAACCAGATGTGGACGACGGGAACCACCAGGCGAATGTGCCCCATGCGCTCGCGACGAACCTTCTTCTCGGTCACCTCAACGCCACAACGGTCACAGACAATCCCCTTATAGCGGATCCGCTTATACTTGCCACAATAACATTCATAGTCCTTTACGGGACCAAAAATCCGTTCACAGAACAGGCCGTCACGCTCCGGCTTATAGCTCCGGTAGTTGATGGTCTCCGGCTTGAGTACCTCACCGTAGCTGCGATCCAGGATCTCGTCCGGGCTCGACAGGCTGATGGTGATGGCGTCAAAATCCTGCTTCTGGATACTGTTACTCTTCTTGAATGCCATATTGATATTTATAAGGAGGACTTTAGTGAGGGCGGCGGTCCCGAGTTCCGTTTGCTCGTCGGGATCACCGATTCTTTACAGAATGCGGCGGAGCGCAGGTGCCGGGTCAATCCGTCCGGCCGTGGTTGCTCTTTCGAAACAACCCTGGCACCTGCGCTTGCGCCCTCATCAAAGTTTACTTTTCAAAAAATGATTTCCGACGGCTCGGAAACCTGGGGGTGGGATTACAAAATTTTGTAATCCTAGTCGAACTTGACGTCCAGGGCCAGACCACGGAGTTCGTGGACCAGTACGTTGAAGGACTCCGGAATATTGGGTTCCGGGAGGTTGTCCCCCTTGACGATGGCTTCGTAGGCCTTCGCACGTCCCTGAATGTCGTCCGACTTGATGGTAAGCAGCTCCTGCAGGATATTGGAAGCACCGAAGGCTTCCAGGGCCCACACCTCCATCTCACCGAAGCGCTGGCCACCGAACTGGGCCTTACCGCCCAGCGGCTGCTGGGTAATGAGGCTGTAGGGGCCAATGGAGCGAGCGTGCATCTTGTCGTCCACCATGTGGCTGAGCTTGAGCATGTAGATCACCCCTACCGTAGCTTGCTGGTGGAAGCGGTCTCCCGTTTCACCGTCAAAGAGGTAAGTCTGACCCAGGCTCGGCAGGTTCGCCTGCTGGATGTACTCTTCGATTTCATCCTGGCTGGCACCGTCGAAGATGGGCGTACCAAACTTCATGCCCAGTTTCTCACCGGCCCATCCCAGAACGGTCTCGAAAATCTGTCCGAGGTTCATCCGGGAAGGTACCCCCAGTGGGTTGAGGATGATGTCTACCGGAGTACCATCTTCCAGGAAGGGCATGTCTTCATCACGCACGATCCGGGATACGATACCCTTGTTACCGTGACGACCGGCCAGCTTGTCCCCTACCTTCAGCTTACGCTTCTTGGCCAGGTAAACTTTAGCCAGCTTCAGTACACCGGCGGGGAGTTCGTCACCCACGCTGATGTTGAAGGTTTCCCGCTTGAAGCGACCAACCTCCTCGTTCACCTTGATGCTGTAATTGTGCAGCAGTCGGGCGATGAGGCCGTTCAGGTCGTCGCTGGTCGTCCAGTTACTGTAGTCGATGGTCGTGTAGTCCAGGTCACGGAGCAGTGACTGGGTGAATTTCTCTCCCTTGGGTACTACCGCTTCGCCGTAGATGGTGCTTACGCCCTGGCTGGCGCGACCGCGGACCAACTTGTCCAGCTTGTCGACGAGGATCGTCTTGAGCTTGTTGAGGTTGATCTTGTGCTCGTCCTCCAGCTTCTGCAGCTTGATCTTTTCGGCATCCTTCTGCGTCTGATCTTTCTTCTGGCGGCTGAAGAGGTCCTTTCCGATCACTACGCCCTTCAGGGAGGGGCTGGCCTTCAGGGAAGCATCCTTCACGTCGCCGGCCTTGTCACCAAAGATGGCGCGCAGCAGCTTTTCTTCCGGCGTCGGATCGCTTTCGCCTTTGGGCGTAATCTTACCGATCAGGATGTCACCTTCCTTCACCCAGGCACCGACGCGGATGATACCGTTCTCGTCAAGGTCCTTGGTGGCTTCCTCACTTACGTTCGGAATGTCGTTGGTCAGTTCTTCCTGGCCGAGTTTGGTGTCCCGGACGTCCAGTTCGAAGTGCTCAATGTGCAGCGAGGTGAAGATATCTTCCCGAACTACGCGCTCACTGAGTACGATGGCATCCTCGAAGTTGTACCCTTTCCAGGGCATGAAGGCCACCTTCAGGTTCTGTCCGAGGGCCAGTTCGCCCTTCTCGGTAGCGTAACCGTCACAAAGGATCTGCCCTTTGGTCACCTTCTGTCCGCGACGGACGATGGGCTTCAGGTTCACGCAGGTTCCCTGGTTGGTCCGCAGGAACTTGGTCAGTCGGTAAGTCTTACGGTCGTCGTCGAAGGATACGAGACGGTCTTCGTCGGTACGCTCGTAGCGAACGATTACCTCCTTGGCGTCGACGTATTCGATGACCCCGTCGCCTTCGGCGTTGATCAGCATGCGGCTGTCGCGGGCGACCTTTCCTTCCAGGCCGGTACCCACAATGGGGCTGCTGGGACGCAGCAGGGGAACGGCCTGACGCTGCATGTTGGATCCCATCAGGGCCCGGTTGGCATCGTCGTTTTCGAGGAAGGGAATCAGGGAAGCAGACACCCCAACGATCTGGTTGGGAGCTACGTCCATGAACTCCAGTTCATGCGGTTCGAGTACGGGGAAGTCACCGTGGTCACGGGCCTTTACCCGGTCTTCCACGAAGGCGCCTTTCTCGTTGATTTCGGCGTTGGCCTGGGCGATCTTCTTAAAGTCTTCGCCCTCAGCGCTGAGGTAGATCGGATCACCGTCCATCACCACCTTGGAGTCCGCAACGGCGCGGTAGGGGGTTTCTAGGAAGCCCATCTTGTTCACTTTAGCGTGCACACAGAGGGTGGAGATCAGACCAATGTTGGGGCCCTCCGGCGTCTCGATCGTACACAGGCGGCCGTAGTGGCTGTAGTGAACGTCACGCACCTCGAAGCCCGCCCGCTCCCGGCTCAGACCACCGGGGCCGAGTGCGGAAATCCGGCGCTTGTGGGTGATTTCGGAGAGGGGGTTCGTTTGGTCGAGGAACTGAGACAGTTGGCTGGTACCGAAGAAGCTGTTGATTACGCTCGAAAGGGTACGGGCGTTGATCAGGTCAATGGGGGTGAATACCTCATTGTCCCGCACGTTCATCCGCTCCCGGATGGTGCGGGCCATCCGCGCAAGGCCTACGCCAAACTGTGCGTAGAGCTGCTCCCCTACCGTGCGTACACGACGGTTGCTGAGGTGATCGATATCGTCGATCTCCGCGCGCTGGTTCATCAGGGCAACCAGGTACTTTACGATGGCGATGATGTCCTCCTTGGTCAGTACCAGGGTTTCGTCGTCGGTACCGGCGTTCAGCTTACGGTTGATCTTGTAGCGACCGACTTCACCGAGGTTGTAGCGCTTGTCGCTGAAGAACAGCTTGTCGATGATACCACGAGCGGTTTCTTCGTCCGGTGGATCACTGCCGCGAAGCTGGCGGTAGATGTACTGAACCGCTTCGATTTCGGAGCTGGAAGGATCTTTTTGCAGCGTATTGTAGATGATGCTGTAATCCATGCCCACGTCTTCCTTCTGCAGGATGACGTTCTCGATGCCGTCGGCGGCCAGGATGTCTTCGATGTTCTCCTCGGTAAGGACGGTATCCCGCTCGAGGATAATTTCGTTACGCTCGAGGATTACGAGTTCTCCCGTGTCTTCGTCAACGAAGTCTTCCGTCCAGGCGCGCAGTACCCGGGCGGCGAGTTTCCGTCCGACGGCTCCCGTGAGGGCTTCGCGGGTGTTGGGCACTTCATCGGCCAGGTCGAAGAGGTCCAGGATGGACTTATCGCTGTCGTAACCGATGGCGCGCAGCAGCGTCGTTACGGGGAATTTTTTCTTACGGTCGATGTAGGCGTACATCACCGTGTTGATGTCGGTAGCAAATTCCATCCAGGCGCCCTTGAAGGGGATTACCCGGGCGGAGTAGATGGCCGTACCGTTGGGGTGGAAGTTCTGACCAAAGAATACTCCGGGGCTGCGGTGCAGCTGGGAGACAATGACGCGCTCGGCGCCGTTGATCACAAACGTACCCTTGGGCGTCATGTAGGGGATGTTCCCCAGGAAGACGTCCTGTACGATGGTCTTGAAATCCACGTGTTCTTCGTCATTACAGGAAAGACGAAGCTTGGCCTTCAGCGGAACGCTGTAGGTGAGTCCACGCTGCATACACTCAGGAATGGTGTAGCGAGGGGGATCGACAAAGTAGTCGAGAAACTCCAGGTTGAAAATGTTCCGCGTATCGGAGATCGGGAAATTTTCCTGAAATACCCGATAGAGACCTTCCAACGCCCGGTTTTCGGGAGTGGTCTCTAACTGGAAGAATTCCTGGAATGATTTTAATTGAATTTCTAGAAGGTCGGGGGAATGATCGGTTAGCTTGATCTTACCGAAGCTGACCCGTTGTTCTTCGGCATTAAGGATCTGGCCGTTTGACGTCATTAGCAGTTTTCCTTTATATTTGGCCCAGGTACCAGACTTCCGCGGTGACTAGTAGCCGGGGGGATGTTATATGGACCGGGCGCGTTTGCCCGGGCGGGGATTAGGGAGTGCGAATTAGGTAAACAGCAGCTCCCCGAATAAAGTTTTGCCTATCCGACAATTCTCTATACGACGATAGCTTAGCCGGACAATACCGCCCGCTAAGCCGTCCAAAGGCCCCAAAAGACCTTTTTCAGTGTAAAAGAAGTAGCGGGGGCAATTACCGGGGTAATTGCCCCCAGCTATTTCTTCAGACAGGAGGCTGAATTACTTCAGCTCAACCGTAGCACCTGCTTCTTCGAGAGCAGCCTTGATGCTTTCGGCCTCTTCCTTAGCAACGCCTTCCTTGATCGTAGCAGGAGCGCCGTCCACCAGTTCCTTAGCTTCTTTGAGGCCAAGTCCCAGGAGGTTCTTCACTTCTTTTACAACCTTGAGTTTGCTACCACCAGCGGATTCGAGTACGATGTCGAAGTCCGTCTTAGCGGCGGCACCAGCGTCGCCACCATCACCGGCGGGGCCAGCAACGGCTACCGCAGCAGCGGCGGGCTCGATGCCGTACTCGTCTTTCATGATGGTTACGAGCTCGGTTACCTCTTTGATGGTAAGTTCTACGAGCTGTTCGGCGAGGGCTTTTACGTCTGCCATAATATAAAGTATTTAAAAGTGATGTACGATAGAGTATCGCGTATCAGCTTGGAAGCCAAAAAATTAATTAAGCGGCAATTGGGTACTCATTAAAAAGTACTCGTTCACCAGGTTTACGCCTCACGCTCTTCGAGCGCCTTGAGGAGGTTGGCGACATTGCTGCCACCGCTTTGCAGGGCACCAAGCAGGTTTTGCATGGGGCTTTGCAGCAGGGTAAGCAGGTCGCTGATCATTTCCTCGCGAGACTTCAACTTGGACAGTGCGTCCAGTTGCTCGTCGCCGGAGTATACGGCACTGGCAATGTAGGCGGCCTTCAGGATGGGGCGTTCGCCGTCTCCACGAAACTCCTTGATTACCTTGGCGGGGGCGTTGGCAACTTCGGCGAACATCAGGGCGGTGGGGCCCTTCAGCGCGTCAAAAACTGCACTGTAGTTGTTTTCTTCGGGGAAGGTTTCCAGGGCCTTACGGGCCAGGGTGTTCTTCACCACCTGCATGGATACGCCTTTTTCAAAGCACATTCCGCGCAGCTTATTGGTTTGCTCGACGGTCAGCGTCGAGGCGTCGGCGATGTAGAAGTACTCGTTATTTTCGAAGCGCTCCTTTAGCTGCTCGATGGCCGCCGCTTTTTCGTTCTTAGTCATAGTTAACTTACTTTAAGTGACGGTTAAGCAATGGATTTCGGGTCTACCTTGATACCGGGGCTCATGGTAGAGGCCACGGTAACGGATTTGACGTAGGTGCCTTTGGCGCTGGAGGGCTTCATGCGGAGCACCGTTCCCAGCAGTTCATTGGCGTTGTCTTTCAGTTGGTCGGGGGTGAAACCGACACGACCTACGCTGGAGTGGATGATACCGAATTTGTCAACCCGGAAGGCAATCTTACCGCCCTTAACGTCGGTGATGGCCTGGGCAACGTCCATCGTTACCGTTCCGGATTTGGGGTTGGGCATCAGGCCACGGGGGCCGAGTACACGACCGAGACGACCAACTTTAGCCATCGTCTGTGGCATGGCCACAACAACGTCAAAGTCGGTCCAGCCTTCAGACACCTTGGTGACCATGTCGTCGAGTCCGACGAAGTCGGCACCGGCTTCTTTGGCAGCCTGTTCCTTATCCGGAGTTACAAAAGCGAGTACGCGCTTGGTCTTACCCGTACCGTGAGGGAGCGTCACCGTGCCACGGAGGGCCTGGTCAGCTTTACGGGGGTCGATGCCAAGACGCACGTGTACGTCAACCGAAGCGTCGAACTTGGCAGTATTTACTTCCTTCACGAGGGCCATGGCCTCCGCGAGGGTGTACTGCTTTTCGGCGTCGATTTTCTCAGCGGCGGCCTTGCGGGCCTTACTAAGTTTAGCCATTAGTATAGAAATTTGAGGTGAAGCGCATGCCGGAGGCATGCTCCCTACATTGATTACAAGATTAGATGAATGCCCGGGAATAGATTACCCGAACGGGGCAGCCTTAGGCTTCCCAGGGAGGAGTTCCGTCCACAACGATACCCATGGAGCGGGCCGTTCCGGCCACCATTTTCATGCCGCTCTCTACGGTAAAGCAGTTGAGGTCAGACATTTTGTCCTCGGCGATGGCGCGCACCTGGTCCCAGCTTACCTTGGCAACCTTGTCCCGGTTGGGCTCCTTGGATCCGCTCTTGATCTTTGCGGCTTCCAGCAGCTGAACGGCCGCGGGAGGCGTCTTGATGACAAAGTCAAAGGACTTATCCTTGTAAACGGTGATGACTACCGGAAGTACTTTTCCGGGGCGGTCCTGCGTAGCGGCGTTAAAGCGCTTACAGAACTCCATGATATTGACCCCCTTGGCACCCAGTGCGGGACCTACCGGAGGAGCAGGGTTTGCGGCTCCACCGCGTACCTGTAGTTTGATAAAACCTTCTGCTTCTTTAGCCATTTTAGCTTATTTGCGTCGTACGAGCGAAAACCACGGGGGAATTCTCCGACTATGTTCCAGATGATTGGGGTTACGACTGCTTTTCGACCTGCATGAAGTTGAGTTCCACTTCGGTGCCGCGGCCAAAAATCTTGACGATAACTTTGAGTTTCTTCTTTTCCTCGTTGACTTCCTGAATATCCCCGACAAATTCGTTGAACGGACCGTCGATGATTTTCACCGTCTCTCCCTCGATGAAGGGTTCGATCATGGTATCATCAGCCTCCAGGTTTTCGTCAACCTTACCGAGCAGGCGGTTAGCTTCGCTGTCCCGCATCGGGATCGGCTCCGCTTTACCCAGGAAGTGAATAACGTTGGGAAGGCTGGTAATGGCATCCACCAATTCGGCGTTGAGGGCATAGGGATCTGCCTCCACCAGGATGTAGCCGGGAAGGATGTTTCGGTCTGAGATAACCTTCTTACCACCGCGAATCTTGTATACCTTCTCGGTGGGTACAACGATCTTGGTCACGTGGTTTTCCCAGTTGTTCCGAGCGATCTCCTTCTCGATCCGCTCCTTGATTTTTTTCTCCTTACCGGAGATGACCCGCAATGAATACCATTTGGTGACTGCCATGGAACTTAATTAGACGGCGCCGTAGATAAGGTCTACAACATTTTTCCAAACAAAGTCCATTACCATAATCAGCAGCGCAAAGATTACGGAGCCGATCAGTACCAGAATGGTGTTGGTCTGAAGCGTGGAGAAGCTGGGCCAGGTCACGTTGTGCACCAGCTCATTGTAGCTTTCCCGCAGGTAAAGTCCGATTTTGTTCATCAGAGGATTATTATGTACGACCAACCGAAGTTGACCGTAATGAGGCACGGGTAGAGAGATTACGTCCGACTAGCGTCAGGCCGTGAGACCGCTTCGCTAAGTTCGAACTCCCAGCCCCTGGTTTGCCTACGGCGCTGCTTCGCGGTCGCTTGCTATGCGCGGACTGCTGGCGGCGGTTGGAGACCTGAGGCTCGGAGAGAATCTTTCCATCCGAAGTTCTGCACGGGTAGAGAGACTCGAACTCCCAGCCCCTGGTTTCGTTTGCTACGCGGCACGGCTGCCTGCGGCGGTTGGAGACCTGAAGCTCGGAGAGAATCTTTCCATCCGAAGTTCTGCACGGGTAGAGAGACTCGAACTCCCAGCCCCTGGTTTTGGAGACCAGTGCTCTACCAATTGAGCTATACCCGTGTATGGTTATTTCAAAGAGTGCACCTTGCGTTCAAGGTGGGTATGGGAACAGCCCCTGGTTGGCCTGCGGCGCTACCTAAAGGTGGTTGGAGACCAGTGCTCTACCACCACGAAGTAGTCGCGAAGCGCATTGAGCTATACCCGTGTATGGTTATTTCAAAGAATACACCTTGCGTTCAAGGTGGGTGCGGGGACAGCCCCTGGTTGGCCTGCGCGGCTACCTAAAGGTGGTTGGAGACCAGTGCTCTGCCACCACGAAGTAGTCGCGAAGCGCATTGAGCTATACCCGTGTATGGTTATTTCAAAGAGTGCACCTTGCGTTCAAGGTGGGTATGGGAACAGCCCCTGGTTTCGCTGCGCGGCTACCTAAAGGTGGTTGGAGACCAGTGCTCTGCCACCACGAAGTAGTCGCGAAGCGCATTGAGCTATACCCGTGTATGGTTATTTCAAAGAGTGCACCTTGCGTTCAAGGTGTAAAAGACGGCAACGGATTCACCCTGCTTTCAGGGTAAGGTTGCACCTGCGCTTGTCGCAAAAACCGTGCCAAAGGAGGCGAGGAGATGCAGGCAGGTAAGAAAGTGAAAGTTAAGCACCCACCAGAGGGTACTTAACTTTCACATCTTTATCAAGGAATCGGGCGGACGCCCGACGTAGATTCCTTAAGCGTCGAGTACTTCGGTAACCTGACCGGCACCTACCGTACGGCCACCTTCGCGGATAGCGAAGCGAAGACCTTTTTCCATGGCGATCTCGGCGAGCAGCTTAACCTCGAGGGTTACGTTATCACCGGGCATTACCATTTCCACGTTCTCGGGGAGAGTTACATCACCCGTTACGTCCGTGGTACGGAAGTAGAACTGAGGACGGTAGCCGTTGAAGAACGGGGTGTGACGACCACCTTCTTCTTTAGACAGTACGTAAACCTCACACTTGAAGTGCTTGTGGGGCTTTACGGAACCTGGCTTACAGATTACCATACCACGCTTGATGGCTTCCTTCTCAATACCGCGAAGCAGCAGACCGGCGTTGTCACCAGCTTCACCGCGATCGAGAAGCTTACGGAACATTTCTACACCCGTGATGGTGGAGGTCAGTGCCTTCTCACCTTCTTTCTGCATACCCAGGATCTCAACGGGGTCACCAACGTTGATGACACCACGCTCGATACGACCGGTAGCAACTGTACCACGACCCGTGATGGAGAATACGTCCTCTACGGGCATCAGGAAGGGAAGGTCAACCAGACGCTCGGGCTCGGGAATGTCACTGTCAACGGCGGCCATCAGGTCCATGATCTGCTGCTTACCGTCAGCGTCTCCTTCGAGTGCTTTCAGGGCAGAACCGATGATGATGCTTGCGTTGTCGCCGTCGTACTCGTACTGGCTCAGCAGTTCGCGTACTTCCATTTCAACGAGTTCCAGCATCTCTTCGTCATCAACAAGGTCGGCCTTGTTCATGAATACTACGATATTGGGTACACCTACCTGACGAGCCAGGAGGATGTGCTCACGCGTCTGGGGCATGGGGCCGTCCGTAGCAGCAACTACGAGGATAGCTCCGTCCATCTGAGCGGCACCCGTAACCATGTTCTTTACGTAGTCAGCGTGGCCGGGGCAGTCAACGTGAGCGTAGTGACGGTTCGCGGTTTCGTACTCAACGTGAGCAGTGTTAATCGTGATACCGCGCTCTTTTTCTTCGGGAGCGGAGTCGATGCTGTCGTAGGACATAACGTTACCGCCACCAGCAGCTTCGGCCAGTACGGTCGTGATCGCAGCGGTCAGGGTGGTCTTACCGTGGTCAACGTGACCGATAGTACCGATGTTGACGTGCGGCTTATCTCTATTGAATGTTTCCTTAGCCATTACAGGATAAGATTTAAGGGGATTAAAAAACTAGTTTGGTCAGGGTGCGAACCGCACCCCGGCCGCCCCTATCTGCCGGAAAATCCGGAGACTTTTTGTGACTTGCGGACCAAGCCCGCAAATCTGAAATAAAACCTGAATTTCATTCCAAATGAGCCAACGGTGAGATTTGAACTCACGACCCCTTCCTTACCATGGAAGTGCTCTACCCCTGAGCTACGTCGGCAAATTTCAAGTAGCGGCAACCATCGTTATGGTCGCCCAGTGAAAGCACGCAAGACCAATTTAATGGTCCATCAATACCTCCACCGTAGTGGAGCGGAAGACGAGACTCGAACCCGCGACCCTCAGCTTGGAAGGCTGATGCTCTACCAACTGAGCTACTTCCGCAAGTGATGTTTGAGATTTGAGATTTGAGATTTGATGTTGTTGGGTGCTCACTCTTTCAAGAAAAGCATTTCCCTCAACATCATACGTCAAACGTCGCGTATCAAATATCAAGATAATGTGGGGGTGGTAGGATTCGAACCTACTCAGCCGAAACACTGGATTTACAGTCCAGCCCACCTCTCCAACTGTGGCGCACCCCCGGTGGTTTCTAGATCACGACCAATTTCCCCGGAAGGAAAATGACAATTTTGAGCCGATAGACGGACTCGAACCGCCGACCAGCTGATTACAAATCAGCTGCTCTACCAACTGAGCTATATCGGCTGATGAGCCGGTGATCTAGGCTATTTTTTCAAGTCAACTCTTGGACGTTTTCCAAAAGCGATTGCAAAGGTAAGTCCTTTCTCACAATTGGCAAAACACCACGAAATTATTTTTTAGTTCCTTTTTTATTCTCTTTTTCGCCGCCGCCTTCCGGGTGCGCCTGTTGGTAGATTTCCCGCAGTCTTCTTACGTTGTTGTGGGTGTAAAGCTGCGTCGCCGCCAGATTGGCGTGGCCCAGTAACTCCTTGACCGCATTGAGGTCCGCCCCGCCCTCCAGCAAATGGGTGGCAAAGGTGTGCCGTAGCACGTGGGGACTTTTCTTGTCCTCGGTCGTAAAGGCTTCCAGATATTGCTTTACCCGGTTGTAAACATACTTGGGATACATGGGCTTCCCACGATCCGTCAGTAGCAGTTCCGTGATCTCGGGGGCGGCCACCACCTGCTGACGCAAGTGTGCATAATACTCAATCAGCTCCGCCAGGGCCGGACCGAAGGGAACCAGACGCTCTTTATTTCCCTTTCCGCGAACCGTCAGGCGGCGGCGGTCCATGTCCACGTCCGATTCCCGCAGCCCGATTAATTCGGCCCTCCTCAGTCCGCAACTATATAATATGGTCAGGAGCAGCTGGTCCCTCAGGGTGGAGAAATCCTGGTTATGGGTGGGGTCCGGGAAAGCGTTGAACAGTCTTTTCATCTCCCCTCCCCCCACGGCGGTGGGTAAACGACGCCCCACCTTGGGGGTGGGAATCCGTAGCGTGGGATTATCCTTTTGTTGCCCCCTGGCCTGACGATACTTATAATAGGCCTTGAGGGCAGACAACTTCCGTCGAATGGTCGTCGCCGCCATCCCCTCTTCCACCATCTGGGCCAGCCAGCTTTTCACCATCGCCCGGTTCACCTCCCTGGCCTGGCTTACTTCGTACTGAAGTTCGCAGTAGCGGGCAAACTGCCGCAAATCTCCCTCGTAGGCCAACAGGGTGTGGTCACTTAGTCGCCGCTGATGGCGCAGGTGGGCCAGAAATTCGATAAACTGCACGGGAGCGGTGATTCAATGATGTGTGATGAAAATCCACTGGTCTGACCAGACACTCCTTGCCCCCCGATAGCTATCGGGGGGCAACGTCATGTACCGTTCAGACCAGGGTTTAACCGTGGTCGGCGCTGTTTCGCGAAGGCGTAACCGAGTGAAACGGCGTCCGAACACTTTTAGACTCAGCATCCCAGGCGCGAAATTTTTGTCACCCCAGATTCTTTGAGTAACCCAACAAAGCTACGGCTCAATTCTGCTACTGGCCACCGATGCGGGCCATCCCCTGCTGGGCCAGCTCGTAGTCGGGGGCAAAACGCAGGGCCGTTTCGTAGTCCCGCCGTGCCTTCGCCGTATCTCCCAATACTTCGCTGGCGTACCCCCGGAAGAAAAATCCCCGGATGTGGACGGGGTCATTCTGGATCACGAGGTTAAACTCCTCGTAGGCACGGGCCGCGCTGTCTAATTCCATCAAAAGTAAGCCGGCGTTAAAGTGCCCGGCCACGTACTGCCGGTCCGCCAGGCTGGCCTGCCGGTAGGTTTCGATGGCCTCGGGCAGCTTCCCAATATCCCGGAGATAGTCCGCCTTGGCGTGCAGGGCATAAACGTCCTCGGGGTCAATGGCCACCGCCGCATCAAAGTACTGTTCGGCCCGCGGCAGTCCCTTCGCAAACAGCAGTTGCCCCAGGGTGATGTAGGCGTCAATCATGTCGGGATCAATCTGCGTGGCCTCCTCGGCCGCCTTGATCGCGCGGGCCGTATCCCCCGTTTCTTCGAACACCTGACTGAGGAGCAGGTAGGCATCCGGATTACGGGGATCAATCCGGGTGGCCTCATTCAGGGAGCCAATGGCATCTTCATATTGCTTTAACTGTAGCTGGGTTTCCGCCAGTCGTAGCTGGGTTTCCACAAGATCGGGGTCCAGGGCCGCCGCTCGTTCCAGCGTCCGGAGGGCCAGGCGACTCCGGTAATACTCCATGTATACGTCGCTCAGGTTGTAGTGATAGGGAATATTGGTGCTGTCGATGGACAGCGCTACCCCCAGGTCGGCAATGGCCGCCTCGTAGTTCCGCTTGTCGTAATGCATGGTCGCCCGCTGGGCGTAGAGGTCCGCATTTTCGGGGTTCTGGGCAATGGCCTCCGTCAGGCGGGCAATCCCCGGATCACTGCTGACGGGTACTTCCGCCCCGGCTGTTTCGGTAGCGGGTTGATCCGGCTCACAGGCAGCCAGTAAGAAAAGGAAGCAAAACAAAGTGCAATAAAGGAGTCGATTCATCCGGAGGAAAGTATTTTCGCCGCAAAGGTAGTTAACGTCCATTCCTATCCTTTTCCTATGTCAAAAAGTCATCCCATCGTCGAATGTATCGCCCAGGTTTCCGTAGGAAGGGATTCAGAGAACCTCCGGGGACTGGCGGCGGCCCTCTCCTCCATCCCGGATTGCTACCTTTTGCGTCAGGACACCCACCCTGACACTCAGCAAGCGGTTCTCACCCTTGCCGGTCAGCCGGATGCCGTTTTCGCGGGGGCGTATCAGTTATACGCCTACGCTGCGCTTCATCCCGACCCGCAGCAAGATCAGGCAGACGACTCCAGAATTGATGCCGTGACCGTGTGCCAGTTTGTTCCCATTTCCGGCGTGAAGGAGAAGGATTTGATGGCGCAAGCGCAGGTGCTGGCCCAACGGGTAGCGCAAGATTTTCACTTGCCGGTCTTTCTCGATGTCCAGTCCGCAGCCTCTCCGGATCAGAAAGTCCTTGCCGACATCCGCCGCGGAGCATACCAGGGCCTTGCCGAAAAGCTCCGGGGTTCCGTCGCACAGCCCGACTACGGCCCCGCCCTTCCCCACCCCCAACTGGGCGCCACCGTGATAGCCGTGCACCCCTTCCATATTGCCTGGAACATCAACCTGGCCCCCGGGGCCAGCCCGGAGCAGGCCCACACCCTGGCGGCAAAGCTCTCCGGCAACGGCCCCGAGGGAACACCGGGGCTTTTCCCTGGATTGATGGCCACCGGCGAACGTACGGCTCCCAACGATCGCTGGCAGATATCCTGCGACCTAATTAACCCGGACAAGACCGACCTCGCCCGGGTTTACCTGACGGCCGTCAACCTCGCCACGGGGCTCGGCACCCGGGTCACCGGCTCCGAGCTCCTCGGCCTGATCCCCGAAAAGTACCTACGGAAAGCCGGCAAATCCTTCAGCTTCGACGGCGATCGGGAGGGAGAAATCGAGGCCGCCGTTACCATCCTAGGCCTCGGGGATCTGGCCCCCTTTAACTGGCGGGAACGGGTGCTGGAGGAAGTGCTGCGAAGTGCTTCCGCTGATTAAGCCACCTCGAAGGAGTCCACTAATTTTTTCAAATCTCCCACCTGCCCATAATTACCCCACACGTCCTGAAATCCCCCTAGGCTCCGGCCCAGATACGCCAGGGACGGAAGGGTGATGACGTCCTTTCCTTCGGTGGCCCGCCAGGGGGGCGTCAGTTGATCCAGGCAGGTGACGACCAGGGCCCGGGGAAGTCCCGCAGCGTAGTGGGCGTCCGCCCGTAGGGCGAAGCGGAGTTGGCCGAGATCGAGCAGGGACCGGCGCTGTGCTCCCTGCCAGGGGTTGGTGGTGTTGGTTTCGTAGGGAGTAGGTGTTAATTCCGGACCGGGTAAGTCTTCGTTCTTCAGGGGACCATTGCCGTGACGGGTCTGGTAGGCCCGGGTCACGTAATAGATGCAGGGGTCCGGCAATTGGTTGCGTTGGATCATCTCCAGCGCCTGCCGGCTCGTTACGTGCGCGCGGGTGACGTGGGGGAAGTAGCCAAATTCCTGATCGAGTAAGATGCCCTGACTTCCCTCAAAAATGATGGCATCGAAGTCGGAGCACGCGCTCCGGAAAAAACCCCGCTCGGAAACAATCCGCAGATTCCTTCGTACCGTGTCCACCGCAAGGTGAAAGGACTCCAGGGCTTCCTCCAGACTTTCGGCCGCAAATTCAACTCCCCGACCGGCGTAGTAATCGGCCACGGAACGAAGTTTTGCCGTGAGGACGAACTCGTCCAGCAGGTCCATCACGTGCAACTTGTGGGGACCTTCGTGGCGGGCAACGGTGCTGCCGAAGCCCACGCCACAACTGCCGTGGCGCAGTTCGCTTTCCCGACGCCGGTTAGCCAGCACGTCGTAGGGCGTAGTTACCGGGCACCGACCGTCCACGAACAGTTCCGGCTCTATGCCCTTATCCCGCAGGGCCTCCAGTTCGTTCCGGTAAGCGACGGGGTAAAAGGTGCAGTAGCGGCTCCAAAAGGTGGGGGCACCGGCCAGGGTGCCCGCTCCGAAGGAGCTGAAGACGTGGTGCACGCCTTCGGGGCTGCGGACGGTATGTCCCGCCTGGTGCCCCCCACTAAAGCGCACCACGAGGGGACGCACGGCCTGGCGGCACAGATAATCCGTCGTAACGCCCTTGCCTTCGTCGCCATAACCGAGGCCGAGAATAATGGAAGTTTTCATGGGGTGATGATTTTATGGGTGAGGGAGGGATTGGTTATTTAGGGTGGTCTCGAAGTGTTGATCGTGAAGAGTCATTCCAGGCAAGATTGCTGGTTCGGGTTACGGCTCGACCTGGAAGGTCTCGACCGGGGGGAAGATTGGTGGCTCGGGCAAGGGCTCAACCTGGGAGGTCTCGACCGGGGGGGAGGAAGACCGCAAGTCATGGCCGATACCCGATCAGTTGGCACCTGCGGTCCCCGCCCAAAACATTTGTTCGACTAGAGGACGCTCTCCAGTGCGCGGTGAACGCTTTCATCTTCGAGCTGAGCGATGGCCCCGCTCGCAGGACGCGTATGCATGGCCACGATCATGGCGATCAGCAGGCCGAGCTTTTTGTAGTCGTCCAGTACGATGAAGTGCTTGCCGAGCAGGTCACTCCAGTAATTCATCACGCGGGGGTTGCCCTGACGCCCTCCCCGGCCCACGTGAATGTGGAAGACGTGGTAGCGCTCCTGGGCCTCGGCCAGGAGCGCCCGGGCGTTAACGGCCTGAGCGTGATCGTAGCCGAAGAGTTGCAGCTGCGACTGGGCCTCAAAAACATCGTGGCTGGTATCGTCGCCCACCGTGAAGAGGAATCCCTTCTGCCGGCGCTTTTCCCAGCAATCGATGCTCGTGTGGCGGGCCACGGCGTGCCAGGCCAGGAAGTAGCTTTCCGGGGCATCTCCTCCCCCACCCTCCAGAAACAAGCGGGTAAGCCCGTCGTTGATGAGCTGGGTGGAGGACTCAAATTGTCCAAATTGCAGGGGCGCCTTATCGCAGCGGTGGTCACCCACGGCACTGAACATCAGTTGCGGGTCCTTTACTTCGTGGTCGAGCAGGGTGTCCATCACACTCCCCAGTTGGTTGCTCACCATGTCGTGCGGGATGTGCCCCATCGAGCCCGTGACGTCCAGAAACATGGCAATTGCCAGGCTTTCGGGGTGCTCGGCGGAGTCCCGGCTCTCGCGCATCCCTACCCGAAAGGGGTCGAGCTTGGGGTCGATGCGACGGTGTTTGTTGGCGGTGAAAATTTCGTCCCGGCCCTTGCGCGCATAACTGCGGCGATAACCGGCGTACTCAGAGGAAGACCATTTTCCGTATCCCATAGGGCAGTGATTTTAGGTGGCCAGAAAGTTGGCCATAAAAAATACTTAGTTTTGAAATTAAACTAAGTTGAACGACACAAAAATAGGGCTACTTTACTTAAAAAACAAGTAAAGTGGAAAATCTTTTCTTCTTTCTCATCGATTTCACCCCTGCCCGGTGGCTACCAGACAGGTAAAATGGTGCTGTAGCGCCGGATTCATCCGGCGTAGGGTGATAAAAATTTCGCGCTTGGAATGTTGAGTCCAAAAGTGGTCGGACGCCGTTTCACTCGGCTACGCCTTCGCAACAAAATAATCAGGGTCCTGTACGCTTGTGTGAGAAATGATCAACACTACGATAAAAAATTTCACCAACGACTTGCGTAGACTATAGTAATCAGAACAGTGGATTTTCATCACCCTACATCCGGCGAATACTCAAGGTCAACGGCTGAAGCCGTCGCTACGGAAGACTTTAATGATGGCTACTCCAAAATGAAAGCACCGGACCATACCATGATCCGTCTTTAATTAAAGTACACGTAATTGCCAACGGCACTATACAATCGTTAGCCCCATTACCCCCTACCCCAAAGATGTCCGGTACGCATCGCCCAGCAGCTTGTTGGCTTTCCGGTCGTTGGTGATCCGCTCTTTCTCGGGGTCCCAGATGATGGGCTTCCCGGTCCGGTAGGCGATGTTGGTCAGCGTACAGACGCTGGCGGAGCGGTGCCCGGTCTCCGCCGGGCAAAGTACCGGGGTGCCTTCCCGGATGGCGGTGAACCAATCCCGCAAGTGGCGAACATTGGTGTGGATCTCCTCCCCGGAAGCCATCGGCTTCGGAGGGATCAAGCCCGGAATGGTGCTGTCCAGGAAACCCCGACTTACTTCGATGGCTCCTTCACTGCCCACAAAGCGGATGGCGTTCCCCCGACCGAAGCGGCGATGGTCCACCCGGAACCCATTCTTGTACACCATGGTGAGTCCTTCCTGGGGTGCCTCCCCCATGGGCGGAAAGAACTTTTCCGGACCACTGTCGTCCATGCCCAGGGCCCACTGCACGATGTCAAACATGTGTGCTCCCCAGTCCGTAACCATCCCACCGCCGTATTCCGCGTAGTCGCGCCACTTGGCCCAGATGCGCTGACCGGGATCGGGCGCCAGGAGTTGGTTGTAGGGGCGCATCACCGAATTGCCCACCCAGGCCTCCCAGTTGAGTCCTTCCGGTACCGGCTGCGCGGCCAGATCGAATACCTTCGGCGGTGGACCGATACTCACGACCGCGTGGCGGAGTTCACCAATTTTACCGGCTTGAATCAGCTCCACGGCTTTAGAAAAGTTGTACATCGAGCGCTGCATACTGCCGGTTTGCAGCACCTTCCCGCTGGCCTTTACCGCCGCGACAATGGCCCGGCCTTCCTCGATGGTGTGCGCCAGTGGTTTCTCGCAGTACACGTGCAACCCGCGGTTGAGGGCCTCGACGCACATACGGCCGTGCTGGTGGTCCGGGGTGACGATCAGGACGGCGTCCAGTCCGTCATGCTGCAGCAATTCCCGGTAATCGGCGTATTGCCGAATGTCTTGCTCGTTGAAGTCATCCTGTCCCAGCGTGGCCGCTCGTGCAGTGAGGCGCCCCAGAAGGTAGGCCATCTTCCCGGCGTAGACGTCACAAATGGCGACCAGCTGGGCCTCTTCCATACCCGCCAGGTGGTTGGCCAGGCCCACGGCCTGGCGCCCGCAACCAATGATGCCCACCTGAAGGCGGGCGTTGGGGCTGGGCCGGCGGATGCCACCACGCAGTAGGTAGGGGAAAAACAGGGCGGTACTGGTGGCCGCTGAGGTCCGGAGGAATTGACGACGGGAAGCAGTGGACATGATTAGGTATTGAGGTTCCCCCAAAAGACGCATGAGCAGGGGTGCACCACTAAAAATTCACCCTACCTTATGGAAACTTCTCTTCTTCACCGTCCCTAGGGCAAACAATCACTCCAGACATGCGTACTTTCTTCCTTCTCCTCTTCGTCGCCATGGGTTTCAGTGCACAAGCACAAATTGACGATTCTCTTCCCCCCTGGTTCAAGGCTGACTTACTGCTGGACCGGCTGGATGACCGGCTGACGGATCTCCGTTCAGGGCAGATGAGCAGCATCGAAAACGCCCTGAATCAACTGCTGCGCAGTGCCCCCCGCAATCCGACCAAGCAGCAGAAAATGCAGGCCAAGAAGCGTATTCGTCGCGCCATCACTCAGTACCTGGACCCCAAGCAAATTGAGCAGCTCAAGGCCATGCGCCGCACCGGCGACAAGGATGCCCTGGACCGCATCATCGATAAGTCGAGCCCGAACCGATGATCGAAAAAGACTGGGTTTTCGGATGAACTCATCTGACCGGGTGGTGACTAGCGGCCGCCCGACGTATGCCATGACTTGCCCGAAGAACACCCTTCGGGTGAGTCACTTTTGTTGTGGCATCGGCGGGGGAAGATCCACCAGTGGAATGGTCCAGGCCGCTCCGGGATGAGCGGCCATGGGCATTTCCGTACCACCACCTATCTCGAAAATGATGGCCCGCTCGGTAATCTCCGCGCCCCGCCGGGCCATCTCGGAGAAAGTATCGATGCCCTCGTTGGGGAAGTTCTGGCGGGTCCGGTGGATGTTGAACCGTTCGGCGAACGTTCTCCCGAAGGCGGTTTCTACCCCCTCTTTGCCCAGTAGAAAACCCAGCAGGCCACCCCAGGTGGCCGTGGGGTTATCACTGTCCCAGCCGCAGAGCGTACCAATCTTGATGGTTTCCTTCAGGTCCCCTTCCCCGTAGAATAGGCTCACCAAACTGGCGGCAAAGTTGATGCCCGCCGCAAAGCAGCCGTTGCAGTACAGGTTTTGTGCGGTGATGTCGTAGCCATCGGCACTCTCCACCTGATACCGTTGGTACACTTCATCCCGGGCCTGCTCCCAGGGGATCCCGGCGGCATGACGATCGCGGACGAAATCGTACATCCTGGCGGGGTATCGGGAATCGGTGAGGTGCTGGCGGGCGCTGTCGGCCATCCAGCGCACCAATTCCGTCAAATCCACGGGTTCCTCCGCCTCCTCGCCCTTTTCAATCGCCAGCGCGTGGGCCGCCAGGGCGTGCATGATGACGTAGAACTCCGCGATCTCCTGGGCCTCATACCTTGCGGTGGTCTGAATCGGCAGCCGGGCCATCTTCAGCGCCACGTCGGGGCGCCCCGGAGCAAAAAGTCCGAATATTTCCGTGGTCAGTTGGGCGTCGATCATGGCGTAGTGTTCGTTCAGGCTCGAATCGCCCGTCATCGGCGGCAAAACGCCTTTCCCCATCAGGTCCAGCGCCCGCTGGTTGGATACCCAGAGGTAGTTTTCTTCCTCCTGACGGATGTGCCGTAGCCAGCCATCGCGAATCTGCTCGGGCGTCAGCGTGCTCGTTTCGTGGGTATACAACAGGTGCTGATACAGGTACTCAATGTCCGTGTCGTCGTCGGCTCCCCACAGGCTGTCCGGGTCCGCAAAAACGAAATCGATGGTCGGCGAAATGTCGCTGATGTCGTCGCCGGACCAGATGTTAGGTTGGTCCGGTCCGCCCCAATCATCCCGGGTGTAAAAGTCGCCGGTCTGCACTTCTCCCACATTACCCACCTTATCCATTTCGGTGACGAGGCCCGTCCAGTTAGCGATGCACTGTCCCAGCCAAAATCCGTAGAGGTGGTCTTCGTATTCCGCTGGACTGATGGTTATCGTGGTGGTGATCACCTCTACATTGGGCGGCGGCGCGCAGGTGCAGAGAACAAGGGTAAGGGAGCAAAGAATAACGTAGCGCATACCCGAAAAATACGTCCTTTTACGGACGCCCCTCCTTTATTTGGCGTTGTCGGTTGCTTCGGAAGTACACCGTTAAGATGAGCACGGCATTCAGTAAGAACAACCCTGCCTTGAGATAGTCATTCAGTACGTAAACCTCCGCCACATCAAGCAGTAACAGGATGATGATGGAAAACAGTCCGAGCGCCAATAATCCGTCTACCAGTTTTTTCTTCATCACACTAGGTATTGTCGGGGACCATAATGGGTCGGCGAAAAGTAAGTACGATACCGCTGGTTTTTCCGTGATCCCAGAGATTGTGGGCCACCGCGGTGGTACTGACCAGTTCCCAGCCTTTTTCGGCCGCCGAATTGATATTCTTATCCAGGTGAACGAGATCAGCATCATCCCGAAATTTACCGGACACGATGATGGATTTATATTCGAAATTGGGCATGACAGCATTTTGCTTCAATATCGTATGCCGGTCGCTGGTGGACAAACCTCCTCGATCAACCAGGGACGAAATCCGACCAATAGAAAGGGGGCAAAAGCCTCAGACTTTTGCCCCCTCTTTCCTGGTTTTTCCGATAGTTATCGGTTTACTTGGCCTTGATGGAACAACCGATGGCTTTGACCTCGGTGGGCTCCGGCATTTGGCCGGCTTCGAGGGCCGCCACGGCCATTTCCACGTAGCGCTCGGTCACACCTTCGGCGTCCTGGGCACTGTCGTCGATGGCACCGTGGTACTGCAGCACGCGGTTAGCGTCCAGCAGGTAAATTTCGGGCGTCTTGGTGGCGCCGTACTGGGGGAAGATGGTCTGTTCGGCATCCAGCAGGTAGGCAAAGCCAAAGCCTTTTTCGGCAGCGCGGGCCTGCATGGCCTCCATGTTATCGCCGGGCTTGATCGTAACGTCGTTGGGCTGAATGGCCACGACGGGGTATCCCATGGGGGACATCTTTTCGTGGAGGGCCACCAGGCGTTCTTCGTAGCCCTTGGCGTAGGGGCAGGTATTGCAGGTGAAGGTCACGATGTAGCCCTTGGGGGTTTCACCGTTGGCGTCCATGGTGGAGGCCAGGCTGTGCATTTCGCCGTCGATGCCCTCCAGCAAGAAGTCGGGGGCTACGTCACCGATCTGCAGTCCGCTGACGGCGGGCTCTTCGGCTACGGGGGCTACTTCCGTTTCGGTTTCGGTCGCTTCCGCGGTGGCGGTTTCTCCGCCGCAGGCCACGAGCAGTACGGACAGCGAAAGTAAAAGGGATAGTGAAAGGATTTTCATTGTGGTTGGTTTAATGGTTGTTTCTTGCTACAGCGGCAAGCGTTTGATCCGGTTTCCAAACGTTCAAGTGTGGAGGCTAATTGTTTTACCGTAATTCAGCAACGGCATCCCGCAATTCTTCGTAGGAGGCAAATTTCTCGCCGTGGAATTTCCGGTCGGCGTTGCGGTAGATGACCGTTGCCGGGATGGCACCACTCCATTCCGGACTCACGCGGTCGATGAAGGAGTTGTAATCACTGTCGGCCAGCGCGACGACGGGGAGGTCCAGCTCCCGCTTTTCAACGAAGGTTTTCAGCTTCGTGCGGATGTCCCGCCGAAAGTCCAGGCTGACCATGATAACCTCGGTATCGGTTTCGTCGGCGAGTTGCTCGAAGTAGGGCATTTCGGCCACACAGGGGGCGCACCAGGTGGCCCAGAAGTTGATCACGTAGGTCCGGCCATCCTCCTGCCGCAGCAGGGCGTCAATTTCGTCGTAAGTTTCGTAGACGGGGTAGGTCAGGCCATCTTCGTTGGGGGTCAGCAGGGCCTCCACGGTGGCGTTGGGGCCGCTGGGGGCGGGGGGTTCCGTGGCACCGTTGGTTCCCCCACCGCCACTGGGCTGTTGGGCGCAGGCGGTGAGCAGGAGGAGGGGTAAGGCCAGAACAAGGAGGCGATGCATGGGTGTATAATTTATTGGGGTTTAACGCAAAAGGGGTGGTGTTGGATTGCACCCGACGAAAAAAGGGGACGCAACATTTCGCCGCGTCCCCCTCCATCATAGGAAAAATGACAATCTTACGTCTTAGGGCTTGTTTGGATTTTGGTCGTCTGGCCGAATTTGAGATTTTTTGGTAATAGCAAGGCGGGAAAACCGGAGTTTAGCAGCGCTAAATGAGGATTTTTCCAACGCGGCTAGTGCCAAAAAAGGCCAAATGGAGGTCGATTACTAAAGTTCAAACAAGCACTTAAGCGCTACAGGCGATGCAGTCCGGATCATCCAGGCTGCAGGCCTTGCCTACGGCGGCGGTTTGTTCGGCGCTGAGCTCCTCGAAGCCATTGGCGTCAACGGGCTTGGCGGCGGTTTTTTCCTTCACTTCGGGTACGGCCACGGCGGCCTCGGGCGCACTGCTCTGCTCGGGATTTCCCTGCACCTGCGCGTCTGCGCCCTCACGCTTCGTCTGCGTACGTGCGCCCTGCTTGACCTGACCGTCGCCCTGATCGCCGGCCTTCTGGAGGGCGTTCTTGTCTAGGGTAAACTTGATCGCGTCCCGGGCGGCTTTGGTGCGGAGGTAGTACATGCCCGTCTTGAGGCCCTTGCTCCAGGCGTAGAAGTGCATGCTGCTCAGCTTGCCAAAGTTGACGTTCTCCACGAAGAGGTTCATGCTCTGGCTCTGGCAGATGTAGGCTCCGCGGTCGGCGGCCATGTCGATGACGACCTTCTGGCTGATCTCCCAGACCGTCTTGTAGAGGTCCCGCAGGTGCTGGGGCACGTCGTCAAAGGCCTGGATGGAGCCGTTGGCGGCCATCAGGCGGTTGCGCATGCTGTTGTCCCACAGTCCGAGCCCGATGAGGTCGTGCAGCAGGTGCTTGTTCACCACGATGAACTCTCCGGAAAGCGTGCGGCGGGTGTACAGGTTCGAGCTGTAGGGCTCGAAACATTCATTGTTGCCCAGAATCTGGCTGGTACTGGCGGTGGGCATCGGAGCGACCAGCAGGGAGTTTCGCAGTCCGTGCTTAGCCATTTCCTTTTTCAGGCCCTTCCAGTCCCAACGATCGCTGGGGGTCACGCCCCACATGTCGTACTGCAGGGTACCCTCACTGGCGGGGCTCCCCGGGTAGCTTTCGTAGTGCCCATCTTCCTTGGCCAGCTGGATACTCTCCTTGAGGGCCGCGTAGTAGATGGTCTCGAAGATGTCCTTGTTGAGTTGCTTCGCTTCGGGGCTGTCGAAGGCGTAGCGCATCATGATGAAGGCGTCGGCCAGGCCCTGCACGCCGAGCCCGATGGGACGGTGGCGCATGTTCGAGTTCCGGGCCTGCTCAATCGGGTAGTAGTTCCGGTCGATGACCTTATTTAGGTTACGGGTCACCACGCGGGTGATTTCGTAGAGCTTATCGAAGTCGTAGGTCCGGTCTTCCTTGACGTACTTGGGCAGCGCCAGACTGGCCAGGTTACACACGGCCACTTCGTCGGGACTGGTGTACTCGATGATCTCCGTGCAGAGGTTGCTGCTGCGGATGGTTCCCAGGTTCTGCTGGTTGCTCTTTTTGTTGGCCGCATCCTTGTACAGGATGTAGGGCGTTCCGGTTTCCACCTGGCTTTCGAGCACGGCGTTCCACAGGTCACGGGCCTTGATGGTCTTGCGGGCCTTGCCTTCCTCCTCGTACTGGTGGTACAGCGCCTCAAATTCTCCGGAGTGTGCGTCGAAGAGACCGGAGGCTTCGTTGGGATCGAAGAGGCTCCATTCGGCGTCGGCCTTCACGCGTTCCATGAACAGGTCGTTCACCCACAGGGCGTAGAACAGGTCGCGGGCGCGGAGTTCTTCCTTGCCGTGATTCTTTTTCAGTTCCAGGAATTCGAAGATGTCGGCGTGCCAGGGTTCCAGGTAAACGGCGAAGGCGCCCTTGCGCTTGCCACCGCCCTGGTCCACGTAGCGGGCCGTATCGTTGAACACCTTCAGCATCGGTACGATACCATTACTGGTGCCGCCGGTACCCTTGATGTAGGACCCCGTGGCCCGGATGTTGTGGATGCTCAGGCCAATACCGCCGGCACTCTGGCTGATGCGCGCACAACGACGGAGGGTTTCGAAGATGCCTTCAATGCTGTCCTCAGTCATGCTGAGCAGGAAGCAGCTCGACATTTGTGGCTTGGGCGTGCCGGAGTTGAACAGCGTGGGCGTAGCGTGGATGAACCACTTTTCGCTCATCAACTGGTAGGTCTGGATCGCGCTTTCGATGTCTTCCCCGTGAATACCCACCGACACGCGCATGAGCATGTGCTGCGGGCGCTCCACGACGGCACCGTCCATCCGCATCAGGTAGCTGCGCTCCAGGGTTTTGTAACCAAAGTAATCGAACTCAAAGTCGCGGTCGTAGATGATGGCTGCATCCAGGCGATTGGCGTGCTCCCGGATTACGGCCATGGTATCGTCGCCGATCAGACCGGCGGGTTCGTCGGTCTTGGGGTCGAGATAGTTGTAGAGCCCTTCCATCGTCTCGCTGAAGGACTTGTTGGTTTCCTTATGCAAATTGGAAATGGCGATCCGGGCGGCCAGTTGGGCGTAGTCCGGGTGTACGGTGCTCATGGACGCGGCCGTTTCGGCCGCCAGGTTGTCCAGCTCTACCGTAGTAACGCCGTCGTAGAGCCCCTGGATGACTTTTTTGGAAACGGTAATGTGGTCGACAAAATTCTCGTCCAGTCCGTAACACAGTTTTTTAATACGGGCGGTGATCTTATCAAAGGAGACGTCCTCGCGGCGTCCGGAACGTTTGATTACTTGCATAGGATGGAATATTTAAGGCGCGATATTAAACCGGAGGGAAATGTGGGTGCCCAGCAGGAAGGTGTTCGCGTGGATTTTAATGACTGGTGAATACAGGAGGGCTCCGAGCGAGATGTGCGACAATACTATTAAGCCGGGAGCCTGAATCGGTGACGATCCCATGTGGGAATAAGCGGCGGCAGTGAAGCGAGTATGGTAACCGTACCGACGCCCCACTGCCGGGCGCCGGTACGGTACGAGTTAAAAGTCTTCGTCCAGCGAAAAGGACTGCTTTTCGCGGTCGCTGGTTACCCCAGCTTTCTGGTATTCCCCTACCCGCTTCTCGAAGAAGTTGGTTTTACCCTGGAGGTTGATCATGTCCATCCAGGGGAAGGGGTTCTCTACGTTCCAAATCTTGGGCTGCCCGAGTTCCGCCAGGAGACGGTCGGCGACAAACTCAATGTACTGGCACATCATGTCGGAGTTCATGCCGATCAGGTTCACCGGCAAGGCGTCCGAAACAAATTCTTTCTCGATGGCCACGGCATCGGCGATGATGTCGCGCACTACCTGGGGATCCAGCTTGTGCTGGATGTGCTCGTTGTAGAGCAGACAGGCGAAGTCGCAGTGCATGCCCTCGTCCCGGCTGATCAGTTCGTTACTGAAGGTCAGTCCGGGCATCAGGCCGCGCTTCTTCAACCAGAAAATGGAGCAGAAGGAACCACTGAAGAAAATACCCTCTACGGCGGCGAAGGCCACGATGCGCTCGGCAAAGTTGCCGTTCTCGATCCAGCGCAGGGCCCAGTCGGCCTTTTTCTTCACGCAGTCCATCGTTTCGATGGCGTTGAAGAGGTAATCCTTTTCCTTGGGGTCATTGATGTAGGTATCAATGAGCAGGGAGTAGGTTTCCGAATGGATGTTTTCCATCATGATCTGGAAACCGTAGAAGAATTTGGCTTCCGTATACTGTACCTCGGAAACGAAGTTTTCGGCCAGGTTCTCGTTTACGATACCGTCAGAAGCGGCGAAGAAGGCCAGGACGTGCTTGATGAAGTGGCGCTCGTTGTCGTTGAGTTTATTGGCCCAGTCGTTCAGATCAGCACTCAGGTCAATTTCTTCTGCCGTCCAGAAACAGGCTTCCTGAAGCTTGTAGAATTGCCAGATATCGTCGTGCTCGATGGGGAAAAGCACGAAGCGGTTGGGATTGTCAACTAAGATCGGTTCGATCGGTGCGGTCATGATGACGATTTAATAAGGTGCGAAAGAGGGTTAATGCACTGTGAAATAAATGCCGAGGTTTTCCCGCACTCTTCCGGGCGGACAGCACCCTGAAAGAGCAGATAGTAAAACCCTGGTCGTTGTTCGTGAGTAGGTTCAAGGACTACCGGAGCCCTTGCTTTCGGGCCTAGTTAAGGCGGCACCTCAAGGAAGATGCCGCCTTAGCCCAAGTGGTATCAGTAAGTCCGTTACGGGATGAAAACCACTAACAATTCGTTGTTTTCTCTCGTGCTCAGGCTAAGATATGCTTTCCGGGCACCTATTTCACCATTTTTTATCCACAGCCTGTGGAAATTAATTTGTATCCAATTATAAAACAGCTACTTAGGCCATAAATGAAATTTATCAACAATGTGGATAATGTTATCAACATGTGGAAAACCTCAAAAATTTGTGGATAAAAACCCTTTCCACACTCTTGTCAGGTCAATAAACGCGAAAGGCGCCGGAATCCGGCGCCTCGCATTATATAATTTTTTGTTGTATAAATTTTCCTCTCCTGGAATGGCCGCTAATGCACACTCAACGGAAAATCCTGCCCGAACCCGAAGCTGGCCGGATACTGCGGTACGCCGTTCGTCCGCTGGGTCAGTTCCGGCACTTCGGCGTCCAGATAAGCCTTGAGTTCGTTGACGCTCACCCGCCGGTCGCTGCCGGCGGCCTTGCCGGATAATCCCTGCAGCAGTACGAAGGTGAAGGCTCCGTGGCCCAGCTCATCGAATTCGGACGCAAACTGCGTACTTCCCGAAGCCGTCAGCCAGTGGGTTCCCGTGCTGCGGGCCAGTTGGGCGATGGCGCGCTCCTCCGCCGCCCCGCGGCGGGCGAAGCTGCTGGCCAGGCCGGCACTCTGACAGGCATCCAGGATATACAGCTGCTTCTGGGCGGGAATGGCGGCGGCCAGGGTGCGCAGCTCCGTAGCCGAAATCCCGCGCTGGGCCAGGCCCGTTTCGTTGCCGTAAATCTGGGTAACATCGTGGGGTACCAGGAAGAAATCGGGCTCGGCACCTTCGGACATGGTACCGTGGCCAGCGTAGTAGAAAACGAATACGTCCTGGGGCTTTGCGGCGGCCGTCACCTGTTGCAGGGCCGTCAGAATATCTTCCCGTTTAGCCGCCTGGTTCCGGACGCTGTACACCTTCGTTTGTCCCACGATGCCCCCCATGCCCGACAGGAGGGCCGCCTCCAGTCCGGCGGCATCCGCTTCGGCGTAGTTGAGGTTGTAGCGGGGGTTCTTGTACTGGTTGATGCCCACCGTGAGCAGGTGTAGGGTGATGACGTCTTCCGCGGCGGGGCCGGCGGCGGGTTTTGGGGGCTGAAAGCTCACGATCAGTTCCGCCGGCGCACTTTCGGTGCCCTGTCCGTTGATGGCTACGGCCCGAAAATGGTTCTCTCCCGCCAGCAGCTGGAGGCGGTAATCCCGCTCCAAATCAGCCTCGCTATCCGACTCTACGATCAGATTGCGGGCACCACTTCCCACGAGCTTCCCGTTGTGGTACAACCGCAGATCGGCCACACCACCACCGTTGCCCACGGCCGAAAGGGTCAGCACGGCATCCTGCGCCTGCGCCAAAACTTTGGTTATTTCTTCCGTTTGATCATCCTCTACGATCAGGTTACGGGTGCCCGAGGAATAGCGGATGGAGACCGAAGGCGGATTCTCCACCTGCCCGATGCTGAGGGGACGGACCGGCCCTTCACTACGACTCAGGACGGCCCCGAGTAATCCCGGCGTAAAGAAGCCCGCGTACAACTGTTCCAGCGGCAGGATTTCCTTCCCCAGCGTGTAGTACATGTACTTCATGGCCTCCGGTGTAGCGTCGAAGCGACCGTCGGGGGTAATGATCACCCAGTCGCCACGGTCATCGAAGAAAAACAACTTGGCGGCCTCCCGCCCGGAGCGCAAATCCCACAGGCGAACGGTGTTGTCAAAGCCCGCCGAGAGGAGAAAATCTCCGTCCAGGAAACCGGTTGCGTTCACCGTGCCCTGGTGCCCCGCGAGGCGCTGTTCAATCTGCCCACTGGCGGCCCCGACCACCGTAATCGTTTCGTCCGTACTTCCTTCGGTGGGGCGCTCCTGCCCCGTAAGCTTATCCCCCGCCGCGTTGAAGGCCGCCTCGAAGTGCGTCCCGTCCCGACGGGTGTACGTCCTGATCACCTTACCATCGCGGGCGTTGATGGTGACCACGTCCTTGAGGAAACTACCACCGATGACGGTCTTGCCGTCCGGCCGGTACTGAAAGGTCCCGCAAGGGATACGGGACCGCCATTGTACCTTCCCCTGGCGGGTATCGTAGGCGGTAAGTACCGTGGCCTGGCCCGGGTTATCAACCTCCACAAAATCGTTGCTGAGTACCTGACGTCCATCGGGGGAAAAGGCTACGAACCAATGCTCGGCAAAAGCCTTGGGGTAATCGTTGCCCTTCACCGTCCAGCTGGCCCGGGTGCTTCCCGCGGGATAGTAGGCCACGCCTCCCGGACTGGCAACCAGCATATTCCCCTGCTCATCCAGGCCGACGGCCCGGGGTTCCGGATACGCGAGGGTCACCATGACCGTACTGCCGGTTTGGGCATCACTCCAGCTCACCCGGCCATCGGGATGACTGGAGGCCACGTACCGCCCCCCCCTGCTGATCGCCAGATGTTCCGATTTTCCCACCGGGGAAATAATCGCCTGGCGGGGCCCGCGATCCGTCAGGCGAACGTGCCGGATTTCTCCGGAGCGGCTGCCCATCGCAAACTGAAGTCCATCGGGGGTGGTGCGCAGGTCGCTGACGGAAAGCAGGGGGGCACCAAAATGGCGGAATACCTGACCGTTTCTTGCTTCCGCAATCCGGTTAGGGTCCCGGTTGGTGACGAGCAATTTGCCCGACCGGTACAACTGCAGCACGCTGTTGGAGCTGCCGCCCGGTTTGGTCACGTAGGCTACGCCCGCACCGGTCCGGTAATTTCCGCTGATCATCCCCTCCCCTTCCAGCCCGTAGTAGAAGGTTTCCTGCCCCGCATCGGCGACAAAGTTCTGGTATAGCTTTCCGAGCTTTTTGATGTCTGGATGGGTGATTCTTTTCCTCCAGACCAGCTGTCCGTCCGTCTTAGCGACCGTCAGGGTGATGGCACCATCCTGACGATCTTCGTACAGGAAGTTGCCGTCGGGCAGTATTGCCTGCCCGCCGGGGAGTGCGCTGGCCGTAGCGGCGTAAATGTCCACAATGGACGCTTCCCGACGGGCCAGGTAGGTGACCAGTAATTGACGTCCATCGGGCGTAAAGCTCAGCCGCTTGGCGGGACTCGGCTCCTCCCCCGGGTAGGTGTACTTGGTATTCGTAAACAGGGCCCGTTCCCCGATTTTATACATCGCAATCTGGCATTCCTTTCCGCCGGCGAGAAAGAAGTAAAACTCATTTCGGCTCGGATGGGCCGTCACGTCCCCCAGAAAGCGGGTCCGGTCCAACTTTGCGGGATAAATTTCCCGTTGGTCCACTACCGCCATGTCCGCCACCGACAGCAGGCTGAAGGTGTTCTCACTAACCGCCGCCAGGTATTGCCCGTCGTTACTAAAGGCCAGGTGGTTGATGTTGTCGGTGAAGACCGACCCGTTAGGAATGCGCAGCGTACGCAGTAGCTTACCCGACGCATAATCCCAAAAGCGCACCTGAGCCCCGGAAGAGGATACCACCAGTTGTCCGTCAGGACTTACCTCCACGTCCCGGATCTGGTAGGGAGGGTTGCCGGGAATAACCAGTTCCGGCGACTGGGCCGGGAGGGTAAATCCCATAAAAAGCAGGCAGAGTAGGAGAAGGGAGCGAGTCATGCTTTAATTCGTTTTACAGGTGTTCAATGGCCACCATCAGGGGCACCACGGTTCCGGTAGCGCCGGTCCGCACCCGGAAGCCCGCCCGGCCGGCCTCATACTGAACCTGGCCCGGATCGACGAGGGCCTTTCCCAGTACTTTACCCAGTCGCTCGGTCAAACCACCCGACAGGGCGTCCATGTCTCGTTTGATGGCCGGTAAGTCCAGGGCCTGTTGGCTGAAGAGGACCAGCAGGTAATCCGTGCCCGCCTGGTTATCCATCCGGATGACCTTATCGTCCGCCGGAAAGGCGATAACGGAGCTGCTACCCACCAAGGGAGATACGCCGGGGGCGTAGGGAAAAATCTGATTGATCTTTCCGGACAAATCGGTGGCCAGTGCGTAGACGTAACCCTCCGTTTCCGTGTTGAGGTAGAAGCGGAAGCGGGTACCACTGGGGTAAGCCGTTTGCATCCGGTAGGTGCTCACCGGCACGACATCATCTTCCACGATCAGATTACGCGTGCTGACCCGGCTGACGGGCATGGCTTCTCCGCTGCGCAGGACAAAATCCAGGCTACCGGCGGGAAGGGATGCCGCTACCGGGGGCGGGGGTGGCGGGGCCGGAGCGGGAGCAGGGGTGGGCGCAGGCGCAGGTGCCGGGGCGGGCACGGGAGCGGGCGCCGGTGGCGCCTGCGGAGCAAAGGGAAAGGCCTGGTAGGCTCCGTAGCAGAGTTTACCGGTGGTAGCGTAGGGCACCCAGATGAATCCGTTGTCTCCCCAGTTGCTTCCCCAGGAGTTCATGTACCGAAAGGCACCCCCGTACTTATCGTCGTCAAAGCCGACGATGACCATGGCGTGGCTTCCGTGGCGGTCGCTGGCCTGATCCTCTCCGGCCTGGGTGTACCACACCTCTTCGGCGCTGTGAAAGCTGTCGTAGAGGGTATGACTGATCAATACCGGGTAGCCTTCCGCGAGCACCTTCTTGATCGCCTGGATTTTCTCCTGAGGGTCTACCCCCTCCTTGGCCAGAAAAAGGATTTGCAGGTCCCGGATTCTCGCCCGGGCCGCTTCCTCCATCAGCGGGTCCAACTGGGAAAAACGCTCCTGCTGGCTACCCGCTAAACAGGTAAAGGGCAGGCTGCTGTAGGAGGGGACGCCCAGCTCCTTGAATACTAATAGGGTTTTAGCCGTCATCAGGCCGCCACCGCAGGAATTATCGTCTTCGGACTTCAGGATTTCGTAGACCCAGGTGGGACTGAAGGTAAGTTTATCAATTTGGGTCCGGTCGGTAATTCCGCGTTGTTTGGCTTCAATGATGGTACGGAAGTGGTAGGCCGAGCTCCACGCCGAGCACGTCATAAAGGCTCCCTGATCGCCGGGGGTCGGAGTGTATTGCTCCAGACTTACCCGGGGGGGCAAAATGCTTCGGGTGCTCACTTTGGCCTTAAGCGGCAGAGCATTATAGACCTCGGCGTCGAAGACCTCTCCGGTCGGGTATCGTTGCGCCTCCAGCGTCGTATAGCTCAAGAACAGGCACAGCAGCGTCATCAGGCTTACCGGGCAAATGGCCCGGCACCGTGGAAAAACAACAGACATATTGAAACATATTTAAGGGATGAGTCCGGCGTCTCGACCCCGAGCCACCGCCATGGTTTTATTGTTTACCCGCAGTTTCCGGTACACATTTTCGACGTGCTTTCTTACCGTCCCCTCACTCAGGTGAAGGTTTTTGGCGACCTCCCGATACTTCAGGCCCACCGCCAGTTGCTGCAGCACCTCGGTCTCCCGTTCGGAGAGCGGCTCCACCTCCCTGGCCTCCGTTCCCGATTCCCTTGCCCCCTCAACGGAAGACCGCAGGAAGAGCAGAGACTTTCTGGCCATCAAGGGAGAAAGCGGAGCGCCGCCGTTGAGTGCTTCCTGAATGGCCCGTTCCAACTCCTCCGGGGTTGCTCCCTTGAGGAGGTAGCCATCGGCACCGGACCTGATCGCCCGGAACAAATGCTCCTCATCTTCGAAAACCGTAAGCATGAGGATACGAATCTGGGGGAACCTGGTCTTGATTTGCCGCGTGGCCTCCACGCCATCCAATTCGGGCATGTCGATGTCCATAAAGATGAGATCGGGCAGATTGTCCAGGGCCTGGATACCTTCCACAACGGCCCGGCCGGTACGGTAATCCCCTACGAGTCTGACGTTGTCCACCAGCGCCAGGTCAGCGCGCAGGGCCGCCGCAATGCGGCCCTTATCCTCGGCAATGGCAACGTGAATCACTGGGATCATTTTATCGAAAATAAAGTGTAAAAGCGGGGGGAAACCCTCTCGGGCCCAACTGTCCCCCCGCTCCAGAAACTATGGTCCAAAGTTCCCATGCGGGACGGGCAGGGACAATACGATGAACTGCGTATTTCATCGGGGGGATACTTTCCGCCAGCGTAATTCCACCCGGGTGCCGCCGCCCTTCCGGGAAGTTAGGGAAAAGTCCGCGCCCAGCTGCTCCGCGCGCTCCCGGAGGGAATGCAGCCCAAAGCCGGCCACCGTCCCTTCGGGGTCGAAGCCGTGGCCATCATCAAGGATACACAGGCCATTTTCGTCTGCTTCTACGCGAATGATTCCGGCCCCGGCGTGGCGCACCGCATTACGAATGGCCTCCTGGCCAAAACGGTACAACTCCAGCACCTCCAGCGGCGTCAGGGACACATCCCTGGCCGCTTCGGCGAGGAAGAATTGTACGTTGGGGTGCGACAACTTGGCGGAAAATTCCCGTAAGCGGGCAAACAGATCGGCCCAGGTAGCGGCCTCTAAGCGCACCGCCCAGATGGTTTCCCGCATTTGTTCCATGGCGAAGCGTACCTGTCCGGTTACTTTATCCAGGGCCGGCGCCGAGGGCTGCCGGGCCAGTCGGCCCAGGTCCGAGGCGATAATTCCCAATTCCGCCCCCAGGTGATCGTGGAGGTCACGGGAAATTCGCAGACGGTCTTCCCGTAGCTGGACGGCGGCCTGACGGCGCAGCGCCTGACGGCGTTGTCGCTGCCGTCGAACCAGGGCCACGAGGATGAACAACAACAGCAGGAAGCCCAGGGAAGCAGCGACCAGCCAGGCCGTACGCTGACGAAGCTGTGCCCGCTGACCCGCTAATTCCAGGGCACGTTTCTCGGCTTCGTATTTTTCCTGCATCTCCGCGATGCGCGTGGTGGTGCTCACGGAATACAGACTGTCCTTCAGACTGGCGGACGCCCGTTGTAGCTTCAGAGCACGCCCCAGTTGCCCTTCAGCGGCGTAGGCTTCCGCCAGTAAACCCATCGTCCATTGCTGTAAATCCGTAAAACCTACTTGCCGACTGAGCGTGAGGCTCTTCGTCAGGTAGGGAATGGCGGCCGAGGTATCTCCGGCCGTCAGGTAGGCTTCTCCCTGGTTATTGATGGCGATGGCCTCCCCCTGCCGGTCGTCAAGCTGGCGCCGCAGCTGAATACTTTGCTCAAACAGCGCGATGGCCTCAGCCGTAGCGCCGCGGCCGGCGGCCAGGGTCGCCAGGTTATCGTAAACGTAACCCAGGCCTACGGAATCCTGAATGGCCAGGCGAATCTTCAATACTACCTGCCACAGGCTGTCGGCTTTTTTCAGTTGCTGCTGGTCCCGGGCCAGAATCCCCCGCAGGTCCAGACTCGTGGCGTAAAGGGTGCTGTCACTGGCCCGGAGGGCCAGCTCGCCCGCGCGGGTGAACATGGCCAGGGCCCGGTCGCGCTCCTCCCGCTTGCGAAAGAAGTTGCCCATTTCGTTGAGCACTGCCGCCTGCCCCGCGGGGTCATCCAGGGCTTCGTAGGCGGAAAGGGATTCCTGGTAGTGCTCCAGGGCCGCGGGGTACCGCCCGCTGAGGTAATTGACCACCCCCAGGAATTTCAGGGAGGTCGCCCGATCACGCTCCCGCCCGAGGGACTCGGCCGTAGCCACCGCCCACCGGAACAGGCTGTCGGCCGTGTCAAAGTCCGCGCTGTAGTACTCGTAGGCGTGTTCGAGGACGTGGGCCAACCGCTCTTCGTCGGACCCGGAGATGTCTTGTCCCGCCACGGAGACGGTCATTATCAGGAAAGGGAGTGTCCAGCCAAGCTTTCTCATGCGGTGCTAAAGGTAATGGATATTCCCACCACTTATCCCGGACCTTAATCGGGTCCTCCGTAAACAAAAATCCCCCGCCGTGACGTCACGGCGGGGGAAAATCTGTAGTTTGAATCTCTGGCGGATTAGCCGAGGGTTACGTGCTTGAAGCCCGTAGCGGCCAGTCCCTTCTCCGTATCGTTGAGGTACTGCTTAACGGTCTTCTTGTTGTCCTTCACGAACTGCTGGTTTACCAGCGTATTCTCCTTGAAGAACTTGTTCAGGCGGCCCATGGCAATTTTGTCGAGCATGGCTTCGGGCTTACCCTCCTGACGGGCCAGTTCCTTGGCGATCTCCACCTCTTTGTCCTGCGTCTCCTGATCGATATCGTCCTTGTCCAGAGCAACGGGCTTCATGGCCGCTACCTGCATGGCCACGTCGCGGCCGGCATTGTAGGCATCATCGCTGTTCTGCGACAGGCCAACCAGTACACCAGCACGGTTACCGGAGTGGATGTACTCGGCTACCAGTGGAGCTTCGATTTGCTCGTAGGCGGTCAGGTTGATCTTTTCGTTGATCTTACCCACCATCTCGGTTACTTTGTCTTCGATGGTCAGGTCTCCTTCCATGGGGAGAGCCAGGAGGGCCTCCAGGCTGGCGGGGCGGTTTTCCAGCGCGATATCGGCAACTTTCTGAGTAAAGGCAACGAAGTCATCGTTTTTAGCCACAAAGTCGGTCTCGCTGCTCAGGCGAACGACAACACCGTAGGTCTTGTCATCATTGATCTTAGCGATAACGGCACCTTCGTTGGCGTCGCGGTCACCACGCTTGGCGGCAACCTTCTCACCACGCTTACGCAGGATTTCAATGGCCTTGTCAAAGTCACCACCGGCTTCGGTAAGCGCTTTTTTACAATCCATCATACCGGAACCCGTCATGTCCCGGAGTTTTTTTACGTCACTGGCAGAAATGGCCATAGTGGGGGTATATTTTGGGAAAATTCTGAATTAGGTTGGGCTGGCATACCAGCAACGGGTACGCCAAAGCCGCAAAGATAATTTTGCGACTTTAAGCGAAGGTTAGGTTTTCAGCCTCCCAGTGTATGGCAGGCTGAAGCACTACTCCTTTACTCGGCGGCAGCGGCAGTAGCCTCACCACTGCTCTCCTTGGCGTCCTTTTCTTCGTTCCGCTCGGAGAGTCCCTGCTTGATGCAGTCGATGAGGTAGTCCACGGTAATCTTGATGGCCTTGCTGGCGTCATCGTTACCGGGGATGGGGTAGTCAACGCTGGTGGGGTCGGCGTTGGTGTCTACGATACCGAAAGTCCGCATGTTTAGCTTCTTGGCTTCCGCTACGGCAAGGTGCTCGTGTACGATGTCCACTACGAAGATGGCGTTGGGGATACGACCCATATCGGCGATACCACCGAGTACTTTGCGCATCTTCTCGTGCTCACGCGTGATGTCCAGACGCTCCTTCTTGGTTACGCTGTCCAGGGTGCCATCGTTCAGCATCCGTTCGAAGTTCTGCATCTTACGGATGGAACGACGAATGGTGTTGAAGTTGGTCAGCATACCTCCTTGCCAACGGTCCGTTACGTAAGGCATGCCAACTTCAGTAGCGGACTTGGTCACGATGTCCCGCGCCTGCTTCTTGGTGGCCACGAAAAGGATCTTCTTACCGGCACGAGCAATCTGCCGCATGGCGTTTCCGGCACGGTCCAGCGATTCGATGGTCCGGTTCAGGTCGATGAGGTGAATACCGTTCTTTTCGCCGAAGATGTTGCTCGACATTTTAGGATTCCACTTACGACGCAGGTGTCCGAAGTGAACACCGGCTTCAAGTAGCTCCTGGTGGGTGGGCTTAGTAGCCATTTGATTCTTTATTAATTGTCTTTAGCCCGCGGGCTGTTGACGTTGATGAATGGAATACTGGTGCTAGTTGCTGGTTGCTGGTTGCTGGTTGCTGGTTGTGCAATTAAGCAGCCAGGCCATAAATACTAGCGCTTAGAGAACTGGAAGCTCTTACGGGCCTTGGGCTTACCGTACTTCTTACGTTCTACGACGCGGGCGTCACGCGTAAGCATTTTCTGTGCTTTCAGGGGTACCCGGAAGTCTTCGTTGAGCTTCACCAGGGCCCGGCTGATGGCCATGCGAATGGCTTCGGCCTGTCCTTTGATCCCTCCGCCAGACACGTTCACCTTCAGGTCGTAGATGGCGTTGTCCACCTCGATGATGTTGAACGGCTGGGTCACCTTCAGCTGAATGTGGTGCTGAGGAAAGTATTCCTTGTAGTCCTTCCCGTTAACGGTAATGTTACCCTTACCCTGGGAGAGATAGACGCGGGCCACGGAGGCTTTACGTCGTCCGATGGCATTAATCTGTTCCATGCGGATATTTTATTTTGGCGCGGACGCAGGTGCAGGGATTGTAATAAAGGCAATGAATCCCGGCGGCCTCCGCTGATGATTTACTTGAGTTCTTCTGGTTTCTGAGCGGCGTGGGGGTGCTCAGGTCCTACGTAGAGGTGCAGTTTCTTGATCTGCGCCCGGCCGAGCTTGGTCTTGGGAAGCATGCCCTTGATGGCGTTCTCCAGTACGCGCTCCGGCTTCTTGTCCAGGAGGTCACGGGGAGTGGCCTTACGCTGTCCGCCCGGGTATCCGGTGTGACGGAGGTACTCCTTCTTGGTGAGCTTATCACCCGTGAAGCGAACCTTCTCTACGTTTACAATAATGACGTGATCGCCGTTGTCAAAGTGCGGCGTGAAGTCCGGCTTGTGCTTACCGCGCAGGATAGCAGCCACGCGGCTCGCCAGACGACCAACAACTTCGCCGTCGGCATCAATAACGTGCCACTTACGCTCTACCGATGCTGCGTTGGCAGACTTCGTTTTGTAGGATAGTGTATTCACTTAAGATACGATTTTACAAGATTAATGGCCCCGGTATTTCCGCCCCTACGGGGCCCCTTCACCAAAGCGGACGCAAAGGTACGCTCATTAATATTTGAAAACAAGCCTTTTGCCCTATATTTTCCACCACCTACCTTCATAACTCCCTGAAAAACAGTAAAAATTTCGCACGCTTTAACATTTACCCCCAAAGAAGTGAGCGGCATCAGCCCCTTTCCGGCGCAGATTTTCTTGCCCGCCGGTGGAGAACGTATGGAAATGTCGGCAAGTTCCTCGACTGATTATTTTCTGCCGGTGTTTGCCCACTGAATCCCCAACCAGCATTCATGAACCACCACTCCGTCATTATCATCGGCGCCGGCCTCACCGGCCTTACCCTCGCCTATCGATTACAACGGGCGGGTACGAAAGCCCTGGTTCTCGAAGGACGACCCCGACCGGGCGGACGAATTTTCACCCACTATGCACCGGGAAAGGCACCGGTAGAAATGGGCGCTACCTGGCTCGGACTCAAGCACCGCCACCTGGTCGGCCTGTTACGGGAGCTCGAAATCCCGCTCTTCCAGCAGCAATTGGGGCAGCTTGCCATGTATGACCCGGGCCCGGAACGTCCCGCCGAAAAAATTCCTTTCCCACCAGATCAAGAGCCAAGCTTTCGCATTACCGGAGGGAGCTCCGCGCTCATCCAGACCCTGATGGATCGCCTCGCGGAGGAGCAGATCATTTTCGATCAGCCCGTTGAAACATTGGATTTCACCGGCAAGGAGGCCTTGGTCAGGACCCGTACGGAGACCTACCGGGCGGATCGCGTAGTCAGCACCCTACCCCCGAACCTGATGATTGACGCCCTTCGGTTCACCCCGGCGCTTCCTCCGGCACTGGAGCAACTCGCCCGCCAAACCCATACCTGGATGGGGGAGTCCATTAAGGCCGGACTTCGTTTCCAAAGCCCCTTTTGGCGAACGGGCCATCAGTCCGGCACCCTGTTCAGCAACGCCGGGCCCCTGACGGAAGCCTACGAACACGCCGACGCCAAGGACGAATACTTCGCCCTCAAGGGCTTTCTTCATCCGGGACTGGTACGGGAATCTCCCATCGTTCGGGAACGGATGGTCCGAGAACAACTACAACGGGTGTATGAGTCGTACACCGTCTCCGACGGAGAATATCTGGAATACCCCTGGGCCGAAGACCCCTTCACCTATGTTCCCTACCCTCAACCGGTGGGGGCCCACCAACACAATGGGCACCCCGCCTTCCGGCAGTCACAGTTCGGAGGAAAGTTCCTGATGGCCGGCTCGGAGACGGCCAAGGCCTTCCCCGGCTACATGGATGGTGCCGTGGAAAGTGCCGAGCTGACGGCAAAACAGTTGCTGAACGGTAATCATTAACCGCTACCCTAGCCGAGCAACCGATCTACGTTGAGTTTATATTGCTTACCGATCGGAATGAGTTGCTCCCCGATTCTGATCCGGTTGCCCTCCACACTTTCGATGTGGCGCGTGGCCACCACGAAGGATTTATGCACCCGCAGGAAATCTTCCTGCTCCAGCGCCGAGTATAAGTCGGAAATCTTTTCCCGGGGCATAATGACGCCCTGCGGGGTAACGACTTTGGTGTAATTGCCCGCAGCTTCCAGGTACAGGATGTCCAGGACCTCCACCTGTCGGTACTGCTTGTTTTCCCGCAAGAAAATTCGCTTCCCTTCCGGTAGTGGAGCGGATGCCCCCCGCGTCGCCGTAGCGGGAGAAGCCTCCGCGGTGGCTTTGTGTACGGCCTTGAGAAAGCGCTCAAAGCTGAAGGGCTTCAGGAGGTAATCCGCCACGTCGAGTTCGTACCCCTCCAGGGCATATTCCTGATAGGCGGTCGTGACGATCACCCTGGGCGGATGGCGCAGGGTACGCAAAAACTCAAATCCCTTGAGCTTGGGCATGTTCAGGTCGAGGAAGATAAGTTCCACCGTATGTGACTGCAGATATTCCAGTGCCTCAATGGCGTCGTAGCAACTCTTCTGTAGCTGCATATTCGGCATCAGGTCACAATACCCCCTGATGATATCGTGGGCGATGTACTCGTCATCAATGATCAGGTAGCGTATCATGTTGCCTTCAGGGTTAATTCAGCAGTGTAGGTGTCCTCCGTCTCATCAATCCGATAGATATGCCGGTCGGGATAGGCCAGGGCCAGCCGGCGTTTCAGGTTTTGTAGGCCGATCCCCGGCGTTTCATTTCTCGCCTCGACGTCAAAATTGTTTTTCACCCGAAAGTGGATGGTGTCCGGACTGGTCCACATGCGTACGGACACAAAGGCGTCCTTGCGCAAATTCTCCACCCCGTGCTTAAAGGCATTCTCCAACAGGATAATGAACAGCAGAGGCATTACCTGCCGATTCTCGTCGGCCAGTTCGTGCCGGAAGTCGACGTCGATCTGTTTGTGGTAGCGCAGGCGGTGTAAGGCTACGTAATTCTCCAGGTAATTGATCTCCGACATCAGGGAGACGGTCTCCTTTTGCCCCTCGTAGATACCGTAGCGCATCAGGTCCGAAAGCTTCAGAATCAACTGCTGGGCCTTGTCACTGTCCTGCCCGACGGTACCGTAAAGGTTGTTCAGCATGTTAAAGAAAAAGTGCGGATTGACCTGACTGCGGAGGTGAAGTAATTCAGCGGTCGTTTTTTCCTTCCTCAGCGTAAGCAGGCCACGGACCTGGCGAATGAACCAGCGCATGGCCAGGAAGCCTAATCCCAGAAAATAGCTGGTGGCCAGGATTCCGACGACCGGCTCAAATTCGTAAGTACTCATGGCCAGCAAAAAAAGGACCATGGCCATGCCCAAAAACCAAAACACTAATCGCCATTTCTTACCGGTAGAAGCTTTTCTAAGGCTGGACAAGCCACCATGCTGTTGAACGTACCACGTTCCAACCGGTACAAAAACCGCTAATTCAGTACACAAGACCGTAACGGCAGGATGCTCGGGAAACGATTCGATTACCCCAATAAGGAAGACAATGCCCATAAAAACTGCTCCACCCAAGACTCCCTGTCTATTCTGCGCGGGAGTCAGGGGAGGAACACCAAACTTTCTCAAAATCCAGCCTACTGGTTTCCTCAGGACTAATGCCCCCGCAAAGAGCCACATAAAAGTGCTGGAAGCTTCGAGGTTATGCTCCATAAATGCCAATCCGCTGACCAGCAAAATGAAGGAAGGCAACAGCCAAAACAGTCCCGCCTTGATCAATCTGAGCACACGCATCGGGGACAAAACTAGCGGCTTCCTTTCTCCCACACAAAGAACTTGACCAACACCACCCCGGGCGTTACCAACGTCCGGTACCCGGGGACAAACGCCCTACGTCCCGGCCACCTCCCCTTGTGTGCCATCCTTCGGGGCGTTGATCACTTATAGTTGAGGGAGCAAGAGGCGGGAAATAGGTTTGCCACATCACTCACTCAATTCAACGATGGCCGCCCCGCTACCCCTGATGATCCTCTTCCGAAATTATCGCCCACTGCTCCTGTGGCACATTGCCCCCCTTTGCGTACTGTACTTCGGCGCTCATTTTTTACTGGGCATCAACTTACTGTTACCCCGGGCCCTTTTCTTGTGCTGTACGCCCCTATTGTTGTCCGCCGCTGGATTGGCACTGTTCCTGATGGGCCCCATGCTTGCCGTTCCCCTTACCGCCAGCCTGATCATCTTGCTGCGGGACTTCCTTCAATGGTACGCCACGGCTCCTTCCCTTAACCTCCCACTGAGTTTTTGCTTTCTACTTATTCCCCTGGGGCTTCGGGTGGCCCTGACAATTCTTAGCCCCTTACGGTTTGTCCGGAACCACTTATTAACGGGAATACCTTCCGTTCCGTCGCCCAGGGTGGTTTTGGGACCTATCCTATCCCTGTTGCCCTTGCTCAGGACAAAAAAGGTTCCTCCCCGCTCAAGACCACTACTGGGAAAGGCCGTAGGATGCTCCGCCAACCTACCGGCAAGAAAAATACCCAGCTGGGTTTCAGAAGCCGGGGAGCTGATCCTGTCCCCCTTTAATCTCCTTCCGGAATTCAGCTTTGTGAAGCTATTGCTCTACCTACTTTCCTGATTCTTCTGGCAGATGGGACGACAAGACTTAGCCCAAAGGATTGAGGAATAAAAATTTCCGGCACCTGTTTGTCTAAACACCTATATTGATTAAAAAAAACTACCTATCATGCAAGTGAAATTCAACTGGCTGGCCATTATTGTGGCCGCCGCAGCGGCCATGTTCATTGGCTTCCTGTGGTACGGTCTCTTCTTCCAACTCCAGTGGGCCGAAGCCGTCGGCTTCAGTGGCCCGGGCCTCACCGAAGCGGGGGCCGAGGTGTTCAAGCACGGTGAACCCGTAACGCTGGAGCCCACCCTACCGATGGTCATCAACGCCATCACCATGGTACTTTACGCCATCTTCTTTAGCTGGCTCACCGCAAAAGCCGACATGGCGAGTTTGTCCGGAGGAGCTACCCTCGGGGCCGTTCTGGGGGTCGTGGTGACCTTCTCCCACTACGTCACGAACCGTTTCGCCATGGAACCCGAATTCCTCAGCGTCATCGATGGCACCTACCACATTGCCATCTTCGCGGCCATCGGGGCAATCGTGGGGGCCTGGCGTAAGAAATAGGCATACTATCCTGGTGCAGCAACGCTCAGCTTGCTGCTCTTATACGAACCCTGCCGTCCGGATTTTCGCTGCAGTGCAGCTTCCGGACGGTGGGGTTTTGTATTGAACCTACTTCTCCGTGGGTTCCTATGGAGTCGATCCCGCTAGTGAGGTTATGTCGGGGCTGAAATTCGTGGTACTGGGCGCATCGCGCAGGTGCCGTGGAATGGGAAAATAGCAAAAATTTTGTCTACTGAGTCTACATGTAGACTCAGTAGACAAAAAATTGATTTTCAATACTTTGCACCCGCGCCCCGTCGCAAAAGTCTAATTTCCTCCTTCCTGGAGAGCAATTCAGCAGTTCCCTACAATCACTCCACTTTCTTACCCGTAAAATCCATCTGCCCGGTTTTCACCACCAGATCGACGCCCTCCTCGCTCGGCACTTTAAACACCAGCGTAGCCTCCCGACTCGTGAGGAAAAAGGTATGCGCTGACAAGGGTACCAACACCTCCCGGGGCGTCTGCGGGGCAATCACCTATAGTTCGTCACCTTCCGCCCCTATTTCCACCATCATCCCCACGGTAGTTTCGTATTTCCCAACGTAATGGGGAAACTGCTTAACGTCCGCCACGTAGGCTTCCATTCCGTCAATGGTCTCCCCCAGTTTCGCCAGCGCCAGCTTCGTCGACTGCCGCTCCGGGTTTATCCCGTAAGCCCGCAAAAAGCTTTCGCGAGCTCCGGCTTCCTCCCCCAGCCTGAGCTGGGTTTCGCCCAGGGCCGTCCAGGCCTGCTCCATTTTCGGATAGCGCTTCGTAGTCACCATAAGGAGATCCTTGGCTCCTGAGTAATTACCTTCCTCGTAAAATTGCCGCCCCATTCGCAGCAATTCCTCCTGCCCCCAGGCCACCGGCAATCCGTATTGTTTTTCCACGGTCTGCTCCCGGTTCATCAACGCGGCCGATCCGCTCAACCGGACGGCTTCCCGCAGGTTCTCGTCCATGCGCCAGTTGGCGAAGATGAACTCAAGCCCCCGGTAGGTACTCCGCATCGGAATTGACCCGTGGCTTTCTTCCGGCAGCCGTACAAAATCCCACCGTAGGTTCTCCGGTGCCTGCTCTTCCAGCAGGGCCGCCAGTTTCCACATGCCACCGACCATATCACGGCCTTCATTGCCCATCGTCATGAAAAAATGTGCCCGTAAATCCTGATGCTCCCGGAAAAATGCCTCCGCTTGCTCCAGTACCAACCGCTGCTCATCCCACCAAAGACTCGGGCTGATGGCCAGATAGGCTTCAAAGCCGCCGGGATGGTTTATCAGCGCATGGGTGGCAAAGAGCCCACCGAAGGAGTGCCCCACCAATACGTTGAAGTCCGCCGTGCGAAAGGTTTCGTTCACCCAGCTCCGGAGTTCCGTGGTGAGAAAACGGTGCATCCGGTCCGCCCCTCCGGCCGTGGGGAAGTTGTCCTTGCCCGTTTCGGTCACCGGCGTCAAATCACGGGTGCGGTCATCCGTGTTGGGAATCCCAACAACGATCATCCGGGGAATTCGGCGATTCTTGGCCAAAAACTTAACGGCCGCCGTAGTATGATGAAAGTTACCCTTGCCATCCAGTAAATAAAGCACGGGATAAACATCTTGGGTCCGCTGCCAATAATCTTCGGGGAGATAGACCATCACCGGACGGTCTTGTTCCAGTACGTCCGAAGCAAACGTATACTGTTTTCCGATGCTGATGGGTTCTCCTCCTGGCTGTCCGGCGGCGACAATAGAAAACAGCAGGCTTAATACCAGTAGTAAACAGAATCGTAGCGGAGTAGAGAATGTCATAGTCAGGTGGTTGTCCCCCTTAAGATACCCTTTCCTTTACGGATGGCGGGTACGATTCTTTCCTCCAAACTTCAAAGCCTAATCGAACGGCCCTACCCCATACTTTGCGCCGCGGCGCTCAGCCACTTCACGATCAACTCGTTACCGAAGAGTGCGTAATACAGTCCCAGCATGATCAGGATGCCCGCACCAATGGTGCAGGTCTGGTGAATCATGCAGAATTCATGTGATTTGGCCATGACGATGGTGTTTCACCGACCCTTTGGGCCGGTGGGTGAGTGTATATAATCATCTTGGTCTTTCGAGGAAATTCGGCGCTGATGTTGACTGCACCAACGATAGGCATAATATGGGGTGATGGTGGCCGGTTTTCCAAAACTTCGGGCCCAAATCCAGGTTTATCGTGAGAATTTAGCGTACAAACCCCTAATCCTCCGATTGTTGCCCGACTAGTACTCCCCGATCTTCAGCATATAGTGAATGACCAGGTCGCGAATGTCGTTCCGGACCGTATCCTCCCCAACTTTCAGGTCATCGGGGCCACTGCCGTCGTAGTACTGCCCCAGGAAGTCCAGGTTCGCTTCCAGTCCGCGGGCCACGAATTCGGGCAGCACTACGCTGTAGGATTTGCCCGGGTCGATCACCTCGCCCTTTACCGTGAGCGTAGTGGGGTCTACCTGCCGCACCTGAAAGTATCCTCCTTCACCATAGTTGGTCATCAGGCCGGTTTCCAGGGCACGTTGCAGCACTTTCCCCGTCAGGGATACCCGAACCACCTTTCCACCGAACGGATAGGTCCGCAATACATCGTACTCGGTTACCAGTCCGTCCAGATTGTCATCCAACCGCATCGTACCGCTATTGATGAAGTACACGTCCGCGCCGGGCATCGCGTCCTCCAGGGCCGCCAGCGTCAGCTGGCCGAAATTGGTCTGACTTGTGCGTACGGCCGACTCCTTGCAGACCAGGGTTTCGTTCAGGCGCAGAACTTCTTTTTCGGGTTCGTACCCCATTCCTTCCATGACCTCGAAGGCCCGATCCAGCCACTTGTTGACTACCGCCAGAGTCTTGGGCTCATCGGCAATACTGTCATCGATGGTCCGCAGGGTGGAATTGACCGAAACCATTCCACAGTCGGGGTCCACCTTGACCCGGTGAACGTAAACCGTCTTCGCGTTGGCGTCCGCCTTGGTGATTCTCGTAGTTCCCACGTAGCGGCTCAGGTTGGCGTGCTCGTGTCCTCCCGTGAACAGCGGTACCCCGGGAACGGCAGCCGCCAGGGCTTCATCCTCGTCGACGTTCAGGTGGGTGATCCCCATGACGAAATCCGCCTGGGGTGACAATTCCTTCAACGTAGCGGCGAAGGCCTCATTGACGGGCGCGTAATCCACGTATTCAATCTGGTTAAAGGGGAGCACTACGCCAAGGATCCCTACCGTAATCTCCTGACCATTTTCGCCCTTTATCGGATGAAGGATGTAGGGTGGGATGGAGGCGCCCCCCTGTCGGAATGGCCGTTTTTGGCCGTCGGCCATCACCCGCTGGGCGTTACAGACCGTCCATTGAAAATCGCTTTGGGCGATGCGTTTCGCCAGCACATCCGGGTCCTTGATGTCAAATTCGTGGTTGCCGAAGGTCACGTAATCGAGCCCCATCGCATTGAGGGTTTCGATCATCTGGAGGCCCGCAATCTTTTCCTGTTCACCAGCCTCGTTCTCGAAGCGCATCGTCCCCAAAAAAGACGGACTGAGGAAATCACCGGCCAGCACCGTAATCACGTTGGGATTTTCCTTCAGCAACTCCTGCCGCACCGTAGCCACCCTGGCCAGTCCTCCGGCCTTACCGCCCTCCAGCGGCGCGATTTCGTATACGTCATTCATCTGGAGCACGATAAACTCCACCGGTTGCCCGAAGAGCGGGAAGGTCGCCAGACAAAACAGGGCGACGAAAGCAAAGAAAGTGTTTCTCATGATTTGGTATGGTTAGATTGGTGGAGGCTGGCTCCGCAGAGCGAAGCACAATCCTTCGTTAAATGTAGCCCTTTTTGTTCAGCTTCTCCGTAGGGACGCGCCGGACCGGACAATCCATAATGCCCACCATCACGATCAGTATAATTTCTGCCGGGTGGGGCATACCGGCCAGCACATTTTTTTATGGCGAAGCAGGTGCCGGGAACTCCCCAAAGGAGCCCAGCTTCTTTGTTTTCAGTCCTCGTCTTCCCACCGTAAGGGAAAGTATCCTACGAATACTCATTACCCGCTCACGAATACTCATCGGGTGGGATTACCCCTCTGCCTACCCCCGAGATTTGTGAACAACAAAGAAGGCCAACGAGAAATACCCAAAACACCTCAAACCCGATTCTACCACCGGCCCACCCCAAAACAGGGTGCACGGCATGGAGGACAGAATTTCCCAACACAAAAGCCGCCCCGAGTATTCCTCTCGGGGCGGCTTAGTGTTTTTATGCGATTTTACGCAACGGCAAAATCTTCCGTAAGCTTTCCTATCTAACGACCACGCCGGTGGTCAGACGTTCCGTTCCGTCGGTTGCCACCAGCTGGTAGAGGCCCGCCGGAAGGGCGGGCAGCTCCGTATTGAAACTACCGTTGCTCAGCTCCGTCCACTTACCGACCCTCCGGCCACCGGCATCAAAAAGCGTGAGGGTAGTGGCACCTTTGGCCCAGCCCCCCTGTAGGCGCACCGTAAGGCGCCCGTTCACCTCCACGGGGTTGGGAAAGACGGACAGCAGACGCTGGGGTGCTTCTTCCAACTCCACCACCACGATGGGACTGTACTCGAAGGTTCCGTCAAAGTCAATTTGCTTAAGGCGATAGTAGTTGATCCCCTCCTCGGCGGTAGGGTCAACGAAGCGGTAGGTATTCAACGCTTCGGAGGTACCGTTGCCCAGCACCTTGCCGACGTTCACGAAGCTCTCGGTGGGGTTGGCACTCCGCTCAATCTCAAAGTGGCTGTTGTTGATTTCCTCGCTGGTCGCCCAATTTAGTTCGACCTTACGGTCGATCGTTACCGCCCTAAAGTCCAATAGCGTAACGGGAAGAGTAACGGTACGGAAATCAAAAAGATCCGTCTGAGAGGTAGTCCCGTCCGGTCCATCAAAAACTCCATTCGTAAGGGTTCCCGTAAAGGTTGAATTTGCGGCCAGTCTAATGCCAACGGGCAGCACCGCCTTCAACGTAACGGTTTCTCCGGGAGCGAATACCGGACAGCCGTTTCCGGTTTGCTCACCCTGCACGAAGAACAATACTTCCCCACTGTTTACGGTTCCCCGCCCAACGAGGCCATCAGTATCGTCAAACAGTCCTACTTCCAGGCCATCGGGGGCCACCGCACCATCTACGTTGATTTCCGCAAAAAATACGGGGGGGTTGCTAAAAATGTTTGGCCCAGAACATCCACGGGGGTATTCAAAAGTCTGTGCCTGTACGGCATCACCACAAAATAGAATCAGGGCTAGGAACAGGAATAATTCAAGCTTTTTCATCAAATCTGCCTTAGGTCAAGGGGTATGGGTTAGTGTTGAACACCTGAAATGGGTTGCAAAAATAAAAGGCTGCCACTGGAATCATCCCGTGACAGCCTGCTCTTTTTTGTACGGGGAGGCACCCGCACTCCGTTGCAATTGGCACTATTTCAAAATTCCGACCAATTTCAATACTCGGGTCAGGCTTTCACTAAATGACAGCGTTCAACCCGGGTGGTTATTAGCGTACGACCAGTCGGGTGGTCTTACGGTCGTTCCCGTCCGTAGCCACCAGTTGGTAGAGTCCTGCGGGGAGGGCGGGAAGCTTCATGTTCAGGGAACCGTTGCTTAGGTTGGTCCATTCAGCCACCATGCGGCCACCGGCCTCAAAAAGTTGCAGGGTAGTGCCCTCATTGGCCCAGCCTCCGTTCAGGCGGATGGTTACCCGATCATTCAACTCCACGGGGTTGGGGAATACGGACAGCATTTTCTCGCTGGCCTCCTCAAGCTCCGCGATGACGATGGGCGTGTATTCAAAATTACCGTCGAAATCAATCTGCTTGAGGCGGTAGTAGTTCGGTCCCTCTTCGGGAGCACCGTCCAGGAATCGGTAGGTATTCAGTTCCTCCGTGGTGGCGTTGCCGAGTACTTTTCCGATGTTGACAAAACCGTCGTTGGGGTTGGTACTCCGCTCCACTTCAAAGTGGCTGTTGTTGACTTCTTCGCTAGTGGCCCAGGTAAGTTCTACCTTCCGGTCGACCAGGCGAGCATTGAACTGCAGTAGCGTTACCGGAAGGGCGAGTTCCTGGAAGTCAATGACGTCATTGGTGGATGCATCTCCGTCAGGTCCATCCACAAAGAATAGTGGATCATTGAAGGTGACGGTCCCCGCGAAGGGAGAACTTGCGTCATCCGCAATTCCCGCAGGAACGGCCGCGCGTACGGAGATCATCTCTCCCGCGGTGAATGTGGGGCAATTAAGGGCGCCCTGCGCGTCGGTCTGCAGGGTAATGATGAATCCATTGAAGGTAGACCCTCCAAAATCAAGTTCCTCGACGAATCCCTTGCCAATTAATTGATCACTGCTGTTAAAAACACCGACTTCCAAACCAATTGGTGCCTCGACCCCGTCAATAGTAGCCTCGGCCACAAACTGAGGGTTATCAAAATTTATGACATCCGGTGGTGCACATGCCCCGGGAAAATTGAACACCTGGGCCGAGACGGTCGACCAGCAGGCAACCGCCAGCAAACCGGTTAGTAGTAGATTTTTAATCATTAGGATTAGGATTAGTTGATCTAGAAAATAGGGAGTGGATGCAGCGGCTGCATCCACTCCCGCTCAATTATCAAAGTATTTACTTCCGGATAAATTGCTTCCTACCAATTAATCCTGCCTCAGAGGAGAGAATTAACTGGTAAGTACCCGCCGGAAGTTCGTTGACGTCAAAGGTAATCAAGTGCTGGCCGGCAGCCACTTCATTAACTTTTTGCTCAAACACGATCTGTCCCATGGCATTGAATACCGACAGGATGGCCTCCCGGTGATTCATCGGCGTGGTGAATTCGACCGATACGGGTCCGAAAGTCGGGTTCGGGAATACCGTCAGCGTCGTCTCCAGATCGGTGGTGGGAAGTACTTCTTCCACGTCAACGGTGCCCGGGTTCAGGTCAAAGCGACGCGCGCCCCAGTTTCCACTGAACGTCAGGCCGGTGGCGTAGGTTTGTCCGTCGAGCACCATGAAGACCTCTTCGCCTACGGCGAAACCTTCCTTGGCGTCCGTGTTCGCAATATCACCGTAAGCCAGTTCACCGTAGTAGATTCCTTCGTCACGTACCGTAGTCGTTCCAAAGAGGTTACCATCGGCGTCAACGAACTGGATGGTCTGACCGACGTATTGCTTACCATTCTCCACGACTCCGTAGAAGTGATCGAAGTTGGCCGTGGTCCGGAAGCCGTTACGCTTCCACGTATCGGCACCGATGGCCGCGCCTACGTTCACTACGTAGCCCAATCCGTTTTGTACTTGCGTCAGGTTACCGAAGGGGAAGGGGAAGGGCGAGGTGTTGTAGAAGCGTTGCGTTACTACGTCACCGACTGCCGTTCTCACGAAGTCCAGCTGACCGGTTTGGTTCAGCGTATTGAAGTAAGTGTCAGCAGATTGAGCCATCTGCGGCACGTAAGCGACAATGTTCAGGTCTTCCTGCAGGGCCACCCGCAGGTCCTCGTCGACCGGAGTACCACATACTTCTACCGTAGCGTCCTGAGCGACGGTTACCACGTAACCGTATCCACCCTGAAGGCCACCGGTGATGTTACCAGCGTAGAAACCAAGACCGCTCAGGAAGACGAAGAGTTCAGGATCTCCGTTGTTTACGTCCGGCTGGACGCTAACGACTTGCAGCAGGTTCTGCGTCGCAATCAGGTCAGCGAAAATGCTCTGTACGGAGTTATCACTGGGGATAACGTCAAAGCTGATCACGTTCGCTCCGGCGCGGAGGGTAATAACGTCACAAGGAACGACCACACTACATTCTTCGCGGGCAACAACTTCCACCGCGATACCGGTTTCGATATCGGAGCCACAGCCGAAGTTACTCATGACCTCGTAGCTGAAGGTGTAGATACCGGGGGAAACGGTGCTTTGATCGAAGGTGCCGTCACCATTAACGGTAACGAAGTCTACTCCTCCCGTCTGCGTGAAGGTTCCTCCCGCCATCGCTCCGGGGATCAGGTCAAAGAGGTTGAAGAAGGGTGCGTCCTGACAGGCCTCACCGGGCGTTCCCACGTAAGCACCGGCGTTCGGTGCGGGTTCTACCTCGATGGAGAATTCGGTGGTGTCCAGCGTACAGCCGGAGTTACCACCACCCACTACGTAGATGAAGTCAACGGATACCGGATCCAGGCTGGATCCTCCGATCATGGGCGTGAAGTTGGGAGATCCGGGGATCGGATCACCGTTGGCGAAGAAGAATTCACCGCCTTCGTCCTCGGCCAACAGGGCGTCAAAGAGGATGAAGTTCACACCGTCACACTGTACTCCCAGCGTAGGATCGGGGATACCGGCGCTGACGTCGGTGGAGAAGCTCACCGTCACCGTATCGGTAACGACACCACAACCGGCCACGTCGTCGTAGATCACTTCAAAGATCGCCGTTTCTCCGGTCAATCCGGCCTGAGGAGCCAGGAAGATTTCCAGACGGTTATTGACCACCAGGCCAGCCTGACCCATGGGATCAAAGATGAAGGTGGGGTTCGCCGTGGAGGTAGCGGCAATCGTGAAGTTCGCCGCCGTACCGCCGAGGTATTCCCAGCGGTATTCGTTGCGGTCCGTGCTCAGCATATTGCCGTTGGCGTCCGTCAGCTGTACGGCCGTAGCCACACCGGTGGGAGCGCAGAGGAAACCTCCGTCAAGCGCCAGTTCGAGGTCGACTTCCGGACGGTAGGTCACGGTCGTCATGCTGGAGTCACCGGGGCAACCCGCCGTGTAGGGGATGGCCGTGTAGGTTACCGACTTATTACCAAACGTACTGTTGGTGAAGGCACGGTTATTGAGGTCGCGGCGGAAATTTGTTCCGGTGAAGGGAGCAAAAATCCAGAAGTCCTCTCCTTCCGTTCCGGCAACGGCCTCGAGCCCCTCATCTGCGTGTACGCGGATCAGGAAGCTATCGACGGTAGGCGTGGTATTCACGGCCTGAACGCGCAGGTTGAAGGTTTCTCCGCTACAGAGAATGTCTCCACTTACGTTAGGATTGCGGGTCACAATGGTCGCGGCGTTTACGGGGTTGACCACCACCACAAATTCTACCGTACCGATAATGTCGCAATCACCCATGGATTCATCACGTCCAGCAACGCCATCGTACTCAAAGAATACGTTGTAGCGGACGGTGAAGGACATGGGGGCTGCCGTCGTATTGGTCAGTTCCGTAGCTTCAAAGCTCAGGGTGTCTCCCAGTTCGCTCAGCGGAATCGTGAAGGGCACGTTATTGGTAAAGTCCGTCAACCCGTCGGGGTCAATTACGCGAACGTTCACCATCGTCATTCCTCCTCCTGCGGGGGTAGACAGACTGTCACCGGGCAGGTTTACGTGTAGCGCCTGACCGGAGCACACGCCAAATTCTGGCGTGGGCGAAACACTGTCCTCTGCGTTATCCAGGCCGAAGGTGGCCGTAGAATCCATGGAGGTCAGCATGACGTCAGCGAAGGGCTCGGGGTTCACCGTAACGGTGTACTCGACGGGGTCACCAAGGCAGCCTCCGTTGGAAGGCGTTACGGTGTACACTACGTCAAGCGGTGCGTTGGTGGTGTTGACCAGCTCATCGTTTTCGAAGTACGTCCGACGGCCGGATGCCGGCGTCGCCGGGTAAGAGCCGTTGGCTTTAGAAAGTAACACACCATCGGGCAGATCAATTTCGTACATCAGATCAATGTTGGAACCGAAGGAACCAGCAAAGGCACTGTTGGGCGCGGGATCAACCTGCAGTCCGGTAGTCGCCGTACTACAGATGATGGTATCAATGATGTTGCTCACGGATTCCGTGGCGTCAATGATCGGCTCGGCCGTCATCCGGAAGGTGTAGGTTACCGGGCGGCTGGCACAATCATCACCGTTGATGAATTCAACCACGTAGGTCACCACTACGGGGCCACCCGTACGGTTGCGGTAGGTGTCGCCACCAAATCCGCCTACAGAAGCATCAACGCTCACGGGCATTCCACTGTATACGGAGCTGATGGTCTCGAAGTTAGGATCGCCACCGGCATCGTCCGTTACGGACAGGATGCGGATTTGCTCGATCATGAAACCATTGTTGAAGCTCTGCGTGGCGGCAATATCAAATCCGGAGTCTTCGAAGCTCACGTTGGAGCATACGTTGACTTGCGCAGGTGCCAGGTCGATTCCGGGGAAGCCGGGCTGAACGGTAACCGTCAGGGTAAGCGTATCGCCGAAGCAAACCTCATCACCACCGACGATGCGGGGCACTACGGTGTAGACCACGTCTGCGGGCACGTCATTGTTGTTGATGATCCGGGTCTCGAAGAACGGAATCGGGGCCGCAGCGGCACGGTCATTCGGTGGTCCACCGAATTGTCCGTTGGGCTCACTCGCCCGTGCGGGATTGTTTCCGCCAATCACTACACCAGCGGGAACATCCACGTCAATCACCCGTGCCCGGAGGAAGTTTACGCCTTCGCTTGGCATGGTGGAAGAACTCAGAACGGCGTCCAGTGAATCCCGGCTACAGATGGTAGCGGAGTACTCGTTCATGCCATCCTGGGTGATGGTCGTCCGGCCACTGGCCAGTTGCAGGGTTGGGGTGGGCTCCACGGTAATGGTTACCTCAACCGTTCCACCGGGGCATTCCGCCTCAGAGCTGGTCGTAAAGACGTAGTTCACGTCGAGAGGACCATCCGTGGGGTTATCGAAACGCTCTCCGAAGAGGATCGTATCCGTTTCACCGTCCACGATGGGGTTGTCGCTGATGTCAATCAGTCCTTCGGCCACGCTACGCTCTAACAAGGAGAAGCGTACGTCATTGAAGACCAGGGTGAAGGTCATGAACGCATCACCAGCAGGTGCATCATTGAAGTTTTTGGTTCCGTTGCTGTTAATCACGATGGGGGTGGGGCCAGCAGTTCCTGCGTAAGACTCGCCAGCTTCACCGGCAGCACCGTCCAGGTTGGAGCCACCGTCACCGCCAGACCAGCCGCCGCCGCCGCCGCCGCCGTTTCCACGGCCGGCGCCACCGAGGCTACCGGAAGCAGGATTCATAGCGTTCCAGCCCGTTCCGCCAAAGCCACCAAGGCCAGCGCCTTCGAGACCATCCGTGGTGGGATCGTTCGGGTTGATGGTGAATTCAGTAGCGTCATCTCCAATTTCGGCGAAACCTGCACCACCACCACCAGCAGCTACAAATACAGCTACCATGTCGCCTTCAGCAAAGTTGCCGTTGTTCGGGCCAGCAATCACACAAACCAACGTTGCGTCACCACCGTCACCATTACCGAAGTTGGCAGCACCTGCTTCTCCTTTACGTACCCGGATAGTGTCACCAGGTTGGACGGGCAGGTTATTCCGGGGAGTGTTAAATGGATTAATGGTAGCTTCAATTTCGTAGCCTAAACCACCGCGGTTTTGGGCGGTACGATCACCACCATTTGCACCACTGAGGCTAAGGTTAATGCCACGGATAGCCCATACACCCGGAGGAACTACGTACTCATTACCTTCAGAGAAGTCGAAAGAACTCGCAACGCGGCTGCGGAAGGTTCCGCCCACGTCGGATGCACCCGGAATCTGGTATTCAATCCGGTCTTCGCTGCACACCGTCGTTTCGAAGGGTCCGAGGTCCGGAGGCGTGGGGTTAAGCGTAACGATGACTACGATGGGCTCACCGCTACATTCATCCGGGCCAAGAGTTTGGTCATCTACTCCATCCTCGAAATAAGGAGTGAGCGTGATTCTAGCTGTTTGAGCGCTATTGTTCATCAGGGTGGTCTGAACGTTCTGCGCACCTACCGAGAAGCTAGCAGCGGGGAAAACCCCAACGTCAAATCCACTGGGGATACCAATAAATGTCGCGTCGAAGTCCACGTCCATTTCGACGTAATTGGCTTTACCGTCGGCCAATTGCGGAATCATCAGATTGTTGATCAGGAAGTCCTCACCACTACAGATTTCGTAAGTGTAGGGGCTGCCGTCGGCCGTCAGGTTATCCATTTCGGTACCAATCTGGATGTCGTAGGATAGAACGGGCGTCGGATCAAGGAGGAAGGAGGCAGTATCTACATCACCGATACAGTCATCTCCTTGGCCACCTTCGTCGATTCCATTCGATCCGAAGGTGTATAGCGAAATGATGTAACGGACTTCGCGACTTACGTCATCCTGCGCAACCAGTTGCTGATTAATGCGGTCTCCCAGTGCAGTAAAATACCGTGGTGGCATGTCAGCACTTCCGTTAGGATTAAAGGTGCCCTGACCAGAGGTGGCTCCGTCAAGTAGCGTACCGTCGTTTTCGCGGGTCCAGGTGAAACCAATACCCGTACTGTTAGGATCGATTAACGTGAAGGGACGTACACTGACGTCCGTACCGTCACATATCTGCGTTCCGCTAGGAACAAAAGTAGTCCCGTCAACAACCTGATTTACCTGCAGGTCATCTTCTTCCACGGGGTTAGGCAGAACTTCTACGCGTAGGCGCTTGAAGACACCGCGACAATCATCGCTTGCGTTGAGGCCGTTACCGTCGATGCCGTCAGGACCGAAGGTGTAGGCGGCAAAGGAGTAGAGTACGTACTGTGCCGTATTACCATTATTGATCAGTACCTCAGTTACGTCCACAAATTCAAGACCACCCTCAAACAGGTCAATGGGCATACTGTTCCCGTCGACTACGTCAGGTGCATTGTCTACGTTGCGGTTCACGCGGTAGAGAACGTCCGTTCCCACCACGTTTTGTGAGGGAGAGAAGGTAATCTGTCCGCCGCTGCAAATCGTGAGCGTATCGACGTCTGCGAGCAGCATCTCGGCATTGATGGAAGTTCCGGCGTGGGTGGCGATCACCTGGATTTCCGGATCGGGATCAACGGTTACGTTGAAGGTAGCCACTTCGCTGGTACAGCCGAAGCGGGTGGTGGCCGTTACGGTGTAGGTAGCGACCAGCGGAGAGTTGGTTGGGTTTTCGATAATATCGTCCACCATCTCCATACTTCCGGCACCCAGCACCGGGTAGGGGCTGCCACCGACGAACACCAGTCCGGTTTCGAGGCTCAGCTCGTAGTCGAAGGTAACGTTAGCGGTATTGGTGAAGCTGGAGGCGAAGGCAGAGTTGGCGGTGGGTGCCAGGGGCATACCCACTTCATCACCGGTACAGATCCGGAAGTCGGCCATCGTCTCGTCGATGATGGGCTCGGCGCGGACCAGGAAAGAGTAGGTGATCACCTCACTCTGACATCCGTCGTCGGATACCAAACGAATATCGTATTCTACGGTTACCCCGGATCCCGTCCGGTTGCGGTAGCTGTCGTTATTGAAGAAACCGTTGGTTTCGGTTAGCAGGACGCCACCGGCCGCCAGGCCGGAGGTATCCACGGCGGAGATCGCCGTGAAGTTGGGGTCCGTGGTGCTTACGCGGTAATCCACCAGGCGGACCGTGCTGAAGTCAATGTTAAGGTTGGGCTGCGTAGCCTGCAGGTCGAAGCCTTCATCACTGAAGACGTCGCGGGAACAAACCTCCACCTGGCCGGGCGTAGCCACGCCAAAGAATCCTGGGTTGACCGTTACCGTGAAGGTGAAGGGCGTTCCGGGGCAGTTGGGCTGACCGGGGCGGTTGATGAAGGGGGTAATCGTGTAGGTTACCGTCTGGGCCACGGCGGAAGAATTCAGGATGGCCTCCTCGAAGAAGAGGACGGAATCCTGGCTAGCACGGTTGCCACCGGAGGCTCCGGGGATGCCACTGCTGGCGCGCGCGGGATCCGAGCCGACGATGGTTACGTCACCACTGCTCGTCGTGAAGCTGGTGGTGTAGCGCAATTGGTTATCTCCTCCCGTGGGCGTAGCCATGGAGAAGAGGTAGGCACTCAGTGAGTCACCGCTACAGATCGTAGCCGTGTATCCGTTTTCGGGGCTGCCCATTACCGTGGTGCCGTTGCTGGCCAGCTCGGCGGTAGCCTCGGGTTCGATGGTCAGTACCACTTCCACGGTGCTGCCGTCCGTACAGTCCGCTTCGGTGCGGGTGCTGAAGACGTAGGTTACGTCCAGCGGTCCGTTGGTGGGGTTGAGGAATTGCTGGCCGAAGAGGATGGTGTCTACTTCGCCGTCTACGATGGGCTCGCTCTGGTCGGTCAGGCCGGGATCAACGGTCTTGCTAACCAGGTCAAAGCGGATGTCGTCGTAGACCACGGTGTAGAAGACTTGCGCCTCACCGTCGGCATCCTGGGTGAAGGGCTTGGTACTAAAACCAACGCTACCGGTAGAGGAATAGGAATCACCTCCCTGGCCGCCGGCACCCGACTGGCTGTTACCGCCGTCGCCGCCGATCCAGCCGCCGCCGCCGCCGCCACCGTTACCCTGACCGGCGCCGCCCATGGCGTCGGGGAAGCCCGTCCCGCCAAAGCCGCCGGGGCCCTGGCCGTCAGTACCGTCTGCAGGCGAAGAGTTCGTGGAAGCGATTGAAGCATTTTGTCCGTTAAACGCAACACCAGCACCACCGCCACCGGCGGCTACGAAGGTGTGCACGATACCACTACCTGGGCGGATGACGACCATGGTGGTGGCATTACCGCCGTTACCGTTGGAAACGTTGGCGCTGCCCGCGGTTCCGCGGCGCACGCGTACCGTATCACCGGGCAGCAGCTGAAGTTCTGAGAGGCTGCCGGTGATCACTCCACCACGGCCCCCTGAGCGGTTCGGCCCGGCACCTGCGGTACCGCCACCATTACCACCGGAAAGGGTAAAGGAGAAGTCTTCAATTCTGGCGGCTCCCGCGGGAACCACAAAGTCCGTTTCGTTCTCAAAGGTGTTGAACTCGGAGATGCGGGTCTCCAGGTCTCCCATACCAGAAGCTCCGCCAATCACGTAATCAACGCGCTCTTCACTGCAGAAGGTAGCCATCTGGGGCGAGTTGAGGGCGGGAGGAAGTGGGTTTACCGTAAGTACGAGCGTAATGGATTCCCCTTCGCAATCTACTCCACTCTGGCTGGCGGACATGTTGCTGAACATCTCGAAGTACGGCGTCAGGGTGATGGTCGCCACCTGAGCACTGTTGTCCGGGCTGTTGTTCATCACGTTCTGCACCCCGATCAGGAAATTGTCGATGGGCAGGAACTGGGTGGTCGGCGTAGGAATGTTCAGGAAGCCGGCATCGCCCTGTACGTCAAAGATCACGTACTTGAGCTTGGCGCCCGAAGGCTCGGGGATATTCAGGTTATCCAGCAGGAAGTTGTCTCCGCTGCAGATTTCGTAGGCGACGGCGTCACCACTCATGAGGGTGGTCATTACGTCGTCACCGATTTCCAGGTCGGCCGTCAGGCTGGGCTGCGGCTGTACCGTCAGAGTAACCACTACGGGTTCTCCGGAACAGGAGTTGTCCACGAAGGGTCCACCGATCGTCTGACTGTTCTGGGGGAAGGTCGGCGTAATCGTCAGCGTTGCCGTCTGGTCTTCCCCGGATTGGTTGGTGAAGTTGGCGTAGATGCTGCTACCGTTCGTCTGGTCCGTATCGCTAATGGTGCTGAAGTTAGCCACCAGGGGAGAAGAGAAAGACCACTGGAAGTCGTAGCGAACGTTCTGGTTGCCACCATTGTCGTTCAGGAAGACCGAAAGGTCGTAGTCCTGGGCGCTACATACGATGGGGTTGAGGTCGAAAATGGGGTCGATCTCGGGGTTGGGCCGCACCGGAATGGAAAAAGCCGTAGGCTCACTTGAGCATCCCGTCAGAATGTTGGTGGACACCACCTGCAGCTCAATGGTCTGCGCAAAATTGGCGTTGTTCTGGAAAGAACCGATTACGGAACCATCGCCGGTGTAGGGGATGCTCATGGCGTTAAAATCGCCCATGGTATCGATCGTACCCGGCGCAGTACCGGTGTAGGTGATCTCGTAAGTATTGAGCGGATCGTAGTTGGGGATGTTTACTTCGACGTCCTGGTTAGAGCAGAAGAATCCGCCCACCACGCTGTCGCCGGTGCCCAGAATGGAGAAGACCTCCACCATGGGATCCACTGGCTGGGCGTTTACCTGAAGAACGAAGGGGAAGGTATCCGTACAACCCGTAAAGTTGTTGAAGAGCACCAGCTCGAGGTTCACCGTCGTATCCTGATTCAGGGGACGGCAGAAGCCGGTGCCGGGCGTAAATCCAGTCAGGGAGTAGCCGCCGTTCATTTCGGCGGGGAAGGGCCGCATGCTGGACTGGTAGGGGCCCCAGCAACCGCTATTGGGTGAGGGGTCAATAATGTCGTAGGAAGCGTTCTGTACGTTGAAGTTCAGGCCCGCAACTGCGGCAACCTCTACAGTGTAGGAGTTTGCGTCGGCACAGATGGGCGGAGCAAACAGGAAGCCGACGGTGATCTCGGCGGGTTGTCCGATAACGGCCGTTTCGGTCAGGGTACAGTTTCCGTTGCTGTCGGAGATGCTGATTTGGTAGGTACCGGCGGGCAGGTTGTTGATCGTCCGGTTGGGGTAACCGTTTACGGAAGCGGCAATGGAGCCCGAAATCGCGGCAGAAATCGGTCCTTCAATGACGAAGAACAGGTTTCCGTTGACGTTGGGGTCCGCTCCGTCGGGGATGAGGGTCAGACTGCCGTCCGCTTCCCCAAAACAGCTCGCGGGGGAAGCCGTTACCGTCAGGCTGAATTCGCCCTCTACGGTTTCCGTGAAGGCCGTTTCACAGCCCGTGGCCACGTCAAAGATCAGGATGGTGTAATCACCCGGTAGCAGATTGGTGGCGCGTGCCAGATATTCCGTGCTGCTGGGGTTGGGGAACTCGCCGGGAGCAAATACGTTCACCAGCCCAAAGTCCGTGCGCGTAGCGCTGAAGCGGTTGGGGTTGCTGGTGTTACCGTCGAAGGGAACGAAGAAAATGTCGATCTGCCCGGTAGGAACATTGTCACAGGGTGCATCCTCAACGACCACCGTCGTTTCATCGGCGTCGATGCTGGGCACCGTTCCGATATCAAAGAGGTTACTGTCTACCTCATCCGCCGTAAAGTCCTGAAAACACACGTTTTCAATGGAGACACTGATGAGTCGGACGAAGTTATTGGTGGCCACAACCGGTGGTGCATTGGGGGGGAACTCCCCAATGGCAAACCCATTCACGGCATTTACCTCAATGACGCTATTCTGCGGGAAGGAGAAAAAGCCATTAAAGTAAAACGTCTTGAATTCAACGGTCACCGGACCATTGATGAAGAACGAACCAAAGTTGAACAGGATGGAGGGATTCGTTGCGTCACAGGTTGACTGAACCGTAATTTCAATATTATTCGGATCAAGCCCGCAACTGAGCTGTGCCTTGGCCGAACCAGACAAGGCTAGAAGCCCGAACGCTAACACCAGCGAACGAACCAAAGGGGTAAAATACTTCATAGGGAAAACGATTGTTGAATGGGATGAACGCCTTCTAGACGAGTTTTTGGGTGATCGGATCGGTTTTATTGCTGAAGCCTCTAAAGGCATATTCTGCTGGTATGTAATAGGCATTTTTCACGTGTGGGATAAACACAAAAAGGGCTAGCTCCCAGCTGGGGCAAACCATTAGTTTTTACCGTTTGTGAATCCGTTTTACTCAGGCGTACACAGCACCGAAGGGAGGGAACCTTCGCCAACGTCTACCCACGTTGGGTGGTATGCTACGTCATACAAACATATAGCTTTAATCTTTCATTCTCAAAATTGTGGGGATGTTTTCCCCACTACACCGGAATAAGTGGGTTTAATCCCACCAAATTTTAACTTAATCCCCACTACATTTTTCGCCAAAAAAAATCTTTTCCCGGGGCGTTGGGAATAAATCCAAAAGTCAGGGCTCCTCGGGAGAGTTCCCGGCACCTGCACGCCGTTGCCCTAATTCACTGGTCAGCCGCGTAAAGACTCCGCCCCCCAAACAACCAGCGTTGTCGCCACTGCCTCCGCGGAACGTGCGTGACCCATTAGTCCAGCAACAGGTCGGGCAGCCACAGGCTCAACCCCGGCACGTAGGTGACCAGGAGCAAGGCCAGCAACATGACCAGGAAAAGTGGGAGCAGGGGCCGCAGCACCTGGGTCAGTCGGATGTTCGCCACGCCGATGCCAATGAACAGGACCGACCCCACCGGTGGCGTACAGAGGCCGATGCAGAGATTGAGTACCATCATGATCCCGAAGTGTACCGGGTCCATACCCAGTGCGGTAACGACGGGAAGAAATATCGGCGTGAAGATGAGTACCGCCGGCGTCATGTCCATGAAGATGCCCACCACCAGTAAAATCACGTTGATCAGCAAAAGGATCACGAAAAAGTTATCGCTGAGGCCCAGCAAGCCGGCCGTAATGGCCTGCGGCAGGTTTTCGTAACTCATTACCCAGCTCATGGCCAGTGAGGTAGAGACGAGCAGCAGTACGATGGCGGTGGTATTGACGCTCTCCGCAAACACCGCCGGTAAATCTTTCATGCCGATTTCTCCGTAGGCGAAGGCCAGCAGGAGGCAGTACGCCACGGCCACGGCCGAGGCCTCGGTGGCCGTAAATATTCCCGCCACGATGCCGCCGATGACGACGACCAGCAGCAGCATACTCGGTAGCGCACGCCAGAAGGTGCGCATGATGGTTTTCCCTTCCCAGGGATCTCCGCTGGGGTACCCCTTCCTGCGGGCGTACACCGCCGCGGCCACAATCAACAATCCCCCGGTAAGCATGCCCGGCAGGTACCCCCCGAGGAAAAGCGCCGCAATACTGACGCCCCCCGAAGCCAGGCTGTAAACAATCAGGATGTTGCTGGGCGGGATTACCAGGCCGGTAGTGGCGGAGGTGATGTTCACCGCGGCCGAAAAAGACCGGGGATACCCCTCATCCTCCATACGTTTGGTCATGATTCCGCCAATGGCACTCGCCGCAGCGGCAGCGGAGCCGGCAATGGCCCCGAAGAGCATGGCGGCCACCACGTTGACCGCCGCCAGCCCTCCCGGGAGGGGTCCCACCATGGCTTTGGCGAAATCAATCAGTCGGCCGGCAAGTCCCCCCCGGTTCATCAGCTGACCGGCCAGAATAAAGAACGGAATCGCCAGGAGGCTGAAGCTGTCCAGTCCCGTGGTCATACGCTGGGCTACCGTGCCAGCCGCCACCAGACCATCCATCGTCGTCAGGAGGGTAAGCAGGGCCGTCAGGCCCAGCGTCCAGGCTACGGGAACGCCGATGGCCAGGAAGGTCAGGAAGCTGATGATCAGTATGGCTACCTCAAGTCCGTCCATGGATCAGGTCTTTGGCTTTGAAAAAAGAAATCAGCAAACCGGCCAGCGGTACGGCCAGGTAGAAAATCCCCACCGGAACCTTCAGGGAAGGAGAACGCTGCCCCAGATAGAAGGTGAGCCATACGTAATACCCCCCACCAATCACCAGTACGAATAAGGCAAACAGCAGGATCAGACCATCGATCAGGCGGTAGAGCTTTTTCCGACGGCCAGTCTGCAGCCGATCCGGGAACAACTGGATGGCGATGTGACTGCGCCGCGACACGGCGTAGGCTGCCCCCAGCAGACTGATCCAGATGAGCAGAAACCGGGCCAGTTCCTCCGTCCAGCCCGCCTGGTTGCCCAGCAAGTAGCGGGTAAGCACTCCCCAGAGCACCACCGCCACTTGCAGGGCCAGCAGGCCGGCACAAACGTGCCCTAACCACTTTTCCATTTTCATTGCGCAGCTAAAATTTTATTCAGGATCTCGGACAGTGCGGGATCTTGTCGGGCGGCCTCATACATCGGCTGCACGGCTTCCCGGAAGGCCGTCGGGGCCACCTCCGTAAAGGTTACGCCCGCCTTGAGCAGTTCCGTGACGGCTTCCCGCTCCGCCGCTTGCCACCGGTCCCGCTGATATTTCGTAGCCATGGTGGCGGCCGTTTCCAGCCAGGCTTTTTCGGTGGCGGACAGGCCATCCCAGGTGGCCGTACCGATCACCAATACGTCGGGCACCGACGTATGTTTATCGTAACTGTAATAGGGCGTCACCTCGTAATGCCTGCTGGTGTAGTAGCTCGGCAGATTATTCTCGGCGGCGTCCACCACGCCCTGCTGAAGGGCCGTGTACAACTCCCCGTAGCTGATGGGCGTTGGCGATCCCCCCAGGTGGCGAATCAGGTTCACCGCCATCGCACTGTTCTGCACCCGGACTTTCTTCCCGGAAATATCGTCCGGACTACGGACCGGCCCGTCCTTGGTGTAAAAACTACGGTTTCCGGCGTCAAAAAAGGTGAGGCCCCGCAAGCGTGCCCGGGAACCCTGCGCCAGAAGGTCACGGCCAACAGGTCCGTCGAGAATGGCAAATCCGGTTTCGCGATCGGGGAAAAGGTAAGGCAGGCTCAAAACACTGTAGGAGGGCGCAAACCGCTCCATAACCGCCGCGGAGACTTTAGTCATCGCCAGGGAGCCCAGCTGCAGCAGCTCCAGGCACTGAGATTCCGTGCCCAGTTGTCCGGAAGGATATATCTCCAGTTGAAGTTGTCCGCCACTGATCGAGTCCACCACCTCGCCCATACGAACCATGCCGGCGTGTACGGGGTGCGTCACGTCCAGTCCGTGCGCTAACCGCAGTTTTTGTCCCTGCTCCCCGTCATGACACCCCATCAGGAACAGCATTCCCAGGGCCACTATCGAGTGAATTTTTGGCCAACGGGGGCAACGGAGTGCAGGTGCAAGGCTCATACCTACGGTGCCGTGACGTGGGTACAGGAGCGGTAAAACAATCGGGGGAAACATTGTAGGTGGTGACGGTAAAAAAGCTTACTCACCCCTACTGAAGAGGACCGAACATCGGCGGGAAAAAGCGAGTTGCTAAGGAAAATAACTCACCAACATGAAATCAATACTTCCCATCGTTCTGGTACTCGCCGGACTGGTTTTCGCCTATCTCGCCATCACTACCTTCCAGGATTCCACCGCTAACGTAAGTTTCCTCGGCATCGATTTGTCCGCCAGCGACGAAAGCGGGCAATTAACCGCCGGACTCTACGGGATCGTTGCCCTGGTCTGCCTTGGCCTGGGCGTCCGCACCTTCAGCAAACGCAGTTGATTGGGGTAGTCCACAAAGCATAAACTGATTCGGGTAAGGCCTGGGGGACGGACGATCCTCCAGGCCTTCTCATTTTCTGTACGTCCGGCTTTTTGCCGGAGGTGGCTGATTTCGCACGAACCGCGTTATTTTGGGCAAAACTCTTTTATGTCCAGCTTCCACTTTGCCATCCTGGGTCTTGGAAAAATTGCCCGCAAATTTGCTCATGACCTCTCCCTGATCGAAGGGGCAAAGCTGGTGGCCGTGGGCTCGCGCTCCCAGGAAAGGGCCCGGGCCTTTGCCGAAGATTTCGGCGCGGAATATGCTGCGGGGAGCTACGAAACCACCTTTGATGGCCCGCGGGTAGATGCGGTCTACATTGCCACTCCCCACATCAGTCATCAGGAGTTGACGGTGATGTGTCTGGAAAAAGGCGTTCCGGTACTTTGTGAAAAACCACTGGGACTCAACCTCCGTGAAGTAGAACGGATGGTAAGCGTGGCCAGGGAACGGGGTGTTTACCTCATGGAGGCGCTCTGGACCCGTTTCCTTCCTTCCACCCTGAAAATTAAGGAACTCATTGATTCGGGGGCCATTGGTCAGCTTGAGGGTGTGCGCTCCGATTTTGGGTTCCTGGCACCTGCGGCCACGTCTGGTGATTTCAGCCGCAACCGCATCCTCAACCCCGAGCTTGGGGGAGGGGCGCTACTGGACATTGGCATTTATCCGCAATTTCTCGCCCAGTTTCTCCTGGGCGCGCCACGGGAAGTACACGCCCGGGGCCGGCTCACGGAACGTGGGGTGGACATTGACACCACGGTAACGGGACTACACGCCGGGGGCAAACTTTCCCACAGCTACTCTACCCTACTCGGCGGCACCAAGACGGAAGCCCTGATCATGGGCTCCGAGGCCCGGATTCACTGGCATCCGAGGTGGCACGAGTCGGGTGCCTTTTCCATCCTGCGGAGCTGGGACTCTCCGCCCGAGAATCACTACTTTGATTTCGGTGAAGCCAACGGCTACCGGTACGAAGCTGAAGCGGTAATGGCCGACGTAAGAGCAGGACGAACGGAAAACGCCGACTGGTCGCTGGAGGACAGCCTGAACCTTCACCGTACCCTCACCGAAGTACGGAAACAGATCGGGGTAAAGTACCCGGGAGAATAAGTCGATCAAATCAGCGGTAAGGCTTCCTTACCGCCCCCAGGCACCGGGCCGGGCGTTTATTCCAAGCCGAGGAGTTATTTGAACCTGTTGGGACTTTAGACCTTAACCAGCCAGTTGAACTTGTCTTCCACCTTTCCGCTGCGTAAGCCGTCGATGTATTGCTTGAGGAAGGGCCCCACCTTGCGGTCCGCTACCGGAGGCAGGGTCATGAGCTTATCCTTATACTGCAATTCGGAAACGTGGCTCACCACCGCGGCCGTTCCGGCACCGAACATTTCTTCCAGTTTTCCGGCGTCGTAAGCCTCAACGATTTCGTCGATTTCCACGACCCGTTCGCTGACCTTGTAGCCCTGATCCTTGAGGATGGTGATAAAGTTCTTGCGGGTGATGCCCTTCAGGATGGCACCGTCCGTGGCGGGAGTGACCACCTCCCCGTCAATGACGAAGAAGATGTTCATCGTGCCTACTTCCTGTACCTGGGTCATGTTGGGGCCACCCATCCAGACCACCTGATCGAAGCCTTTTTGCTGAGCAAGGTGGGCGGGCAGCAGGCTTCCGGCGTAGTTGCCGGCCGCTTTGGCTTCTCCGGTTCCACCGGGTACGGCCCGGACATACTTTTGCTCCACCACCAGCCGAACGGGCTTGGCGTAGTAGGGGCCCACCGGTGCGGTTACGATGCAGAAACGGTAGGTTTCGCTCGGCCGCACACCGATGAATTCATCGGTCGCGAACATGAAGGGGCGAATGTACAGGGCGCTTCCTTCCTGGGGAGGGATCCAGGCCTGGTCCAGATTCACCAACTGGCTGAGTGCCTCGACGAAACGCTCTTCAGGAAACTCCGCCATCATCATACGGCGCGCACTGGCGTTAATGCGTTTAGCGTGCTCCAGCGGGCTCAGCAGCATCGGCGTACCGTCTTCGTGCTTACTGGCCTTCATTCCCTCAAAGACGGCCTGTCCATAATGGAGCACCATACTGGCGGGGTGCATAGTAAAGTGGCCAAAGGGTACGATTCGATCATCGGTCCACTGTCCGTCCTTGTAATCGCTGACAAACATGTGGTCACTAAAAATCTTGCCGAAGGGAAGATTTGAGAAGTCAACGGTATCCAGTTTGCTTTGCTGGACTTTGGTGGTACGGATTTGAGTAGAAACCATGATCTATGCTATTTTCTGCGGGGGTTATTATGGTGATGGAGACCGATAGTAACCATGCTTCCCCGTTAGTTTACGTATTATAAGTAGAGAGGTAAAAGTATACTCTTTTCCGCGACACCTCGGAGCAGCTCGTTGCACTCGACGGCTCCGAGGAGCGCTCTAGTGGCAGGTAATGTAGCCGGTCCTCCGAACTGTCTTCACATGGCCGCAGGCCTGGTGTGCTGCTCATAGGTCTCGGCCTAGCCTGCCTCAAGCGAACTGATAAAATTAAGAGTATTAACTTTTAAACTTCTACTTAATTACAAAGGTCATTATTCTTATCTCTTGTTCCAAATTTTATTTTGTCGCCTTAAGGAATAATACTTTTCGCAGACAAAAAGCGATGCCAGGATAGCCACCTGACACCGCCCAAAACTGCCTTAGCATCTAAAATAATCGCTCTTCTGACTACTGTTTTCTTTGCATGACAATCTGATCACTCCGACGAGCGTCGCAGGGGTCTTCAATCAACTTTGCCGTCATGGTGTTTCCGGATACGGCCAGCCGGTACTTACCGGTCATTCCGTGGCAGGGACTCTCCTTACTCGAATCGGTCATGCTGACCACTCCGTCGGAAACGGAATAAGTTGATCTTACTTCAATGGTCCCATCACTGCCAAAATCTACGGTCATGGTCCCATCGGCGTTCATGGTCACCGTATTGGTGACTTTGGTCCCGTCCGGGGCTACTCCCGCCATATTCCAGGAGCCGAGGTAGTCCTGGGCGGTGAGGAAAAAAGGAGCTGAGAAAAAAAGAAATAGTAGGGTAAGCTTAAGGTTTTGCATCTTCTGAGGGTGGATTTGGTTTATAGAAATTTACGGCAACGCTGGCCATCCACCACAAAACCTCCAGAAAATCAGGTATTTACCCCTACCAATAAGGGCAATCACCCCGATTATTCGGCCCTTAGTCACCCAAAACACTCCTAATGAGCCGTTCACCACTTCCCTCCATTATAACAGAGCTTCCCGCTGAAAGCCCTCCTCCTTCATTTGCCGCCCGAGCAGTTGGGCGTTTGCTCTGAAGGTGGAATCCCCCAACAATAGTCCTAGCAGAGCGGTCAGGTTTTCCTCCGTCAGCCGCTTGATGGGTGGCCCTAATGGCCCCACCCCCAGATCAGCGCACCGCTGGTTCCAGAAAAACTGATCGATGATGTGCGGCACTACCAGGGAAGCGCAACCGTGCTTGATGGTGGTGTGGGTCGTCCCGCTCCCTCCGTGGTGCACCACTCCAAATACCCGGGGGAAGATCCAGTCATAGGGAATGTCGTCTACCCACAGTGTGTTCGGTGGTGGATCATCCGGCCGGACCAACCCTCCGGCAGCGACGTTCAGGATGGCGGGGACGCCCAATTTCTGAAGTGCCGCAATGATTACCTCGGTGGTCCTGACGGGGTCCGCGTTGACCATGCTACCAAAAGTAACGAACAAAATCGGCTCCTCCCGGTGGTTTTCCAGGAATTCCAGCAGTGCGTCTGAAGGCGTCCATTGGCCCGTCTTGGGACGTTCCAGGTAGCCCACGACTTTTGCCTGCGGTGGCCAGTAATCTGGCTGGGAAAACAAAACCTCCGAAACCAGGTAGAGCACCCGTTCCTCCTGTTTCATGTGTTGAAGAATTGCTGAGCGGGATAAGGTCAGCGCAGGATAATTAGCCCGGAACGGTTTGAGCATCCGGGCGCCCATCAGTGCCGTCATGCCGTTGGAAAACCCGTAGGTCCAGCGATTAAATCGCTGTCCCCAGCTTTGGGGAAACGCGATGTGAGGGTACTGCCGGACCGGATGCAGCCAGTTGGGAATCGGACTCAACACTGCGGCCCGTCCGGGATGCAACATCCCCCAAAGCCGGCCAAAAAGGCACTTCGGGTGATAAAATATGTGATCCGGCTGAAAGGCATTGATGGCTTCCTCCTGCTGTATCAGCAGCGTCTTTTGTAGTTGCATGGAATGCCGCGCCAGGGAAAACAGCTGCCCGATGCGGCGAAGCTTTCCTCCCCGCTGCCCCATGATCCCCCGGCCCGCGGAAGTTTCCAGGAGTTCGAGAAATTTTTCGCTCAGCGAAAAAAACTGGAGGCCTACTTCTTCGGCAAGCCCCCGGAATTGCTCCGGCATCACGATCCCCACCTCATGACCTTCGCCGAGCAAAAGATCGCCGACGGCCAGGAAAGGTTCCATGTCCCCGCGGGTACCGATGGAAAGAAGGAGGATTTTCATCCCCGGAAGGTAAAACAATTAGGGAACTACCCATCAACGGACCAGGCACTAACCTCACCACACTTTTACCGTCTGGATCAACCAAAGCGTCAGATTGCTGGAATCCACACGGGCTTTCGTCAGTACCCGGCAGCCTGTCCGTCCTTCCTGCTCTCCGAAGCACCGTGGAATACTCCGTTCGTTGCGTCCCACATAATGGCCTGGTAGCCTCCATAACTTCCGCGGGTGAACCCCACCGAGTGTCCACGGTCCATGAGTCCCCTGACGGTCTCGTAGGGGATTCCGGATTCTACGCGAACCTGACCGCGGGCCGGGCCCGCGCCCATGGGGGAAGAACCGCCACGATGATCCCAGCGTGGGGCGTCACCGGCCTCCTGAAGGTTCATGCCAAAATCAATCAGGTTCATCACGATCTGGGTATGTCCCTGCGGTTGGAAATCGCCGCCCATAACGCCAAAGCTCACCCAGGGTTTGCCGTCCTTACTGATGAAGGCGGGGATGATGGTGTGGAAGGGTCGCTTACCCGGCTCGTAGGTATTGGCCTGCCCGGGGGTCAGGCTGAAGAGTTCGCCCCGATCCTGCAACATAAAGCCCAGGCCGGGGGGGACCATTCCGGACCCCATTCCCCGGTAGTTACTCTGAATGAAGGACACCATATTACCTTCCTTATCGGCCGTGGTGAGGTAAATCGTTTCCCCGGCGCTGATTTCTCCGGCGGTGTATACGGAAGCCCGCTCCCCGATCAGGTCCCGACGCTCATCGGCGTAGGCCTCGGAGATCAACTGATCCACGGGCACGTTGGCAAAATCCATGTCGGCGTAGTACTTCGCCCGGTCTTCAAAGGCCAGCTTTTTGGCTTCGGTAAACAGGTGCAGATGCTCGGCGCTGCCAAACGGAATATCGCTAAAATCGTAGCCCTCCAGGATGGTGAGCATCTGTAGGGCTGCGATTCCCTGTCCGTTCGGAGGAAGCTCCCACACGTCGTAGCCACGGTAATTGACCGATACGGGCTCCACCCATTCGGATTTATGTGCCGCCAGGTCTTCTACGGCGAGGAAGCCGCCCTGAGACTGAATGAAATCGGCAATGGTCCTGGCAATATCTCCGCGGTAGTAGGCATCGCGGCCACCGGCCGCAATCTTACGGTAAGTGTTGGCCAGGAAAGGGTTCCGGTAAATTTCTCCTTCCTTGGGCAAGACGCCGCCGTTCTGTCCCAGGTAGGTTGCTTCCACGTTCGGGAACCCCCGTTGCATGAAACTGGGTACCGAACGCTGCATGTACCAGGCAATCAGTTCGGTAAGGGGAAAACCCCGTTCTGCGTACTCGATGGCCGGGGCCAGCAGCTCGGGCATCGGCCGGGAGCCGAATCGTTCGTGGAGGCTAAACCAACCGTCCACCGCTCCAGGTACACTAACCGGCAGCGGTCCCAGGGCCGGTATTTTCTCCATTCCCTGCTCCTGGAAATACTCCAGGGTCAGGGCACGGGGAGACCGGCCGCTGGCGTTGAGGCCATAGACCTGCTGGGTCTTTGCGTCCCAGACGATGGCAAACAGATCACCACCGATACCGCATCCGGTGGGTTCCATCAACCCGAGGGCGGCGTTGGCCGCGATGGCCGCATCGATGGCATTACCGCCGTTCTTCAGTACATCAAGACCAATCTGGGTGGCCAGTGGGTGACTCGTAGCCACCATTCCGTTGGTCGCAAGGACTTCGGAGCGGGTGGCAAAAGTTTCGCCGGTGATCCGGTCCTGCGCGAAAAGCGTTACGGACAGGCAGCAAAAAAGCAGGAGTGCGTTGATTCTCATGGTGGGCATTTTAAGAGCCAGGTTGGAATTTAATGATCGACCGCCAATTCGCCGAAACCCAAACAAGCTCGCACGTTCAAACAAGCTCTTAAACCTTCAGGAAGAGAAAGGTTCAGGAAATGGGGCAGCGGGCGGTTAGCGGGCTTCTCCCTGCTGGCAAAAATCTGTACCTTGCTTCCGTGAATAGCTTCCTCAACTTTCAACTCATTGGGCAGCCTGACCGGGACCCGCATACGGCAACGCTAATACCAGACCCCGCTAAAGATACGCTGATTGTTTACCGGGGCGAGCTTCCCTTCCTGCAGCGTATCCTGGCCGCGGCGGGTTACGATAATCCCGCCGAACAACTACATCTGCTGTCCTGGCCCGACCCCGAGCAATCCCTCGACCTGGCGGACCTGACCCGCCACCTTTTGGTGAGTAAAGTTATTTTGTTTGGCCAAAACCTCCCCGCACTTGGCCTTCACTTTCAATTGACCGACTACTTCCCCGCCGAGATTGCCGGAAAAAGGTTCCTGAAGGCTCCCGCCCTAACCGAAATAAAGTCGGCCAAAGAAGCGGGAAATAACGTCCCCGCCGGATCGCTTTGGAAAGCCATTCAAAATGGTTTCCTTCGTGAGCCATAAGACCATAATCCAGGAATCATGTCCGCGCTAGTTTTCGCCACCAATAACCCCCACAAAATCGCCGAGGTCAAAGAAATGCTGGGAGAGCACTACGACTTTCTCAGTCTGGCCGACATTGGATGCGAGGAAGACATCCCCGAAACTTCTCCTACGCTGGCGGGCAACGCCCAGCAGAAGGCCCGGTACGTGCGGGAGAAGTACGGCTACGATTGCTTCAGCGAGGATACGGGACTGGAGGTAGACGCTCTGGACGGGGCTCCCGGCGTCATCACGGCCCGTTACGCTGGTCCGACCCGCAGTGCTGCGGCCAACAACGAGAAAGTACTCAAGGAACTCGGAGACCGGCGGGATCGTTCCGCCCGCTTCCGGACCTTCATCTGCCTGATCCTGGAGGGGGAGGAACACCTCTTTGAGGGCAGGTGCGAAGGCCGGATTACCGATGCTCCCCGCGGAGAAGGGGGCTTTGGTTATGACCCCATTTTCCTGCCCGAAGAGGGTGACGGTCGGGTCTTTGCCGAAATGTCCGGTGCCGAAAAGCACGCCATCAGCCACCGGGGGCGCGCGCTGAATAAGCTCACCGACTTCCTTACCGAGAAAGCAGCCAGCTGATGCGCAGCGTGATTCCCTTTGTCCTGCTGGTATGTGCGCTGTATGCCGGGTGGATTTATTGGCAACGGTATACTGACGTACCGCTTCAGGAACGCTTACTGCGATTTACCGATCAGGAAGTTCGTTCGCTGACCGTGGCTCCCTGGCGGCAGCAATCCTTCACCCTTGATTTAACCGAAGCCGGCGTATGGGTGATTACGCGGGAGGCACTTCAGTTTCCCGCCCCGCCACGTAAGGTGAACCAGCTGATTGAGCAACTGACTTCGATGAGGACGGACTCGGTCGTAAGAGCAGATTTTCCCGAGGAGAACATCCATCGTCTGACCCTGAGCAACGGGACGGAGGAAGAGGATCTCCGGCTGTACTTTTCTCCGGAGGGAGATGCCTGGGCTTCGGTGGGCATTGCCCGTGACGTATTTGCCCTGCACCCGCGCGCCGTCGCCCCCATTCGCCGGGCCCTCCATTTCAACCATTACCGCGATCGCCGGCTGCTGAACGAGCGAACGACCCTGGCCGATAGCGTTTACCTCCGATTTACTGATTCGCTCCGGCAAGTTCAGTTCGGTCTTCAGCTCGGACCGGAAGATGAACGTTCTTTTCTGGACAGCCTCCTGGAGCCCCGGGGCTCCGTCTTTGCGGACAATTTTGACGAGGTCACCCAGCGGAGCAAGCAATTTGCCGTGCTGGACCTTACCCTTCCTAACGGGCAGCAGAAACGACTCTCCATTTATCGGGATACTTTGTGGGATAAGCCCTTCATCCTGGTCAGTCCGGATTTTCCCCGTCGGTATCTGGCGATCGACAGCCTGCCGTTCAGGTACGATTAACGACGATTGGTCGATATCCGGGTCAGGCAGACATCCATTCGCTCGTTGGTGCGTTACTGGGGTGTTCAATCGCTTGAAGCTTTATGGTACGTCTGTTCATTTTCCTGGGAATTCTCCTGTGTATTGACCTCTACGCCTTTCAGGCGGTACGGAGCTGGGGCTCCCCGTATTCCCCCGGCACGCGCCGCATCATCAATGGCGTATACTGGGGGGTGAGTGTAGTGGCTTACGCTCTCCTGGCCCTGAGTATTCTCGACGTCACGGAGGGTTGGTCCAAAGGGGCGCAGACTTTCCTGCGGGTCTTCCTCTTCCTGAACTGGCTCAGCAAGCTGCCGATCGTACTTATTCTGGGCATCGATGATTTACGGCGTCTGGTGACGGCCATCATGAACTGGGTCAGCCCGGTCACAGAGCGGGACCTTAGCCGCTCCCGCTTCATGTCTACCCTGGCCCTGATCGCCGGCGGCGTGCCGCTGACGACCCTGACCTACGGCATCGTACGCAACGCCTACCGCTACCGCCGCTTCGCCATGGACGTCCCCGTGGAGGGTCTGCCAGCGGCGCTGGACGGACTGAAGGTGGTACAAATCAGCGACATGCACTCCGGCTCCTGGACCCAAAAAGAGCCCCTCAAGGAAGCCGTAAAGATGATCAATGCGGAGCAGCCCGACATCGTCTGCTTTACCGGCGACATCGTGAATAATGAGGCCACGGAAATGCTGCCCTACATCGACATTTTCAAAGCGGTAAAGGGTAAATACGGGGTGTACAGCATCCTGGGTAATCACGACTATGCGGATTACGTGCAGTGGCCGAGTGAAGCGGCCAAACAGGAAAACATGGAATTGCTCTACGACGTCCACCGACAGTTGGGCTGGGACTTACTGCGCGACGAGAACCGCACCCTGGAGGTCAACGGGCACCGCGTCGGGGTGATCGGCGTGGAAAACTGGAGTGCAGCCATGCGCTTCCCGAAGAAGGGCGATCTGGACAAGGCCTACCGTGGATCGGAAGATTGCGACTGCAAGATATTACTGAGCCACGACCCCACGCACTGGGACGCCCAGGTACGTCCGAACTATCCGGATATTGACCTGACCCTCAGCGGGCATACCCACGGGTTTCAGTTTGGGGTGGAAATCCCCGGTTTCCGCTGGAGTCCGGCCCAGTACATTTACAAACAATGGGCCGGCCTGTACAAGCAGGGGCGCCAACACCTCTACGTTAATCGTGGGCTTGGTTTCCTGGGCTATCCCGGCCGGGTAGGTATTCTCCCGGAGATAACGGTATTGACGCTGAAAACAGCTTAGTAACTGGTTGCTAGTTGCTGCTTGCTAGTTGCTGCTTAGATCAGATCGTCTTCGTCTTCTTCGATTTTGCGGGGCTTTCTGCCGGGCTTTTTCCGCTTCTTCTCCACTTTTCGGGGTGGTGGTGGCGGCTTCTTGATCTTGGAAATGATTTTGTTTGGTCCTTCCCGACGTTCGAGCGCGCGCCGAGCAATATCCTGGGCGGTAAGGTCCAGTTGTCCGCTGGCCTGCAGACGCATACCTTCCACGCTTTTGGTGGTGGTGGGCACCGCCAGCAAGCGTTGTTTATCGATCAACTCACCCGTCACGGTACAGACACCGTAGACCTTATTCTTGATGCGGAGCATGGCGTTTTGCAGGGCCTGGACCGCATCCCGTTTTCGCAAAACCTGTTCGTTAAGGAGTTCCATTTGGCTGACGGAACTACTGTCTTCGCCCATGTCGGCCCCGAAACCCTCGGACATGGTTTCGCTCAATTCACTCACCCGGCTCCGAAGAGATTGCAACTCTTCTTTCGCCAGCGCATACTGCTGCTTAATTAATTCCGCAAATTCTTGCAGCTCTTCATCACTATATCTTTCCATGGGAAATAATCAATAAGTATCCTGTACAGCCGTTCTCGGCGAAGGGCCTTGGTTAATCTTTAATCACTGGGTATACCCCTAATGTTAGGTTTTTTTTTGGTCTACGCAAATTATCTACCCCAATAGAGTGGTATGAATCCACGCCAGCGGTATCGGTTGGAGGAACTTCACTGACCAAATAAAATGCTTTTTCCTTTCGCCACCGGGTGGCTTTGGGCGCGCAAAAGTCGTAAAAGATCATGAAATCGGCAGTTAACCCGAATGGAGTGACGATTGGCGCCGCCGGGAAATAACCGTTTTTCGTGCAAAAAGTTATTTGGAGTCATCATAAATTAAGGGTGGACGGGGAGGATCACGCCTCCACGGCGTAATTTTGCCCCCCTGAATGAAACCTCGACTACTCCTTAGTGTATTATTTACACGCTAGTTTTTTCCAGAAGTAGCGCTAAAGACCAAAAAATCCTCCCCATGGCGATTATGATCACCGACGATTGCATTAACTGCGGAGCCTGCGAGCCGGAATGCCCCAACACGGCAATCTACGAAGGCGGTGTAGAGTGGAAAATGGAAGACGGGACGACCATTAGTGCCCCGTACACCATCGAAACCGGTGAAACCATCGCAGCGGATGCGGACCAGGAACCGGTAAGCGATGAGTTCTACTACATCGTCCCCGATAAATGCACCGAATGCGTTGGCTTTCACGAAGAGCCGCAGTGTGCGGCAGTATGCCCCGTGGATTGTTGCGTTCCCGACCCCGAACGCGAAGAAAGTGAGGAGACGTTAGCCGCCCGCCAGGCGACACTGCACGCCTAAGGCACGTGCCTGACGCGACAATAATCAAAGCTTAGCTGGGTTACGTGAACTGTTCTCCCAAGGCATCATCCTGGGGGAGATAATATTTTTTTGGCGCAAAGCGCAGGTGCCGAACATCTACAGGAAGAGCCGTCGAACCGTTATCCGGAGGCCGGCCTGGTAATAGTTTCGGTTCGTCTGGTCGAAGGAGGCATTCAGGTTTCCCTGCAGGAAAAACTGAAAGGCCGCCTGCATCTTCAGGGCCCAGGTTTCGGATAGTTTCCGGTCGAATCCCACTCCCGTATTGATCGAAAAGGTAACCGGGCGATATTCCCGGCTCGGGTCGTCCGGCAGTAATTCCATGCTTTCCACCTCTCCGTCAAAAAAGGTCGTTCGTTCCGTCTTGGTCTTCATGTGAACGTGACTGGCGGCCCCCAAGAGGAAATTTACCCGATCTTTTTCCTTGATGTCGTGGTAAAAGTTAAGTTCGAAGGGAAGGGAAACGTAACGGGCCTGGGTCACGTCGGTAAAGGTGCGTCCGGAATTGATGCCACCGATGTTGTCGGGTAGCGTTTCGTAGCCGGTTTCGAGGTACCGCAGTCCGGTCGTAAAACCTATGCGGTCGACCCGGCTTTCAAACACCAGGCCAAACCCGTAGCCCCAGCGACCCATTTCGAGGCTGTCCTGCCGCTCCAGTTCCGTGAAGGTAACTCCTCCCCCTCCGGAAATCCGTCGACCGCCCCAGTGGGGAGAAAGCTCGATGCCGAAACTCTTTTCGATGGTTTGTCCCAGCAGCAAAATGGGCAGAAAAACGAAGAGGAGGGAAAGAATATGTTTCATTTAGCACGGTCCGTTTGGGGAAGAAAAAGGGTCCGATAGTGCGGTTATTCTAACTGTTGTCCGGGCTCATTTATTACCCGTTGCGCGAGGTCGGCTGTACCTTAGCGTCCATGATCCCGAGAATTTTCCTGGCCTGCTGCATTTTTTTCTTTTGGGCCGGTTTATCCGGACAGGGAAGCCCGCTGCCCGTGGACAGCGACGGGTACGAATTCATCCGCCGGCTGAGGATTCGCTACGGCTTTTCGGATATATCCCGTCCGGCCACGGACCCCGGCCTACGCCCGGTCAACCGGGCGAGTTTGCTACAACTCGCCAAAACGTACGACGAGCACTACGGGGCTGAGATGAGCGCCGTTGATCGCTACCGCCTCCGGGCTTTTTACCGGACCAACAATGAATGGCTCTCTCTGCCCATCCTCCCCCCGAGTGGCGACGCCGACCGGGCCGCCTTCTGGTTAGGCGATGATTTTGCCGTAGCGAGTTCCCGGGACAGTAGCTACGAAACCCAGACGCCCCTACTGGGCTTCCTCTACCCTACTCCGGCTCACCTGATTGAGGTCAACGAACCCGACTTTTACTTGCGGGTCAATCCGGTCCTGGACCTCCGCTACGGGAAGCAACAGAACGACCGGGAAGACTATTTCTTCAACCGCCGCGGAATCCGCCTGCGGGCCGGCATCGATGACCGACTGTTCCTGCACTTCGAATTACTGGAGACCCAGACTGGCCTGCCGAACTACGTCCGGCAATTCCGCAACCGGTTCGAGGCACTTCCGGGTGCCGGATTCATCAAGCGATACTCGCTTGATCTGGCCAACGTTGCCGACGGCACCGACTTCCTCAACGGCCAGGGCTACCTCTCGGCCGACCTGACCAAACACGTCGGGGCGCGCATCGGGTACGGCAGTCACTTCATCGGAGACGGGGAGCGCTCCCTCCTTCTGAGCGATTTCAGCAACAACTATCCCTTTCTCGAACTCAACTGGCGCATCTGGAAATTTCACTATCGGAACCTGTTCGCCGAGCTGACCGCCGGCCCCGCCATGCTCACCCCCACGGGCGTACCGCTGCCCAAGAAATACCTCGCCGCCCACTACCTTTCCATTCACCTCGGGGAGCGTTTGACCCTGGGCCTCTTTGAGGCGGTAGTCCTCAGTCGGCAGAACGGTTTTGACCTGGCCTACCTCAACCCCATCATTTTTTACCGCACCATTGAACAGAGCGTGGGCAGCCCCGACAACGCCCTCATCGGTGCCACCGCCCGGTATCACCTGCCCACACTCCGCACCGAGTTTTACGGCCAATTCATGCTGGACGAATTCAAGTTTGACGAATTATTCGTGCAGCGGCGGGGTTGGTGGGCCAATAAGTGGGCCTACCAGATTGGTTTCCGACACGTCGATGCGCTGGGAATTGACCAACTCGACCTCGTGGCCGAAAGAAATACCGCCCGCCCCTTCATCTATACCCACCGGGCCACGAGCAGCTACACGCACTTTGCCATGCCCCTCGCCCACCCCCTCGGCGCTAATTTTTCGGAGAATCTCCTGGGCGTTGACTACCGTCCCTTACCCCGGCTGCACCTCCGGGGGAGGCTCTACTTCATCGAGCAGGGAGAAGGCACCGAAGACAACATCATTGGCGAAAACCTCAACGCCCCCAACGTAGATCGCGCCATGGACTTCGGCAACGAAATTGGTCAGGGCATCAATTACTCGACCCGCCTACTGATGCTCCGCGCGGGCTACGAACTCTACCCCAATCTGTGGCTGGAAGGGGAAATCATCAACCGGAATAAAGATGCAGAACTCGATATCCGTGACCTGGAAACTACCGTGATCAACCTCGGTGTGCGGTGGAATATTGGTCGGCGGGACTGGGCGTTCTGAGGGTTAGGCTTGAGGTCTTAGGCTTGAGGATTTAGGTTTTAGGTTTTAGGCTTAAGGATTTAGGAGCATCAGAAGCGTATTTAAACGTATAAAAACGCAAGTAAACGTTTAATTGACTTCTCATTTCCGGGGGTAGCACTAGCATTGCTTCAAAAGTGGAAGCCAAATACTTTAGGCGATGGATTGCCTACCAAAAAGCATTCTCCCTTGCCAATGCAATATACCAGATAACGAAATCTTTTCCCGCGGAGGAGCAATTTGGACTTACCAATCAGGTTAGGCGCTCCTCCAGGTCCGTTTGTAGCAATCTGGCCGAAGCCTTTGGAAAACGGCGCTATGAGAAGCACTTCATCGCCAAAATAACCGATGCCTACAGTGAAAATGCGGAGACCCAGGCATGGCTGGATTTCGCCCAATCTCAGGGCCACCTGCCAGGTGATCGATACGAGGAACTGATCTTACTAGCCGAGGAGGTTGCCAAACTGCTCCATTATATGGAATTCAACGCCAAGAAGTTCACCCACAACACCTCCAGATAATTCTCAAATCCTAAATCCTAGATCCTGAAGCCTCAATCCTAAAACCTAGGCCTACGCCCCCAGCCACGCCCGACAAGCCTTCACGCGCTGACGGCTGACGATGTTCTCCCGATCGCTTTCCGGAGAGAGATCCAGCACTAATCGATGGTTGAAGTAGGGCTGGACTTTACGGACGGCTTCCACGTGCACGATCTGTCCCCGGTTGATGCGGAACCAGTTACGGGGGTCCAGTTCCTCTTCGATACGATCCAGTGTTTCGTCGAGGAGGTAGCGCTGGCCGGTGGTGGTCAGGGCAAAGGTGAGGCTGTCTTCACTGTAAATTTGGCGGAGTTCTTCCACCTTAACGGGCAACCACTCCTGCCGGTGTTGCGCCAGAAAACGCTGGCGGTAGGCTGGCTCCTTACGCTGAATGAGGCGGGCAATTTCTCCGTAATCCGGTGATATGGAAGGGGCCTGCAGGGTATCCAGTTTCGCCAGCGCCCGGTCCAGGGCATCCGTTTCGATGGGCTTCAGCAGGTAATCGATACTGTTGACCCGAAAGGCCCGGATGCCGTACTGATCGTAGGCGGTGGTGAAGATGACCGGGCAGTTGCACCGGATGTTCTCCCAGATCTGGAAGGATAAGCCGTCGGCCAGGTGAATATCGCTGAAAATGACCCGCGGATGTGGCCGCTCGGTCAGCGCTTTTCTGGCGCCATTGACCGTATCGGTGGTAAAGCTTACGTTGAACTCCGGGCGTACCTGGGCGATGAGTTGCTGTAGCCGACGTAGTGCTGGCGGTTCGTCTTCGATGATCCAACAATCATGCGGTGGCATAGCGGGTCTCGGTTTCGGGGCGAAGCAGCGGGATACTCACGCGGTAGACGGTGTCGTCGCTGAAGATGTTGACCTGCTGGTCGGTTACCAGCTGGTAGCGTCGACGAATGTTATGGTGGCCCCAACCGGTGGAGTTCAGCTGCCGCTCACGTAGGTGAAGATTGTTCTGAATCGTTAAGCTGGAATCGTTTAAGATGATGCTCACCGTCAGGGGGTGGTCCTGGCTGATCACGTTATGCTTGATGGCATTTTCCACCAGCAGCTGGGCGGCCAGCGGGACAACCTGGTAATCACGGAGGTAAGGGGGTAGGTCCACGGCCGACAGGGATTCGCCCTGCACCAGCCTCCGGGCCACATTATCGTGCTCCCACTCGATGATGAGCTTGTCCTCGAACCGGGTTTGCATCAAAAAAATGTAATCTCCCAGCGCCCGCAATTCCTCGTGCAGGGTAATCAGTTCCCGGTGCCGATACTCCAGAATCCGGCGGTAAACGGCCGCCAGGCGCTGGGTAAACAGCGTCGCCCGCTCGGTATCCTCGGGAATGACGTTGACCAGCGTATTGAGGCTGTTAAACAGAAAATGCGGGTTTACCTGCTGCTTGAGCACCGAAAGCTGGGCCTGCATGTTTTCTTTGGCCAGTCGCTCTTGCTCCAGCAGACTCTCTTTGTACTTGGTGAAGTAGTAGGCCCCTTCGTAACCCGAATATACCATCAGGTTCAAAACGAAGGCCATGGCCATTTTGAAATATATACTCGGAGTGACGGTATTACCCGCTTCCAGGTGAAAAGCAATTACCAGGGAATGCGTAAGCAGCGTGACGGCAACCACCACCAAACCAATCGTGGAAACGGTGATGATGATGCGTTTTCTGCTTTGAATCCGCTTCGGAAAATACTGCCGGAAAAGAATGGTGATCGTCCGGCTGGCGAACCAGTAAACTCCGCAAAAAAACAGGGAAAGTGCGTAGCAGGTCAGACCAAGTTGCCAACCCATGTTCATGCCCGGCTGCCCCCCGACAAAAAGAATATCCGCCAGGAAGGCCAGGGGAAAAATCCCAACGGCGATCATCCAGTGATCGTCAAAGCCGAGATATTTGATTCGCTGTTCCCTGGTACAGGTAAAGTGCATAAACTCAAAGATAAGGCATCCGGAAGTGCATCGCTTTAACGCCTTCCGGATGCCGGGTAATTTTAGAACTGGATACGGTACTGGATATCCGGGAAGAATCCGGCCTGAAAAACGGTGTTGACCTCCCCGGTAACGGGGTTATAGCGCTCCTGGAAAACGTTTTCGCGGTTCGTCAGATTCTGTAGGTCCACGAAGAAGCTCTGGCTGAATTTCTTGTTTGGACTGTTGAACTGGACCCCAAACTTCAGGTCCCAGCGGAAGTAGTTGGGGTACCGCAGTGTGAAGGCTTGGCTCTCGTCCCGAATGTCGGTTTCCAGCGCCTGGCTCGCCGCCAAATCCACGGGAGTGTAAAACTGCCCCCCCGAACCCGTCAGTCGAGAATTGATGGTGAACCGGTGGCGTTTGTCCTTACCGAAAGCCCATTCGCGGCCCGCCAGGAGGTTCATCACCACCCGGTTATTAAAGGTGGTGTTGCGCTCAATTCCGTCACTGGGCGTATAGCGACTCTCGAAGAAGGAGCCCGTGAAGAGGAGGTAAAAGTTATCGCTGAAGAACCGCTCCAGGGTAACTTCCACCCCATAGTTTTCTCCGCTTCCTTCATTAACCAGGGAGCCCCGTTCGGGGAAAACGAAGTCCGCCCCCGCGTTCAGAATGGAAAAAGAGGAAGGGAAATTGTCGACCGGAATGTCAAAGAGGAATTGATAATAAACCTCCGTCTTTAGGCGCCAGTTTGGCGCAAAGGCCAGGTCTCCGCCCACGACGAAGTGGTCGGCCCGCTGAAAGCCGAGGTTCTGGTTGGCGTCCGCATTCCCCGTCGCGGGGTCCCGGAAGAAGAAGACGGGGAAAGCCGGCGTCTGGCTGTGCCGGCCATAGCCCGCCGAGAGGGTAAGTTTGTCGGTTGCCCGATAAGACAATCCCAGGCGGGGTTCCAGTGCGAAGGCCTCGCTGAGGGTAAAGTATTGGGTGTGTATCCCCGCGTTCAGCGTCGTGCGCTCGCCCACCCGAACCTGGGCCTGCCCGTAGGCCTGAAGCAGGCTGAAAGTGCCGTCGAAGTCCCGCAGTCGGTCCAGATCCTGCAGGCCGTCCTCGTCGCGGTCGGGTTGCCCGTCGCGATCGTCCACCACGGTGGTCAGACCAAATTGTTCGGCCTGGACGCCCGCCCGGACGGTGAGACGTTTGCTGATTTTGCTGTTCAGGTAGGACTTGATGCTCAGGCGGACCGTTTCGTCATCGACGTCGGTGAAGAGGAGACCATCGCCCCCTTCGGCGTTGAGGTCAAACTCCGCAAATTCGTTGCCCTGCACGGAACCGCTGATGACGGTGCGCAGATAGGTATTTTCTCCGGTGATGAGGTTATGCCGCAGCCCCAGCACCCCAAACCGGCTGTCGGCGTAGGAATTCCGGCCCGGATTGGCGAAAAGATCGGTGGAGTCCGTTTCCGTCCCCAAAAAATCGATGTTACTCGTGCCGCCGATGCCGAACAGGGAAAACCGCCCCGCTTTGGAATTGCCAAAATCGACGTTGAAGGTCAGATCGCGGTAGTCGGGGGTGGCGTTGGTCCCGATGGGGATACCGATAGATTCCGCAAAACCGACGAAGCTGTTCCGGAAGGCTACGACAAAGGAGCCCCCCTTGTTGTTCAGCGGGCCTTCGGCCATGGCCTCCAGGCCCGAGAAGGTGCCCAGTTGGGCCATGAACTCGTAGCGGTCGCGGTTGCCGCGCCGCAGGCTGAGGTCGAAAACGCCGGACAGGGCGTTACCGTATTCGGCGGCGAAGGCGGAGGTGGCAAAGTCTGAGTTTGCCAGCATATTAGGGTTCAGGGCGCTGACCGGGCCGCCAGTGGTACCCAGCGTAGAGAAGTGGTTGGGGTTGGGAATCGGGATTCCTTCAAGTTGCCACAGCAATCCGGCGGGACTGTTGCCGCGGATCACGATGTCATTGCGGCTATCGTCGGAGGTGGCCACGCCCGCCAGGTTGCCGGCCAGACGGCTGACGTCGGCCCGACCGCCGGCGAATCGGTTGACCTGTTCGGCCGTGAAGGTCCGGGAACTGATCGTGGACATTTCGTTGATCGACCGGGCCGGATCGGTCTTGGCCGTAACGGTGACCGCCGCCAGCTCCGCCACGCTTTCGCGAAGGGAAAGGTTCAGGATCACATCCTTGCCCCGCGTAACGAGCACGTTGGGGAGCGATTGCCCTTCGTATCCGAGGTAGCTGATCCGCAGCGTATGCCTTCCGGGCGGGACGTTGGGCAGGGTGAAATATCCGTCCACGTCGGTGGTCGCTCCGCGGAGCGGGTCCACGGTAATCAGTTCTACCGTAGCACCGATGAGTGGCATTTCGGACTGGGCGTCCAGCAGATACCCCTTCACGGACTGCGCAAGCGCCAGGGTGCTGCTCAGGGCCAGCAGGATGATCGTGAGTAAAATCAGCAGGCTGTAGTAACGAGCCTGGTTCAAGAGCGTAAAGTTTTTCATGACTTGGGTATTGTGACGTCACAAAAAACCGGGCGACGGCGCGCAGGTGCAATGAGTTTTGGCTGAAGCGTCGTTATTGGCGGCTGAGTTGTCGGGGTAGTATTTACCCGAAGAATCCCAACGAAATATTGGCGGCCAGCGAGGACTATGGTCTCAAATGGCCGCTATGCTTTTGGTAGATGAAATTTTGAAAATCTGATCCTTCTGTCAATCAGTCCTTCGATCCTCCAATCCTTCAATCATTCGACACCTCAGCTATTCCATCTAGCATGAAAGTATCGCGCCTGGAAATGCTGGACCGAATGGTGTTCGGACGCCATTTCACTCGGCTACGCCTTCGCAAAATAGGCTTCCGACCCCGGGTTGACCCTGCTTAGAACCGTGGGTTTTTATCACTTTTACATTCAGTCCTTCGATCATTCAGTCCTTCAATCATTTGACACCTCAGCCATTCCATCTAAGATGAGAATATCCAACTTGGAATGTTGGACCGATTAGTGTTCGGACACCATTTCACTCGGCGACGCCTTCGCAAAACAGCGCCGACCACGGGTTAACCCTGGTTAGAGCCGTGGGTTTTTATCACTTCACATTCAATCCTTCAATCCTTCAGTCATTCGATCGCTATCGGAGGGCCCGTCGCCACGCCGTCGCTCATTGCTAGTCGCGTAAATCCGCTCCGGAGACCTCCGAGGAACGCTACATCACCTGGGCCAGTACCAGACTACTCCCCAGCGCCAGGCATACGACCAGCAGTAATATTAGCAGGCTGTAGAAGCGGGCCTGGGTAAAGAGGGTAAGATTCTTCATGTTGCTTGGTTGATCAATTTGTAATTGTGATTGATTGAGCAAAGTCGTTATGCTCAAGGGGGTTGCCCGGGCACCTTTCAACGCCCAGACAACCCGAGCAGCATTAGGCCGCGACGGCCAGCCGTTCCAGCCCTTCCGCCCCCTGGGCGTAGATCTGTTCCAGCCCAGCTTTCACCTGGGCGTAGGTGGCTTCGTCGGCCACCTCAAAACTCAAATCCCAGTGGAGGATGCTGGTTTGCGGGGGTACTGACTCTACGCGCATGGTGCCGATGATGTCTTCAATCGGCAGCAAGGATTGCTCCTCAATCGAGTAGCGGAAGGTCATGTCCCCATCGTCCGAAGAGAGGATGGTCTCCGTGAGGGGTTGGTCCCCCGCTTCGCAGTACCGCCGGTCCCCTTCTACCCGACAGGAGGTGATCATGGGCAACCACAGATTGACGCCCTCGCCGGTCCGTAGGTGTTCCCACACTTCGCTGGCGGGAGCCTGGATGGGATTACTGGTTTGCACTAACTTTTTCATGGCGTTGTTTTTTTGGTTCCCCACAAAAGTGACGGAATGTGCCAGGAGAGGCTTGTGGTAAAGGGTCAGGGTTTTGGGGATTTGGGCCAGTGGGGAACTTTGCCTTTGCTTTTCACCTAGCCAATGGCAGATCAATGAGGTTCAAATACGTTGAGGGCACACCCCAACTCCAGTGCGCAGTAGATTTCGAACAAGGCTAGCTGGTCAGCGTCATTGATGGGCATCATGCGCAGGTGCTGATCCTTTAGCCATTCCCGCACCACGGCAATGTTTTCCTGGTCGTAGTCCGCCCGGCGCGTCTTTGTCTCCGTTGGCCAGAGGTCACGCGCAATTTTATAGGCCATGGAGGCCGAATAATGGTCTTTGGCCTTGGCGTGCTGCCCGACCCGTTGCAAGACATTATTGGAAATCCCAACGTAAAACGGATGCTCTTCGTGGTACCACACGTACAGCCCCCTGAAATCCGCGGCATCGTCCTTAAACCAGTGGGCTTTACCCTCGGCCAGCAGCATCTTCTTCGTGCTGGCCCTACCCTTTCCCGGGCCGAAATAATCCCGCCAGGCCATGGGTTGCTGTTGCCGTAGCTCGTGGAGGATGTCGGGAAATTGTTGCACCATCTCCGTGAAGGGCCGCTCCGTTTTCCTTGATTGGCGGATGTGGTTAATGATTAAGGCACTTTTATTCAACGTGGGAAGTGTTAACTAAGACAATACTTTTTGCGTTGTGCAGAAATTTCGCCACGGTTGCCGCCACCGATTCGGGTGTTTGTCCAGCGACCGGCGACATGGTGTCCTTCACTAGGCCGATCTCCAGGCTGGCAACGGTCTTGGATTTTTTGTAGCCGTTTTTACGGGGAAGAATAAGCTTATCGAAGACCCGTTCTAAGTCTTCCCGAAAAGCCTCCGTCAACTTTTGCTTGTCCTCCGTAGAATTGCCTTTCTTAAAATATATCTTAAAATTCAGCAGTCCGTTACGGTTGATCTCAACGTAGCGGAAACCGCCGCTTCGCCAATCAGGGGGTAGGAAGAAGTTCAAAATGGCGTCGTTACTTCCGTGCGGATATACCGAGGGCTGGTAGCCGGCGATCTCTTCCGGATAATTATCTATCAGGGTACTGCGTAACTGCCCGAGTCGCATCAGGGGCAAGAGGCGGGCGCGGTTCCCCTGGCTAGCTACCGCCTTCTCCTCGTTGGCCGTCCAGCAGGACTGGCGGAGCTCCAACTCGGCTACTAGGGCATCTTGCCACTGACGCAAAAGTTCGTCCGTTTGCTCAATCTTTTTAACGGCCTCCACCACTTTCTCCAGGCCAACCTGCTGCCAGATATTCCCCCTGGACGTGAAATCCTCGTAAAACTCACCGGTGCCAAGCGTAATCAGTAGGCAAGTCGGGCGCGTTGCCTGCTCCATTTCATAGAGTTCCTCCTTTAAGGTGTAATATTCAGTTTGGATGAGTCTTTTCTTACCCTCAATTATTTGGGGGCCAAAAAGGTCTTTCCGGGGAGACTTGCTGACCTTTTCAAAGTCATTCTTCTGCTTCTTTGACAAGGGTTTCCAACCCTGCCAGTCATCCACCTTCATTTCCAAAAGGAGATAGAGATTCTTTTTTTCTGGGGCCCCCTCGAAGATGGCCAGGTCGATGTTGTTGTACTCTAGCTTCGCGGTTAACTGCTGAGCTGTAGGGGGATGGACATTGAGGCCTACCAGGAAGTCGGTCAGGGGTGTCGGATCACCGTAATTCCACCGCTCCACCAGGTAAACAATCATGGCGGAGTGGGAACGACCGTGGCCGTAGTTGAGGCGGAAGAAGTTGGGGGTAGGTGATCTCATATCCTTAAAAGTCTAAAAATGTGGCTGAGGAAAAACTACCTATTTTATCAGCCTGTTTCACCCCATCACACCTCCCCATGATCAAAGTCTACCCCACCATCGCCAGCTTTGCCGCGTCCATCGGGCGTACTTTCGATCAGGACTTTGACTTTACCATCCACCGTACGGAGGAGGCCCTCAACGGATCGAAGCCAGTGGAGGCATGTTCCTCTAAACGACTTCGCCGGAGCGGAAGAAGTTGATCTGGGCGACGGAGCGTGAAGCAAAGCGGAATACTCGGCTCAGCCGGTGCAGGTGCCGGCATTTCGGGAAATGCTGGGCACCCCGGCTGAGCACGAGGGTTCCGTTTCACTGCACCTGCGCTCCGTCGCCCTTTTTATATTTCATGATCGGTAATGACCGTAAATTTGCGCCCGCGGATGCACCCCTTGGGGCGTTCCGTCATTCAGTCCATCCATCAATCCTTCCGTCATTCAGTCCTTTGACCACTTCCCCTCCCCTGCATTCCTGATCGAGGAAGACAAGCTTCGGAAAAACCTCGAGCTCATCGCCGACGTGGCGGCCGCCGCCGACGTGACCATCATCCTGGCCCTGAAGGCCTTCGCCTACTGGCCCGCCTTTCCGATCGTGGCCGAATACCTGCGCGGGGCTACGGCCAGCAGCCTCAACGAAGCCCAGCTGATCAAGCGGCACTTCGGCAAACCGCCCCATGTCTACGCTCCCGTTTACCAGCCCCACACTTTTCCCCAGGTAGCGCAACTGGCCGGCCACCTGACCTTCAACTCCCTGACCGAACTGGAACGTTACCGCTCCGTCTGGGAGCCCGCCGGCGTGAACGTCGGGCTACGCGTCAACCCGGAGTACAGTCCGGTAGAAACGGCGCTCTACAACCCCGCCAATCCGCACGGCCGCCTCGGGGAGACCCTCCCCAACCTGCCCACCAAGCCCCCCGCCGGACTGCGGGGACTGCACGTCCACACCCTCTGCGAAAGCAGCGCCGGGGCCACGGCGACGCTGATCGAACGGACCAAAGCCCAGTTTGGGCACTACCTGGAAAAAGTAGAATGGCTCAACCTGGGCGGAGGGCACCTGATGACGCGGGAGGGCTACGACATGGACGGGCTCATCGCCACCCTCCGGGCGCTGCGCGCCCGCTACCCCCACCTGGAAGTAATCCTGGAACCGGGGAGCGCCATCGCCTGGCAAACGGGCATCCTGTCGGCCAGCGTCCTCGACGTCGTCGAGAATTACGGTACCCGCACGCTAATGCTCGACGTAAGCTTCACCTGCCACATGCCCGACACCCTGGAGATGCCATACCGCCCCACGGTGCGTGGCGCGAAAACCGAAGCAACCGAGGGCTTCGACTTCGCCTACCGCCTCGGCGGCATGAGCTGCCTGGCCGGAGACGCGCTGGACGAGTACTATTTCCCCCAGCCCGTCCGCCCCGGAGATCGCATCATCTTCGAAGACATGGCCCACTACACCACGGTAAAGACCACCATGTTCAACGGCGTCCCCCACCCCGATATCTGCCTCATTGACGCCAACGACGAGATCATTGCCCGGCGGACGTTTACCTACGAGGACTATGAAGGAAGAATGGGGTGAGAGATGTTTGAAACTTGACGTTTGATCTTTGATGAAGGGGAGAGACTTTTGGTGAAACGGCTGGATGGCGTGGAGAGCTTAGAGGTGAGGGATGTTTGAAACTTGAAGTTTGATCTTTGATGTAGAGGAGAGACTTTGGGTGAAACGGCTGGATAGCGTGGAGAGCTTAGCGGGGAGAGAGGTTTGAAACTTGACGTTTGATCTTTGATGTAGAGGAGAGACTTTGGGTGAAACGGCTGGATAGCGTGGAGAGCTTAGCGGGGAGAGAGGTTTGAAACTTGACGTTTGATCTTTGATGTAGAGGGGGGGATTTTGGGCAAGCGGCATTTAGGATGGAACGCCTGAGGAAGAGAAGGATGTTTGCCGTTTGATCCAGAGTGGGAGGTCGTTGATGTAGATCCATGAGAAGAGGTGGCGGAGACTTGACGTATAGATACGTCTGTACCACAATTCGCACCAAGCAAAAACCCACCTAGTGCCAGTGCCCTTTCCACTACATCAAATTTCAAACGTCAACTATCAAATATTAAACCGCCGTTTTCTTCGCCGTATTGATGAACCAAACGCCGGTGAGCAGGATGGCTCCGGCGAGCATGGATTGGCCCGTGACAACTTCGTTGTTGAAGAGTGCGCCGAGCAAAACCGCCACTACGGGGTTGACGTAGGTGTTCGTCGCTACCTTGTCGGCGCTCACCTTGCTGAGGAGGAAGTTGAAGGCGGAGAAGGCCAGGATGGAGCCAAAGAAAACCAGAAAGAGCCAGGAGCCGATGGTTTTGGTAGTCAGCTGCGCGAAGGACCAGCCCGACCATTCGTCAATGCTAATACTGAAAATGAGCATCAGGATGCCGCCGACGATCATCTGCATGGCCGTGGCCCGGACGGGGTTATTGCCCAGGTCCAGTTTCGGGCGGAGCAGCATGCCGGCACCCCAGCAGAGCATGCCGGTGGCAATGGCCAGTAGGCCGATGGGGGCGTCTTCGCTGGTGAGGTTATCCGGCTGGCCGATCAGGAGGCTCATCCCCAGAATGCTGACCGCAGCGCCCAGGAACGCCCGTCCGGGAGGACGGCTGGACAGGAAGCCCCACATCATGAGCATGACCACGAGGGGCTCGAAGGAAATGATCAGGGCGGCCATGCTGGTGGGAATAAATTGCTGGGCCCACACCACGGCACCGGTACCGACGGAAAGAAAAAGGACGCCGATCAAGCCGGAATTGCCCCACTGTTTTAAGCTGGGTCGACGCCGGTCACCACGGATCAGGGAATAGGCGTACATCAACAGACCGGCCGACAGAAAGCGGGTGCCGCCCATGCCAAAGGGGGGTAGCGAGTCGATGGCCCAGTAATTGGCCAGGTAGGTGGCACCCCACACAAAATAGGTCGTTGCGAAGGCGCCGACGATCAACCATTGGTCACGTCCCATGGAGAAAGTGTACTTTTGCGGAAAATATGCTCAATGATCAGCATTGCAAGAATACTCCCCAACGCAACTTTTGTTGCCATCGCCCTGCTCTTTTTCGGATGCCAGGCTCAGGAAAATAATTCCGGAACTACTACCGCTGCCGCTGCCGAGCCGGCCAATTCCGGGTTGAACATTGTTTACGTTCAGGTAGACAGTCTGCAATCCGGCTACACGGCCGTTGCCGACGAGCTCAAGCGCCTGGAAGAAAACTTCCTGAAGGCACAGGAGAACCACAACAGCCGTCAGGCAGCCTTTGCCCGCGAAGTGCAGCGGGTCCAGAATCAGGTCCAGCAGGGTCTCCTGGCTCCCAATAAGATTCAGGCCGAGCAGCAGCGTCTGGCCCGCCGCGAACAGGAAATCGCCCAACAGCAGCAGATTGCCCTGAACAGCATCCAGGAAGATCAGCTCAAACTACAGGCCGCCTTTGCGGAGCGCGTGGAGGCCATCCTGAAGGACCTCAAAGCCGAAAACAACTACGATTTCATCTTTAACCAGGGCGGAGGTTCCGGCCTGCTGATGAGCAACGAAGCTTACGACATCACCAACCTCGTCCTGGAGCGCCTCAACGCCGAAGACAGCCCGGTCATGCCGAAAGATTCGGTGCAGTAGACGGAGTTGCTGGTTTACTAGTTTACTAGTTTACTAGTTGCTAGTTGCTGGTTTGCTGGTTGTGTTGTTCTAGTCAACCATTTATCCGGCCCAAAAAAAGAGCGCAAATTGCGATGCAATTTGCGCTCTTTTTTTGACTCCCCAGCCACCGGTAACTAGGCCCCCTAAAGACACTCTACTGCCCGGCGCAGGGCATCTACCTGGAGTATTTCGTACTGTTCGAAGCCGCTGGACCAGAAGATGCGAACGAAGTCGAGGGCGTGGTTACGCAGGTCGGCCGCGGCTCCGCGCGGCAGCAGGTAGGTGACCTCGTAGTTGAGCTCTCTCCGGCCGTGGTCGATGATGCCGACGGCCTCGCGGATGGCCTGCAGGGAAATGTGCCGGCCGTTAAGCAGGTGGAGGCTCAGACTGGAGTTTTCCGGCAAGAAGCCGTAGGTAGTGATGGCGTTGGGATTAGCGAAGGTCAGCTTGAGGTGCAGGAAGCGGCGGCCACTGGGGTCACGGCTGGTCCAGGTCAGGCAGCGGAGGTATTCCTTGCCGTCCAGGAAGGGACGCAGGTTTTCGTCGGTGTGGGTAAAAAGCAGACTGGGATAAGAAACCGGGAAGGCCCCTTCGCGATTGGCGACTCCCTGGGCGCGGTTACAGGGAGGCGGCTCCGGGCTCGAGGGCCGGCCGGTGGCCGCGCCGTAGCCGGAGAAGGAAGGCGGGGCGGGCAGTAACAACCCTAGCTGTCGTTCCCGCTGGTTGCTCGCCGGATTGGCGATCACGGGTCCGGTGCGTTCGCGCAGTCGGGCTTCGTTGTAGGCGGCCACGTAGCGGCCCTGGGCCACCACGTTGTTGGCGGCCGCGGCGCGCTGTTCGGCTTCGGTGCGGTCGGCCAGCGCCCGCTGTTCTACCTGGCGCGCCAGCGCCAGGCGGCGCTGGAGGGTGGCACTTTCCCCGGTCCGGTTGGCGTCCCGGGCGGCCTGAAGTTTGCCTTCCAGGTCAATCCGATTGTTGATGGCGGCCGCGGCGCGACTGCGGGCCAGTTCCTCGGCTTCCCGGGCCAGTTGGAGCTTTCTTTCCGCAATCCGACGCAGATCCGCCTCGGTGGGGTCCACGCCGCCGGAAAGGGGCTCGATCGTTACGGCCACTACGGGGTAGGCCGCGGCGGCGGAATCCTTCTGTTGGGCCTCAATCAGGGTAAGGTCATTGAAGTAGCGGGCCGAGCCGTCGCGATAGACGATGATTTTCTCGCCCGCAGCGTTGGTGCGCAGCTCCTGGGCGAAACCCGGCACCTGCGGTAACGCCAAAAACAAAAGCAGGATGATCCTCGTGGTACAATTCACCGAACAAAGATAGTGCTTCGTACCTTGCGAGCCGATGCAGGCAATGCTTTTCAATATCGGCTTTCTGGAGGTCAACATCCTGGACCTTTTCGACATCCTGATTGTGGGCGTGTTGCTGTATCAGTTGTACCGGCTCCTACGGGGAAGCATCGCCCTCAATATTTTTGCCGGACTGGTGGCCCTCTTCCTCAGCTACCTCGTTTTTGAGGCGCTGGGCATGGATCTGCTGAGCATTATCCTCTACCAGTTCATCAACATTGGCTTCGTCAGTCTCATCATCATTTTTCAGCCGGAAGTCCGCCGTTTTCTCCTCCTGCTGGGCAGCAACGCCATTAAGCAACGGGATTCGGTGTGGAATCGCTTACTCGGCCGCGAAGAGGAAAATGCCGGTCGGCGGCCGGAAGCGGAAGACATCCGGCGGGCGGTCCTGCAGTTGGCGCGCCGGCGGACGGGGGCACTGATCGTCATTTTGCAGGACGCCGATCCGGAAACGATCATTTCCGGAGGCACCGTCCTGGACGCCACGCTGAGCTACAGTCTCCTCGTCAGCATATTCCACAAGGAAAGTCCCCTGCACGACGGCGCGGTGATCATCAAAAACCAGCGGATTGACCGGGCCAGCTCCATCCTGCCGATCAGTGAAAACCCCGATCTTCCCAAGAGCGTCGGCCTGCGGCACCGGGCGGCCGTGGGGGTTACGGAAAAATCGGACGTCGTTTGCCTGATCGTCTCCGAGGAGACGGGGAAAATTTCTTTTGCCAGGGAGGGAAAACTGGAACGTGGCATTACGGAAGCCCGGGTGGAGGAATTACTGGAGCAGTATTTGTAGTACGGTAGGGGGTAGTACGGTAGGGCGGTTTTATTACGACGGAGCGTGAAGCAAAGCGGAATACTCGGCTCAGCCGGTGCAGGTGCGGGGTATACCTCAATTTTAGCCGGGGCCCAGGGTTTTCTGGTTGTACAGTCTCACTTTCTTGTAACCATTTTCCGTTTCTCTGAAGGCCGTTATTCAGTGAGCCACGTTCTGCTTATCTTGGCGCTCCGCCAAATTGACCATTTGATCATGACCATTCAGGAATACATCGACACCAATAAGGAACGATTTCTCGACGAACTCTTCACGCTTCTACGAATTCCCAGCGTAAGTACGGATAAGGCCCACGACGACGATACCCACCACTGCGCCGTACAGGTTCAGGAATACATGGTCAAGGCGGGCCTGGATAAAGCCACCCTCTACCCTACGGATGGTCATCCCATCGTCTACGCCGAAAAGATGATTGATCCCAGCCTGCCCACCGTGCTGGTTTACGGCCACTACGACGTACAGCCCGCCGCTCCGCTGGATCAGTGGAAAAGTGAGCCTTTTGAGCCCGAAATCCGTAAAACCGAAATCCACCCCGATGGCGCCATTTTTGCCCGTGGCAGTACCGACGACAAGGGCCAGTTCTTCCTTCACGTCAAGGCCGTGGAGTCGATGATCAAAACGGATCGGCTTCCCTGCAACGTGAAGTTTATGATCGAAGGGGAAGAAGAGGTTGGCAGTCCCAACCTGGTTCCTTTCATCACCAAGTACAAGGACCTGCTGAAGTCTGACGTGATCCTGGTGTCCGACACCAGCTTACTCAGCAAGAAGCACCCCAGCATTACCGTGGGTTTACGGGGGCTCACCTATCTGGACGTCAAGGTTACCGCCGCACGCGCCGATATGCACTCCGGCCTATTTGGTGGGGCCGTAGCCAATCCCATCAATACGCTCTGCGAAATGATCGCTTCGCTCAAGGATGAGAAAAAGCACATTACCATTCCCGGCTTCTATGACGACGTTGTCTTCCCTTCCGATAGCGATCGGGAGATGATGCGTAACGCCCCCTTCGACCCTCAGGAGTACATGGACAGTCCCGGAGTCTTTGGGCTGGAAGGCGAAGAGGGCTTCCATACCTACGAGCGGACGGGGATTCTCCCGACCCTCGACTGCAACGGCATCTGGGGCGGCTTTACCGAAGAGGGCTCCAAGACCATTATTCCCGCCGTGGCGAACGCCAAGATCAGTATGCGACTGGTCTCGAAGCAGAACTACGAGAAGATTACCGAGCTCTTTACCGAGCACTTCAAATCCATCGCTCCGGACTCCGTCAAGGTAGAAGTCCACCCCCACCACGGGGGTAATCCCTACGTTACTCCAACGGACACGATTGAGTACCGGGCGGCGGCGAAGGCCATGGAGGCTACCTTTGGCAAGACGCCCGTACCGATGTACGAGGGAGGCTCCATTCCCATCGTTGCTAATTTCAAGGAAATCCTCAAAGTTGAAACCATCCTGATGGGCTTCGGCTTCGACACGGATGGCCTGCACAGTCCCAACGAGCACTTTGGCGTATGGAATTTCTACAAAGGTATTGAGACGGTTCCGCACTTTTACCAGGCCTACGCGGAGATGTCTCAGGAAGCCTGACCAGCCTTCTGCTCTTCGTCCCGTTGAGCCCGTTTCTTCAGGTAGGTGTATACCAATAGCATGGACATCATGAGGACATTGCTCAGCATGGCGGCAAGGAAATAGTATCCCGGGTCATCTAGTTCTCCCCGGACTACCGTTATCGCCAAAAGCGCCAGGGTGACTACGGCCAGCAGAAAGGTTATCCGGGAGGATAATTTAACGGTCATATTCACTTTGATTTTCGCCAGGAATTTAACCCCAAAATACCAACAACAGTTTTGCCCAACCAACGAAGAACCAAAAGACAGCAACGCGCTCGTGTCCTGCGCCTGACCCGTCAGGTGCACCGGTATACGGGCATTCTGTTGTTTGTCTTTTTCTTCATCATGGCGGTGAGCGGGATCGCCCTGGGATGGAAAAAAAACGCCGGTGAGTTGATCATGCCTTCCACCCAGAAGGGAAGCAAAATTGAAGGTACTTCCTGGCTGGCGATCGATTCCCTGTCGTTTCTGGCCACCCAGGCCTTGCTGGAGGAACGGGGCGTCCTTTCGGAAATAGATCGCATTGACGTGCGCCCCAGTAAAAATGTGATGAAATTTCTCTTTACCGACCGGCAACTCGAAGTTCAGCTTGACCCTAACAACGGAGCGGTGCTGAGCGTCGGTCGGCGGCATTCCGACTGGATCGAACAGGTTCACGATGGCTCCATCGTTGACGATGCCTTTGGCCTGCCCAATGGCTTATTCAAAGTCTTCTACAATACCGTTATGGGAGTGGCGCTGGTCTTATTTACCGTAACTGGCTTCTGGCTGTGGTACGGTCCGAAGCGGATGCGGAGGGGGTAGAGGTTTGGTTGGTCTGTTAGTTCGTTAGTTCGTTGGTCTGTTGGTCTGTTGGTCTGTTAGTCTGTTGGTCTTTTAGTTCGTTGGTCTGTTGGTCTGTTAGTCTGTTAGTCTGTTGGTCTGTTGGTCTTTTAGTTCGTTGGTCTGTTGGTCTGTTGGTCTGTTGGGGGATAAAACCAATGGTTTTATTGGCGGTGCGCGCCCCCGAGGTCGATGTAGCGTTTTTGAACGAGTTCATCGACGGTAGGTTGCCGTACGTTAAGGATAGCTCCGGAGAAGAACAGAGTTTTTCCCGCTAATGCATGGTTGGCGTCCAGCGTAACGGTTTCCTCATCCCAATCCAGGATTTTGGCGTTTACGTTGCGTCCGTTGCTGTCGGTCAGGGTAACGAACTGCCCCTTTTCCAGTAGGCCCGGTTCAATTTGCTCCCGTTCATTTTGGAACAGATGCTTTGGCATTTGCAGGATGTGCTCCTTGCTGGGCACGCCGTAGGCGTCTTCCGGCGTGAGGAGAAAAGTGAAGCCCATACCGGATTTGAGGCCGAAGATTCTCCGCTCCCAGGCGGGCAACATCTTGCCGACGCCAAACATGAAGACGAAGGGATAGTTGGCGTCCATTCGCTCCAGTAAGGGACCCTGTGGGCCTCCGTCGCGGACCTCGTAGGTGAGCGTGACGATGGAATGCTCTTCGATGATCATAATTGATGATTTTCCTGGCTTAGCGGAGGTAAAAAACGGGAGGTGCGGTGGAATGTTTAGTCGTACTTCTACATATCTACATCAGAAGCAGAATTCTTCAACTATGTCGTACTTCTACATATCTACATCAAAGGGAGAAAGCTCCAATCATGTCGTACTTCTACATATCTACTACGGAAACGCTACTTCCTAATACTTCCGCTCAATGAACGGCGCATCGGCGCCGGGGCCAGGCTTGCGGGATTTGCGCACCTCGTCCAAACGGTCCCGGCAGGAATCACAGCTTCCCAGGTGCTCCGTCACCCGACGGAAGGCCTTACGGTCCCCCTTTTCCAAACGTCCCGCCCAAAAATCCTCCAGTTCTTCGTCGGAGGGGTGCCGGAGCGCACCAATGACCTCCCGACCGATGTAGTAAATGATGGCAAAGGCCACCACGGCAACGAAAAGAAACTTCATGCCCCAAAGATAGGCCGAGCCCCCGACTCCCCTGATTAAGGGAGAACTATTTCCTTCCGCCATAGCATTCGACGCAAAAGCCAACGGCCACTGCCCCTCGCTTAAAACTCTGGCACCTGCGGTAATCGCCCCAAATCCTTTCTCCGTCCCGGCGCGGCCAATCCATCAATCAACTCCGGGTATTCGTCGAAAAGGAAGTACACATTCCTTCCGCCTTCGTACTTTGGGGACATGTCAACGATGACCCGAGACTCAACAAGCGAAGAACTGGGAGGATTCCTGGATCGTCTGGGGCAGACCCTGACCAAGCGGCCCTTCTACCACGCAGGAGGCTGGTTGGCCTTTTTCGTGGTGCTCGTGACCGCACAATGGCGCACCGGAGAATTCAATTTCGGCCTCTCGCTGGCCAACGAGTTCATCAACATCAGCTTCTACATTTTCGTCGTCTACATCAACCTGCTGTACCTCTTCCCCACTTATTTGAAGAAGGATCAGTACTGGCGTTACCTCCTGCTGCTGATCGCCGTTTCCTTCGTCTTCACCCCCCTGAAACTCGTCCTGAAGTATTTCCTCTTTGCCGGCGTGGAGGGTATGCAGGAAGACCTCCTCAGCAACATCAACGCCTATTTCTTCAGCACCTTCATGGTGGCCGGATTGAGTACGGTTGGCAAAATCATGGTCGACTGGATCGTCGAAAACCGTAAGAAGGTCACTGCGGCCAACGAAAGCATGCAGTCGGAACTGCGCTTCCTCAAAAGCCAGATCAACCCGCACTTCCTGTTCAATACCCTGAACAGCCTGTACGCTCTGACTCTCAAAAAGGACGACAAGGCCCCCGACATCGTGATCAAGCTTTCTGAAATGATGCGGTACATGCTCTACGAATGCAATGAGCCCCGGGTGCCCCTGAGAAAGGAGATCAATTACCTGAAAAATTACCTCGACCTGGAACGGCTACGCCAACGCGAAGGTATCGACATTCAGCTTCAGGTAACCGGCAACGTGGCCGACCAAATGGTGGCTCCGCTGATGCTGATTCCCTTCCTCGAAAACAGCTTCAAGCACGGCGTAAACGCCAACATCAAGGATGGATTTGTACGTGCCAGCTTACACGTGGAACACCGAAAAATTCACTTCGAGCTGGAAAACAGCAAAGGTTCCATCATGCCCCGGCAACCCGACGCCGCCCGCCCCAGCGGGGGAATTGGCCTGGTCAACGTCCGCCGGCGCCTGCAATTATTGTACCCCGATGCCTATACCCTGGACATCAAAGAAACGCCCTCCACCTACGCCGTCCATCTGGACCTGGAGCTGGTGGGAAACTGACACCCTGAAACAATTAACGAAGACAAAAAAGTAGAAAAATGATTCACGCAATAATCGTAGACGATGAGCCCCTGGCTCAGGATATTCTGGAGACTTACCTCGAAAAGATTCCCCAGATCGAGCTCGTCGCCAAATGCAATAACGCCTTTGAAGCCAACGAAGTCCTGAACAGCCAGGACGTTGACCTGATGTTTCTGGACATCAATATGCCCCAGCTGACGGGCACGGACTTTTTGCGTGGACTCAAAGATCCTCCCGTAACCATCTTCACCACCGCCTACCCCAATTACGCGCTGGATGGATTTGAACTGAATGCGCTGGATTATCTCGTCAAGCCCATCAGCACCGAACGTTTTCTACAGGCCTGTAACCGGGCCATCGAGCAGGCCGAACTCAAGCAAAAAGCCAAAGCCGGCCAGGTGGAAGACGGTGGCCCGGGCTTCTTCTTCGTCAAGGCCGACAAAAAGCTCGTCCGGGTAAATCTCTCGGATATTGTCTACATCGAAGGACTCAAGGACTACGTCATCATCCGCCTTCCCGACGACCGGGTGATTACGCTGCAAACCATGAAGTCGCTGGAGGAAAGGTTACCCTCCGCTGATTTTCAGCGCATTCACCGGTCCTACATCGTGAACCTTAACCGCATCGAAGCCCTGCACGGGAACATGGTGGAGGTCAAGGAAAAGGGTAAAATGACCAGCCTGCCCGTTGGCAAAAGCTACCGCGAAGTGCTGGCCGGCCGGATCGAAGGTTTCAAGCTGTAGGCTTTTTCATCAGATACGAACGCTGCCGAGACCTCGGAGCAACGGAGATTGCTCCGAGGACCGGCGGGGGTCCCACTCCTTAGCCTTAACCTCAACGACCGGCTTGCAGAGCAAACCTTATCCGGTAGCCTTCTCTCCTACTCCACCACAATCCGGGCGCCACTCGTGTTGGCTCCAAACTCGGGCGCATACATACACTGCACCCGGCCGAGCCCGTTACTGAAGCTTCCGGAATAGGTTGCGTACACCTCGTATTCGATGGTGTGGGTTCCCTTCGGCAGGTGATCGATGAAGAAATTGGTCGCCAGATCGCCGGGCGCGTAGTAGTAGCCCAGACCACCTTCGTAATTGTAGCCGGACAATTGTTCGGCCGGTTCGAAAGTAGCCGCCCGGCGGTCCTTGAGGTGGACGTAGTCCAGCTCCCGATCACTGCGGAGGATGAGGCGCACCGTGACCCGATCACCGGCCTTCAGCGGCTGGTCGGCCGAAAGGGGTTCCAGGCGCATGCCCTCCCCGGTGGGGACGCGGCGGAACAGCTCCCGTTCCAGCGTCAGCGGACCATCATTGCTGGCCGCCACTTTTTGCGCCAGATCGGTGTACTGCCAGTAGATGCCTCCCCAAACAACGTTGTTGTTGCGGTTCCGGACCTTCACGCGGGCGAGTTCCTGGCTGATCGCCGGGGCCGTTACCGCGACGCTGAAGGCTCCCGTGGCCGCTTCAGCACTGGTTTGTGCGGCGCGGACGCGGGTGCCCAGTTCATCCGTGGCGGCATCCGGCCAGCTGACCCTAATCGCCTCGGGTTGCACGGCCGTCCAGTCCGAACCGGCGTTCAGCAACGCGTACACGGCCGCCGCCGTGGATTTGGTGGTAGACCAGCGGTTCGTTCGTTTATTGGTCAGCAACCACAGCTTCATTTCGTCCAGCTCCTCCTCCGTACCGTCTACGGCCTGGAAGGCTTCGAGGATGCGGCAGTGCGTCTCGATGGGCAGGGTCTGCCAACGGAAGCCCCGGCCGTATTTCCAGTACATGCCGAACTCTTCTTTCGTCAGGGCCTGCTCGCGGAAACTTTCCAGGATGAGGGTGGACAGTTGTTTCCCGGCGTAGGAACTGGCGGCCCGTTCCCGTTCGGCGGCGATGGCGATGAGGGCCTGTTCGTAGAAACCGTACTTCGTCCAACTGGCGTAGGCCCGCTCCCGGAAGAAGGTCAGCGCATCCCGGACGTTCTTATCCTGGGGAGCCGCACTTTCACTCATGGAGCGTGCGTAGAGGTAGTGCACCACCGTGCTGGAAGGCACGTAGGTTTCCCGCAGTTCTTCCTTGCGGGTGGCATCGCGGAAGAGGCGCTGGTAGTCCTCCAGCATCTTGCCGTCCAGGTAACTGATCGCCTTGACGTTGATCTCCGCCACCCGGCTTTGCTGTTCCGAAGTAATGACGCCCAATTGGTCCAGGCGGGCCATGGTTTCCACCACGTACTGCGTCATGTAGCGGTTGGCGTATCCTCCGGGGAACCAGCCGAAGGAGCCTTCGGCGTCCTGTCGCTGGACGAGTTTGTCCAGCGCAGCGTTTTGCTCCTTGGCGAGTCGCTTGAGGTCGAACAATTCTCCGATCCGCTGGCGTTGCTGGGCCTCGTCGCGAGCTTCCCGCAGCCAGGGCGTTTCGGTGAGCAGGGCATTTTTCAGGCTGGCGTTGCGCTCCAGTTCGCTCTTCAGGGCCTCCGGGTCGTCCTGCCACTTCCGGAACACCTCCTCCAGTACGGGGCGGTTGCTTACGGTGGCGTAGGCCAGCTGGTTGGCAAAAAAGCGGTTAGCGATTTGTTCCGTACAGTCGTAGGGATACTCCATCAGATACGGCAGGGCCTTCAGGGCCAGCCAGGCCGGATTGGTCGTCGCCTGGAAGGTATAGCTCACGTGACGCAGACTCTCGCTGTTGGCGTTCGCCAGGGCGTCCAGCGTGATGGTTTCCTTCCCCTTGCGGCGCAGGTAAAACGCTTCGGTAACGGTGATGAGGGTACGGTCCGTCAACACCGGCATTACGTTCTCCTCCCCGTCGCTGAATTCGCCACCCCGGACGATGATGCGGTAGCCCAGAGGCCCGTCGGCGGCCATGCCTTCGGGAATGCTCAGGGGGAAGCACACCACGTCGCCGCTTTCCGCCGGCAGGCGGAGGCTGGTTACGCAAGGGTTTGCACCTGCGTCCACGCCAAAATCGATGGACTGATCGGTCGCCGGATTGAAAAACTCAATCTCCGCCTCCACGTCCATGGGGGCATCCGTCAGGTTTTCCACCCGGGCGGTCAACTCCAGCTGATCCCCCTCCCGCACGAAGCGCGGTGGGTTTGGCAGCACCATCAATTCCTTCCGGGTCACGACTTCCTTCGTGGACACCGCGTAGGCCAGGTCGGCATCGTGGGTAAAGAGACGAAACTTCCACTTCGTGAGGGCTTCCGGACTGTCAAACTTGATCGTCAATTTCCCGTCCTGGTCCACCGTCAGATCCGGCTGCCAGAAGGCCGTTTCCTGAAGATCCTTGCGAATTTGAACCGGAGAGTTGTCCTCCGGTGCCGGAGGCGGCGGCGGTGGTGGTGGAGCGCCGCCGGCATCCGCGTTATAGGCTACCGCCTCGGCTTCCTCCATGGCCATGGCGGGAGCGGGAGCGGCACTTTTGCGCAGCGCTTGTCCGGCGGCCATACCCCGCACCTCAACGGCGTCGTAATAATCAATGTTTCGGTAGCCTCCCCCCGCGGGAAACATCGGGATGTCCAGTCGCGGCAGGGCGGGCACCTTAACGTCAATCCGCTGGCCCACGGGGTCCTGTCCGTAACCGTAGCTGTTCCCCGTGCCAATGAAGCTGACGAAATTGCGGTACTGCTGGAAGGCGGGGAAGGGGCTGAAGAACCAGTTGTCGCGGCTGAAGATGACGTCGAGGCTGGCGTCGTACATGGTGGCCAGGGCCGCGGCGGGGACGGGGCTGCCGTCCGCATTGCTCACGGTCAGGGTCCACTGCTCCGGCGTTCCCGGCCGCAGTTGATCCCGGAAGGTAGCGTATTCTACCTTGAGTTCTTTATCCCGCCAGGGCAACGCAATCCGGTAGCTCCGTTGGTGCAGGGCATTCAGGCGCAGGAAGGCCAGGTCCAGCTGAATTCCCCCACGGTCTTCCGGGGTGGGAACGTAGGTGAAGGTGGCGCGCCGGTTATTGGCGTCGGTGACGCCACTCCTAACGCCCCGGCGGCTGGCCCAGGAGTAGGTAATTTCGGGTAGGGGCAGGGCGGAGATCAGCGTATACTCCAGGGAGGCGCCCACCGTCGCCGGGCCGGTGGGCTCCATCAGGTGGTACAGCTCTCCGGGGGGCAGTTCGTTTTGCCCGGGGTTGAACACGGCAAATTCCGTGCGTTCCCCTTCCGTTCCGTCCGGATAGGTGTAGGCAATTACGTAGTGGCCGGTGGGCCAGTTGACGGGGAGACGTACCTCCGCCTTGCCCGCCTCCACCCGGAGCGTACCCTCCAGCAGGGGCGCATCGGTGACGGGCCACTCCCCTACCGGCATTTCCGATTCGGCGGCCAGTTCGGGGAACAGTTTTTTGTAGTCCGTCGGAGAGATGACGGGGCGATCGGGGAAGGTCCAGGTGCGGTCGCGCAGGGCGGTTCCGGGTTTGGTGGCCGCATGGATGCGGTAGGTTACCGAAAGGGCCTCCTGGTCTTCCGGGCCGGAGGCCCGGAGGGTAAGGCTATCCCGAAAGGCCACCAATTCCTCGGCCACGCTCAGCATTACCAGGGGCTTATCGTTGCGCAGCGGGAGGCTGGCGGTGGTTGTTTGGGTTTCTCCCGTGGCGTCCACCACGTCGGCTTCGATTTCGTAGACGAAGCGGCGACGTCCTTCGTTCAGACCGGTGGCGGGGGTAAAGCCGAAGGTAAACGATCCGTCCGCTGCCGTCGTGGCCGCTCCACTATCCACTAATTCCCGTTCGTTGCCGCCGCCACCGCGGAAGAAGTAGAAGTAACGTTGTTCCTTGAGGAATACGCGGTAATTTACCGTAGCGTCGGCGAGGCCCGGTCCGGCGAAGAGTTTGGCTTCCCCCGTCACTTCGGTATCTTCTCCGGCTACGGCGGCCTCCGGCACCTCCAGGGTAACCTGGAAACGCGGGCGTTTATATTCTTCGACGCGGAAGCGCACTGAGCCACCCTCCGCCTGAACGGAGAACATGCCCGTCAGGCCACCGTCGGGCAGCTTGAAGGAAAGGTCGAACCGTCCGTACGCATCGCTGCGGGCGGTAGCCGTCCCGACTTCCTGACGGTTGGCGTCCAGGAGGCTGATTTTCATCTCCTCCCGTTTCAGGATCGTGGGCATATTATCCTTCCCCCGGCGGAGAGACAGTCCGTAGATGAAGACCGTCTGACCGGGACGGTAGATGTTACGGTCCGTAAACAGGGGGGTGTAGGGTCTTGCCCTACGGTTGCCGTTATCCCGGTAGATGCGGTAATAATTGGGATCGGTAACCATTTCATCCTGCTGTGCAGGGTCCCGCAAAATAATTTTCACGGAGTTGCGGTCACCGGTGGGTACGTCGATGCGCCCCCGTGCGTCGCTTACGCCCCGTTTGGTAGTCCGCCAGGCATCCGAGCGATTCCGCTGCACCTGATATTCCACCTCGACGCCGGCCCGGGGAGCACCGGTGAGCCGGTCTACGACCTCCAGGTAGTCCGCCTCGGAGTCATCGAATCTCAGCAGGGCGAGATTGGTGGACTGAAAGCCGTTTACGGAGATGATGTCCTTCTCCAGGTCGAAGTTTTTCCCACTGCTGGTCACCAGCAGGTACCGGCCCGTGGGCAATCCCGGCACGTAGGTTTCGGTCGTATGCCCGTTGTAATCGTCGTTTTCCGGCATCGTGAATTGGGAACGCTTTACGACCGGCTGCCGCAAGACCAGTTTTAACTCGTCCTGACTCAGGTTACCGTAGTAGCCGCCGTTTCGGTCCAGCTGCTCGGGTTCGCGGACGATGCGGTGATGTACTTCGCCAACGTTCCGATAGTCAATCTTGAACAGCAGCGGCTGATTGAGGGGATAAATATTCTCCCCTTCCACCCGCAGGTTTCTTGCAGTGATTGAATTTTTGAGGCCCTCCGCTTCGGCCCGTAAGGCCGGCGGCAGGTTATTCAGCCCCTTGAGCAGGTTCAGGGCAATAGCTTTGGGGTTAGGTCCCCTACCCTCGTAACCGGAAACCAGTAAACTGGCCTGCGACAAGCGGAAACATTCCCGCCCCCGTACGCCAGCGTAGTTCTCGAAGGCGGTTTGTAGGGACAGATAGTAGGCTTCATCCGCTGCTCCCAGCTGATGAATGTACCGCAGCCGGTCACGATCCGCGTACATTCGGGCCTCCGAATCTGCGGGATGGTAGGCCATAAGTTCCTGGTAAAGCTTCAGTTTGCGGTAGGTACTGTTGTCGGTATCCTCAAACAGCTCCGTTAATTCTAGGGAAATAAAATCTGCTCCGGGTACCAGGAAGCGCTCCGGGGCTTCCGGGCGGGGATCGTTGACCGACAGCCCCGGGCTGGCGAGCATCTCCATGGACTCCCACATCAGCGCGTCATAGATGGTGGGGCGCTCCGCCAGCCGCTCCTCGGAAAAGCTCGTGATGGCGGGGATTTCGGATAGTCGGGTGCGGACCGCCCGGGCGGACTGCAGACCGGCGTACAGTTCCGTCTCCGCGATGTCCATGAGTTGAAGCAGGCTCCATTCTTCGAGGGGTAAGGCGACGGGTGGCAGCGGAGAATCCTTCACTTCGGTCGCATTCCGGAGCCGGTAGGAGTTTTCCTGGCCGTACTGAAAGTACAGGCTCCCCATCATGAAATGTAGAAGGGAGCGAACTACGGGGCGATTTCCATTTTCGGCGAGTTCAGTCCGGAGTAATTTCAGGGTTTCATCTATTCCTTCTTCCCGTAGGCGTAGCGTGTAGGCCGCCCGGTACGCCAGGCTCTTGACCATATCGTCTTCATCCCCGTCGGCTTCGGCCCGTTGGTACAGGGCCTCAGCTTCTTCCAGAGCACTCTGATATTTTCCTTCATTTGCCAGCGCTTCAATGGAAGCGTATGCCGCCTGATAATCCTGGGCCATGATTGATGCGCTTAGGGCCAACAAAAGGGCCAATAGTAGATTCCGCATGGGTGGTTGCTTTCGTAAGACAAGATAGGGTCTGGGGGCGTATTCTCTGACAAAGACGGCGTCCCATACCCAACACCCGATTGATGAGCTACAGTATGGGGATACACATTCGAAATTGTTAAATAAACCCTAAGAGCGGGCCAATGTGCGGTCAGACATCAAATATTCCCGGCGGCACACCGTATTTCCCCAAACCCGAACGATTACCTAACCTTAATTTCCGAATAGGTTTCGCAGGTTACGAAACGCGATCCAGTAAATCATTCCGGAATAATCATTCCCGACGATGACTTCCATCAACCGTCGTTTAGCGGAGTAGCTCGAATTTGGTTCTGCTGCGAAAAGTGCAGCAATTATCTTACCCAAATTCTTGAGCCATGATTCGTAACGTAGGTCGCCTTGATCGATTCATCCGCCTGGCCATTGGTGTGCTCCTCCTGGCCATTCTCTACACGGAGGTCATTTCCATCAGCAGTGATGAAGGCATGCTACTGGGTGCGTTCGCCGCCGTGATGCTATTCACGGGGCTCACCAACTGGTGTCCGGTCTACCGGGTACTGGGGCTCTCGACCAATCAGGTCGCCTGAGGCCCCACTACCCTTCCTGAGCGGCGCGAATTTCTTCTTCCGCCACCCGACGCACCTCATCGGCTACCCGCCAGGCGACCTGTTCGTCCAGGGTGGGGGGAATCACCCGGTCAAAATCCGGGTTACGGATATGGTCGGCAATAGCCCGGGCCGCAGCCAACTTCATGTTGGGAGAGATGCGCGGTGCGCGGGCGTCCAGGGCCCCGCGGAAGATGCCGGGGAACCCAAGAACGTTGTTGATTTGATTGGGCAAATCACTGCGCCCGGTCCCCACGATGGCTGCTCCACCGGCTTTCGCCTCGTCGGGCATGATTTCCGGGACGGGATTGGCCATGGCGAAAATAATGCTGTCTTTTGCCATCGTACGGATATCGTCCGCCGTCAGCAGGTTGGCAACGCTTACACCAATGAACACATCCGCTCCGCGGATGGCATCGTGAAGGGAACCGGGACGGTCCTCCTCATTGGTAAAGGTCAGGGCTTCTAGTTTCGCCGCATTAAGGTTTTCCCGGCCGGAGTGCAGAATTCCCTTACTGTCACAGATGATGATGTCCTTCACCGGAGTCGCCAGGGGAGAGTCCGGGTTATCAACGGCCTTGAGGAGGCGTGCAATGGCAATTCCCGCGGCTCCCGCACCGTTGATCACCACTTTGAGATCTTCCATTTTCTTACCCACGAGTTTGCTCGCGTTCAGTAAACCCGCCAGGGTGACGATGGCCGTTCCGTGCTGATCATCGTGAAAGACCGGAATGCCCAAATCCTGTAAGCGGTGCTCAATTTCGAAGCTGCGAGGCGCCGAAATATCTTCCAGGTTGACGCCCCCGAAGACCGGAGCGATAAGCCGGACCGTTTCGACGATCTTATCCGTATCGTTCGTATCCAGGCAAATGGGAAAGGCATCAATATTGGCAAACCGCTTAAAGAGCATGGCTTTGCCCTCCATCACCGGAATCGACGCCAGCGCTCCGATATCACCGAGGCCCAGCACGGCAGATCCGTCGGTAACGATGGCCACCGTATTACTCTTGATGGTGTATTTGTAAACGTCCTCCGGATGCTGGTGGATCGCCCGGCAGGGCTCCGCTACTCCGGGACTATACACTAGGGACAGGTCATCCTTGCTCCGTACGTCCATTTTAGGGGACATCCGGATTTTACCCTTCAGGGTGCGGTGTAGGTTGAGGCTTTCTTTAAAGTAATCCATGCAATGATCGAAATTTGGTTGGGCAAATTCCCGGCGGCAAAAAACGCTTTTTCTGGAGCCGTTACTGAGGTGGTGGGTCCTGAAAAACCAGGCTTGTGCTGACCTTTTGTTGGAATACAGGATAGGTCCCGACAAGTTCAATCGGGCCGCAAATATGGGGCAGTTTTCCCTACTCTGCGGTAGAACGGGATAAAAAACAGACGTGGGCGCCCCCCATCGGAGAGCGCCCACGCCAAGATTTGCTAATACAAGTTTAGTACTTGATCGAAATGGTGTAGCTATCGTCGTTGCTGTTAGCCACGAAATTGATCTCGTCGATCCGAATCAGGTAAGTCCGGTCACCACGACGTACGGCATATACGTCGCCTTCTTGCATAGGTTCGGTTACAATTTCGGAAGCGCTGGTATCGCCGTCGGCATCCGGGAAGTTATCACTTCCCGTGGGGGCTGCGCCACCGTCGAACAGGCTCTCGATTTCGCTGGTCAAGACCACGTCATCGTAGGTGACTCCGTCACCAAGAGTAGAAAGGTCTACCGTGCGGATCACGGCATCGTTGGTGGCACTGATCTGCGTACGCCAGTTTTCACCGGCCATATTCAGGTCGATACCTTCGTCTTCGATTTCGGCTTCGGTACTATTGAACGCAACGGCCGTTCCCGTATCGAGGTCAAGTCCCCCATTACCACTGCCACTGGCGTTGAAGAAAATCCCGTTGGCGTCAAAGGTCAGGTCGGTAGCGGGCGTAATGAAGGTGATCACCAGATCGGCAAACCCAACATTTCCCTGGTCGTCGGCCACCTCAAAGGTGTAAGTCGTGGAACCTTCCATTGCCCCCGGAGAGTCAATGGTGATGTCGAAGGTTACTCCGGTGCTTTCCTCCGGCAGTAGCGTCAGGGGGTTCAGTGCCGTAAAGGCACCTCCGTTGAACGTCAGTCGGCTGGCGTCAACGATGGTGCCGCCTTCGAGGATGGTTAGGGTCTCCAGCGGATTGGCCGTATCGTCCAGCGTTACGCGGGCGGTGAAGGTGGGGTTAAGGGTAGACACCGTATCACCGGAGGTTACGAAGCCAGCTTCGTCTACCAGGGTTACCATCGGCAGCTGCTGGGTGTAGGTGATGGTGACGGAAGTGGTCGCCACTTCGTTATTAGTATCCGTTAAGCGGAAGGTGAATTCCACGGGGCCAGGCTGCGTATTAGAGGGCGTGATGGTGACTTCGTAGATGAAGCCATTCTGATCGCCGGAAGCGATGGCAATGGGATTATTGGAAGTTTGGCCACTGTTGAAGGTCAGCTGGCTGAAGGGGATGGTCAGTCCGTCTTCCTGGATAACCAGGTCACGTAGGGGGGCATCGCCGTCTTCACCGCTGATGCTTACCCGGAAGGATGGATTGCTGAGTGGAAGTTCCTGGTTGAAACTCACCAGGTCGGGGCCACTGTTCAGGGTAATGGTGGGGGGAAGGGTTACTCCGCCACCACCGGGCGTGTCCTCTTCACATCCGGAAGAGAAAATGACGAGGGCGAAAGCCATTACTACGAGGCTAATTCGGGTTAAAAGACGCATAAAGTTGGTTTTTTGAGAAAAGGTAGATTGATTGATACCGTATCGTGTAGACCACCGCAACGGCTATTCAATAATTACTGCCAAGATAACGGGGATTCCCCGTCGATGACGAATATTGGGACGTAACTCCGTCGATTCGGTAACAAATAAAAAGCCACGTCCTCGCTTAGGAGAACGTGGCAAAAGCGTTTTGAGTGTGTATGTTTTACTTTGCGGCCTTGGCAGCTTGACGATAGGCCTCCATCTTCTCCGGAGTGGCGTTACGGTAGCGCGGGCCACACTTGGCCAGAATTTCCGCCATCTTCGTGTTAGAAAGGGCCGCAACCTTCGCGGGGGTATTCACACCAGCAGCTTCGAAGTTCTTCGCCAACGCGGGACCAAAGCCATCAATGGCCTGTAGGGGGCTGGCGGGAGCTTTGGGCTTGGCCGGACGACCCGCCCGCTTCTTGGCGGGAGCTTTGGGCTTCGCAGCGCCAGTCTTGGCAGCAGTACTTTTGGCAGCAGTACTCTTAGGACGGCCCGGACCACGCTTAGCCGCGGTGCTCTTAGGACGACCGGGGCCACGCTTGGCTGCAGTTCCCTTCGGGCGGCCGGGACCTTTTTTAGCGGGAGCTTTTGCCGTTGCGGCATCCGCAGTTGCCGTTGCTTTGGGCGCTGCCGTTGCTTTGGGCGCTGCCGTTGCTTTGGGCGCTGCCGTTTTACGGGGACGTCCACGGCGGCCAGTAGTCTTTTTGGCCCCGGCCTTCGGGCCGGGCTTACGGCCGCGCCGCTTGGGAGCAGGCTTGGCTTCTTCCTTAAGGCTTTCAATTTCTGCCTTCAGACTATCAATTTTAGCGTGCAGGCTTTCAACCTCCGCACGAGAAGCAGCTAATTTTTTTCTCAGCTTTTTCTTTTGCTTTTTAACGTCAGCCGTATTAGCAACAAATGCCTCCTGGGCAGCATCGAATCGATTGATTAATGCCTTTAATTCTTTTTTCAGATTAGCCATATAAACGTTTTGAGTCGACTATACTATTTCCACAGATACCATTGCAAGTCAACGTCCTTCTACTGGAGAAACGGTGGAAAATTCTAGCCTTTAAATCAATTGAAAAAAATGCAGTTTGTAAGGAATAACAAGGTGAAGGACTCTGAGGGATATAGTATGTATTTCTATCGCAAATATAGTTGTTACGGTTAACAACCGTCTTTTGGTATATTTAATAAGAACATTTTTAGCGAATAATAATGCGACGGGACCCTCCCAACAATACATTCACGCTAATTAATGATTACGCCGGTCTTCTCCCCAGTTCAATTTACTCCTGAGGGTATCCATAAAATTGACGTCGGGTAAATTCACCAAATGAATATCGAAATCATTCTTCCGTACGGCCAACTGATGGACCGAGGTAATGGTCTCAAATCTGGAATCTAAAGTGCAGAGGAAATTCTCGGCCCGGCCTTCAATTTCAAAACTGACAACGGAGTCGTCGCTGATGACGATCGGGCGCACATTGAGGTTATGGGGAGCCACGGGCGTAACCACGAAGTTTCCGCTATTCGGAAAAATTATGGGGCCGCCACAACTCAGACTATATCCCGTAGACCCGGTGGGCGTCGCGACAATAATGCCGTCCGCCCAGTAGCTGTTCAGGTAAGCACCATTGATGTAGGTATGAATGGTGATCATGGAGGAGGTATCCCGCTTGAGCAGCGTACAATCGTTCAATGCGTAGGGGGTCTCGCCAAAAATTGGCAAATTACTTTCCAAATACAACATCCCCCGCTTTTCCGTAACGAAGCGTCCCTTCGCCAACAGTTGAATGGCGTGCTGCAATTTGGTTTTTTCCACCCTGGCCAAAAAACCCAAGCGGCCCAGGTTAATGCCCAATATGGGAACCCCCGAGTCCCGCACCAGCGTCATGGCCTTCAATATGGTTCCATCGCCCCCAAGGGTAATCACCATATCAAATTTCTTAATCTTGAAATCAATGTGGCTTTCAAAAGACCCTACGTCGCGGGCAAACGTCACGCGTCCGCGAATCTGTTCCAGGTACGGACCATAAACATAAATTGAAAATTGCTCGGCGGCCATTAAGTCGAAAAGCGTCTGGACGTAGGGAATGTCCTTGTCTTTGAGAACCTGACTGTAAATGACTACCTGCATAAGCGAATCAGAAGTTTAGATTCAAAGCTAAGAAAACTCCGTCTTCTCCCAGGTGATTACGGTTATACTGGATACTCCCCACCATATCGTAGTAGAGGACGATATCCAGTCCGAGACTGGCGCCGGTCAACAAGCGGTTATTCAGTTGGTTGGTCTCATCAATGAAGGGGGCATTAGCCCAACCCTGGTTAAACTGAAAGGCCACCAGCAAACGGAACGGAATATATCTAAAGGCCGGAATAAAGGCCAGCTTTCCCAAATCCAGTCGGGTTTTAATCAGCTCCCGCCGGATACCCGCCCGCCAGATGGCCATATCCAGGCCATCTACCACGTAAAACTGATACCCCACGATTCCGTTGTTACCAAACCCAATGGCGCGGTTCTCCAAAAAAGGTTGCTGGCTGCGAATAAAACTGTATTTCCCCGCCAAACCAACGTTGATGGAATACTTGTCGCTTAGCCCCCAGAATTTTCGGTAGGTAAACCCTGCGGTCAGTCCCGACCGTTCGTTGGTAATACCTAATCCCTCCTTAAAAAGTGTTCCTTCGATATAATATCCGTCCCAGGGATAGTTCCGGACGTCCCGCCGGTCATTCAGGTAAGTATACCCAATCCGAAAAAACCGCTGACTCGATCTGCCCTGACCGAAAAATTCCGGATTGAGCACCTGAGCAATCGTATCCGCGATTCTTTCGTTGCGGTATCCAAGCGAGAGCTCGTGAGATACATATATTTTTTTTCGGTAGATACCACGTAAGTCAATGGTGGTATTGCGGTAAACAAAATTATCCTCGTCTAAATAGAAGAGCTGATCATTGAATTGGGTCGCGTAATTTTGTTCCCGTCGTTGACGAAAATTAAAATCGATGTTCACCCCGATGCTTCCCGCCCGGTTCAGGTAGGGTAAGCGATATCCCGCTTCGTATTCCCGGGTATAGCCGGTGGTGTACCCCAATTTGAGCCGGTCCCGACGGCCGGAAAAATTATAGTACGTGAGCTTGGCCCCGATATTTACCCGGTCTAGTGAGCGGTTCTGCTCCGTCCACCATACGTTGAAATTCCGGTCGGCGAGGGAAAATACCGGTACTGGATACAAATACCAGGTTTCACGAGTTTTCAGGGTGAAAATCTCCTGTCCGCGGACCAGTAGGGAATCAGAATTACTGATATCAACGCTAACGAACAGCCCCGTATTCATCAGGGCATTGTAGGTTCTGGCTACGGTGGTTTCCAGGTCCTTTCGGGCAATTACGTCTCCGCGGCCGAAGGTCATCTCCCGGAAGATCACCGACGAGCGCGTCCGTTTGTGGCCGAGAAGAATAACGTCCGCCACCAGGATGCTGTCGGGAGAAATTTCCGGGGATGGCTGGGTCAGCAGGTTCTGGATTGCGCGCATGTAGGCCTCCTCGCTTTCCTGGATACTTCCCCGGGGGGCAGGTTCTTCTGCCGGGGCAACCAACAGAGAGTCATTGACGACTGCTGGATCCTGACCCACCAAAGGTTGCAGCAAGCTTAACAGGAATAGCCACGTAATGATCCATTTACTCATCCGAAACCCAATAACGGTAATTCCCCCGGATTACTTGCGTCTGCTGAGAAATACTCCTATCAGGATTAAGACAATCGCCGGGATTTGTGCAGCGGCCAGCCCTTCGCCGTCCAGCAGACCCCACACCAGGGCCACCAGGGGGATGAGGTAGCTCACCGTACTGGCAAACACCGCCCCCGTGCGCTGGACCATCTTAAAGAAGATGATACTCGCCAGGACGGTACTGAAAATCGCCAGCGTGGCCACGTAACCTAGCGCCCACCAGCCCGTGGCTCCTTCACTGCCCGCACGCTGCACCACGGCACCTGCGGTGAGCGCCCAAATAAGTGCCGGCAGCCCCACCAGAAAAAAACTGGTCACGGTGATCGTGAGGGAAGAAGTATTTTTAAAGTTTGTGGCCACGATGTTGGAGCTCGTGGCGTAGCAAAAACACGCCAGCACAATAAAACCCGCGTAGCCCAACTGCGTAGTTTGCCCCACATCACCCGGCGCGGCATAGGCCAGGACAACCGCCCCCACAAGGCCGAGCAGTACTCCCAGCAACTGTCGCTGCCCAACCGAACGGTTCGCAAAAAACAGCCAGGCCACGATAAAGGTGCACAGCGGCGTCAGACCACTGAGCATACCCGTCAAACTACTGCTCAATTTAGTCTGGGCAAAAGGGAAAAGAAAGGATGGTAAGCCCGTTCCCGTAATGCCCACCAGGATTAAAAGTGGGACGTCGGACCACTTAATTTTCCGCAGGTGGTGGATCGCCAGCGGAGCCAGCGCCAGCGCGGAAATGCCCAACCGCAGGGCGGCCACCTGCGCCGGAGAAAAGACCACTAAGCCCTTTTTGATCAGAATGTAACTCGTCCCCCAGATCAGGCTTAAAACCAGAAGGGTGGTATAATCGACCAGAGAGGGGGAGCGCTGCTGCATGGGGAACTTTAATGGCGGCGTAAGGTAAGGAACGTCAAAACCAAGTAGACAACTGCTGAAGCACGAACTCACCCCCCGGGTTTACCCAAGCAGTTGCCCTATTTTAGTGATCGCCAATTTTGACATTTCCATGCCAACCCGAATCCTCTCCTACCTGCTCCTCCCGTTGCTGATGCTTGGCTGTCAGGCACCGGAAAAGACCGTGGATTTTGCCGAACTACCCGAAGCGGAGAAACGGCAACCATCGAATGCCCGGTCCTCCTTTTCCCTGCACGAAGGTCTTGGCCTGCAACTCTTCGCGGGCGAGCCCGACGTCACCAATCCCACCAACATCGACGTTGACGAGCGGGGCCGGGTCTGGGTCTGTACGGCACAAAACTACCGTCGCTTCAACCATGACCATCCGGAGAAGGTCAAGGGCGATCAAATTCTCATTCTGGAAGACACCGACGGAGATGGACAACTGGACAACCGTAAAGTTTTTTATCAGGGTACTGACGTTAATGCGGCCCTGGGCATCGCAAAATTGGGGGACAAAGTGTACGTGGCCGCCAGTCCCAGCGTACTCGTGTTCACCGACGCCGACGGAGACGACGTTCCGGAAAAAAAGGACACTCTTTTCACCGGCCTGGAGGGGGTTGACCACGATCACGGCGTACACGCCGTGGTGTTCGGCCCCGACGGTAAACTCTACTTCAACTTTGGCAACGAAGGCAAACGCCTGCGCCATAAAGACGGCAGCATTGCCAGGGATAAACGGGGGAACCCCGTTGAAGAAGGAAAAACCTTCCGCCAGGGAATGGTCTTCCGGTGCGCGGCCGATGGTACCGACCTGGAAATCCTGGGACACAACTTCCGCAACAATTTCGAAGTAGCCGTAGACGCCTACGGTCGGATGTGGCAGAGTGACAACGACGATGACGGTAACGAAGGTACCCGCATCAATTTTGTCATGGATTACGGCAACTACGGCTTTCAGGACGAAATTACCGGTGCCGGCTGGCGACAGCCACGGGTAGGAATGCACGAAGAAATCCCCAAACGGCACTGGCACCTGAACGACCCCGGGGTCGTCCCCAATCTGCTCCAGACGGGTTCCGGCAGCCCTACCGGCATCCTGGTATACGAAGGCGACCAGTTGCCGGAAATTTTTCGGGGCCAGATGATCCACTGTGAGCCAGGGCATAACGTCGTACGTTCCTATCCCGTCGCCGCCAGTGGAGCGGGATTTTCCGCAAGCGTGGAGCCCCTGATGACGAGCCAGGATGAATGGTTTCGCCCCAGCGACGTTTGTGCGGCCCCCGATGGCTCCCTGATCGTTGCCGACTGGTACGACGCCGGGGTCGGTGGCCACCTGATGGCCGACATTGAGCGTGGTCGTATCTACCGCCTCCACGCCGCTGGGGAGGAAGCCTACACCACTACCCCACCCGATTGGGACGCCCCCCAGCAGCTACTTCGGGCCTTAGCCCACGTCAACCAGGCGACCCGTTACCTGGCCTTCCAACGTTTACTGGAACATCCGGAGGGAGAAACGCTCCTCCGGGAAGCGACGAACGATGCCGGTCTGGACGACCGCCTCCGCGCCCGTGCTGCCTGGTGCCTGCTGGCACGCAAGGGCGACGCACAGCAGGTGATCAAGACCCTGCTTGCCTCCAATCGCGAGCGACTTCAGGAGACGGCCATTCGCATGGCACGGCAATATCCGGGTCCGGACAACCGCAATCTTTACACCGTTACCGCTTTTGCCAGCACTACGGACGCTCCGGCCCTATGGCGGGAAGCCGCCCTTAGTCTCCGCTTCCTGAAGGATCCGCTGGCCAACGAAATTTACGTGGCCCTGGCCAATAAGTATGACGGACAGGATCGCTGGTATCTGGAAGCATTGGGTATCGGTTCCGACCTCGATACCGATCAGCGTTTCAACGCTTGGCTGGCTACCGAGCCCGACCTGGAATCTCCACCGGCCCGACGGCTGGTCTGGCGCAGTCGTGCCGCCGCCGCCACGGACCTTTATGGAGACTACATCGCCCAAAACGATGATCCCGCAGAACTGGCGGCCTTTTTCCGGGCCCTGCATTTTCATCCGGGAAATCGGACCAGTCCCATCCTGGAACAGGCGATCTTCACCGAAAACCACCCCCGGAAGGATGAAGTGGTCCGCTATGCCCTCACCAGCCTCTCCTCCGAGGCCCTACGCCGCAGTCCCAGAATACAGCAGCGGCTGGCCGAGGTGATTCCCGACGTTCGCGGGACTGACGTCTGGACTATGCTCATTGAAAACGCCGCGCTGGACAGTGAGGTACCCGTGCTGCTGGATTCCGCCCTGATCTCGGCCGATAACAATTTCCAGGACAAGGCCGCGAAGATCGTCATCAAGGTAGCCGGAATTGACTACGTCAAAAATTATTTTGCCCGGGCCGACCCCATTCGCCAGGACCAACTCATACATCTGGCGCGCCACATGCAAACCGGAGAAACGGACACCTGGCTGCAGGAGCTGCGTACCGACACCAACCTTCCCGAGGGCCTCCGTAAACGCGCTACCCGCAGCCTGGCCAACACCTGGAATGGAATGAAAAACCTCATGGACGAAGTGGTTGAGGGGAAACTTCCGGAGGAGGAGGCCGTATTCACCGCCCGCTTGCTCACCCAGTGCTGGCGCGGTGATCAGCGGATGAGGGCCATCGAATGGCTACGGGCCCGCTCGGGACAGGAGGCCGTAGACCTGGACGGGATGCTCGCCATGGCCGGTGACCTGGCCCGGGGAAAAGAAGTATTTGCGGAATATTGCGCCGCTTGCCATCAGGTTCGGGGCGAGGGGGTCCGTTTTGGACCGCATCTGGACAAGATCGGCGACAAGCTCGGCCGGGAAGGCCTGCTTAACGCCATTGCCTACCCCAGTCAGGGTATCGGTTTTGGCTACGAAGGTTTTGAAATGACGATGGCCGACGGTACCAAATACACGGGCTACGTTGAAAGTCAGACCGAAAATGAACTGTCCCTGCGGATGATGGGAGGCGTAACCAGGGAGCTGAACATTCGGGACATCAACAATAAGGAGCCCCTGGCCGAAAGCCTGATGACGGAGGGACTACACGAGATCATGAAGCCACAAGAACTAGCGGATTTGCTGACCTATCTGGAGTCTCTGACGGAACAGGCGCAGCTGTCCAGAAAGTAAGCCGCTGCGGTTTCCTGGATTCTTCGCGGGCGTCCGTATACCCCGCGGATTCGTCTACCTCTTGCCTAAAGTTACGGGGACGGGGTGGCCAGTTTCTTAAGGCTCCGGCTCCAATTAGTCGATACCTTCCAGCCCCGTACTCACCACCGTCTTAAGTACGCCATCCTCTCCCCCAACCAGGAAGTAGGCCTCCAGTTCGGGCGTATCGTTGATGAGCTCCAGAGCGGCCTCGGGGCCGAGCACCATACAGGCGGTGGCGTAGGCGTCCGCCGTGGCGCAATCCGGCGCCAGTACACTGGCACTCAGCAGAGCATTCCGCTCCACGTAGCCCGTGCGTGGATTGATCGTGTGGCTGAATATCTCCCCCTCCACCCTGTAGTAGTTGAGGTAGTTGCCGGAAGTCGCGATGCCCTGGCCATCGGCCAGGGGGAGGGTTCCCGCCTGGGAGATGATTTCCACGTCCTCTTCCGGCGCGCGGATGGCCACCCTCCATGGGCGACCGTTCTTGTCACCGCCAGCACGAAACTCGCCGCCGACGTCAATGAGGTAATGATCACGGCCGTTAGCTTCCAGCAGTTCCGCCAGGAGATCAACGCCGTAGCCCTTGGCGCTGGCGTTGAGGTCAAGTTCAATGTCCGGATGGGGCTTGGACAGAAATCCATCCTGGACGGTCAGCTTATCTACCCCGACCAAGCGGGTGAGACGAGCCACTTCCGCGCTGTCGATGCTGGCCGAGGTTCTTCGTTCTCCGCCGCCAAAACCCCAGTACTTTACCAGGGGGGCAACCGTGGGATCATAAGCCCCCTCGGTGTGCGCACTAATGCTGCGGGCCAGGGCGAGATTGGGCAGAAAATGGACCTGTCCCGACAGGTCAACTCCCCGCTCACTTTCATTAAACTGATTCAGCGTACTTCCCGGCACCCAGGCGGACAATTCCTGGTTGAAGGCGTCCAGCAGGCTGTCAATTTGCGGCACCAGCCCCGGCACCTCCTCGCCCAGATAGAGAATCCGGTAGTACGTCCCCATGGCTTCTCCGGTCAGGGTTTGCGTGGGCAGTTCCCGGACAGCGTCGATTACACTTTCCGGGGCGCGGTCGCAGGTGCCCAGTAGTAGGGTAAAGAGCAGTAAAACGGGAATCAGCGAAAGTTTCTTCATGGTAGCAGGAGAACAGTTTTCGGGGAGTAAAGTTAGGCCGTACGGTTGCTTTATGGCGACCGATCACCCCAGCTTCACTCCCCGACAATTTTACCATCCCGGCAGGAGGTTAAGTCCAAACTGCCAGGTGCCGCCTTCCAGCAGCGGCCGGGCCAGGTAGGGTTCCACAATGACCGAGCCAAATACGTTGACCCGGGCACTCACCCCGGCCGTCACAATGGGCATTACCCCCGGACGAGCAATGAAGGGTTCTCCGGTTACTTCGTTGATCAGGGGCTCACCGTTCCGGTCGAGGGTGAAGACCGGTCCGTTGAACTGACTGAACTCCGTAAAGGCCACCCCGCCGTCAACGAAGAGGTTTAGATCCGAGAACAGTATGCCCGACTTGACGAGGGCCAGGGGCTTGGGGCCCGTGAAGGGCACCCGCACCTCAAGATTACCCACCAGCAGCTTACTTCCGATCAGTTCATTGATGTTCCGACCGTTGGCTTCCAGAATGGGAACGATGTTATTCGCCTGCAGTCCCCGAATGTACCAGGGACTACCGAGGTACAGAGGAAAGAGGTCATTCCCGTTTCCACCGTAGCGACCGTAGTGCAGGGCCCGCAACGCCACGGTCCCCTTACCGAAGTAGAGGTAGCGGCGATAATCCACGTCCAGCGCCGTGAAGTTGAATTCCCCCAGGAATCGTTCGGCTCCCACGCGGAACCGTTGTCCACGGATCGGAGCCGTCAGGCCGAAGTTGGAGTTGTCTCCCACCAGCGACAGTCCCGCTCGTCCGAGCACAAAGCTTTCCGATTCGAGGTCCCGGCGGCGTTCGGGCACGCCCGGAGAATTAAGTGGGAAGCCGGAAACGGGATCGAAAAAGCGGGCGTACTCGTCAACTCGGTTCGTGAAAATACTTCCGCTCACGGAACCTTCCAGGCGCAGGGTAGTGCTGAAGGGGAACTGGGCAAAGGCCCCGATCTGGTTCTGGTAAAGGCGCTGAATCAGGTAGGGAGCATTACCCACTTCCACGAATTGGTCCTCACTGATCTGCAGGGTGTCCAGGCGGGGAGCCAGGGAGGCGAAACTACGGAAGGGAACGCGGCTCAGGCTAAAGCCGTAGTTCAGGCGCGTTTTCCGGTTGAGCCACGCGACGCTTCCCCCGAAGTCAGTGATTTCGCCGTTGAGGGCCAGGTTACCGAACAACTGGTTATTGCCCAGGATATCGCTGGCCAGCAACTGTACCCCACCGGCCAGGCCGGTGGTCGTACCGAAGAGGGGGTTATTCCCCACCCCGGCGCCGGCGGAGCCGGCGGCGTAGTCAATCTTGAATTGCGGACGGTAAGGCACCTCCTTGATGGCCCCTTCCGACAGGACGACTTCCTGCTCCATATCCGCCAGCAGGCGATCCACCACCAGGGGTGCGCGGGGGTTCAGGCGGGGCAAGGTAGCCGGACTGAAGTCAACGGAATCCGCCGGCACCTCGCGGGCTTCCAGACGGTCCGTCAGCGCACCGTAGATGCGGTACCCCCGCTGGTTGAAGTAGGTGTAGACCAGCCGGTTGTTCCGCCGGTCCATACTCATGGCCGGAGCGTGGTGGGTGATACCGGACACTCCGGTGATCAGGTCCGTAAGCTGCTCCACCTTTTCGGATGCCGGATCGAAGCGGTAGATGTTGCGGAAACCGTCACGGTTACTGAGGAAGTACAGCTTTCCGTCGGCCCCCTCCACGGGGTTGAGGTTGTCCGCTCCGGGGAACACGCTGAAGTCCCGGCTTTGGCCGCTTACGATGTCGTACTCCGCCAGGTTGAAGCGGTAGGCACCAAAGGGCCGGTTTTTGTCCTGAATAGACCGGCGATCCGTGCTGAAATAGATTTTCTGACCGTCGGCGCTCCAGTGGGGGTGCACCTCACTGTACTCATCGTTCGTCAGTCGGGAAACCTTTTCCGTGCGCAGGTTAATCAGGTAGAGATCAGATTGCCCTTCCACGAGTCCCGACACCAGGACGTATTTCCCATCGGGAGACCAGGCGGGGTCCACGAAGGCGGGAATTCCTTCGGGGAAGATTTTACGGACGGCCTTGCCCTTGTCTACGTCGGCAATGACCAGGGCGTTTTGTCCCTTGGCGACTACGGTGTAGGCAAACTGCTTGGAGTCGGGAGACCACGTTCCACTATTCTCAATGTAGCTCAGGTCATCCACGTGACCGGAGGCCGTGGAGGTGCGAATCTTGCGAATGATCTTACCACTACGGGCATCGGCCAGGAAAAGGTCGATACTGAACAGGTCCTTTTCCGACAGGAAGATCAGGTATTTACCGTTGGGGCTGATTTCCGGAGCAACGTTAATCCGCCCCCCGTTTTCTTCTCGGCTGATGAGTTCCCGGCCGACGTTGCGGTCTTCCTTTACTTCCCCGACGTAGGGGCCGTAGGTTTTCCGCAGGGATTCCTCCCAGAGCTTGCTCAGGTCCTCCAGGGAGTACCCCAGGACGATGGGCGTTGCTTTTTCCAGCCCCAGTTTTGCCGAGGCCCGGAAGTAGGGAGCAATCACCTCGTCTCCCCGCAGGCCGGTCACGAAAGCCCAGAAGGCCTGTCCGTAGCGGTAGGGAAAGTATTTTCCGGAATTGAGGTCCTTCAGGCTGGGGACATCATCATTCAGGACGGCATCCCGCATCCACATGGCGGTGAAGGGGTCTACCGCGCCAATACTGAGGTACTCCGCCAGTCCCTCCACCATCCACAGGGGCAGGTTACCCAGGTCCCGCAGGCTGGTACTGTCGCCGCGGATGACCATATCATACTGGAAGGCGTGCACCAGCTCGTGGCCAAGCACGTGGTGCGTCTGCTGGTTGGTGTGGGCCACCGGCATAATTACCCGGTTCTTGAAGGCTTCCGTCACCCCGCCCGTCCCGGTGCCGATGGCACCATTAATGGCGTTCGTTTGCTGAAAATCAGCGTGGTTGGCGTAAATAATCAGTGGGTTGCGAAAATCAATCGTATCGTTGAGCACCCGCTGGTGCACCCGGTACCACTCCTCACTGTCGTTGAGGAAGTCCTCAAGCCACTCCTGGTTATTGAGGTAGGTGTACAGCTCGAAGTTCGGGCTTTGGTACACCTTGAAATCAAAATTGTCGTAATTGGGCTTGTTGCGGCCAAAATTGCCTAACTGTGCGGACAGTAAGCCCGGCAGCAGCAGCAAGGAAAACAAAGAAACTGCACTCAGTAATTTTTTCATGTTCAGTGGGATGGAAATGACTAGTAACAAATGGATCACCGTCAATTGATGGTGATTTCTACCGGGAAGACACCAACCCCCAAACCTTCTCTTGTTGCGAAAATCTTAAATCTTGTTTACCAGAGTCTTAAGGTTATAAATGGAGATGCCCCCACACGTTTCAACATATGGGGGCACGCATCCGTTCGGAATTATGATTTACCGTTTGGTGATTTTATGCACCATTATTCCCTGATCGGTCTCCAACTGGAGAACGTATACGCCCGGAGGCCAACCGGCCGCTTCTACCGGTAACCACTGCTCCCCAGCCACCAGGCGCAGGTGCTGCTCCAGGAGCACCCGGCCGTTAATGTCCCGGACAAACAGCTGCGCCCGCTGCCCCGTAGTCACCCTGACGCCCAGGCGGGTGAGGGTACCGACGGGATTGGGGACTACCCCCAGCAGATGAGCTCCCTCCGCAAAGGTGATTTCTTCCACTCCTTCCCGGTCGGGCGCGGTGACCGCGCCGGCGGTCTCCCACTGGAGGAACAGGGGTTGCTCGGTGAGATCGGTAGCGTAGACTTCCGCAGCCAGCGCTCCCGTTTCCGCGATGTCCACCACTTCACTGAGTTTGCCGGCCGTACGGGCGGTAAAGGTCAGTGTCATGAGGGCATCGGCACGGAGGGGTTGGGACCAGCTTAACCAGAGGTGCCCGTAACCGGTACGGAAGTTTTCTTCCTCCCGCAGATCAGCACTCTCTACTCCGACAAAGCTCAGCTGGTCGGCGGACCATTCCAGGGCGGCCTGGCCGCCGGCGAACCGGGTTCCCTCCTGCAGTTGGAATTGCAGCACCACGGTTTCGCCGGCTTCAAAGCTTCGGTCAGTGGCCAGCAGGGCGATCGGCCGTCCACGGCCATTCCCCACCAAATTCGTGGCACCTGCGGCATCGCCCCAGGAGTCATTCAGGTCTCCCATCCGGATACCGACAAAATCATGATCGTAAGAACAGGCCTCCAGCAACTCCACCTGGATGCTTTCCGGTGCCGGGCCGCTGCCGTCCCAATCCGCAGCCACGAAGCGCCAGGAAGGTCCGGTGGGGTAAAGGCCACGGCGTCCCAGAATCAATGCCTGGAGGTAGATCATATCCTGGGCGTCCAGGTTACCGTCTTCGTTCAGGTCAGCGGCCAGGCGCAGGTACGGACTGTCCAGCCCCCCGTACCCGAGGATGTAGCGGCGCAGCAGGAGCAGGTCCAGGGTGCTTAGTCCCATTCGGGGATCCGTTTCCAGGGAAGCCTGCAGCAGGTAACTATCGCCAACATTACCCCCAAACTGGTAGCTACCGAAACCTCCCGTGCGGGTCGTGGGAAGATCCGCTCCGGCACTGACCAGTACGTTCGTCATGGGCTGCCCACTCAGGCTGTTGACCCGGCCGTTGACCGTTACGCTGGTGGCTACCTGACAATCATTGCAGGCCAGATTGGGATCCTGCAAACGTACAAGCACCTCACACTTTCGCCAGTTTCGGCCCCCTAGCGTACCGTCCGGTTGCACCGCAAAGGGATTGTAAGCGTCGTCCCAAACGTACACCTCCAGATAAACTTCGTAGCGATCCTCACAGTCGAGGTAAATACTCTGCTGGTTGATGTCTACGGTATCGCCAATGCGGTTGACCGAGTAAATCAGGTCTCCGCTACAGTCAGGGAAATCACAGCGGGCCAGATCAATGGCCTCCACCAGTACGGCGGCCTCTTCTACCACTCCGTCGTTGTCGATATCCCCAACTTCCACCAGGGGCTGAAGATTGTAAATCTGGTCGGAGCGACACTGCAGGAAGGGCACGTAGCAGTCGTTTACCCGGAAGATTTTCTCTACCGAGGTGGTGTTCCCGCAATCATCGGTCACGATGAAGATGAAGCGGTGTTCCCCAATCGGCATCACGTTGGTGAAGGAGTACTCCGGGAAGACACCCTCCAGTTCACCGGACTGCTCGCTGTTGGTCTCGACGTTTCCGTTATTGTTGAAATCGATGCCAACGATGATGTTTCCTTCCGCCACCTGACAGGCATCCGTGAGGATAATTCCCGCCGTGACGGGAATCCGGCAGAAGTTGGTGTCTACGCAAACGGTGTCCGCCAGGCTGATGGCCACGGCGGGAGCGATGGTATCAAAAATCTTGATCCGTTGACGGTATACGTACCGACCACCGGGAGCCTCAACGCTGCGCCAGTAGCCCTCCGGGTTGGGGTCGCCGCAGTCCGCGCCCCGGCTTGCTGCCGCGGGGGCTTCATTCGTCGCGTCGCCGTCGGCATCGACAAAGATGCCGGCTTCGGAGCGGACCAGCCAGACATCCGTATCGCCCATGCTGCCGTTGCAGTCTTCGTCCCGATCGAGCTCAATGGCCGGCGATTCGCCGTCCCATTCACACCAGTTGGTTACGACGTAGCTCCGCTCCAGGTAGCGGCATTCTTCGCCTTCGGTCGGAAGCAGGGTATCCTCGAAGGTGTAGGTGATCGAATCACAGCCCCCGGAAATTACCCGCAGGGTATCCACCAGGTCCGTGCAATCGGTGATCGCGTCCCGGGGGAATTGGATTTCATACTCCAGCGAAGGCACGACCGTGATGTCCTGGAAGAACAGGCCGGTGCTGAAGTTTCCGTGTTGATCGATGGCCTGGAAGCGACGGCGAATCCGCTCTGGGGAACAGATGTCCCCGAGGATCTCCGGCACTAATTCTCTGGCCGCGGCCGAGCAGTTATCCACTACCTCGGGCATGCCCCAGATCATTCTCAACTGGGTGGTGTCCGCCGGATTAAAGTTATCCGGCAGGTCGCTACAACTGACCGTGACCGGATCCAGGCCAATACAGTAGGGATCGGTATTGTCCAGTACGGTGACGTAGCTCGTACAGTAATTCGTATTTCCGGCGGCATCGGTGACCAGCAGCTGGACTTCGATTTGGCCAAGGCCGACGTCTTCGCACTCGAAGAAAATGCGTCCGTCCCACGCACTCCAGCCGAGGCTATCGGCCTGCGGATGCCCTTCGGGCAGTCGCCGCCGTAACTGACGGCCGACGAGTTCACAGTTATCGTAGCTCCCCTGGTCAACGACCTGGAAGGGAACCATGATTACGCCGTTGCCCGGCAGGGAGAGGTTGAGCACTTCTTTACACACCGCCACGGGCTCGGTCCGGTCCGCCACCCGAATACGACAGTAACGATCCTCGATGCTTTCTTCGGGGTGACTGCCGGTAAAGTGGATCAGGTAATCCCCGGGAGGAACCCCCACCAAAAGGCGATCATCACCGTCTTCCAGAACGGTGTAGGTAATGGTGTCTCCCGCAGGCGTCAACTGACGCACCTCGGTGCGGAACGTCCAGGAGCTGGTATCACAAACATTATTCAGCTCGGGTGCGGGGATTTCGATATCGGCGAAACAATCAAAGTGGTTGGTCGAAAAGAGCATGATGTCTTCCTCGACGATCGGGCAGTAATGATTGCTGATCGGGCAGGAGAAGAAGGGCTGCCCGCTACTTTCCAGTTTGAAGGTTTGGGTGTACTGGGCGAGGTCGTTACGGCACTCATCCGTCACGATCCAGGTACGGAATACCGTCAGGCCACCGTCCGGGCGCCGTTCTGCCGCATCCTCGTAACGAACGGATAAATTATCCAGCTGATCCCCGTCCAGAGCAACGGCCACCCCACTGCGGTAAACGAAGGGATAGCCGGTGTAACTGGGGGCAGGATGTCCGTTCTCCAGCTGGGGGTAGCTATCCGTACAGCTGAACTGCACGAAATGCTCCGGCCAGGCTACTTCGTTCAAGCTCAGGGCGCGTGCCTCGATCACCTGCGTACACACTTCCTGGATCGAGGTATCAGCCATTTCCAGGCGGAAAGTTCTTTCGATGCGGGCGCTGACGCAGGTGCCAGACTCTTCATCGTTGAAGGCAATGTCCATCGGTCCGCAGGCTCCACCTACGGTGGGCCGGCCAAATTCGTCGACGCTACTGCTCCGACCGAAAATGGTGGGAATCTCGTGATTCAACAGGTCAAACACACTGAGGGTGCTGCGGCGGGTAACGACCGGGTTAGGACCATTGGGCCTGCCTACAATCAATGGAAGGGTTTCCAGCCCCACAACTTCCCAACGGAAATTTGCTTCCTCCCCGACCCGCAGGGTACTGGTTACCAGCGTATAGATTTCTCCCGGACGCAGGACCACCGAAAACCGCTGCTGCAACCGCATCAGGTCGGGACTAATGGAATCCGGTAAAATGGGGGTAGCAAAGTGGTGCGTGGGTTGCGGCGTTACGGGCCCATCATTGGTCAGATTACAGCAATCCAGAACTTCCTCACCGCGTTGGCTAAAGACCGCTCCACGCAGTTCCGCGTCCACCTCTGCGTAGAGGTAGAAACTCAGCAAGCGGGGTGCCGTGCCCAGGTCTTCGGGCACCAGAATCGTCAGTCGTTCCTGATAGCGGCTTCCGGCGGTCAGTTGCTCGGCGGGCAGCCAGCACAGATCCTCGGTTCCGTCCAGCGCTTCACTGTCGGTAGATAGACCGGCGGAGAACCCTTGCAAGTCCAGCTCGTACATACGACTGTCCGCATCCCCGGGACAATCCACGGAAATCGGCTCGGAAGTGATGGAAGCCGAAGCGGTACAGTCCGCCACGTCCAGGTCACGAATGCTGACGCTCCGGGTGGCTCCGCCGTTGGGGATGGTTCCCACCCTGACGTACTCCCCGAAGCCACCTTCCTGACCGTCCGCCGTAATCCAGCCCCGGCTCTGGGGATTCAGGGAATTGACGAGGATTTCAATAAAGAGGCGTTCGGTACTTCCCTCCGCCTCCACACAGGTGAGCAGGATGTCGGCAATCTCGAGGCCGCAGGCGTCGGAGCAGGTCGTCGGGACCGGATCCAGGAGCAGCAGCGTATTACAATCCGCTCCGGCCAGGTCTTCGATGGAGAAGGAGAAGTCCGCGTCCACAATGGCGAAGGGGCCGAAGGAGTTGGTCTGGTCGTAGAGGTAAGCCCCGGCTCCGTTGATGCTGTACCCAACCGACGGGGCGTTAATTCCTTCTACCGACAGGTCAAAAGAGTAGGTATCGTCGGAAGGGTCGTAGGGAGTACCCGCATCATCGCAACTCAGGTTTTCCACCTTGGGCATCAGCTCACATTGGTCGGAGCAGGTCATGGGAGGCTGTACGGTGGTCCCCAGCACACACTCACTATCGGAGGAATCCGTAAACTGGAAGTTTTGCGGACCGTCGGCGATCAGGAAAGGACCGAAAGTATTTACCACACCGTAGGCTCCGGATTGCCCCCGATCCGTAGACCAGGTTTCGCCCAGGTTGATGCCTTCAATGATGATCTCAAAGGTAAAGGTGTCATCGCTGGGATCGGTGGGTGTACCGTTGTCGTCACAGAAGGTTCCCGTGATGTTGGCGACCGTGATGGCGCAACCATCACTACAGGCCATTGGGGCCTGAATTATTATTTCATCCGTACAGCACCCGTATTCCCCGTCCGTTACCGCGAACGTCACGTCGCCCTCGGAAATGGGGAAGGGCCCCAGCTCGATGAGGTCACCGTAGCTGCCGTTTTGGCCCGCCTCGGCGATCCACCCGGCGCTGTTCGCACCCTCCACGCGGACGTCGGCATAAAAGACGTCATCGGTGGGGTCGGTATCCGTTCCGTTGTCGTCACACCGAATGCCAATCAGGTTAATTGCCAAACTGCAGCTGACGTCCATCAGAACGTACTCGGCGGTGCTTTCACAGCCGAATTCGTCGGTAACGACGATCTGGTAAAGGCCACTGTTGGTGGCCTCAAGGGACTCCTGCCCGGCGGCACCTTCGATGGGGCCGTCCGGTCCGGTCCAGCTGATGGAGGCAACTTCGTTGGGAGAATTGTAGGTCAGCTCAATCAGTACGCTTTCCCCGGGACAGTGGTCCACGGGTCCGCGCAACTGGGCGACATCCACCGGTACGTCAAAGGAGGCGGCGCCCCGACTGGAAGCAAACCACCAGGTATTCAGGGTATTTCGATCACCGTAGCCCGTCGTGTTCTCGTTAACGACCACACAATCGTCGGTGGCGTTTGCTTCAAAGTTGGTCCAGGTCCGGCAGGGAGTTTCCCCGGAACAGTCACAGCCCGTCAGCACCTTCTTCGGCGCTCCGGTACCCGGATCATCGGGAATGTTGGAATCGTCGTAGTAAAGCGGAGAATTTGCTCCATTCCCACAGATCGGCCGGATGGGCGTCACGCAGAAACCGTTGCGCATGAGTTCTCCGTCGTAGAGGGCCCAGTGCTGCACCCCCTGGGTGTATTCTACCAGCATGTCGACGGTCTGCCCCTCTTCCGGCCGACTTCCATTTCCGAGCAATCCGTCCCAGGGGACACAAGCTTCCGTTGCCTCTTCTCCCTCAAAGCGATAAACGAGCAGGCGGTCCAGGCCCTCATCAAATACTCCGTTACCGTCAAAATCCAGGACAATTTCAACCTGGCCCGGAAGGGTTACCTCCACGGGAATACAGAAGGTCTCGTTGGCCTGACAGAGTAATTGCCCGCTGATGGATACTTCCCCGCAGGCACCGTCGGGAAACAGATTGAGGTCGGGCTCCTCGAGGAAGATCAGGTGTTCGGCACTGTTGTCGGTGGCGTTGGCTTCGGGAATAGACTGGCGATCAAGTGCAAGGTCACCGGTGGTTCCCGGGCCCGTCCGGTTAAAGGCCAGGTTGAAGGAAAGGGGTTGAAATCCGGAATCCCGGAAATCGATCATGGTCACGAAGCCATCCGAGGTGTAGGAATAAAAGACGGCGCTAAGTTCGGCGCCGAAGGCACATTCGGGCAGTTGGGGCTCCAGTTCGGGAACCCGAAACGCCCAGTTTCGGGAGTACACTCTGCCGGGTTGTACGCGGCCATCCGCGACTACGGTGATGTCCCAAAGACCAATATAGCGGGGACGGCGGGCGCGGTTTTGCTCAAATTCCACGAAATACTCCCCCGCCTCTTCGGGCGTGAAGGTGGAGTTCTCGTCAACGGGATAGCCATTGGTGTTCACCGCGGAGGGGCCAAAGGCGGCCTGTTCGTAGGAAGATAGGTTTTCATTGTTGCTGTTTACCGTGATCGGTCCGAATACGACGGCCCCGTCGCTGACCCGGCGAATCCGGTATTCAAACTGCCCGAAAGATTCCGGCAGACCGGAGTTTTTATACAGCCGAGAAAAACCCAGGTAGACGGTTTCGCCAACACTGGCTACCCGAAAATTCAGTCGGCTGTTTTCCGGGCCGTCATAACTGGCAAAGTCACCAAAATTCTGGTCGCCAATGAGGAGCATCACGGGGTCCCCGTCGGGGCTGCGCAGATTAGGGGTTCCCTCGGCCCGGAGGAAGATCGGGCTGAACAGGAACGAGGCCAATAGGCATGCGAGAAGCAGCCGTACTGTGCCCGTGGGAATCACGGTAAACATATGTTGTGTTGTTCAAGTGTTCAAAAAACTCTGCGTCGCAGAAAAATGGAAAAGACTAAAACCAGGCCCCCAATTCTGTGGCCAAAAAAACAGGTATGAAGATTTTGGGAATCCTTGGGGCACCAGTAAGTGCCGAAAGAAAGTTGCCGCTCAGATTATTAAAGCTCTATTTCGAATACCACGATCGCCAGGCGGGGGCAATAGCTGTTAAAACAACTACCGCATGACGCTAAGGCGAAGTTAGTCTAAAATCACCACAAAAAAAAGGAGGAAGGTGATATTACCTTCCTCCTGATTTGCTTAATCATTTTCGGCAGATACCGGGAATATAATTACCCGGTAAAGCCTGCGTTTTCGGCAAGCTTTGCACCTGCGGTCGCGCCCAAGCCCGCGTAAACCATGACGGGCACGGTTTACGCGGGATGTGGCGGAATTATTCGACTCGGATCATGCTACGGACCAGGCGTTCTCCCCTGAACTCCAGCGTGTAGATCATCACGCCGGGAGAGAAGCGGTTACCGTCCAGTTTCACCTGATGCTCACCCGCCGTGAATTCGCGTTCAATGACTTGCAGCTCACGGCCCGTCATGTCCAGAATTCTCAGCCTGGCCTCCCCGGAGGAAGGCAGGGTGAAGGCAATGGTCGTTTCCGTCCGGAATGGGTTGGGGAAATTCTGCCGGAGCGTCATTTCCTCAAACGCCTCGCCGGACAGGTCTCCCACTACCTGCGGGTTAACCGGATTGATCGTAGCCGCGGGGAAGTTGAGGTACAGGTCAAGCGCTTCGAGATCACCATTCCGGTAAGCTTCGGCGTAGGTAGGAGCATCAACGAGTGCGAAAAGATCGCTGGCTCGTGCCACCGTATTCGTCCGCCCCTTCAGGGTAAAGAGTACGGCATCACCATCGAGTCCCTCGGTAGGCAGGATCCAGCTCGCGGAAATTAATCCACGATCCAGGTTCTCCAGTCCGAGGTTTTCGTTGGTCAGCATGCCCGGAACGACTTCGGTAACGAAAGCCTGAGCTTCGGCAACCCGGAGGGTAAACTGAAGTCCGGCAATCCGTTGCAGGTCCTTGGCTCTCACGGGAACGCTGAAGCGTTCACCGGCACCGTAGGATGCCTCCGGAATTTCCACCGGGTGGGTGCCACCAGAACTGCGGCCCCGCGTACCGTTGAGGATTTCTCCGCGCGAGTTTTCGATGAAAACAGAAGCATTCAGGTCTCCCAGTTTCACCCCGACGAAGTCGTGGCCCAGGTCGCAAGCCTCAAAGTTATCCACCTTGATACTGCTCGGAATCTGACTCATACCCGTCAGCTCATTGGCCATCTCCTCCAGGTAGGCCTTCGGTACAAAGCGCCAGCAATCTTCTGCCGCCAGTACGTCGGTATTACCCAGTACGATGTTGCGCATGATCAGGCGATCGAGTACCGTCAGGGTACCGCTGCCGTTCATATCTGCCGCCAGGAAGCGATAGGGGTCCGTGATGAGCTCTTCTCCAACGAGGTGACGCTGCAGAATCAGTTCGTCGAGGGTGGAAAGGCCATTGGCCACGTCGTCTACCTTGGTAGGTTCGACTACGTAGTTGCCGGCCGGAACACCACCGAACTCATAGATTCCGTTGTCGTCGGTCACCTTGAAGTCTTCAAGCTCTCCACTCAGGTCTACCTCTACGCCCGGTAGCGCTACGCCACCCGCCGTGATCACCTGACCGCCGAGGGCCAGGGTGCCGTCCGCGTTGCAGTCATCACAGAGTTCATCCGGATCCTGGACGAATACTTCAACGGTACACACCGTCCAGTTGGGTCCGCCTACGGTGCCGTCAGGTTGTACGGCATCCGGGTTGAAGGCGCTATCCCACATGTATACTTCCAGGTCAACGGAGTAACGATCGTCGCAGGTCAGTAGAATGCTGGTGCTGTCCACGTTAGGCGTCTCACCGGGACGGTTTACGCTGAAGCGGAGCGGACCACTGCAGTCTTCGATGTCACAGCTGGCCAGACGTCCTGCATCTACGTAGACGCCGGTTTCCACCAGGTCGCCGTTAGCGAGCGTTACCGGCTCGGCCAGGGTTTCCAGATTCGCGATCAGACCGCTGTAGCAAGTCGGATCGGGGATGCTGCAATCGATTACCGTCACCGGTACGGTAGCGGCGGTTGCGTTGTTACAACCGTCAACGTAGCGGAGCATCAGGGTGTGCTCTCCGATGGGGAGATCAGCCACGATGCGGTAGTTCGGGAACTCACCGTGTACGGCCAGTTCGCTGGGCAAACGCATTTCCGGAGCACCGTCCCGTCCCAGATCAATCAGGACGAGCCAGTTGGATCCCGCGGCCGTGCATTCGCCGGCTACCGTGATCGGAATTTCGATCATGGCCTCGCAGTTTCCGTCTTCGGAAGCACAGAAGGTATCGGGCGTTTCGAAGACCAGTTCCGGACGGGTATCGTCAAAGATGGCGATCCGTTGGGTGTAGGTCCAGGCACCGGTAGTGGCTACCTGACGGAGGTAACCCGTCGGGTTCGTTTCTCCGTCGCATTCGTCGCCACGCGTTCCGGCAATTGGCAGCGCATTGTCAATGTCCTGATCAACATCAATGAAGGTGCCGTCAGGGTTAACAATGGCGTAGAAGACTTCTTCGCCCTCCAGTCCGTCACAGTCTTCGTCGCGGCTGATCACCACGGGAACGTCCGTTGCGGGATCAAACATACAGTTGTTGATCACGAGGTACGTCCGCTCGACCACCAGACAGGCTCCTTCTTCCGATTCGTTGGGATCAACGATGGTGTCGGTGAAGCTCAGGCTGATGTCAGCACAGCTTTCGCCGATGATCTCGAAGCCTTGAGCAACCTCAATGCACTCGGTCAGCGTATCCTTGGGAATCACCAGGGTGAAGCCCATATCTGGCGTAATGCTGATCGTCTGGATGAACTCCTGGGCACTTACGTTGCCCACCAGGTCCACCGCCAGGAAGCGGCGAATAACCGTACCGGCACCGGAGCATTCGTCGATGTCCACGATGGGCATCAGCTCAATCGCGCTAGCCGCACAGTTGTCGACTACTTCCGGCTTACCGAAGAAGGCCTGCAGGCTCAGGGTGTCGGCCAGGTCAAGCTCAGGATCGAGATCCGTACAGCTCAGGAAGAGATCATCAAGTCCCGTACAGTAGGGCAAGGTGTTGTCCACCACCGTGGCCTCCGTGGTACAGATGTTCTCGTTTCCTCCGAAGTCAACAACGCGCAGTTGCAGGGTAACCACACTACCGGCGTCCAGACAGTTCACTTCCGTGAACAGCTCCCAGTCGCTCCAGGTCGGAACGTCCAGGGTGTCTCCCGTAACGGGGTCAACCAGAATCTGACGGCGAATCAGTACGCTGTCAAGACCACAGTTGTCGTAGCTGCCGAGGTCAATCATGCTGCTGTAGACGCGGGCAATGCCGTATCCGCCTACGCTCACGTTGATGTGGCTGATACAGATAGCCGCAGGCTCCTGCGTATCGGCCACCCGGATGATACAATCCGTAACCGCGGTGTTACCACAGTCATCCGTTACGGTATAGCGGATGGTGTAGTCTCCTGCTTCAAGGGTCAGGTTGCGGTCGTCACCATCGTTGATGGTCGCCACTACTTCACCCTGAGCGTTCAGGATTTCCGTGAGGATGGTCCAGGAGTCGGAACAAACGTCGGTTACGTCCGGAAGCGGAACTTCCAGGTTCGCCACACAGTCGAAGGGATCCATGGGGAAGAGCATGATGTCTTCCTCAAGTACCGGACAGTAGTGGTTACTGATCGGGCAGCTCACTACGGGCGGCGTGAAGTCGCCCGTCCGGATGATTTGCTCCGCTGAACGGGTATCACCGGTACAGATATCGGTAGCCGTCCACGTGCGGATGATCGTCTGGGTACCACTGCAGGTTTCCTCCATCTCATCCTCGTAGCTCACCGTGATCGTGCCGCAGAAGACGTCCTCGATGGTGATGTTATCGAAGGCCGTCATGATGGTCGGCAGCCCCGTCACGGAAGTGGCTGGGTTACCGTTATCATCCTGCGGGAAGGAAGCATCTTCGCAGTCGAAGTCAATGGTGTCCGTGGGGAAGGAAATGTCCGTAACCAGTGGCTTCCGGATGGTAATCCGCTGGGTAGCGGTGATTTCCTCGCCCGTACATACGGCCACCGTAAACGTCCGTTCGATGACGACGTCTTCACAGTCGATGCCTTCGTTGAGGTAGACATCGTCGAAGGTTACCGTCGTTTCTCCACAGCCCGTAATCGTTACGGTACCGGTAAGTTCGAGGCTCTCTTCGTTGTTGAAGATGGCGTCTCCATCCTCACAGATGAGGTCACGGTCACCGATGCGATCGACGTCTGCGGGGCCTTCCACTTCGATGAGGGACGGCGTAACCGTTACGGTGTCCGCACACAGTTCATCGTCGGCGTCGCGGAAGATGATCGTGGTCGGTCCACAAAGTTCCTCAACGGTGATGGACACCGTTTCTCCGTACGCTCCGCTGAGGCCATTATCGGCCGTCCAGCCGGCATCAGATCCGGAACCGGAATTGGTCACCAGTACATCGATGATGTATCCGTTGCCATCCTCCGTGCATTCGGGGCCACCGGTAACTTCGGCGACGAGTTCACAGGGAACTTCTTCTCCACAGTCTTCGGGTGCCTGAATGTCCAGTTCAGCGAGACACTCATTGTTCTCCCCGTCGAGGATAACCAGTTCCAGCAGTTCACCGTTGGCCGGGAAGGTGACCTCCGTGTTTTCACCGTAGTTACCCGTGATCTCCGTACCGTCAATACGCCAGGTTCCAGCGGTATTGTTACCGGTTACGAGGATTGTCGCTACAAAGAAGTCGTCCGTCGGATCCGTTGGCGTATCGTTGTCGATACATTCCGTTACGGAAACCAGGGTAGCATCAATGTCGCAGGGACTACAGGTTTCGGGGGCTTCGATGGTAACCTCCTCGAAACAGGAACCTCCACTGGCTACGTCAATGAACCTCAGCGTGATGTCTCCACCGCTGATGGGGTAGTCACCCAGAGAGATGGTTTCACCGTAGGTTCCGATGATCAAGCCCCGGATGGGGTCCTCTACCATCCACGCCGGACCATTTTCGTCGCTATCGGCGAAGATCGTGGCCATGGCACTGAAGGTGTCATCGCTGGGGTCGCTGGTTCCCTGGTCGTTACAGACAATATCGAATACGTCAACGCCAACTTTACAGCGGTCGCATCCGGTAACGGCCTGGACGAAGAGAGCGCCTACGCAGTTGTCATTGTTCAGTGCAGTAATCATACCGCTAACGTTGACGCCTACGGGGATGGGACCAAAGCGTTCTGCGACGCCGAAGGTTCCGATGGCATCGGGCACGCCTGCAGGTGCATTGAATACCAGGTTGTAGTCGCCTGCGGCGCCGGTAGCCAGCAATACAAAGTCGTAGGTATCGTCAGATTCGTCGAATGGCGTACCATTATCGTCACAAATCGTCTCGGTAATCGTCAGCATGATTTCACATTCCGCGTTTGAGCAGGGCTCGGGGATGGTAATCATGGTATCTACCCGACAGAAGTAGGCATCGGCATCCTCAATCCGGAGATTGGTCGTTTCGCGCCGGTTACCGTTTTCGTCGAAGATGGGCAGCGGTCCGAAGGTGTACGTATTGCCGAAGATGGGGCCTTCTCCAATGATCGGGCTCGTACGCGAGGTTCCCTCGCGCACAATCCAGCCATCGTCGGAGTTATTGGAGCCTACCCGATCTGCGGTGACGGTGATGAAGAATACATCGTCCGTCGGATCGGATGGGGTGCCGGCATCGTCACATTCTACGGCCAGTACTTCGCCCGTAATGGCACAGTTATCGGAACAGGTTTCACCGGGAGCGGTCACCAGTACCTCAGCCATACAGTCAGAGTCTTCTCCTACCCCACTAACGGCGATGGTTTGCGTACCGCTTACGGGGTTGGTGAAGGGTCCGAAGACGTATTCGCCGAACGGGAAGCCACCAACGTAGCCGAATTCGGGAGCACTCCAGTCAGCGGCATTAACGCCGCTGATCCGTACGGTGGCGAACCAGACATCGTCGGAAGGATCAAAGTCCGTTCCGTTGTCGTAACACCAGGAGTCAACGAATTCCATCGTGATCTGACATTCATCAGAACAGGGGAATTCCTGCGGTGCCTCGGCACGAACGATGGAGAAACAGATTCTCGGACGGGCGTTGTCCCGAACGGTGATCACAATCTCTCCTTCCTCTACGTCTTCCAGCGTGAAGGGTCCGGCAAAGGCTTCATTACCATCGTATACTCCCGTTGCCACAACATTATCGTTGGCATCGAAAGCCGTCCAGCCGGTGCTGGTTGCGTTCAGGGAGGTTACCGTGATGGGAACAAAGAATACGTCATCAGACGGATCGGTGGGAGTCCCAAGATCATCACAGAAGGGCGAACTCGTACCTGCGGCCAGGATGTAACACTGGTCAGAACAAGAGCCTACCGGGAGGAAACTAACCTCCGCAGAACACTGTGCCGTAGTAGCACCAGAGTAATTCAGCGTAACTGACTCGGGGTTCACGTCATCATTGACGGGAAGCTGATAAGTGAAGGGGACACCAAGGTCACCGAAGTTACCGAGATTATCGCGCCACTGTCCGCTCGGGCTTACGCCTTCCACCAGAACAGTAACGGTGTAGAAGTCATCCGTTGGATCCGTGGGCGTTCCGTTATCGTCACACTCGGGAGCCTCCGTAATTACTGCGGTCAATTCACAGATCGGAATCGCCACGATACCGGCATCCAGGTCGGGGTAGAACTCACCGTTGGTGAGGGTTACCGGCTCCGTCATACCGTTCATTGCGGGATCCGCATCGCTGTCCACGTCCTCGGCACCTGCGTTCAGCGCCGTAAACTCGAACATGTCGGGCAATTCAAACTGAACGCTGTAAGTGCCCGCGGCCAGTCCTTCAAAGGAGTAGAAGCCGAATTGGTCGGTGGTCGTGGTGGCGATAACTACGCCGTTCTCATCCTTGAGGTTAACCACTACTCCCTGAATGGGCTTCTCACCTTCGTCCTGAATACCGTTTTCGTTGGCATCTTCCCAAACGTAGTCACCGAGTCCGGCACATTCGCTATTGTCGCCAATTACTTCACCAGTCACCACCGTGGTACAGCCAGTTTCGGTATCGGTAACCAGTACCGTGTAGACACCGACCATCAGGTCAGTTGCCGTGGCGGTCGTTTGGTTTCCGGTTGCGGCATCCCACTGGTACTGATAGTTTCCACTGCCTTCCAGCACCACTACGGTGAGTGTTCCCCGTTCGGGGCTGTCGAGGCAAATGGTATCATCCTCAACGGAGGCTACCAGCGGAGCACCATCTTCTACCTCGTAGGTGCGCATCAGTTCACAACCGTTCGCGTCCGTAATGGTCACACTGTAGGTACCGGCAGCAATTCCGGTCAAGTCCTCAGTAGTTGCTCCGTTACTCCAGTTGAAGGAGTAAGCAGGAGTACCACCAGCTACGGTCAGATCAATACTTCCCGTTGCCGCTCCGGCACAGTCAACGTCAACGACCACTTCCGTTACGGACAGCGGAGCGTCGGGCTGAGTTACGGTACCCGTTGCCACTTCGGTACATCCGTTAGCGTCCGTGATGGTGACACTGTAGGATCCAGCCACCAGATTATCAATGGTGATTGAAGTTGCTCCGGTACTCCAGAGGTAGGTATAGGGAGCAGTACCACCACTGGCTACTGCCGTCAGGCTACCATCATTGTCTCCGAAACAATCCAGAGCAAAGTCCTCGACGGATGCCAGCAGGTCGGAGGCTTCCTCAATGGTGAAGCTGGCCGTGGTCGTACAGCCATTAGCGTCCGTAACCACTACCGTGTAGGTGCCGGCAACCAGTCCGCTTCGGTCTTCCGCATTATCGTTACCGGCAATATCAGTCCAGTCAATAGTGTACTCAGTAGTTCCACCACTCACCGTAATATCGATTGATCCGGTTGCGTCTCCGTTACACTCGACGTCAACCGTCGTGCCAGTAACTACCAGTTGCTCCGGCTGGTCGATCGTGAAGCTTTCCGTGGTCGTACAGCCATTGGCGTCCGTGACCACTACCGTGTAGGTACCCGCAGCAAGACCACTCAGGTTCTGCGTCGTAGCACCGTTGCTCCAGGCGTAGGTGTAACCGGCCGTACCGCCAACTACCGTCAGCGTGATCGTACCGTCGTCACTCGTACCGGCATCATCGTTACAGATGACGTCCGTCGTAACGCCCGTAGCCACCAGAGGCTCCGGCTGGTCGATGGTCACCGTCAGCTCGC
>NZ_SNAQ03000018.1 GCF_004375085.3 Lewinella sp. W8
CATCCGGGTTGTCCGAAAGGCTGGGCGTAAAGCCATCGTCGTCGATGCCGATGAAGAGCGTAAAGCCGGCTTCTACCGGGAACTCCAGACGGCCCGTAGCGGCAATGTCCGTATCCAGCAGTACCTCAACCACCGCACCTTCGAAGGTGTAGACCACAAAGGCGTCGTCGAAGCCGATTTCCGTACCCGCAACGATGTCAATACCGTTGTAGTCGTAGTCAAAGCCTACCTCGCCGTCTTCGGCAAAGGTGTAGGACACCTGACCGATCAGGTTGACGCCAAAGTCGTCGCCGATCGTGCTGATCACGATCTCGTCTTCGGTAAACTCGATGCCTGCATCTTCGGGAATAATCGGGAAGCCGTCCAGGAAGAAGAGTTCTTCGGTCCAGTTCTCCGGCGCAAAGTCACCCGTGAAGCCGAGCGTGGGCTCGTCACCCAGGCTGGCCGCGCTGATCATGTACTGGAAGCTACCGCAACCGTCGATGATCGGTCCGTTGCTCGGATCGTCGTCCATGACCGTAATGTCGAAGGCGAATACCTCCAGACACGCTTCCGTACCCGTCAGCACCATGCTCGGGATCAGCAGCGCCTGGCAGTTCTCGTTCAGCGTCAGGTTCAGCTCACCCACGCAGGCGTAGAGCGGCTGGATGAAGTCCACCGTCACGATTACTTCGGCCGTGCTCACGTTGCCGTTTACGTCCTCGGCCGTGATCGTAACCGGCACTTCGCCAATGTCTTCACAGCCAAACTCCAGCTGGCTGGCCGTCAGGCTGGCCACCGCGCAGTTGTCCGTGGCGCTGGCCAGATCGGCCACCGTCAGGCTCGCAAAACCGTTCTCGTCCAGCACAATCGTCTGGGGAGTCGTCGTAATCTCGGGGTCGATGTTGTCTTCTACCGTCACCGTAGCCTCACAGCTGTCTTCGTTGCCGTTTACGTCCGTAACCGTCAGCGTAACCGTGTTGGGACCTACCTCCGCACACGTGAACTCCGTGATGTCCTCGCTGAACGAGGCAATACCACAGGCGTCCGTAGAACCGCCGTCGATCAGGGAGCCGCCACCAGCACCGCGGGGAAGGACGTTGCCGCCTCCGTCGCTGCTGATGTTGATCGTGTAGGGACCCAGCGGACCGGCTCCACTAAAGAAGGCCGTCGTCACCAGGCTGTACTCACCGGGAACCAACATCAGTTGGATCATGATCTCCGGCTCCGTCGTACCCCCTTGCGGGCTATCGTCGTTGCCGATCAGGAAGTTATCACAGGGAGCGTTGGGGTCAAAGCCACCTTCGTACAGTAAGAAGTAGAAGTCAGGACCAACAATGTCCTCCATCATGAAGGTGTACATGTCCTCCTGGTCAATGCTGAACTCCAGCACGTCGTAGAAGTGATCGGGCGTACCCGTATTGACCGTACACGTAGTACCATTGCCGTTGGGACGCTCAAACTGAGGGTCCGTATCATCCAGCGAGCCGGTAACCTGCGTGATCGGGTCAGCAGCTCCCATGCCACCACCGTCGGTGGCAATCGATGCCTCTCCGTTCTCGTCAAGTTCTACCGTAATGTCCTGGCAAACCGCCACCGGATCAACGTTGTCTTCCACCGTTACAATGATATCGCAGGTCGCACGGTTGCCCGAGGCGTCCCGTACGCGGATCGTCCGCTCATTGTCGCCAACCTCGGCACAGGTGAAGTCACGCATCTCACTGCCGCCAAAGAAAGGGCCGAGCAGCTCCATATTCATTTCGCCACCGCAATTGTCGCTGGCCTCAAAGATCAGGTCGCGGTTCCGTACCCGGTACTCGCCGTTCTCGTCAAGCTGCACTGTAATGTCTTCACAGTTTTCCAGCACCGGATCGATCTCGTCAACAACGATCACCTCGTAATCGCAGCCCACCACTTCGCGGTTCGGACCGGGGAGATTGGGGTTGTTGAACACCAGACGGCGCATGATCGGCTCTTCAGGAAACAAATCATCACAGTCGAACATCCGGGCAGCGGGGCCGCCCATCGTGAAGGGACCACTCAGGTAGTCCAGGTTGGGGCAGTTGTCGTCCGTGATGCTGATCAGCGCCAGGTCGTTGGGCATCTCCGCCTCGCCGTTCTCGTCCAGTTCTACCGTGACGGACTCCTCGCATTCCAGTACGGGTAGCGTGGGATCGACCACCGTGACCGTGTAGTCACAGCCTACTACCTCACCACCGCCATTAGAGTTATTGTAGACCATGCGGCGTTCGAAAGTGAGACCAACGTCGGCACAGTCAAACATGCGGGCACTGGGGCCGCCCATCGTGAAGGGACCACTGAGGTAGTCCAGTCCAGGACAGTTATCGTCCGTGATGCTGATCAGGGCGATATCGTTGGGATAAGTCACCGTGCCGTCTTCGCCGAGTTCCACCGTGACGGCTTCCTCACATTCCAGTACGGGAGTAGTAAGGTCAACTACCGTTACCGTGGATGTACAGTCGTCCTGACCGGGCTGGCTTACGGTTACCGTTACTTCACCTACATCGGAACAATCAAAGTCCGTTTGGGAAGCAGTAATGTCGTCAAGATCACAAGTGGCCATGGCCAGTGTAATGGGATCGATTGACGCCATACCATTCTCGTCAAGTTCGACCGTGTAGTCGTTACAGGCGAGTTCATCCGTACAGGCCTCAATCATGAATTGGGGAGAATCAAAGATGGCCGGATCGGTAACCGCCACCAAATAGGTTTCTCCTTCAACCAATTCAAGCATATTGACGGAGGGGCTACCAAATACTCCGATCTGGGCTCCTTCACAAACCAATGCATCACAAGTCCCACTAAAGACCCGAATGCTGCTGGTAGGCGACATCAGAATCACGTTGACTGGCTCGGCGGGGGCCACGAAGGAATACCAAACTGCGGGGGCCAGGTTGATTCCCGTTTCTCCACAGTTAGGGGGTAATGGTAAAAATGTTGCACCGGAAGTATTGCCACTAACCATCTCTCCGATCTCGATGGGTTCGGCATTTTCGCAAAGGTCATTTGCTGGTTGGGCATACAAGCTCACAACAGATAAAAGGCTCAGGCAGAACGCCAAAAGCCACTTACGGCCAACGGCCGCTAAGGGTAGAGGTTGTCTCATTAATCTGGTCTTTAATTCAGAGATTATAAACGGCGCCACCAATTCCGGGCGAAAATCGACATAAATGTACACAGCGACCGGGCACAGTACCAAGGATTATCCTGGAATTAACGTATCTCAACGCTACACCATGGTCTCAACCTCCTGCCCTCCCGAACCTTTTCCCGAATTTCCCGTATTCTTGAGGCATAAGCAAGCACTACATGCCCAACGTAAAGATTGAAGCTTCCTGGAAGGAGGCCCTGGCCCCGGAATTTGAGAAACCCTACTTCGCCAACCTGGTCGCTTTCCTGAAGCAGGAGAAGGCCGACGGCAAAACAATCTACCCACCCGGACCGCTGATCTTCAACGCCTACGACACTACCCCGATTGATCGGGTGAAGGTGGTCATCCTCGGTCAGGATCCCTACCACAATCCCGGACAGGCCATGGGCCTGAGCTTCAGCGTACCGAAGGGCGTACGCATTCCGCCCAGCCTGCGGAACATGTACAAGGAAATTCACACCAGCCTGGAAATCCCACCCGCACCGCACGGCGATCTGACCCACTGGGCCAAACAGGGCGTTTTCCTGCTGAATTCGATGCTGACCGTGGAGCGCAACCAGCCCGGCAGCCACAAACGCTCCGGCTGGCAGTTTTTCACCGATGCTTCCATCCGTACAATCAGTGAACGGCGGGACCACGTCGTGTTCATGCTCTGGGGAGCCTTTGCCCGCAACAAGAAAAGCTTCATCGATGATTCCCGTCACCTGATCCTGGAAAGCCCCCACCCTTCTCCCTTCAGTGCCGACCGTGGTTTTTTCGGCAACGATCACTTCCGGCGGGCGAATGAATACCTGGAGCAACACGGGAAGAGTCCCATCGACTGGCGGGTGGAGGGGTAATCTTCACCAGAAAATCCCCCACCCAGAAACGACAAATTTGCGCTCCAAGCCCCGCTTTACCCATCCGTCCTGAGTACCTTTGCGGGCCAAAACTGCCCTTCATGCGCATCCTTCTCAGCCTGCTGGTTTCCCTTCTGCTTTGCACCTGCGCGCCGTCGCCCAAAACGGGCACCATCGTGGCGGCCGGCACCGTCCGCTACCAGGCCGGTGAGCAAACCCTACGGGCCAACCTCGCCCTGTCCCGGACGGACAGCACCCTGCAACTGGGCGTCCCGACCCTCTACGGCAGCGTGATGGACCCGCTGGTGCAGGATAAGACGGGGCAGCAATTTCAGGCCTACCGCCCGATGGAATTTCCGGGCAGCGTCCGGTTCTCCCTGCCGGCCGGCAACGGAAAATCGGAGACGGTGGAGTTCCCCCTGGCCGCCCCCTTCATCGACTCCGTGCCGCCGGTCATGTCCCGCGCCAATTCCCAGAATTTTCCGGTGGCAACCTCCGGGCTAAACGACAACGAAAACCTGGTCCTCTTTTTTGAGCCCAAGGTCGCCGGGAGTGATCCGCGGAGAATCCTCGTGCAGGGCCCCACCAGCACCGGAAACGTCAGCCTACCCCGGCACGTACTGGCGGATATTGCCCCCGGCGACTACCAATTCTACCTCATCAAGCAAAAACTCTACCGGGACAGCCTGCCACAGCTCAAGGTGAGCCTCCAGGCGGAATACTTCAGCCCCACGGTATCCCTCCGGGTAACGGAGTAAAGCCGACCATCCGCTAAACAGACAAAACCTTATCTTCACCCGGCAACCCTCACGAAAACCCCGGTTTACCCTTGCTGCGCTACGCCCTTAGACGGCTGACCTACCTTCCGCTGAGTCTCTTCCTGCTCAGCCTGGTCTGCTTTGGGCTGCAGCAAATCACCCCAGGAGACCCGGTGGACCACCTCTTGCCGGAGACCTCCATCCGCACCGCCGAAACGGACCCCGAAATCTACGAGCGAACCTACCGACGGGCCGCCGCTTCCCTGGGCTACGATCTGCCCCCCTTCTACTTCAGCATCCGTAACGCGGCGCTTCCGGACACCCTCCACCGAATCGTTCGTCCCGAAGAGCGCGCGGGGCTGCGCGCCCTTACCCTCCGCTACGGGAACTGGCCCCTCGTGCAGGAATACTACCGTACGCTCCGGCGAAGCTCGTGGAACCCGGACCTTCCCGGTGACCTTTCGGCCAGCCTGCGGAGGCTGCTGTTTCAGGATGACCCGGACCGCATTCAGCGGCAAGTGGACGCCCTTGAGGAGAAGCACGGGCAACTGGACTTGGTGGCCGCTCATGCAAACATGGTGAAGGGGGCGACCCGGGCGAAGCTTCTCCTGCCCACCTTTCAGTTGCACGGGACCGCCAATCGGTACCACCGGTGGGCCGGAAGGATACTCAGCGGAGATTTCGGTCTTTCGTACCTCAGTCGCCGACCGGTGAGCGGACAGATCAAACGGGCGTTCCGGCGCACGGCCCTGCTCAACGGCATTACGCTACTGGTTGTCTACCTCATCGCGCTGCCCCTGGGGCTCTACGCCGCCGGATACCGGGGGAGTCGGTTTGACCGGTGGTCCACGGTGGGGCTGTTCATCCTGTTTGGGCTGCCCAGTTTCTGGATCGCTACCCTCCTGGCCAATTTCTTTACCACGCCGGCCTACGGAATGGACTGGTTTCCCAGCATGGGCTTCGGGGATGCCCCCGAAGGATCGGGGCTGTGGACGGTCATCACCACCAAGGCCAAGTACCTTTTTCTTCCGGTCCTCTGTCTGGCCTACCCCAGTTGGGCCTACGTCAGCCGGCACTTGCGTCGTTCGGCCCTGGGCGAGATGAAAAAGGCGTACGTAACGACCGCCAGGTTAAAGGGACTGCCGACCTCCAGGATTTTGTGGGGGCACGTCTTCCGCAACGCTTCTTTTCCCATCATCACCCTGTTGGGGGGCATTTTCCCCGCCCTGCTGGCCGGAAGTGTCCTGATCGAAAAAATCTTCAATATCCCCGGCATGGGGCTGCTCCTCTTCGACTCGGCCATCAACCGCGACTGGCCCGTGGTCATCGCCCTGGTCTTGCTCAACGGCATCCTGACGGCCTTCGGCTTATTGGTGGCGGACCTCGGCTACGCACTGGCGGATCCCCGCGTTCAACTCGGCGAGGGTGGCGTGCCTAAATCCGGAGGGGAATGATCGGACGTCGCACACAATCAAAAAAACTGGCCATCGGCTGGCTGCTGTTCCTCGGCATTCTGGCGTTGGTAGGGGATTTCCTGGCCAATGACCGCCCCCTGATCGCCATCATGGAAGGAGAAACGCGGTTCCCCGTGCTGCACGAATACGGGGAGGCCCTCGGGCTGGTGGATCCTTACGCCCCCGTAGTGCGCAACTGGTACCGGGCTTCGCCAGACTGGGCGTTGTGGCCACCGATTCCCTACACGGCCGGAAAGTCGGACCTGAAAAATGGTGGATACATCTCTCCCTTCGGCAAGCAAAATACGGGGGATCGCGCCCGCCACTACCTGGGCACGGACGATCTCGGGAAGGATGTCCTGGCGGGCCTCATTCACGGCAGTCGCGTGGCGGTTTTGGTGGGCTTCGGGAGTACCCTGCTCTCTTTGCTCCTGGGCATTCCCCTGGGAAGCATTGCGGGCTTCTTCGGAAACGGAGGACTGCGGGCACCCCGGTACTACTGGTGGGGATGGATCGTGGGCGGCGGATGCGGGATGTTGTATGCCCTGGTTTCCCTGCGCCCGTACTTCAATTATCCGGGCTTTCTCGTCAGCTTCTTCCTCTGCGTGGCGGCCATCGTGGTTGGCGGGTGGGCTCTGCAGGCACTCCTGAAGTTGATTCCCCGATTGCGGAAGCCCACCGCCTTGCCCGCCGACAGTATGGTGCTGCAGGGCATTGAGCTTTTCGTCAATATTCCGGGATTGGTGCTGCTCATCGCCCTGGTGGCGGTGATCAATGAACCCTCCATCAGCGTGGTCATTCTGGTCATCGGGGTATTGCGGTGGCCATCGGTGGCCCGTTACCTCCGAGCGGAATTGCTGCGCATCCGTCACCTTCCCTACATAGAGGGGGCGAAGGTCAGTGGCATCCCGGCCTGGAGAATATTATTTCGCCACGCCTTACCCAACGCCATTGGTCCATTGCTCATCGTGGCGAGCTTTGGTCTGGGGGCCGCCATTCTGCTGGAGTCCTTTTTGTCCTTCCTGGGTGTCGGCATTCCGGCCGACCAGGTTACCTGGGGCAGCCTGTTGAAGCAGTCGCGCGACCACCCCGCCGCCTGGTGGATGGCCGTCTTTCCGGGCCTCATGCTCACCCTGACGGTGCTGAGTTGTAACCTCTTGGCGGACCCCGATTGATGGCTCCCGGAAAAGCATGGCACCCGCGGTTACGCCCAAAAGATCATTCGCGATAGCCATTTCACGACAGCCGGCATTACCCCAGATTGTAGCGCAATTACTTATGGCTAAAGCAGGTGCCGGGTTCAGGCCGCAGGAGCCACGTCGGGCGGTAATTACCGCAATATGGCCCCACTTGCACGCGTCAATATGATCCCTAAAACGACCGTGGGCCGATGGTGCCACGCACCACCAGCCCACGGAAAATTCAGGACGTAGGTCCCCAACGCTTATTTGACCGGGTGAGTCACTAGCGGGTTACCTGTACCCACTGCCCCTTTACGACCGCACGCACGTCGTCGGCGTACATGGCCTCGCTCGTCTGCGCGGGCAGGTAATACCGGCCCGGGTAGGTAGCGGTCATCCGTAGCGCAAAGTTTTTGGTTTCTCCTCGGTTCAGGTGGAAGAAAGTATAAATTCGATCGTCCCGGTAATCACGGTAGGTGAACTGTCCTTCCTGAGCACCGTCGGTACCACTCAGGCGTTCGTTACTCACCTCCCATCCGGAGGGCAACAGGCTACGGAGCGCCAGCTGACGGTAGTTCATGCCCAGGGTCCCGGGATTGCGAACCGTATAGTTGGCCACAAAGTCCGTACCGGACTTTAGCTGGCTCACGTCCAGTTCCTGTCCGTTCAGGTCGGTGTAGGTGACCGTCAACACCAGGTTTTCGTTAGCGGCCTTTTCCTCTCCCGGTCCCGGCTTACCACTGATGATGACCGTAGCGTACAGGGTTCCCGTTCCGGTGTTCTTCAGCGCGAAGGTGCCTCCGGCTCCTTCCGCCGGGAGTTCGATCTGGTAGACGCCCGAGTTAGAGCCTACGGCAGACTGCGCTCCTGTAGGGGAAGTAAAGTCAGCGCTGATTTGTTGTCCGGCGGAAGCGTTCACCTTACCCAGGGCCACGAAGGCAAAGGCCGCCTCCTGGGTGCTCAGCCAACCCCGCTTGCCGATCCGTTCGGCCAGGCGGAAAGCCTGGCGGTCCGCCGCCGTTTTGTCGTCCATGGCCAGTTGGCTCTCCAGGATCATGGCCATATCGCGGAGTTGACTACCGAAGGTGTAGCCTAACTCGCGGTAAGATTTCCCTACCGTGTTGACTCCGTCGATCAGCTCACTGGCTACCTGTTGGCGGCCCAGCACTGCGTATCCCGCCGCCAGTTGGAAGCGGGCGGGAGCGGGCAGTTCTGCAGCCTGTCCCCGTAGTCGGTTCATGGCCCCGATGTCGGCCTTTCCGGCCCGGGCCAGTCCGTAGAGTCGGTAAGCCTGGTCGAGCATCAGTTGCTCGCGGGAAGTGTAGAAAACTTCCCCGTCGACCCGCCAGTTGCTGGCCGCGCGGGTCTGGAATTGGATCAGGCTGTTCTTAAGGTCGAAGGGGATGCCGAATCCAGCGCGTTCCGCTTCGGTCAGAAAGTGCAACACGTAATTCGAGGCCCAGGGGTGGGCATCCCGGTTACCCGGCCAGTAGCCCATTCCTCCGGAACTGGTCTGGAACTTTCTCAGGGCATTCAGGCCCGCCACGACGTTGGCGCGGCGACGCTGATCCTGCTCGGGCGTCAGCTCGGTCATCTGATCGAGATACAGTTGCGCGAAGGCCGGAGAAACGGTTTGCTCCACACAGCCGTAGGGATAGCGCAGGAGGTACTTGAGGTGCTTGTCCAGGTTCATGGCCGGGAGGGCCGACAATTCCAGAATGGTTTCGCGCGTGCCGGGAAGGCCAAACTGCTGATAAGGGATGGTCTCCTCGCTTCCCGGGGCGATGCTGACCGTTCGGGTGCGGGTTTCGACCTCATTGGGGTGGCGCACGGCAATCTCAATCTCCTGGCTGGCTCGTTCTCCGTTGGCCTGGCCGGTTACGGAGAATTTGGCGACACCAGCCCGCTCGCCCACCTGCAGGGGGAAGTACGCCAGCTGATCGCCCGCCGCACGGAAGTTCAGGGGCTGTCCTGCGGAGTTCACCCGGACGAGGCCTTCACTTTCCTCGACGGCCACGTCGACGTTCCTCACCTGATCCGTCATGGCAAAAACGTTAACCGGCATGTCTACGGTTTCTCCCGGTCCGAGGACCCGGGGTAGCGTAGGTAACACCATCAGGGGTTGCCGGACCGGCACCCGGCGGCCAATACTTCCGTAGGCCCGATTTCCGGTGGCCACCACCATGACCCGGACGGCCCCCACGTAGTTGGGCAGCTGAATCTCGTGGCGACCGGTCTTGCCGCCCTCCAGATAAAAGGGTCCGAGGTGGCGCACCACGGGTTCAAAGCGATTCGCCGTTGGTTCTTCTTCTCCGGATTCGGCTCCGTCTCCACCGATGGCCAGTACCTTTCCGAAGGCGCCGTTCAGGCTGCCAATGACGTAGCGGTACAGGTCGTAGGTGCGCACCGAAAGGGCTTCTTTTCCGAAGAATTGGTCGTGCAGGTCCGGCGTCTGGAAGCGCGTCAGCCCCAGCAGCCCTTCGTCCACCACGGCCAGGGTATAGGCCATGGATTTCCCGGCGGATTCCTTCACGGAGACGGAAACCTTCTCTCCCGGGCGCCATTCGTCGGCCAGGGTGAGGCTGGGGTCCAGCACCGTTGCCGGGTCGGTCACTTCGACGGGAAGTACGCCGTATAACCTGACCGGTCGGTCGTTGGTGGTCTGTTCGTAGGGTTGCAGCAAGCTTACGTTGGCGTAAACCGTCGGCACCATATCCGCCTCGGCCCGGAACTTGATTTCCGTTTGTCCGGCGGCGGCCGGCACCCAGAACTGCTTGAGGGTCCCCGCCCCGGTTTCCAGGCTCACCAACAGGTTACCACCTGCACTGGTGGGCACCCGGACCACCACTTCTTCTCCGACACTCACCTGATCCCGTTGGGCACTCAGTCGGAGCAGGGAGGCGCTTTCCCGGTCTTCCTCTTCCTGGTTATAGCCGGCGTAGAAATAGTCGCCGGAGCAATGCCCTCCTTCGTCACATACCCGCACCAGGTAGCGGCCCCAGTCGGAGACTTCCACCTTTAGCTGGGCGGCGCCGTCGGCGCCGGTGATCGCCGAGTAAGTACCGATGGCCTCCCGGTGTTGGGTGCCGTTGAAGCGGGCCACGTTATCGTAGTTGTCCTGCCACCAGTAGCGCCAGTTCACGCGGTAGACCCCGACGCTCAGCCGGCGTCCGGCGGTGCCTTCCCCCTTGGTGTTCACGGCCGCCAGCTGGATGGTGCTGCCGCCGTTCAGGGCCACCCGCTTGGTTCCCCATTCATCGAGTGGGATGTTCAGGCCGGCGTAAACGCCGTAGGGATCGAGGGGGAGTCTTTGGTTATCAATGCTAAAGTTCCCTCCGGGCTCGAAGACCTTGGTGCTCATGCTGGCGTTGAGGGGGCCGGAAAGCTGATTGCCCAGGGAAGGCAGCTCAAAGTTGGCCACGCCGGATTCGTTGAGGGTCCCGGAAAAAATTTGCCGGGGAGCATCCCGCTCCAGTTCACGGGCGGGGTCGTGGAACTGGTAGTTGGTCCACTTAGGAAAATTCGGGCTTCGCGCGGAAACGCTCATATCGACGGTTGCTTCCAGGTTGGCTGCGGGTGCACCGTAGAGCCATTTGCTGCTCAGCCGTGCGGTGCGGGCGCCATTCCCCAGTCCGCCATCCGGAAGTTGCAGGTCAATATCCAATCGGTTCGGCTTGATGGTCTCAATCATCAGCGGGCACTGATAGGATTGCCCGCCCGCAGTAACGGTCGCCGTCCACTCCCCCGTGACGTCACCTTCATCAGTGACAAAATCCAGGGGATAAAGTCCCATCTCAAATGCCGGTCGTACCGTACGGCGCTCCATTACCCTGCCCTGGGCATCGGTCAGGGTAAATTCTACGGGGTAGGCGTCGGGGAGCCGGTCATCGCGGTCTTCCAGCACAAAGTGCAGGTATACCGAATCGCCGGGCCGCCAGACGCCCCGCTCCCGGTAGAAAGCCCCCTTGATGCCTCCGGCGGCGTTGGTGCCCCCCACATCAAAGCGGGCGAGGGCTAGTCCGCCCTCCCGGAACAAATCCAGGTAGGCGGCATCGCCACCGGAGCTGGCAATGATCACCGCCGGGCGTTCTTCGGTTTCCATCCTCACCTTACCGTCTCCGTCCGTCGTCCCCCGAAAGAGTTCTTTTTGTTGATAACTGTAGGCCGTAACCGTTACGCCGGTTCTCGGCGCCGCGGTAATCAGATCGGTGGCGAAGACGACCGTTGACCGGTCCGGGTTCCGCTTGGTGATCAGCCCGAGGTTAGAGGAAAGGATATTCTGCGTGACAAAGCGGTCGCGGTTGTAATAGGCCGGCATGCAGGGGTCGTCCCGATCGTCCCAGTCGAATTCATCGTAATAACCATACACACCGTAGTAGTCACCCAGTCTGCTGTTGGTTTCGGAAAATCCGATATTGAAGTCCTCCTGAGTATCCGTAAAGCTAAAGGTGGTCAATCCGAAATCTTCGGCCGCCAGATCGCAGCCGGCCGCCGCATCCTCCATGGCGAAGCCGAGCCGGACCTGATAAATCGATCCGGTTTTATCACCGATGTACTTGCTCAGGTCGATGGCGTACCGACTCCAGCGGGTGGGGTTAACCGAGCCGCTCAGGCGGCTCAGGGGAATTCGCTCCTGGGCCACGATCTTTCCCACCCGGCGTAGGGTCCAGTCTCCGGACTCATCGCTGATGCTGTTATCCTTGAGGTACTGCTGAACGTTATCGGCGTAAATCTCAAAGAGTTCCAGCTGGACGGCGTCCAGTCCGATGGCCTCAAAGGGGAACAGGCGTTTCCCCTGGTGGGGCATGATGGCACCGCTGCCCACCATTCTCAGCATGGGCTCCGTCCTGCCCAGGTTCAGCAACCAGGCCGTTTCCCGATTAAGGTTCTTGCCCCTGGCATTTTTAATGCCCGTGGAAACGGAGAGACTCGCCTCTCCGTTGTCGCTCCCTTTGGGATAAATTTTCAGGAGGTTCCCGTCAATGCTGGCCGTGTAGGCGATACTTGGATCAAAACGAACCAGGCCGTTAACGTTTTGGCGGGCGTCCAGGGCATCACTGAAGCGCACGACCACGGCACCATCTCCCAGGTCATCCACGTCTACACTTTCCACCCGGAAGGTGCCGGCGGGGGGAACTTCCACGCTCAATTCACCCTTGCTCTCTTCGAAACCCAGACTGGAGCCGTCGTAATAAATGGTCACCGGACTGGGGTTAGCCGACCGATTGGGTCCCTGGATGACGTAGGTAAAGGCCTGGCCTCCCTCTTCTGCTTCTACGGACACGTTGAGGGATTTCCCGTCTTGTTGTGCCCGGAGCATCTGGTTAATTTCTTCCAGCGAAGCGCCATCATTAGTGACTACCCTACCCCGGATTTCAACGGCACCAACCCGGTCTGCGGGGACGTAGATTCCTTCCGAGATTACTTCCGCTCGCCGGGCGGGCGTACTGAAGGAGAAGGAATAATCTGCTTCCTCAAAAATGGAGGATAGCCGGAGCAGGCCGGTATATTTCGTCCCGGAGGCCCAGCCTTCGCTGGGCGTGAAGGTGAAGGAGTTTCCCTGAAGGCTGGCGGTTCCCGCTACGCTGGGCGTAATCGTGATGAGTTTTTCTGCATCCACGCCGTCGGGAAGGGAATCAAAAGTGACGTAGAGGGGATCGAGCCGGCCAATCACCCCGGAAGTATGGGCCAAAAGTACCGCTGGCATGGCCTGGGCTTCCTCCATGGTTCGGGCTTCACTCTTTTTCCCCTTACAGCCGGGGAATAAAAAGCAGAGTAGTACGAAAACCGGCAAGAATGCCAAGAATTTGCGGGTGAGCATAGGTATATGGGTGGTTTTGACAACAAAATAAGGTTTCAGTGCTTACCTATGACACTCATTCTTCTTTGAAGCGGTTTAAACTTTTCGTTCGCAACCTTATCCGAGCGCAGATTAGCTTTAGTTTCGTTGCGAAAATTGTCCGGTAGCTTTGGCTATTCTCCAATTTCCGCGCCTCCTCAAGAAAAATCCACGGCTCCTGAATGTTTAGTTCAGATAGTTATTAAGCGCTTCATAATAATTCCAGCATGACGGAGCAATTGGCCTTATTCCCCCTCCAATTGGTTGCTTACCCCGGCGAGGGCGTCAACCTCCATATTTTTGAGCCACGCTACCGTCAACTCATTAGTGATGCGGAAGAATTTGGAATCACCTTTGGGATTCCTACCGTCATTAACGGAAGCGTGCGGCCCATCGCCACGGAAGTTAAATTACTTGAAGTAGCCAAGCGTTACCCTTCCGGAGAGTCCGACGTGCGCACGATGGGAGAACGCATTTTTCTCATCGAAAATTTTCATAAAGTCTCTCCCAATAAGCTCTACCCCGGCGGGGAAGTGCGATTCCTGGAATTAGACGCCGCCGAAAACCCGAGCATCAACGAAGAAATCGTATTCCTTACCCGGGAAATCTACGAGTTACTGCAGGTGGAAAAAGAAGTACGGGACCCCTGGGCCGGCTTCACGACCTACGACATTGCTCACTACGTAGGACTGACCCTCGAACAGGAATACGAACTCCTCACCCTGATCAATAGTGAAGAACGGCAATCCTTTCTGCTGGATCACCTGCGAAGCATCAAGCCCACCATTGAGCAAAAATCCAACATCAAGGCCCGGGCACAACTCAACGGGCACTTCAAGGAGTTGATGCCTCCCAAATTTTAAACAAGATGGGGGCGCTCCTGCCGGAACGCCCCCTGGTTAAATTACGTCAATTTCTTTGACCAGCCTTACCCCCGCTCGTAGGCGGCTCCAATGGCCGCCGCCAGTTCCTGCATTCTTTCCGGGCTCACTTCCACGGATTGACCGAAGCGGAAATCCTTTTCCGTATTTACGGGCACCAGGTGTACGTGCGCGTGGGGAACTTCAAGGCCCAGCACCCCCGTGGCGATACGGTTACAGTCCACCACCGATTTTATGGCTCGGGCTACCCGCCGACTGAAAACGGCCAGTCCGGCGATCTCTTCTTCGGAAAGGTCAAAGTAGTAATCTACCTCTCGTTTGGGGATACACAGGGTATGGCCTTCCATCATCGGACGAATGTCCAGAAAGGCATAAAACTCCTCCGTTTCCGCCACCTTGTAGCTGGGAATGTCTCCCCGGAGAATCTTGGTAAAGATGGAAGCCATACTAGATAAAAATCTTTACGATCTCAAATTGAATGGCTCCGTTAGGCGTCTTGACCTCCGCCAGGTCTCCTTCGGCCTTGCCCAACAGGCCCTGCCCCATCGGACTATTGACGGAGATTTTTTTGGACTTCAGGTCAGCTTCGGATTCGGAAACTAGCTTGTATGTCATTTCCCGCTTGTTTTTAACGTTGCGGATGGTAACGTTGCTCATTACCGTGACCTTGCTGGTGTCGAGCTGGGTTTCGTCCAGGACACGAGCGTTAGCCATTACTTTTTCCAGCTCATTGATCTTCATTTCCAGCAGGCCCTGCGCGTCTTTGGCGGCATCGTATTCTGCATTCTCGGACAGGTCACCCTTTTCCCGGGCTTCCGCAATGGCGGCGGCCACCTCGGCTCTGCCGGTAGTCTTCAGTTCTTCTAAGTCGGCTTTCAGTTTGTCGAAGCCCTCCTGAGAAAGATAATGCGTTTTCGACATGATTCAGTTTTTGGTTAGTAAAGCAGAAAATCCTCCCTCCTCCCCGAGGGAAGTAGTGAAGATCCAACTTACTCATGGTAAAATCGGGGCTTGGGGGTTGATAACACCCACGTAAATAGCCACCAAGTATGGTTTTAGTGGGGAACTACGAGTTTCCCTCTTGGGCAAAAACAGAAACGTTCCTACCTGCGGTAGAAACGCTTCCTGATTATGCTTAGTTTCAAATATACGGCTTTTCATCCGTATTCTGGGTCAATTTCGACGGGGGGCATCAGCCATCCCGGACGGAGCGTCCTAGAAGGATAGCCCCAGACCGATATTGTGCGTCCCGTTGTAAATCCGGGTATTCCGCCAGGCGTAGTCAACGCTGAAACGACGGCTCCGGTCTCCCTTCTTGAAGGGAACGCGGATACTGGCGCCAGCACTGAGGCCATCGTAAAGGGGCACCTCGGTCAGGTCGTCGGTTTCCATGTCCGCCCGGTATCCGGCCCGGGCGATGAATTGCTCGCGGAAGGCATACTCCACGGCACCGCCCAGTTGGTCACGGCTGAAGGAATTCGCCGTAAAGTTACCGATAACCGTTACCCGGTGATCAATCTGATTGGCCAGCAGATCATAGCTGGCACCAATGTTGAGCACGGAGGGCATTTCAAAGCCCGCTGCTCGCTGATCATAGGTTAAATTAAAATCATCTGCTTGGTCTGGCGAAGGAGCGGATGTGGCCAACCCCTGTCCACCGAAGGCCATCCGGCTGCCGATGTTCCGCAGGCTGAGGCCGAATTTGAATTCATCGTTGTCGCCGGTAACGTACTGCACGCCGGCATCGATGGCAAAGCCAAAGGCACTTACGTCGCTGGTGCCTTCACTGACACCCCGCAGGGTAAAACCCACGGAAACCTTGTTGTCAAATACGTAACTGTAGGTGATACCGATGTTGATGAAGCTCAGGTTCAGCAGTGCTCCGGTACCTTCCGGCTGGGCGGTGGTCGTTACCGGTACGTCGCCGAAGTCCAGGCTCATCAGGCTGAAGCCGAATGCTCCGTTCTCACCAGCTCGGGTACCCACACCAATAGCTTGCATTGAAATCCCAGTGCCTGCCAGGTAATTAGCGTATCCGAGCATTACTTCGGTGCCTCCCAGACGAGACAATCCGGCCGGATTGATCCGCATACTCTCCACACCAATGACGCTGGAGGTATTCAGGGAGTGCAGTCCGGCGGAAGGCGCCCAGGGGTTCATCAGAAGCTGAGCGGCACCGGCTTCTCCCTGACGATCTGGGTTTCCGGCGAAGGCCGTCGCGGAGAACAGCCCAATGCAGAGGAAAAAGAGGTAGATTTTCTTCATTCCGAAGGAATTATGGTGCTCCACAACGGAGCTTTTTGGGGAAGCAACGGTCAGGACCGTGGCTACTTTTGGGCGAGGTCGCAGGTGCAAAGTGTTTCGGTAAAGCATGGCTCTTTCCGAATCCACCCTGCACCTGCGTTTTCGCCTGATTAATTTTAATTAAAGGCCTGCGGGGTCAAACGTACGCTGAACGCCGAAGAACTTCAGGGTCCGTTCTCCTAAACCAGGGGCCTGTACGTGAATCAGGTAGATACCACTGGCGACCGGAATTTGGCGGTAGTTGCGCAAATCCCACTCCAGTGCCGGAGAGATTTCTCGTGAACCTACCGGAACTTCGTCCCGCTCGTACTTCCGGATGAACTTGCCGTCCAGACTGTAGATCGTCACCGTTGCCCGGGCGGGCAGGTTGGTAATCTTCACGTTGGTCTCGAACGGAGAGTCTTCGTACGAACTGAAGGCATAGTAGGGGTTGGGCACGACGTTGATCATGTCCAGCGCACGGTTGATAGCCACATCGTCCAGGTCTCGGTTAGCGGACTTCCCATCGAAAGTGAAGCGATAGGTGGGGTAACCATTCGTGTCGTCGGTTCCCTCGGCGAATCCGTACTTATTGCTGACCCGCAGTTTGATGCGAACGTCATTGGGGATGATGCCATCCTCGTAGGAGAGTAACTCGGCACCCGGTGTAAGCACGGGGAAACCAGCCCAGATGATCTCCCGCACGCCGTTCACCTTACGGTTCAGGTTCGTCCGGGGCTCAAAGCGACTTTCTAGGAATTCTCCTTCGTCGTAGGGCAGCTTGGTCACGTAGAAGAAGTGTTGTCCACCAGCCACGAAATCTAAAAGACTCAAGGGGGCATCAGGTACTTTATCAAACAGGACACTGGAAGGGTTCCAGATCATGTCCGCACCATTATGTTCCAGAGCAAAGTTGTCACTGTATTCCGTACTATCATACAGGCTGTTCTCTCCCCAGAATACCTGAAGTCGTTGTCCCGTTTCCACGTCCACCGCATAGCCGGGGAACCATCCCATACCATTTTCCTGATCCGGATCGACGTTTTCGTCCTCGGCGGGCAGGCCGTTTTCGTCCGCCTCGCGGGTTACTGACGGAGTGTTGCGAAGATCAAACATTACGGGAGCATCATCGGGCTTAACCTGCTGGCCGTTGATGATAATGTCTTCGTAGAAGTAGTTGGAGGTTTCCACTACCGGACAACGCGTCCACAGCGACTTGTCGGACGTCAAGACGATGTCAACGTTCGTCAGATCCTGCATACTAAAGAAGCGGGCCGCGCTGCTGTTGGTCCGGGTGGTCGTCAACCAGACCGGTGACAGGAAGGGAATACCGTTTTCCTTCTCCTCCCAGTACATGAGCTGGTAGGGGTAAATGCCGGGGAATAGGTCATTATACTGCTGCTCGGGGTCTTCGTCCTCGAACTGATCCATAAACTCGGTATCTACGTAGTCAAATAGATTATTTGCTAGCTGAATAGGTATTCCACCAAATAATAGATTATCGGGAATGAAGCTCAGCCAGGGATCAGCACTTGCGTCTTCGTAGGTGATAGACGCACCGATGGCGCCGTTGGCGCCCATGGGGTCATCGCCGGGTTCCGGAGCATCGCCTAACTGTACGGAGAAGCCGAATTCAGGCACGATCTGTTCGTTGTTCTCACTGATCGGACGCTCGCTGAGGATCGTGGGTACGCCACAGTCATCAAGACAACGCAGGGTCCACAGCACGGGAGCATCGAGGTCTTCGTTGCTCATATCCTCATCCATGAAGGTGATCTCGTATTCACCGTCGACGATATTTCGGGGGTCGGCGACGAACACGTTAATCGGTCCGGCACCCTGTGCATAAGTAAGTTCGGGTACGACCGTTTCACCGTTGGCGAATGCTGCTTCGATTTCTTCGACCGTTTCGGCGGACAGGTCAAGGAAGTTGTTGTTGTTACCCTGACCGGCTAAGCGGGTTACTACGGCACCTTCACCATATTCGGCAAATAACTCTTTGTCAAGAATCGGACGTGGGATGGCGGTGTAGTAATCATTACCAGTAAGGTCATCTCCAATATTACGACTCGAGGGTTGGTATTGCTTAGGTTGGCCGGGATTATCCTGATCAAACGGATCGTACTCCTTGTAGTTGTTGTATCCGTAGGCGATTACGGTGAAGTAGTAACGGCGGTGGTTAATCAGTCGGGTATCACCATCACTGGCGAAGGCATCCTCCTTGATGCTAAGACTGTGGCGGATTCCGTTATCAGTTCCATTTACCTGGAGGCTGGGAACGAGGAATGGATCCGGCAACGGGTTATCTGCTTCATTGACCGGTCCCCAATTAAATACCTTGGTGATGCCATTGTCTACGTCAAACTGTGCGATTTCCCGTACCCGATCGGGATCTTCGATGTCCGCCAGGGTTACGTCTGGTCCGGCCAATTGGAATACCCGGTAGCCTTCAAATCGGTAGAGGCTATCGAAGCCAGTGGGCACTCCCAGTCCGGGCTCCTGGTAGGCTTCGTTGAAGTTGTTGCTAGCACGGTCATTGCTAAACAATAAGATCACTTCGCGATCCAACTCTACAATGTCCACATCAGGTGCGTCAGGGCCATCAATTAAGTCAAAGCAGTTGTCAAAGAGAGATTGTGCCAGGTCATCAGCCTGCTGCAGACGCTGAATGGAGGGGGCCGGATAAGTTTGGTCCGGAACCCAGACTACCCCGATAATCAGTTCGTTTACCGCACCTGGCTGGAGGGTAAAGGGTCCGGAAGCCTGAATGGTTCGGCGGTCGCCGAAGGGAAGTTCTTCGGTAACCATTGACCACCCGGCAGGGTCATTTGGCGCACTGGAGAAAGCGTAACGGGTAGGATTTCCGGTTGCTTCGTCGTAGCCATCGCCGGTATCCGTGAGTACGGAACCGTCGCGCCAGCGTCCCTGCAGGTAAAGATAGTACTCCTCTGCCGTGGAAGGGTCGGTAGTTGCGGGGGCAGGACCACCTACTCCACCATTATTAATGTAAATGAAGGAACTCATGCCGAGTTCTTCCTCGCCGATTTGCACACCGTTGGCGTCGAAGATCGGGGCACGAGGACCACGGAAGTAGTCTACCCCAAGAATGGGAATTTCATCACAGTAGGTATTTACCCCACCAGAACAAGTACATCCGGTGGCACCGTCCAGTTCGTCTTCGTTATATACGTAGGCGAGGGAGCGAACGGTGTCACAGCCCACGTAATCGTCGGTAAAACACCCAAGATCGGGATCTACCCACATGGCGAAGTAGGTGTCCAGAATATCCTCCTGGGCCCGGTTGATCAGCTTGTACCGCTGGAAGGTCATGCTGTTGATGTCGTCCGAAGTGGTATAGGCAAAGGCCTGTACCTGGACTTCCATCTGAATCTGCAGTGGTGTGCCGGATTGACGGTGCACGTTACCGGCGTCATTGTAGATCCAGAATACCATTTCTTCCGGGAACTGGGGCGTTTCACCACAACCCCGGATTTCAATGATGGGGTAATCCCCCAGGGTGGGATCATAAAGTCCGTCGAGGTCTTCGTCCCAGAAACCGGCCAGTCCCTGGCTCGTTTCGGGAAGGTCAAATCCGTTTTGCTCGAAGAAGAAGGGGTTCCCCGTGGAGGGCCACCCGAGAACGTCTTCGGGGATATCGGCGGGGTCCAACGGCAGGTTATTGCTCTCCAGCGCCAGCTGGTAGGCGGCGCGCACCTGGCGGATACTCTCTCCACTAACTACGAAGAAGCGGTCCCAGCGTGCACAGGTATCGCGCGAGGTGGTACCATCGTCCGTCAGGGGGCCGGGGTAATAGTCAAAGTTACCGCCACTACGGCCGTAATCCTGGGCGGCAACCTTAAGTCCACCCCCTGGGTCACGACCACCCAGCCAGACGGCTCCGGCAAAAATGGAGCTTACTTCCGGCACACCGGGAGGCGGCTTGGGCACGACGTAGCGACCGTTAGTACCGTCCCACCAAACGTCACCACCGGTGGTAAGACGAGCGCGTACGTTGTTGATTTCCTGATCGATCTGCGCTACTGCGTTGTCACAGTTGGAGCGAAAATCAATGCGTTGTTGTTCCGATCGGTTGGCTGGCCGTTCGGCGTTCGGCCCCTTGTGCGCAAACATTACACTGGGAGCCAGTAGGCCCGCCGAGATAATTAGCGTTGCAATGAGTTGTTGAACTCGCATAATTGAAATTTTGAATAACGGCGAGAAGACTTAAAGACTGAAAATGGCACCTACGAACATCCGACGGGGAAGCGTGAAGAAGTTCGGATTCAGAATGCGCCACTGGTAAGAGGCCAGGTAGCTTTCTACGGGACGGGTACCGCCTTCGAGGCTGCGCAGCTGATCCTGACCAAAGCTGGACTGCAGGAAGCCCGGATCTTCGGGGGATCCCGTTACGGAGTATACGAACAATGGGTTCCGGCGATCGAGAATGTTGCTGACCCGGAAGTAAAGGTTCACGAAGGATCCTTTGGCTACCTGAATGTTCTTGCTGACCCGTCCGTTAAGGACGAAGGTGAACGGCTTGCGGGCGCCATTAATACCACCCCGGGTACCGGAACCACCCAGTTCTGAGGGGAGGAAAGTTGCCGTGTAAGGACGACCGGTAACGGCGGATGCCTGCAGGTTGGCACTGATGTTTTTGAAGATGGGCGGACCGTTAAAATTGCTCCCCGTAGCATAATCAATGACTAGATTGACGCGGTGACGCTCATCGAAATTCAGCGGGAACAGCGTCCGGAGGTTACCCCGGTTGGTCAAACCCTGCTGAGAGTTAGCGTTGGATCCCGTACCGTCGGCAAATTGCAGGGTGTAGTTGGCGTTGACCTGGAAGCCGGCCGTCCGGCGCAGATCGTACGTCAGGCTAAACCCTTTGGTCGTACCAAAATCCTGGTTATCGTAGGTGGTGTACTGGTTAACCAGTGGGACCGGGAAATAAGTCCGCTGCTGAATCATGTCCCGCATCTCTTTGTAGTACGCGGCAATGGTCAGAGCAGAAGAGTTGGACAAACGGGTCTTGAAGCCAACCTCGTAGTCTACGGTACGCTCCGGACGAAGGTTCGGGTTGTTGATCAGGCCGCCGGCACGCTCCACGAAGAAGAAGTAGTCCAGCGCGGTCGCCAGCGTATTGCTCGGCGGGCGCTGCAGCAGCACGTCGTAGTGCGCGAAGAAGTTGGCGTCGTCCGAAATGGGGAAAGAGAAGGCCAAACGGGGCATGACGTTAAACTGGACTTCATAGTCCTGGAAGGAAGTTTCTACGGTAAAGTCATCTTCCTTAATGAAGTTGGCCACGTCGTGGACGGCGGGGTTCGCGTACTTGGGGAAAACCAGACCAGAACGAATACCGTCGATCTCCTGGGGGCCATTCGTGGGTGTACCGTCGGGGAGGAACCAGTCATCGCCGCGGCGGTACGCCTGCACTTCGGTTCCGTTGTCTTCGCTGGTGTACACGGCGTAATCATCACCGATGCTTCCGGGTTGTTGCCCACCAAACTGATCGTGAAAATCTCCCGCACCGATAATTTCGTAAAGGCTGTAGGGATCTTTGAGTACCCGGGTATTGGCGTCGTAACGATCAATCCGTACCCCCAGGCGGAAGATCATCTTGTTGATCGTAAACTTATCCTGTAGGTAGGCCGCCGCGTAGATTGGGCGGTTGGGCGCAACGTTAAAGGTCCGGCGTCCGGTAATTGGATCCAGGGCAAAGAAGTCGTCAAAGTTTCCGTCAAATTCATTCCCCAGGTAGTCGTAGCCGAAGTAGTTTAAAAGTCCAGCTTGGGTAAGCTCCCTTGCACTGAACATTTCAAGTTCTAACTGATCCGGACTCAGCCCATCAATGTTAACGTGTTGATTCAAAGGGACTCCCAATGATTCGCGCAAGGATGTGATGAATTTCCCTGCCTCTACGGGGCCAGAGTCTACAGTAGGTGAAAGAACCAATGCTGTCCCTTGGTACGGAAGTGAATTACTGCTGCCCTCAAAATCAATAAAGACAGAATCTACTACAGTATTTGTCTGTGCTACTGACGGAATGTGAGAATTAACCAATTGTCGACCAAGTGTCCAAAGTCCCCTTGGGTTTAAGGAATATGATCTCTGTGCCCTTTGCTCATAAATCACCCCGAACTGGATGCTGTGACGACTCTTATCCGAACTACCGGGAACGATTTCAAAACCTGCATTTGCCTGAAAAGTAATTAAATCACTATCAGTTTTTCGATAGAGATTATAGACGGTCCCCACATTCTGGTGGAAATTCCAACTATTATTCAAGAAGTTTAATGTCCTTCCATTTATCACACTGAACCGATCAACTGAGATTGGATCCTCTCGAAATTGCTCCGAAGAAGAGGGATTGTTTAGAATTCCATAATTCAAACCATTACTGTAATCAATATCAGGCCCCGTTGCAAAGGGGTTTCCTAAATTGTAATTGGATAAAACGGGATTTCGCGAAGTTGATGGGTCAAAACTTCTCAATACTTCCCGGTAATCGGTATGGATGGGAATAAAAACCCCGTTTGAATCGGGCACAATTGCATAAACCGGAACATAATCTACATCAAATGAACCGACGTAGCCGTAGTCAAAGAAATTATCACCGTGGCGGGGGTCTTCAACATCAGAGCGGTTGTTTTCGTAAGTAAACTGCAGGGTATAGTTGGCCTTCTGGATCAGACTCTTTCCGGCACCTTCCCCGGCCACCCCATTACCACCCAAACGGTGGCGGAAACGGAAGTTGGCCCGGTAGTTATCGCCAAAGGAGGTAGGGTTGTTATGAGCATTTAGCAACCGCCAACTGTTACCACTGTTTTCAGATGGCGTAAATTGGTTACTAGAGTTGCCATAAAAGCCAGAAAGCGAAACGTCAATGGCGTCGCTGAGGCGAGCGTCAATCCGACCGTTCAGGTTCAGGTTGTCGGAGGCTTCAAAGGGCCGCGTTTCGAGGGCCGTGACGTCGTCGTTGGTCAAAAAGTCAGCCGCTACAATTGAAACATCATCACCATCTTGTCTCGAGATTGCAAATACCGGATTAGCCTCCAATTCGGCAAGTTTGTCTTCTTTGATGCGGTAAATGGGCACCGCACTCGGGTCATCATCTTCCCGGTAGGTGTAGCGGCCGGACAAACGGAAACCAAGGATGGAACTTCCTTGGTTGTCTCGCAAGATGGGACCATTGATGGCCAGTCCAACCAGGCTATTGCCGTAAGCATCCAGGCCTTCACTGGTCTCCGCCTCGGCGTTGACGCTGAACTTGTTGCTTGGTCCTTTAGTGGTGATGGAGATGATACCGCCCGTTACGTCACCGTACCGTGCTTCTACCCCACCAGTAATTACCTGGAGCTGCTCAATTTCTGATTCCGGCAGGTTGGTGGCTGAAACCCGCACACCGTCCACGAAGTAGTCCGTGGCGTTGGACCGAGAGCCCCGAATGTTGATTGCTCCACCTTCATCCGTAGAGGAGGCACCCGCCGTAATGGAGGCAATCTGGTTAATGCTCCGGGTAGGTAGACTCCGAATCTGTTCTGAGGTCACCGTCTGACCGGAGGTCGTATTATCCTGTTCAATCAGCGGGACCTTAAAGTCCTTTACTACCACCACGTCAAGGTTAACCCCGCCGTCGGCGGTTACCTCAACGTCGGCCACGTTGGTCTGGCCGGCCTTGACCGGGATTCCCGTCAACTGAGTTTGCGGGTAGCCCGTGTAGTCTACCTTAATATCGTAGGTAGCCGGGTCAATGTTAGAGAAGAAGTAGTTACCGTCAATGTCCGTATTGGTACCCTGGTAGAAAGCTCCCTCCTTAAAAAGAGAAACGGAAGCAAAGGGCAAAGGGTCTCCGGAGTCAACATCGATGACTTTACCAGAAAGTGCAGTTTGGGCGAAGGCCGCAACGGAAATAGATAGGAGTAAAAAGAGAAGTAAAATTCTTTTCATACCGGAGCAGTTTGACTAAGTACTGGTCCTGAAAATAGGAAAACCAGCTATCATACAAATGTGACTCAACAAACGGGATTTTTCTTTCCCTATGGCTGGGCGGGTAAGTCAGCCGACAAAAGAATCCCCCCTTAAGGAGTGGCGCAAAAGTAAACAGGATTTTTGGTTGACCTACTCCGAAGGCGGTTTTTGCCACCGATAAGACTAATTAATGTACTAATCACCTCATTCTTTGGACTTCAACCCCAGAACACACGTCTACTTCACCAACCTTAGCTAAGCCAGCCCCCCTCAGTGAAGACGCGTGAAATTCACCGTCTAATCATTTTGCAATCGATTGCAAAATTTTCCGTTCTTGCCGGAAGATTTTTATCCGTCACCTTTTGCCCGTGAACTGAGACCCCGAATTTATCTACAATCCCAAGAATATCAGTCTAATACGCCCCCAATCTAACTATCAGTTTATCAGGTAATTAGTCCCAAAATTAGCGACTTACCTCCTTTTCTGCCGGAAACATTACCCAGCGTACCAGCTCCTAAATTTTCCAAATTTTATTCTTTTCCGTAACAAAAAGTGCGAATTAAAGTCGCAAATCCTACTATATTTACGGCAATCCTTTGAATGCATAATTTCGCATCAAAGAGAACGAGGGACCGCAAACGATTGCACAAATTTTGAGTAAAACGCCTGCCAGAACGACCATTCATGATATCGCCAGTGCACTGGGCCTGAATGCTTCGACCATTAGTCGCGCCCTCAGTGGAAACCCGGCGGTGAGTGAACGTACCCGCGAACTGGTAATCGCCAAGGCCCGGGAACTCAACTACCAACCCAACCATATTGCGGCGGCCCTCCGACGGGGCAGAAGTAACATTCTGGGGGTCATCATTCCCGCCGCGGACCGAACGTTTTTTGCCAGTATTATTCGGGGCATTGAGGAAGAAGCGGACGAGTCCGGGTTCCGGGTGGTTGTCTGCCAGAGTTACGATTCCTCCGCCCGGGAGCGCGAAATGGTGGAAACCCTCCGCCGGCTACAGGTAGATGGAATTATGATCTCCACCGCCAAGGACGGCGAAAACAACAGTAGGTTTTACGAGCAGATCACCTCCTCGTCCAACATCCCGGTACAGTTTTTCGACAATGTACCCCAGGGGTTGAACGCCGCTTCCGTGGTGATTAATGATTTTCAGGGGGCCTACCTGGCCACCACCCACCTCATCGACCAGGGCTACCAACTTATCGCTCACCTTCGTGGGCCACAACACCTCCACATTTACCGGGATCGTTACCGGGGCTACCTCGACGCCATGGCGGACGCCGGCCGGGAGGTTCGCCAGGAGTTCGTCGTGGATATTGTTTCCCATCTGGACAGTGGCAAGGAGGCCTTCAAAAAGCTGTGGAGCCTCCCCGAACGCCCCGATGCCATTTTCAGCGCCAGTGATTACAGTGCTGCGGGCGGACTGAAGGCCGCCCAGACACTGGGGGTAAAGGTCCCCGAAGAACTGGCCTTCATCGGCTTTGCCAATGAGCCCTTTACCGAATTATTAACCCCCACCCTTTCCAGCGTTGATCAGTGTACCCTCCTGATGGGCCGCGAGACGGCGAGGCGGACCATCGAATCCCTGAAACAGAAGAAAAAGAAGGCAGAGACCGCCAATCGGCTGGTTATCTCTCCCAAAGTTATTGTTCGAGCTTCCTCCCTTAACCCCAATCATTCAAACAGTTGATCATGAGCCTATCGCCATTACGTACCTCTGGGTTTACCACCAATGGCCCCACCGACGAAAAGGAATTTAACGCCTTTTTCTCGCAGTACTTCTCCCCCTTGCTGAGCAACGCACAGCGGACATTAGGTTGCCCCCATGAGGCGCAGGAGGTAGTACTGGACGTATTCACCAAGGTCTGGAAACAGCGCAACGACCTGAGCATTCACAGTAATACCGCCGCCTACCTGCGCTCCGCCGTCCGGAATCGCTGCATCGATTATCTGCGCAAGCGAAACCGCCAGCGAACCATCACGGGAGAGCTGCCCATTCACCGTCCCTGTCCCTCCCCCACTCCGGACCAATGCACTACCGCCAACCAACTCGATGACCTGATCGAAAAGGCCATCAGCGACCTCCCGCCCAAAGGCCAGCACATTTTCCGGCTCAACCGGTTTGAAGGACTTACTTACCAACAAATCGCCAAGAACTGCGGGGTAAGCCAGAAAACCATCGAGACCCACATGCGCAGAAATCTCATCTTCCTCCGCAGTCGCTTGCAGCCCTACACCGACATCCGTCTGTCCTAGGAGAAATAGGCGGAAGTAAAACAGGTCGAAATGATCATCCGGGATAACTCAGCGGCACGATGGGCCCTGATTGGAGGTGGAAATTTTCAACTGGCCTTCACCGTTTGGTTACTCGAGCAATTACCGGAACACCGGGGCAACAACCACTGCGTCCTGATCCGGCCAACTAATGGTGGCCCCTACACGAACCTGGAACAATCCCGGGGCCAATTCACCTGTCGACTCCAGGGACTAAAAAACGGCCAACCTTTCTCCCAAGACACCCTCCTGGATCGCATCGACCGAATAGTCTATCCCTGGGAAGATTTTGACGATTTTCTGAGCAGTGCATCCTTACCCAATCTTCGGTTCGTAGTCAGTAACACCACGGAGGCGGGTCTTCAGATAGCGGACGAGCCCCTTCCTTCAGGACAACCCGCGGCCACCTTTCCCGGAAAGCTTACCCAGTGGCTTTACCACCGGTTCTCCCACTTCCGCGGGGCTGCTACCGCCGGGGTGACCTTGTTGCCCCTTGAGCTGGTAGACGATAACGGTCCCCTCCTCAAATCACAGCTGCTTCATTACGCCCAAATCTGGGAGCTGGGGGATGCCTTTTCTACCTGGCTTGCCGATCACTGTCCCTCCCATTCCAGCCTGGTAGACCGCATCGTGACCGGTAAGTGTCCGGCAAATACCAAAGACCAGCCTGCCTTGGCCGTTTGCGCTGAGCCCTACTTTTCGTGGTCCATCAAAAGTCCGGAACCGATTTTTGAAGCCCCTTCCCACTTAGTCAACTTCACGTCTTCGCTGGAACCGATACGCAACGCCAAGGTGCGACTACTGAACGCCACCCACACGTCAATGGTGGCCATGGGACTTCCCCGAGGATTTCGAACGGTACGGGAATTCCTGACCGATCCTGAATGGACGGACTGGGTGCGGGAACTCCTTAATGAAGAGCTCTACCCCAGCCTGTCGGAGGAAGACCAGCCCGGAGAAGCATACGTCCGGGCAATGCTCGATCGACTGGCCAACCCCTACCTTCATCACCATCTGGCGGACATCTCCCTCAACTCCCTGACTAAGATCCGTACCCGGATTTGGCCAGCCATCGTGGATTATCATCAAAAAATGGGAAAACTCCCTCCTCGGCTGATGCAGGCCTTCCAGAGCATGATCGCCCATTATCAGGATCCTTCTGCGATTCTCCGGGACGACGCCCGGGCCATCACCGCCATTCGGGAACATCAGCTGGACACTCCAACTGCGATCTTCAGCCTCTTAGCCGATGAACGGGTCTGGGGGAAACCATTACCGGTTACGGCCGGGATGTTTCCGGGGTAGAATAGGTGAGTTCCATCGGGGAGAAGGCATATTTGCGCCGAGGATTTCGGTCGCAAGGCCCTTGCCGTTCAGTGAACGGCGGCAAACCTTGCTCCACCTGAGGGACGGCCTTCCAGGTCGAAGAGAGAGAAAGCGTTTCACTTTGCCTGATGCTTTGCGACCGGGCGACCGGCTTGCGCTTGTCCGGCCAATTTTGAGTGGGACGGGGAGCAAGCCTGCTTTCATAATTTCTTTCTGATGCTTTGCGATCGGCTTGCGGAGCAAGCCTACTCCTTAGCCTCAGCCTACATTACTATTCAAAGTAATCCTCCACGCCACCGGGCGTATGCAAGCTTACCGTAGGTCGATCCGCGGATTCTACGTGTCCGACCACCTGGGCGTCGATCCCAAACTTTGTGGCAATATCAATTACCGTCTGGGCTTCCTCTTCCGGCAGGTATACCTCGAGGCGGTGGCCCATATTGAAGACCTGATACATTTCCCGCCAGTCGGTGCCACTCTCTCCGCGGATCAGGTCAAACAAGGGGGGCACATCAAACAGCTGATCCTTGACCACCCGCACCCGATCGATGAATTTGACCACTTTGGTCTGGGCTCCTCCGGTGCAGTGGATGAGTCCGTTCAGTTTTGGCCGTAGCTCGTCCAGCAATACCTTAAGGACGGGGAGGTACGTTCGGGTGGGGCTCAGGACCAGTTTCCCCACGGGAATCATCAGTCCGTTGTCCACCATGATTTCCTCGGTAAGGGAGCGGGAACCGGTGTAGATTACTTCCTTGGGCACCTCGGGATCAAAGCTCTCCGGATACTTATCTGCGTACTCGTGCCGGAACACGTCGTGGCGGGCACTCGTGAGCCCATTACTGCCCATCCCACCGTTGTAGGCATCCTCGTAGGATGCCTGTCCGTAGCTGGCCAGCCCGACGATTACGTTTCCGGGCTTGATGTCATTGATGACCAGCTCATCCCGGCGCAGGCGGGCAAAGGTGGTGAAGCCCACGTCGATGGTGCGCACGATATCCCCCACGTCGGCGGTTTCGCCGCCGGTCATGTGCAGGGCCACGCCTTCTTCGGCCATCCGGTCGGCAAATTTCTGTGCCCCCTGGATGATGGTCTTAAGGACTTCCCCGGGAATACGGTTCTTGTTGCGGCCAATGGTGGAACTGACCAGTACGTCGTTGACCGCCCCAACGCAGCCCATGTCATCCAGGTTCATCACCAGGCTGTCCTGCACGATCCCTTCCCAGACACTCAGGTCACCGGTCTCTTTCCAGTAGAGATACGCCAGACTGGTCTTGGTGCCGGCGGTATCGGCGTGCATCACGTTACACCAGTCGGCATCTCCGCCAACCACATCCGGAAGAATTTTACAGAAGGCTTTGGGGTAAAGCCCCTTGTCGAGCCCCTTAATGGCTTCGTGTACCTCAGATTTCGTGGCGGAAACGCCCCTTTTCTCGTATTTACTGGACATGTCGCGAAGGTAGGAAGGAAAATTTAGGATTGAGGATTGAGGACGAAGGATTTAGCGTGATTCCAAAACCTTAATCCTGAAGCCTTAATCCTCAATCCTCCTCACGGCGGCGGAGCGCAGGTGCAAAGTAGATCAAGAAAGGCCAGGTACGTTTGGACACCGCACTGTGATCTACATTGACGGGGATTAGGATCGCTCTACAATTACCATAGCCCCACCAAACTACCCGGCACCCGCGGCCCCTCGCCCGAAACAATCGTCATCCTATTTTTTCAGCGCCTGCTCCAACATCACCTTACCCCCCACCACGGGAAGTTTCAGGCTGGTGCCCTTGAGGTCTACGGTCAGCTCGGTACCCGGCTCCGGCCAGAGGGTGAATTCCCGGTCGCTGGAGAAGATCAGCAGACCGATTTGTTGTCCGGCGGGGATAACCTGATCGTCGGGCTGGAGGGTGAAGGTCACGTCGTAAAACTTGCCCGGCTTCAGGGGCTCACTCTCGGTGAGGGAGGCGTGATTCTGGGGGTCCGCCCAACCACGGGTGATGATGTTGTCGGTGATTTTGCTCCGCCGACCGGACTCCCAGGGAAGGGCAACTAACCACACGGAAAGGTTGGCGGCGGGCATATTGCTCGCCAGCCGTACGGTGATCTCGGGCACCCCGGAGAGGTGCACAGGCTGTTGCAACTCGGGCATCAGGTAGAGCAGCCGGTGCTCCGTATGCTCGGCCTGCGCCAGGGCAGAACCGGAGAAGGAGTAATTGTCTACGAGGGTTTCCTTACCCTTCGCCATGCCGGCATCCATGCCCAGACCGCCCACTTTTGGCGCAGCCCCCGACGGATAAACGGTGACCATCTCCGCGTCCGGGTGTGGGTAATCCGGATAGGCCGTCGGGTCCTGCCGGTCATCGTTCTCCCGAACGATCCACGACTTGGGCCCCTCTTCCGCTCCATTATCTACTCCGTGCAGGTACTTGGTAAACCACTTGTTCATCATGGAGAAGGGCGGTGGCCCACCGTGGCCGTTCTGGTGGTAGTAAATTTTGGCGGGAAGCCCCTTTTCTTTCGCCGCTTTGTATATCCGGTAGCTGTGCTCTGGCATTACGTTCCAGTCGTTGAAGCCGTGGGACATCAACAGGGCGGCCTTCATGGGCTCCATGTCGTTGAGGTAATCCCGGCCGGCCCAGAACTCGTTGTAGTCTCCCGTCTCGCGGTCCATTCCCGCGGCCATTTCCTTATCGCGCACCGTGGCGTTATTGTAGGGACGTTTGGCCTCATCGCCACTGTGGATAAAGTCATACAGCACGTCAATGTCTTCCCCGAGGTAACCACCGGGAGAGCGTACCAGTCCGTGGGAGCGGTAGTAGTGATAATAAGAGGTGTTGGGCGCTACGGGAATGATGGCCTCCAGGCCTTCCACTCCGGTGGTGGCCGCCGCCAGCGGCAGCGTTCCGTTGTACGAAGTGCCCGTCATGCCCACCTTTCCGGTGGTCCAGTAGGCATCCACCTCCTCGTCACCATCCGGGGTGGTGTATCCCTTCGCTCGTCCGTTGAGCCAGTCGATTACCGCCTTGGGGGCCAACGATTCATTATCTCCGCCCACGGTGGGGGCGCCCTGCGAAAGCCCCGTTCCCGGGGATGAAGAATGGACGACGATGTAGCCCCGCGGCACCCAATCCCGGATGTGTCCGTTGGAAATGATCGGCCGTTCGCCACGCCGGACCACCTCTACGTGGGTGCGTGGTTTGGCTTTCTCCCCCAGTTCGTGCCTGACGTCCCAGAAAAGGCCTTCGGCATTGCCGGCCACGCCGGCAAAGTAGGGGCTGGTATTATACACTACGGGTAACTTCAGGCCCTCCTCGGTTTGCTTGGGACGGGTGACCGCCACGTGCATCCGGTCCGGTTGTCCGTCTCCGTCCGTATCGAACTCCGTCTCCACCCATAAGTCATGGCGCAGCCAGTCTTTGGGATCTTCAAATTCGGGGACAATCTGTGCCTCCCCATTTTCAAAAACGGGACCAACCGGATCCTGAGCGAAGACCAGCAGGGAAAGGAGGGATAAGGGGAGAATACCTAAATATTTCATGGTTCGGGTTTGGTAATGTATTGGTCTGGGTTAGGCGGTAATATTTGGTCCATCAATAATGATTTCAACTTCTCCCCCAGCCCCTCTCCGTACCGCTCCAATGTCGCTGGAGAGGGGAGCAATTTAACGATTTTGGTAGTAAAACGCCTTGCGTTTTTATAGCCCCCTTCCTCCATATAAAGGATTAAAGGAATGTTTTTCATTTATAAAAAACGCCTCGCGTTTTTATAGCCCCTCTCCTCCGGAGAGGGGTTGGGGAGAGGTGAAAAATTCACCGCACCAAAATAAGCGCACTTCTCCCGTCTACGTAGGTCCATTCCTCCCGCTCCCCGCCGATGCCCTCCGGGTTCACTTCCCGGCCGTTGGCGACCGTCGTCCAGCTGCCCTCGGGCAGCTCAATGCGCTTGGCCTGCCCGCTGCCGTTGAAGGCGACGAGGATGTCGCTCCACGCATCACCGGGAGCATCCTGAATACGATAGACCACCAACTGGTCATCGTTGGTTTGTGCAAACTCCAGGTGACCCGTAATTTTTTCGGTACTGCCCAGTCGGAAGGCGGGGTGTTGTTTTCTCAGCTCGATGAGCCCCCGGACATAATTGTAGGTAAGCTTGTTGGCCCGTTTTCCGGCGTACCGGATGGCGTTGACCCCGTCACCACTTTTGTAACTATTCTCGTCTCCGTTTTTGGTACGCTCCATTTCCGATCCGGCGTGCAGGAAGGGAATGCCCTGGGAGGTCAGGACGATGGCCAGCGCCAGGCGCTGCATCTGGGAGCGGTAAGACGGCGGGTCTCCGGGGTTGGAAATGGCCAGTCGGTCCCGGAGGGTATGGTTATCGTGGCAGCTGACGTAATTGATGCACTGGGCCGGTTCCTTCGCCCAGGGCTCATTGGAGTAGTTTACGCTGTCGTAGTTCACGTGCGGGTGAAAGGTAGACCCAACAATGCCGAAACGGATCGACATATCCCGTCCGTGGGCACCGCTGACGAAGCCTTGCTCTTCGTGGTTAAACACACTTCCCTTGAGTCCGTCCCGCAGGTCATCACTGAAGGCCGCCACGCGGTCCAGCTGCGGGGTATGCGCCTTGAGGGCCCGCTGCTCAACGGGCAGCGGCGAGTCTCCGGCCGTCCAGCCTTCCCCGTACAGGAGAATGGTGGAATCCAGGGCGTGCAGCGACTGGCTGATTTCATTCATCGTGGCGATGTCGTGAATGGCCATCAAATCAAAGCGGAAGCCGTCGACGTGGTATTCCTTCACCCAGTACTCCAGGGATTCCCGGATGTATTTTCTCACCATCGGCCGATCGCTGGCAATTTCGTTACCGCACCCACTGGCGTTGCTGAAGCTTCCGTCCTCGTTGAAGCGGTAGAAATAATCCGGAATCAGATGCTGGAAATGGCTGTCGGCGCTCTTACCCGTATGGTTGTACACCACGTCCATGACCACCCGGATACCGGCATCGTGCAATGCCTTGACCATCTGCTTAAACTCTCGTACCCGCACTTTTCCGTTGCGGGGGTTCGTCGAGTAACTGCCCTCCGGAACGTTGTAGTTCTGGGGGTCATAGCCCCAGTTGTACTGGGCCTCCTCCGTTTGGGCCTCATTGACGCTGAGGTAATCGAAAGAGGGCAGCAGGTGGACGTGCGTGACGCCCAACTCGATGAGGTGATCCAGCCCGGTGGCGTCTCCCTGGTTGGTGGCCGTTCCGCGCTCGGTGAGCCCCAGAAATTTTCCGGGATGCTCGATGTTGGCCCGGGGGTCCAGACTGATGTCCCGCACGTGCAGTTCGTAGAGGATGGCGTCGGTTGCCGCCGCCAGCGGCGGCGCGGTGTCCTGCGCCCAGCCCTCGGGGTTGGTGTCCGCCAGATCGATCACCTGTCCCCGGGTGCCGTTGGTTCCCGCAGCGCGGGCGTAGGGGTCGGTGGCTTCTTCCTGCCAGGTCCCGTTTTGCTTTACCTGGAAGGTGTAGTAAATCTCGTCCATGTCGCCTTCCGCGATGGCCGTCCAGGCCCCATCGATCTCTTCCATGTCCAGTACCCGCATGGGGGCCAGGTCACCGCTGTCTTCGCGGTAGAGCTTCACCCGGGCGGCGTCCACGGCGGGAGACCAGAGTTTAAAGGTTGTTGCCTCCGTGGTGTACTTCGCGCCGAGATCGCCGTGGGGATAAATCGGATACTCGTCAAGGCTGGTGTATACGGGGCGGGTTTCTTGGCAGCTCATAAGGGTTCCCAGTAGTAAACTAAGTGCGAGGGCACGAAACATGGTCATTAGCGGGTGGTTTGCCGTGCTAAGGTAGCGATTTAGTCGGTGCACTTGCCCACCAATTTTCGGTGGTTAAACTTGCAATTGTTACTTCCCCATGGCAATCGCGCCCACTACCTCCCCGAAGGTGCGGCTGAGGATGGCGCCCCGGTGGCCCTGCCCCTCCAGCGGTCGCAGATTAATCCGCTGGGGGTCGATGGAGACCAGTTCTTCGGCCATCCGGAAGGGAATCAGTTCATCGGCCGTACCGTGCAGGATGGTCACTGGAGCATTGCTTTCCCGCAGCCGCTTCGCGTTGTCCATCGGATACCGCATCAGAAAGTCAGGGAACATCCAGAAAAACTCATTCTTCATGTCCGTCAGACTGGTGTAGGGGGCCACGAGGACCACGTTGCCGGGATTATTTTCCGCCGCCAAATAGCTTGCCGGGCCGGAGCCCAGGGAATACCCCACCACGGTAATGTTTTCTTCGGCGTAGTCCAGCTCCTCGCGCAGGTAATCGTAGGCCTCCTGAAGGTCTTCCGTCAGATGCTCCTCCGTCGTCAGGGCCCCTTCACTTTTTCCGAATCCCCGATAGTCAATCAGCAGCAGGTCCACGCCGATTTGCTGCAGCGCCCGGGTCTGGTGCAGGCTTCTGCGGTTGTTGCCCACGTTACCGTGCAGGTAGAGCACGACTTTGCGGGCGGCAGGGTCCGTATTGGCCGCAGCGCGCAGGTGCAGGGCGTGCAGGCGAGTAGCATCGTCCGTGGGCACCCAAACCTCTTGGTAATTTTCGTAACGGTAATCCGCGTTCAGCGCCCGGGGGTGAAAAAGCAGTCGCTCCTGGCCGGCGTAAAGCAAGATGCAGATCAATACGTAGCCACCCACCAAAACGTATCCTAATCGACGTAACCATTTCATGCAAGGAATAACGACGGGAACTACGGGAAGTTTTCCCGAAGTCTCCACAACTCCCACGTCCCTGACCCTACATAAAAGCGGCCCCACCTCCCGAAGGAGATGGGGCCGGAATATTTGAGGTTAATACCTCAGCAATCTACTAGTCTCAAAGAAGGTTATACACCTCCCTGGAGATCGTCCTGCAGTGCCTTGAGGGCACTCCAGTTTCCGGCGGCGGCCAGCGCCGCCTGTTGTGGCCAGGTCCGGGGATTGGCCAGCTTGTAGCGGGGACCGGCAGCGTCCAGGATTTCCTGGATACGCTCTACCGAGGTGTTCGCCAGTTCGGACCAGTTGTTGATGCCTCCTTCCTTCAGGAGTCCTTCAATCTTTGGTCCTACCCCTTCGATTACCTTGAGGTCTTCCGGCTTGACGCTGCTGAACCCAAGTTTCTTGGTGGCCAGCTTCTCAAACTTCGAGGGCGTTTCGAAGTCGCCGGTGGTTTCCCGGCCGGCGTCCGTGAAGCGTTGGTAGCGAATCAGTTCGTCCCAGTCTCCGGCGGCGGCCAGCGACGCCTGGTGGGGCCAGCTGGTAGGATCGCAGAGGGCAAAGCGCTTGCCGGCTGCATCCAGGTGCTTACGGAGGTCATCGGCGTCGGCCTTAGCCAGGTCATCCCAGGTTTTGTAGCCCGCGTCAATAAGTACCTGATTCACCTTCGGCCCGACGCCTTCGATGATCTGGAAGTTATCGTTGTTGAAGAGTCCGGCGTAGACGGAACCTCCGCCAGCGCTTTCGTCGCTGGTCAGGGATCCGGCGGCGAGGCCGCCAGCAACTCCCAGGGCGGTACTTCCGTCATCGGTGGAAGCCTGATCGACCTGAACTTGCAGCATGTGCTTATCGGACTCACAGCGTTGCAGGGCCGCGCGGAGGTCAGCCTCCGCCTTCTGGCTCTCCTCGAGCTGGTACTTGATGCTCTGGTAATCCGTCTCCCACTTCGTGGCGGCGGCGTGGTAGCGATCACGGTCAGCCTTTACTTCCTCGTAATCGTCGTGCTTATCTCCTCCTCCGCTGAGAAGTCGGCAGATCAGGCAGCCCAGCAGAAAGGCAAGACCGGTCCATAGCCAGTACCAAAAACAGGCACCCCACAGCGTTGGCTCTACTTGAAGAAAAATATTACTCATGGTTAATGTGTGTTGCGTTGGAAGAAAGGTGATTTAGGGGATGAGTTTGACGACGGCACGCCGGTTGAGTTGTCTTCCGGAATCCGTATCGTTGGTGGCCACTGGATTAGTTTCCCCTTCCGATTCGGTAGTAATCCGATCCGCCGGGGCTCCGTTGCGCACCAGGACATCCTTAAGGAAGTCTGCCCGTCGCTGCCCTAAGCGCATGTTGAATTCAGCCGAGCTACGGCTGTCGGTATGGCCAATGATGGTGACGTTTTCCTCGGTTGCCTTCAGGCGGTCCGCCAGCTTTTCAAGGTAGTCTTCTACCTCCTGGTCCAGGGAATTTGTCGCGGAGCCGAAGGGAAAGCGAACGATGATTTCGTTCTGGTCCAGCTCGACGATTTCTGCCTTGTCGGGCTCATCTTCCCGCTGCGGCTCACTCATATTGAAGGTTCCGGCCTGCCACTTGTCCTCCGCGGCGGGAGTAGCGCCGTCCATCCGGCGGGCAAGGGTTACGATTTTGTCGGCGGGAATATCGGGGACTAACAGGTCCTTGATGCGATCGGCACGCAAAAAGCCCATGTTTTCGTAACCATCCGGAACGGCTTCGCTCGGATAGTAATGGCCATATATTTCTAATAACTGATTGGGGTTGGCGTTGTACTGGTCGAGTAGTCGCTGGCGCAGCGCTGGCCATTCGGTACCGGTCAATACATCCGCGGAGCCAAGGCTCGAAACAACAGCATAATTATTGGTGACTTCAGCGGGGGTGGTCTCGTCAGTGTTCGTGATGACGTCCGCATCACCACAACACTGCGGCTGAACGCAGGTGTAAAAGGTGACGGCGGTAAAGGCCAACCACACCAGAAACATCACTAAAATTCGCATTAGTGTGGACATAGATGGTGGGTGTAGTGAATAATGATCTTCAGGGGCGCCTTTCTTCCGTGCGAAAGCCGCCCAGTTTATTTTTACTTTCTGGTTTTTCTCGGGGTTGGCAACCTCCTCCGTTGAGGGGGTAAAATCTCAAGCCAATTTAGTCATATGAAGTGATAAGGTAAGCGTAAAGGCCACTTTTTCTGTGGTTTCGGTGCCGATAATCCTCATTCTTCCCCCCATAAGCTCCTCGCGGAGGTACCCGACGGGCCCCGAACGACATTTCGCCTGAGGTTATCCCTTCGGTATTCTATGACGGCAATCGCCTTCACTTGGTCACAATCCGGTGCTTTTGTCAACCCAAAAAGGCCCGGACGACGTTATGTAGCTGGCGAAAATCGGGGGCATAACGGTTCGTAATCCCACGACACGGCCCCTCCGAAATATCATGGCACCTGCTTTAGCCAAAATGAAGCACGGCACTATCGGAATTTATGAAGGGACCCAAATGGTCGCACATCCCGTTTTTCCCAGCCTCCTGAAGTATATTTGCAGCCCGAAATTTATCGCAGCATGTTTGACAGTTTAAGTGAACGCCTTGAAGGTGCCTTTAAAACCCTGACGGGGGATAACAAGATCACCGAAATAAACGTAGCCCAGAGCATCAAAGAGATCCGGCGCGCCCTCGTTGCCGCGGACGTCAACTACAAGATTGCCAAGGAGTTTACGGATAAGGTCAAGGAAAAGGCACTGGGCACCGAAAACGTGCTGAAGGCCGTCAAACCCGGCCAGTTGATGGTTAAGATTGTCCAGGATGAGCTCACGGAGTTGATGGGCGGACAGTCCGTGGGGATCAACGTCAAGGGCAATCCGGGCGTAGTCCTGATTGCGGGCCTGCAGGGTTCGGGTAAAACGACCTTCAGCGGTAAACTGGCGCTCCACCTCAAGGAAAAGAAGAAACTCAAGGTCCTGCTGACGGCCTGTGACGTGTATCGTCCCGCCGCCATCGACCAGCTGACGGTCCTCTCCGAGCAGGTGGGAGCGGGCATTTACAAAGAGCCGGAGAACAAGAACCCGGTAGAAATTGCGCTGAACGCCATCGCGCACGCCCAGGACAACAAGTACGACGTCGTCATCGTCGATACCGCCGGTCGACTGAGCGTCGACGAGAAGATGATGCAGGAGATCAGCGAGGTGCGGGAAGCGATCAGCCCCAACGAAACGCTCTTCGTCGTGGACTCCATGACGGGTCAGGATGCCGTCAATACCGCCAAAGCCTTCAACGACCGGATCAACTACGACGGTGTCGTACTGACGAAACTGGACGGTGACACCCGCGGTGGTGCCGCCCTTTCGGTGAAGTACACCGTACAGAAGCCCATCAAATTTGTCTCTACCGGAGAAAAGATGAACACGCTGGACGTGTTCCACCCCGACCGGATGGCCCAACGCATTCTGGGCATGGGTGACATCATCTCCTTCGTAGAACGCGCCCAGGATCAGTTTGACGAGGAGGAAGCCAAGCGGCTGGAAAAGAAAATCAAGAAGAACAAGTTCGACTTCAATGATTTCCTCGGCCAGCTCAACCAACTCCGGAAGATGGGGGACATCAAGAGCCTGCTGAACATGATCCCGGGGATGAAGAAAATGATGAAGGACATCGACATCGACAACTCCGCCTTCAGCAAGGTGGAGGCCATCATCCAGAGCATGACGCCGCAGGAGCGGGCACAACCGGAACTGATGAGTATGTCCCGCAAGAAGCGCATTGCCCGCGGTTGCGGCCAGAGCATGGACGACGTGAACCGCTTCATCAAGCAGTTCGACCAGATGCGGAAGATGATGCACAAGATGTCCAACAACCCCGCCATGGCGGGCATGCAGGGGAACTTCAAGCCCGGGCGTGGAAAAGGTCGCCGGCGGTAGGGAAGGCTGGCTAGCCAATTTACCCTTGCCCGGAAGCGACCCTCAAAGGAACCCAAGCGCTCCGCGATGCGGAGCGTTGGGTGCACTTCGAGGTCGCGGCCAACAACTTACCAAAACCGTTTAGTGATCCCGTAGCGCCGGATTTATCCGGCGAAGGGAGGGCCTTTGGCCCGACGTCTACTACACCGTGAAGTGGCAACCTTTAGCCCTGGCGACCGGCTTGCGGAGCAAGCCTATTCCGGGTGTTCAGCCTGAATCCTGAATCCTTAAGCCTCAATCCTATCCTGCTCGACCGGCTTGCGCCTACCCGACTAATCGTCGATGGGGCGGGGATCGAGCCTGTTCCGGAATCATGTTCAGCTTTGCAGATGGCTCGGCGTGGAACGCCTCGACCGGTTTGGGGTGCTCAGCCTCCTTGGACTTGTCGACCGGCTTGCGGAGCAAGCCTATTCCGGGGGGCGCAGCCTGAATCCTGGATCCTAAATCCTTAAACCTCAATCCTACCCTGCCCGACCGGCTTGCGCTTACCCGACCAATCATCAATGGGGCGGGGAGCAAGCCTCTTCCGGGTGTTCAGCCTTAATCCTGGATCCTAAATCCTGTAGCCTTAAACCTCAACCTCCCCCCACCAGCTTCCTCAGCTGATTGAGCACCGCCCGCATATCCTTGGGGCGTTCGGCCTCAAAGCTCATCCGTTCACCGGTGGCCGGGTGGGTGAAGGCCAGACGATGGGCGTGCAGGGGTACGCGATTCAGTAAGGGACGCTCTTCATGGGTGTGTTTGCCCAGTCGGTATTTTCTCCCCTTGATTTCGGAGAGCATGAATTCCGTACGTTTCCCGTAGAAGGGGTCAACCACGAGCGGATGGCCGATGTAGGCCAGGTGGACCCTGATCTGGTGCGTTCGTCCGGTAAATATTTGTACGCCAACCAGGCTGAATTGATCCCCGATGGGTTCCATGACCTTGTACAGCGTCAGGGCGTACTTACCGCGGGCCGTGACCATCATCTGACCGGATTTACCGGGATTGGGACCGATGGGTTCATCGATTTCTGCTTCCTCGGCCGCCGGCACGCCCTCCACGAGGGCGTGATAAATCTTATCGACCTCCCGCTCCCGGAACTGCCGATTGAGCTCCTTATGCGCGGCGGGAGTTCTGGCCACCACCACTACCCCACTCGTGGGGCGGTCCAGTCGGTGGACCGGCAGGATAGGGTCCCCGTACCGCGTGCCCAGGTAGTGGACCAGATTCCCGATCCCGGGATCGTAGCGATCCGGGACGGTAAGCAGGCCCGCCGGTTTATTGACTACCAGGAGATGTTCATCCTCAAATATGATCGGCACTTTCATGGCCGCGAAGGTAAGAGGATCCACTGCCATTGGAAAATAAAAAAAGCCGATCACCCCAGTGGTGATCGGCTTTCAATAATCCCATGAACATATATTTTTCGCTGAGAAAACTTGCGGAAAAAGTGAGTTGCATTCCGGCCATAGAGGGAAGACAAGGCCGGAATGCAATAGTCACAAACAAACGTAATCTCAGAATCTATCGATTAATTTGGAGCTGTATAGAGGACATTTCCCCCGCTCACAATACAAAAGTGCAATCTTCGGGCAGCAAGGACAACAACAGATTGAGGTAATTGTGAATCAATAATCACGGTTAAACCTGCTTAATCATCTGTAAAACAGGATTTTGCAATTTCAATTCGTGACAAAAACCAATCCACTTACTCCTCTTCGCTACCGGATTTTTTTAACTCATCAACGGTCGACTCCAATTTGTCCCCCGCAACCTTGGCTACGGCCTTGGCCGTGTCGGCCACGTCTTCGAGACTTTCGCCAATGGTTTCGGCCGCAGCGGCAATGAAGTCACCGGCCTGATCCAGCAGTCCTCCTTCCCGGGTGACCTCGTCCGCCGCGTCGGATACGGTAGTGATGGCCGTAGCAATGGCATCACCCGCTTTTTCGGCCATGGAAGGTTGGGGGCCCGTGATCTCACTGAAGGCGACCATGCTATCGATCTGGTCATCTTTTTCCTGAGGCTCAGCAGCTTTCTTTGCCTTGGCGGCCGATTTCTTCCCTTCCGAAATGGCGGCAGCGGCGGCCTCTAATTTGGCCTGCTCCTCGGGAGAAACCTGTTGCTCGGCCATGGTGGCCGCAATTTTGGCCTTAGCGGCTTCCGCCGCCGCTTTTTCGGCCGCGCGCTTGGCGTCCTTTTCCGCGCGCTTCTTCTGCTGGTCAATCTTCTTTTCCAGCATCACTTTGGTTTTCTCCATGTCCTCCAGCTTGACGCGCTTGGAGGCGATCCGACTTTCGATCATCACCACCTTAGCCTCCCGGATCTGTTTTTCTAACTGACCGTTGGTACGCTCAATCCGGCGGTGCTCGAACTGAAGGTCCTTTTCGTCACGGCCGATGCTGGACTTCATCCGATCAATGGCCTTGAGTAGGCCCTCCAAGCGGGACTCCGTACGGCCGAGCGCATTGGAGGCTCCGCCTCCTTTTTGCCCCCTCTTCTCTTTAACCGCCTTAAAGGCCGCATCGATCCGGCCGTAGATGGCGTCCCGGTCTTCCTTGGTGAACTTGACGCCATGGAATTTCCGCTGGATATCCCGGAGATCGTTGAAAACTTTGTTGAGGTGAGTTCCCTCACCAATCCGCTTTTCGGCGTCTTCGAGCAGTTCGCCGAACTTGGCGACCTGTTCTTTGCTTTCCTCCTTGTATTTCGCGTTGAGGGATTCCCGCATTTCCTTCAGCTTAGCGAAGGTTTTATCGACCTGCTTACGGATGTCGTTGCCCTGTTCCCGCAGTAGGGTCTTGTCTTGTAACTGGCCCTGTACTTTCTGCCAGAAACTCTTGGCCTGGTTCCAAAGGTCGGAGGAGTATTCTCCGGCTCGCTCAATGCGGTCTTCCAGTTCAGCCAACTCCGCCTTGTAGGTCTGGGCAAGTTTTTCGCTGAGCACGTGGAAATGCCACTCGGTTTGTGCCCGCAGAATCATGTCCGTCTGCTCCGCCTTCAGGTCCTCCGGCAACAAACCTTCCGACACGCTAAGTTCACGGGCGATGACGCGGTCCGGTTCCGGAAGTTCGGCCTCCTGACCCTTGCGCCACTTGTCCATAAATGCCTGGTACACTTCGTCCGTAACGATTTTCTCAGGATAAGTCTGAATGCGTACGATGTTGTCGGCAACCTGAAGTTCGATCGTGATCAGTACACGTTTTTCCTGGGCGTCACGCCCCCAGACGGCAATTCGATTTCTCATGTCAGTCAGAGATTGTAAGTAGGGTCCTTCGGAACCCATCAAATTATGCAGTGCGGCAAAGGCTCCGTTAAGCCCCCACCGCGGTATTGTTTCCAATCAGTTTCTGGGCGACGAGGTACTCCGCGATTTGCACCGCATTCGTCGCTGCGCCCTTCCGTAAATTATCGGCCACGATCCAGAGGTTAAGACCATTTTCGATGGATTCATCACGCCGGATGCGGCCCACAAAGACCTCATCACGGTGCTTAGCCAATAACGGCATGGGATACACATTGTTGCGAACATCGTCCTGAACAATAATCCCGGGTGTAGCGGCCAGAAGTTCCCGCACCGCCTCGACGGTGAAGGGTTTTTCAAATTCCACGTTTACCGATTCACTGTGGCCGCCGTGTACGGGCACCCGCACGGCAGTAGCGGTAATGGCGATGCTGTCATCGCCAAGAATTTTTCTCGTTTCGTGCACCAGCTTCATCTCTTCCTTGGTGTAGTCGTTGTCCAGGAAGATGTCGCAGTGCGGAATACAGTTTTCGAAAATTGGGTAATGGTAGGGGCGATCCGTTTTGGAGGTATCTTCTCCACGGCGCTCCGCTTCGTATTGTTGCACGGCGGGTACGCCCGTGCCGGTGAAGGACTGATAGGTAGAAATGACCAGTCGCTTGATGGTGAAGGCCCGGTGCAGCGGCGCCAGGGCCAGTACCATCTGGATGGTGGAGCAGTTCGGGTTGGCGATGATCAGGTCGTTTTCGGTCAGCTGATCCGCGTTCACTTCGGGAACTACCAACCGCTTGTCCGGGTCCATGCGCCAGGCGCTGGAGTTATCCACCACTACACAGCCGACTTCCGCAAATTTCGGGGCCCATTCTTTGGAGGTGCTGCCGCCGGCACTGAAAATAGCTACGTCGGGACGACGCTCAATGGCGTCCTCCATACCAATGACGGTATACTCCTTACCCTCGTACTGAATTTTCTTTCCAACGGAACGGGCGGAGGCTACCGGGTAGAGTTCGGTAATCGGGAAGTTGTGCTCCCGGAGCACTTGAAACATTACACTTCCTACCAGGCCGGTGGCACCAACAACAGCTACTTTCATCTGTAAATATTTTGGGGGAGGCGAAAATACGGCCTTTCCCCCGTATCCGGTATGGCGATAAACTTCCTTTTGTCGGTTGTTTTCCGACCTACATCCGAAAACCAGCTGCTTTTCCTTTGGCTAGGCATTCATTTTCTGAAACATCAGAATGCCCCACTTGAGACAACCGCGATCGGCCAACTCTCCGAATCCCTGATAAGCCTTGACGCGCTGGTGGACAAATTTCTTACTAATCTGCTCCACGAAGGTTTCGCGTTCAGACTCCAGCGTACCGAGGAGTTTTTCAAAATGGATGGGTAGGTTGTCCGAAAGATCCAGGGAATACACGTGCTGGAAAAAACCACGGCGGGCATCATTCTGGTAGTCCTCTTCCGAAATCAATTCTTCTACGGGAAGCTGCTCGATGAGTTGCTCGGCCGAAGCATCACAACCGTTCTCCGCGCGCATCAGCGCGGAGAAAATCAGGCGACCTTCCGGTTTCACCACGCGGTGAATGGCCCGGAACATGGCCCGTTTCTTGGAGGTAATACTGAAACTGTCCTGGGCGATGACCACGTCAAAGGTATCCGGGGCGTAGGGCATGTAGTCGATGTCGCCCAGCGTTACCTTAACCATTTTCTCGAGGCCTTCCTCGGCGATTTGCTGCTCGTTGAAGGCATTTTGCACCTCGTCGTCGTTGAGGCATTCCACCTTACACTTTCCCTTGGTGGCAATGTAGCGGGCCGCGGTTCCGAAACCCGACTGGATGATTAACACCTTCGAGGCGCGCTTCAAGCGGGGCAGCAGCTTGAGCATTTTATCGGTGGTCTTACGACCGGCTTCCGTAGGGGATAATTTGGCCGGCCGGTAGATGCCGACGTGCAAGTCGTCGCCCCCCCACAGATTTCGATAGAACTGCTTGGATTTTTCGAGTTCGTTGAATACTGTAGGACTGGAGTCTGACTTGGTCATAAGAAGCGTTTACTATTGTAACCCGTAACTCCTTGATTTTGTGCGATTTTGGCAAATTTTATTTCGATTTCACCCTAAATCGAGCCGCATGTACACCTCATCCATGTAGGTATTTCCGGTTTTCGCGGCCCCAATTTCCCGACCGAACTCCACAAAGCCCGCCTCCCGGTAAAGCTTAATGGCCGCCGTGGCGTGGTGGGAGACCGTCAGGATGACGTGCTCCAGGCCGGGCATCTCCCGACAGCGCCGCAGCGCTTCCTGCATCAGGGCCCGTCCTACCCCAAGTCCCCGGGCGCGGTCGCTGACGTAGACGCCCCACATCATGGCCCGGTGGGCCCGCTTCGGGGCAGCATATCGTTTGACGCCCCAGATCCCCACCAGTTCTTCCCGCTCGTCGCCGGCGGCCGTCAAAAAGAACCCCAGGGTGACATTATTGGCGGGATCAGCGCCCAGGCGCTCCCGCCAGAGATCCGGATCAATCGGGTCATCGGGGGACTGCTCAAAGGAAAGCGGGGCACTTGCGAAACCCTCGCGCCGTAACCGAATGAACTCCTCCACGTCGTCGGGATCTAACGGACGAAGGTAGCCGTGGGAATGGGCAATCATTTGCGTGAGATTTTGGTGGTGGTGACCAAAAGCTATTCCCGCTTGGGCAGCTCGTCCTGCCAGTAGCGGTGCCCCCCCAGGCGGAATTTGGCCGGAATCACGAAGTTGGCCGCTTCGTTTATTTCCAGTCGGCAAAAGAAGGCCAGGTGGGGGGCCGTCTGCCGGAAATTGAAGGGCCGATAGTTTTCGGCGGGCGTCCGCAGGCCACTCAGGATGGGCATAGCATTCGGGGCGTCGCCGAAGTTATCCAGGTAGGGATAAGGGAGGGGAAGATTGAGTTGCATCACCGAGACGTAGTCGGACAAAAAATCCGTGCGCAGCGGAAGCATCAGCCGGTTGTAGAACCGGGGATTCAGCGGACTACCGAAGCGGGGAATCGGTCGCTCCTGGCCGTCCACCATCACCCGCTGGGCGGGAGGCGCTTCCCGCAGGAAGGGGGGGACTTCCTGTCCGAACGTGGATTGCCGGGCCCGACCGAAGGACTGGGCACCTGCGTCCGCGCCCAAAACGATCAATAGCCCCGCGAGGAGGCACCACTTCAGGAGGAATCGTCCGCTCATCACCGTTTCTTTTTGTTGTTCTTGTAGTCCCGGAACACGAAGTCGCCCAGTCCCTGCACGCCGCTGTAGTAGGCCTTGCCCTGGTTGGTTTCCGTAAAGGCCTCGACGAACTTCACCAGGTAGGGGTCGCGGGCGATCATGAAGGTCGTCACCGGGATCGACAACTTCCGCAGCCGACCGGCGAGGTTCAGCGTGCGGTTGACGATCGTCCGGTCCAGCCCCATGCTGTTCTTGATGTAGCGTTTGCCCCGCTTGATGCAGGTGGGCTTGCCGTCCGTGATCATGAAAATCTGCTTGTTCGGGTTCCGCCGCCGCCGCAGGATGTCCATGGCCAGTTCGAGGCCGGCCACCGTATTGGTGTGGTAGGGCCCGACCTGCAGGTAGGGCAAGTCCTTGATCTCCACCGGCCAGGCGTCATTGCCGAAAACGATGATGTCCAGCGTGTCCTTGGGGAAGCGGGTCGTAATGTACTCACTCAGGGCCATGGCCACCTTTTTGGCCGGCGTGATGCGGTCTTCCCCGTAGAGGATCATGGAGTGGCTGATGTCGATCATCAGCACCGTGCTCATCTGGGCCTGGTAGTGGGTTTCGTAGACCTCCAGGTCGTCATGGGTCAGTTTGAAGCCGTCGATGCCGTGGTTGATCTGGGCGTTGCGCAGGGATTCGGAAACCGCCAGTTTGTCCAGGCTGTCCCCGAACTCGAAGGGCCGGCGTTCACTCGTGTGCTCGTCTCCCCGGCCGGAGTAGCGGGTGCTGTGGTTGCCCCGCTTGGACTTTTTGATCTCCCCGAAGATGTCCTTCAGGGCCTTTTGCCGCAGTTCGCCCTCCATCTTGGCGGTGGGCACGTAGGGAGGCTGGCCGGGGCCGTCCCCCGGCTGGATGTAGTTCTTGTCGATCAACTCCTGGATAAAATCCGCGATGGAGTAATCGTCGTTCGTCAATTCGTACTGACGGTCGAGCTGGGTCAGCCACTGCAGGGCTTCGCCTACGTTGCCACTCGTGTGGGTCACCAACTCCTGGAAAAGTTGCAGCAGTTTATCGAAGGTAGTTTCTTCTCCTTCGCCGGGTAAATAATGTCTGAAACGCCAGCCGATCATGCACTTGGGGGTTGTGCCATGGAAACGGGTGGGGAGTGGATATGGTTTTGGGTGTCTTCGCAGGTCCGCTGATTTCGGAGGGGAAGGACAACCAACGACCAGTAGTCCGAAAATTTTGGCGGGGGCGCAGGTGCGGTGGTTATGGGTAGGGCGATGTTTGATGAGGCGGGGGGCTGGCCCGGAGCCTGAATGGTCTTCGGGAGGCACGTGAGTAGATCAGTGCTCCCACTATGGTAATCTGCACTCTCGTATCGACAAAAAAAGTCGGGAGGTATAGAAAGTGCGCGAGAATGGCTATATCCTGATGTAGCCTTCCCTAACTTTAGACAGTCTCAAATTAGACGTTTTCGGGATATTGACACGTTCTGAAGGTTTCTATGAATGCGATGGATGTAATTAATCTTGGCTAGAAAACACCAAACAAAAAGCATAAAAAAATGTAAAGCAGTACCATACCTATGGTAGCAAGGATAGCAACTTTTCGCTTTTCCCGCTTTTCTTTATCACTGATTTTTCTCTTCACCGATGGTGACGGTGATGTTACTGTAACTTTTTTCTTGTCGAAGTTGACATTTTTTTCCAGTTTTTTAGTATTAGTAGTAAGAACTACCGTTGCTTTTTTGCGACTACCGGTGTGTTGAACCCCGGGCGAAACCTTCTTCTTACTTGGTTTAATGACGATCTTATTTCTGTCTTCCGGCCCCTTCACTACTTCTACAGTAGATTGCTTTTTTTGTGGTGGTGGGTCATTGGTTCTCTTTTTGGAATCTGGAATTTTTACTACTCGCCCAGATTCTTCCGCAGTTTTGGCTGCCGAGAGTAATCGTTTTACCTCTTGGTTTTCCGCATCCAGTAGGTGAGCCTGGGCTAGTTGAGTAATAGCGGTACGATAATCCCGAATCCTGTAGGCTTCCTTCCCCAAATTCAGGAAAGAGTTAAAGTTCAATTTTCGGTTACAAATATCAATTTGCTTTTCAATCTCTTCGATTGTTGGGATGAAGTTGGGATGTTTAGGGATATAGTTATGCTGACACTTCCTCAACTCAACTTGCGCTTGTCTGTATTTTTCTTTACGCAACAGCGTAATCGCTTTATTGTAGGCAGCAGCATAATTCATACGGCATTCATCAACCATTTCTTCGTGCTCTGCACGTTTTTTTCGGTCCTCCAGTTCTTCTTTTTGCCGATTAAGGATTTGCCGGATTCTGGCTCGGGCATTATTGGCGAATTCGCTCTCTCCGTGATGGGTGATGAATATTTCGTAATCGTCTAGCGTATTTCTTCGGCGAGCAACATTCCAAGCTTTCCGGGCGCGCACTCTTCTAATTGCTTCCCGAGCGTCGGCTATAAAATTCCCGTTGGGGTATACTTTAATGTATTCCTCCAAGTCCTCAATTTCACCCTTAGCTAGAGCTCCATTCCAAAGATCCTCTTCGCTGAGTTTCCGGCGAAAGTAAAATTCTCCACCATTGTCTCGAGAATTGCGCAACCGACCCTCCATCGGCTCCTGTTGCTTACCCAAGTGACGAACCGTCCTACTTACGTCAGCAATCATTGCGGTTGCGCTTACTTCTTCTTCCATATTCCCTTTAAGAAAATCAATAACTCCCTTGGCAAAAGGACTATTCTCTCCTTGCGGGCCATCGACGACATTTTCAATTCGTCCGGAGGTGAAAACACGCCGCGAAGGATAAGCATATCCGTGCCCTTCACCTCTAATCTGTTCTACTAAGGCCCCGGAGAAACAAGAGTCCACCATCAAAAAGAGATGGTGCGCCTTGATTTGATGCATATACTTAATCAGATTAGAGTTAGAGATATAATCTGTGACCTTTCCCATTCTTCCGTCTACCGTCACCCAGTAGCCTTCCTTAACTTCTTCTCGGTAGTAACCGTGGCCAGAATAATAAACTATCAGGTTGTCCTCCTTTTCGATAGTTTTGATTAATTCAACAAACTTAGCATCGATACCTTCCTCGGTCGCCTCACCGTTGATGACCCGATGAACGCAGTCCGCATTAAATTGATAAAGAGTAGTCAATACATCTACTACTTCTTCTGCGTCACGGACTGAATTATTTAGTCGCGGATGATGCTCGTACTGATCAATAGCGATGATAAGAAGGTAATTCTTTCCGTTCATATTCAAGAAGTTTTAGTTTTAAAGCCGAATTACACTAAATCATCTAAATAATCTTTGATCCGATCGAAAACCTGACCCCGGCCATCCGCGTTAACTCCGGCAAAAACAATTGTTTGGTCCTTGACCGATATTTGATCTATGAGGCCAATCAATTGATGTGTAATGTAGGTCCGTGCGGTAGAGTAGCGTTCGGGTTGGATAATTCCACCAACATATTGGTTTTTGATGGCACGGAACCTCTGCATTATTAGCACTAATTGGCTATTGAGATTCAGATCAAATCCTTTAAGAAAGGATTTTAACTCGTCCATGACTTCTTGTATCCGATCTTCGGCAAGAAGTTCTCGCATGCGTTCCAAATCTATAGTTTCGTGGGAGTCGTTCATTTTTACAATATCGAAAACGTTCTCTATCTCAACATTCTCGTTCTTTACTTGCACTTCCTTATCCCATACACAGATCGATTTTTGCCGTTCACCAAAATTCTCGGTATTAATTTTGGCCGTCACTTTCACGAGTAGCTTATACTGCCCGATTCTTTGGGGAACAATATTGTATCGCCAGAAAGTATAGTCCCGGGTTGCGATCAACTGTTCGACCATTGTTTCTGAAGTGATTTTGAAATTACTACCCCCGCCTACTTCTTCTAAAGCAACAACCATAACTCGACTAATTTTGATGTCGTGGCTGTCAGAAGACTCGAGATCCATTCCCACCGAGAGAATTTCTTGTTTCAGCTCATACGGAGCAATTCTTATTTCACAGGTGTAGCCTTGGCCAATTTGCATGCGACGAGGAATCTGGCAAAGTAACTTTCCGTTCAACAATTCGTCATTATCATCTCCCCCATTGGGCTCCTGCATATAAAGAGGTTTGGCCGTCTTCGGCTTATTAATAATAATCTGGGATCGAATGTCTTCTTTAGATAAATCCTTTGCATCGGGTTGAATGACAAGCCTTCTTTTTGACGGAGATTTAGAGGTGGGAATATTAGAAGTGTCGGGAAGGCTAATGATGGTGCTTTCTCCGCCCCCTTTAGTCTTCCGATCTGCAGCCTGGCGAATGGCCTCGATACGTTGGTTAGCCTGTTCAACGTAGGCGCTGGTCTCATGAAGAATGATAAAGTTCCGGTATGCTCTGATCGTGTCTTCAGCCTGGGCATCATGCCATGCAGCTTCGGAAAGAAGCGTGGAATGTATCATGTGAGCCGTACTGGCGTATTTACCGTCAGGAAAATCGAGCATATACTTAAGCAAGGACGCCTTGGTAGGTTTAGCAGAAATGTGCTGCCACATCAAATCTTCTTCCGTCACCCCCTCAATGATCCAGTCGTTATCGTTGAGCTCGAAATAGACAGGTTTCAGCTCTCGGTAGTATTGCCCCAGGTAATCCACCCCACTTTGGAGCAATTCCCGCATGCTAAGTCGTTCACGGGCGTGGCGTTTCAGATAATCAATCAGCGGGTCTACGAAATGATGGGAGGCTTTTTCTTCGTCGGTTTGGGAACCATGGCTATACCCAGTGGTCAGGAGTTGAAAAGTATTGATACCGTTATCCTGGTAACTACGGAGCTGTTGAATGATGGAGGGGGTAATAATGGCGTTTGCCAGCAAGCAGACGTTTTCAGCCTTCAAATCCCGCAGATAAATAGTGGCCAGGTTGGTGCTACTAATGTTATGGCTAATCCCTTCACTAGAACCATCGTATGGGATCAGGTAAGATTCGTTATTGACCTCGCGGTAAAAACTCTGCCCACTGAAAATAATCAACAAACTGTCCTCCGCCTTAAGCCGATTACGCAACTGGAGAAAAGCCTGATCAATGGCTTCTTCGGTAGCGTCTTCGTTGTAAAGCTCCGTAATGTCAGCATCGTTGAAAGTATAGTGCTTGGTGATAAAATTAACAAGCTTTTTTACGTTTTGCACCGTATCTCGCAATGGCGTCACCCTATGATCACGGTAACGATCAATAGCGATGACCAGCATATAACTTTTTCCTAAGTGGTGCTTCATAGATAGTGGTCTAATTTTTAAGTCGTACGATAACGTCCGTGCGCAGGTCTTCAACGTTAGGATCGTTGATGATTTCGAAAGAAAATTCCGCCTGTTGTAAGCCCAGCGCATCACTGATGGCCTTCAGTTTAGCTAGTTCCAGTTTGCGCGTGGTCATTTGCCCCGACTCAATCACTTCCTTTTTAGGTGGGTTTCGCTGGCTTCTTTGGCCGGTACCATCGTAGTATTCCAGCGTAAGCTTTTTATCAGCAACAAACTCAGTACTGATGTTTTCTGACCAATAGGAGATCTCCTCGTAAGTCGTGTGGCGCAGGGTGACGTGCTCGACCTTTTGCTCTTTGAGTAATGGGACCAGAATATCACTTACCAGATGCGTAAACCGCTGAACCTCTGGGGCATTCTCCATTAAATAGTCATAGCCGTAGTCAGTAAAAGAAAAGCGCACATTTCCGTCCTCCATTTTTACGGCTTTTACCCCAAGTAAATCGTTCCACTCTTCATCCTTCCCGAAGCGGATTATCTTGTCATTAATTTCTGGCATCACGTCGAATACTTGCAAGTAGTTCTCGGGAAAGTCGAGTGAAATTTTATACTCCAAAAGTGGCCCTGGAGGACCGGTATTATTCTTAACTTCTTGAAAGTTAAATAATACTCTCGCAGTGCCTTGGTTAAACAGACCACTATCGTGATTGGCTAATCTATCCTGAATGCGGGCCAGCCGGTACAATGACTCGTCTAGTCTAGTTTCCAATACTTCGTCCACGCCAAACTTTCTTTCCTCAATATCAATTCCGTTGTAGGTGTAACGAAGAATAATGTCCTTTTTTAAACCTGTCACCTTAAAGTTGGCTGGTTGTCTCCTCAATCGACTTTCGTCGATTCGACAATTGACGGAAATAGCCATGACCTGGAAGTAATCTGGGTTATTCAGATGGTTGATTAGTTTGCCTATTCGTGCGACAAATTCGTCAATTTCAACTCCATTTTGAGTATCGCTTGGGTCTTTAAGACTGATGCTGTAGAATTGAGGAAAGGAGTAACCGTTAGGAGAGACAGGTTTGACCACCTCTGTTTCAACGTCTGCCCCCTTTGCGGAAAGCTTATTCTCTGACTTATCCGCCTGCCTGGCTTTTCTTTTTCGCTTTGCATCCAGCTGTTCCTGCTCAGAGGAACTCGGCTTTAGTGCTTTTTCCTGATGGACAAGGGTATCGACCGGCACCGAATCTCGCGGTACAGTAAACGAGGCAAAAGCAGGTGCCGGGGTCAGACAGCCAACTAATAAGATCAATACCCAACTAAAGTGGAGCTGTTTAACATAAATCATTGTCCTTATTTATTTCCGAGTGATGGTGATTTGGTTACGAATTTTGGCTGTTTCTTGGGCCGATCGGGTAACCTTCTTCGCCCCCGGTTTATTGATGGTGATATTACCGGAGGCCTCTTCTTCTTCGGTTTTAGACACGAAGCGTAGGCGAGTGAAGTTGTTTTTACCTAGTACGATATCGTTGCCGTTGCGGAGAGCTGCCGGGCCAGTAATCCAGCGTCCTTCGACCTGCACATCGCCATCCTGTGGATCAATATACACTTTTCCCCTTTCCGAGTATAGCCGGGCGTGGTGCTCCATGATGGAATTGTCCTGGTAGCTCCACTTGATGTACACTCGGTTTTTCGGGTGGCTACCGATCAGGATATAGTCGATATTAGAGTCTTTGAGCCATTTGCTTAGTGGACTCACCCAGGCCGAAAATTTGGCTGGAGCGAGACACTGTAACTCATAGGAACTCAGGTGGCTAACCACCGCAAATAAAGTATAGCCAAGGATGGCTCCATAGCATACGTAGCTGATCACCAAAATCAAGTCTGCCGGAAAAGATTCCGGCAAAAAAGTACGGATGGCAAAATAAACGTGAAAGGCCACAACACTTGCCAGAGCCCCACCCAGGATTCCGCCCATAAGTTCGATACTGGAGAAAAGGCTGACCACTAGCCCCATCATAGTACCGAAAATCATCCAGCTCACCAGTTCTCCGATGTATTTGATGGGAATGAACTTAGCAATTAAGGTAGACTCGACAAAGAATATCAGGTAACTCAAGACCATCCCGATCAATACCCGAATAAGAATCCGGCCAAGATTGAATTTACGAGACTGGCCCATTTCTTCCACGGTTGCCAGGGCTCCGATGATTCCTACGCCGAGACAAACCCCCACTTTCGTCTGGTTAACCACTGAGTTGGCGATGGAGTAATCCTGGTCCTTATCCAGCACCCCAACGATGAAGTCGGTGTAACTACTTAGATCGAAGGAAGTGAGATATGCCTGAAATAACCACGCCAGAAAGCCCCCGAAAGCCCCGAACCACAACCACCGCATTTTGGGGAAATTAAAGCTGGAGGCAAACATGTTCCCAGCTTTGGTTTGTAGCTGGAACAGCTCGGCGTATTCGGCTACGTGCCCCCGTCGGGCTTCGGTGGCGTTATAATATTTCCACGACTGAAGGCTCATCATCTTGTCACCTTTTTCGTTGATGACGACCATATCATGGTCCTCGTATTCGTCGTGGGTTAGCGGGTCTCGCATTACCCGATTTTCTTGTTTGACCGTATGGTAGGGTCGAATGTGTTTTCGCTTAAAACTCAAGTTGTTCAAAATCGGGATCAGGAAGGAAATAACCATGAAAATTAGCACTAGGATGGCCAGGCCAATCAGTAAGCCAACCGTAAAACTAGAAGACTGAGTTTGATTTTGCTTATTCCGCAAATCGAGCGGCTTGATGGAAGACCCCAGAACGATATCCTTCGTGGCAAAAATTTTATTTGCTCCATTCCGGGTGTCCGTTACCCTGAAGGTTATTTTCTCCGGTCCAAAAAGATAGTTTGGAGACACAGTAAGTGAATAATTTGGTCCGGATATTCTGCGGGCCACGGCCTCAAACATGCGAGTGATGGAAGAGGGTAACTCACCATACATACTGGCGTCATCTTGGTTGGTGGTTGCGCTGGCTAGTTCTCGCAAAAAATGACGATCAACTCCCTGACCGAATCCCACGGGATATATCTGCAAGGTAGAATCGTATCTCGCTACGTGGTCATACACCTCTTGCGCTGAAAGCAGACTGTAAATAGGGTTATTGCCATAGTAGTTGGTGTTACTGCGTTTCACATCGTTCTTACCGTCGGTCAGTAGTACCAATACCTTTTGACCCGGAAGCTCTCCCAATTCCGTAGTTTTTTCCACTACAGCCCGGTAAAGATCGGTATCGAAGGATGTCCCGTTTGGCAGCATGGCCTTTACCGGGCCGATACGGGCTTTGAAATTATACTTTGTCACCGGTTGGGTGGCAAAGACGCTATCATGGAAGAAAGCGTAACGCGTATCCGCATTTTGCAGAAAATCCTTTTTCAATACAGCTTCCATGGCAGCTTTTGCCTCCTCCAGGGGCTGGGAGTGCATACTGCCACTGAGGTCGAGTAAGAAAAGTACCGTAAGGGGTGCCTCCTTTTTGGAGCCACTGATTTCCGCCTCACCGGTGGCGTCAATTGCCTGCAAGTTACGAGACTGCCATTTAGCACGGTGGTAGTCAACAGTTCCTGTTTCGCTAAAAACCACTGATAAAAAACTGTCCGTCTTCCCTACCTGTGGCATTGTTTTAAATAGATTGAACCCGTCCTTATCGAATGCGCGCAGGTCGAGTTGTAAGGTTCTATTTTCTTCGTGTGGGGTAATTTTGATGATCTCAAGGGTATCGCTCTGGGCGGACAAACGAGGACCAGCGGCGATGGTCCATATAATGAGTACTAAAAAGCTTAGACGAAAATGGCTTCTGAAATGTCCCATAATAAATTGATTCAAGAGAAGAAAGCTAGCAGGTCTTTCCAGGAAAATACGGCACTTACGGCCGCACCCGTTGCAACTTCTTTGGAGGAATAAAATTGAGCAGTATCTCGCCCGGTGTTCAAGCCGGTTTGGTCGGCCAGTGTGGAAAAAATTCCCGTATCCCAACGAGGGGTATGTGGATCCAATACGAGCGCTATCTGGTACGGATGACGAAAAAATGGCAGATGCGTGCGGTTTACGTCGGTTGTGGACAAATATGGTCCATGACCGGGGTGTGTATGAAACCACCCGACGATGAGTCCAGGCCGATCGGAAGTTCCTGCCTCATAGGCCTGACGTATTGCGTCGCTAACGACCAAAAGGGAATTGTTGGCAAAATCGACCTCTCTGAAGGGCTGAAAGCGGTCCACGTACACCACGCAGTCATCGCTAGTTGCAACGTAGCCTAGCAAGAGCCCACCCACTTCCGGCGAGGCCCCGTCTTCCCGGACACTTTGCGCCGCCCAGTCACCAATGGCATGCGCCGCTTCGTTGGTAAAATGACAAGCAGTCACGTAAGTACTTTGCCAGCGCGAGCGGAGATTGACGCACCGGTACTCTTCAGAAGAAAGGGGAGGGGTTCTTTCCAAAGTGGAACGGCGCTGTTTTATAATGATGTGCGGTCGGTCCTTCATACTATTCTAGACGTTTCCCTATCCAGGCAGCTAGTTTTTTCCAGGAGTGATAGTTGTCGCTGCGGGTATTCAGCTTAAATTCATTCCCTTTTTGGTATCGGGTGAAGAAGCCAACGTCATAGGGGGACTTGAGGCTTTCAAGTTCCATGGCTACATAGAAAGACTTTTTGACGAAAATTGTCTCGTGGGTGTTGATGTCCTCCCCGGAGAGGAATACACCCCAGCCAGGGTGGGTGTGGAACCAACCAACCATCTCCAACTGCTGGTGACCGTAGTAATCTTTGGCCGTCTCCAAAGCGTCCCAGGCTTTGCTGTCGAATACGAGTTGGGTAGTAGAATTATTGACGTCCTTTTCCACGGGAACGAAGCGCTCGAACGTCAGCCGGTAATGACCATTCTCAGTCTTCTGTTGATGACGTCCTAGGATGAAGCCGCCAATTTCCGGTACTTGATCGCCCCGCCCCTGGAGGATTTCCCGGTGGTCGAAAACGAACTCGTGGACGGAACGGACGAAAAGGTTACGCAGATAGATTTCATCCACGATAGTCTTGTCCTTGCCCCAGAAATTTTTCAAGTCCACAAGTTTGTAGTCACTCCGACTGCTGATGAGCAGTTTGTCCACCACTTCACTTGTTCCCACAGCAGCGAAAGCGTTGGCGCCCGTAGTTGCAGCCACAGCAAGGGCGGGCTTGGCCAAGGCCGCACTCTTTTTACCACCAATAATGATTTGGGGGCGTTTAGGATTGGTAGATGCTGCGCCTGATTCTTCGGGTACATCTATTCTAACGCCGCGCTCTTCGAGTGCAGCTTGTTCTTCGGGAGTAAGTTGGTTACCAGTCCGGGTTTGGAGGTAAAAATAGTAGGTTAAGCCGGCGATCAGTAGGGTGATTAGGCCAATAAGAAGGAATACCCAAATACTACTACGTCCAGTATGCCGGTAATACACTTGGCTATTCTCCGAACTCTCAGAAAAGTTGTTGTTATCGACAAAATCTACGATGTACTCTTTGCCGGGAACTAGGCCAGCAGTATACTTTTCGGGCAGAGTGCTCAGAACCACCTCGCCATTTTTATTTGGCTTAAGTTCGGAAAACGGTACCGTTATCGTGGCAATTTCAGGAATCTCTTTATCAGAAAAAACCAGATTGAATGGTCCTTCGCCCCCGCTTTTGTGTACAATTCGCATGGAATCGTTACTATGTCGGAACTCTACTACTGGCGGTAAAGCTTTCGCATCGATCTCAACCTCGTCCTCGACGTCATACTCGACTACCGTGAGGATTATCCGGCAAGGAATATTCCGGTCATTTATCTTCACTTCAACAGCACCAATGTTTTGCTTTGCCACCTGACACGCTCTATTGTTTCTCGAAACCGCGGAGACTTCTTTCCCAGCATTACCCTTGTATCCTACTTCATACCTCTCGCCCTGTTGAAGAATTTTTGTTGGTAGGAGCCTAAAGTTGCGACGGATGTTGTCGGCTAGTTTTTGATGCTCATCATTTTCGCCCAACAATACCGTCAGACGTTCAATTGTCTTTTGAAGCGTTTTCTCCGCTTGAGCATCCCGCTCCGGATTGATGCCCTTAAAGTTTTTCAGATAGCTTTTATAACGTTTCCGGTGTCTTCTGAGGCCATCAATGTCCTTCTGGTTGCTTTCTCTGTTGAAAACTACTTCCCCCTCAAGATAATATTCTTTCCAGTAGTCATTGGCCTCTTTTTTCTTTTTTTCAAGGTCGTCCATAGGATCAGGGGTGGACCCTATAGAATCATCGATTACAGGTGGGTCGGCTACCTCAGTTCCTCCAGTAGCGATGTCTTTAATGGTAGAACCGCCACCGGTCTCTTTTATCTTAAAGTGATAATCGGAATGAATCTCCCTGCCCACTTTAGTTGCCCCTTTATAAAGTTGCACATCTACTTTCAAAGTAATTTGACCGGATACGTTATTCAAGGGGCCAAAGATTATTGAGCCGTGCTTTCCTTCCCGTCTAAGCGTCAAGTTTACTGTCCTAGTTGGTCCAACATTTGGCTCACTTCCGTAGCAACTATTACATATCTTGATAGTGTGACCAGGCATAAGCTCAAGTGCATCAACTCTTATGTGAATCTCGGCATTCGGATAAAGACTTAAATCAACCTCGCCATTAAATCTACTGAGAGACGTCGCCACACCTCCATTATCAGGCACTAACATATACTTGACCTGAAATTCATTCCCTGCTATCGGTTGATAAATTTTTTGAGAGTTATCACTTTGTGCGGATAAGCCAAACAGTCCTAACGCAAAAAGCAGCAATAAAGGCATTTTCAACTTTACCATATCTAAATTAAATTTAGCAATCATTCTCAGATTTTAGTATACCGATAAACGCCATACAGCACCGCAGCCACCACGCCCAGACCAAAAAGGATTTTCAGCAGAAGACCGCCGAGTACGGGTGCGCCAGAAGCAGTATCCGTAGAAATATCCACCGAGATGGAATCCCTCTGTGGCGTTGGAGGTAGCGGAACCTCATCCTCCTCACTTTCACGAGTTGGGTTTTGTGTCGCGGGGATAACGATGGATTTTTGTAGGCCAAAGGTTAAACTCAAGTTTACCCGGCAGGGTCGTTGAGGCTGCTTAATCTCGACCAGAAACACTTTATCCACGCTACGGGTACGACCAATGACGGTGCAAACGGAAGCATCAGCGACGGCGGCGGTCACCTCCTCGCCTTCGTTACCACGGAAGTCGACCTCGTAAAGCTCTTCGCTTTTGACGGGTAGGTAAGAAGCCATAAAGGTCTCTTGGCTGGGTAGTTCTTTTTTCGCTAGGGATATTATCCGGTCAATGATTTGGGTGAGCATGCGTTCAGCATGAGCATCGCGCTCCGGATTGAGGCCCTTAAAGTTTTGCAGATAGCTTTTGTAACGGTCTCGGTGTCTTCTGAGGGCAGCAATGTCCCCTTGATTGCTTACTCTGTTGTAAGTTCCTTCCCCTTCGAGATACCTTGCTGCCCAATAGTCGTTGGCCTCCTTTATCTTTTCTTCAAGATCGTTTGAAAATCCAATCGCCTCATTGGTCGCAGGTGGGGCAATTTCATCAGTATTTCCCCGAGCTCTAACTTTTTTAGAACGACCGTCATCGGTTCCTTTCATCGTAAAGCGATAACTGGAATGAATCTCCCTGCCTACTCTAGTGGACCCTTTGTAGAGTTGCACATCCACTTTCAAAGTGATTTGACCGGATATGTTTTTCAAGGGGCCAAACATTATTGAGCCATGCTCTCCCTTTACCCTATTAATCAAGTTTACTGAGTAATTTGGCCCAATTTCTGGCTCACTCCCATAGCAACTTTTGCATATCCTGATACTGTGACCACGCTGAAGTTCAACTGCATCAACTCTAATGTGAATTTCGGCATCCGGATAACGACTTAAATCAACCTCGTTGTTGATTCTATCAAGACTCGTCGCTACTCCTCCATCGCCGGGGATTAAAATATGTCGAATCCTGATAGTATTTCCTTCGATCTCATAAGTTTTATTAGCATTTTGCTCCTGGCCAAAAGCGGCAGCCGAAAACACGCAGCAGCCAATTATCCCCAACCTGCTCCTTTTCCCACAAAACAGTTTAGCCATGCCGATCCATCTATGCCAACGCAGGACAAAGCTGAGGAAATTGGGCGGTATGAAATTATTGTTGTAGATAGATTTCTATTTTTGGGTGCAGTTTATCAGGTCAGATCAACTCACCTTTTTTGGCGATGTAATAAATGCCAGTCAGAAAAGGTAAGGCCAGTAATAGGCCAACGACCCAGCGATTGCGGGTAAAGAAGCCTGCGGTGGGCTCTGCCGGCGTGGTATAATCCTCTTGGTTCGTTGGCATTTCACTCGTCTCGGAGGGTGGTGTTATAGGATCATCACTTACTACTGAGTCATTTCCTAGTTCAGGGTATTCCAGGTGCAGGACGGTATCTTTTGCACCAAGTTTTATTTCCAAATCAACCTCTCTGCCGAGCGGCACACTGGCCGTGGCTCGGGTTTTATTTTCCCAGTCCAGGGTGACGCTCATGTCGTCGTTGCCTCTCAAGTACCCCTGGGGGCGGGTGCGCCCGACTCCGGCAAGGAACTGAATGTCGTACTCCCGGTATACGTCACCATCGCGATGATTCACGTTAAGTTTAAAGGGGGTACGGTCCACGATCCATCGCCATGCTTCTGCGGAGAACCGACCATTAGGAAATTCATCGAGGTAAGTCTGATAACTAAGTTTAGTGCCCTTGCTTCGCGCGGTCCGGATGGCGGCAGCGTCATAATCGATCAGTACTGGAGGAGGGGCTTTCGACAGGCTCCTATTTTCGGTGCCTCGAGCGGTCTCTTCGTAATTACTAGGACCACTACTTCCCTGATTTTCTTCCAACCCAAGGGAGGTTTCGTCCAGCTCATTGAAAGCATCCAGTAGTCGCTTTTCCACTTGATCGTAATCTTTCTTTGCCAAAGCATCGGCAACGTCGGCGGACATTTCGGTGAACTTCGCCGAAAAGCCAACGGACAAAAGGTTCCACGCAAACTTCATCGCCTGCAATTCCGCTACGGTAGCGTTTTCTGCGGGTTGAGAAGGGATAGAGACTATTCCATGTAGATCCATGGCCATCCCTTTGATGAGCCCGCTCTCAATTTCGGCGTTTTCAACTTCTTGATAAGAACGGTCGATTTCGGCTACTACGAATACGTTCACCATCATGGCTGGCATGATCTCCACATCATCTTTGATTTGATAAGGAAGACTGATTTTTCTTCCAGCCCTTAATTCTCTGCCTTCCACGCCTTGCAATGAGTGATCTTTCACCGATACGTTATCTCCAACTTGCTGCAAATCCGAGCCAATGACGAGCTTTAATTTCCTATTGTGAGAACGCTTCTCCCATCGCAGATTATAATATTCAATATCAGCCGTGATATCCTGGGTGGGATAGTCAGCAAAATTGAGTATGCTCAGATCCTTCAGCTCCGTACCGTCGGCGTACAGCCTTAATTTAGCCCTCATTTCTCCAGCAAATATTTGCCCGTCCAGCTCGTAGTAGAAAACAACGTCGTGAGATTCCGCCACCACCTTTTCTCCGAACCCGAGAGCGGGAACGGCGAAGAATACCAACAAAATAAGAAGGTAATGGGAATGCATCTCCTAAGAGTTATTCTATTTCAGATCAATCACAACTTTCTTTCGCTTAGGGGCAACAAGCTTATCTGGAGCGGGTGGCTGAGTAGGCTTTTCCCTAGGTCGATTAATAATAATGCGGATTTGTTCTTTTCGACTTTCCAAGTACTTTGGGTCAGGTCGGAGCAAAGGGGTATTATCTACGAATTTTCCGCGTGCCTTATCGACAATCCCGGCAGGCTCGGCGAACTCTCTCACCCAGGTAGCAACGTTAGCATCTTCGGGATGCGGCGGTGTATTTAGGGCGTGGTAGTTCCGATACTGGAGAATTTCTCCAATTCGCTCAATCATCATATCCAAGGTATGCCAAGACCCTAGTGCGTCCTCGTTAACACAAATTTTCCCATCTATCGGGCCACCAAACTTAATATTTGGATGCCAAACGGGTGTCCTCATCCAGCAGCCGGGCTGCCCGCCGAGTGGGTAACGCTTCGGTATGATAATCTCCGCAGTATGTCGCTCACCAAAGATGGGCATTTGTGATTTGTCTACCCCGACGATGGAGCGGATATTGTAGTGTATCAAATATCGCTCCGGTGGTAGATGTCCACGACGCTTTTTGGCCTCGTATTCAATCACATCGCTCTGCTCGCAAAACTCATGGATCAACCTGTGCTCCTTGGCCAGTCGATTTTCTCTGGGGTTGTCGTACTTTGGGTATTTAGGGAGGGTTGCCATTTCGATTATTTAATTGCCCGCAACAAAAATGGGTGTCATCATAATTACATCTCCTTCCTGGACCTGGGCGGCCTCCAGGGTTTCCTCAGGATTGATGTTACGCCCTTTTCCTTTTGGGGCCAACTGATAGGAAATCGGGTTACCGGAAGCGTCGGTCTTGGAGCCAATACCGTTTTCCAGGAGCTTCTCGATCACGTCCGTTGCAGTTGCAGTAAGTGGCAGTGAGACGTCAATATCCTCGTTATCTGGGAGGACACGAACAATTACGTTTACCATAATGGGTAGCTATTTAAAGGTCAGTTTATCAGCGTCGGCGCTGAGTTCTATGTAGTGGTATTTTCCTTCTGTTGTGAGTACGGGTAGGATGTGAAAAAAAGGAATCCCGCAGGCCAAAAGGGTTTGATCTAAAATCCGTTCTTCACATCTTTCCAGTTGATCGATACTGTCAATGATGGCGAGTCCTTCGCCCACTTGTTTTTCATATTTCCGGACGAACTTATTGTCCATTTTTGCATGGGGCACCATCAGGTCAGTTACGATTTGGGTTTTCTCCGTAGCAAAACGAAATACTAATGGCCGTTCCAGAATGATAGCAGGATCGTCATCCTCCAGATGATTGGTAATCCAGTCTAAAACTTTGGCAACGGAGTCACTGGCGGATAGCGGCGCTTCGATAATCTTCGAATAAGTGTGGTGACTCGGGCAGTTTTGCTTAAGGATTGGATATTTACGTTGAGCAACGTAGTTACTTCTCCCTTCGTAGTAGAAGTCTTCTTCGATCATACCACGTCGATCCCCATCGCCAAAAATGACTTTCAGTGCCTCCTGTGCCTGAATGGCACCGATAATTGATGCTGCGATGGGAGTCGTGGCCATTGTCCCCAATTCGGCGTGTTGACGAGCTACGCTGATACAGCTTAATCTTGCCGACAATTGTTTGCGATCCTGCGGCGTCAGATTACATTCATAACACGTTTTGCCAGGCTTATATACGGCAACTTGGCCTCCCATATCTTGAATGGCTCCATCCACCCAAGTTTTTCCAACTTTATAGCAGGCCCGGTTGATGGCTAAGCGCGCCAGGCGATTATCTAGTCCCCCAATGATGACATCCATACGACGGAACACGCCCAAACCAATATCTACTCCGATATCTCCGTCTAGGGTAGCTACTCTCACTCCGGGGTGAATACTCCTTACCCGCTCGGCGGCTACTTCGTTTTTCTTACGGTCGCAGTCTTCGGCCCGAAATAAAATGGAACGACTCAGGTTGGTATAATCTACCGTATCCAAGTCAATAATTAGTAGGTTCCCAACTCCAAGTAGCGTTAGGTTTTTTATAATTTCATTACCAAGGGCTCCGGCCCCAACTACCATTACCGTAGCTTCCTTTATTCGGTCGGCATTCCACCACTTCATCAAATTAAAGCGACTATCCCAGGTAGACGATTTACTCTCAACCGTGACGGAAGATCTAGGTTTTACGGTGGAACTCATGTGGGTTTGTAAGGGTAGTTCAAATGAATATTCTCCGACTAATATACGAATTTAACTTTATTATTACATTAGAATTTAGCTGGAATACGCAGTCAGCGCAATCATAAACCCTACCCCCCCACAAAACTCACCCCTCCAACAACCCCACCAACGCCTCCTCCGTAGGATCTTCCGCAACAGAATACCCAATCTTCCGATCCCGCAGCGCACTCCCCGTACTGGGCCCGATGGCCACCACTAAAGCGCCCTCCGGCAGGGTAAAATGATCGCAGTAGGCCGCCACGTTCAGCGGACTGGTAAACACGTAAATATCCGCCTCGATGGGCGCCGGCGGGGGCACCGCCGCGTTGGCGTAGCAGACGGCGTCCAGTACCCGGACGTCGTCTTGCAGCAAAGTTTGTACGGTCTTGCGGGACTGCTCCGCGCGGGGAAAGAACACCGTCAGTCCGCCCGCTACCCGCCGGAACTGGGCGGCGACGGCCGCGGGTTGCCCGCGGCCCACGAAATCCGGCCGCAGGCCGGCCTCCTCCAGGGCCCGGGCGGTGCCGGCGCCCAGCGCCGCCAGTCGGGGACGTCCCGCCAGTCCCGCCAACGCGTGGATCGAGAACTGTACGGCGCGGGAGCTGTAAAAGAACCACCAGTCGGCCTCCGGGGCAGCAAAGGGTTTCCCCGTAAAGGACAGGAGCGACCGGGCGTGGAGCTCCACTCCCTTCGCTGCGGCCCAAGGCCGCAGGGGGCTGTCCGCGGCCAGGTCCCGACTGATGAAGAGTTTTTTCACGGGGGTAAGGTAAGTGCTGAATGATTCTTCTTCATAATTCAAATAGTGTCCGGACGCCGTTTCTCTCGGCTACGCCTTCGCGAAACAGCGCCGACCACCGAATTAACCCTGGTCTAAACGGTACATGACGCTGCCATCGGCAAGGAATGTCTGGTCATGACAGTGGATTTTGCGTCACATCATCCTCAGCCTCGGTCGACCGGCTTGCGGAGCAAGCCTATTCCGGGCACTTCTCCTTTGCCTTAGCCTCTGCATTCTCCTCCAACTCCGCTCGGCCGACCAGTCAGCTCGTGCCTCGCGCCTGGGCGGACGAGCTACCCCTTTGATGGCTCGACGTGAAACGTCTCCACCAGCCTCAGCCTTGCGCGACCGGCTTACGGGAACAAGCCTTTTCCAGGGTTCCTTCCGGATCTATGCTTCCTTCTTCTTTCTTCCTTCTTTTTTCTTCTTTCTTCCCTCTTCCCCTCTCGGCAGACCAGTCAGCTCGTGCCTCGCGCCTGGGCGGACGAGCTATCCCTTTGAAGGCTCGACGTGAAACGTCTCCACCAGCCTTAGCCTTCTCCTCAGCCTCGGTCGACCGGCTTGCGCTTGCCCGACCATTCATCGATGGGGCGGGGAGCAAGCCTCTTCCGGGCCTTATTCTTCCTCCAGAATTTCCAGCAACTCCACGTTGGTGGCAATCAGCTGTCCCTTGTCGTTGTGGGTCAGGGTGAAGGCTACCTGATCGTCTTCGTAGAGTTCGTTGAAGTCGGCGTTGTTTACCGTGGTGTGGTGGAAGAATAGGTTATTGGGGGGGTACTTGATGAATCCGTAGCCGTTCTTCAGGCTGAAGATTTCGCTCTCCATCCGGTCACCTACTTCCCCTTCGCTTGGCTCTTCGAACTCAATTTCCTGTTCTTCTTCCTCCGCGGTATCGTGGGTACCGTTATTGTTGGCCTTGAAGGTGCGGTTGCGGCGGTTCTTGTCCGGGTTGCCGGCCACGAACAGGTTATCCACCAGATCTTCCTCACTTACCCGGGGCTCGTCGATGATGAGGTTCATCAGGGTTGGGTAGCTGCACTCCTCCAGGAGGTCTTGGCTGGTGCGGGTGACCATCTGGGAACCGTTGTCGGTGGTGAACTCGAAGTCCCAGCCCATTACCATCACCCGGCACCCGAGGCTGTTGAGCTTGCGCACCAGCGGCACGTAGTCGCTGTCGCTGGCGATGAGGACCACTACGTCCAGCTTGCGCAGCAGGGCCTGCTCGAAGGCCTCCAGCGCCAACCAAACGTCGATCCCCTTTTCCTGACGACGGCCATTGGCGGAGCGCAACGGACTGTAATGGGTCGTCACCCCGCTGCTCATCAGGATATCGTCAAAGACGCGGTCGTAGTAAAGCACGGCTCCGCGCTGCTGTGCTTCCTGGGCGTTGAGGCGGCCACGGAAGTAGTGGCTGTCGACGATTTTGGCCATTCCGGGAGCCACCTCCTCCGATTCCGCCACGCGGCTCTCGATGAACTGGTGCAGACCGGCAATACTCAACCGCCGCCGCCGGGGGTGGTCGTAGTTGTAGTAGTTTGAAACGTGGAGAAAGTAATTTCCGTCGTAAAAGACGCCAATTTTCGTGAGGCGATCGGGCATATCTATGTTATCTGTATGAGCTAAGTACTTGCTATTCCCTGAGGGGGGCGCAAAGGTACAAAATGCTGTAGATACACCTAAACAAATCGCGGGAAAGAACTACCAGGTACTGCTCTCCTCGGCGTTCGTCATGGAGCCGGTGCTGACCAGGCGATTGACTTTGGGCTGGAGCATCCAGATGCCGATGAGCAGCAGATACGAGAGCAAGGCGTAGCCCGCAACTTCCCCGCCCCGGGCGGGGCGACCCAACTCGATGGACTTAAGCGTTTTCCCCACATAATAACAGCTGTAGACCATGGCGATCAACCAAAAGAAAAACAGGAGGAACATCACCCCGACTCCCGTCAATATTTGCTGGAGGTACTCCTCCTCGGCCATACTTCCATCATCGGAGGCATCCCCGGAAAGAGAAGAGAAAAAGTCACCGAAAAAACCCCAGGCTTCCACGAAGAAGTACGCCCCCACGAATAACATCACCGCGTTGACGATCATGGCGATTTTGAACCGCTGGGGTTTCAGCGCCGTACCTTCCGGCACGTAGTGGTGCAGGCCCTTACCCACGGACCAGTACCACAAGAAATGCGTCCCGTAAGAAATCAGGAAGAGCAGGACGAAGAAGTAGAAATAGGAATCAAAATCCGCCATATTCGGCATCATGGCGTCAAAGTCGGCGTCGGGATCCTGCATTTCAACTTGCCAGGTGGTGAGATTATCCTGATAAGCAATCTGGAGGCCATACTGGTAAATGGTGACCGCGCTGATGGGAATGAACAGCAGCCAGTGTTTTGCACGGTGGAAGAATTCGAACATAGGTCAGGTGGAAATTTGCCGAAAAATAGTCATTCAGTAACATATAGGCGGTGCACCCGCTCCCCGATCCCCGTCAGGATTTCGTACGGAATCGTCTGAGCGGCAGTAGCCAGCACCTCAATATCGTGCTCGGGGCCGAAAATGACGACCTCCTCCCCTACTTCCACGCCGGGCAGATCCGTTACGTCCACGGTGGTCATATCCATACAAACTGAGCCAACGGTAGGAGCGAGTCCCGCACCGATGCGGACGGAAAACCTCCCCTCCCCCGCCAGGCGGGGAAGGCCATCGGCGTAGCCCACGCTCAGGACGGCAATCCGGGAATCCCGCAGCAATTTCCCCCGGCGGCCGTAGCCGACCGTCTCCCCGGCCGCCCGCTCGTAGACCGCCGTGATGCGGGTGGAAAACCGGAAGGCGGGCCGCAGGCTCCCCCTCCGCTGCGCATCCCCCAAACCGTAAAGGCCAATCCCCAGACGGACCATCTCAAAGGCCGCTTCGGGGAAACGGCTGATGCCGTTGGTGTTGAGGACGTGCCGCATCGGCACGACGGGAAGGGTGTCGCTGATGGCCGCAAAGGCCGCCCCAAAACGTGCGATTTGCTGCCGGGTGAAATCATCTTCCTCCGGACTTTCACTAACGGCCAGGTGCGTAAATACGGAAAGTATCTCGGGCGGAGCACTCATGCTCCGCAGGGCCCCGGCGAGCCGGGGCACCTCCCCGACCGGAAACCCCAGTCGCCCCATCCCGGTATCGATTTCCAGGTGCCCCGGGAGCTGGTACTCCCGACAGCGCCGGATACCGTTCAGGTCATGGACGACCGGTTCCAGCCCGTAGGCCTTGAGTAACCCAAAGGTGTGGGGTTCGGCGTTGAGCACCATGATCGGCAGGCCGACACCGCCCTCCCGCAACTGTCGCCCCTCCTCGGGGTAGGCAACGGCCAGGTAATCCGCGCCGTGTCCTTCCACCGCCCGCGCTACCGGGAGGGCACCACCGCCGTAGGCCGAAGCCTTGACCATCGCCATGATCTTCGTTTCGGGCGGTAATCCGCGCCGGTAGGCGTGCAAATTGTCCTGCAGGGCCCGCAAATCCAGCCGCAGCAGGGTGCGGTGGCGGCTGAGACTGAGGGCATCCGCGACCCGGTCCATCATCTGCCGACTAGCCCCCTTGACCAGGGTGGTCTGCCCCGCGAAGGACAGTCGGGGGAGTTCCCCGAGCAATTCCGCAACCGATGCAAAATACTCCACTTCGGGGAAGCCTTCGGTGATTTCCCGGGTCTCCTTCCCTACGGCCAGCAGACGATGAACTTTGCCCCGCAGCAGGGTTTCCAGGGCGCTCCGATCGTCGTTGCCGGTTGCCTGGAGGGCTCCGAGAATGAGCGTTAGCCGACCGAAGGGATCCTGCTGCCCCGCAAATTCCAGGGCGGCCGCCAGGGCACTCAGGTCATTGCTGTAGGTGTCATTGATCACGGGGCCACCGTCGCGTCCCCGCCGGAGTTCCAGGCGGTTGGCCAGGGGCCGGAGCCGCGATAAGCGCTCGGTAAGGGATGCGGAGTTTCCCAGGAAAAAGCGGGCCACCATCGCCACTAATGCGGCATTCTGTCGGTAGACCGGGGGCCAGTCTGCCGGAAAATCCAGGGTCTCTGTCGCTCCTTCCCCGAGTACTTTCAGGGAGGAAGAAACATCCCGGATGACCCGGTGCACCAGCGGGTCCCGGCTGCCGGTCATGACCCATTCCGTCCCGTGAAATAGCGTACATTTTTCCCGGAGTTTATGCTCACGACTCCGGAACCCTTCGGCGTGCGCTTCCCCCAGGTTGGTGAATACGCCGGCGGTGGGCCGGATGATGGCCGCCAACCGTTCCATCTCACCCGCTTCGCTGACGCCCGCCTCAAAGATGGCCAGCTGGTGATCCGGCCGGAGTTGCCAGACCGACAGCGGTACGCCAATCTGACTGTTGTAGGAACGCGGACTGGCGCAGACCCGGAGGTCCTCCCCGATCACTTCCTTCAGCCAGTCCTTGACGATCGTCTTGCCGTTGCTTCCCGTAATGGCCAGCACCGGAAGATCAAACTGTCGACGGTGCCAGGCGGCCAGGTCCTGCAACAGGATCAGGGGATCCTCCGCGACGATGAACTGCAGGTCCTGGCGCTCCAGAAGGGTTGCCGGCACCCGTACCGGCTGAGCCGAGTATTCCGTTTCACTCCACGCACCGTCGCCCCCTTCCTTGATCGGCCTCACTGCCTCCCGGCTGACCACAAAATGGCGACCGCCCCGGGCAATCAGTTCCGGGATGAAATCAAGACCGTGCGTCCGCTTTCCCGGCAGCGCAAAAAACAGGCTCCGGGCCGGGCGGTCCAGCCGACGGGAATCGACCACCAGGTCAAAACTGTGGTAGCGAGCGTATAGCTCCTCAATGACCGACCTACTTCCGTCGTAAATTCTTTCCACGCCGTAAAGATGCGAAGGCGAAGCGGCAAATAGCCAGGAATGGAGAGTACTTTTGTTCCATGCAAGTTCCAAAAATTCGTGCTTCCGTGGCCGACTTCAAAACCTGGATGACCACCGAAGAAGCCCTTGAGTACCTCCCCCATTGGGAAACCCAGCAAAATTGGCAGACCCACTTCGATGTGGAAGCCAAAGAACTTGCCACGGCCTACGATCTGGCGTTGGACTCCAAAACCAACCGACGGCACTATCGGCGGGGAGGCTATGACCCCAAACGAGCGATGTTGGCCCTGATGAACTGGGAACCCGACTTTGTCCGGGAAGCTTTTCGCGACCTCTTCAGCGAAGACCGGCAACTGGAGGGACGGATTCAGCGGTTCGTCTTTTACGTCAACGAGCTGTTCAACCGCTTCCGGGACGAAAAACCAAAGGACAAGACGCCCAGCCACAGCCACGACGACGACTACAACATGGTGTCCATTTACCTGATGGGGCAATTTCCGGAAACCTACGCACCCTACTCCACCAAACTGCTCCAGACCATTTGCGCGGAACTCGGGGCCAAGGAGGTGCCCGAAGCGGCGGACTTTCCCCGCTACACCAAGTTGCTGACTACCCTGCGACCGTTTCTGGAGGAGGAGCCGGAAATTCTCGACAATTACCGGCAGGTGCTCCGTCCGGTCGATTATCAGGAGAAGAGTGCTTTACTGGTCTGGTGGTGGTTCAAGATGATCGAAAAGCAGGCCGGGTAAACGCCTGGTTTATTACCGGATTAAGGGTTTTAGCGGGCACGGAGTGCAGGTGCCGGGTAGTGCCCGGGGGCGCCAGGCGGGAATGGAGTCCTCGTAACGGCGCCCAAAAGACTGCATGTTTAATCAATTACCCGCAAGGGCATTATAAATGGCGAACTATTGAAATTAATCCGTTGATGGCCTGACGCCTGCGGGCAAATTAGTGTACCTAACAATCCTACTACAATATCGTAGGTAGAAATACCTGTTATGACAGGATATACCCTTGTTTTGGCGATCAGCCTTGAAAAAATGGCCTGATCCTCCTTAATTTAAAAGCCATTCATTACGACTCCAGAAATAGTGAAAGTCTTCTTTGCAAGAGAATTTCTCTGGTTGCTCATCACAATCGTCCTCGCCGTACCCATTGCTTTTTTCTGGCTAACGGGGCTTGACATTGTGACCGACGATCCTTCCTTTGGGGAAGAGGAAAAAATCTTTGTCATGGAGCTTTTTCTGGTTGCTTATGCCGTCAGTTTCCTGGGAATCTACCTGATTCGCATGGTCGTGGCGGCGGTAAAAACCCTGGCGTTGACCCCAGCGGAAGAATGAAGAAGGCCGAGCACCGATGGCCTTTGATTTTACATACCATCATTAAATACAATCACCACAACTAACTCACCTACGTCTTACCCATAGCCAGAAAAGCTGTCTACCGCCTCAGTTTTTCTACATGCCGGACCATAATTGAGTAAGAAAGGACCGTAACGGGCCGCTTTCCTGCTCAGAATCGTCAAGCTTTCCCCCGGGAAGGCCAGGCAGGCTTTTGTCTTCACCGTAGGGAACGGGAACCAAAAAGCACATGATCCACCAGGTACTGGATATTATCGTAAAGGAACTCAACAACTTTCTGAAAAGATCCGTAAGGGGAAACGAAGACCGTGCGGTTCTGTCGGCGCTGGTGGATATGCAGGGCAACCCTGCCTTTGATGGAGAAAACAAGATGATCTGCACGTTGGTCAGTCTAGAGCAGGAAAGAGTGGCCCTGAATTCGCTGCCCGGGAGGGCCGTCAAGAAAAATGCCCCCATTCACCTCAACCTCATCCTGTTATTCTCCGCTCATTTTCCCGGCAACTACGACGAGGCGCTGAAGTTCTTGTCGCACACCATCGGATACTTTCAGGGCAAACAGGTATTCACCCCCCAGAATACGCCCGGGCTGCCTAATACTATCGAGCGGGCGGTGATGGAGATCTTCAATATGGATCTCCACTCCCAGAGCCAACTGTGGGGTGCGGTGGGCGCCAAGATGATGCCGTCAGCCGTCATGAAGCTGCGGATGGTTTCCATCACCCGCGACGTCATTCTGGAGGAAGTCAGTGAAATCACTTCCATCGAAACCACTTCCCAGCCACCATCAGCTTCCGGACAATAAGCGCCCATGAATATTTCCTATCATCCCTTGTTGAAGCTGGGCATCCGGCACGCGTACTTTCCGGAGGAGGACGGATCGGTGGTCCGGATAATTCCAACCCGAAGTACGGCCGCGGCCATGAAGCAATTTTCCCTGCGGATGGTAGATCGCGGGTCCGGCACCCAGGAGCTGTTTTATGGTACCTATCCCCCGCGTACCAGCCCGTTACTGGACCTGGAGGATCCGCTTTCCCTGTCCTTTATCCTCCGGGTAGAGGATGCTTTCTTTCAGAATTACACCGAACTCCCCCTGGAGGAGTCCACCCAACATCTGGCCTACTTCACCAACCTGGCCCAGAATTCCGGGCAAGTGGGGGAAGGTAAGTTACTGGATGGCGGAACCCGATTGCCGCTGGCTCCGGCAATCATTACCCGCGAAATTGAGGAAGGCTCTACGATCACGTTACTGGACGAATTCGGTGAGACAATCGCGAATTACCCGCTGCCCGACCCGCTCAGCGAGAACGACCTTTCTCCGGATATTTTCTCTTTGAAGACACGCTTTCAGAAAGAAGAAGACGGGCCGTTTTTTCTCCGGCTGGAGATCAACCTCACGGTATTACCGACGGCCAGGTACGCACTGTCGGTCGACGGTCAGGAGGAAGACCCCTTTATTCCTTCCCACGACGGGCTGCAACGGGGCGACGTTGGCATCGTTACGGTCCACCTCGGGAATCTGGGCGACCACGGCCAGTACGTACTCCAGGGGGATAACATCCTTCCCGAAACTTACCTGATGTCTTTTGCTGCCCGCAAGACCATCTGGCGGTACCACTTTATTGACCGTAATGACTCCGGTTATTCCGGATGGAGGATTCTCAACGAAACGAGTCCTGCCGACGATTTTCCGGATGGAAGTGAGCCCCCCGAGCAAAAGCAACTCCCGGGCGGTGATACCGCTCAGGTGATCGCGTCTACGAAGGCCCTCCCCTTACAACGGGTACCCGACCGTAAGCTGCAACTGAGCGTGACGCAGGAGCAGGGCGGGCAGGAGCACCAAATCACCATTCCGTTACCCGTCGCGGACGGCAATCGCATAAGCAACCAGGGATTAACGTCCGATCATCAACCGACGGTACCTCCCTATTTCTCGGACATATTCGTCTACCTGTAATCAACCAAAGACATCAACTTCATAAACCTGTACCATGGCCAGAATTTATAAGACCCCAGGGGTTTACATTGAGGAAAGGAGTGCCTTTCCCAATTCGGCGGTACCCGTCCCGACGGCCGTACCAGCCTTCATCGGCTACACCGAAAATGCCATTCGCGATAAGAAATCGCTGATACTCAAACCGACGAAGATCAGCTCATACGGAGAGTACCTCCAATTTTTCGGAGGCGCCCCGAAGACCAAGGTAACCGTAACCGGCACCGGTGACCCTACCCTCCCCTACGACATCGCCATCACCGAAAGCTACTTCACGCTCCACAACCAGATGAAGATGTTCTTCTCCAACGGAGGAACGGATTGTTACATCGTATCCGTCGGGAAATACGTAGACGATGACGGTGCGCCGGTAACCGTGAACCTGGAGGAACTGAAAAAGGGTATCGCTCCACTGCTGAAGGAACAGGAACCCACCATGTTGGTCATTCCCGACGCGGCGATCGCGCCCGTCGATCCGGCCGACCAGGAGAACGCCGTAAAGGCAATTTACACCCTGTATCAGGACATGCTCAAGCACTGTGGCGTTGACATGCAAAGCCGTTTTGCCATCACCGACGTATGGATGGACCGGGCCAAGTACGACACGGACGACTACGACATGCAGGCCGACGTCAAGCTCTTCCGGAACGGCATCGGCACCAATAACCTTCAGTGGGGCGCGACCTATTTCCCCTGGCTGCACACCAGTGCCATCGCTCCCGACGAGATTACGCTGCTGAACATTGCGGAGTTTGGCGCCGAGGGGGATGTGCGGCCCTTCCCCGATGGAACCTTCAACGACAAGAACGAAATCATCGACAAGGCCGCCTTTAAGTCGAGTTTAATTGACGGAGCGGCCACCACCCTGGCGGGGCTACTGGACACGGCCTTAAATCAGGACGTCTACGATGGCGTCCTCAAGCATTCGGCCGCCACGGACATTAAAAATTCGCTGCTCATCGGTACGGACGACGAGCCCGGACTGCTGAAGCTGGATCGTAACAACGCGGATGACGTCAAGCGAGTGAACCAGGGGCTGACGTCCGTCAGCAGTATGTTCAAGGCCGTGCTGCGGGATGTTCGCAAGGAGTTGAACCTGCTGCCCCCCAGCGCAACCATGGCGGGCATCTACTCGATGATCGACAATACCGTCGGGGTGTTTCAATCTCCGGCCAACGTTAGCGTAGGCTCGGTGATGAACCCGGCCGTAAACATCAGTGCCGACCAGCAGGAAAGCCTGAACGTCCCCATCAACGGCAAGGCGGTAAACGCCATTCGGTCCTTCCCCGGCAAGGGAGTGCTCGTGTGGGGAGCCAGAACCCTGGACGGAAACAGTCAGGACTGGCGCTACATCAGTGTACGTCGTACGGTAATCTTTATCGAGCAATCGATCAAGTTTGCGGCCGAGCCCTACGTATTCGAACCCAATACGGCAGCGACTTGGTCCAACATGAAGGCGCTGATCGTCAACTTCCTGACCAACGTTTGGCAGTCGGGAGCCCTGGCGGGCGCAACGGCCGAAGACGCCTTCAGCGTAGACGTCGGCCTGGGAAGTACGATGACCCCGGTAGACATCCTCGATGGCTACATGCGCATCAGCGTGAAGATTGCCGTCACGCGTCCTGCTGAATTCATCGTCATCACCTTCGAGCAAAAAATGCAGCAGTCATAATCTGCTAATCAATCAATAACCATACCTAAATCACCATAATTATGGCTGGAGAAGCACAGGAAGCACCGTGGCCGGTGCCCAAATTTCATTTCAAAGCAACCATCGGATCGAAGGGGGAAATCGCCTTTCAGGAAATTTCCGGCTTAGACACGGAATACGACGTGATCGAATACCGTGCCGGCAACAGCATTGACTTTTCGACGGTCAAAATGCCCGGACTCCGGAAGGGCTCTGACGTCACCCTGAAGAAGGGAATGTTCAAGAGTGATTCGGCGCTGTTCACCTACTTCAGTGAAGTGAAGATGAACACCATTGCCCGGGAGACCGTCACCATTCAGCTGCTGGACGAGGAGCACAGTCCGATGTTCACCTGGACCCTGAAGAATGCCTTCCCCATGAAGGTGTCGGGTACGGACATGAACGCCCAGAACAGTGAAGTTGCCGTCGAGGAGATCGTCCTGGCGCACGAGGGACTGACCTTTGAAGCCGCTTAAGTAGGATATCCATGAAAATCAATTTACCGCAGTACGTACCGCCCGTTGGTTTCTTCTACTCGGTACAGATTTTGGGGGAGGGCGCACCGCCCTCCCCTCCCATGGACGGTGCCTTTCAGGAAGTTTCCGGGATCAGCGTCAATATGGAGACGGAATCCATCAAGGAAGGCGGCCAGAATCGCTTTGCCCACAAGGTTCCGGGCAGGACCAGCTACGGGGACCTAGTCCTGAAACGGGGCCTGATGGTCAAGTCTTCCGGCCTGGCCGACTGGTGCAAAAAAACCTTGGAGGGCGATCTGTCGCAGAAAATCGAACCGAAGACCATCAAGGTAATTCTGCTGGAAGCCATGGACGAAAACCCCGGCGGCTTGATGAGTTGGAAATTCGTCAATGCTTATCCCATCAAGTGGGAACTCAGCTCATTGGATGCGCAGAAGAGTGAGTTCGTCATCGAAAGCATCACCTTCACCTACAGCTACTTTGACCGGGAAACCGAGCGGGCGGCGGCAGCTTACCCGAAGACTCCGCGCCCCAAACCGGCGCCGAAGAAAAAAGCCCAACCCAAACCTAAACGATAATCACCATGCCAATTGAAATTCGTGAGCTGATTATTGAGGCCAGTTTGGCCCGCTCCGAAGACCGGGGGGAAGAGTCTGCCCGGTTGCTTACCGAAAAAGACCTGGAGGAACTTCGGGAAACACTCGGCTCCGGGGGTGGACAGGGGGCCAGTAATTCGCTTACAACCTCCTACCGGCAAAAGTTGGTGGAGGAGATTTTACGGGAAGTAAAAAAGATGCTGGAGGAAGAGCGAAGGAGGTAGTCTCGGGCGTGAGCACCAGGGGTAACACCCGCCAAAAAACCGTCGAATAATTTTAGCCAAGGGGAGATGCCAGAGAACAAACTAAAAATCTACGCCTACGAGGACGACAACTTTACCCAGGCCGCCTCGGGAATGTCCCAGCCCCTGGAGGTGAAAATAAACCCCGAGGGGTACAAGCGCTCCTTCATTCCCCTGAAGGCGGATAAAAACGACGTGGAGAAGCTGGCCCGCGGAGAAATCGTGGACGTAAAAATTATCGACCCACCACCCGAAACCCTCGATCTTGAGCTGATTTTTGACGGTACGGGCGCGATCCCCGGAACGGGGGACGTCACCGATGAAATTGAGCTGCTGAAAAAGTATGTCCTGCTCTACAACGGTAAAATCCACTCAACGAATTACGTCAAAATTGAATGGGGAGGGTCTTCTGATTTGATCTTTAAGGGGCAGCTGAAGAGTATGTCCGTTGACTACACGCTGTTTGACCCCAACGGCAAACCCCTGCGGGCCAAGGTGAAGGTTGCCTTTTCACAGTACATCAATTCCGAGATGCGCGAAAGCCTGAAGCAGAAAAACTCTCCCGACCTCACGCACGTACGCACCGCCAAAGCCGGCGACAACCTTCCGTTGATGTGTTACCGGATTTACGGCGATTCGGCTTACTACGTACAGGTAGCCGAGGCCAATCACCTCGACAACGTCATGGTGCTGGAACCCGGCCAGAAAATTGTTTTTCCGCCCATTAAAAAATAACCTTCATGCCCACTACTCCCATCAATCCGGAAATGGATTACGTCTCCTTCGACCTCCTGATCGACGGCAAGGACATCAGCGACGCCGTGGACGTACTCTCCGTGGAGGTCGAGCGGGAGATCAATAAGGTTTCCCGGGCAGTAATCGCCATTCTACTACCGAGGGGTGACAGCAACGACAAGGACTTTGCCATCTCCGAACAGGACAACCTGGCCCCCGGTGGAGAGCTGGAAATCAAACTGGGTTACGAATCAAAGAATAAAACGGTCTTTAAGGGACTCATTCTCCGCCAGCGGCTGAAGGCGCGGGGTGGCCGGAGAACCGTGCTGGAGGTGGTTTGTCAGGACAAGGCCGTGAAACTTACCCTCGGACAAAAAATCCGAAATTTTGCCGACAAGAAGGACAGCGACATCCTGAGTGCGGTCATCGGGGAAACCGGCCTGGAGAAAGAGGTAGAGGCCACCACCTACCAACACAAGCTGTTCGTCCAGCCCCAGCTCAACGACTGGGACTTCATCCTCACCCGCGCCGAAGCCAACGGGATGATCGTGTACACCAACGACGGAAAACTCATGGTCAAAAAGCCCACCAGTAGCGATGACCTTTCCTTTGAGGTGGATTACGACACTTCCGTGCTTGAATTTGACGGAGAGCTGGACGCCAGTCAGCAGCTTCCCGCCACCTCCGCCAAGGGCTGGGACTTTGCCAGTGGGGATTTCGTAGAGGGAAAATCCGCCGAGCCAACGGTCAGCACCATTGGAAACATTACCGGCAAGAAGTTATCGGAGACGATGGGTTCGGCGGACGTGGTCTACCAAATGAGCACGCCACTGGAATCCGGCGAACTGAAGGGGCTGGCCGACGGGGTGTTGCTCCGCTCCCGCCTCGCCAGCGTGCGGGGAAGAGTGGTGTTTTTCGGCAACGCCACGCCGGAGCTCAATAAACTCATCACCCTGAAGGGATTCGGTGCCCGCTTCAACGGCAAGGTGATTGTTTCCCGGGTACGCCACGTGGTCCGCGAGGGGCTTTGGCGTACGGAAGTTGGCTTCGGAATTGATCCCGAATGGTACTTTCAACGCAGCACGCCACACACCGCCAAGACTCTGCTCCCCGCCATCCAGGGACTTCAGAACGCCACGGTGGAGAAGATCGATGCCGACGAGGGAAGTGAGCACCGGATCAAGGTTAAGGTGCCCGTACTGGATTGCAGTATCTGGGCCCGCCTGGGCACCTTCTACGCCACCAACGGGCAGGGGACCTTTTTCATGCCCGAAGTGGGTGATGAGGTAATTGTGGGCTTCATCAACGATGACCCTCGTTTTGCCGTCATCCTGGGGAGCCTGTACAGCAGCAAAAACGCTCCGGCCTACACGGCCGATGCGGACAATTCCATCAAGGCCTTCACCACCAAGGCCCAACTTAAAATTGAACTGAATGACAAAGACAAAATCCTGACCATTGAAACTCCGGCGGGTAACAAATGCACCTACTCGGATAAGGATTCCTCGATCGTGATCGCCGATCAGAACAGTAACACCATCACGATGGACAGCAATGGCATCACCCTGAAGAGTGGTAAAGACATCACCCTCCAGGCCACCGGAAACGTGAACGTCAAGGCCAATCAGGCGATATCCGCCCAGGCCAGCGGCGGGGACGTAGCCCTGAAGGGGCTCAACGTGACGGCCAACGGTAACGTGGGCGTCACGCTGAAGGGCGGTGCCACCGCCGAACTCAGCGCGGGAGGCAACACCACCGTTAAGGGTGCCATGGTGATGATCAATTAAGCCAGACTTCCCACCGGTCAGCCCAGCACTATAGAAGCCAGACTGCAATACACGGCACCTGCGCTCCGTCGCCCCCCGGCCTCCGCTCAGGTTACAATTTCCAACCACATTGCCAAGAAAAATCAAAGAACAATATGCCACCAGCCGCCAGATTAACCGATATGCATACCTGTCCGATGCAAACGCCGGGCACCCCGCCGATTCCCCACGTCGGCGGGCCCATCGTCGGTCCGGGAGTACCCAACGTTTTGATTGCCAAAATGCCGGCGGCAGTGATGGGTGACATGTGTACCTGCGTGGGGCCTCCCGACAGCATCGTCAAGGGGTCCGCCACCGTAATGATTGGCGGCAAACCCGCTGCCCGGATGGGAGATACCACGGCCCACGGAGGAAGCATTGTCATTGGCGCACCTACCGTAATGATCGGTGGATAACTAATGCATCATGGAAAACCGTAAAATCAAATCTTTTCTTGGTACAGGCTGGAGCTTCCCCCCTCAATTTCTGCTGGACACGGGAAGTATTTCCATGGTGAGCGAAGAAGAAGATATTCGCCAAAGCCTATTCCTCCTGTTTTCTACTACTCCCGGAGAACGTGTCATGAAACCGGAATACGGCTGCGATCTGCACAGTCTGGTTTTTGAACGGCTCACGCCCTCCACCGAGAATCAGATGGTGGACATGATCCGCACGTCGATCATTCGCTTTGAACCCCGGATCATTCTGGAGGACGTCGTGGTGGACATGGTTGACGCCTATCAGGGGCGCATTGACATCGGGGTACGGTACACCGTCCGGATTACTAATTCAAGAGATAACATCGTCTATCCCTTCTATTTCAAGGAAGGGACAAACGTATTCAATATGTAAAGCCGACTGGTTGAAAGAAAAGGGCACAAGTTCGTTTACTAACTATCAGGGCACCGCAAGGCACCAACGTCAACTCGCGGCACTAGACCCCTCATTTGTGGGGATAGACGAACACCAGCTTCACGATCTGCTGGCCGCCGCCGCCTCCTACGCCAAGCACATAAAATACTACAATCGTGAGGGCCAGGACCAGGCCCCCAACACGGACGAAAAGTACAACTGGTCTCCCTTTTTCCTCAAGGACGAAAGTGTTTTCCTGGCCACACTCCTGAGTGCCGATCTCTCCCCGTTTGACGACCTGATTCAGGAGTCCTTTCTCAACATTCACCACGACCAGAGCCCGGAGAAGCAACGGTCAACCCTGGAACAGCTCATCGATAGCCTGCTGGATCTGACCGGCCTCCTCTTCAGTTGGCACCAGCAAGCCAGGGACTTACGCTCCTGGAACGAAGAGCACCGAATCGAGCAGGAAATAGACCGGGCCATGCTGGGGGACCTGGGAATACAGTTCCGCGCGTTTAAAATCATTGTCCGTGCAGCCCCCCAGACCTTCGGGCTGGACAAAAAGGTACAAAGTAGCTGGAACCAGCAATTGGCTTCCTTCCCCGACACCTGGGACCGGGAGGAACAGCGCTCCTTCATCCAGGGAGAAGAGAGTTCTTCGCGGGATCTGGGGGATAAGCTCAAGTTTGCCGGTGCGCGGCTTCAGGAATACTACCGTCGGTTGTACTTCACGATGGCTTACCTGATGGAATTGAGTGAGTCCCTGTTTACGGAATCCATTACCAACCGTAATGACCATAACCCCCAAATTGGGCTTTTCATCAGTTTCCTGAAGCTATTTGGAGAAGCCCAGCGGGAGCTGAATTCAATTACCGGGCGTCATCTTGACTACTACTACGAGGAAGTACTCGGGCTACGTCCTCGGGGGGGCGTACCGGATTCCACTACGATTTGCCTGGAGACGGTTCCCGGGGTTCGGGAGGTCGTCATCCCGTCGGGCACGCTGTTTCTGGCGGGCGTCAACGCAGAGGGTGTTCCCTCTCACTATAAAATCCTCCGGGAGCTGATCGCCACCCCGGCGAGCGTGGCGGTGCTGAAGACCGTTTTTGTCAGCAAGAACCCCATCGTGCAAACCGGAAGTTCTTACCGACTGGTTTCGGCGATCTACGCCGCCCCGGTAGCCAACTCCGCCGATGGGCGGGGAGGAGCCTTTACGGGTACGGACACCAGCTGGCCCGTACTGGGGGAGGATCAGTTTGATTTTGGTAAGAAGGATCGCCAGATGGTCACCTCAACGCTGGGCTTCGCGTTTTGCTCCAGCACCCTGCTCGTCGGGGAAGGTAGCCGGGAAGTAAAAATGACCTTACGCTTCACCCCCGCTTCCTTCCTGACGCTGCGGGATCTGCTCGACGACATTGCCAATAACTCGGAGGGGAAATCCAGTAGAGGAGATATTTTCTCTTCCGTATTTACGCACCCCTTCCTACTTTCTCATACGGGCCCTGAAGGTTGGGTGGAAATCGAAAAATACCGCATTCTTCCCCCGCCCGAAGAAAGTTGGAACACTCCGGTACTCACGCTGGAATTCCAATTGGATCAGTCGGCCCCCGCCATCACGCCTTACGACCCTTCCCTCCATCAGGAAGCCTTCACGACTTCCTGGCCCGTACTTAAGGTACTGCTGAGTGACCAGGAGGCGATTTATGGATACTCTTTCCTCCGGGACCTGGAACTTGAAGAAATATCCCTGGATGTCTCCGTAAAGGGCCTAAAAAATATTACCGCCAATAATGACCAGGGGCTGCTCGATGCCTCTGGTCCTTTTCTTCCTTTTGGCCCCTTTCCCCGGAAAAACAGCTACTTCCTCTTCGGTCACCAGGAATTGTTCAACAAACCACTCGACTCCCTGAATGTACACATTGAATGGGGAGAAACGCCCGAAACGGATAATGGCTTTGCGGACCATTATGCTGCCTACGATCAGGACATCACCAACGAGAGCTTTACCGTAAGGGTAAGCGGTTTGACGGATTATGCCTTCCAGCCCGGAAGCCGTGAACAACAGGAGGAATTCCCACTCTTCTCCAGCCATTACGTCCAACAGCCAGCACTTTCTCCACATACGACGATTGAGATCGATGAAGCCAGCCTGAGGCGAATGCAGTTTCGGCCCTTATTCCACCTGACGGAGCTTCCACCCTACGATAACGGCTGCCGTACGGGTTATTTCAAGTTCAACCTGGCGGCGCCCTCCATGGCCTTCGGGCACGCGCTGTACCCCCGGCTGTTTGCCCGGGTAATGGCCGAAAATGCCCGTCCGCGCCCCTTTCGACTCTTCGGTGAAGCGGAGGAAGAACCGCTGGTGATTCCTAACGAACCCTACACGCCGGTCATTAACCAGATAAGCCTGGATTATACCGCTTCCACCACCCTGAAACTGGGTCGCCTTGACCAACGAGAAAATAACCCCACGGAGGACAACGCACTGTTTCGTCTTCATCCTTTCGGGCAGGAGACGGTCTACCAGAAGGGGCTACTGACTACTCCCCATCTGTGTCCGCGGTTTGATGAAGATGGCTATTTATATATCGGCATCCGGGATCTACACCCCCCGCAGCAGCTGTCGCTTTTCTTTGATCTGGAGGAAAGTGAGAAAAAATTCAGTCGGGGAGCACCGGACGTGAAGTGGCATTACCTCCACGGGGAAGAATGGCGGCCCTTCCCCGTACAACATATACTTTCTGACACCACGGTCAAGCTGTCCACGAGTGGCATTCTTCACCTCTATTGTTCCGAAGAAATGACCAGGGGCACCCACCTGCTGGGCCCGGACGTCCACTGGATCCGAGCGTCGTCAGCGGGCAATCTTTCTACTGCGGGGCGGTGCCGGGCCATTCTCTCCAACGCCGTGGACGCCTCGTGGATTGACAACGGAGATGACCACCATTTGAAAACTCCACCCGCAGACCGGCCGCCCATCACCGAGCCGGTCGTGACCCTTGCGGGCATCAGTAAGGTAACCCAGCCAGCGGCCTTCTCAAAAGGCATGCCGGCCGAGCAAAAATCTGCCTACTACGTCCGTAACAGCGAGCGGCTGAGGCACAAAAACCGGGGGGTGAACGTCTGGGATATCGAACGCCTCGTGCTGGAATCCTTTCCCGACATCCAGCAGGTAAAATGCATCGGCAAGCACATGCACGAGGATATCCTCGGGGTCGGAGAGGTGCTGGTGGTGGTCATTCCCCGGATATCCGGCCCCAACCCCACGCCAAGGGTGGGATACCATATTCTTCAGGAAATTCAGGAGTACCTGAAGTCGCTGTCCTCGGTTTTTGCCGACATCCGCGTCATCAATCCGGTTTACGAACGGCTCAAGGTGAGTTGCCACGTAAAACTGACCAAAGAGAGTACCCTTCACCGAGGACGGGCGCTGAAGGAGGTGGAGGATGCGATAAAAAACTACGTCTGCCCGTGGTTAGGCGGAGGTTCCGTCAACCTTGGCGGGTCGGTAAGTAAGACCGAGATCCTTGCCATCATCAATGAATGCCGACACATCCAGTATACTACTGGCTTTTCCATGGTGCTCATCTACGAAAAACAAGATGACTTCTACTCCCTGGAAGACACGGCGGTGGAGGATACCAATGCAGAAATCCTTACGGCCAGCCGGCCGTGGAGTGTCTTGATTCCACTCGAAGAGCATCAGATCGAAATTCTCGAAACCGATGACCACCAGTTTGAGTCCATCACGGCCATCGACCGGATGCGGCTAGAGGCCGACTTCATCATCCTGGAAGAAGGCGGCGAGGATATGGACCTTCCATCTCCCTCCGGTAGCGGCCAAGACGGAGCCGCCGACTTTGACCTTCCCCCCTCCTGGTTAACCCCATAATCTTTACCCATGTTAATGAACCGAGCCTCCCTGAAAAGTCTATTCAGCAAAGGAAAATTTCCTTCCGAAAATCACTTTGCCCACCTAATTGACTCAACCGTCAATAAAATGGAGGATGGCATCGGAAAGTCAGCGGAGGAAGGCCTACAATTGTCGCCGCAAGGAGAAGCGGACCCGGTGCTGAGCATTTACGAGCGCATGGACGTCGAGCGGCCTTCCTGGCAACTCAAATTACTCCGGGACAACGATGCCCGGGGACTGAGCTTTGAAAAACTGGGGAAGGATGAGTTTAATCAGGAAACCTCTGCGAGCCGTTTGTTTCTCAGTAACGAAGGGAATATTGGCGTAAATACCACCCAGCCCCTTAGTGACCTTCACGTAAACGGTACCCTGGGCCATAATGCGCGGATTGGCACGCTGGTAATGGGGGAGGTGGAAGGTGACGGAAAGTGGCACACCGTCATTGGCGGCCTTTCCGGGCCCCAGGCGTTTGAAGCGGTGGCCCGCATTGACGGCCCGACGGGAAAGGCCAAATATGCCTTTACGCACGCGATTGCCCTTAGCACTTATGGCGGAAGACGATCACGGTGGAAAATCAAGCAGACCAGGGCCTACTACGGTTGGTTTTGGAACCGAATTGATTTCAAATGGGACGGCGACACCTTTGCGTACGCCCTCAAGGTGAGAACCAGACAAAATTACGGCAAAGGAGAAGACGGCAGCTACAGCAAGATTCGCTTCCATCTTTCTTCCCTCTGGGACGACCGTTTGTTTTCTTCCCAGCATTTCACCCCCACGGCACCAACCGGGGAAAAAGAAAATGCCTAAACCATGGAAGAGCACCAGTCGGTAATTCGCAAGGAGGAACTTTCCCGTGGGCTCAATTATGATGACCTGCGGCTACGGGGCATTGCTCACGCCCAGCAACTGTCCGGGGCCACGTGGACGGACTACAACGTCCATGATCCCGGCGTCACCCTGCTGGAATATCTCTGCTTTGCGTTAACGGACCTCAGCTACCGGGCGAATTTTGACATTCGGGACATCCTGTACGCGAACGATGACCAGGGTAAACCCGACATCAATAACGCCTTCTTTCCGGCCCACGAGATTCTACCCACTACTCCCCTGACGCCCCACGATTACCGGCGTTTGCTCATCGATCAGGTCAAGGATATTCGCAACGCCTGGTTCGACCCCATTTTAAACCACCAACGAGAATACCGGGGACTGTTTAAAGTCCGGATTCAGTTAGCCGAAGACATTGACCGCACCCTTCCCAGGGAGAAAGTACTGGCTTCCGTCAGGGAACTGCTCATGGCCCACCGCAATCTGTGCGAGGACCTGGACGACATTGTCATTCTTAAAACCGAGCACATCCATTTTTCTGCCGTAATCGAGATCCAACCCGATGCTTTTGGGGAAATGGTCATTGCCCGGATTCTTCATACGGTGGAACAAAAACTGAATCCAGGTATCCGCTACTACACCAAGGAAGAGTTGCTGGCGGAAGGTCTGTCCATCAGCGAAATCTTTGATGGTCCCGAACCCGTGCACGGTTTCATAAAGCCCGAGAGCCTGAAGAAATTCCCGGACAACACCAACATTTCTGAACTCCGCGAAGAAATTTCCGCCGTAGAGGGCGTCAAATTGATCAACGATCTGAAGGTATGGAAGGAAGGGCAAAGGATTACGGGGGATGAGATTGTCCCCGGCCAGGACGCAGCCCTTAGTCTGGACCCGTCGATGATTGAAGGTACTGGGCAGCTTGGCGAGCTTAAGTTGCTGCGCAACGGGGTTTCCGTATCCATCAATCCCCGCCAAACCCGGCAATTTTACAATAACCTTTCGGCCAAAGGGAAAAAGGGATTTCAACTGAAACTGAAGCTCGGTGAGCCCCCGGCAGTATCCCACAAAAAAGTCCGGGATCTGCGGTCATACTACTCGCTGCAACGCCTCCTGCCCGCCGTCTACGGACTGGGAGCTTACGGACCACCCGCCACCGCCAACCGCAGTCATCGGGCGTACATTTCCCAGCTTAAGGGGTACCTGATTTTTTTTGAACAACTAATGGCCAACTACCTGGCCCAACTGGCCAACGTTCGTCACCTGTTCTCCATCGCGGAAGAGAAGGACCCCGCCGGAAAAACGCATGAACCCAGCTATTTCTATCAATTTCCGCATGATATTCCCGAAGGGATTAACCTGGTCAATACGACCGAAGAGAATCCGTCGCCGGAAGTAATTGAGGAGTTGATCCAGGAAGTTTTCGGAGCCTTTGACCCCGCCGACGAGCGACGAGGACGTTTTCTGGACCACCTGTTGGCCCGCTTTGGGGAAACCTACGCCGGAGACTACCTGAAATTGCTCAACCACGAATCCCGCGAAGAGATCACCCACCAGTTGCTCAGGGGGAAAGCCGCATATCTCCGCCACTATTGCGAAATCAGCCGGTACCGAAGCCGGGGATTCAATTATCTGAAGGAGGCCTGGGAAAACGAAAACGTATCCGGACTCAAGAAGCGACTTGCCCTTCAGCTAAACCTGCACGACTCCCTGCCCGGTAGTCAGACCCCGAAATACCAAAACCGTTTTCTGGGCAAGAACCGATACATTGACGATCTCCTGGGTTTCCGGGAGGAAAAGGCCGATGGTAAGCAAAGCCGCTCCAGGCTGTCCTTCGGTAAAATCATCCGCAAGGGGTGCCAGGCCAGCAATTACGACATTTCCGGCAGGGGAAAAAATATGCGACTCACCCTGAAGGAACAAAAGCTTCCCGGTGGGGGCAAGTCCCCTTTCGGTACGGATGGTGCGAACGCCGACAAAGCGGGCAAATCCCAATCTTCGGGCGCGGACGCAGGTGCCACGATCACCCGGGGCAGCAAAGACAACCTGGAGAAGGTCCGGGATAAGCTTCTGCGGCGATTCAATGACATTAACCTCCAGGGAGAAGGCTTCTTCCTGCTGGAAAACATCCTCCTCCGCCCCCGGGCCCGGCCCGGAAGCATGTTGGTCTTCGAAATGCCCCTACCCATTGAGTTGGGCCTGGAAAGCATTGAGTTGCGTACTCCGCACTTTACCACGGAGAAAGAACTCCAGGACCTTAGCAATGAACTGTTGTTACTGGGCGCTCAGGTAAAGAACTGGTCCTTGCTGGAAACGGATGAAGGATGGTCCATCGTCCTGTCAAAACATCAGTCTCCACGCCTACTCAGTGCTCCGATTCGCGTTGGCAGTACTCAGCGGGAAGGGTCCGAAAGTCCGGAGCAGGCACAAAAAATCCTGGACTTTCTTCACCAAACCGTAACGAATTTGCGGGACCACAATCCACCGGCCCTGCAGGAATACCTGAGGTTTGAGGGGGAGCGCCTTCCCGGACACTCCGTTAACTCCGATTTCTATTCCCTCCGTCTGAGTATGGTGGCCCCGAACTGGCCCGTGAAATTTCATGAGCGCGACTTTCAACAGCTCTTCCAGCAGGTGGTTGCCCGGAATATTCCCGCCCACCTCAGCGTCGACTACTACTGGTTATCCGTAACGGACATGCGGGAATTCGAGGGTCACTTCAAGACCTGGTTGGAGGCGTTGAAAAACGAAGACGACCGGCAACACCAAGCTGCCTCCCTGCAACTTATCCGAATCCTTCGTGGCCAGCAGTCCGACCAATCCGAGGGAGAAAAATATCAGGGTTTTCCACGGTCGCTTCTGGAGCGCCTGACGCAGCGGTTTGGGTACGGATTTCTGCTCTCGGAGGATGACCTCGGCCTGTTCATCTGCAACCGCCCGCAGGTCGTCTACCTGCTCAAGGAAGAAGGTATTGATACCTGGCAAAAACTCCGCAGAACGTCCACGTCGGAGCTGGAGAAATTGCTGATCCGAAAAGGTGAGAAAATTGATCCGAAAGAAATTGCGGGGTGGAGACGGCAGGCGGCCCTGGCCCTGGATGGACAATGGTCAGACCTGCAGGAGTATCAGGAGCAGTTTATGGCCTCCGCCGAGTACGGTCCTTCCCCTCGTCGCCCGACGGCTAAGGTGGAGCGAAAGCTAAGGGAATTGGCTAAATCCCCCGACGTATTGCTGGACCGAATCGAATCGTGGATCGCCCGGTATCCCTCTTCCAGAAGTTTACCCATCAACCTGCTTGATTTCCTTTGTGGAGCGGCGGGATACGGATTCATCATCCCCGAAAATGACCTCCAGATTCTCCCCGGCCTAACGGAACAACTCCGGGCGGGCCTTCAGGGCCAGGGCATTACTACCCGCCTACTGCTAAGTGAGATGGACGAATCCAGATGGCAGAGCATTCTCAATCAGTTTCAAATTACGGAAGGCGCTCCCTCCTTCGAAGAAATTCACGCATACAGCACCCTGGCGGCCAACGGGCGCCGGGAAGACTGGGAACAACTTCTCCGGGTCCAGCGGGAAAATCATCCGGACCGGACTCACTCACCCCTGCAGGACAGACTATCCTATCACCTTGAGCGTCTGCGAAAGGGCACGTCGGAAGTAACCCTGGAGAAAACGATCCTCACCCGACTCAGGGATTGGCGGGCGACGGAAAGCTCCTGGCACATTACCCCGAAGCTGCTTGAGATACTGCTATCGGAGGGTACCGACACCATTGTGTTCCCCGTCGATGACCTGACCGTAGTTGAGGGAATCGGTGAAAAATATGCCGACGTATTGTGTTCGTCAGGGATCGAAGACCTTGAATCCCTCGGGGCCCAGCGGCCCGCTTCACTCTACAATCAGCTGCGGGACAAAAACCTGAGCGTTAACGTTCCACAGCTTACCTTCTGGATCGACCAGGCCCAGCTCGCTACGGACCACCAGTGGCAGTCGCTGATCGACCTGCAGAAACACGGTGAAACGGACCTGCTGCAATCGGCCCGGATTGAGACACCCCTAAGGAGGCGCATTCAAGCCTGGCTGGACGCAAACGCCAGCTCACACTCCGCCAGATCAACCAGAAAATGAGCCGCACAAACATCATTGGGCGGCACCGGTTTCGCATCACGGTAACTTCCCCGCGGGAAGCAGATTTCATCTTTGAAACCATCAGCGACCTGTCGAAACGAAAACTTCCGGAGGCATTGGAACGGACTTTATCCAGGCATGACGTCCGGAATCAGGTAATTAAAATTGACCGGCTTAATCTCAACCTGGGCGAACTCCCCAAACAGGGGTTTGAGCAAGAACTCTTGAAGCGTTTATCGACGGCCCTCGACGAAGCACTTCAAAACAATGGTGCGCCCCAACCATCAAGGATTCAACCCATCCGACAGAGCGAAGAGGACCTGGTAATTCATTATTTACGTCACGGCTATTTCCCGTGGAGATACACCAGTGCCGATGCTCGTGGGGTATCGGACATGCTGATCGACGTGCTGGAAAAAGCACCAAACTCCCTGAGGAGGAAGCTGAAAAAGATGTTGGGCGTGTCCAGCATAAGGAAACGGCTGGCCCAGCACTTCTCGCTGGAAAGCCTGCGTAAGCTTAAAGAAATAAGCTGGGGAGCGGGAAAAACCAGGGAACAGCTCATCTTGCACGAATTAATCCTGGCCGGTAGAGCGGGAGGCCTGGGGGCGGTGCCCCCCCGAAACATGGAGGCGGGCTTTCTGGTAGCTGCCGCCGGTTCCACACCCCGGGAATCCGCACAAGCATCGTCCATCAGGTGGGCAGCCAGACTGATTAATGAGGTGGGAGACATTCTGGGTATTCCCCCCAGGCTGCTAAGTCAGCTCCTGTTGGATGGTGCCCGGGAGGATGACATTTTAATTTCCAAAACTACCGCTCGGGCAATTCGCAGCATTTCTTCTTCGCCTGCCCCCGTTACCCCACCTGCGCATACGGGACGGGAAGAGACGAGGGCCGTCCTTCAATTTCTCCGCTCCGGAAGGGTACCAGCACCATTCAACTTGTCGGCATCCGGCATGGAAGGCCTGCTGAAAAAACGGATGGAGAAGGGTGACGAAGTGGTGGTGAAGGCCCTGGAGAAAATTTTTCGTGACCTTTCCTTCAGGCAGCAATTACCGCGGCGGTTTTCCGGATCAATGGTCACTTTTCTTTACCGGTGGTGGTGGAGGGACAATTGGGAAATTTTCCAAAAATATCGGGAAGACGTGACCTATCTGCTCTTCACCATTGATTCCGCTACCAAAACGAAAACGGATCTCCGTAACTGGGTACAGGCTAAGTTATCGGGAGCGGGAAACTGGCAACGCCCGGTACTGCCCGATCAACGGGCGATCGGCAACTTGCTGACGGATTGGGGCCAGGACTGTGGCATCCCGGTACCGGAAGTGATGATGCGAGCAAGGGCCGCCATTCAGGAGGCCAGGGCCTGGGAGAGCTCGCTCCCTACCCTCGTGGATACGCTGGAGAACGCAGCAGCGTCCACAACCTTTACCGACAGCCTTCCAAACCGGGTACTGTTTCTGTTGCGGCATTATCTCGACAATGGCTTTTTGCCCGCCACCGACGCGCAGCATGGCCTCCTTCGGTTGGAGGAGCAAATACTTCCCCTGCTTCATCAGCTCAACCCAGAACTTTTTTTATTACTCCTTGATCGACTGGTCGAAAGGAAAGCACGATCCCGATTGGCTAACGGCTTTTCGGCGGATTTCCTCGAAACCGTCCTGGTAGGCTTGATGCAACTGGCCTCCGGAGAAAGCTCCGCGGGGGAGGTGCTCGGGCAATCAGGATCGGTTGGCCCCGCAGCCCGTGACCATGACGCTGCTCCTCCGGAAGATTCACGGCACCTGCCCTCCGGGCCCATCTCCACTGACCAGGAGCCGGGGCCTTCTCCGGAGAAAGAAGAGACCGATCAGGAAACCAGAACTTCTTCAGCATCAACGGGGGCGTCCAAAATAGCGCGGGACGCGAGTACTCCGCCCGCAAAAGTTTCCGAAAGCGACCTTCCGCCAAATTCTGACCTTGAAGGAAAAGGATCTTCCCATGCGAACAGGGACGATTCCGGCACCTCGCCATCCGCAGAGCAGCGGCAGGAAGCGAGAAACGCCCCAACTTCCCCACCCGACCGGGCCTTGCCGATTGCCGATAAAAATAGCGACTCCCCTACCTCGCCCACCCGCCAAACCACTGCTGACCTAACGGCAACGGCCGGTCGTGATCCTCTCCAACCTTCAAAAGATTCTCCATTGGCCGGTTCCTCAGAAGGAGGTAGCACTGGTGACGTCCCGGTCTCCGCCCCCCGGAATGCCCCGGCTACTCCGCCCCCAAATTCCACCTGGGGAATTTTTTACCGTAGCCTACCCAATTTGTACCCGGAAGGAACCCGCTGGAAACCCACCCGGGAGAGCTATCTGAGGGACATGAAATTAATGATGCTCGGGGCGCTGGCAGACCCCGGCATGAAGCAGCCTTCCATGGGTAGTATTCTGTTACGGTGGGCCAGAGTCTTGAAGGATAATTACCGGCCCACAGCTCCAGAATTTTCTGCCTACCTCCATTTCCTGGTCGGGCAGGATTCCCTTCCAACGCCCCTGCGGAATGCGGTCAGGGTAATGCAGGATATGGAGGAAAAAACCACGGCGGAAGTGGTCAGCCGAGCACCGGAAACGGCCGATCAACTCCCCCCCGATAAAAGCACCCAACGTGACGAAATGGTGGAAGAATGGGTTACCTGGATTCGGGGAGGGAGGACTTCTGATGGGAAACGCCCCTCGCTCAGCGACCTGCGAACAATCATCAAACTTCCGGATCAGGCGTGGAGACACTTCCTCGGGAGCATCCAGGGAAAACAACTTCGGCTGGATCGGTTCCTGCAACTGCTTTCCGACGAGTTGTGGCAGGCCCTTCACCGGCGGCTCATTAACCATTACCTGCCCGGGCACCGAGGAGTCCTGGAGGCGCTGCGTGAGGCCATTCACGGTAGTAAGCTTTACCCGAATGAGAAAACGACCAACCAGCAATATAAGCGGTATACCCTGGAGGTTCTCTGGGGCAAAGGGCCACTGCCCTTCACGGGGTATTCGTTTACCTTAAAGCTCGTGTCCCTGATTGCCCGGGAAAAGCGATTGACGACTACCGGGGTGGCCCAGCAGCTTCAACGGCACCTTGATCCGGACGAAGGACACCCCGGATTACTGGAAATACTGGCAAGGATCATCGCTCAGATATCCGAAAAGGAGAAGGCGCAAATTGAAAGAGAGGAAGCCCGTCATCGGGAACAATTCCGCCAGATCGAGGCCGGGGCCCGAGAGGGTACTTTCTTCGTGGCCGCCCTGCAGTATTTTCTTGACCATGGCGGTATTCCCTGGTGGGCAGCTCCGGAAATCTCTGACCTGAACATGCTCTGGGAAAGGGCCATTCAGGCCGACATGGATGGTTTGAGGGTATTCCTGAGGGATAGACCAAATCACGCCGGAGCGTTACTCCCCTTCCTGACGCGGAAAAATTGGCGCAGTTTTCTGAAAGCAAGGTTTCCTGCCTACGTCGACTTTTTGGAAGCCTTTGCTGCCGCAAACGAAGTCCTCATTAATTCCGGCGGGTACGGGGAACTTTCGGGCTTGCAGAAGGAGTGGCTTTCGGGATGGAATTTTGCCGTGGAGGCCGAGGAATTCAGTAGTGAGGGCTTTTTGCTCCGGGCAATTCCGGAGTCCGCTGCGGCCTTCGGACTTCCGGTCGACCAATACCTGGATATTTTCCGTGCGGAAGTAAACGCCTCCGTAGTTCTCGGTCAGCTATCATTTTACGCACTCTCCAGAGTGTTGGAGGACCTCATCGAACGCGGAGCACTGGCTTCACCCCTGCCCGAAGCCCCCGATGCCCGAGAGAAGGTGGATGCTCGGCGGGAGGCCGGCAGCTCCCCGCAAGATGGCCCTGAAGACCTCCCGGCGGGCGTAGGGGAAGCCCCTACTTCCGCAGCGGCCGCCGACGGGGAGGGCTCGCCACCCGAGTCGACGCCATCCGACACCAAAGGAGCCGGGGAGGAAGTCGCTGTGCAAAAGGCGGTAGGAAGCTCCCCACAAGATGGCCCTGAAGACCTCCCCTCGGGCGTAGGGGAAGCCCCCACTTCCGCAGCGGCCGCCGACGGGGAGGGCTCGCCACCCGAGTCGACGCAATCCGACACCAAAGGAGCAAGGGAGGAAGACGTTGTGCAAAAGGCGGCCGGCAGCTCCCCGCAAGATGGCCCTAAAGACCTCCCGTCGGGCGAAGGGGAAGTTCCCACTTCCGCGGCGCCCACCGACCGGGAAGGCTCGTCTCCTAAGTCGACGCAATCCGACACCAAAGGAGCCGGGGAGGAAGGATCGGCTACTCTCACGGGTGCCGGGCAGGAGGATCAGAACGTCGCGACGGACGGGGAGTCTCTCCTTCCGGGAGATACCGCTGCCCCCTTGGGAGAAAGACTAGAAGAGGGGGCCACTGGCGATTCAGCTCCTTCCGGTTCGGGGGTTCCGCCCAAGAGCTACGCAGAAACGCTCGGTGAGGAACTGTATCTGGTCGGTCATTTTCTGCGGTACGGCGCACCTCCCCCAGAAAACATTTCGGTGCCCCGGGAACGGTTGCTATTGCTTCAGGAGCGCTTGCTCAATTTGCATCCCGAGTTGGTGCTCCCCGTATACCGGTCGGCATTTCGGGAGGTCGGTGGAAGAAACCGATTGCTGCACTTTTTTCCGGAAAGCTTGTGGCTCCAGATTGCCCAGCGCATGATGGGCCGGGAACTAAGCAGCGTGCAACGCCGCTGGCGAGACATTAGGACCTTACTCGCCAAGACTCCTCTCAGTCTATCCGAAGATGCCTTCCGCCACCAGGTCTGGCACCATCTTTTGCGATACCTTGGAGAGCAAGACCAGAAGGTTAATGTTCCTGATTTTACGGAGCAGTTGCTGAAAGATCTGGCGATCAAAGTATCCAGTCCTGTGGAAACCTTGCTCAATACCCTGCGCGAAGGACTTTCGTCTGCTCCGGAAAGTATTGACGGCAAGGAATGGGATGAAGTACTGGGCGCTATCCAGAAGCGAAGAATTGAACAACAAACTGAAAATATGGAAGGTGACGGACACCTGATTGAGGAAGCTATTTTTATTGAAAACGCAGGACTGGTTATTCTCGGCCCCTTCCTCGCCCGGTATTTTTCGACCCTGAACATGCTGGACGGAAAAGTCTTCGCCAGCGAAGAGCAGGCCATACGGGGAGCCCAACTGCTACAGTACGTGGCCACGGGGCTGACGGAATCTCCGGAGCATTTGCTGGTATTCAATAAGATTCTATGCGGCCTCCATCCTTCGGTTCCCGTTCCGGGGTCCATCGACCTTACGGAAAAAGAAGAACAGGTATCCAGTCAGCTACTCCAGGCCGTCATGCAAAACTGGGACAAGATGAAGAACTCCACCGTCGAAAATTTTCGGGGATCTTTTGTACTACGCCCGGGGATGCTCATGGAACGCGAGGATCAATGGTCCCTGGCGGTAGAATCTGCGGGATACGACGTACTCCTTAAATTTCTTCCCTGGACCATCTCCGTCGTGCGATTGCCCTGGATGGAGAAATTTATTACGGTAGATTGGAAAACCTAAACAAATTGAGATGAGCAATCTGGAAGCTAATGCCGTCGCCCTGGGAAAGGAATACCAGTGGTTCAATGAAGTCATTGAGGCTCGTTTCACGCGATATTTCCAACCCGCAGCGGACGCTCCGGACGTACAGGATTTGGTTCCTCCCGATCACGCGGAAGGGGCCGGCCCCTACGTAGATTACCTAAAGGGGTTAGCGGATAAAATTCCCCAATCTGACGAAGGTCCGGTTTCCCACACCGAGCAGGTTACCGCCCACCGTCTGCTCCTGCTGCTGGCCCTGGCTCCTCACCTACAGCCCGCTACCCTGGACGTTTTTTTCACCAAAAACACCAATTTCGACCGGGGATTTACCGAGTTTGGCGGACTAACCGGAAAACAACACGGTGGCTTCCTCCCCACGGGAGAAACGGCGCTCTTTTTACTGGCTGGAGGCGACCTCCGCCGACGAATGTTTTTTACCGGCCTCTTTGAGGAATCCCATTTTCTCTACACCGAGAACGTCCTTCAACTCTCCGGACAAAAGGCCGACGAACCCTTCCTGAGCGGACAGTTGACCATCAGTAATGAATACCTGACCAGGTTCACCACCGGCGATGAATTCCGCCCCCGCTATTCCTCCAACTTCCCCGCCAAACACTTACAAACGCCGCTGGAGTGGGACGACCTGGTGCTCGAGGCACCGCTGGAAGCCCAGGTGCTGGAGCTAGCTTCCTGGATGAGCAGCGAGGCGATCATCCTGGGGAAATGGCAAATGACGCGCCTGTTTAAGCCCGGCTACCGGGCGCTTTTCCACGGCCCTCCGGGAACGGGAAAAACACTTTGTGCTACCCTGATCGGCAAGAAACTGGGGCTACCCGTGTACCGAATTGATCTTTCTCAGGTCGTATCGAAATACATCGGCGAAACGGAGAAAAACCTCGCCAACCTGTTCAACATCGCGGAGCACAAAAACTGGATACTTTTCTTCGACGAAGCGGACGCACTCTTTGGCAAGCGTACGGCCACCAAGGACGCCCACGACCGCTACGCCAATCAGGAAGTATCCTATCTACTGCAACGCATCGAGGATTTCCCCAGCCTGGTTATCCTGGCCACCAACCTGAAGGCCAACATCGACGACGCCTTCGCCCGCCGCTTTCAGTCCATCCTGTACTTTCCCGTTCCCGGTCCACTCCAGCGGCTGGAGTTATGGGAAAATGCCTTCGGAGAAAACTTGCCCCTCGAAGCGGAAGTGGACCTGAAGCAACTGGCCCGAGAGTACGAAATTTCGGGAGGCGACATCGTAAACGTGGTGCGTTACTGCGCCCTGAAGGCCGCCCAACGGGTGCGGGAAGAACACGAAAAGCGGGCGGAAGAACCGCCCCCGAAGGTGATCGAAGCCATACGCAAAATCCGGAAACGGGATATCCTCGAGGGCATTCGCCGTGAACTCCGCAAGCAGGGCAAGACGGTGTAGTACGGTTGCTTTCAGGACGGATGCTCGCTGGCCGAACCTTCCCGGAGCTTACGCATCCGCTCCTCGGCCAGCCAGGCGTCGATTTGATCCTGGACAATTTCCATGCGGGCATCCGCCATGGCCCGCATCGCTTCCTGTTTCTGCCGGACCTCCTCGGCAATCTCTACGTTATGGAGTTCGTGGTGCTTGGCGATTTCCTTGTTCATCGCCAGCTTTTCGACCTCAATGCGCCGCAGTTGTTCCAGATAAAATTCGTGCTCGATCCGCGCCAGCAGTTCGTCGTAGGGGCCCCGTGGGGCCAGGAGCTTGGTCAGGAGTGGGGAAACCTCAATGAGGATAAACAGCAGGATGATGAACAGTCCCGGCCCGGCGGGTAATTCTCCGGAAGCCGACAATCTGGCCAGTAAACCCCGGGACACGGCGGCTTCGGCCTCCTCGGTAGCCAGTCGGGCCGTAGCTTCCAACTCCTCGATTTGTGCCCGAATGGCCTCCCTGGCCCCATCGTTCTGCAGCTTCATTTCCCGGTATTCCCGGTCCGTCGCCAGGTATTTCTGCTCCTTGCGGGCGCACTCACTACCCCGGCCCCGCTTTCCGGTACCACAGGTTCCGTCACATTCACACTTGTAATCCTGGTAGTCCTGCTCCCGGCGCTGGAGGGCCGCTTCGGTTTGACGCTCAAGCTGGCCGATTCGTTCTTCCAGTACCTGGCGCCGGTCCAGGATCGCGGCACCTGCGGCCTCGCCCTTCGTCCTTTGCCGTTCCGTCAATACTTCGTTGATCTCCTCCTGAAAGATGCGTAATTCCAGCGGCTTGGCGATGACGATGGCCAGGGAAATGGCCAGCAGAAAGCGGGGAATAGCCAGCGTAAGCTGCCGGGAAAAGGGACCTTCCTTCTTCAGGGTCGAGACGATGTAACGATCCAGGTTAAAGATGATCAGCCCCCACAGTGCGCCAAAAGCCACCGCTGCTCCCAGGTGTTCAAAAACGGTGAAGAAAGCGTACCCGCCCGACAGCGTCGCCAAAAGGCCCGTGAAAAAGACCGTTCCCCCAATTCCGGTAAACTTGGCGTGCTCAGACCGCGGGCAGGCGGCCAGAACTTCCGGATGGGCGCCGGAGCAAAACCACAGGAACCGCATGATGGCGGGCGGTTTAGGGACGGATGGGCGCGAGCGCAGGTTCATGGTTCCCGCTTTTGGAGCAAGGTAATCAGGTTTTTCCACCAGGATTTTCTCCGGGTACTGGCCCGCCATTCCTCCCGCAGCCTATTCCGGGTTTCCGCGTCGAGGGTTTCCAGTAACTCCCCGACCTTTGGCAGTACGGGAGCTACCGGGAGGGCTTCGGGTAACGCTCCCGGCGTCGGTTCCCATCCGTTTTCGGGTACCGTGGGCGTGGCGGGGGGAGAGAACACCTTTACGGTGATGCGCTCCGACTGAACGTCCACTCCCGAAGCCGCCCGGAGGTTCAGGACCGCGATATTTTCAACCGCAATCGCTTTGCTGCCCACCAGTCCGGGAAGTGGTTCCCCGTTCAGGCTAACGCCCTCCACATCCCTTGCGTGCCAATGCAGGATTAGGGTCTCACCGGCAACCAGTGCGTAATGGTGGGGCAGATCAACCCCGGATCGTAGGGGGCGTTCTTCGCCCTCCCCCACCGTTGCCGTCAACCAGTAGCGCAGCTGGGGGGAGTGGGTGACGGAGATGATGATTTTTTTTGTGAGTCGCCAGTCTCCCTTTCGGGCCACCAGACAATACTCCTGATCACGGACCGGGCGCACCAACTTACTGGCTACCGACGCTACCGTTTCCGGACCGGGCGATAAGGTAACGCTATCGGCCCCCGTTACCGACCAGTTGAGTCTTACCGTTTCCCCGAGGGGAATACGTTGTGAAGGGGCGTGAAAATGCATCTCCAGCGGTAAGCGGAGGCGCTGCCAGGACGCCATCGCCGACAAGCGCCGGAGTCCTTCTCCCAATAGTTCAGGGGACACCGCTTGCGCATCCTGCCGCCAGCTGCTGCGTTGGTTCAGGAGTTGTTGCAAGGCACGCTGGTGGGTTAGGTGTCGTCCTGCGGGCGCATCCCGATCCGTCAGCCAGCCCCGTTTCCCGTCCAGGATCGTTAGCGTTCTGGCGGGTAATGGGTGAGTGTATAAAGGACCCGGCAGTAAATACAGTTGCCCCCCCGCCTCGACATAATTTTCCAGGTAGCGTTGGGTAATGGCCACTTTACCCAGGGCCGGAAGCGGAAGCCACAGGGTTCCGGATCGCCCGGACCGGATGGCGGTCAGCAGCGACTGCAGAAAACTGCGCGGGGAGGTGGTGCCCAGCCAGACCTCTACGGAAACCGAGGCATTCAGAATATCCGTGGGTAAGGATGCCCCTCCGGCATCAGAATATGGTGCCAAGACCTTCACGCCTTATTCGCATTCATGTTCCGTATCCACCCGCTCCAGCATGCGACATACCCGTTTTTCGAGCACCTCAAGATTGGTTGGCCAACGTCTCAGCGTATTGTTTTCCACAGATATCAGAAAATCTTCATTAGCCAGGCAGATGGCGTCCTTACTGCGGGTGTTGGCGGGGAGTTTAAGGTGGTCCCAGGTATGCTCCCTTCTGTAGAAGGCACCCGGAACGGGACGTGCCTGCGGCTGATCCAGGTTGTAGAGCCAAATGGTCCCATCCAGGCTCGAGGAAATCAGCTGGCGGTTGCCCGTTCCTTCACTTCCCCTGCGGTCGTTGAAGATGAGTCCGCTGACGCCCGAGCGATGGAAGCGCCGACTTATCCCCGAAGTATCCGTCTGCGCTTTCAGCCCATTCGGATATCCCGCAATATCTCCAATCCAGACTCTTCCGTCTTCTCCACCCATGGCAATCCAGTTGTTGTCCGGGTCTTCCTGAAAAGCAATGGCCGAGATGGAAAATCCTGGATGGCTCACCTGGCTACCCACTAACCGTGGCCCAGTATTTCCAATCCTTGGGACGTATTCGTAAAGGGCCGATCCGGCTGAGCCGCCGGCTAAGAAGTGGGTGCCGGAAACGTTTCCTTCCAGTAAGGTGACGGCCTTCAGGGAATTGACCAGGGGGGTAATCTGCTCTAACGCGTAGCCGTTCCGCTTCGGGACCAGCAGGGCCACGTCATTATCCCGCAGGACCACAAAGACATCATCGTCGCTCGTCATGCGAATGGACAGCAGGGCCTTCCCATAGTTGTTGGTCAGGTTCAATTCTCCGGGGGCCACCACACAATTTTCTTTGGGGTGGGCCTCCGGACAATCCAGGCCCGTAAAGTAATGGATGGTACCCGAATAGCTGGTGACGTAAAGTGACTTCCCGTCCCGGGAATAGGCCATCGAAGAAATACTTTTATTAATGGAGGGTAGCGTCATGCTCACGACTGACTCGTCTTCCAGAAAGAATACGGTAATTTCTCCGGTGGCGTCACCAATCGCGATCTGTTCAAACTTTGTGGAATTGCTGGCTACGGCAGTGATTCGGGAATGGCGATTTCCGAGAAATCCACGACCGTTCCGGTTAGCCTCCTGGTCCAGGTGGTTGTTCAGTGCTCCGGCGTTTTCCCACAGTACGTGATACATATAGGGATACTGAAAATTTATTTCCGAAGTATTCGCCGTGTTTTCGTAGAGGGCCTTTCGGACGTTGCCCAATACGGAATGGGTCGTTTCCTCCAGGTTGGTGGGCTGGTTGGCAATGTTGCCCTTAAACCAGGATTTAGACCAGGCCAGGATTCTTGACGCAAGACTTTTTTGCTCTTCCTGTTGGTGGTAATTGTCAATGAGGTGATCGAGGTCGAGCAGGGTCTCGTGGGTAATCTGGTAGTGGAAGTTATCGGGATTTGGATGAAGGTCAATGATGTTTTTCCGGGCGAGGAAGTGAATCAAGGCTGCGGGATCTTCGATATCGCTGCTGGTTTCAACGGTATGCTTCAGCTCCCTGAATTCCCTGGTGCGATAGATGTTGCTGGACAGCAGATTGGCCTTTGCCATGGAATCCACAAAATCCAGTAAGACCAAATTCTTCTTCGTGCGATCGGCATCTACGGCGAACAATATGGCAAGAATACTCAGGCCAATCATCCCGATGGTCACCATGATGGCCCGGCTGGCCCGCTTTTGCTGCTCTTCCAGTTCTTCTTTCCGTTCCCGTTTCTCGGCATCAAGGTTCTTTTGATGGAGCGCAGCACTTTTCTCGAAATACTTCTCCACCAGGGTGAAGGCGGTGTGCTTTTCTTCCTTGATAAATTCGGGGATGGCGGGATTTTCATCAAACTCTCCGGGCTGAAATATCTCTGGCGGATGATACTTATTGGCCCACGCTTCGTTGGGGTGATCCCTTTTCTTCCAATCGCGATAAAAATCTACTTCCGCCAGCGAGAGGGCGGTTTCCGGAATTTCGACCCGGTAACTTTTGGTTTTTTCCTTTTTAAACAGCCCTCTGATCCAGGACCAAAGTTGCTGGAACAGACTAATGTTGGGAATATCGGGACGATCGGCATCGGCAAGGTTTTCCGTCGGAGGCTTAGCTCCTTCGTCAATAAAGTATCGCTTGGCGGAAAAGACGAGGTCCTTATAAAAATTGGAGGATCCCCATTCTCTGTCCACCGCCTTGACAAAAAACTTCCATTCCTGGATGAGGCCAGTGGCGCCGAGATTTATTACGATGTCATCACTTATTTCACTCGCGGAGGTAACGTCTTTGCCGAACGGCGTTGCCCAGTTGATCAGGTTAGGTAAATGGTGATCGTCAGAGGAGAAGGTAGCGATGGCTGCCCTTAGCAAATCATCCTTTTGCCGCTTAGCCGCTTCCTTAGATTGCTTTTCGGTGCCCGCCTCTTCTTTTTGGGGAGTGTCCCCGGATTGGTCTACCAGTAAATCTCCCCGGAAACAGACTTCCCGAAGGGTAGCAAAATCAATGGAGTAATTCTGCGCCACCCTGTCTGGTGAAGCGTCCTTCAGCGTAACGGCTCGAAACAATCGGTCTATCAGCGTAGTACCAATTTTGCCCCCTTTGGCATCGAGGGATTTTCTGAAGGTATCCAGTAGGTGGTTACAGAAATGGTTCGGGACTTCAGCAAGTCCTCCGTAGGCACGCTGTGCCTTGAGCAATTGATTGAAGTAGACATTAACCTGCTCCTCATATCTTTCTCTGGATGGCCCTTCCAGTTCCGTCAGCCACTGTTGCCACTCCATCAGGTTTTTCCGGTCCCTAAATTCCTCCCGGATGGATTGCACGGTTTGGCGCACACCCATTTCCTCGAGGGTCCGCAGATGTTGGGTGATGAAATCAAAATGATGCTCCAGGTTCTGGAAGAATGTCACCAGTAACTCATCGGACTTCCCCGCCAACAAACAGAGCATCATATTGACCCTCGTGGCAAGTTCCCGCTTCTTGCCAATGAGGTCCCGGTATTCGGTGATCAGGCCCTGATAAATCCGCTCACACCCGGGGTGAATCCTCCCCGGGTCGGGGGAATGATACAGGGAATTGGCCATTCCTCTGGTGGAAATTGTTGGTAATGAATATCGGTGCATGCTCACCAATTCCGGCCAACCCTGGTAGGTATTCAGGCGATCAAGGTATTCGGTGCTGATGGAGAAGACCAGATTTACCGGCACATCCTCCTGCAGGGCTTCGAGAAAAAGGTTGAAGAACAAGACCCGGTCTCCGGGCTGGTAGGCCAGGGGATCAATTTCCTGTCCGGGCTGGAGTTGCTCCCGTCTTGCGTCACCGATGCGGAACATTTCCTCCACCTGATCGACGATGATCAATAATCTGAAGGGTTTGGTGGCGGCCTCACGGGCTTCGCGAATGACCCTGATCAGACCTTCATTGTCTGCCCGCAGCGCGGCGCTAATGCGTTCGTGGAAAAAAGGTTGGACGATTTTTTCCGCCTGAAGTATTCCTGGTTTGGCCAGGGCGGAGGCCAGGCGGCCGATGGGATTGATCTGGGGGGTAAAGTGCACCACTTTCCATTCTCCGGAGCCCTCTTTTTCCGTTGCTGTTTTACGTTCAAAGTGGGGAATGAGTTGTCGCTTCAGAAAAAAACTTTTCCCGCTTCCACTATCTCCCCGGAGAGCGACGAATCGCGTGCCGGCGGTGAGCTGATTGTATACATCGAGTAGGGCCTCTTCCCGGTCAATGGTTACTTCAGACTTCAGGTCGTCGAAGAATAGAGAACGAACTTGGGTTTCGACGGAGGACATGGAGAAAAATTAGTGGTATGGCCACCGTCTGGGGTGGTGTCGGGGAGGAGATTTCTCACAACGAACGACAACGCCAGCGAGGCCCTTCAAAGCAGCAATTTTAAGGTACGGGAAAAAACAAAAAAAAGCGAAATACCGCACTTCTGCGTTTATAAACAGGTAAATACACCTACTATTTTTTAGTAAGTTTCCCCTATCATGCAACTAGGTTTCCCCGCTGGCCCTCCGAAGTGAAATTCTTGGGTTTTTCTCTGCTTTCGGTATTAAAGTTTGCACCTGCGCTCGCGCCCCGGTCATTCGAAAATTCCTGTTGCTATCTATACCAAAACCACATATCCTTTCCTCCGGGAATTCCCCCGAGTTTTCTGGGTGCTTTGCCTGGTCATTCACGGTAGCGGGTCTTTCCTGGCGGCGCAAATTTCCGACAGCATTCCGGGCTTACAGCTTAGTGCCGACGCCCTACGGGGGAACCTTACTTTCCCCGGAGAGGAGATCCTACTGAATTTGGGGTACCAACCTACCGGCCCCCTCCCCAGCACGGTGAAGTTCGGTCTGAAATTACCTCCGGGAGTTACGTACGGGGGCAATGACTGGACGCCGGAGGGAGATAGCCTGACTACGGTAGCCATCCTGAGCGATGCGACCGCCTTTACCATCAGCATTCCCCTCCAAATTGACGCCACGGTTACTTCGCCCCAACTCCCCTTCAGCGCCAGTGCCACGGTGACCGGTAATGGGCATACCGCTCATCTTTACCTGCTTACGGCACGTAAGTTGTCCGAAACCCAGGACACCTGTTTAACCCTAGCGGACACCAGCCTCAATTTTGCCCAAACGTTGGTCTCGACCCGAAAGAGAATACTGGCGGAGCTGCCGGCCCCGATTGACCTTTCCCCCACCGGTCCGGTCAGGATCAGCGCAAAAAACTGCTCGGTTTTCAAATTAAACGCCTCCCCGCTGGATGGGCTCAAGGGCAAGAAAAAGGATAAGTGTAGTTGTCTGAAGTTCACCTTTGCCGGGCCGGAGGCGAATAATCTTCCCGCGCGGTATGACCCCGGAAAAAAACCGCTCAAGGGGTGCCGGGAACTCATCAGTGGCAGTAAAAAAGGAGATACCATTCAGGTGACCATCAGGACGATTGATCAGGCGCCCCTCCGAAGGATTGTCCTGACCGACGGGGCCGGAGAAATCCTCGAGGCCAGCTACGAGTCCGGCGCCCTGATTTTTGAAACCGTTCTGGAATCCGACACCTTTTCTCTGCATCTGTACCTGCAGGCCAAACGAAAGTATATCTTCTTTCCGGAGAAGAAATATGCCTTCCTTGAGGTCTTACGGAAATCGACCAAAATGGAAGTCTTTCGTGGTAATGCTCCGGTAGCCGTGGCTCCGGATACCGTGACGCTGTTCCGGTCACTTGGGCTCGTCACCGATACGCTCAGAATATGGAAAAGTACCGTGGTCACTACGGGGCCAGAAGCATCAATTTTTCATCGGATTGCCATCAGCGAACGACCAAGGTTTGACACCTTAGACGCGCATCAATTAAGCCTGGATAGTAACTGGATAAGCCATGGCCCCATAGATTCCCTGGGACGAGATACCTGCCTGGGCCAATTTTCCGTTACGTCTACCGCTCAGGCAGTTGCGACCACCGGATGGGATCCCATTGACACCCTGTTCTTTCAGGTATCGGACACCAGTGGAACCGTCGTGGGACTACGGAATCCTCTCGGGAAGCGAATGGGTTCCATTGACCTCAGCATTCCCATGCGACTCAACACGGCGGACCCACCGGCAAGGGACCGTCTGATGGGAATTGCGTACTGGATCGGGGTAGGTACCCCGTCGATCACGGCCTATGCCGCTTTGGGGGAGGAAGTCCCTCCCGAATGGGCCCAACCGGGGGTGACGGCTCCCCTGGCGGCTTTCGCGCAGGGATTTCCGGTGGTGCTACCGAAGCTTAGCCCGGAATACAAATTGTTTCGGGAGCAGTTTGTCCGCTATGCCTTCACCGATGAGAGGGGACGAAGGAATTTTTCGAAAGATCAGGGCATTCCCGTACTGGTGGCAATTAATCCGAACCGCCCCAATTTCGGGGTAGTGACTGGTCCGGAGCTCGACCAGCTGATCGGGAGGCTGAACCCCGGAGGCAAGCAGGATCAATTATCGCTCAACCTGAGCTTCATCAATCAGCACCAAATCAATACCTATCGGATAAAACTCTACCTCATCGCCTGGTATCGGGTGGAGACCCCCGTAACAAAATGGGAAGTCCAGCGCCCCTGATGGCCATCGTGAACCCGAGAAAAACCTGATTAACCCATGTACCCAAATATTCGCATTGTACTCTGCTGTTTGCTGTTAGGGATAGGTGCTCCACTTGCGGCACAGGATCAAAGTGGTCAGGAGGAAGCTCCGGGTTTGCTGGATCGGTTTCTGGCGATATTCCAGCGACCGGACACCGTCAAGTCCGAGCTACTCGACAGCCTTCAGGCCAGAAATGCCTACCGGGAGCAGAGCGTCTCGGAGCGCTACGATTTGATTTACAACCTCATTCACCGGGAGCAACAGGCCTACTATCGGGACATTAATGATTCCACCAAGGCCGTTCTGGCCGAAAGTGCCGGCCTCGATCAGGCGAAATACGTGAGTCCAAAGGGAGACACCATACTTCGGGCTACGAACGTCAAGGTATTTGGTTGGCACCCCCACTGGATGGGCGGTAGCTACGAAAGCTACAACTTTCACCTACTCAGCCACGTGGGCTTATTTTCCTATAACGTAAACGTTGAGTCCGGGAAGCCTTACGACAACCCGGAAGTGGTAGAGGCCTGGGAGACGGACCCCGACTTCAAACTGATTGACCTAGCCCACGAAGCGGGGTGCAAGGTTATGCTCACCATCACCAACTTTGGCGAGCGAGAGAACCGGATTTTCCTACGGGATACTCTCCGGCAAAACCGACTGATCGATGACGTGGTCAGCCGTCTGGTCCGGCTGGAGGCGGACGGTATTGATCTGGACTTCGAGTTGATTCCCCCGAATTACGACAAGCAGCTCGCCGACTTCATCAGGCGGCTGAGTGCGCGCCTGGCTAAAGGAGCGGGTCAGTTCGAATTGAGCGTAGTGCTGCCCAAGGTCAACCGTGGACCGGGCCTTAACAACAATCAGAACACCTACAACATTGACACCCTGCAGAAATACGTTGATTTTTTCACGCTGACCGCCTATGATTTCACCACCGGGGACTACGCCCCGGGAGCCATTGCTCCACTGTTCAATCCGGACCGGGTACGACTTCCTTACGGTAGTATTGAAGACGTGGTGTACAATTATCTCGAAGCGGGAATGCCCCGGGAGAAATTGTTAGTAGGACTTCCGTACTACGGAGGCAAATGGACGAGGTTGTACAACCGCAGTGACGGAAAAGACACGACCCTGTTTGAGCACCTGACCTTTCGGGAAGTATCCCGGATGCAGCAGCAGCGGGGAGCCCCAAAGCGGGACTACGATGCCTGGGCGTCGTACTACCGCGAATCAGTCATTCCTCCCCTTCCGGGTTACGATGAGGCAACGGAAATCACGTGGTTTGACGATCGTCAGACCCTCAGCAGAAAGTACGATTGGGTACTGGAACAGGAACTGGGCGGGGTGGGCATCTGGGCCCTGGGCTACGATGCTCCCGATACTACCTTATGGGGGTTACTGGACGAAAAGTTCGTTCCCGTCAACGATACCCTGGTGTACTATAATCCCGCAGCGTCCTACTTTTACCTGCCTAGTGCCCTGCTGCGCTACCGTGACGTTATTGCGATTTCCGGGCTTTTTGTTTTCCTTTTCCTGGCGATCGGCTTTATCTGGGCCTTGTTCGACTGGCGGGTCCGGGACGTATTCTTCACCAACAAAACCCTTCGCATCCTTTACATCGTTGCCACCTTCGCCCTGGTGACCGCTACCTGTGCATTTTTTCTTTTTCTCAATCCCGGAATCCTGGAAAATATCCATACCGGATGGTTGATTTTACTTGCTTTGGTGGTTGGATTGGTAAGTGGAACGTTCATCGTCAGGTTAATCAACCGCTGGTTTGCCAACCTACGAGAGGGCATGCCATAGCGTTGAGGGTCCAACAAAAATTCACAGGAAGGCTAATTCTCACGCTCAAAATATCCTTAAAACAAAAAAGTATCATCAAAAAAGATACAAAAACGGATTAAACGCCCATTAAAGCGTACAAATCTTAGCCAATTAGTGCAAATTTTTTGTTTAAAACTTGATTTGTTTTAAAACAAGCCCTAGATTTGTTTCATAAACAGCAGGTTTCCAACATGGAATTGCAAATATTAACCAGTAAGAAAGGTACCCGAGTTGTTAAGGCCAGTGAGCTTCATCGTGCACTTGGGCTTACCGATCACCATTACCAGACCAACGTCCGTCATTGGCTCAAGGATGTCTATCAATTTCCCGATGGCATCCGTCGCGCAGAGGGGATGAAGGACTACGCCAGAGCCCGAAAAGCCGGGAACGCACTGGTTCAGGAATACTATCTCTCCGTTGAGCTGGCCAAGCTCATTGCGCTATCGAGCCGCTCTAAGGTCAAGCAGGCCGTGGCCATTAAGTTGAGTAAGGAGGCCGAGGTCTTCCCGGAACACGTTCAACTGGACGGTGCGGCCCTGCTGAATCTTCTCGAGCAAACCAAGGCCATGACGCGCATCAGTTGCCAGCGCGCCGCCGAAAGTCGTCACTACAAGCACTACGTACAACGACGCGGGAACGGGGAATACTGGAACCACTTTCGCCACGAGCAAGTTGTCTTCACCACGATGGAAGAACTGCGGAGTGCCCTTACCCATCGAAAAGTCAAGGTAAGTGGCAAGCACAACCTTCGGGACTTACTACTACGCCAGGACCCTTACGAACTCATTCGCATCGGGATCACGGATCACTATGCTGCCCAGGGGAATCCCCTACCCTACGCTCAGGAACTTGGCAAACTGGCCCGTAAACTGGCTCAGGAAATGCATCTTGAGGTCGTCGACGACCGCAACGGAGATCTGCTCTTTGCCCCCGCAGCCGACGCCGACGTACTCCGGCAAATGCAACGGGTAGCCGCCTAAAACTTTAGAGTCAGCCCCCACAGTCTAACGGTCTAACAGACTAAAAGACCAACAGACTAAAAGACTAACAAACCAACAGACCACCCCCCTACTCCCCGGCTTCAGTCTTCCGGATCCATTCAATCAATCCCGTGAAGTAAGTGTTCTGATCGTCATAAAAGCTGAAGTGACTTCCCTCCGGACAGTGCACGTGACTACCGTTGGGGAATTCGTCGGCCATTGCCCGCATGTGCTCCGGATCCATCGTGTCATACTGCCCGCCGATGGTGAGCACCGGAATGGTGATATTTTTCAGGTCCTCCATTCGGTCCCAATCCTTTAGCGAGGCGTCTCCCTTAATGCCAAATTCGCTGGGCCCCTGCATGCCAACGTAAATCTGCTCGTTTAGCCCATCAAATCCCCGATTGACGGGTTCCGGCCAATCTTCCAGTGGCATACGCAGGACATGTCGAGGATAATAATTGTTGTAGATGGTATTGAGGTAATTCGGATTTCCAAAGTCCTCCGCCTCCTCGTAAGCCAGAATCCTTGCCAGGGTATCGGGGTCCAGGGCGGGACCGAGGACATCCTGGGCGTAGGCATTGTAATCGGAAATGGAGGCCATCATGTTGCTAACCACCAACCCATTCATTTTGTCCTGATGCTTCAGGGCGTACTCGATGCCGAGAATCCCCCCCCAACTGTGCCCGAGGATGTAGAAATTGTCTTTATCCAGGCCCAGGGCCTGGCGGACCTGCTCCACTTCGTCCACAAATCGATCGATGGTCCAAAGGCTGGCGTCGGTGGGTACGTCGCTTAACCTGGACCCCAGTTGATCGTAGTAATAATATTCGATTCCTGCTCCAGGAAAGTAACTGTCGAAACACTCGAAGTAGGCGTGATTGGCGCCGGGACCACCATGCAGTAGCAGGACCTTGACGTCTGGATTATTTCCCACTCTTTTGGTCCAGACGTTGAAGTCTCCGGCGGGAGTAGTGATGGGAATCATCCGGGCTCCGCCCGAAAGCTGGGCTTGTGGCGCATCACCCAGATCGTGATAGGTCGCCAGGTTGCTATCCGCCGCCGGTTCGGCTGGCGGGGATGTGGGAGATTCACAGGACGAAAGGATAGCCAACAGGGCAATAAACGGGAGGTATTTCATAGCGGTCAATTTGGTCAGGACAATTTAGGGGCAAATCCCACTATTTTCCCAGCGATGCTCCGCCTTAGCGTGGAGGGATTGATTACACAATCGCGAAGAGCTCCCGGAGACAAGCAATGCCGAGGAAGGTTTTTCGGATTTTTTTTGCCTCGGTCGACAGCGTCTACTAGTAGACTCTGTCGACGAAATTTGCCCCCCATGCCCCAATATTGAGTAGTCTCCTTTTCCCCCACGCCCCAAGAAATGCACCGACTTGGACAAGCTTCCCGAAGAATGATAACTTGCGTGCATGATTGATTTGCTGATCGTCCTCGTCTACTTTACCGTCATCATGCTGGCCGCCCTCGGCGGCCGTAACCGGGACGAGGACACCAGTGCGGAAGCCTATTTCCTCTCCAATCGTAATCTCCGGTGGCCTTCGGTGGCCATGTCCACCATCGCTACGAACATTCAGGGCTATCAGTTCCTGGGCATGATGGGCTCCGCCTACCTGTATGGCCTGGCCCAGGCCAACCTCGAGATTAATGCCGTTCAGGGCATCCTGCTGGCGGCCTTCCTGTTCGTCCCCATGTACCTACGGGAGCGCATCATCACCATTACGCAATTCATTGAACGGAAAGTAGGCCCCAGGGTGGCGCTGGCCTACAGCCTGGCGAATCTGGCCCTGTTCGCCACCGTCACGCTCGGCGGGGCCCTGTTCTGGGGAGCCTACGCGGCAGAACTGGTCTTTGGCGACTACTTCACCTTCATCAGCGACCACCGTGCGCTGAGGGTAGGCGCCCTGATCCTGGTACTCGGCGTCTTTTCGGCCGTTTATACTTACCTGGGTGGATTGGCCGCAGTCGTCAAAACGGACATCATCCAATTCAGCATCCTGCTCTTCGGCGGAATTGCCGTCACGCTCATTGCCGTTCACCATCTGGGGGGCTGGTCGCAACTCTACGAAAAGACTCCGCAGTTGATGCACCTGCACCTACCGGCAGATCACCCTACCCTGCCCTGGACCATGCTCTTCGGACTGTTCTTCCTGAACATCAATTACTGGTGTGCCAACCAGGCCGTAGTGCAGCGGAGCCTGGCGGCCCGCAGTCTCCGGGAAGCCCAGGTAGGCCTGATGGTTGGCGGACTCACCAAATACCTGATGGCCGTCATCATCATCGTTCCGGGCATTGCCCTGTTCGGTATTCTCGGCGAAAATGGCCTGGCCGACCCCGACAGCACCTTCCCCTACCTCGTGGATACTTACCTGCCCGTCGGACTTAAGGGCATCATCCTTTGTGCCCTCTTCGCCAGCCTGATGTCTACCGTTGATTCCACCTTCAACAGTCTGGCTACGCTGTGGAGCGTGGACGTGTATAAGCGCTACCTACGCCCCCAGGCTACGGACGCCGAAATGGTGGCGGCCGGAAGAAAAACCATATTGGTTACGCTGTTAACGGGCATCGGTATGGGCCTGACCCTGATGCTCGTAAAATTCAACAACCCCGAAGCGGCCTTCACCCACACCCTCAACGAACTCCGCTATTTCGTCAATTGTGGCATCGTGGTCGTGATTCTCTCGGCGGTCCTACTCATCGCTCCGGTGCCCCGCATCACGCTGTGGGCCTTCGTGGCCTCCGCTCCCCTCAACCTACTCATCAAATGGCAATTTCCGGACATGAATTACTTCGTCCGGGCGGGCATCGTAATTGTGGGTCTGTTCGTGATTTTCCAGTTGTTACCGGGCAAAAACCGAATCCGACCACTCCGGAAACTACTGGAAGCCGACGGTAGAGATACCGCCTGGCTGGGCCTTGGCCTGGCGCTTTCGCTGCTGGCGCTGCACCTCGTGTTCCACTAGCAAGCCAATAATTTGGCGTCACCGCAGGTGCAGTGATAACGGAACCCCCGTGCTCAACCGGGGTGCCGTGTTTATGGCAAAAAAAAGAGGGATTGAATAGCGGAAGATGCAGATTATTTTGCTTCCGTCATTCAATCCCTCATCCATTCATTGCTTCAGGTCCACCGCACGGCACCTGCGCGTTAGCGCCCTCGTGCTCTACCTGCGGTCACGCCTCATCGGTTTCCAAACGCAACCGGCTATTCAATCGTCGAACCGCTGATCGTACTGCCAAAGAAAATGGCGTTGAGGAAGGGGCGGTTTGAGCCGTACCAGAAGGCGCGGAAATTGGGGTTGTCGGCAAAATTGATGGACCGGCCGCCATTCCGACCGGAAACAATCACCGCCGCGGAGTTCGCCAGTTGGTCCTCAAATCCGCGGGGGGAATAGCCACTCATCAGTGCATTTTCACCGTACATCAACGGGCTGGCGTAAACATTGCGTGAAGGTTCAAACATCATCGTCCCCCGCTTAAACATGGGCAACGATTCGCGTTCTAAACCAAAGAGGAGCGGATGGGTCAGGTCGCCGGTAGCTTCATAGATCGCGCCACCAAGCACCTTACCGCCACCGTCGCGGCCCGCCATCCCGTAGGGCCGGCGGTCCGTGTCTCCGGCATCGGGGTCTTTCCGGGACCGCATCGTAATATTCGCCAGGTCATTGCGGGCAGCCCAGGAGGCTGCTCCCTTCTGGGTGATGAGCACCCGACCGGGCCCCATCCATTCTTTAATGGCCTCCGTACCGGCGTCCCCCAGTCCGCCGTAGTAACCGTCCACCATGATGATGGTGTTGTAGCGATCCAGGTCGGCCCGGGCCACCCGGTCAACGGACAGTTTGGTGATTGGAATGTTGAACCGCTGATCCAGCAGGTGCCAGACTTCACCTACGTCGTAGCTCCGGGTTCCCCCCTCCACGAGCACGGCAATTTCCGGCTTCCGCAGGGATTCGTAGGCCGAACGGCTCCCCAACATGAGTCCCTGATCGACGGTACCCGTATTCACGGCCAGCACGTCAATGCCGGTGGCAGACTCCACCTCACGCACCAGTTCGAAGAGCTCATCCTCGTCCATCGTCTGATTGTTACCCACGGGAATCATTATGGTGCCCCGGCCCATTTCCACACCATCCCTGGTGGTAAAGGGCTTGCTGGAGACCTTGGCAATGACCCCGGCATCCAGGAACATGTAGGCGGCCTTGGCGCTGTAGTAATCGTTCCAGGGGAGCAGGTAGGCGTAGTCCGCCCGATCCGCCGTAGGCTCTTCCATTCCGGTGCCGCCCAGCGGCATCCAGTCACCTCCGGCGGGTAATCCACCCGTCACCTTCTCGTAGGGAAGGTTGAAGGCGTAGGGCATGACGAAGGTGGATACATCGTAAAACAGACTATCCTCGAATTCCGTGATCGGCTCAAAAACGGCCTTGGTGAAGGGCGTCGCCCCAAACCAGTAGCGGTCGGGGTTTCCGTCACCGTCCTGCTTGACGGGCACGTCGTGGCGACGCATGATTTCCGCCAGCTCCCGGGCACGGCCCGGGTCATTATCGGTGTCCACTACGTAGCCGTCTTCCGCCACGTTGTTGAGGTTGAAGTTTCGCTGGTAGCGCAACAGGTCATCCCGCAACTCCCCGAAGGCCTTGATGGTGCTCATGGCCGTGGCCACCTGATTGCGGATGGTGAAGGGAAAAGACAGCAAGCCATTCTCGGACTCCTGAAGATGACCGCGGGAACTTGCCTGCTCGAAGAGAATCCCCACGCAACCGTTGATGTCGGGATAAGTGGAGCCCTTTCCGTAGTAGAAATCATCGTAGCCCTCGCCACTGTAGTAAAGGGACCCGATTTCATCCAGTGCTTCGGCGTGGTACTCCCCGATCCTGGCCGTCAGGTCCTGGTTCACCTGGGGTGTCATGGGGTGAATCCGCGTGGGCTCGCCCGGCATGAAAAAGAACGTAGCGTTCGTGCCCATCTCGTGGTGGTCGGTCAGTACGTTGGGCTTCCATTCGTGAAACTGCTTGATGCGGGCCCGGCTTTCGGGGTGCTGGACGGGAAGCCAGTCGCGGTTCAGGTCGAACCAGTAGTGGTTCGTCCGGCCGCGGGGGTAGGCCTCGTTGTATTCGCGGTCCTGCCCGTCGGCGGTCATCACTTTATTCTTGTGCACGTTGGCCCAGCTGGCAAAACGGTTGAAGCCATCCGGATTGTAGCAGGGATCGAAGAGGATGATGTTGTTGTCCAGTACCTCGGCCACCACGTCATAGGGTGCTGCCGCCAGGTAATAGGCCACCAACGGAGCTGCGTTGCCACCGCTCGGCTCGTTACCGTGGATGCTGAATCCCTGGTACAGTACCGCCGGTACGTCGGCGAGGTCGCCCTCCCGGACGTTGCTGTTGCGCACGTTCCAGAATTCGTGTTTCACCCGGAGATCTTCCAACCGGGCTTGGTTATCCGGACTGGTGAAGATGAGGTTCAGCAGCGGGCGGTCCTCGTAGGTCCGGCCAATCTCCTCCAGCTTAATGCGGTCACTCTGGCTGGCCAGTAGCCGCATGTAGGCTTGCTGGAGGTCGTGGCTGATGTGCCAGTCGCCAATTTGCCAGCCGAGGAATTCTTCGGGCGTGGTGATGCTTTGATCGTAGTCGAGATCGGGCAGATAATACGTAAGGGGGCGGTCTTCTTCGGAGTTACTGGTTTGGGCCGAAAGGCTTAGGCCAGCCAGTAACAGCAGACCACTGAGCAGGAGTTTATGCACGGGGTTGAATTTGGTTGGCGCGAAATATAGGAATTTTGGGGCAGGGACTACCGGACCATCCGCTCCAAAAAACCAAACCAAACCGCTGCGTAAGCTTTCCCTCCCACTTCCCAGAGGTCAGCGTGGTCTCCGCCCGCCACGAGGTAAAGGTTTTTATCCGCCGACCCGATGGCCGCCAGCAAGCGGTGGGCGTGGGCGACGTTGATGTTGGCGTCGGCATCCCCGTGAATCAGCTGAACGGGTTGTCGGATGGACCGGGCCGCGTCAATGGGCCGTACCTGGCCGGGGCGGAAATTTGCGATCCTGCCGGCGAAGAAGAGTACCAGGTCCGTCACCCAGTACGGCAGGGGGAAACCACTCATCCGACGCCCGTAGGCGTTGGTGACCTCCCGCAAGTCGGTGAAGGTGCTCTCGATGAGACCAAATTTCAGTCTCGGCTCCCGGGCCAGGCTCTGGAGGGCAACGGCCCCGCCCATGGAGTTGCCGTAAATGCCCGTTGGCAGGCCGGGGTTTCTCGCTTCCAGCCAGTCCACCGCCCGGGCCACGTCCTGCCACTCCCGGTAGCCGTAGGTCAGGTAAGCGCCCCCACTTTTGCCGTGGGCACGCTGGTCCCAGATCATCACGTTGAACCCGCGCCTGGCCAGCGCCGCCACATAGGGAAGGTAGACTTCCTTACAACTCCCCACGCCGTGCAGCATGATGAAATTTGCCCTCGGCGTAACCGTGGCCGGCACGTAGAATGTATCAAGTTCAACCCCATCCGCACCTTCGAACCGCAAGTGTTCGTAGGGAACCCCGAATTCCTCCGGCGTACGATGCGAGATGCGTCGCCCCGGTTGCAGTACGGCAAAGGGCAGCAGTCGGGCGGTGAGGAAGAAAAAGGCACCGGCCAGCAGCGTCAGCAATAAGAGAAGGGCAACGACCATGATAACGGCTGGCGAAGGTACGCATCATTGGAGGCTAAAGGCGAGCGAATTCACGGATTGAAAACTTGAATCGCCGGGGCATCGCACCTTAACTTCCGTAAACAGGAAGTGATCGCCGGGTTCTCCCCGGGTGGTCAAGGCCAATGTTGGTCCATCAAACTTGCCTCCCCGGTTACTGACTTTTTCTACTTCACCGTTAGATTTCACTCGGGTCAATACGAAACCCGAGATTTGGCACATCAGGTCAAAATCAAAATTGTCTAACAGGGCATTAATCCCCGCTTGAGCTTTGAATTGTCCCGCCGAGATATTACCCCCCAGGCTATTCCCAAGGCGCACCATTGGAGCGGGAACACGTTTAGCCCGGAATACTTTCTTGGCAACCTGCAGGCCCACTTCATTCAGTACGAGGAGGCGAACTTCTCCGGCTTCGTAGGGCCGAATGATGTATTCCCCTCCGGCCCCATGAAAAACAGACTTACCCCCAGAGACGAGAATCTTGAATGAGTTTAGACTGGCGTACTCTGCCTCCAGCGTGATGGGGTTCTCGAGGCCGACCCAGAGGACATTCATTTTATCTGCCTTGACGCTCACCACGGGCGGGCATTCCATGGCGGGTGCCGGCAGGGCCGGCGGCTCGGGACGGGCGCGATCATCTGTGAGGGTGAGCTCCTGGCAGCCGCAAAGGGAAAGCCCGAGCACCAGTAAGAGAAGGGGGCGAAGGGAGTAGGTCATATTTCAAACGGTGGTTGCCAAGATAACGATCCGGGCGTGTGCAATCCGTCATCGTTAATCGTCTTTTCCCCGAAATTAGTCGAATCAGCCCCCGACGGAGTTGCCTTGCCTGACCGCGGCGACTAGATTGCCGATGATCCAAAGCATTATCCCCCATCAAAGATGCTGGAGATTCTCTTCGGTGGCCTGCACTTCCTCGGGTTGGGTAGAGAAGCGAATGCAACGGAGTGTGGAGCGAAGCGGAATACTCGGCTTTGCCGGTACAGGTTCTAAGTATATCGGTTGAAGCCAGGTTTTCGGCCATACCGGACTTCTTTGCACCTGCGGTCCCTCGCCCCGGTATCAGCAAAGAATTTCAACGTTTATATTTGTCCAACACCACCTTCATTATGCGCACCTTATTGCTGGCGATTACGCTTTTTTGCTCTACCTCGATCCTGGTCCAGGCCCAACGGGAGGCCATTCAGGACTACGATGTGGTCCTCCGCATTCAGACCGACGGTTCACTGGAGGTCACCGAAACCATTCGGGTGTCCGTCACCGGAGATCAAATCAAGCGGGGCATTACCCGGGCCTTCCCCCTGCGCAGCAAAGTGGAGGACCAGCGGGCGCGCAACCAATCCTACGACATCATTTCCGTCAGACGGGACGGCATGGAAGAGGATTACCACACCAGTAAGGGCGGCGGCAACCTGACGCTTTATGCCGGTCGGGCCGACGTTTTCCTGAATCCCGGCACCTACACCTACGAGATCACCTACCGCAGCCCGAACCAGGTGTACTTCACGCCGGAGGTTGACGAGATCAGCTGGACGGCCATTGGCACCGAAAACAGCATTCCCGTGATTCGGGCCTCGGTGGAGGTCCGGACGCCCGCCGGAGTAACCCCGACGCAGTGGTCCTGCTACACCGGGCCAGTCAACGCCCGGGAAAGTAACTGCTCGGCCGAGCAAACCGGCGACGTGGTGCGCTTTAACGCTACTCAGCAACTGATTCCCGGCCACGGCATGACCGTAGCGGTTGGGTGGCCCTCCGGGGTGGTCAATCGGCCACCGCCTCCCTCCTGGGGAAAAACCAACGGCGGCTGGCTGGTTGGTCTGCTGGGAATTCTGGGCGCACTATTCTACGGCTTCAACAGTTGGCAGCGGTACGGCCAGGATCCCCCGAGTCCCCCCGTGCGGATACAATTCGCCCCGCCGGAAGGTCTCTCTCCGGCCAGCGTGGGCTACATCGCCACGGGCTTCCCCAGCGAGAACCAGATGATCGCCACCCTGGTTTCTCTGACCCAAAAGGGCTTTATGGAAATCACGGAAGAGGAAAAGAAGGGGATTTTTACCAATTCCGAGATGTTCGTCCTGCATCCCTGCGGAAAGATTCCCTCCCCCGACGAGCTGACGCCGGAAGAGCAAGCCGTATACGATCATCTGTTGGACGACCAGGACGTGATCGAATTGAACGGCTCCTATAATTCAAAGCTGGCCAAGGCCTTCAGTGAGCACCAGCAGAGCCTGCGTCGGCAGCACCGTAAATTCCTGAATGAGGGCAATAACGCCAAAAAGATTCTTCCCCTGGTGGGCATTCTCCTGCCCGCCATCGGCCTGACGGCGCTGCTCGCGAAGTGGGATACTACGGGCTACGCGTTTCCGGCCATCATCACCCTGGGCGCCGGGTTGGTGGTGGGACTGCCGGTTTTCGCCTGGTTGATCCGCAAGCCTACCCCGGAGAAACTGCAGCTCCGGGCGGAGATCAAGGGTCTCAAAGAGTATTTCTCCCTATCCAAAGAGGAACACCGGCGTACGCTGAACGCTCCGGAAATGACCGAAGAGCACTACCTGAGCATGCTGCCCTACGCCATGGCACTCGGAGTATCCAACAACTGGTCAGCGGACCTGGCCAGTGATTTGCTCTCCACCATGGAACATCAACTATATTACGCCCCGACCTTCCACAAACAGTTTCGCGCCCAGTATTCCAGCACCGCTACCCAGGCCAGTTCCGGAGGGTCATCCTCCGGTGGTGGCGGTTCGGTCGGCAGTGGCGGCGGCGGTGGCGGCGTTGGGGGGTGGTAGGCTTTACGCCATTCCCGGCAAAAGTCTCATCTTAGAAAGAAACCACTGCCATGCGCCCGCTAATTCTACTGGTCGTGCTGCTAACGATCAGTACCGAACGGTCATCCGCCCAACAGTTGCCGGACACTACCGATTTTTTCACCATTGAAGTCCCCCGGTTCGCGGAAGGGGAAGGCCCGACGGTTTGCATTGACGCGGGACACAACAACTTTCACACCCTGAACGGTCGCTACCGAGCCTTTGCCAACATCCTCGAAGCCGATGGTTACGGGGTCGTCTCCCGAACGGGAGCCCTGTCTCCCGCCACCTTCGCCGGATGCGACGTTTACGTGATTTCCAACGCCCTCCACGAAAGCAACGCCAACTCCTGGCCCACTCCCAATCCCTCGGCCTTTTCCCGGGAGGAGATTGCGGCGACGAGGGAATGGATTGACGGCGGCGGCGGGCTTTTCCTCATTGCGGACCATATGCCCTTCGGGGGAGCAGCCCAGGAGCTGGGGCAGGCGCTGGGCTTCGCCTGGCTGAACGTGTACGCCAACGACGGCAACCGTAATTTTGATTTCTTCACCAGGGCCGAGAAAACCCTTCATTCTGACCCCATCACGGAAGGCCTTGATTCCATCGTAAGCTTCACGGGCAGCGCCTTTGCGCTGCCTCCCGACGGGACTCCCTTGCTTTCCTTCAATGATGACTTTCAGGTATACTTCACGAATCGTCCCGCCGTTTTTTCTGCGGACGTTCCGCGCACTTCCGCCCGGGGGCTCCATCAGTTGGGATATCGCAGCATCGGTCATGGGAGAGTCGTAGCCAGCGGTGAAGCCGCCATGTTTTCGGCTCAGCTGGCGGGCCCCAACGCCTATCCCATGGGATTAAACAACCCCGCCGCGGCAAACAACATTAAGCTGCTGCGCAACCTGCTATTCTGGTTGAGTAAATAGTTGGGAGTATCACTCTCCTGGGCCGCTTTCCCAACGGGTGTTCATGAATATTTTGCGTTCGCGGGGTGCTATCTTTGCCGAAAGCTGACTAACCATGACTGAAACCAACAACAAAACCGCCCAGTACCACATTGATCTGGAAGATCAACACGGAGCCCACAATTATCATCCACTACCCGTAGTCCTCAGCGAGGGCAAGGGTTGTTACGTTTGGGACGTAACCGGCAAGCAGTACTTCGACTTCCTGAGCGCCTACTCGGCCGTAAACCAGGGACATTGCCACCCCCGGATCGTGGACACGCTGGTGGAACAGAGCCGAAAATTATCGCTCACCAGTCGGGCCTTTCACAACGATCGGCTGGGGGAGTACGAACGCTACCTGACCAAATACTTCGGCTTCGACAAAGTACTGCCCATGAATACCGGGGCGGAGGGCGTAGAAACGGCCATCAAACTTTGCCGGAAATGGGGCTACGAAAAAAAGGGCATTCCCACGGATCAGGCCCGAATCATTGTTTGTGGACAAAATTTCCACGGCCGTACCACTACCATTATTTCCTTCAGTTCCGATCCCGACGCGAAGGGAAGCTTTGGGCCCTACACGCCTGGGTTTGAGACCGTTCCCTACGGAGACGTTGAAGCCATGCGCACGGCGTTGGCCAACCAACCCGAAACCATCGCCGGGGTACTGGTGGAACCCATCCAGGGAGAAGCGGGAGTATTTGTTCCCGGGGAAGATTACATCCCTCAGGTAGCGGCCTTGTGCCGGGAGCACAACGTACTTTTCATCGCCGATGAAATCCAAACGGGCATCGGCCGGACCGGAGCGCTGCTCCGTATCTGCGGCGACTGTAGCTGTCAGGGACACTGTGAACAACAGGCTACCTACACCCGGCCCGACATCCTGATTCTGGGTAAGGCGCTCAGTGGGGGAACCTATCCGGTATCTGCGGTACTGGCGGACGACCCCATCATGGAGGTAATCAAGCCCGGCCAACACGGCTCCACCTTTGGCGGAAATCCCGTTGCCTGCGCCGTTGCTCAGGAGGCACTGGAGGTCATCCGCGACGAAAAGCTGACCCAAAATGCCCGCCAATTGGGGATCGTCTTCCGGCAGCGGATGCAGGAGCTCGTTGACCAGTACCCTGCCCTGCTCAGTCTGGTGCGCGGCAAGGGCTTGCTGAATGCCCTGGTCATTAACGATAGTCCGGACAGCAAGACGGCCTGGAACTTCTGCCTGGCGCTGGCCGAGCATGGGTTACTGGCCAAGCCTACGCACGGCAACATCATCCGGTTTGCGCCCCCGCTGGTAATTTCGGAACAGGAACTGCACGAGGCCTGTGACATTATCGCCAAGGTGGTGCGGGCCATGGCATAATGGCCTTTGCCTGAGCTACTGAAGGGATCGCAAGATTTCGATGCCGAAATCCGTGCTGCGGTGAGTGGACGGTCGGGATAATTGGGTAGGGAGAAGGAGGGTTCTTTTTAGGGGAGCCGGCAAAAAATCGACTAAGTCTACATGTAGACTTAGTAGACGAATTTTGCCCGCTAGCTTCTCCACCGAATTCCTTCTCACCCTCCCCGAATACTCGTCAACTGCCCGCACTTACTGCTTCACCCCTAGTCATCAAACTATTATACCGATCTTTACCCCCGCATCGTTTGAACAACGGCAAAATCTTAAATAAGGCCTACATGTCCCGGATCAAAGCATTTTTTTTGGGTTCAGTCGATAATCCTACCCACCGAAACCTTCTGGTTTGGTTTTGGCGTCTGGTTTTCGCGGTCCCCATTATTGGTATTCTCGTTTTCGTTAGTCTTAGTTTCACCAACCTCCCCTCCGTAACCGAACTGGAGAACCCCCAGAACAATGAGGCCAGCCGAGTGATCGCGGGAGATGGCGTGACGGTACTCGGACGCTACTTCCTGGAAAACCGGGTCATGGTTGACTTTGAGGATCTGGGGCCCCACCTCGAACCAGCCCTGGTGGCGACCGAGGATGAGCGCTACTACAACCACAGCGGTATTGACTGGCGGGCGCTCGCCCGTGCCGTGGTAAAGACGGGGATCATGGGACAACGGTCTTCGGGCGGTGGCTCCACGATCACCCAGCAGCTCGCCAAACTCTTATTCACCGAAGGCGGCGAGGGGAGTAAGAACATCGTGGAAAGGCTGTTCCAAAAGCTGCAGGAGTGGATCATTGCCGTTCGCTTAGAACGGAAATACACCAAGCAGGAAATTATCGCGATGTACCTCAATCGCTACGACTTCATCAACGGGGCGCAGGGTATCCGGGCGGCCAGCGAAAACTATTTCGGAGGTAAACGCCCCCACGAGTTGGAACTGCACGAAGCGGCCACCCTCGTGGGCATGCTCAAAAACTCTTCGCTATACAATCCGCTCCGTAACCCCGAAGGGGTCATGAATCGCCGTAACGTGGTGCTCGCCCAAATGGTGCGGAACGATAAACTGAGTCGCGAAGAATTTGAGCGACTTAAGGCCCTGCCGTTAGGCATTGAGTACAGCAACCAAACCCACGACGATGGACTTGCCCCCTACTTCCGGATGGTCCTCAAAGAGGAAGCAAAGAGAATTCTGGCCCAGGACCAGTATCTGAAAACCGACGGAACGCCCTACAACGTAGATCGCGACGGGCTGACGTTCTACACCACCATCAACCCCGCCATGCAGGCGCACGCGGAGGAACAGGCCGTTAAACACATGAAAGGGCTGCAAAAGGAGTTTTTCCGTCACTGGAGAAACGAAGACCCCTGGACCTACGAAAGTCCCTACAGCGAAACCGAAATCCCGGTTGATATCCGACAGGAGAGCCTACGGCGGGAGATAAGAAGGTCCGATCGCTATCAGCGACTACGGTCCAGAATCCTCCTGCCCGTGATTAATAAGGTCAACAAAAAAAGCGACCTCACCTTTCACGCGGATGACCGCGAGGTCCTGAGGATCGTGATGGAATCGGAAGAACCCGGAATCATCCGCAGTTTGGTGCGCCGCAAGATGATCGGCAATAAACTGGCCGACAAGTACCGGCAGGTCATGAAGCTGGAAGAATTTGAGGAGTTGAAGACCGCGTGGTACGAACTCCAAAAGGTAGTGGACCAGCAATTCGCCGAACCCGTGAAAATGCGAGTATTCACCTACGATAATGCGCGCATGGAAACCGATACGACCATGACACCACTGGACAGTATCCGCTACCATAAAATGATTCTCCAGTTTGGTTCCATGTCGGTCGAACCCACGACGGGCTTCGTGCGCACCTGGGTTGGGGGGACTAATTTCAAGTGGTTCCAGTTTGATCACGTCACTACCAAACGGCAGGTGGGCTCGACCTTCAAACCCTTTATTTACGCTACTTCCGTTGACTTGCGGGGCATCAGTCCCTGTTTTGAAGTACTCGATGCTCCGGTAACCATCGCTCCCGGCGACGGGAGTTTCTACCTGGCCGAACCCTGGACTCCCCGAAACGCCTCCGATAACTACAGCGGAGAGTTTATGAACCTCTACTACGGCCTGAAGAACTCCGTGAACACCGTTTCGGCCTACCTGATGCAGGAACTCGGATCTACGGAGCCCGTCCGGAATCTGGTCGCCAATATGGGCATCCCCAAATCAGAAATCCCGGATGCTCCCTCCATTGCCCTGGGTTCCGTAGACCTTACCGTACGGCAGATGACCGGTGCCTACACTACCTTCGGAAATGGTGGCATCTTTAACCGTCCGGTATTTCTGACCAGAATTGAAGATCGTACCGGGCGGGTGATATATGAATACATCCCGGAAACCCGGCAGGCCATCAGCCCCGCCGCCAATTACGTCATGGTAGACATGCTCAGAAAAGCCTCCGTGGGTAATCTGCGTGGTGTGCAGGGACCGGTAGGCGGTAAAACCGGTACCACGAACGACCAGACGGACGGTTGGTACATGGGCCTTACCCCCGAGCTCGTCGTGGGTACCTGGGTCGGTGGTGACGCCCGATGGATTCGCTTCCGCAGCCTCGGCCTGGGGGGAGGTTCCCACATGGCCAAGCCCTTCTTCCGGGAATTCGTCAAGAACGCCCAGCAAGACGAAAACATCGAATGGGACACCAAGCGGGACTTTACCCGCCCCCGCGGATCTCTGGGGATTGAATTAGACTGTGAGGCCTACTCCAGTGGTAATGAAGACCTGCTGGAAAACGGACGAGACTCCTTGTTCCTGCCCAACGACCCCTTCGGTGGTGGCAGCATCAACAACGATCCCGATTTTCAGTAGGTTACACGCTAACCTACTACCTTAAACCGCAGCGCCGGTCCCGGATGATCCGGGACCGGCGCTGCGGTTTACGGTTAATTCCTTGCGGGACGATCAGAAGTTGTAACAACCGCTGCGACCGCGGCCGGTACCCCCTTCTCCGATGATGATTCCCAGGGTTAATCCTCCGACGAAGTAGTAGTCATTGAATTCTCCTCCGCGGCGGTAGGTAAGGTCTTCTACACTCGCTACGTTCTGAACGGCGGGATTGGAAAACCGGGCGGCCAGACTCCCTTCGGGAGAAAGTTCCAGGATGTCCAGGTAGCGCACCTCGGTATCCCCGATGTCATCCAGATAGTCCGTGCCCGTGTAGCGGATTCCGCCCTCCAGACCAAGTACGATTCTTTCCCCGAAGCGGTACCGGATGCCACCACCGAGAATGCCGATTACCCGGGTAAGCTCATAGGGAGCCGCGGCGTAACGGGTAGGGTCCAGTCCCTGACCTTCCGTCCGGAGTGGCTGAAGCTCATAGAACGTGCCGTCCAGTTCACCTTCCGGGTTATAACTCAGCACCCCAACACCACCGTAGATGTAGGCCGCCAGATGGTTGTAGCTGCGGTCGCCGATGTAGAACAGGTCGTATTCCGCGACCAGGTTGAACTCCGTAATTCTGGACCGGAAATTCCGGCTAACGGGAACCAACTCATTATTTTCATTCAACAGGGTGGTTTCCCGCTCGGCACTGATGCGACCAAAATTACCGTTGACGCGCACCCCGAAGCGATCCGTAGGCCGGTAACGTAGGTAGGCACCACCCGCGAAATTCATGTCTTCAACGAACAGGCCGAATTCAGCGGGAGAAAGGTCACCGCTGTATACGGCAACGCCGCCCTTCACGCCCAATTCAAGGTACTGGGCGTTGGCCGATGTCGCGACGAAACAGCAAAACATGACGAGAGAGAGTGGGAGTAAGCGCATCCGCATAGTGGAAGTCTGTTGGTTATTTGGGATTAATCGCGTCAAACGAATGTCAGACAATGGATAAAATTTCAAAGTTACTTCAAAAATTGTGCTAAGGCAGACATTTTCTTGTCTTAAACGTTTCCTTTGCGTTGCAATATGGCTGAAAAGACTGATCATACCCCCCCGGAGACGGAATCCCGTCCAGTCAAAGAAAAATTCTCACGGTCGCTGAGAATTTTTGATTACGTATGGCACTACCGCTGGAAGTTTGTGCTCAGCTTCGTCATCTTAGGCATCAGCACCCTGGTTTTTTTGGTCATTATGCAGTTGCCGGGCGAAGCCCTCAACATCCTGAACGGTGAAGGCAAATACGGCCTGACCACTTCTGAAGTTTTCCTCTTACTGACCATTTTGCTCATCGCCCAGGCACCCCTCAGTTTTCTGCGGGTGCGGCTTCAGGCGGAAGTCAGTGAAAAGGCGATGGGAACGCTGCGTAAGGATTTGTTTGGCAAAATTTTGCAGCTCAATGTTCCCTTTTTTGAAAGTAATCGGGTCGGGGAGCTGTCCAGTCGGATTACCAACGACATCACCCAGATTCAGGGACTCTTTTCCCTGGTGCTGGCGGAGTTTCTGCGGCAAATCATCATCCTGCTGGGGGCGATCATCTACATCATGTTCACGATGCTCAAGCTGGCCCTGGTCAGCCTGGCCATCTTTCCGGTAGTGGTGATTGCCGCCATGTTTTTTGGTCGCTACGTTCGCCGGATGACCAAGGCCCGCCAGGAACAACTGGCCCAGTCCAACGTCATCGTCGAAGAAAGCCTGCAGAGCATCAGCACCGTCAAGGCCTACACGAACGAACCCTTCGAACGGGACCGCTACGGGAAGAGCATCGACGAGACCGTCCGGATTGCCCTCAAGACCGCCACGGCCCGGGGACTTTTTGCCGCCTTCATCGTTACGGTAATGTTCGGAGCACTGTTCTACATCATTTATCGGGCCGTCCTCCTGGTGCAGAGTGGCGACCTTCCCATCGGTGATCTGTTCAGCTTCGTGATCTTTACCGGGCTCATCGGCGGATCCATTGCCAGCCTGGGTAACTTTTACACGGAAATTCTCTCCGCCCTCGGGGCCTCGGACCGCGTCGTGGACATCCTGACCAGCGAAGAGGAAGAATCCCGGAAGTCTGCACCCGCAGGCTCCCGCCCGGCACCTGCGGCCCCTCGCCCACAACTGACCAGCGCCCGGAGTATCCATTATGACAACGTGCACTTTGTCTACCCCACCCGACCGGACGTACCCGTCCTGAAGGGCATCGACTTCTCGATTCAGGCCGGACAAAAAGTGGCGCTGGTGGGTGCCAGTGGCAGCGGAAAATCCACCATCCTGAAACTCCTCCTACGGTTTTACCCCCTGGAGTCCGGGAAAATCTCCGTGGACGGGAAAGACATCAACGATTACGACCTGTACGACTTCCGCGACGAACTGGCCCTGGTCCCCCAGGAAGTGCTGCTCTTCGGGGGAAGCATTCGGGAAAATATCGCCTACGGGAAGCTCGAGGCCACCGATGCGGAAATTCGCGAAGCCGCCCGGCAGGCGAACGCCCTGGACTTCATCGAAAAATTCCCCGAGGGCTTCGCCACCATCGTCGGCGACCGGGGCATTCAGCTCAGTGGTGGCCAGCGACAGCGCATCGCCATTGCCCGGGCCATCCTCAAAAATCCATCCATCCTCTTACTGGACGAAGCCACCAGTAGCCTCGACGCCGAAAGTGAACGCGTCGTGCAGGACGCCCTGAACCGCCTGATGGAAGGGCGTACGAGCATCATCATCGCCCACCGACTGGCGACCATCCGGGAAGTTGATCGCATCTACGTGATCGAAAACGGCAAAATCATTGAAACGGGCACCCATCAGGAGCTCAGCGCCCGACCAGAAGGTGCCTACTCTGCCCTGGCCCGGCTCCAATTCGAAAGTCTTCCGGAATGATCCAGCATGAGGTCGCGCTAGATCGCTTCAACACTTTTGGTCTACCGGCCATCGCGGAGTCCTACCTGCCCCTGACGCACGTCGATCAGTTACGGGCCCCGGTGTTTAAGACTGCTCCGGATCTGGTGCTTGGCGGAGGAAGTAACCTCCTGTTGCTGGATCGGGTTCCGGGCCTCACGGTTCACGTTCTTTTGGGCAGTATCCTTCAGGCCGACGGGAAGGGTAAATTCCGCGTTGGTGCCGGGGTCGACTGGAATCAATTCGTCCGCCACACCCTGGAAGCGGGCTTTGGCGGGCTGGAAAACCTGGTCCTGATTCCGGGCACGGTGGGTGCCGCGCCGGTTCAGAATATCGGGGCCTACGGGGCGGAAGTCGCCGAATTCATTACCGCCGTGCACGTTTACGAATACGGCCACGGCCCCCGGCAGCTCAGCCCGGAGGACTGTGCCTTTGGCTACCGGGACAGCCGCTTTAAGCGGGAGGAAGGGCGTTTTTTGATCACCGCGGTAGATTTCGACTTGTCGGCATCCCGCCCCCTCAAGCTCGATTACGGGGCCATTCGGCAGGAGCTGGAACGTTTACAGATTTCGTCTCCCGGTCCCGGCGACGTTGCCCTGGCCGTCACCAATATTCGGCGGCGAAAACTACCCGACTGGTTTTTCCTCGGCAACAGTGGAAGTTTTTTCAAGAATCCGGTGGTCCCAAGGGCCGTTCATGAAAATCTCCTGCGGGAATACCCCGACCTGCCCGCCTACCCCATCGACGAGGCGAACGTCAAGCTTCCCGCGGGCTGGCTCATTGATCATGCGGGGTTGCGCGGTCACCGGGAGGGGGCGGTAGGCACGTACTCCGGACAGGCCCTGGTGATGGTAAACCATGGTGGGGCGAACGGAGCGCAGGTGCTGGCGTTCACCGAAAAGGTGCAAAGTATTATCCAGGAAAAGTATGGGGTTCAGCTAGAGCGGGAGGTTCGACTGGTGGGCCAAAGCCAGAAGCGGGGATAATCAGTAGCCGTTGGGCATCATCATTCTCATGCCCTGAAGGCAGGCGAGCAGGACAAAAAGCCCGCCCAGAAAGAAGTTGATGTTGCGGGTAAAGTAGGCCGCATTCCGGCTGATCCAGTCCGACATCCGGGCGTAACTGCCGAAGATGATCAGGCTACCGGAGCCGGCACCGAGGGTGAAGGCGGCCTTGCTCCCGGCCGTTACGGCCAGGTAACCATCGGCGATCAGCCAACCGCCCAGTGCGAAGAAGTAGGGCACCGTGAGGAAGTTCATGGCCGCCAGGATCATTCCGTTGATGAACGGCCCACCCTTATAGGGTTTTTCCACCTCAGCTTTTCTGGCCGCCCGTGCCCGGAAGCCCTGCACGAGGAAGAAAACCGCCAGGCCCAGGAAAATTACAATCGCCCACTGCTTCATGCCCTCAATGATCCCGGGGTTCTGGGAGAGGTATTTGGCAAAGAAAATGGACACTCCGGCCTGCAACATAAAGGTGGCCGCCAAACCACCGGCAAACAGGTAACCCGCTTTGATTCCGGCCTTAAGGCTCGTTGATACCGCGGTCATGTTCAGCATCCCCGGAAACAGTGTTCCTCCGGCAGCGGCGGCAAGTCCGATCAATAGTGCAGTAAAAAATTCCACATAACAAAGGTAAACCGTAATCCAGCATTTATGGCCTTTCCCCTCCCAAAGGGCCCATTTTTCGGATGTTGAAGCCCATTGTATAGACTAAGTTGGTGGAAATGAAGATTAATTTACCCTCGGCTACGCTTTGCGAATTAATTTAGCCTCTCCGCTTCCGTATGGAGGCGCGGAAATTCTCTACCCACAAGAATATGCAACCAGTAAAGATCAAGTTCGGCACCGATGGATGGCGTGCCATTATTGCACAGGAGTACACCGTAGATAACGTAAAGCGCGTTGCCGAAGGCACCGCACAGTGGCTAAAATCCCAGGGAGGCAGTCGGGTCGTCATTGGGTACGACTGCCGGTTCGCCGGTAAGCTGTTCACGGAAACGACGGCAAGAGTACTGGGTAAGCACGGTATTACTTCCCTGGTTGCTCCCGATTTCATCTCTACCCCGATGGTCAGCTTGGGGGTAGTCAAAGCCGGCGCGGACCTGGGCGTGGTCATTACGGCCAGCCACAATCCGCCCAGCTACAATGGCTACAAACTCAAATCGAAACTTGGTGGGCCATCGGTTCCCGCGGACGTCAGTGCCGTGGAAGAACTCATTCCCGATGAGGTCCCCCAGGATTTACCCACTTATGCCTCCCTGGTGGAGCAGGGTCTGGTGGAAGAGCATGACTTTGAGCAAATCTACCTGGATCACGTTTACGCCAATTTCGACGTTGAACTGATTCGCTCCAGTGGCATCGGCATCGCCTACGATGCCATGTACGGCGCCGGACAGAGCGCCATGCAGCGCCTGCTCCCGAATGCCACCCATCTGCACTGCGAGATCAACCCCGGTTTCAACGGTCAGGCTCCGGAGCCAATCGGTCGTAACCTGCAGGAGCTATCGGATACGATTAAGCAGGATGACCGCCTGGCCCTGGGCATTGCTAATGACGGCGATGCGGATCGCATTGGCCTTTTTGACGAAGACGGTGAGTTTGTGGACAGCCACCACATCCTCCTGCTCCTGTTAATGTACCAGTACGAGTATAAAAACATCAAGCAAGGTGAAGTGATCCTTACCTTCTCCGTGACCGATAAACTGAAGAAGCTCGCCAAGATGTACGGCCTACCCTTTGAAGTTACCAAGATTGGCTTCAAGTACATTGCGGAGATTATGGCGGAGCGCGACGTCATCGTCGGTGGAGAGGAATCCGGTGGTCTGGCCGTTTCCGGTCACATTCCCGAAAGGGACGGCATCTGGATTGGACTCATGATTGCCGAATACATGGCCAAAACCGGCAAAAGCCTGAAAGCGCTGATCGCCGACCTTTACGAAAAGGTGGGTTCCTTCCATAATGACCGGGATGATGTCCACGTCGAAAATGATCGAAAATGGGCCATCGTCAAGCAGGCGAAGGAAGATCCGTTTACGGCATTTGGCGCCTACGAGGTATCCGAGGTGGCCCACGTGGACGGGAGCAAATTCTACCTGGGGAGCGAAGACCGGTGGGTAATGGTCCGGCCAAGTGGTACCGAACCCGTCCTCCGCGTCTACGCCCAGGGAGCCGATGCCGCCGAGGTACGGTCGATTCTGGATGCCGCCAGAAAAGAAATGGGGATTTAAGATTCTTGGGTCCCTTGCTTTAGAGCGTTAGTTCCTGGATTTGGGTGCGCAAACGTTCAGCCATCGGCTGAACGATGAGCTCCCGCAGCAGCGAACTAACGCTTCTTTTTTGCTTCTTCCTCGAAGGAAATTCAGCAATCAATAAAGTTCCTCAATGATGGATGATCTCAGTCCAGATCTTCAACGCGCCTATGCTCCCCAAACCTTCCGGGAGATGGGGCACGCGTTGGTCGATCAACTTGCAGACTATCTGGACGGTGTGGATACCACTCCCGCCAACGTAGTTCCGGCCCCGGAGGATTTACTGGAAGAATTCCGTGGATTCCTCTCTGGCGGCACTCCTCCCAAGACGGTATTTCGGCGGGTCATCGACAATTGTGTCCACGTTCACTCCCCCAACTACCTCGGGCATCAGGTAAACCCACCCGTGCCTGCCGCAGCCCTGGCGGACCTGGTCAACGGCATCCTCAATGGCAGTACCGCAATTTTTGAAATGGGGGCACCGGGAGCGGTAATGGAAAGGCTCGTCGTCGAAAAATTTAGCGAGCTACTGGGTTTGCCCGAGTCTGCGGGGGGCTTTCTCACTCACGGCGGGACGCTGGCCAACCTGACCGCACTCCTTGCCGCACGGGCGGCCCGATGGCCGGACGGCGATCCCTGGAAAAATGGCAACAGCAACGTCCGCCCCTGCGTGCTGGTAAACGAACAGGCCCATTACTGCATTGATCGGGCGGTACGCATCATGGGTTGGGGGGATGAAGGCATCATCAGTATTCCCTGTGATGATGCGTTTCGCATTCGAACTGACGAGATAGTCCCCGCCATCCGGACGGCCATTGCCGCGGGCAAAACCCCCATTGCCCTCATCGGTAGCGCGGGCACCACCAGTACCGGCAGCTTCGATGATCTCGCCACCCTGGCGGTCATCGCCAAAGAGTTTAGCCTTTGGTACCACATTGACGGAGCCCACGGAGCCCCGGCGGGGCTGGACCCCAGTAAGGAAAATTTGGTCACGGGGATGAAGGAGGCCGACAGCATCGCCATGGATTTCCATAAAATGCTCATGACCCCTGGCCTGACCACCGCCCTTTTCTTTCGCCAGAACCAGGAGGCTTACCGGACGTTCCACCAACGGGCCGACTATTTACTCTCCTTCGAAACCGGCTCGGAAGACTGGTACAATATGGGGCGACGCACCTTTGAATGTACCAAAAGTATGATCAGCCTTCGGGTATTCATTTTACTCAGTACCTACGGAGAGCGCCTCTTCCGCGATTACGTCATCCGGGTCAATGAACTTGGCCAAAAGTTAGCCGAACTCATCCGGGAAAAGCCTAATCTGGAGTTGGCCACCCCTCCGGACTTAAACATCGTTTGCTTCCGGCACAGGCCTGCGGGAGCTAACACCAGCCAGGAAGCGCTCAATCACCTAAATTCCATGATCCGGGCCAGAATGCTGGCCGAAAGCCAATATTATATTGTACAAACGACCTTACATAATCAGGTGTATCTGCGGTGTACGCTGACGAACCCCATGACCGGTGAGGCAGAACTTGAAGGGATGCTGGAGAAAGTGGTCAGACACGGAAATGAGCTGCAGGAGTTTAAAATGAATCTGCCGTGGTGAGAACATAGGCGAACGATTGCTTTCCGGGGACGTTGTCCTGATAGATCAACCTGAAAAATAATTAGGTGCCCGACGGTCGTTTGGTGATTATTTGAATACACTTATCTTTAGTTCATGAGCCGTAGTAACAAGAAAAAATACGACGAAAAGACCCTTGCCGAAAAGAAAACTGACTTTCGCCGACACCTGCGGACCTACCTGGTCATGTCCGTATTTTTCATAGTGCTCAATCTGTTTTCCAGCCCAGGCAGCTTTTGGGCCATCTGGCCAATCCTCGGTTGGGGCATTGGCGTTGCCATGCAGGGCCTGAGCCTTTATGGTCCGCTGAAGGACCCGGAGGACGTCCATCCTACTGAGTCTGACCGGGGGCTCCCGCTTAAGGATTTGGACGACTACGAGAAGCGAGAAAAACTTGAACTTCCCGAGTTAAATCCCCGGCCCTACCGCGACGAAGACCTGGTCTGATCATTCTGAAATGAGCGCCTTAAAGGCCTCTTCGATTGACTGCACCCCCGACGTTCCGGGTGACAGTCGTTTTGCCCGCATCAACGATTCCAGACGGTGAGCAGCAAACAGTTCGTCCTCCGGCAGGAGGGAATTGATCGTGATCCTTCCGTTGTCAGCCCCGGAGTGCACGAAGCGGCCCGCTCCCAGATAGCAGCCAACGTGGGAAATCCGCTCACTACCGTCCGCCCGATAATTACCAAAAAACAGGAGGTCTCCCGCCCGGAGGGATGAAAAATTGTTGTCTAACGACACTGGTGTTCCGGCGTGGACTTGCTGACTGGCGTCGCGCGGGATTACGTACCCGTTCATGAAGTAAGTCATTTTGGTAAACCCACTACAGTCCATTCCTTTACTGCTGGTCCCTCCCCAAAGGTAGGGGCGTCCGGCCAGGCTACTGGCCGTTGTGAGCAACTGCTCTATGCTCAGGTCATCGGGATTTGCCCACGTTTCGTAGGGTTTGAGGATTCCACGTTCAACCCATCCCGTTTTTCCGTCGGGAAGTTTCACCCCGATCCATCCGGATTGCGCCATCCCCGTAGTCTGGACAAGATTACCCGCCACCAAATCAGTGACGATGTTACCACTCCCTGGAGCGGAATACACAAAGGTGGCTGGGGTGATGGAATAATAAAGGTCATCTCCATACCAGGCCATAAGTTGGGTGCTGTCCAACCGGGTCAACGCCCCCTCCTCCAACCAGGCCAGATAGCGGTCTGGAGTTCTGACCAGGTACCAACCATCCCGGAAATCCAGTAACTGCAGGGGGGATCCAAGCAGGGCCTGGGTAGCCAGCTCCTGAGAATGCCCGGGTTTTGACCGAAGATTCGCTACCGAGACCCTAACCAATCCAAAACGGAGTTCCCCGACTGCAGAATCCGGCAGGGTCCGAACGTGAACCACCGGAACCTCACCGCCAACATTGTTCTCCCATTCACGCTTCATTCTTGCTACTGCACCGGGTAGCGTGGTATATCCATTAATGGTGTCCGGAACGCCCGCTTCTCCCGAAATCCAGGAAACCTCAAAGCGGTCCGTTCGGCGGTCCGAAACCAAATCGGCGCGTAATTCTGCCAGGAATGCGGGCTCCGTAGGGGACGATTTAGGGGCTTCATTCTCATTACATCCGGCAAATAGAAGCAGAAAAAAGGGCAGAAAACCCAAGAAAACGTTATGTTGCATGGTATTTGCAGCTATTTTTGTCTGCGACCAGCAAACAACTGGGCGCTAAATTGTTACAATAATGCTTGTTTTGAGCGGTTTTGGAGTAGGCTTCTGCATTTTATAGACTTTTATTTTCTCTATACCCGGCTTTGCCTGTATCAATCCCCTCGCCTTACAACTTCATCCTTTTTTTCATCTTCCTTTTTCGTTATGAATTTATTTGTGGCCCGGCTTAGCTGGGATACTGACGAACACACACTCCAAGAGACTTTCGAAAAGTTCGGAGAAGTAGAATCAGTTAAAATCATCCTCGACCGTGAAACCGGTCGTTCTCGTGGCTTTGGTTTTGTGGAAATGCCAAACGAGGAAGAGGCCAAAGCAGCAATTGCTGGCCTCGATCAATCAGAATTAGATGGCCGAAACATCGTCGTTAAAGAAAACGACCGCCAGGGTGGCGGTGGTGGCGGCGGCGGCTTCCGCGGAGGCGGTGGCGGCGGTTACGGCGGACGCGGTGGCGGTGGCTACGATCGCGGTGGACGCGGTGGCGGCGGCTATGACCGTGGTGGCAGTGGCGGTGGCTACGATCGCGGCAGTCGTTATGACCGTGGCGGCGGCGGCAGCTACGATCGCGGCGGACGCGGTGGCGGATTCGACCAAGACTCCGACGATACCAGCAGCCGTTACGATCGCGGTCGTTACGATCGTGGTTCCAGCCAGGACAATGACGATTTCGAAGGACGCCGTCGGGGCTACGATTACGGTCCCGCTCGCCGCCCCAGGATCACCCGTAGCGACGATGCTCGCTACGATGACCGCGATGCATAATTCCTTGCATTTAGGTTAAAACCTGACAAAAACTTAAGCACTTCTGGGTATACGCCCGGAAGTGCTTTTCTTTTTCGTACTTTCAGAGTATGAAAACTGGCATGCCATGCCACCTAAACTATCCATTTTAAATTGAGTATGAGTCGATTACTACTTTTTCTGAGCATCCTGCCCTTTACCTCACACCTTTCCGCCCAGTTAATTACCACCAGCCCAGCGGCTCCGGTAACCAACCAGGCCGTCACCATCACCTTTGACGCAACCGAAGGAACCGGAGGACTGGCAAACTGCAACTGCGACGTTTATCTCCATACGGGGGTCATTACGGAAAACAGCACCAGTCCGAGCGACTGGCAATACGTACAAACCGACTGGGGAGTCGCCAACGCCGACTGGCGGATGACGCCCGTTGACGGTGAACCCAACAAGTACACCTACACCTTTGGTCCAAGCATCCGCGAATACTACGGAGTGCCCGCAGCCGAGGTTATTGAACAGATTTCCCTGGTATTCCGGAACGGAGATGGTTCCCTGGAGGGTAAAGCTGCCGGAGGAGCCGATATCTTCGTTGACGTCAGTGAAGCAGGGAGTGAGCTCGCCATCACCCTGGCGGGAGACCCCGGTCAGTCTACCTGGCCGCTCGGTCGTCCTTTACCGCTGGTGCTGGGTGCCACGGAATCCGCTACGCTGGAAATTTTTGACAACGATGCCCTGGTAGCGTCAACCACCGGAACTGAACTTGCCCAGGACCTCGTGTTCACTGACCCGGGGCCGCACGAAATCCGTGCGGTGGCGACCCTCGGACAGCAGGTAGTCTCCGAAACGTTCACCATTGATGCGGAACTGGTGCTGGACATTACGTCCCCGGATGCCAACATCATCTTTGCCGAGGCAAATGACCAGATCAGCGTGGAGGCTACTACCTACATCGAATCCATGATCAGCCTTAACGGCGCGGATCCCGTTATGGCCTCCAGCATTAGTGAGATGATCACCGCCGATGCGATGTCCGGCGCGAGCACCATTGAAATTGTGGCCACCTACCAGACCGAAACTGCCCGGGGGCAGTTCACCATCGTCGTTGGAGACCCGGCCGTAGAGAATCCTCCCGCGGGATTGCTGCCGGGAGCAACCAAAAGCGAGGACGGTAGTGTCACCCTTCAACTTCGGGCGCCCGGGAAAGAGGACGTTTTCGTCGTCGGCAACTTCAATGACTGGACGCCCAACGCGGATAGTCGCATGAAAAAATCAGTAGATGGGAACACCTTCTGGCTTACCATTGCTGACCTTCCGGAGGGTGATGATCTGATTTATCAGTACCTCGTAGACGGCAGCATTCTCCAGGCCGACCCCTACAGCACCCTGGTCCTGGACCCCAATAATGACCCCTTCATCGGAGAGGAAACCTTTGCGGGTATTCCGGACTACCCTACCGGTCAGACGGAAGGATTGGTGACCTGGTTCCGTATCGACCCTCCGGCCTATGACTGGCAGGTTGATGATTACGACCGGCCGGACCCCAAGCGGATGGTCGTTTACGAATTGCTCGTGCGTGACTTCCTCGCCGACCACAGCTTCAAAACCCTGACGGATACCCTGGACTATCTTGAAAAACTCGGAGTAAACGCCATCGAATTGATGCCCGTCAATGAATTTGAGGGCAACATAAGCTGGGGCTACAACCCCAGTTTCCACATGGCCCTCGATAAGTATTACGGAAGCCCCGAAGACTTCAAAGCCTTCGTAGATGCCTGCCACGCACGGGGAATGGCCGTCATCATTGATGTGGTCTACAACCACGCTTTCGGTCAGAGTCCGCTGGCTCGCCTGTGGTGGGATGAGGCAACTTTCCGCCCCACCGCCGACAACCCCTACCTGAACGTCACCGCCAGGCACCCATTTAACGTCGGGTATGACTTCAACCACGAAAGTGACCTCACCAAGGAATACGTAAAGGTTTCCACCCAGTACTGGTTGGAAGAATTCCGTATTGATGGTTTCCGCTGGGACCTCAGTAAGGGCTTCACCCAGAACTTTTCCGGTGACGTAGGCGCCTGGAACCAGTACGACGCCAGCCGGATTGCCATTCTGAAAGACTACGCCGATCACGTTTGGTCCGTCGATGATGATGCCTACATGATCATGGAGCATCTCGGCGTTAGCCAGGAAGAGGACGAGTTAGCGCAGTACGGCAACAGTATGTACTTCTGGTCCGGCTTCAACCCCCACAACGAGTATCTCGAAGGGTCCATGGGCTACCCCAGCAACTTCCGGGAAGTAATTTCAGAGAACCGCGGGTTCTCGGACCTCAACTTAGTGGCCTACATGGAAAGCCACGACGAAGAACGGATGCAGTTCAAAAACGAGCAGTTTGGTAACATGAGTCCTAACTTCAGCTATAACGTCACCAATGAAGAAACCGGACTGGACCGGATCGAACTGGCCAGTGCCTTCTTTTATACCGTACCGGGGCCAAAGATGCTGTGGCAGTTTGGGGAACTCGGATACGACTTCAGCATCAATCAGTGTCCGGGTGGAGGCATCAACAATGGTTGTCGGACGGACCCCAAGCCAATCCGGTGGGATTACCGCTTTGACGGCGACCGGCAGGATGTTTACCACACTATTTCGGACATTCTCTACCTGCGCAACAACTTTGAGTTCTTCCACGGGGAAGTAACCAAACAACGCCTCGCGACGGTAGACAAGATTTTGCACCTCAACAGCAGTGACGGGGAAGTAGCCATCGTGGGTAACTTCGGCGTAGTGGAGCAGCGTACCGGTGGAGTGTGGCCCAGTGCCGGTGAATGGTATGACTACTTCAGTGGAGAAACCATTATGGTCAGCGACCCTAACGTGGCAGTAGACCTCGCCCCCGGTGAATTTCACATCTACCTTCCCCGGCCCATCGCCCGGGGTGGCGGACGCCTGGTGTCCACCAACGACCGCAACGTAGCACAACTGAAGTTTAGCGTAAGCCCCAACCCCACCCGGGGGCAGGTGCTCACCAGCTTCTCCCTGGATCAGTCTGCGGAGGTGATCATTGACCTGCTGGACGTTTCCGGCCGTCAGCACCAGCAACTTTTCCGAGGCAGACTCACTGCGGGAGACCAGCAAATGAACTTCCAGCTGAATCAGCTTCCGGCGGGCCTCTACTTCCTGCGGGTTACGGAAGGCCGAAAAACCGCCGTTCGCCGTCTGGTGGTTAACTAACCCAGGAGCAATCCAACCAGCAACATCTCATCCGGTGGAGCCCCTGGCTTCACCGGATTTTTTTTGCCCAGACTAAGGGTAGAGCTATTTAAGTCTGCTCTCAGGATTCAACCGAATTGCATGGCCCTTGGAGAGCCCTGCCTTGCACCTGCACCGGCTGAGCCGAGTATTCCGCTTCGCTTCACGCTTGCGCCTCACCACATTTCAGGAAGTTCCCTGCATCACCTAAAATTACAGCTGCCCGGCCCGGTAGATGTCCTCAATCAGGCGCACTACGGCCACGCCCTCTTGGGCAGTCGTCGCTACCCTACCCGCTCCGGTCAGGACATTAACCACGTTATCGATGACGAAATGATGGTTGGCCGCTGAGCCCGTGTAGGGGCCATAGTTATTGGCGGGCTGGCTTCGGGGGAGATCAGGAAGGGGCACTTCCTCCACCTCACAGTACCGCACTTCGTTCATGTACTGCCCCCCTAACTTGATGGTTCCCCTGCGGCCGATCACGGTCAGGGTAGATTCAAAATTACGGTTCCAGATGGCCGTACTGAAATTGAGACTGCCCAGGGTTTCCGGTCGGCCCCGCAGCTGAAAAAGAACCGTTCCCGAATCGGCAAAGGTGTGCAGGTCTTCGTGGTTCTGATTAACGAATCGTGCGTTCAGCACGGTGACTTCCCCGAAACACCAGAGCAAAAGGTCAATAAAGTGGGCAAATTGGGTAAATAAGACTCCCCCATCCAGTTGGGGATGCCCGTGCCATGGGTGGGGGCGCCCATCGGGTGGAAGCGTATAGTAGCGGTGGTCCCGATTCCAGAAGCAATTAATGTGTACCTGAAGTATTTCACCGAGTGACTCTGACTCCAGCTGCTCCTTCAGCCAGGCCGAGGCCGGGCTGTACCGATTTTGCATCACCCCGAATACTTTCCTTTTGCTTTCTTCGGCCGCCCGGATGATGCTTAGCCCGTCTGCTTCCGTTAGGGCGAGGGGCTTTTCAATCACCACGTGAGCACCGGCCCGTAACAGACGAACCGCCTGGGGGGCGTGCAGCCCGTTAGGCGTGCAGATGCAGGCCACGTCAAATTCCGGTCCGTGGTCAAGCAACTCCTCCAGCGATGAGAAATGCGCTACCTCCTCCGGGATACCCAAGGGCCACTGGTCCTTGCGGGGACTTACCGGGTCACAATAAGCCAGCAGGGAGGCTCCGGGATGAGCGGCAATCAGTGCGGCATGACGACGTCCGATGTGCCCCAATCCGATTACGACAAATTTTATCATCGAGGAAAATATGTTTGGCGGAAACCCATCCGGTAACGCCCGTTCAATAATTATTTGGCGAAGACCTTACCGTCAATGAGTCGGTATTCCTGGCCGGACTCCGGACATACCGCCCGGCCCTGAGCATCAAAGTCCAGCCGGCCTCCTGCCGCACTCATCCAGCCAATCTGTCGGCCCGGATTACCCACCACCAGCGCGTGAGGGAGCAGGTCGTGGGTAACCACCGCTCCGGCCCCTACGAAAGCATACGCGCCCAGGCGGACGCCACATACGATGACGGCATTCGCCCCAACGGTTACCCCCCGTTCAAGGTGGGTGGTCAGGTATTCACCGCGACGGTTAACGGCGGCCCGGGGGTTCTTGACGTTGGTAAATACTGCCGAAGGGCCGAGAAAAACCTCCTCCTCACAAATCACGCCACTGTACAGGCTAACGTTATTCTGCACCTTGCATCCTTTTCCCAGTTTGACACCCGAAGCGACGAAAACGTTTTGCCCGAGCTTACAATTCTCCCCGATTTCACAGTCGGGCATCAGGTGGCAAAAATGCCATATCTGGGAACCAGTACCAACGACGGCTCCGTCGTCAATTACGGCAGTGGGATGAACGAAATAATCCATTTCTAGAAGAAGATTAGTAAGCCCAGCCCTCCCAAAAGAAATAACTTCAGATGTGTGCTGAGTCGATGGTAATCCACCTTAGCCTTCGCCCGGGCAATTTGTACGATGATCCAGACCAGGGTCAACAGCAGGAGGCCAATACAAACCATCATGGGAGGGTGCATAAAGGCCGGCCAGCCGAGAAAAACCGGACTCAGGATAGCGATCAGCACCATTACGCCCAGGACGACGGCCAGTCGTCTGCTGGCACTAACGCCCAATAGGACGGGCAGGGTTCTTCGTCCGATTTCCCGATCGCCCCGGATGTCCTCCAGATCCTTTACCAATTCCCGGAGCAGGGTCGCCACAAAGGCGAATACCATAAACAAAACCGAAATTCTCAGGGTGTTGGCCCCTAATTCCGGGTTCTTCAACAGGAGTTCGTTCAGGGCATTCCGCTCCGCCAAAATCAGGATACCCGGTACGGCGGCACAGTAGGTTGCCACGATGAAGTTGCCCAGGAAGGGAATGCGTTTCAGGACGCTGCTGTAGAGGGTGAGGACAATAAAGGCTACCGGAAAAATCCAGAGTAACGCGCGCTGGTCAAGCCGAAAGGCCAGCAGCAGGCTCACCAGAAAACCGCCCAGCAGGCTAACCGCATAGAACCACATGACCATAGACGCTCCCAGGCGACTTACCGGATTGGTCCCCGGTCGGTTGATCTCATCCACCCGAACGTCCCGGAGGTCATTGATCAAATACCCAGAAGCGGTAATCATCAGGGTCACGATGCACAGTTCGGTAAATTTCCAGTAGCTCAGGGCGTTGGCCACGTTTTCTGCCGCAAGTGCCGGTAGGATAATCCGGTAGTACACCAACACCTGGGTCAGGGCCACCACCAGGAGGTTGGGGAGACGGACCACCCGAAAAAAGTCGATGATGGGGGAGTTTACCATGGGCGGACAAGATACGGCGCTTGCCTATTCCTGCCCGGTAAGGTAGGCGGCAATTAGTCGCGCAACAGTTGGCGGCTAATGACGAGCTTCTGAATCTCCGAAGTTCCCTCACCGATGGTGAGCAGCTTGCAGTCCCGGTAATACTTTTCTACCGGATAGTCTTTCGTAAAGCCATAACCTCCAAAAATTTGCACGGCTTCATTCGCCACGCGAACGGCAACTTCACTGGCATAGAGTTTGGCCATGGCGGACTGCTCAGTGACCGGCAACTTCGCGTCCTTGAGCCGTCCGGCTTCCCGGGTCATCAACTCCGCTGCGCGGATTTCCGTGGCCATCTGGGCCAGCTTGAAGGAGATGGCCTGGAATCGACTGATGGCCTTTCCAAACTGCTCCCGTTCCTTGCTGTAGTCGAGCGCCGCCCGGAAAGCTCCGTTCGCGATGCCGAGGCTCAGTGCCGCAATGCTGATGCGGCCACCATCCAGGATTTTCATACTCTGGATGAAGCCTTCGCCTACTTCTCCCAGGACCCGATCGGCCGGCAAGTGGCAGTTTTCAAAGATCAGTTCGGCCGTTTCACTGGCCCGCATACCGAGTTTGCGTTCCTTATTTCCGCCGCGGAAGCCTTCATCACTACGTTCGACGATGAAGGCAGTCATCCCGTGGCTATCCAGTAACTCCCCGGTCCGGGCAATGACAACGGCAACTTCTCCACTGATCCCGTGAGTAATAAAGTTCTTGGCGCCGTTCAGGATATAACTCCCGTCTGGCTGCTTTTCGGCAACCGTGCGCATCCGTCCGGCGTCACTTCCCGTGTTGGGCTCCGTAAGCCCCCAGGCCCCCAGGTGCTCGCCACTGGCCAGCTTCGGCAGATACTTTTTCTTCTGATCCTCGGAACCAAACATCAGAATGTGGTTGGTGCAAAGAGAGTTGTGAGCCGCCAGGCTGAGTCCAATCGAACCACACACCCGGGCGATCTCATCAATAATGGTAATGTATTCCGCGTATCCAAGTCCGGTTCCACCGTAAGCCTGCGGCACCAATACTCCCATAAAGCCGTACGCTCCCATTTCGTGGAATAGATCCTTCGGGAAGTATTCCTTCTCGTCCCACTCCATAACGTTCGGACGAATTCGGCTTTCGGCAAAATCCCGGGCGCTTTGCCGGATCATGGCGAGTTGTTCTTCGTTGGGGTTTATGGTGGGAGCTGTGGTGACCATGGAATTGATTTAATTTGGTTAAGGCTGGGAAATGGAAAAGAAGAAAACTTCCAAAAACAGACGTGACGTTAAGATAGTCTTTGGTGAAGACAATGCCGGAAAGTTTGCACTCCCGGTTTCGCACCATTGAGCTGACCAGCGTCGCCACGTAGTATAAGTCTAAAAAATTGGATTAGGTTTAACCGGCCGGGCTAAGTTATACATTTTGTTGTCACGCTAACAATATTCAATAATTCTTTCTCTACCCTACATCCTCCCTTCTGAGGGGAGCGCTGATCGGATACCGCATTTTCGTTTACCCATCTAGCAGCATGAGTCACGGAGTGCAGGTGCCAAACGTACCCCAAAGGAGCCCCGTTTATACCCCCCAATGTTAAATTTTAGTAAATAATTTCTGCGGCCTTCCGAAGGCCTAAAAACCGGGTGATTTGGTCATATTGCCCCGACGAAATAGCATGGAGACCCAAAAGTCAATTATGCAGCATTAAATAATGTAAAAAATAAATCGACAAAATTAAGTACTTCGACAATCTCATAATTTCCGATAAATCCAAAATTAATTCTAAATCTTCCGGCAACTAATGTCTCAACATTGTTTGTTTTTCCACGTTATAAGGGTAGATATTTGCCCCAGATTTAGCACCTGACCAAAACCCCAAATCCCATGCGAAAATACTTCATCATTCTGCTGGTTTCAATTTGGCTGGGAATGCCCTCTACGGGCCACGCCCAATCCATCTTTGATCAACTGTACCTCGAGCAATCTATGGAGCCCATGGACCTTGTTCTGGAGGTGAACATGGACAGCATTCTCACCAAGCGGGTCCAGCCCCAACGGGGTGCCGTACGCTTTGTGGACGTCGATGGCCGCCAGCATCACTGGGACGTCAAAGTAGAAATCCGGGGCAAGTTCCGCCGGAACCGCTGCGACTACCCTCCCCTGAAACTGGATTTCGACAAGAAAGACCTTAAGGCCAGGGGCCTGCTTACCTACGATAAGTACAAACTCGTTTCCCCCTGTAATGATGCACCGGGTGCCGATGCCCTTATCCTCAAGGAATACCTGGCTTACAAAGCCTACGGTATGGTGACGCCGTTTAGCTTCCGGGTACAGCTACTGAACATTACCTACAAAGACATCAGTAAGACTCATCCGGACCGCACGGTCATCTCGTTCCTGATTGAGGAAACGGATGAAATGGCTGCCCGAATCGGTGGCAAGGAATTAGATAATGCCCTTGGCCTCCCCGCTGATCGCTTCCACAAGGAAGCCGAAGCCACTCACGCCCTGTTTCAATACATGATCAGCAACGGCGACTGGAGCCTTCCCCTGGCGCGCAACGTCAAGATCGTTGAGCGCCCTGATGGTCTGCTCATCCCCGTGGGCTACGACTTTGATTTCAGTGGCTGGGTTGGTGCCCCCTACGCCAGTCCAACTTCCGAAATTGGTCAACAGAGCATTTACCAGCGAGTCTACCAGGGGTACTTTCAGGAAGACGAGCTGATGCGAACGGTAGCTGACGTTTTCGCGGCACAGCGGAAAGGCATTGTTTCTCTCGTGAATAAAGCTGACGGTTTATCGGAGCTGGAACGAGAAGTGCTGTGGCGTTTCACCACGCGATTCTTCCGGAGTCTGCAAAACATGAATAAGGAAGAAGGAATTCAACTGTACAATCAACTTCGTGGCGTTACGGCCGACATCATCCCCCCGGGAGCCACCGAAGATGCGTACCGACAGGTAGGCAAGTAAGAATAAGATTAAGGTGAGTTAGTGTACCCGTCATCGAGCTTTCGATGACGGGTACTTTTTTTAGTCTGACTTTGCGACAGTCCAGGAACGATCCTGTTTAAGAATCACTCCCCGTTGCTAATCTTATTTGGTGCCTCGTGGAATGAGGGTGGAAGGAAACACAACGTAGCTCTCGTTTCCGTCCAGGCCGACCGAGGAGACACCAAAGAAATAATTATCGACTACGATATTCTTCAGGGTATGCCGGAGTTGATCAGCGGGTACAAATCGCTTATTGGTCCACTGTGGTTCCGTGGTCAATCTCCAGTGAATGTAGTAGCCCGCAATGGGAGTACTGGTTACGGGTGCTTCCCACTTCAACTCCGTACTGGGGCGAACTGCCCCCCCAATCATCACAAGTGGAGGCGGTGGTGGTGCCGCTGCTAACCCGGCCAGCGTAATGGCGTTTACCCCCGTAAGCTTGGCGGCATAAGGGAAATTGACGTGCTTCAAGCGATCACCGTATTCGATACCGTCTTCAACCCGGAGATCCTGGTGCTGCTGGGTATAGTTTTCGTGGGTCTCCATAATTCGAATACCCGGAAAATTATTGTCATTAAAGGGGCGATGATGACCGCCCCGGCCAAAGCGATCTAGTCGGTACACCATCATGGGGTTCAGGTTTGTAGTGTATTGCTCCGTGAGCCGGTGGACGTACCGTGCCAGTTGTCGGCTGGGACCATCGACCTCACCACCGAAGAAGCGTCGGTAAATATTCTTGCGCTCATCGTTTGCGTCATCCGGATAGTAGGGCTCACTGAAAATTCGGAAAGATTGGTTATCGGTCACGCCATCCACGCCCGTAATGTTACCGATCATATCATTATTCAGAACACCCAGGAGTTCCCACTCTTTCTCTTTTGCGTGAGCAGCCAGTCCTCGGCCGCCAAACAGTCCCTGCTCCTCTCCACTAAGCCCAACGTAAGCAATGGATCCGGGAAATTTGTACTTGGTGAGTACGCGAGCGGCTTCCAGTACTCCCGCCATGCCACTGGCGTTATCGTTGGCTCCCGGGCTATCGTCGGTTCCGTTAACGGGGTCCGAAACTCTCGAATCAATGTCCCCACTCATCATAATGATACGGTTAGGGTCAGCAGTGCCTCGCTGGATGGCCACGACGTTGACGATCCAGGTCGCTACGGGGATTCGGCGACTTTCTCCCTCGGGGATCAGGGTTCGTTGGTAAAAGACTTCGAGACAGCCGCCACAGGCTTCGCTGATGCGATTAAACTCATCAAAAATCCATCGACGAGCCGCACCAATTCCCCGGGTCGTACTGACCGTGTCGCTCAGGGTATGTCGGGTACCGAACTCCACCAGGGTCCGGATATCATTTTCCAGTCGGTCAGCGCTGGGGGCGTTCGCAATATCGTATAATCTTGCGTCCGCCGCGGGTGGGGTATTCACTTGCGCGGATAAGGCCGCGGCCGCAAATGCGGTAATTAGAAATAGTATGATCTTCTGCATACGGGCAAAATAGCATTTATGGCGGAAGTGTTTAAATCCGCAGCTACGCTTTTACCCGGGCACCGGCCTTAGTGAAACCATTGGTCCGCCCTCTTCCCTTAGACGGAAAGCAGGGAAACAATATTACTTTATCCCAATCACAAAAGGAGGGGTTTTCCTTACTCCGTTTCCCGGCAGATGAGTGGAAGGATACCGTCGTACCAGTTGATGAGGGCAATTTCCTTGGCCAGGGAAAGGTCTTCGCAGGCTCCCATCAACCGATTATTATCCAGCCGGGCCTGTCCACGCAAAATGCGGAAGCGGCCATCCATCGGGAATAAGGCTACGGCTTCATCCATTTTCAGCAGGCCAGCATCCAGGGTGGTAGAATCCTGCGTCAGCAGCTGACCTTCGGCGATCATCTGAACGGCTTTGGTGTAGTTGTCCAGAGTTTCCCGGCAGGCTGCGGACTCCGGGGCGAACGTAAAGCTGATATCGTAGGCAGCGGTTACCGGTCTGCCGTTGTATTCCGCCGGGCTCCACTGGCCAAACGACTGTGTCGCCGCCTTGGTGGCCGCAAAAATGAAATCCGTGCCGAGATCATTATAATCAATGATGTCCTGCACTGATACGGTATTATCGGGTCGCACCAGAATCTGAACATCCATTTGCCCGGTACTGCAACTGTCCTCACCGACGGCTGGATAGTCTACATTTTCGTTGAAGTACGCCGTAAGGTTTCCATCATTGCCGGTAAAGGTTAGTGGCTTGCTAAACTCGACGTATACCGTATCCCGAAGCGTCAGCACGTAGGGCTTTGGTTCCTCCAACCGGAACCGAATCGGGAGGTTGAATCGATAGCGTACGGGCTTACCATCCTTAAAGGCTGGGCGCCAGCGTACCTCTCGCGCCATCCCAACCACGCTGCGCAGGGCAGCTATCCCCAGGTCTCCTCCCGGGTCCCTGACGATCTCCGGACGGTTAATCAACCCGTTCTTTTCAACGATAAAGCTAATTACGACCATTCCACTAATCCCCTGTTCTCGGGCCGCCGCGGGATAAAGCGCGCGGGAATTCACGTAGTCCAACAAGCCAATCTGCGCACATTCCGCCTTAACGGCGGCGGTAGTATCCAGCGTTTCACAAGGGGTGGGAAAGCGGGGGGCTTCATCCGCAAAATCGTAAATCGTCGTGTCTACGGCTGCGGGGGTGGCCGCTTCTTCCTGGGCTAACGCCATGAGGGGTAGCAGACAAAAAAACAACAATAAATTCTTCATAGGGAAAATGCTATCTGAACTTCCTCAAACGCCCATTATTTTTTGTTCCAGTCGGCTTGCTTGAGGTCATTAAAGTAAACGTTGGGAGAGATCGAATTGGGCTCAAACTCAAATCTGCGTGAGACTACTACCCGGTCAACCGGAGAGACCAGAAAAATCATGGGTTGATTTTCGTAGACTATTTCCTGAAAACGACGGTAGAGGGGATCCCGCTGCTCGGGATCGATGGTAATCGCAATTTTCTTGATCAGTTGATCCGCTTCTGCGCTGGAAAAGCCCCCGCGATTTGTGCCGTTGGGAGGAACGGAGGTTGATGCCCAGACTTGCGTGAACTCATCGGGGCTGGGATCAAAACCCTGTCCCAAAATGGCCATCGCAAAGTTTCCTTTGTTCAACTCGCCGTAAAGAGCGCGAAAATCCTGAACCACCACTTCAATGTCTACTCCTACCTCAGCGGCCCATTCGGACACTAGGGTACCGATGGCCTCACTCGTTGCGGAGGGAAACACCAGAAACTGAAAGCTCAGAGGCTGTCGCTCTCCATCAATTTCCATATCTAGGATTCCGTCACCGTCGGCGTCTTCCCACCCGGCTTCAGACAGCAATGTTGCCGCCCGTTCCGGATTATATGGAATCGGCTCCAGTGCATCATTGTAGTAGGATTTACCGGGCAGTACGGGTCCCACGACCCTTCTGGCCAGCCCCCCATCAAACAATTGCTCAATCATGGCGTCAACGTCCACCAGGTGGGCCAGTGCTCTTCGTGTTTTCACTTCCTTAAGCAGGGGGTTGTTTTGGTTCATCAATAAACCAAAGTACTTGAAGCTGTTGACCGTAGAGAAGTCGTACCGTTCCTGCAAGTATTCCTCCGTTCGGAACTCCTTAAACTGATCAATCCCCATGTCCACCACCACATCAACCAGTTCATCCCGCAGTGCATTACCGATGGTGCTCGCGTCACTGATGATCGAAAAAACCAGGGCATCGGGTTCCGCCGCTAGCCAGCTTTCATCCCGGTCGTTTGCCCAGTAGTTATCCCGGCGCTCCAGCCGTAAGCTCACGCCCTCTTCCCAACTCACCAGTTGATAGGGGCCACTACCCACAATTTTATCCGGGCTGTGACCGATCTCGGGGTCATTAAATTGCTCGGAAAAGGTTTTCAATGCTTCGCTGTTTTCCGCCAGAGCGGCCACCCGGTTCTCGTTCGTAAAATCCGTTAGGGCAATCGAACGAAGCAGCTGGTCCGGATCGTAAGCATACTCCGGATAGATCACCAAACTTCCAATTGCTTGTTCGGCCAACATGTAGGGCCGTTTGGTCATGATCTTAAATCGCTTCTCGTTATTAGGACTGGTTACTACGGAGGATACCATTGCGTAGTAGGGACGATACGCTCCAGAGGCGACCAGTGGATTCAGGACAATCTTCAAGCTGAAGATGACATCCTGAGCCGTAACCGGAAGTCCGTTGGGCCAGGTTGCATCCGCGTCAATTTCGTAGGCGTAGGACACCTGACCATTTTCTTCCTTACCAATGTCCGCCAAAGAGGCCAATAATGGCACCTGCTCATACGTCTCCGGATCCTGATCGTTGATGGTCTGGAAGATATTCTCGTGGACGTATCGCGCAACGGATTGCGTAGACAGTACCGGATTCAGCCCGGGAGGTTCTGCCCTGATGGCAATCCTTGCCGTATTATCCGTTTGTTTGAATTCGACCCGAGGGGTATCGGCCATCTGTTCGCCATTGCCCTTTGGGTCGGCTTCACAGGCAAGCATTCCGCTGATGATCAGCAGTAAGGCAAGGTATCGGAAATTCATAGACTATGACTTGGTATGTTCAAAACTCTCTTTGGTGAAGGTACGGAAGGATTTAGGATTACGGTCGCTAACTCCGCTAAATACCTGGGCAATCTAGGGGAGGAAACACTAATTATCGGTCATTCTTCGGGTAGCCTTCAACCAATTCAGGTGATGATTCCTTCATCCGCGAAAAGAAGCAACATTTCTAAAACCGGGTGAATGAAAATTTCACTGTTCCCCTGCTCTTCCGCAAGGCTATCGAAGGTTAACCAATAAAGAACAGCCCCACCGGATTACTCCGATGGGGCCGTTCATCTATCCGTTCAGGATAGTAATGATCAGTTTATGCTTAGCGCACAACTACCATCTTCTTCGTAGCGGTGAAGTCACCGGCAGTTACCGTGTAGCTCAGTACACCGGTAGCTCCGCCGAGCTCGCTTACGTTCAGCTCGATTACGTTG
>NZ_SNAQ03000019.1 GCF_004375085.3 Lewinella sp. W8
GACAATTTCAAGCCGCTCTTCTTTGGTAAATTGTTTCCTCATTTTCGACATCTCATCGAGTTGATTGGTTAAAAATAGTAACCAAGTCAATCAGAAGTAGCTGTCTACTATTGTGGGGAGCTCCAGGCGGAAGGGTGCTTTCCATTCCGTCCTTCAATTATTCCATCCTTCAATCCTTTAAAAACCTGGCACCTGCCCTCCGGGCCCAATTTGCGGCCTATTTACTGGTCGCTCCGAGCTGACTCATCAATTCCGTGGCCCGCTTTTTGGGCAGAAAGTTTTTGTCCGCCGTGGCCCAAACCTCCAGGGCAACTTCTAAACTTTCTCGGGCGGCGGCCGGGTCTTTCTTGGCCAGGACGCGGGCCAACTCCAGGTGAAAGTCGGGATTCCGCTGGTACAATTCCAGCTGTTCCCGCAACAATTTTTCGGCCCGGTCGAGCCGTCCACCCAACCGCAAAACTCGCGCCTGAGCCAATTCTCCACCCGCAATGTCGAGCCCTTCGTCCATCTGTTCGGCGACCAACTGCGCCGCGGCGGGATACTCTTCGTTGGCGACGGTTTCGTAAAGCTCAGCCATGAGTTGCATGGTCCCGCCCAGGGCCGCAAAAGTAGGTCGGCACTGGATCAGCTCCTCCATTTCCGGCGGGTTCGTGGCGTCGTAAACGGATCGGTAAATGGCCGTAAAGCACTCGTACATCCGGCCGCGCTCGGCGTCGTATTGCTTGAGTTCAGCGATCAACTCCTGAAGGCCCGTCTGATCGCTTTTCAGAATCTTCATTTTGGCCCGGTTGGCGTACTGATCCTGCAACTGGACGTTCACCGGGATCAGGGCCGAAGCAATCTCTATCCGATCCTCCATCAGTTGCTCCGCTGCCCGAATGCGGCCATCGTTGATGGCGATGTTGATCAACCAGTCCATCGCAGTGATGGAATCTCGAGTGACGCCGGTTTCGGAGAGAATGTTCTTCACCACTTCTTCGGCTCCGCCAAAGTTTCCGGCACCGTATTCCAGGGAAGCCAGCTTAAACTGAAGCTGATAATCGAAGGGGTCGAGGGTCATCAGTTCCTTGAGGAGCGCTCTGGCCTCGTCGGGCTTGTTCCATTTTTGGTATAAATCGATGTATTTGCTCTTATTCCCTTCCCGGGTGGGAAAGTCCTCCGAGAGCTCATCCAGGGTAGCCTTGGCCGCCTCAAAGTCTCCCTTCTCTACGTACAGAGCGTACAATCGGTTCAGGGCATTTTCGCGATCAGAAATCGCCGCGGCCTCCTGCATCAATACGATGGCGCTATCCACGCCGTATTCTCGCTGGTAGTAGGCACTTAGGGCCGCGTAAGGACGGTATTCGTAGGGAAAAAGCTTACGCTGCACCTCCATCAAATCGTACAGGGCCTCAAACTTCCCCTCCAGGTTGTAGAGTACCGACTTATAGTAAAACTGATCGCGGTCCGGTAAAACTTCAGCGAGCTTGATGGCGCGACGGACCAGGACTAACGCGCTGTCCCGTTGCCCCATCCCGTAGGTTTTATCTCCCGCCTGAAAGTGGCAGTCGGCGCAGGTGGGGTCGATGGTCAGGGCACGCACGAAGGCCGCCCGGGAGGGTGGCAACGCCCCCGGGTTTTCGATGAATTTCTTGCGACCTTCCACGTAGGCTTTTAGCGCTTCTGGAACGTCGGTCAACAGGCTGGAGGCCGGCAGATCCGTCGTGAATTCATCTACGGCGATGGGATCGGGCAGTTGTTGGATGATGCTCTCCTTGAGCAGGTCGACCGTCGCGTAGGGTGAAGCAGCCTCGGCGGACAGGTCATAGACCTTCTTGCCATCGCGGGTGCGGTAGATGCTGCCGGATACGGAAAACAGCCCCTCCTTTTCCTTAAAGGCTCCGCTGATGAAGTAGTCCGAACGGACCCGTTGGGCGATCCCACGTTGGGTGCTTTGATTCAGGCGGGTGAAGTACGCCAACTCGAACAATCCGTAGTATCCCTGCAGGGTCAGGCCGTCGTACACGTAATATTCCGGACGTTGTTCCAGGTCCCGCATCAACAGGTTGGAAAGGCCCAGTTCCCAGAAGTCCTGCTCCGCGTTTCCGGTGTTGTTCTCGAAGGGGAAGATGGCCAGCTTCTTGATGGCACTGGCCTGGGGGACGCTGCGGACATTCCCCTCCAGGTCGCGGGCCGTGGCGGCAATGTCAACCACGACCTCGACTTCTTGCTGACCACCGTTGAACAGGAAAACGGCGAGCCCGAGGGCCACCAACAGGTTCGCCCCCACGAATAACTGACTTCCCTTACTGATTTTTCCCTCGCCACCCCGCACGTACAACAAGACGGCCACCGCCGGCACCGCCACCAGCCAGAGCACCAGGTATTTATCCACCAGGCTACCCGATAGCTCGTAACGGTTGACCACGAACTCCAAAAATTGCAGTAATCCGAACCCGACCGCCAGGTAGGTACCCAGGAGCTGGGGGACTTTCCGCTCCCACAAACGGGACAGTAAATTTGAAGATGGTGTGGTTGACATAGGGATTCATTAGTGGTTGAGATGGAGGGAACCGATGGCTTATTCAATAACAACGCGGAATCCCATCGCCTTCATGCCTCCTTTGGCGTCGGCACTGGGATCCACAAAATCGTAGGCGCCGTAGCCGTAGCTTCCTCCCTCCTGCGCGTACTCCGCAACGTTACCGCCTAGGTCGTATACGTTCGCCTTGCCCACCTTCGTGGGGGCAAAACTACCGGCCGCTTTGAACAGGGTCGTTTTGACCTCTTCCATTTTCGTGCGGAATTCCGGAACCTCATCCACCGTAATGGCGTAACCCGCCCAGTAGTTCAGGGTATTTTCCTTGGGTCCGGTCGTACGGGCCTTTTTGTGCAGGGCCGCTGCCTCTTTGGCGTTGGGCAGTCGGGCGGTTTTTCCCAGTTGCTTGCTCAGCCAGTCGAGGTACATTTTTGCCTGAGGACGGGTCACCCGCGCGGGGTGGTTGCCCGCGTTGGTTCCGTAGCGGTGTTCACGGTCGTAGGCGGCATACTGGGCGTTGGTGACCTCGAACCGACCGAGGGCAATGGTGTCCTTGCCCAGGCTTACCACCTCCGGCACCAGTTTACCTTTCGCCTGCACGCCAAATAAATCTCCCACCCGGGCCAGCGTATCCTTCGCCAGCACCATGGCCAGCGGGCTATCCTTCTTGAAGGCCCGGTTCTTGGTGTCGGGCTTTCCGAACAGGTAGGTGTCAATCCACCGCAGCTCTTCGTTCATCTTTCGCTGCTGGTGGGTGATCTTGCCCAGACCGTGGGGCTGGCCGGGAAACCAGAGGAAGCGTACCGGCGCTTTTTCGATTTGCTGCAGCGCCCGGTAGTACTCCCATCCCTGGTCCCGGGGAACCGCCCGGTCTTCACTGCCGTGGAAAATGATGGTGGGCGTCGTCACCCGTTCCAGCTCAAAGAGCGGTGATTTGAGGATGTAATTTTCGTTGTAGGTCTTGCCGCCAATGTTGTCCCAGGGAGCCCCGCCAAAGTAACTTTGGTCGAAAGAAACCCCGAAGCGACAGGTGCCGTAATCACTCGTCCAGTTGACGTCACCGGCCCCCGGACAGGCAACCTTGAACACCTCCGGATACCGGACGGTGAGCATCGTGGTCAGGATGGCGCCGTTGGACCACCCCATCGTACCGATGGAATCCCGGTGCACCATCCCCCGCTCGATGAGCCAGTTTACCCCGTTCATGATGTCTTCCATCTCGGGGTCGTAGTAGTTCTTTTTGATGCTTTCCACGAAGGCTTGTCCGTGGTTGGAGCTACCGTGGTAATTGGGTTTCAACACGAAGGAGCCGCGCTGCGCCAGCATCTGGGGGTAGGTACTCCACCGCTCGCTCCAGCGATCTAGGTCCACCCCGGAAGGCCCGCCGTGGATGCTCAGCATCAGCGGGTAGGCCCGTCCTTCCTCGTAGTCTTCGGGGTAGTAGAGGATGCCGGTGACCATCTCGTCGTTCCAGCCTTTCCATTCCACGACTTCACTCTTTGTGATGCGCTTCTTTTTCAGCTTGGTGTTGAGCTGTACCACTTCTTCTCCTTCAGAGAAGGTAGCTCCGTCGAACTTCGCCACGTAAAACCTGGGTAACTGGCTGGAAACGGAGTGTTCAAAGATCACCCGCTGGTGGTCGTCGCTGACGGCCAGCAGGCTGACGTGATCCTTTTTATCGCCAAGGGCCAGTTCGGTTTTGGTCCAGCCGGAGGCCGTTTTCCGGTAGTAGGCTTCCCGGCGGGTCGCCCGGTTGGCGAGGCTGGCGTAGAACCCGTCGCCCATGACCGTCATGCCGCCCCCGACGCCCAGCGCCCAGTCCAGGTCCACTTTGTCGATGGAGTAATCGTTGAGGTCCAGATAGTAGACCTCGCTCATGCCCGCACCGTCCCACTCGGGGTCGCTGGAGCTGACGGCCATGAAGTACAGTCCGGCGTTATCGTCGGTGAACTGCAGCCCCCGGGGCGTCTGGTAACCCACCAGGATTTGCCGGGTGTCGCCCGACTTCATGTCCCGCACGAAGTAGGTCGTCTTGGGCTGGGCGTCGGCGGCCTGGTGGGGGCTACCCGCCAGCCAGTAGGCCATCATACTGCCATCCTTCGACAGCGTGTAACCGCTAACGGGCTTTTCGTCTTTGGTGATTCGACTCACCTTTTTGGTCTTGAGGTCCAACTGATACAGGCGGTTGATGCGCCAGCTGGCGGTATCCTCAACGACCACTACGTTGTCCTTTTTCTTTTCCAGCTCCTGCTGCACCAGGTCCTTACCCTCGTAGCTGACGAAGGCCAGGGTCGTACTGTCAATCCAGCGGGGACTGCTGATCCCGTTTTTGAATTCGTGCACCTGTTCGGGCTCGCCGCCGTACAGACTCATGCGCCAGAGCTTGTTGCCCTTTTCCCGGGAGCTGAGAAAGTAGACGTATTCCCCGTCCTTGCTGAAAAAAGCGGAGTAGGTGCTTTCATCACCCTGCGTCAGTCGGTGGGTGCGAAACTTGCCGTCCTTCTTTTCCGTAAGCCTGGTCAGGTAAAGGTCCGAGACAAAGCGATCCTTCTTCGTAACCGCACGCCGCTTGCTCCACAGCACCATCTCACCGTCGGGGGAAAACTGTACGGAACGCATGTATTCCGTATTGAGGATATCGTCGACCGTCCAGTCGGTAGCTTTTTCGCTCTGGGCGAGGACGCAGGTGCAAAGCAGGCTCAGCAGGGAGCAAAGCAAGAATTGACGCATGGTATTTTGGGTATTTCAGCCCGCAAAATAACAAGGATTGTCGGTATGAAATCCCAATTGGGCCACTAAGCCACTTCACCTGAAGGGTGAGCAAAAAAACAGGTCACCAATTGTGAACCTGCGGGCAGCTTACTTTTTTCCCATCGGTCAATAGGATAAAACACAGTACTTTTAAAATCCCCGCTAAACTCCAAAAGAAGCGATGATCACTTTCTTTCAATCGGCAAAGCGCTACTTACTCGCCACGCTGTTCTTGTTGTCCCCATTTTTTGCGCCCCTCTTTGCTCAGGACGTGGAGGCGGCCGCCCTGGCCGTGGAGCGCCTGCTGGATCAAAACGGCACCACCGATATCTACCAGTTCGTGGACAAGTTTATGACCACCGGGGCGGATTCCGCAACGGTCAGGAAAATTCGCGCGCTGCAGGCTGACTTAAAGGGACTGCGGGACGGCATCGGCCTTGATCTGGATGATGATGGGGCAATTCTGTCCCTATTTGCCAACGGAGTAGAAAAAAGATTGAGGATTCTATACGATTTCTCCCAGGATGTAGTCACGGATCTATTCATCATGGCACCGGAAGAAAAACTGGTATTTGATCCGGATCATCCGGAGGAAATCCTGGGGTTTCTGAAGGAACAGGACATGGCGGGAGTAATCTTCATCCGCCAAAACGGAAAGATTATTCTGGAAGCTCCCTTTGGGATGGCTAATCGGGCGTTGAATCAGCCCAACGGACTTGAGACAATTTTTGCCATTGGATCGCGCCCCATCGACTTTACCACCGCCGCGATATTGCTCCTGGATCAGCGCAGCCAGTTGTCCCTGGACGATCCCATTGACCAGCACCTCGATCAGGTTCCCGCGGATAAAAAAACAATGACGCTGCGTCACCTGATGTCCGGCACCTCCGGCCTACCGGATTTCTTTGATCTGGAACAGGATTGGGATCCAGACCTTCAGTGGGTTGACCGGGAGGAAGCCGTTCGCCGAATGATGGCCCAAAAATTACGCTTCCCTCCCGGTGAGGGTCGGGCCCATTCTCACGGCGCTTTCGGCCTGCTGGCCGCCATCATTGAGCTGACCACCGGAAAAACCTACCTCGAATTTCTCCAGGAGAATTTTTTCACACCAGCGGAAATGCAGCGGACGGGAGAATACGGAGACCAACAAACCTTTACGATTACGGATTTTGCCGAGGGTGGAGGACCTCAACTGGTGGGCTTACCCAATATTCCACCCAACTGGGGGCCAACTTCCTGGCTCATCAAGGGTAGCGGAGGGATGTATTCAACCCTGGGTGACCTGCGTAAATTTTATGCACTGATCCGAAATGGCGACATCTTTGACGAAGAACACCAACGCTACTTTCAAGGAACATCGGTCAATGTTGATGGTTCCATGCGGGGGTTTGAGCTATTCAGCACCTATTATCCTCCCCACGGAGAAGTATTCCTCTTTCTCAATGCTCCCGGAGATCGAAACGTTCGCCGGAAAATTTTCCGGGCATTAGAGCAATTGATGAACTAGTTTATTTACTCACTCAACACCTGCTTATCGGAAAAGCTGGATGAATTGAGTGATATAAACTCAATTTTCGGGCTGTTTCATGTGTTTGTTTTCCGCCTTTCTCTTTCCAAAAGTGGCCTTTTGGGAACTCGCCCGGCATTTACTCTTCCTCCCAGTTCCTTAGTACCTCCCGAAGCGTACGGTGTTTTTGTCGGGCCGCACGGGCGTAGTGCTTCGCACAAAACCATTCTTTTCCGCGGGGGTGACCAACAACACCTCGTTCCCGGAAGCGTTCGTTGTAGGCCCGGTCCTCGTCGGTGAGCGCGAAGGTGAGTAAGCCAGATTCCTTTCCGGGAGCAAATCGTTCGCGGCAAACGGCGCAGATGGGTGGTCGCATATTCAGTACGGTTTTGGCTTGGTGAGATCCGGCCTTCCAGCCCAATACACTACACCAAAAATAAAGGTAGGCCACAATTCCCAAAGGCATTTACGGGAGTTAACACCCTACCCAAAGCCTTCCGGATTTCTGGTAAATTGACTTACAACCCACCAATCATGATCAAAAAAAATCCCGCCCCGACAACAGTCAGGACAGGATCGATCGGTAGTCTGATTCAATGTGCGTCTTTGGGCAGCGCAAGAATTACGCTCCCTTTTTTTTCTTTTGGGCCTGGGTCAGCTGTTCAATCTTTTCCTTCCGGATACGATTGTTTCGGGCATCCTCCCGGGTGCCTTCCCGGGTTTCCGCTGGTTGACGCTTCAGGCGTACCGCTTTACGGATGCCGCGTCGGGGGGACTGACGGCTGATGATGGCTTTGGCGTCTTCCCGATTTATGGTTGCCGGAGTACCGGTCTGCCGGGGGGCCTTACGGGTTGAGTCGTCCACCATGACATTACGTTTTTCAACGCGGGCGGGCGCTTCCATTTTCCCCTGCGCAAAGCTGTTCTGGGGGAAAAGGATCAGTAGACAAAGGGTAAATAAACCGGGGATTAAAGCTCGCATATCGGTGATGTTATTCACCCTTTAAACGTACGCCTCCCTCAGAAGTAACGGATTTTCCTAAACCTTATGCCCACCTTAGGAAAAGTGTTAAGGACCTCGAAAAACAGTTATACCGTAAGCGCCAGCTTTCCGCTGTCCCGGCTTTCCAGGGACGAGTCACCCTCCGAAAGGAAAGCATCCACGGCGCGGGCGCATTCCCGACCTTCGGCGATGGCCCAGACGACGAGGCTTTGACCACGGCGCATGTCCCCGGCCGCAAACACTTTGGGCACGGAAGTCTGGTAGTTGTGTTCCGGGCTGGCGGCCACGTTCTTGCGGGCATCCAGGCCCACACCCAGTTTCTCCAGTAATCCCTGGTGCTGGGGGTGCAGGAATCCGGCCGCGATCAACAATAGCTGACAGGGGATTTCCCGACGGGTCTCCTCCTGCTTTACGAAAGTATTGCGGCCCACGGCGTCCTTCTGCCAGCGGATTTCCACCACCTGAATGGCCCGGAGGTTGCCTTCATCATCGCCCAGGAAAGCTTCGGTCAGCATGGCGAATTTCCGGTCACAGCCCTCTTCGTGGCTGGTGGAGGTGCGCAGGATCATGGGCCAGTTGGGCCAGCTGTGCTCGTCCCGCATGGCGGGGGGCATGGGCATGATCTCAATCTGGGTGACCGAGTTGGCCCCGTGGCGGTTGCTGGTGCCCACGCAGTCGGCACCCGTATCTCCACCACCAATCACCACCACGTCCTTACCCCGGGCGTGGATTTCTTCCAGATGGCTGAGGTCATCACCCGCCACCCGTTTGTTGTTCTGGTCGAGGAAGGACATGGCGAAGTGGATGCCCTTCAGCTCCCGGCCGGGGGCCGGGATGTCACGCGGGATGGTACTCCCGCCGGCCAGTACTACCGCATCACATTGCCTTACCAACTGCTTGGCATCTACGTTCTCGCCCACATTGGCGTTCACCTCAAAGGTGATGCCCTCCGCTTCCATGAGTTCAATCCGCCGGTCAATGACGTGCTTTTCCAGCTTGAAGTCCGGGATGCCGTAGCGGAGCAGTCCGCCAATCCGGGTGTTGCGTTCGTAGACCGTGACGGTGTGTCCGGCCTTGTTCAGTTGGGCCGCGGCCGCCAATCCGGCCGGTCCGGAGCCCACGACGGCCACCGTCTTTCCCGTTCGGCTCTGGGGAGGTTGCGGGCGGGCATATCCCCGCTTAAAGGCCTCCTCGGCGATGCTTTTTTCGATGTGCTCAATGGCCACCGGTGGCTGATTGATGCCCAGCACGCAGGCCGCCTCGCAGGGAGCCGGACAAATCCGGCCCGTAAACTCCGGGAAGTTGTTGGTCTCACTGAGGATTTCGTAGGCCAGTTGCCAGTCCTCCTGGTACACCGCATCGTTGAATTCCGGAATGATGTTGCCCAGGGGGCAGCCGCTGTGGCAAAAGGGAACGCCGCAGTCCATGCACCGACTGGCCTGCTGCCGGGTCCGGGCCTCGGCCATGGGCTCATAGAGCTCTTTCCAGTCTTGTTTACGCTCCGCTACCGCTCTTTTCTCGGGAAGCTCGCGGGTATGTTTCAGAAAACCTTGGGGATCTGCCATGGTATTATGTCTTTGTCCCTGACGGGAAGATTGAGGTAATAATTGGGGGAGGTCAAACGACCTCGGCGACCTTGACGGACACGTTGGGAAGCTCCGCCTTCTGCTCCAGCACCCGCTTGTAATCGCGGGGCATCACCTTGACGAAGTTTTTCAATTCCTCGTCCCAGTTGTTCAGCAGGTCCAACGCCGTTTTGGAGCTGGTGTAGGAGAAGTGGTTACGGACCATCTGCTGCAGCAGCTGCTGGTCGAATTCGTTCAGGGCCTCCAGATCGGCCATGTCATCGTTCAGCTTTGAGGGGAAGGTGTTGTCCGGGTCGTAGAGGTAGGCCATGCCACCCGACATCCCGGCGCCGAAGTTTTTCCCGGTTTCCCCGAGGACCACCACCAGGCCGCCCGTCATGTATTCACAGCCGTGATCACCGACGCCCTCGACCACGGTTTTCACCCCGGAATTACGCACCGCGAAGCGCTCGCCGGCCGTACCCTTGATGTAAGCCTCCCCGGACGTAGCCCCATAAAAGGCCACGTTACCGATGATGATGTTTTCGTGGGGATCGAAGGTAGAGTTACGGTCCGGCACCACGATGAGGCGGCCGCCGCTCAGTCCCTTGCCGAAGTAGTCGTTGGACTCTCCTTCCAGCAGGAACTCGATGCCCTTGGCGCCAAAGGCGCCGAAGCTCTGCCCGGCGGACCCCCGGAAACGGATTTTTATGGCGCCGTCCGGCAGTCCCTCTCCGTGGAAGCGGCGGCTGATCTCGTTAGAGAGCATGGTGCCCACCGCCCGGTCCGTATTCTTGATGGGGAAGGTCGTGGAGACAGACTCCATTTCTTCCAGCGTCTGCCGGGCCACGGCCAACAGTTTGCGGTCGAGTACGTCGGACAGGCCGTGATCCTGAATGGTCTTGTTGTAGAGGCCCACCGTTTCGTCGGCAATTTCCTTGTGCAGGATGGGGCTCAGGTTCAGGCTCTTATACTTCCAGTGCTCGGCTTCGTTGTTGGGCTTCAGGTGTTCCACCTTACCCACCATTTCGTTTACCGTCCGGAAACCGAGGTCGGCCATAATCTGGCGCATATCCTCGGCCAGGAAGCGGAAGAAGTTGATGACGTGGTCCGGATCTCCGGTAAAGCGCTTCCGCAGTTCGGGGTTCTGGGTGGCGATACCCACCGGACAGGTGTTCACGTGGCACTTGCGCATCATGATGCAGCCCTCCACCACCAGGGCCGCCGTGGCCACCCCGTACTCTTCGGCCCCCAGTAAGGTCGCAATCACCAGGTCCCGGCCGGTCCGGATTTGCCCGTCGGTCTGAACGACTACGCGATCCCGGAGCTTGTTGCGCACTAGGGTCTGATGGGTTTCGGCCAGGCCGAGTTCCCAGGGCAGTCCGGCGTGGCGGATACTGCTCAGCGGACTGGCGCCCGTACCCCCGTCGTGACCGGATATGAGGATCGCGTCCGCCTTGGCTTTCGCTACCCCACTGGCGATGATGCCAACTCCAGCCTTGGATACCAACTTGACGTTGATCCGGGCTTTCCGGTTAGCGTTCTTCAGGTCAAAGATCAGCTGCGCCAGATCCTCGATGGAATAGATGTCGTGGTGGGGCGGCGGGGAAATGAGCCCCACGCCCGGGGTGGAGTGCCGTACCCGGCCGATCCAGTCGTCCACTTTGTGGCCGGGGAGCTGTCCACCCTCACCGGGCTTGGCCCCCTGGGCCATTTTAATCTGAATCTCGTCGGCGTTGGTCAGGTAGTGGCTCGTCACGCCAAACCGTCCGGAGGCCACCTGCTTGATGGAGGAACGGAGGTTGTTACCGTGCTCATCAAGCTGGTAACGTACTTCGTCTTCCCCACCTTCACCGGAGTTGGATTTGGCGCCGATCTTGTTCATCGCAATAGCCAGGGTGGTATGGGCCTCCCAGCTGATGGAGCCGAAAGACATGGCCCCGGTGGCGAACCGCTTCATGATGTTCTCGGCGGGCTCCACCTCCTCAATGGGGATGGGATCTCCCTTGCGGAAGGCCAACAGTCCACGGAGGGTAAGCGCCCGCTCGGTTTGCTCGTTGATTTCCCGCTTGTATTTCTCGTAGGCCTCGGGATCATTCTTCCGGGCCGCCAATTGGAGATAGTGGATGCTTTTGGGGTTGAAAGTATGGGCTTCACCCCGGCGTTTCCATTGATAGACGCCACCGACCTCCAGTCTCCGCTTGGCTACCGGCTTAGCGGGGAAGGCCAGACCGTGACGCACCAGTACTTCCCGGGCAATACCGTCGTAACCGATGCCCTCGATGCGACTGATGGAGCCACGGAAACATTCATCGACCACCTTACGGTTCAGACCCAGCACCTCAAAAATCTGCGCGCCCTGGTAAGACTGCAGGGTGGAGATGCCAATTTTAGACATGATTTTGAGCAGGCCTTTCCCAACCGCCTTACGGTAGATTTTCAGCACCTGTTTGAGATCATGCTCTTCCTCGTCAAAGACGCCACGGGCGTGCAAATCCGCCAGGGCGGCGTAGGTCAGATAAGGGTTCACGGCGCTGGCACCGTATCCGATCAGCGTAGCGAAGTGGTGGGTTTCCCGCACGTCGCCGGCTTCGATGACCAGACTGGTTTTGGCCCGCAAGCCCAGTTCCACCAGGTGGTGGTGTACCGCACCGGTAGCCAGCAAGCTGGGGACCGGGGCGTTGAAGCTATCCGCAGTACGGTCGCTCAGCACGAGGATGTTGTAGCCACTGCGGACCAGGCTCTCGGCCTGGGCCTTGATGTGGACGATGGCGGCACTCAGCCGGCCACTCTGCCCGTCGGCCGGGAAGACGCAGTTAATGACCCCGGAGCGGAAGTCCTGGTGGTGAATCTGCTTGATTCTGGCCACGTCGTCGTTGGTAAGCACCGGACTATCCAGATGGATGTTCTTGGCGTTTTCCGGACCGAACTCCGTGATGTTACTCGAGCTGCCCAGCATGGCAAAAAGGGACATGACACTCCGCTCCCGAATGGGGTCAATGGGAGGGTTGGTAACCTGAGCAAACAGTTGTTTAAAGTAGTTGGCCAGATGCTGACTCTGCAGACTCAGGGCCGCCAGCGGAGTATCGGCGCCCATTGAACCGATGGGGTCCTTCTGCGCCTTGATCATCGGCTCGAGCAGGAAATTTAGGTCCTCCTTGGTGTAGCCGAACAGCTGCAGCCGCTCGAAGAGGGTCTTGTCGTCCATCCGGGGGTCCGTCTTACGGCGAAGGGGCAATTCCTCCAGGTTGGTCCGCTGCTCGTCCAGCCATTCCCGGTAGGGAAGGCGCTGGCAGATGATTTCTTTAAGCTCTTCGTCACCGATTACCCGGTGTTCTTCCAGGTCGGCCACGAGAATCCGTCCCGGCTGGAGGCGGCCTTTTTGCACCACCTTTGCCTGATCCACCGGCAGGGCGCCCGCCTCACTGGCGACGATCAGTACATTGTCATCGGTCAGGCACCAGCGGCTGGGGCGCAGACCATTACGGTCCAGCGTGGCCCCCACCAGAATGCCGTCCGTAAAACAGATGGAAGCGGGACCGTCCCAGGGTTCCATCAGGGCCTTGGTGTATTCGTAGAAAGCCTTTTTGTAGTCGGGCATCTGTTCGTCGTGCTGCCAGGCTTCGGGAATCATCATCATCAGCGCGTGGGGGATGCTGATGCCGGTCATGGTGAGAAACTCCAGCACGTTGTCGAAATTGGCCGAATCCGACAGCCCGCTGCCGCAGACCGGGTAGATCATGTCCAGTTCCTCCTCGGTGAAGTTCGCCGATTCGCGGATGAGGCTTTCCTTGCTCTTCCACCAGTTCACGTTCCCCTGAATGGTATTGATTTCCCCGTTGTGGGCAATCATCCGGAAGGGCTGGGCCAGTTTCCACTTCGGTACGGTGTTGGTGGAAAAGCGGCTGTGCACCAGAGCGATGGCGGAAGTAAAATCCTGACTCTGCAGATCGGTGAAGTAACCCGGTAGCTGCCAGGTGGTGAGCTGCCCCTTATATACTATGGTCTTGTAGCTGAAGCTGGCGATGTAGAACTGGTCGCGGGTCTCGGGGTAGGTGCGGTGAATGTTGTGGGTGGCGAATTTGCGCAACACGTATAACTTCCGCTCCAGTTCCTGGGGCTCCATGTCCTTTCTCGGCTTGACGAACACCTGTTCAAAGCGTGGTTCTACGTTCCGACTGGTGGGGCCAACCTCCTCGTGGTCGGTGGGTACCTTCCGGTAGTGAATGAGGTCAAAACCGAGGTCGTGCGCGTAATCCTCGAACAGGAACCGGCACCGCTGAATCAGCTCCTTTTCGGCGGGTAGCAGCAGCATCCCTACCCCATACTTTCCCTTGTCGGGAAGCTCCTTACCCTTCTCCTTCAGTTTACGGGAAAAGAATTCATGGGGCACCTGAACCAGAATTCCCGCACCGTCACCGCTGTTGGGTTCGCAGCCGCAGGCCCCGCGGTGCTCCATATTCATGAGCATCTTCAGGGCATCCGTGACCAGGCTGTGGGAGGGAATGCCGTTCAAATTAGCAATGAATCCGGTACCACAGGCATCGGATTCCAGATGGGGAGAGTAAAGCCCGGAATCCCGGGGAGTATCGGCAACGTGACGCATAGCTCAAATCTTTCGGTTTCGAAGTAGCCTTCGACTAACTTTTGATTTGGCTTTACTTGGTTAAATTTCAAAAAGAGCAGTGGTTAGCTGTCCATCAACAATCGGGCGAACCCTCAAGATAGTTTATGAAGTGACCAAAACCCCCGAATCAACGAGGGAGAATCGCGCATTTTCACGACGGCCAACGACTTTATAGTACGGAAACCCCAGGTCGACCGCTGAACATAATTCCAATTAAAGCAATATTATCAATTTATTATTTTGAAATAATACGCATCCGCAAAATTTAAACTTTAGTCGATCCACCTCTTTGAAAATCCTTCCCCTGTTCCCCAAAAAAATCCGGCGGGACATGTTTAGGGATGAGAACCTTCCCGCCCGGCACACGCGCGGTTTCAAGTGCCATGGTAAAGGACCTACCTGACCGATTACCGCCAAATTCTTGGGCAACGGGGTGCAGGTGCCGACCTTTGCTCACCGAAGCCAGGGCACGTAGGAATCCGCACGAACGACAGCTTTCTCCGCTGCACCGACATTATCTCTTCACGATTCGTTGACGAAACACCTCCCGCCGATCATTTTCCCAGACGAGGAGGTAGACCCCGGCGGGTAAGCCCGCCACGGATAAGCTGCCTCCCGAAGCAACTTCCTTTTCGGCCACGATACGTCCCCGAAGGTCCAGTAGTTTACAGTTGCGCAGCCGGAGATTAGTGGGAAAATTGAGGTGGTCGGTCACCGGGTTCGGGTAGATTTTCAGGTCGCTCTCCCGGGGAGTTTGGGTGGAGGTGGTAACGCCGTAAGTGAACGGTTGCCGGACCGTATCGCCCAGCAAGATGGCCTCCATTACGTAGTCTCCGGCGACGGCTCCCGCCCCCAGGTTACGTCGGAACCACCACCAGGAGCCATTGAAGTTCTGCTCAAATACCTGGATCCACCGCTGAACCTGGCTTCCGTCGGGGCCCAGCATGCGGTAAGTGACGATGTCCCCCACAATCTGATCCTTGAAGTATGCCCCCACAATCACCTGGTCACCAAGGTCGTAGGCATCCGTGATGTTTTCTCTTTCCTGGCTTCCCGGGCAGTCATGGACGGGCGGTGCAGCGTGGAGTAAAACGGCATTGATGGTCGGCTCCTGGTAGGCTTGTTGTTCCCGCCAGCGCAGGAGGCCGGAGTCCACGTCATTACAGTTCCCCCCGTAGGGATCGATGATCTCTCCGGTACTGGTCTGAAATTCCAGGTGAAGGTGCGGCCCATCGGAACGGCCGGAACTTGCCACCACCCCGATGTAGTCGCCGGTTTCCAGTCGCTGGCCGACCGCCTTTTGGGTAAGGCTGTTGCGCTTCAGGTGGCCGTACCAGGCCACCGTACCGTTATCGTGCCGCACGTAGACGGCGTTCCAGCGCTGATTACTCCAGGCGCAGTTTTCGTCGGGCTGGCCGTCGTCTTTCCCTATGATCACCCCCGGGGCGGCGGCCACGACTTCCACTGCGTCCAGATCCTTGAGGTAATAAGGGAAGGGCCAGGTGAAAAAGTCCGTCCCGTTGTGGCCGTCGTAGGAGCGTTGCCGGCAGGTGTAATCCAGAATCCCCGATTCGTCGTTAAGGTCCACAAAGTTCGAAATACCGTAGTAGTTGGGCCAGTCAATTCCCACCAGTCGCAGGGGCCATTCCAGCGTTTGGTTGAGCTTCTGATCTTCGGCGGGAATCTTTCCTTCACGCCGCAGTTGTTGCAGGGTGACCGTCAATTGTTCCTGAATGACGGCCCGATCCGCGGCGGGCAAACAAGCTTCTCGCGCCTCCTGCTGGCGGGCACCGCCGCCATCGGGTACCGTTTGGCTCATCAAGAGCAATGGAGAGAAAAGGAAAGTTAGGAGTAACGGGGTAAGAAAGATTTTCATGGCGGGTAGGTGTAATGATTAAGGGGGTAGAGGCGACTATTTGGCCTCTAAAATACACCGAAACCCCAGATGATTCAATCCACTGTCCGCCGGCGTATACTGCCGTTGACGGAGATTGAACCCCGTGCAATAGCTGACGCTACAAAGAAAGGAGCCTCCCCGGATGACGTATTCTCCCGTTTCCGGTCGTTTGGTGGTGGTCCACTCCCAGACGTTGCCGGAGATGTCGTAGAGTCCGTTCGGGGCCGGCGGGAAACTTCTGACCGGTGCGATTCCCGGGAAGCCGTCCAGCACTTCATCTTCGTAGGGAAAGGGGCCCTGCCACCAGTTGCCGGGAAACTTACCGTCCACGATCATGCGATTGCCCCAGGGGAATTCGCTTTCCTGGCCGCCCTGACTGGCGGCCCACAACCATTCCTCCTCCGTTGGCAGGCGCTTGCCCGCCCAGCTAGCGTAGGCTTCCGCATCGCGGAAGCTGACCTGGGTGACGGGCTCCAATGAATCCGCCGCCGGGGCGTTCGGCCCCAGGGGGTACCTCCAGGTTGCAGAATCCACCGGTAGCCAGCCCAGGCTATCGGTTGAAAAAACGCCGGACCAGCCAAATTCTTCCGCTTCGGTCACGTAACCGGTCGCCCCGACAAAGGCCGCAAAATCAGCCGTGGTCACTTCGTGTGCGTCCATCAGGAAGCCCGCCCGCCCGTTGGCCTCGCCCGCGATCCAGACCATTCCCTCGGGGATTTCCTGCGGGGCATCCTCCTCCTGGCTCGAACAGGAATACATCGCACCTGCGGTCACGCCCAAAAACAGAAAAAATACGAGTGCTTTGCCTACATTCATGGCGTAAAGAAAACAAGCTTCGGTGAATGCTAACCACTGGCCGCCGTTAAATCTCCGAAAACGATGATCCGTCTCCCCGCCGAATGGGAACCCCAGGCATACGTACTCATGTCCTTTCCCCGACGGGATGGCGACTGGGCCGATCAGCTCGAACGGGCTTCCGAAAAAATGGTGGCCGCCGCCAACGCCATTGCCGCCGTGTGCCCGGTGATCATGATCGTCGGCGATACGGAACACTTTAATCCGTACGCGGAGAAGCTTGATGCAGAGGTCCGGGAACTGCCCACCGACGATTGCTGGGCCCGGGACTTTGGGCCCCTGACCGTCTTCGAAGGCGACCAACGGCCCACCATGCTTGATTTCACCTTCAACGGATGGGGCGGCAAGTTTTCGGCCCGTAACGACAATCTGATCACCCAACGGCTCCACCGGGAGCGCTTTCGGGACCTTCGTTTACGGACCATCGACTTTGTCCTAGAGGGTGGCGGAATCGAATCGGACGGGGCGGGCACCATCATGACGACCAGTCACTGCCTGCAGTCTCCGGGGCGGCACCCCGAAATGAGTAAAGCGGAACTCACCGAAAAGCTGCGGGCCTACCTGGGCTGCGACCGCGTGCTGTGGCTGGATCACGGCGAACTAGACGGAGACGACACGGACGCCCACATCGATACGCTGGCCCGCTTCCTTTCAGAAGATGCCATCGCCTACGTTCGCTGCGACGATCCGGACGACCCCCATTTTCCGGCCTTCCAGCGCATGGAAGAACAGCTGAAGACTTTCCGCACCCCGGGCGGGACACCGTACCGACTCATTCCCCTACCCTGGCCACCGGCAATCCACAGTGAAGAAGATGGCCACCGGCTGCCGGCCTCCTACGCCAATTTCCTGATCAGCAACGGGATCATCTTTGTGCCAGCGTACTTTCTGGACGAGTCTTCTGATTCACCGGGTAAGCTTCAGGACAAACGGGCCGCCGAAGTCCTGCGGGAAGCTACCGGATACAGGGTGGAGATGGTGGACTGTCGTTCCTTTATTGAGCAGCACGGTGCCCTGCACTGTCTGACCATGCAGATTCCTGAATTCAAGCCATAACCATCAAGCCCCATGCAGACCAGACCGCAAACGTATGATGCCATCGTAGTGGGCTCCGGCATCAGTGGCGGCTGGGCCGCCAAGGAACTGTGCGAAGGAGGATTAAAGGTATTGCTCCTTGACCGTGGACGGCACGTGGAGCACCGGAAGGATTACCCCACGGCGGAAAAAGATCCCTGGCATTTTCCCCTGAAGGGTTACCTGACGGCCGAAGAACGCTTACAGCATCCCGGCCATCCGGCGGCAAAAAAAGACCGCCTTCATTTCGTGGCCAGTGAAGTGGAACATCCCTACGAACAGGAACGCCCCTTTCGCTGGCTGCGCGGGTACCAACTGGGTGGCCGTTCCCTGATCTGGGGGCGGCATTCCTACCGCTGGAGCGACCTCGATTTTCGGGCCAACCAGGAAGATGGGCACGGGGTGGACTGGCCGATCCGGTACCGGGACCTGGAAAAATGGTACGGCTACGTCGAGCGTTTCGCGGGGATCAGTGGCGATCGTCGGGGGCTCCCTCAATTGCCGGACGGAGAATTCCTTCCGCCCTTTCCCCTGAACTGTGCCGAGCAGTGGGTCAGTGACCGCATTCAGGAGCGATGGCCGGAGCGGATGATCATTCCCGGGCGGGTGGCGAACGCCACCACGGCCCTCCCCGGCAGGATGCCCTGCCAGGTGAGAAATCGCTGCGATCGGGGTTGCCCCTACGGCGGATATTTCAGCACCCAGTCCTCCACCCTCCCCGCCGCGATGGCTACCGGTAACCTGACCGTCCGTACGGACAGCATTGTATCCGAAGTGGCGTACGATCCCGACCGGGAGCGGGCGACGGGCGTGCGGGTCATCGACCGGCTCACGAAGGAAGAACACCAGTACCGGGCGCGGATTATTTTCCTCAATGCGTCTACCATAGGTACCACCGCCATCCTGCTCAACAGCCGGTCGGCCCGCTTCCCCGACGGGCTTGGTAACGACAGCGGAGAACTGGGCCACAACCTCATGGATCACATCATGGGCGGAGGTGCCGGCGGCCGGGTGCCGGGGATGGAGGATCAGTACTACCGGGGGCGCAAACCCAACGGTATCTATTTCCCCCGCTTTCGCAACGTCAGTCCGGCCACCCGCACCGATAAGTTCCTGCGGGGGTACGGATACCAGGGAGGTGCCGGACGATCCGGCTGGCAGCGGGGGCAATCGAGCTTTGCCTTCGGAGCGGAATTCAAAACCTCCCTCCTGGAGCCCGGTTCCTGGGGTATCGGCATCGGAGGATTCGGAGAATGCCTACCCCATCACGACAACCGGATGTACCTCCACCCCGAGAAAAAGGATGCGTGGGGAATGCCGCTGGTCGTATTCGACGCCCGCTTCCGCGACAACGAGCTGGCCATGTGCCGGGATATGGCCGAAACCGCCGCCGAAATGCTGGAAGCTGCGGGTGTAGAGGACGTCAGTATGAACCACAACCCCAGCAGGTTCGGGTCGAGTATCCACGAAATGGGGACAGCCAGAATGGGCCGTGACCCAGAAACTTCGGTGCTCAACGCCTTCAATCAGATCCACGCCGTACCGAACGTCTTCGTCACCGACGGTGCCTGTATGACCTCTTCCGCATGTCAGAATCCCTCCCTGACCTACATGGCCCTCACGGCCCGGGCGGCAGCCTACGCCCGCGAACAACTCAAGCAAGGAAAGCTCTGATCATGGACCGAAGAAAAGCCATCCAGATTATGGGATACTCGGTGGCCTCCGCCACCCTCCTGGGTTGGGGAACCGCCTGCCGGGAAAGCGCCGCCACGGAGGTGTGGCGGCCCGACTTTCACACCGAAGCGGAGGGGGATTTTCTCGCGCAACTCGGGGAAGCCTTTCTGCCCGCCACCGACATTCCGGGAGCCCGGGCGGTCGGTGCTCACCGGTTCGTTGATCGTTTCGTAGATCAGGTTTTTGATTCTTCCGCCCAGCGGGAATGGCGGGTCGGCTTGCACCGGTTACAGGAAAATTGGCGGGAGAACCTCCAGCACGATGCCGTGGCCCTCTTACGGCAAATGCTGGACCTTCCCGAAGACGAACAGCGGGAGATCAAACAGCTTATGGAACAAACCCCACCTCCCGGATCATCGGCGGAGGACCGACATTATGCCTACCGGACCCTCTTTAAGTGCAAGGAACTCATCATGCTGGGGTATTTTGCCTCGAAACCGATTGGGGAAGATGTCCTTGCCTTTTTACCCACGCCAGGTGGATATGATCCCTGTATCCCCTACGAGGAGGTAGGTAAGGCCTGGTCACTTTGATTACGCACCACGAGAATATGAAGAAAACTAGAAGAACATTTCTGGGGTTGTTGCCCCTTTCCCTGGGGACCGCCGGGCTGCTGACGCGCTGCACCGATGAACCGGCAGCCGCCACCCCACCTCCCGTCAAAAAGCCCGTCGTCATCTCCACTTGGCAGCACGGCCAGGCCGCTAATGCGGCCGCCTGGGAGGTCCTCAACCGGGGCGGTAACGCGCTGGACGCCGTGGAGGCCGGCGTCCGGGTGACCGAGGCGGACCCGAAGGTCCGCACCGTTGGGCGGGGGGCTTACCCCGACCGGAACGGAATCATTACCCTGGACGCCTCCATTATGGGGCCCAGTGGAGACTGCGGCAGCGTAGCCGCCGTGGAGGGGATCCTGCACCCCATTTCCCTGGCCCGCATCGTGATGGAGCGCACCCCCCACGTGATGATCGTGGGCCAGGGTGCACAGGACCTGGCGGTCGCCGAAGGCATGGAAGTGACCGATCTATCGACCGAGAAAAGCAAACAGGACTACGAAAAATGGAAGGTGGAAAACCCCGGCTATCTGCCACCGATCAACGTCGAAAACCACGATACCATCGGGCTGCTGGCCCTGGACGAGAACGGTGATTTGGCGGGCGCCTGCACCACGAGCGGAGCGGCCTACAAGTTTCACGGCCGGGTGGGCGATAGCCCCATCATCGGAGCCGGCCTCTACGTGGATAATGCCGTGGGCGCGGCCACGGCCACCGGCTGGGGAGAAGCCGTGATCCGGGCCTGCGGGTGTTTCCTGGTGGTGGAGTTCATGCGGCAGGGACACCCTCCGGAAGACGCCTGCCGGCTGGCCTGCGAAAGGGTGATCGAAAAGAATCCCGACTGGCGGGATATTCAGGTGGGCTTCATCGCCCTGGATAAATACGGCCGGACGGGTGCCTACTGCATCCAGCCCGGTTTTGACTATGCCCTGCAAGACCAGGACACCCCCAACACCATGCACAAACCCCCAAGTAGAATCTGATGTCGGACGTTACCTTCGAAGTATGCCTGCAATCCGTCGACGACGCCGTGGCGGCGCAGCGCGGTGGTGCCCAACGGGTGGAACTCTGTGCGGCCCTGGTGGAGGGGGGCATCACGCCCAGTCCGGCCAGCATCTCCCAGTGTCGTGACGCCGTGGATATCGACATTATGGTCATGATCCGGCCGCGGGGAGGAGATTTCGACTACACCGAACGGGAGCTGGAACAAATGCACCAGGACATTGAATTTTGCCAGCGCGTTGGGGTCACCGGAGTGGTATTTGGCCTGCTGACGCCGGAGGGAGACGTGGCGCAAGCGCAGGTGCAAAGCCTGCGGGAAACAGCCGGGGATCTTGCGGTAACCTTTCACCGGGCCTTTGACGTTTGCCGGAATCCCCTATCCGCCCTGGAAACCCTGATTGATCTCGGGGTTGACCGGATCCTGACCAGCGGACAGGCCGCCACCGTACCGGAGGGCCTGGCCCTACTGAAAACGCTGCACCAGCGCGCCGCCGGCCGCATCGGAATCCTTCCGGGATGTGGCATCACCCCCGAAAACGTCGCCCGGGTCCTGCGCGAAACTGGTGTCCGGGAATTTCACGCCACGGCCTTCGCCCCCCTCGAAAGCCGGATGCAGCACCGCAACGCCAAGGTCTACATGGGCATTCCCGGGCTACCGGAATACGAACGCATGGTGACCGCAACCGCGGAGGTGGAGCACTTCTTCCGGGCGCTCACCACCACCTGAAGGCGGGAGTAGTCCTGCACTTTCGGTGAGGCCCAAAAAGCAGCAATCCCGGCCGAGGGATGGGCCAGGATTGCGAGGTTTATGAACATGAGAGAAAAATAGTTTACGCTAAATCCAAGGGAATTATTGAGTATGAAGTCTTGTTCGTACGGCAGCGGCCTGGTTCCGAAAAACCATTGCCGTAACCCTGCCCCGAAGGGCAGTACGAAACCAGTTTAAAAATGAGGAAGGCTTATTGAACACGAGAGAGAAGCTTATGGGGTGGTACCCATAAGAAGCCGCGTTACCCCCGGGAGGAGGTCAAATTTAGGGAGAATGTAGGTCTGTCCTTTTTTGAGAAACGCTTGAAACTTCCGAAGAATACCACAATAAATCTTCGTTAAAGATATTAAAGAAATTTTTTTTCGTGCAATTTATGCAAGAATAAAATTTCACTTTTTGGGTAATGACCCAAATTTAACCAGCCTTTGTCGTTCGCGGAGCGGAATCCCAGCCCAAATACCACCGTACATAACCGTGCCCCAACTATGCGTATAGTTGGGGCACGGCCCTCACAAAAATGGGAGGAATGTAGCAGGACCGGCCGAGGCCGGGAAATTTCTGCCCTAGCGGGTAAAGGTCATCGCCTGGTCCAGCTGACTAACTTTGAGGTTCTTTGCGATGATGATCCGGTCCTTGTTCAGCAGGTACAGTTCCGGAGTATTGTCCACGTAATACGTCTTGAAGATTGAGCGATTGGACGGGTCGTAGACATTGGTGAACTGCCCCATGTTATACTGACGGATGAAGTTCTTCCACTTCGCGTCCTCCGTATCCAGGGCGATGGCGTATACGTCCACCTGATTTTTGTGTTGTTGGTACCACTGTACCAGCCTCGGGGTTTCTTCCTGGCAGTGATCACAATCCGGGTTGAACATGTACACCAGGATGAAGTCGGCATCCAAATCATAGAGCGTACGGGACTGCCCCTTATCGTCGGTCACCGTAATGTTGGGTCCGGGGAGGCCGACCAGGCTCTGGGCCATCTGACTGGCACGGTCCTGCAGTCCGTAAACCGTCATGCTGTCCGCCCAGAAGGCGCGTTCCCGGGTGAAGTAGTTGGTGATCATGTGCACGTGGATGGCGTCCGCGTCCATCACCGTTGATTGCCCGGGCTCGTAGTTCAGGGTGATCCAGTTGGCAAAGAACTTATAGTAATCGGGGTGGTTCAGCACCTTATTCATCAGGAAATCGGCCGATTTCTTGATGGAGTCGGCATTTTGGGGCGTCAGCTCCGTGATGTAGCGCTTCAGCTTATTGATGATCACCGGAGTAGCCAGCAGGCGGTTATCCGCAAAATTGACGCCGTCCCAGAAGTCGTAGCGATAGGCGGCTACCTGGGCTGCTTCGTCTATCTGCCCGTTCGCTCCGCGGATTTCCTTCAGGGTAGGATTTTGTCCACCCCGCTTAAAGCTGGTAAACAGAGAGTTCGGCGCCTTGGCAAAGAGACTTTCCAGGTATTCCTGGCGTTGGGCCACGAGTTGGTCGCGCTCCGCCTTGAAGTTGTTGTATTCCGGAGTGCCCGCCGAAAGTGAACGGAGCGCCTGCCCGACCCGGCGGAAGTCGTCCTGCTGGGACGCTTCGAAACGCAGGGCGTCGTACAGCAGAGCGTTGTCTTCACTGCCTTCTACCTGCATGGAACCCAGAATATCTCCGCCCTGGGCGGTCATGGTAAACTGCTGGTCGGCATCGATGAGCATTTGGACCGTAGTACCGTCCGCGAAGTAGGCAAAGTAATGCCCGGGGCGGTAGGGCTGATTGCGGGTAAAGACCAGCATATTTCCCTGCACGACGCCGGAATCCGCCCGGAATTGCTGATCGGCGTACTGCCCGATGAGCAGGGCACCGGCCGGATTAGTGCCAGCAATGTTCAACTTGATGTTGGGCAACTCCAAATCGCGATCCTCCTGGGCACTCACCGGAGCAGCTACCCCGGCGGCGGAAGTTGCGTCGTTCCCGTTACAGGAGAATAAAAGCAAAGTAAACAGGCTGAAGACAAGTGTACGCATGGTATTTTTTTTGCGGAGGCAAAAATAGTAAGCATATCCGGCAAGCGGGCCGGGGCGCTATCGGTGCACGGTAATTTTCCGGGCCGTCGTCCGTCCGTCCACGGTAAAAAGAGCCACCAGCACCCCCCGGTAGTCGGGGTACGGGAAGAGCTGGTTGGTGCGGCCGGTCAGGTTCCCCAGGTTACGACCGGACAGGTCGAAGAAATTCACCCTCACTTCCCGGTCACGGTCGTCCCGGACGGTAGCGCCATCCGGCGTAAGGAGTAGGTCAAGGGTTTCCTCCACGACTGGTGTGGAGGTGGACAGATCCAGACCCGGGTCGATGGCGTAGAGCTCACGGCCCGTGTCGGGGTTTAGGTTACTGATGTAGTAGATCAGGTCTCCCTGCACGCCCACAAAGATGATGGAGGTGAGGTTGAGTGATCGTTCCACCGCTTCGTAGAACTCGACGGTTTCGCCGGTTTCCAGATCGTAATAGTAAAGGATGGGCTGAAAACCATTGGAGGTACCACTGGCAAAGAAGACGTACCGATTGGTGGCGATGATGTTGGACGGGAAGGGATCTTCCAGCTCTTCGATGATCCGGGTTCCCTCCGGGGTTCCGTCCGTGATGCCCATCAGGTCATCCTGGAAGGACCCGCCATTCACCTGCCAGATCAGCTGATCGCCCAGGGAAAGATTGGTGATGGTCTGGCCGGCCGCCAGGGCCGTAGTGGACCCGTCGTAAATTTTCGTCGGGTTATCGTCACCGGTGAAGGCGTAGTAGCCGTCTCCGGACACCATACCGATCGTCAGGGAGTCATTCATCGGTAGCCAGGAGGCAATAAAGATGTTATCGTCGGCCGTGACCGTAACCAGGGTATCGGCGGCGGGGCGGTAGACGTAGATACCGGTCTGAGCACGACCGGGCCGGCTGTTAACGAGACTGAAAATCAATCCGTCCCGCACGTTTTGCAAGCCAAACCAGGTGTAGGAACCGTCCTGCTCGGGGGTTGCGGCCAGGCGCCGGATGGTATCCGTGGCGGCAAAGAGGCTGATCGAATCGGCGAAGGACTCGGCGTAGAGGAAGGCTACACCGTCTTCGTAGGTCGTGAAGTAATCGTAACGATAATTGAAGGGAGCCGAGAAGCGAGCGGGGCCACCGATCCGTTCGTGCTCGCTGCCGTTCGTCCGGTAGAGTTCAAGGTCGTAGGTAAAGTAGAGGTATCCATTCTCCGCCAGGATCATTTCGTCAACGTTCCGGGTCGCATTGGTGGTATCGGGGTCAAAGACGAGTTCCGTGCCCGCTTCGGTGCCGTCCGTTCGCCAGATGGCGCCGCCATTGATGGTATCAAAGGCCGTGAAGTAAACCCATCCGTCCTTTTCGGTAAAGGACCCGATGTCGGAGGATTCCGTGCCCGGATTGATGTCCTTGACCAGGCTGAGGGATCCGTCGCGGAGGATACAGAGCTCGGCGCCGGTCTGTCCGTCATCGGCCAGCAGCAGAAAACCGCCGTCAAGCTCAACGGTGGTGAAGTCAAACCGGCTGAAGGCATCTTCGGGGCCGGGATTATAATCTCCCAGGGCCACGGGGGTTTGGCCGTAGGTTATAACGGATAGTAGTAGTAGAAGAGTTACGGTGAGGTGTAGGGTCCTTTTCATCACGATGGTTTGGGGGGGAATCAAGCAAGATAGCGGCTTGAAAATGAGGACGCAAAGGTAAAGAATGTACCAATCTTGAAGTAGGCCTTAACCAAAATCACAAAGGGCCGTTTCTCTTGCGAGAAACGACCCTTTTTAGAGCGGATTAGGCGGTCAAGTTCGAACAATCGCAACGGACATGGAACTGTACTGGAATTACGTTGACCGCTTTAATCTCGCCGTGTAATGGGGAATAGAAATCCACGCCACGGCCGTCAAACTGTCAACTGGTCTGAGCACACGCAAGCCCGCTTCAGCCAAGAGCTTTGCGAGAAGCATCACCAGAACCTTACCTACTGTCTTTCCATCTTCGACAGTCACCCGCACCCTATCGCAATCAATCTCCGGGGGATCGTCCCCGGGGTGACTGACGAACTGGTGAACATGAAAAAATTTATCTGCGGCCATGCCTACCGCATCGAGGGGTACGCAGGAATAAACGGTTTGGCCGGGCCCTACTTGCTCCGGCTCCGTCAGGTTGCCGAACACGTCAAGGCCAACTACCCGCCAGCAAAGCGAGAAAACGAAATACATCTGGTTTCAGGGCAAGGTCTGTCTGCGGTCTGAGTGTAGCCGTTGCAGCCTTGCCTTATTTCAAAAAACGCACCATGGAATACGCCTTTTTCATCGCCGTCGGAATCCTCCTCTACCTGATTTTCCAGGGTCCGGGGAACGATGGGCAGTCCGGAGGCCCTGGTGGATCAATGGTTTAAATTTTACGAAATGACTGTTGTATTTACTGGGGTACACTTTAAGCCGGGGAAGAAGGCTCTTGATAGCTCAACGCTTTCCGGCTCCGTAGTTGACGATATAATCAAGCTGCTCCCCCCGGGATGGGAGTTTAAAAAAGTCAATCTGTACCAATGCGAATATCTCCCATCCGGAGAAGAAGCGGAAGAGCAAGAAAGATGGTTTTTTAATCAGGTCGAAAGGTTTTATGAGAAGACCGGGGGCTTGATCGTTTATGCTTTTTGCGGAAGAATGGTCGAGCAAAGACTCAAAAAATGGTTGGTTCCAGGCACCTATGTTCCGCATCCGGCTTCAATTGTCTACCAAAAGTCAAGGCTCGACTTTATCAGCCATTGCGCTGACATTATTTCCGATCGTGCCCAAGCTCAGGCCGATCTAGTCGAATATATCAATCGTCCGCTATGACCAAGTTCACCGAAAAAGACCTCCTCCTCAAAGGCTTGGTCCCGGACGGCTCCGGCGGCTATGCCAAAAAGCGGAAGGAGAAGAACAGCCAAGCTATCCAGAGCAACCGGGAAGCAGTCCGGGCGCACATGGCCGGGGAGACCTTGCCAAAGGCTCCCGCCAAGAAAAAAAACCAAGGCGAAAGCAAAATTCAGGTTCGGTGCGTGGCTTGGTTTCAGGCTCAGTACAGAGTGAAGTACCCAAAACACTTAATTGCGATCCGGAACGGGGGAAGAGAGACCGGAGACGCCAAGCAGCGGGCAATAAAGGGAGCCAGGAACAAAGCCGAAGGCGTAGTCCCAGGAGCAAGTGATCTTCTTCTTGCGGTGCCTTCCGGTGAGTACCCCGGACTCTGGATAGAGCTTAAAAGGCCCGGACAGTATTTGCGGAAAAACCAACGGGAGTTTCAAGAGCAAATGCGGCGCGTTGGATATGCAGCCACCGATGCCAAAACCGAAGAAGAATTTCAGGCGATTGTCCGGCAATACCTGGAAGAAGGCAGTCTTCTTGACATCAAAGCCTACCGGAAGAGCAGAATAAAGAAAAGCCGGGGCAATGTTTGACTACCGGGAGGTCTATCAGCTTCATGCCCGCTTTTCATCCAGGGGCCGTTCCCGACGGAAGAGTCTCATGGTAAAGAAAAGGATTGCCCTGAAGGTTCCCTTTGCTGAGGCCTTCGAGAAACGCCTTCACAAGAAGTACGACGAATACAGAATTTGGGACATAAGAAAAGCCCCCTCCCCTGGTCTTTTCAAGAACATCTACAAAATCGGGATTAGCTCGGATACCGACCGGCGGGTCGAAGAGATCAACGACGATCCGAAGTCCGGACGGACCGAATACTTCCTACTCTACCCAAGTCAGGCGGCAAGCATCCGTATTCAAATCCGCACCTATTGGCTGGCTTTTTGGCTGCTTCAGATAGGTATATTATGCGCCGTTTCATTATATGTTTTATCTTTACCTCCGTTGACGGTCGACTTTCATTTCATTCTTTTTATCGTGCAAGATGGCTCCGCACAGTCTCGACCGTTTTACAAATCTGTCTTTGGTAGACACCATTAAGACAATCTTCGAAACCTTCCAGGCGACCGACGCAACCGGGGAAGACTTCGAGGCCTACTTTTGGGATGTTCGGTGGGTGGCGATTATCCGGGTGCTCTCCCGGCAATCGCTCGAAAAGAAAATACTATTCATCGTTCTGTACATCGGTCAAGCAAAGCAAGACCGAACGCTTCATCAATCCGTGCGGGATTTCTCCGACTGGTTTGACACCAATTTAGGAAAGACTGATTATGGCAACCAAAGGAAGCACTACCGCCGGATGATGGATGAAGTTTGGTCGGAGGAGCATAAGGTAAACCTATCATGCCCTTTGTCGCAAGACCTTATCCGGCTGCGGGAGCCGGCGAATCTTCCGGACGATAAGAGCTAAAGATTTCGTCGACAATCTCCAGGGCTTTTTCGCTAGACACCCGCTCTTTAGGAGCATTTTTCAAAGCATTTGACTGGAGTAGGTTCCGGATCAGGTCACAATAATCTGAAGGCACTAATACCACAGAAATCCCCATCCGTTCCAACATGACTGTGACGTCATCCAGTTTGTCCAGCTTTCGACGGAAGTCTCTTGGTCGATTATTGTAAGGGCTTTCCGGGATTACGTCCTTGTAGGAAAACTTCTTATTTGCACTGGGGTATCCCACTAGTTCTTTGAGGTCTTGACGATTCATTGCAGAAATTTATTTCATTAATTTCAGTAAAAGTACAACAATCTTATTAGAGTATTTGTTTTGTATGGGAATAGAGCATGAAAAACCGATTGCTCAAAAATTCCTTAGCAATGACAGTAATCCGTAACGAAGTCGAGGTCCAGTTGAAGCCTGTTTTTTACGTTGACAGGAAAGACCTGAAGATCAACAAATACCAAGTCTACGACTTCAATATCGCGGAATCGTGGGTGATTGGCCGGAGAGGGAGGCAGCGAACCTACTTGCCCGAAAACATTAGCATAAGAGCCACGAGGGAGGACGCGGAGAAAGCGATAGCCGCAGCGATGGAGATAGAAGTCGAAAAAATGGAAAGACGCCTCCAAGAAATGCAAGATTGGCTCCAGGCCAATGATTGGCCTTTGGATGTCCTGAAGATCAATCTCAAGGACAAAAGGGCAACGCAAGAGATATAAATCAGAAAGCCCCCTTCCGAAACTTGTTCGGTTGGGGGCCTTTCCTTAGCAATAGAATCCAAACGCTCCTTTTGCCGGATAAGTTTACTAAAAGACCAAAAATTCCACTACTTCATCATTTACCTTGCGTCTGCGGGGTGGAGAAGCGTGTTATCTCGCCGGGATAACTACCCCGGAGATCGCAGGTTCGAATCCTGCTCCCGCTACTCGTTCTCTTTTGATCCCTCAACAAGGGATTGCCTTGCCCTAAGCTGCTGCCTTTGCCTTGCAAAGGTGTTCGCCCGGGGCATTATTGTTTCTGCCTATGCCGGGAAAGATTAAAATCGACATGGACCTTGTAGACCGTCTCCTCGAACAAGGGGCGGACGCTTTTCAAATCGCTAAGGTTTGCGGGGTTCATGCCGACACCATCAGGAACCGGATTAAATCGATTCATAAAAAGAATTTCCAGGATTACAGGGCGGAAAAGCTCAGAAAGATAGACTGGAATGAGTTCGAGAAGCTTATGACTGCGGGGTCTTCGGTCAGGGAGGCATCGGCATTTTTCGGGTTCAATGAGGGCTATTTCTACGCCCGGGTGAAGGAGCATTATGGCGTTTCGAAAACTTCGGAAGTAAAAGAGAGATTCCAGGCTAAAGGCAATGCTGAAATCAGGCTCAAGCAGTACGAACTAGGGCAAGGTGAAAAGCATCCGGCAATGTTGATTTGGCTGGGCAAGAATCGCCTCGGTCAATCCGATAAGCAGGAAACGAAGGTAGAAGCTCAGGTCGGTATTCAATCAATCAACTTCAGCAAACCCACAAATTCAGAAGAGGAAGAATGAGCCAGCCACCGCAAGGCAAGGTTATGGATTTTCAGGTTCAGTCTTCCGCTCAGGAACAGGCTTGGGCCTATCTTTTCGATAAGACTACCCGGTCTATTGGCTTCGGTGGTGGTGGCGGTGGAGGAAAGTCTTTCAACGGTGCCGCCTGGGTGTGGATGATGTGCAACCGTTATCCCGGGGTTCGGTACTTCTTCGGCCGTAAGGAGTTAAAGCGACTGAAGCAATCTACCCTGGTCAGCTATTACGAGTTTTGCGACGCCTACGGGGTGCCGGAATTCCAGCGGGGCCGGTTCAATGAGAACAGCAGTACGATATTTTTCCAGAACGGTTCCGAAATCGTTTTGCTTGACCTGAAGTACAAACCCTCCGATCCGCTCGGGGGCTCCTTCGGTTCACTACTCTTTACCGGGGGATTCATCGACGAAAGCTATGAAATCCCCTACACCTACATTGAAGTCCTTTACTCCCGTATTGGCCGATGGAAGAATGAGGAGTACCAGATCACACCCAAAATCCTGGAGGCATCCAACCCGGATAAAGGGCATTTTTACAAACGATTTTATGTCCCTTTCCGGGAAGGCAAGGAAACGAAGGACGCCAAGTTTGTCCCGGCCCTGGCAATCGACCGGCTCAAGAGGCCTAAGTATTTCCGCAAGTTCCGCAAGCTCCACTCCTCCGACATAAACACCGGGGCGGGCATCTACGTCGAAAACCTCCTCCGGCTGGGTAAGCAGATGCAGGAGCGGCTTTTGTGGGGAAACTTCGAGTACGACGACGACCCCCTCGCGTTGATCGAGTACGACGACATTCAGAGCTTTTTCGACTCCCGCCATTTGGTCCCTGCCGGTCAGCGGTATTTGACGGCAGACGTCGCACTCCGCGGCTCCGACCTTTTCGTAATTACTGTATGGGAGGGCTCCGTCGTGATCCATCTGGAGTTCATGGAGAAGTCCGGGGGCCGGGAAGTTCTGGATAAGATCAAGGAGCTACAACGCCGCTTCAAGGTGAAGGAGCGAAACATCACTTACGATTCCGACGGCGTCGGCGGGTTTGTCGGGGGGAAAGGCGGCTTCCTTCCGCACTCCCGCCCGTTTGTGAACGGCGGCTCCCCTATGAAGTACAAAGGTCAGGTCGAAAACTACCAAAACCTGAAAACGCAATGCCTTTACCACTTTGCCCAGGAAGTGACCGACGGGACAATCGGCTTTGCTGCGGACATATCCCCGGGCACCCGGGAACTGATTGAAGAGGAAATGCAGCAAATCAAAAGGTTGTCCCTCGATGAAGAAGGGCGACTCCGCCTCAAGCGAAAGGACGACATACGAAGAGACATTGGCCGGTCTCCTGACTTTACCGACGCCCTGGCAATGAGAATGGTTTTCAAATTTATCGGCCGCAAAAAACTGGAATACGCATGACCATCGAAGAAGCAAAGGAGGAAATCCGGTTGGCAATCTTGGAGGAGGACACCTTCAAGCACCTGGATACCGTCCGCGAAATGTCTGTGTGGCTTAATCGAATGGTATCCGGTAAGGATCAGGAAGATTGGGTCCGCAATGTTCGCCCCGACGAAACCGACCGGGAGAAGGAGCACCGAATCCGGGTTTACAAGCCGGTCACGAAGTCCTGCATCAATCCCGTCCGTTCTTTCTACCGGAAGATTTACCGCGTGGACGGCATCCGGTCAGTAATTGGTGAGGAGGAAGAGGAGGCAGTCCGGGAAGCCATTGACAACTTCCACGGCGGAGAGTCCCTTTTCGAGTACATCAAGAAGCGGCAACCGATTATGGAGTTTTCCGACCCCAACGGGTATTTGGTAGTTGGTGTTGACGTTGAACGGGACGCTGTGGCCGTCCGGGGAATGTCTGTCTTCCCTATCGAAGTGCCAAGCTCCGAGATTGTCCGCAAGCAGGAAGTCAACGGTCTTACCCAATGGATCATCCGGGCCCAAGTCCTGAGCCGGGAAGAAGACAGGGAGGTAAAGGTCTTCACGCTGTACGGCCCCGGCATTGTCCTGGTTTACGAGGAAATGGAAGAGGGGCAAGTCCCCGAAGAAGGGCAAGAGATTGACTTCGTCGACGGTGAAAACTCAGAGACCTACATCGTGACGGCCGTTGAAAACAATCTGGTCACGGAATTTCCCGGCATCCGCTGGGGGGCATACCTCCATGAGTCTGGTGAGTATTGCGTCTCCGCCATTGATCCGGCCTCCGACACCCTGGACGAACTGGTCTACAAAAAAGCCATTTACGACGTGGCCTTTGACAACCACGTCCGCCCCCACCGTTACGAGTACGACGATCCGTGCGATTACGAAAGTGAAAAAGGAAGCTGTCAAGGACGAGGTTATCTGAACCCCTACGAGGTCAAGAACCGGGAACACAAGCACATTTGTCCGGAGTGTAAGGGGACAGGATCAAAGAAGCGGACCGAGTCCAATGTTACCAAATTGGTAATGCCTGACTACGACGCCGCGGGCGAAATCTTCCCGCTGGAGAAACTGTATCATTACGAAATGCCTGACCTGGATACCGTCCGGGAGATCAAAGGTGAAATTGAGGACTTGAAGCGGTCTATCCCTGTTTCCATCTTCTCCGCCCAGGCAGAGAATACCCCGGTTGTCTCAAAGACAGCAACAGAGAACTTGATCGAGGCCGACCAGATCAACAACCGGGTTTTCCCGGTAGCTCAACAAGCCTCCCGGATATGGGTGAAGGTGGTCCGGATTACGGGGATGTATATGAACCGGGAAGTAGAACCGAGCCATTCCTTCCCCGAAAACCTGAAGCTCGAAAGCCTTTCTCAGCTTATCGCCCGCCTTGCATCCGCCAAGGACGCCGGGGCCACCCAAGAGGCAATCTTCGCCTTTCAATGCGAGATCACGGAGAAGACACACGCCGGGAACATGGCCTCCGTTGAAAATATGAAGGCCTTTGAGCGGCATCGACCTTGGCGGTCACTCCCCGAGGGCATGATCGAGGCAATTCGCAGAGAGCGGGGCCCGGAGGACTACGACCGGAAGCTCCTGGAGAACTTCGACACGGTCAAAACCGAAATCCTGGAAGAGCGGCCCAACTTCTACGAGATTGATTTTGCCCAGCAAAAGCGATTGATCCGGGCCAAGCTCGACCAACTAGAAATTATCCGGGCGACTGATTCAGAACCACAACAACCATTTACCGATGAACTGGAAGAAGGCGAGGAGGGCGAGAGCCGCACTAATCCGGAGGCTGGACCGCCAACTCGCGGAGGAAGTCCTCAAGGCGGAGAAGTCCCTCAACCTGCGGCTGGGGTCTCAACTGGCGGGGCTGAAGGTGGACAGTAGCGGCAACCTACGGCCGACGGCTGGGAACGTTGCTTTTGCCAATGCCCTAAACCAGCTATTCGACGAATTCACACGGGAGCAACGATCTTCCGGAGTGGTGAGGTTCATTGTGGACGCCGTGAAGAAGGTACTCGGGGCAAATCGCCGGTACTTCAACCAAGTACGGAAGGGCGGGCCACACGAAGAAGCCGCCAACCGGGTATTGGCTGGGCTTGGGTATGTTCGGGGGAAGATCAAAAAGGGATCGTGGCTCGACGAGGTTAGCCGGATGAATTCCGTCCGCTCGGCCTTGCTCAGCCGGATTCAGTCCGCGATCATCGGTGCTGCCTCCTTTGCCCTCCTCCTAGAAGGTCTCAAAGAAATGTTTTCCCGGGGACTCCTCCGCCGGTTCTTTCAGCGGAACGCCAGCGAGGTTTTTGTCCGCTCAGACCGGGCAACGCAGAACTACTACTCCCGCCGGCTCGGGCTTATTCACGCCCTTTACGCGGGAACGATCAAGAACAACACCCGGGCTTTCTGTCGGGCTCGGGTTCAGGGAGTCTATACCCGGGACGAAATCACCAAATGGCAGGATCAGGAGTGGCAAGGGAAGATCCCCGGTGCCGACGTGAAAGTCGTACTCGGGGGCTACAACTGCCGCCACCACCTTAGCTGGATCACTCCGGAGATTGCTGAAGCCCTTGGTCCGATCAACACTTACCGCGAATGACCACCTTCGAAGACACATACCAATTCTTTGTTGTGGTTGGCAACAATGAACGCCGGGTGAACCCCCTGGCGGCGGATATTGTCTTCGACGACGTGCCCGACGGCAAGGTTGACTACCGCCGGGAGCTAAACACGAACCTCACCTTTGTCGAAGAGGACTTCCAGTTCTTTTGGGCGGCGTATCAGTCCGTTGGGATTTGCTCTCGCCATGAACTGCGGATTTACCACGAATCCGTCCTCCGCTTCGAGTGCATCCTCGCAGCAAGTTCAGCCAATTGGACTTCCCGGGACGGTGCCGTCACCTTTACCCCGATCAACGTAGAAGACAACGATTGTCTGGAGGAGAACCTACGGACGGAAAAGAACATTTTCAACTTCCCGGCATTAGGCCCGCTCCGGGTGCTTATTGGGGAGCCTTCCCAGGTCGTTACGTGTACCCGGACCACGTCCGGCAATTTCCCTGAGTCACTTATCCACCTTGCTTCCGATCCCCCAACGGGATGCCTCCCGGATAATATTGGGTGGACAGTTACCCGCCGGACGCTGGATAAGACCGTCGAGACGGACATTTTCGGACAAACTACGGTAACGGTCGTAGATACGGCAGAATTCCAGCGGGAAGAGTTCACTTCCAACCTCCAGCCTCCCGGGGAGGGATGGGTCCAGCTCGGGGGCGGTCTGTGGGCCCGCCAACTGTTCACCGGGGCGGTGCAAGATAGCCGGGTAGATATTTCCGTTGGCAATCCCTACACCTACCAGGAGCAACGAGTCTTCAGCATCTTCGGCCAGGACGAAGCGAACCTCCCGGACAACGGGGTTTTACTGGTGGACATTTTGGAAGGGCTTGTGGCCGACTGCGGGCTCGACATAGTCAGCAACTTTCTCGGGATCAATCCGGCTCCGCCCTACGTCAACAATACGGCTTACCGGGCGGCGAAGAATTACAAAGAGGTGGTGATCTTCCAGAAGACCGATATTCTCCTCGCTGACGCCGCCGAAAACGCCACCAAAGGGGAAATCAGCCTGGAAGACTTCTTCGAATTCCTGGAGGGGCTGCAAATTTATCGCAGGGTCCGGGGCAATACCCTTCGCCTGGAGCACATAAGCTGGTTTGAGGTCAACGGTCTGGACGTCTCCGCACACCCGGACATTGAAGACTGCACCGACTTTACCAACAACCCTGAAGACTTCCCCCGCCGGGAGGAGTTCGAATGGATGGATCAGCAACGAGACCTCGACTTCGACGGGGTTCCGATTGTGTACGATCGTTATTGCGCCACCGGCGATCCTCGCCCGATCAAGGTCTCCAAGGTCAGCACGAACATAGCCGATATGCAAGCCAACCCCGACCGCTACGCGAATCAGGGTTTTGCCGCGGTTGCCACCACCATCTACCAGGGCGAACGGTACATCCTCCAAGGGCCCCCGATCAATGGGCCGACAGCACTCCTCAACGCCCCCTTTGCGTGGTCCGTCATTCAACGCGACCTGTACCAGAACAACCGGCCGCTGCCCGAGGGCACCATGAACAATCAGTTCACGGAATTCGAAACGGTGGAGCCCTACAAAGAACAGGAGCCGTTGGTCCTGTCCATGACCATCCCGGAATACTTTGCATTTGATCCCAGCCGCCGGGTAAACTCGCAGCTTGGTTGGGGCAAGGTCTCGAAGTGTTCTTTCTCTTCATTTGCGGCCCGCCTGTCGCTCAACCTGAAGCACGATGAATAACCCTATCAACCCGTTTACTTCAATGCCCCTCTTCGAGCGTCCGGAGGAGCAAAGCAGATACCGGAACTTCGGTCAGGCTCTCGCGTGTCCGGTAAATGAAATTCCGTCCCTTCAGGCGACGTTCCCGGCTCCTATGGCGGCAACGATTAAGGGCTTCCTGATGAAAGACGACGGCCGGGTCGTGCTCTTCCTGGAGTCCGGTTACTTCAACTTCATCAATTTGGGGGCGACTTATCAGGTGACGTTTGGCGGGCAAAACTTCCCCCAGGCAGAACCGGGCTTTTATCAGTTCGTGTTGAACCTGGACGGGAAGAATTACTACTCCGATTGGTTTGAGCTTGTGGAATCCCCGGACGCGGCCAACATTCAGTTTACCATGAACGGGGCGGCTATCCAGGCGACCGCCTTCCTCTCCGCCGGAGTCTCTTCTCAGTCATGGGAAGCGTTCAACCCCACAACGGAGACTTGGGACTTGGTCAGCAGTTCAGCCAGCTACACCGTGAACACCGGCACCTACTCGCAAGACGTAGTCCCCTTGCGATACCGGGCCGTCTCCCCCGTCTACACGCACCAGCGGTTTGTCAATTACTTCCAGATGGGCGGGACACCCTACTTTGCCGAAGTCCCGGGAAGTGCCGCACCCCCTCCCTCTTCCGACCTGTATCGGATAGAATACTGGAGCAACGACAATCGATTCGGAGTCACCTTCTCGACCGGCTTCCGGCAGAAACTCCTACTCCGGGGAACCTTCGGGGCCCCGCAGATTGACCGCTCCGAAGTGGTGGACCAAACGAAGAAAGGCGAAATCCGGCAGCGGGCAAGCGTCGTGAAGCCCCGGCAGCAACTAGTTTGCGTAGGCCTTCCAGATCACTACGTCCCCGTCCTCGAGGTTATCAGGGACCACGATCACGTACTGATTACCCGGATAGTCGACGGGATTCAATTCTCAGTCTCAGAAGTGGAGTTCGACCACTCCGAAGGCGGCGATCCGCTTACCGTCAACGGAACCCTTTCGTTCGTCAATAACATTTTCGTCAAACCAGGACAGCCGAAGCAATGACAATGAAAGAAAGGGCCGCACAACTCCGCAAGGCCAGGGCGGAAATGAGAAAAACTTTGGTTGACGATGCTATCGCCTCCGGCTTCAACCTTTCCGCCTTGGTGAAGGCGAGAGTTCAACGCCGCGGGGAAGATTACCAGGGCAAGGACTTCCCGCCATACACCGACGATTACGCAGAGCGTGGCCGGCGGGACTTGGGCTACCAGGATGAATACTTCGACTTTACCCGCACCGGGGAGGCCTGGAAGTCCGTCGGGGTGTTCGTCAAGGCCAAAGACGACGACAGCGTCACGGTATCTATCCGGTCTGACTCCCCTTCCAATCAGGTGAAGTTTGCTGGGGCTGTCCGCAAGCGGGGGAACATTCTCAGGTCTTCGGAGCAAGAGCGGTCCCTCGTTCTCAAAGATTTCGCTAACCGGCGTCGTGAACGCTTCCAAAAGCTGATGAATGAACAGTAGCTTATTGATAACCAAGATTATCACCTACGAGGAAGACCCCGACAAGGAAAGGCAAGCAGAACTGTGCGACACGGTTCCCGACCGGGAAGACCAAATGGTCGACTGCGTGATTGATTTAGCCGAAGTCTCCGCCGCTTATCGATGCCGGGTCAAATACGGCGGCTCCCTGATAAACGGAACTTCCGTCTACCTCAAAAACGGGGAGTGCTTCAGCGTCCTTGCACAATTCCCGGAAGTCTTAAAATTATTGAAGAATGATAGAATTGGCATTATCAGCCGCAGCCCAAAGAATAACTGAAATCCCTTGGGTGGAGCGATACGGCGGCATTTCCCGCCCGGTTAAAATCCCGTTGCAAGGGGCTCAGGATGTTCCGATTTATCGGACCTACCCTATCCGGCAAGGCATATCCGATTCAGAGTGCTACCAGCAAAACGGCTACCTGGAGCTTGTCCCCGACGAACGCTACCTGAACCTTACCTACATGGAGGTCTTGCGGCCCATGGCTGAAGTCACCGGGCAGACCTACGGGAATTTCCAGTTCCGTGGCCGAGTCCGGTTGGTGTTTTGGCTCAACCTCCCGAAGATGGGCGTCCACATTGATAACATCGTCGGTTACGCTGGAATCGCTGCCCGGGACATTATCGCCGCCCTGAGCGGAGACGGTCCAGACAATGCCGGTGGCCGGTATATGTACTCCAATTTCTCGGTATTGACTTCGGATATGTCCGTTTTCTCCCGCTACGACTACGGGCCGGACGCGGACGCCCTGATGTTGTACCCCTTCGACTTCGGGGCCGTTGACTTCGACGTCGATTACCTATTCTCTCAAAACTGCGTCTCCCCGCTTGCCGTGGGAGCCCCGATAGAATGTGTCCAGGAATGGAAGTTCTCAGCACCCACCTAACCGAAGCCCTGGTCTTCGCTTCGGCTGCTTACGCCTACTCCCAGGTGGTTGAGCCGGACGAATTACTCGGGTTTTGGGGAAAGATCATCAACAAGATCGTTCACGGTCACGAACACCCGCCGGACCCTGACGATTTACCACCCTTTCGGTGGATCATTTACAAGTACACATTTTGCCCGTTTTGCATTGCGGGAGCTACTAGCTTGCTTTATGCCCTTTGGCATTTCTTCTTCTTCGGATCAGTTGAGGAAATCGCAGTAGTTCCCCTGGCAATGACGGCCGTAAGAATTATTGAAGGATGGACAACGTAAAACCAAACGAGTTCTCCCCGCTGAGGGAGGCAAAGCCGCTCCCCGAGGGAGACACATTCACCGCCAACGGAAATACCTACCGTTGGATTCCAGTCGACAAAATCGGTATTTCCCGGTGGTCGATCATTGCCAACCTCCTGGACTTACTTTACTCAGGGTTTGATTCTTTCGAGTCTATCCGGCAATACATGGTGGAGACCCAAAAAGAAATCATGCCCATGCCGGACCCGGAGGTCAAGCTCTATGTCTTCCGGCGGCTGCAAACCTACCTCGACAACATCGTCCGGAAGAGCCAGGACCGCTACCACCTGAGCCTACACATTTGCACCCTTATTTGTCTCAAGGAAGGCGACGACATACGGGACTACGACCAAGACCGGGCAAACGCCTACATTTCCGATTGGGCTGCTGAAGGATATTCCCATGTGTCTTTTTTCGCCATAGCCGGAGGATTGTCGGAAGAGTTTGCGACAGACTTCCGGCAGACCCAAAAAAGACTACTGGAAGAGGAAAAGACTCTCCGGGCCGCTACCGCTGGGAAATAAAGAACGTCGACGGAGTAGGCAAGCCCGTTGCCGTGGATCAATGGGTGGAACGTCGGCAAAACGTCCTGAGAAGTATCGAGATAGTGGCCGGCTTCACCAACTTCACGTCTACCGAAGCCATGGACCTTCCGGTATGGGACTTTTACGCGCTGCTCTTCGAGGCTCAGGACAGGGCCGCAAAAGCAAAACAAAAGACGAAGTCAACCAAAAGGTAGCAGTTCCGCGTTTCAGGGTAAACAAATCCTTAGTAATGCGATTCCTTGCCCTTGCTTTCCTCCTCTCTCTCGCCTTTTCCTGCTCCTCTCCCGCTCCTGAAGCTCCAGACGTCCGAACGGAATTTCTCCTCGCCAATGCGGAGATTTACAAGACCTTCGACGCCATGGAGTCCGGGGAGCTTTCCGAAGCCCAGGGAAGTGCCAAGCTCCGAGAACTTTCCTCCAAAATAGACCAAATGGCCCGGGAGTTCTCCGGAGTCGATACCATCCTCGAAAAGTGGTCCGGGCAATACCTCTTGATGGAAGAGAACCGATACCGGATTAACGCGGCCAGGAAGAATAAATAATAAAGCAAATTAGCGGAACCCAGGGCCAAATAGTGCCGGGGTAATTGAAGTCCAATGCTATTGTAGAAAATAGCGACGCGGCAAGCAAACCGCCATGGGCTTTCTGGAGTTTATCTTTCATTTTTTTTGCTGTTTGTGAACCGTCAAGGATTGCTTGACAGTTGGAATAAATATGCGACTGCGGCAGCACGTCAGCTCCCCGTAAGCGTAAGGGAGAAACTGCTATGCTTGCTCAGGCCGTTCGTGTCAACTGTGCCACCGCAGCGCATAATTTTGGACCGTCAAACGTGGTCCTTGCAAGATAAATACTCTTCTTCGGTGACTTCGATTGCTGAGTGAAGGACGAAGTTGTGAAAATCCGGATCGTCCTCGCCTTCTTTCTGAATCTTCAGCCAGTAATCCGCGGGGGACAAATCGGTGAAGTCATTCCAAATATCCCTTGCCCCACTTGCTTTGTTTATCGCTGAATAAGTGATAAAGTAGTATTTCTTCATTGCGTTCGATTATCCAGGTTATTTGAAGAAGTTTCTTCCAGGTCAACCCCTCTTTTTTTGGCTGTTCCCTTTATGTACTCCGCCAACTCAAAATTCTCTTTTTTCACGGCGTCGTCAAGATGGAATTTCAAGAAATGATTTGGCGTTCGATCAACCGCCCCTTTATACCATTCCAGGTTTTGAAGATACTCTTCGTGAGTTTCTTCCGGGAGGTTATTTAGCCAATCATTTATTAACCGAGCGTACACGTTAAATTGTTTATCGGAAGTTAGATCAACCCCTTTTGAGCGGCCTCTTCCCAGGTTTCCGTGTCGGAAGATAGCCGGATGAAGATTGCGAAAAGTTTGACGAGTTCTTCTTCTTTTCTTGACGCCTTATGGTCCAAGGCTATGAGCCCATGCCTCGCCGCATTTACAATAGTGACGAAGCAGTCTAACCCCGGATCAAAGTCTTCGTGTGCTTTCGCTACGACTTCAGCCAGGATTGCAGCCTGAGACACGCCCCGGGACTTTGCCATGTCCACAATCTTCGCGTGGGTCTCCGGCGGGAGCCGGTAGGTTTGCTGTTTCTTGCTCATGGTGTTATTAGTTTGTTTCGACGGTCCAATCGCCCTGGTAATCTAATTCACCGTGGCCACTACTGACCCGAAAGCCGTTGTTTACAATATACTCCGCATCTTCACAGAGCACTAATACTGCCCCTTGCGGGATGTTCAGGATTTTAGCCAGTTCCCGCACCGTGATAAGTTCGGTCTTTTGGCGGTCCTTTACGAGATTTTTGAGGCAGCGGACCTTCCGCTTCCACGTTTCGAGGGGCATTGCTTTGACGTATGTGTATCCGTCGATTGGCTTGCTCAGGTTCTCCATCCACACCCCGGGAAGGAAGGCCTCTTCAGGCCAGGAATGATTTTTGGTTGCCGTGATCCATGGCAAGTCATTGACTATCCCCTCCCTCCAGAAAACAGCCACAGGGCAATTGAATAGACAATGCCACCGCAATATGACACGGTCTTTGGGCGGTTCGCTATAATTCCAGTTCATAACTATTTCTTTTTGAGTGATTCCACAATTAGCAAAGAAAGCATTTCAGGGGAGACCTCTTCCCCGGGGGTGACGTCGTGGGCCCGCAGAACCTTGCGCGTGAACGACCATTTGGCGCGAAATCCGTTGTGGTTGAGGTCCGTGTACACTATCTCCTTTTGAGGGGCGCAGCCGGAAAGGAGGAAGGCAATAACGATACACCATATCGCGGAAACTATCACAGCCTGAAAAATTGATCCTGCGATAAATCCTTTGCGGAGACCGACTTCTTCTCCGTGGTCATAAGCCCGTTGCTCGTTGTCGTTGTAGTATTCGTCGTAGTCCAGTAAATCATTCATCGTTGGTTTCTTTATCCGCCGGGGCGGGGCGGTTATTTAAACTCAGGCTCGCACATGGCTTCCGATACGTTAAGGCCGTAAAAAGGGTACGACCCTAAAACCCGAACGGTAACTTTTTCCAGCTTGTAACAATGGCGCTTTTTTGAATATTCGGCCTTTCGGTTGAACCGATCCAACATGAAGCCCGCACACTCAAAAAGGTCTACATCTTCACCTTCTTCTGCGTAGTTGTGCTTCATTAGGTCTGCCTTGGAGTAAAATTCTTCTCCATATTCGCCGCCATTTGTGGCATAGTATAGTTTGTATTTTGTAGGCATCACTTATTCTTTATCCCCTTGCGGGGTATTAATGTTGTGCTTTTCCAGTACCTCTCCGAGTTCTAAAGCGAACCAAGGCCCTTCAGTCCCAGGCGGGCACCAATCAGGGTTCGGAGTCTTGATCTTAATTGCTTTCAACTGGATAACGAACCAAGGACGGTGCCAGCCATATCCGTTTATAAACGTGACCGTCTTCTTCTTGAATCGGTTGTAATCCTTGCCGGGGATTACTGTAAATCCCAGCAAATCTCTTCCGGTGAATCGCTTGATGTACCGCTGATTTAGGGCCCGATATTCATCCTTTTTGATCCCGGCCAAAATCATATCAAAAAACTCTTTTTTGATCGGCAGGAAGATGGTGTCATTCATTGGGCTATTCCTTTACGCTGTTTTGCCAAAAGAAGTAAGCCCGCATCTTCAGATAACAGGTGTCCGTGCTTACGACGCGATTGTCGGCAGCGGTGTAAACCTCCCATTTGCCACGCATTAAGACCAGCTTCCCATTGTTTAAAGCCCCTATCCGGTACGGAGTCTGAGAAAGATCGTAGTCGCAATGCGACTTCACTTTCGACCTGGAGTAGATTTTGTCCGAAAATGAATTGACGTAGAAGAAGTGATCCGCTGCGAGGTATAATCCTACAAAGATTAAGGCAGCGACCAGGAAGTTTTTTATAGTCTCCATGGTGTTTTCAGTTTTGAGGGGTGTAGGGCTCTTTCTTTTGTCCGGTCAAGTCAGACATAGATATATCATCCAGAGCTAGAGACACCAAAAGGTTCCGGCCGCGCTCTATCCCCTCGTTGTAGATTTTGTCATACTGCTCCCGAACAGCCTTATCAATGGATGGCTGTATTTCGGCTTCTCTTTGCTCAAGGGACTTGATTTTGTCTCGGATGTTGAAGGCAAAATCCCGGACAGCGTAATACACTTTTCCCGGAACGACAAACCAATCATCAGAGGTAAGGGCCGATCCATTAAAGTCTTTTTCGTGGCGAATACTTTTAGCGTTCGGATTGTGTACAGACCTGAAAAGCGAACGCACAAATCGGTCCAATTCGTCGTTGTGGAAGAAGTACCAAGTCATACGAAACGAAACGTATTCCATAGCCTCGACAACCTGGACGGATTTACCCTTTTCCATCGTTTTCATGCAATCAGGACAAAGAAGGTTTTTTCTCCGTCTTGGGGCTTCTGCCCCCAACCTGTTGCAGCCTTGGCATGGTTCCTTGCCGCTATACATTCCACGCATAATTATTGTTTCTCAGGGTTATCGCTATTGGTTTTGTCCAGGTCGACGGCAATTAGTCCGCGTTCCTTGGCTAACTCTCGGGCTCCATTGTGGGCGTGAAAAGACGTGATGTAGACGCCTTCGTCTGTCCATTTGCCACCTTCGAATACTTCCAGGAGGAAGCCGCCGGGATATTCACCGACCACGTACTCCAGGCGTTTGTTGGTGCTCTTCTTGGTGTAGCAAGCAGCGGAGCAAGTGCCAGTTGCTAAGACCGCCGATTCTTTGCCGTAGGCTCGGGCAACTTGTTTGGGGTCGAAATCTTCTTTGCAGTAGTTACAGGTCATTATTTTTCATTTTGAGGGCGGAGCTTTCGCCCCGCCCGTTGTTTTGCTGAGTCTTAGGCCCACAGTTTTTTAGCGGTCTCCAGCTTCTTCGCCATTTCCTTTTTGTGATTGTTGGCATACGTTAGGGAAAAGCTATGTCGGCGTTCACGCTTCGGGGTAGCCTTGATCCTGGCGTGTTCCTTTTCGGCCTCCTCCAGTTTGTAGGCGAAATACTCCAGGCTCTCAGGCATCGACAAATCAATCTTATCGGTAAGGCTTTCCCAATACTCTGCCCGGGAAGCGTACTCTTCGGCTTGCTTGGTGTATTCGACAGACTTCGCCATGCGTTTGTGATTCCGCTCGATCAAAGCACGGTGGCGTTTTTCTGAGTGGTGTCCTACTTTGATCGGTTCGGCCAACACCAGGAAGTCCGCTCCCTCCTGAGCCGCCTTCCAACGTTCAGTTGATTTGGCGTTGGCATTGCCGGCGGCGTTGTTCAGTCGTTCAGCCTTTCGGCGGGCGCGTTCCCGCGAATCGAATCCGTCGGCCCGGGTGATGGAATAGAGGAATTTGTCGTCTCTCGTTTTGCCCAGGAAGTTGTGGACGATGCACTCGTTTTCTTTGCCGTACTTGGTCGTGACGATGATCTCTTCGCCTTTTTCGTGTTGCTCTTCACAAAGAGCAACGAAGACGTTAGGACAGTATTTTTTGTAAGTATTCATTGCTAAGGATTGATTGATTTAGTTAGGGCATGATCTTCACCATGTCCATATTGTAGTTGCTCAGGTTGTCTTTGGCCCAGGCTTCGCCTTCCTCCAGGGAACCGAAATACTTCCGGACTTCGCGGAAGTCGTGATCTTTGGAAAGGTAGTCGACGTAAGCCTTGGGCTCGTAAGTCCAAACGACTTCAAAATCTTCGTTCGTTATTGTTACGCCTTGGATATTTGCTTCCGCGAATCTCTTGCCGTCTTCTTTGAGAAGATGAAGTTGTCCTTCGTTCGCTCCTCTCCAGAAGTCGGGAGTTCCGCCAATGTTCTTTAGGTATCTCAGGTGATCGCCAAGCGAACCTTGGTCAAATTCCTTTCCAGATAGAAAAAGTAGGTAGTCCATTGCTAAGGATTGATTTTGTGATTAAATGGGCCCCATGCAGAATCCGTCTTCATCGTATGCTTCGATGATAGACTTGCCTTTTTCGTTGGAACGGACCTTGTAGCTCCAGGCCTCTTCGGGACTATCTTCATACGCTAACTTTTCGTCCGCGTTGATTTGGTCGGCTACCGCTTTAGCGGCCTCGGGGGTGGGGTAAACAGTATGTCGGTGCATGATTTTTATTTTTATTGATTGCATTTGTTTGCTTTCGCCTTTGCGAGTCTTTCGACCTGTTTTGCGTTCCATACCTGAGCAGACTTCCATGTAGGGTAAGCGGTTACACATCTTTCGTGCCCAAATTCGTTGTAAACACCAGTAAGACAGGCGTGGGGGTGCCAGCTTTTAAAGTCTTCGGGACCAACCTCTTTGCGGCGAACGTGGTGGGTTGTGCGAAAGCCTGTTAATACGTCTCGATCCTCCAGATAGTAGGTCTTGCGAAAGCCTCCTCCACACGTCAGGTACAAATTGTTTGCATCTAAAAGGGATTGAGTTTTTTTGCTGAGTTTCATTGCTAAGGGGATTGATTGATTAAAGGCCTACCAGTTACAGACCAAATTTTGGTTTCTCAATCCTGGTCTGTAATCGCCAAAACTAAAAACCTGCCTAGTCGGTCCATTGTAAAATGCTTGCGTATATACGCGGGAGTGGTACATAACCTTTCCTTCCTCGAAGCAGAAAAATTCCACTTCAGTCATTTGGGCGGAAAAGTCTTGCGACCATTTTTGCCACCAGTTTTCGAATGACTTCCTAGAAAGATAGTCGGAGCACATTTGCTCTCCACCTTGTTTCCATTTGAGCACATATCCATTTGCCAACATAGCGTGTCTTATTTGATTGCCTTACAAATGTAGGGCTAAATTCTATTTTATGCAATCTTTTCGGAATGTTTTTAGAATTTTAGAAATCTATTTTACTTTTCTGTGACAATTGCTTGTTGACCAAAAGACTGTATTCCAGCGGTTTATTGCGGATAAATTGCGGAATGATTATTGAAGAGGTAGTAAAATTTGTCACGGACAATACGGGGCTGGCTTCGTCTGCGGATGAACTGGACAGGGTCAATAATTTGTTAGACGGGGTTCGGGATAAGGCTACGAAAGCGTTCGACGAAGCTCGGGGGGCAATTCGTTCCTACAATGAAGAGGCGAAAAAGAACGTCAGAGAAACGGCAAGGGCGGAAACTCAGGCGAAAAGGTGGAACAGGTCTTTGCAGGGGGTGAAGGCGTCTATTGCGGATCAGGTGAAGAGCTTCAGGATATTAGGCGTGGAGGTCGGCCAATACCAGGAGGCAATTTCTTTGGCGCGTTCCGGATCGGCCTCGTTTCGTCAGGGACTCACCCAGGCGGGCGTTGCTGCGGGGAATGTCCGCAAGGTCATGCTTGCCCTCAACTTGTCGTTGGGGCTTATCGGTGTGGCTATCGTTGCGGTTGTTGCTGCCCTTTCCATCTTCATTGCTGCCTCCCGTCGGTCTCAGCGGATCGCGGACGCCTTCGCGGACGCTGGAGCCGCCCTTAGTGCCACCCTAGACGTTTTGCTCGACCGGGTTGCGGCTGTCGGGGAGGCGTTGTTTGATTTTGTTCGCGGGAAAGCCGGGGTTATCACTACCCTGGAGCGGTTCGGAGAAGCCACGTCAGGAGTTACTGCCGAAATCGTGAAGGAAGCCCAGGCAGCGGCACAATTGGCCCGGGAGCTTAGGGCCGTTGATCGTCAGCTTCGAGACCTGGAAGTCACGCAGGCCGCCTACTCTACCCGGCTCAGGGAATTGGAGCGAATCGCTGGGGATGGAACGAAAGGGGTCCGCAATCAAATTGCCGCAGAGCGGGAGCGGGCCGACATTGTTATAGGCGGACTCGAAGAGGAAATCCGGCTGAGGCGTCAAGGGGTGGCCGCAGCATTGAACGGGACGACCGAAGTGACGGAAAGCACCTTGGCGCAGATAGACGCCATTAAGCAATTCGGGGTTGGGCTCAACGCGACCTTTGCCAACACCCGGGCAACCGACGCCACCCGGGAGGAGGTAGCGGAGCTTGTCAAGGAATTGATCGACCTGGAGGACGCTTTGGCCGCAGAGCAATTCGCCAACGAGGACAACATCCGGGGCATCCGGAAAGCCGCCTTTGAGGAGTACAAGAAGCAACAGGAGGAGGCCCTTCGCCTGGAGCAAGCGGTCAACGAAGCCCGGGAAAACGTACTGGAGCAACTTCGGGAAGCTCAGGAAGGAGACTTCACCGGCGAACAGGCAATTGAGCGGGACCGGAGACTCGCAGCCGTCCGGATCAACGAACTGGAAAAGGTCACGCGGGAGGTATTCAAGCAAGCCGGTGAGCAATTCAATTTGGAAGAGGCCTTTATCAACTTGCGCCTGGAGGCGGAAGCCAAAGCCAACCGGGAATTACAGAAGCTCCGCTTTGAGGAGCAGCAGGACGCTATTGACGCGGCCCGGGAGCGGGCGGAGGCCGAAATCGATTTGCTCACTATCTCCGGAGACGAAGAGCTTTCCCTCGCGGAATTCAAGGCGCAACAGCGGGCGCAACTCCAGCGGGATTCTCTCCGGGAGCTTCGCAAGATCACGGAGGAAGAGTTCGGCCCGGACAGCCTGGAAGTGCTCCGGATCGACTTGCAAATCCAGGATGCAGAGCAAGCCGCTACCGACGCCGTGATCGGGGGAGCGGAACGCCGCCGGCAAGAACTGATTGAGTCCAACGACTTACAGCGGCAACTTGCCAACGCCCGGATTGACCTACTCGAAGAAAGCGGAGAAAAGGAATTGTCCTTGGAGCAATTCAAGGCCCGGGAGAAATTGGGCATTGAGCGGGACTTCCTGGAAAAGAAGCTCGAAATCCTTGCTAGTGACCCGGCAGCAGACAGCGCACAACTCGAATTACTCCGCCTTCAGATTCAGCAACTCGACCAGCAGATCGAAGCCATTGGAGATACCGACCTTTCCCCGCTAGAAAGGATCAAGCAAGGGATCATCAATGCACTCAACATTGACGAGCAAACCCTCAAACTTTTAGGGCAGCAGATCAGCGGGATTTTCAACAATGTGGCCGAAGGAATTGCGGCAAATATTGACCGACAAATAGCGGAGTACGACCGGCTACTCGAAGAACTGGAGGATCAAATTTCAGAGACCGAGGGCCTACTCGAAGAACAACTACAACGCCGGGAGGAGGGCTTTTCCAACAATGTGGAGGTATACGAAGAGCAATTGGCTCAAGAGACCGCCGCCCGGGACAAAGCACTCAAAGAACGGGCAGAGCTTGAGAAGAGGGCCGCACGTCAGCAGTTGATCGTTGACGCGGCAACCCAGGCAAGTGCCCTCGCCGTGGCTGCGTCCCAATTGATTGCAGCGGAGGCAAGCAAAGGTCTTATCGGTATCGTGATCGCTGCCGGGGCCCTGGCTACCGCTTTCAGCCTGTTCACCAGATACAAGGCAGCGGCAGCGGCAGCGACCGCCGACATTCCCACCTTTGAGAAAGGCTTTAATCTGGAGTACGGCTACCAGGAAGGACCAAGCCACCGCCAGGGAGGTATCAAATTAAAGGATCAGTTTGACCGATGGTATGAAATCCAGGGCGGAGAATTCGTGACCAACGTGGACAGCACCCGGAAGTATCAGCCCGCATTGGAGGCAATGAATACCGGGGCCATGGACAACATGACGGACCTTGAGGCCTTGCGTCTTCTCGGGCGGGACACGTCCGTACCCCAAGTCTCTTCCGTGACGGCCGGGAAGTCAAGCTCCCGGGACTACGGGCAGCTTGAGGAAATCGTCAGCAAGAACGTCGGAAAGGTCGTTGACGCCGTCGGAGCCAACACTTCAGAACAGGTGCTCCCGGACGGCCGGATCGTGCGGAGGACTGAGACGAAAACGCGGCGGACAACTACAATTATTTCGACTTTTTACTAAAAGACTTTATTCCTATTATTCTGGAATTTAGCTTGCGAACCGATACTATTACCGTAGCCAAAACTTAACGAAATGACCGACGCGGAAGCCTTCAAAAAACTCCAAGTAAAGCCCGGGCATAGTCTGTACCGCAGCAAGTCCAAAAAGGACGCCGACGGTGAACCGCTGTATTCTGTCATTTCTGACCGTGTGGCTGCGCGTGGCCTGGCTGAAGATTGGGAGAAGGTAAACGCTCCTGTTGAGGCCCCGAAGACGGTGAAGACGGCTCCTAAGAAGACCGGCACCAAAAAGACTGCCGCGAAGAGTCAGGAGCCGGAGCCCGTCGAGGAAGTCCAGGAGGTAGAAGAAGAAGCCGAAGCTCCCGCCGCTGAGGAAACCGAGGAGGTCCAGGAGGAAGCCAAACCCGCTGCCAAGACTACGCGGGGGCGGGCCAAGAAAACCGCTAAGTAATGGCGACCAAATACCAGCCTATCCAGAAGTCGACAGGCAAGCCCGTTGGGGCTCCTTTGACGGAGAAGCAGAAGGAGGCGCACCAGGAGGACGTGAACACCCGGGGAAAGTATCGCTACGAGGCTTTACCTGACAAGAACCCCAAGCCCCCCGAATCAGTAAAGAAGACTCTCGAAAAGACGGGAGACAAAGAATAACATCCCCTATACAATGGAGGAACTTATCGAGGCGGTGGTCGGCCTCACCACAACAGACCCTGGGCAATTTATCACCGGCCTAAAGGGTGAAGACGGACGGTTATCTGAAGATGCGGTCGAGAAGGTCAAAGGTGTCCTTGTCGAGCACATCAAGTCCGTTGGGAAACAACAACTTGGCCGGGGTGTGAAAACCAAGGCCCGGGAGTTGGAAAACCTTGTCCGGGAAAAGCTCGGGAACGGTTACGACCTTGATCCTTCACTCCAGGAATCGCAGCTTATCGAAGCCCTCGCAACCGCCTGGAATTCTGAACGCGAAAAGCTATCAGCCGGAGCGAAGAAGATCGAAGGGGAAGGGCTCACGTTGGAAAAGCTACTGGAGCGCGAAGACGTCCGCGAAAGAGTGGCTTCCAAAGTAAAGACCGCCACCCAAACTTTAGAGCAGAAATTAGCTCAACTCGAAGAGGGCTACAAGTCCAAACTTCAAGAGTTGATCCATAAGAACCGCTCTTCCCAGCTTGCCGCCGCTATCGACCAAATAGCCAGTAAGTTCAGTTTTTCCGTTGACGTTGACGGGGATAAGTCCCTTTCTGAGCGTCGCCGCAATCTCCTTCGCAACCTTATCGGGGTTGAGGAGGTAGCTGAGGCAGAAGACGGGAAGCTCTACCCGGTAGACAAGGAAGGTAACGCCATGTACCACCCGGAGACCATGCAGAAAATGACGTTGGTAGACCTCGTAAGAAGTCGCAACCCCTTCGGAGAATCCGAATTCCCCAAGGGTGCAAAATCAACGCCGAAGCCTAAGAATGGCAAGCCGGTAGCAGGGGCGAAGTATTACTTCGAAAATGCTGAGGCCTACATGGACGCCCGGAGCAAAACTTCCGACCTGACTAAACGCCGCGAAATGGCGGAAGCGTGGTCGGCCCAACAACAGCAAGAAAGCTAACAGGTAACAGTCCGGTAAGAACCTATTCCTCCCCTGAAGTGATCCGCTTCGGGCTGGAATCTTCATTCTAACTGATACCAACAAAATGGCTTTTACCGCATCAGATTTACCCAATGTTCTCGCCCGGATGGACACCATCTTGACCGGAGAACACGCGGGGCTTGCCGAGCGGAATTTTCCCGTTCCTGCCCTGGCCGCGCTCACGGCCCGTCAAAACGTGAGCGAACTCGCCCAAACCTACCAGGGGGGCTCCTGTGTGTCTATTGACGCATGGTTCTACGAAATCGGACGCCACACCAACGCGACCGACGTGAACCCCGTTACTCAAGGCTGTGACCTTGTCGACGGAGTAGAAGGCGGAACCCGGAAGAAGACTTTCGACATTTCCCGCCTCGACCTCGCCACCCACGTCATTAAGGGCCCCAAGTGTGCCAATGCTTCAACCGTCACCGAAGAGACCGCCGTAGGCCTCCTGAAGTGTATGGCTGACATCCGTAAGAAGGCGCAGAAGAAGTATTACACGCTGTTCGATACGAACGCCCAAGCCGATCAATGGGGAGGTGACGCCACCTTCGCCGCGTCCGCTGCCGGCGGTAACCGTCTCCGGGTTGACGAGAACAAGTGGGACTTCGAGCTTCTGCTCCGCATGGACTCCCTGGCCGTCAACAACCTTTTCCCGGAGGAATACCTCATCATCGACGGTAACAACCTCTACCACAACGGAGAGTTGGCCCGCTACAAGCGTCTGAACGACAACGAGCGGGATCAAGGTGCCGTCTTCGGAGACGCCCGGATTTTCCACGACCGTCGGACCCTGGACGCCTTCATCGGTGCTCCTTCCACGTTCCTGGTCAATCCCAGCAACTTCATTTTCCACAACGAGGTAGAGTTCCCCAACGTGCCTACCCCGAGCCGCGCCAACCCCAACCGCGTCCGCTACTTCGTAGACGATCCGGTATGGCGTTGGAACTACGACGGCCAGCTTCGCCCGGTGCGCTACCATGTCGAAATGGAGTACACCTGTGACAGCCGGAACAGCCGTGGTGCCGAGGTCGAAAAAATCCTGATGAACGTCTCCCTGGTCGGAGTGCTCGACATTGGTCCCGTCGGCATGAACAACCCGGTCGACTCCGCCGTCGCGCCTACCGCTTCCATTACGGGAGCCATGGCCATCCGCAAAGAGGACGCCGCATAATCATGGAGTGCCTGGAGCAATTGGTCGGCCTCACCGCAAGTGCTTGCGAGTGCTTGAACGCTGAAGAAGGATTTGATCCTTCCGAAAGCGTGACGGGAATGACTCTTACCGACGAGGTAGGAGGCTTCCCGTTGTTGGACCGAGTGACTGCTTCCATTGATTGCAACGACCCGGGCAACATTATCGACAAACTGAAAGCCGCCCGCTCTGAGGGAGCCCGACAGTTTGTTCTTGATGTTGCCCGGGCAACTCGCAAACGCTACCACGCCGCAAACCAGTTCAACGGATCAGTAGGGCGCAAGAAGGTAAAGTCTACCTATGTGCTTCCTTCCGGAATGGATGCCGCAGGACTTGAGCTTCGCTTCCCTCTTCGCAAGGGGCAAAGTTTTGTCCTGGACGCTGTCTACACCCTTTTCCCTTCCGCTGGTGACTTTTCCTTGACAGTCTGGAGTAACGACCCAACGTTCACGACCAAGACTATCGAGGTCACTAACTCAGTTGCCGGTCAGCCTCACAAGACCGACTTGTCTTCAGGTCAAATTGTATTGCCTTGGTTTTCCCGGGCAATGGTCGGAGAGCCTTACATCGTCTACCGGATTTTCCGCTCCGATGGTGCCAACCCCTCGAAAAATGAAATCACTTGCTGCGGGTTCGTCCCCGAGCACGAAAAGCACTTTTCGGCAAAGGGGTTCAACTCTTCAGCAGCGAAGGCAACATCCGAATTCGATTGCATCGGCAGCAGTTCCTACGCCATGGGGCTTTCCCTGGAGGGGTTCACGACTTGCGATGTAACCGGCTGGCTTTGCGAGACGAAGCAAATCGGAGAATACGACTTGCAAGACGCCATTGGTCAGGCAATCAGGTACGCCGGTGCAATCAATCTGGCAAATACCGTACTGCACTCCTCAAAAATCAATGCTTACACCCTGCTCGGGCAAGAAGGTATCTACCGGCTCAGGTCTTCCTACCGGAAGAGCTACGGCGAAATGGTGGAATGGATCGGGGCCAACGTCCCGGCCACCGCTCTGGACTGCCTGGGATGCAGGAGGAAAGTAATTCAGTCTACCGTAAAATCATTAAACTAAATGTCCTTCCTAAACGAATTCACGACGGTATGCGGAAACGCTTGCACGACTGGAATTACCTTTCCTGCCGCCGTCGAAAATCCCGACTGTGTACCCGAACTTCTCAAGTCCCAAATTGGCGACTTGGTGATCGTTCCCGAGGGCGCAACGGACCCCTTTGGGGCTTCCTGGACGGGCGAAGGGGCCACCATCGCCTACACCGCGGACTCCATTGACAACACCGCCATTGACAACACGAAGTCCCGCCGATTCCGGGGGATTGGTAGCCTGAGCGAAAAGGAGACCACTTTCGTCCCGGGCCCCTACGATATGCAGATTCCGCAGCGGACGGTAACGAACCTGGAGTTTACCATCCAGAACGTCGCTACCGAGAACCGGGCTTTCTGGCGGGCCATGGAGTGTTCCCCGACCAACTTTACCGCCTACCTGGGCACGGAGACCAAGTTCTTCGGCAAGAGTGGCGGGGTGAAGCTCAAGAACGTCGTGGTGCAGATGCCACTTGGTGCCGGTCCTGACGACTTCGAGCAGATCATCCTGCGGGCAGAAATCGAGACCAACCGGGTAAGCCTGGAGCGGGCCGAGAACAACCCCTTCAACTAATCCGGGGTGAACCAATACCTGAGACTTAGAACGAGCGACTTTCCGGAGCTTTCGGAAAATCCTTACTGCCTTAGCGATAGGGCCGGTTCTAGGTCTCAGGTCTCGGATATTTTCCTTGTCCCGCGCCTTGCCGACCCGCCTTCAGATTGGCGCAGCTTGTCCGCCTGGAGGTCTATCGCTGACAACTCAGCAGCCGGCGGAATACGCCACCTTGTCGTAGTTGGCGGAGTGTCAGTTCCCGAGAAGACCGACGGGAGCAACATACGCCTTCGCGGGCGCAACGTTACCCGCCGGTCCTACACCCTCACGGCCGAAGTGATCGACGTGACGGACGACAACTACGAGTTAGCGCACCGCTTTCAGAATGGCCTAAACGGATTTCGCTTTTGGTACGCGACAATTTCCGGAAGAATGGTCGGCGGTCCTTATGGGATCGCTCCTTCATCCACCGACGCAGATTTGCCGCTTTCCTCCGACGCTGGAGGAGTCGAAAAAATAGACTTCATCCTCCGATGGAGGGCAGAAGGAGACCCCTACCGGGGAAACGAAGTTGAGGCCTCGCTTGCCTCGAAAATTATCGGAGCCGACGGGGGAAGCTCAGTCGGTGACGGCCCGACCGGACTAGAGGACGTTTTGGGCTACCAGACTTCAGGAATGGCCTACGTATTCGGGGCCGATGAAAACAACATTTGGGGCAGACCCTAAACCAACGCCATGTCTTACAGCGGACCGATCAACATTATTGACCCAGCGACTTTCGAGGCGGTTACAGACCCGACCGGCAAGTCTTTCTTTTTGGTCGACGCTAAGAAGATCAGCTTTGCGGCATTGGTCGCCGCACTTGGTATCGACGGTTCCGAAACGGTGGTCGAAGGAGTGCAGGGCAAGATAAATGTTACCGGCAGCGGCACGACCGCCGATCCTTACATTTTAGACCTTGCTTTCGGTGCGCCCGACGGATCAGAAACGAAAGTACAAGGGACGGCTTCGCAAATCGAGGTAAACGGCTCCGGGACTACCGCAGACCCCTACACTATTTCCCTTCATCCTTCTTTTGGTTCTCCGATCAAGATTTACAACTCCTTGGGGGATTTTCCCGCGGGAGATACCGGAGTAATCTACATTGCGGCAGATACAGAGAAGATATACCGCTGGGATGCAAATGGACAGGGAGCATACAAAGAGCTTTCCCCTTCTACTTCCTCCGGCGGAGGCGGTGGGCGAAGCTCAGTAAACCTTTCAGGAGACGGGGCTACGGCCATTGTCGGCTACGAAGGGACGGCAGCACCTACTATCGGGGGTAGTCAGGGGAATATGATTATCAACGAGCCCGCAGACTGCCGGATCGTTTCGGTTTTCATTGATGCACCGACGGGTTCAGGAGCCACCAGCGGCAACAATTTCGCATTAACGATAGCAAGCTCCAACGGCCGGAATCACTTCGGCGCAGACCGGGTAATTGAACGTTCATCGGGAATAGTTATCGGAACCTCAAATGAATACAATATCGCAATGAGTCAGGTCGGCGTATCAGCCGGCCAAGTGCAGTATTCCTACAACAACATTGCCGGTCTTGGGAACGGCTTCAAAATCGCTATTTCCCCATGCGGATAATCGTCGCAATCATATTGCTATTGCTTCCGGTTTCCGTTTTCGCGCAACGGGAGGAGTCAGAAGCAGCTATCGGGACTGCCCGCAATTTCACGGCTCAGGGCGGGGCCCTGTTCGCTGGTGCGTTGGGGGATTGGAACGACATTTTCAACACCGGGTACAACCCTACCCAAGTACAGACCGACGACCTGTTCCTCGATGCAGCCGGACGGATGTATCGGGTGGCCGTCATTTCGGGCTCGACCTTCTTCGAAGTAAGCGTGACTTTGGAAAGCCTGGAATCCGTCCCGGTTCTCCCGGTGGGAAGAGGGGTGGTGTGGCGACCAATGGGAAACAAGCTAATCCCCCCGCTTCCAGACAATAACGGCGAAATCACATCCTACCTCCAGTCGCTTATCCTGGTACATAACTTCCGGAGAACAGCGCAAACCGCCGGGGGGCAAGTCGACCAGATCACCACCTTGGCGGACACGGCAACAATCATGGAGCCCGCCGAAGGGCACATCCTGATTAAAGCAGACTCTACGATTGCTGCCTTTTACGATGCCGACCTCGGGAAGTGGCTCTTCTTGACCGGGGGAGGGGGCGGCGGTGGCGGCGACGATTGGGGGGCTCAGACGGTAGACACAGACGCCACACTCACCGGCGACGGAACCCCGGGGGCCACCCTTGGGGTGAATACAGCCACCATTGCAACCCGTCAGCACGTAGAAACGGAAATCCTCGCAAACGGCCTTCGGCAGATCACCTACACGGCGACCGGCGGGGAAAGCACGGTAGTAATACCATTCCAGATTGACAATACCAAGCCCATGGTCTTCAACCGGAACGGGGTTGGTCTATCCATTGGAAGCGGTAAAAATGTCACGCTTTCAGGAACCACTTTCACCATCAACTTACAGCCCCTCGACGCGGGCGAAGAAATCAAAATTTTGCTTTATGAAAACTAAGTTTTTCGGGGCGTTGCTTTTCGCCCTCTTACTCTCCTTTTCGGCGGACGCTCAGTTCATCCGGTATCACCAGTTGCTTACCCTCCCTAATGGATCTATTTTGATCGGCCAGGGCGGACAGAACACGCCGGTAGAGCTGGACGCCGCTTTGGTCCCGATTGATCCGATTACCGGAGTAAGTGCTACGGATGTCCAGGGGGCCCTTGCGGAACTCCAGGGGGACATTAACGCCAGCGGCGACGGCTGGGGTGCCGACGTGGTGCAGTCCGATAACACCCTGAGCGGAGATGGTACGGCCGGTACTCCTTTGGGCGTAAACTCTGCCAACCTCAATACTTCGGAATTTAACAACGACGCGGGATTCATTACGAACGCCAACGATGCCGACGCCGACCCCGCCAACGAATTGCAGACGATCAGCAAGGCGGGGAGCACCGTCACCCTGAGCGACGGCGGAGGCAGCTTTACCGACGAAGTGAATGACGCCGACGCCGACGCCTCCAACGAATTGAATATCGCCAGCCGACCGGCCAACGACAACGATGTCACCCTGAGTAACGGGGGCGGCACATTCTCGGTCATCGGGGACTACTACAACGATGAAGTAAGTATCACCGGTGGGGCGTCTACCGTCACCCTTCCCGCAACTCCAGACCTGACCGGAACGGATTGGCACTTCACCAGGAACGGAGTGGTTTACAGGGCCAGCACCACCGACGGGAACGAGTATTTCTACATCAACGGAACCACGTTGCAGCCCAGCACAGGACAGCCCGCTTTGGCTGACGGCGAAGTGATCGGCTACCGCTTCCCCCGCTAATTGATTTTCACTTACTGATACCAAACAACGGCCCATGCGTGCCCTAATTCTTTTCGTCCTGCTCTTGTTTTTGTCGCTGATGCTGCCAGCGCAAAAAATCCGGCTGCACCAGTTAGAGAAACTTCCCGTAGAGTTTCACGCCCCCGGCACCCTGTATGTCATTGGGGATGTTGTCAAGACTTCGGACGGTCTGCTTTATCGTGCTACCGCGTCAACCACCACGACGCCCCCGGGCGCAGATTGGGAAGGATTTGACGTCGGGGGAGCCGCAGCAGACGGTAACGGTATTCTAAAAGGTGGTATCGATACCGTTGAAAGTACAGGTTGGTGGGCCTTCCCGCTCAACCCTGATGCGGACGCCTACGGGCGTTTCTCCATCGGAAGGCAGCAAAACAGCAATTCGTTTACCTCGGGGCCTGTTTACACCGCAGCAGGAGGGGAGCAAGCGGCTTTTTTCTTCACGGTAGATTCCTTGGGGAATTATGTGAACGGGGAGTTTGTATTTAATGACGGCCTTAATACTACCCGCTACCGACCGGGGAGTATGTTTTTTCAAGGCAATTCGGCCCCCTTTGGGCATACATTAAGTTTCACAAGTACCGGGATGCAATTTAGTGCGACCCTTACGGGCTCGCCATATATCGCCATGCCGACTGCCGGACCGGGGGTAAGTGCAAACGGCCGGGTACGTGTCACCGACGGGACAGGAGCAACCACCTGGGAAGATTACACTCCAGCAGGGGACATTACCGACGATCAAACTTTATCCCTCAACGGAACGGACCTGAGCATCGAAGACGGGAACACCGTCGATCTTTCGGTAATTCAGGACGGGACAATTGATGGCGACTCCAACCCCGCTAATGAGTTACAAGTTCTAAGCATCAACGGGCAAGACCTCAGCATCAGCAACGGAAATACGGTGACGTTGCCGAGTGGTGGGGGAGGAACTGATAGCCAAACCCTCAGCCTTTCTGGTCGGACACTTTCCATACTTAACGGCAATTCCGTTTCAATTCCATGGGAGCGAACAGGGTCATTGATAGGGTCGTCAGATGTCACCAGAGTTGGTATAGGTACGACCGCTCCCGCTCAACCCCTGCAAATAAGCGTATCAGGATCAAACTTCAATGATCGACCCGGGATTGCCTTAAATAATACCGCGTTCTCAGGATTATGGGGAACGCTTCATGGAAATGGAGCGATAGGTTCTATTGGTCAATCTTACAGTTCTGACGGAGGGTTGTTCTTTCGTGGATTCACCTATTCAAGCCGTCCGGCATTTAGGTTGCAGGGGTATGTTGGAAGTTCATCGCCCGGGGCCGATGATGCAGCCGTATCCATTGAAGGACTCAAGTATGACGCCGGAAACTCGGGTAGCCTGAAATATCAGTCCATGTCGGGCAACGATTTGATTATGAGTGTTACCGCAGGATTCCCTACGGGCCAAACTGAAGTATTAGCGCTCCGCGCCAATTTTACCGGCAATCTAGGATTGTGGAACTACAATTCTGGCATAGCCGGAACGAACGGCCAAGTTTTAGGCTGGTCTGGGGGCGTTCTCCAGCCCATTACAATAAGTAGTGGGTCAACACAAACTTTGTCTATTTCCGGCGACCAGCTTTCAATTAGCGGAGGAAATACCGTAACGCTTCCTTCCGGCGGCGGGGCGGCGGATGGCAATCAAAATTATATTACTGCAACAGGAGATTATGACCCCGACAGTCCCTTGTCCAATTGGACGCAGCCTTCCGCCGTAAATGGGTCAACAGCAGCGGTTTATTTTGACAACGGTGTGGCAAAATACGAGTACGACGGAAGTGCATGGACAAAAGTTATTTTCATCCCCAATTATGTAACTCAAGCCCGAGAAGGATTTGCAACATTCCAAAACGTACATCCAGAAAACCCGGTAGAAACTCAAAACCACGCCTATACCTATATAGGGAGCCACCACAGGACATATTTTGCTTGGGCGAGGGAGACAAATGTCGAGGCCTACGTGAGCTATTATGACCACGAGAAGAAAGAGTTTGGTCCCGAAGTGGCTTGGGGTATTCCTCGTTCAGGAGCAACTGACGATCACGCCGTTCCTGCAATTGTGGTCGCCAATGACGGCCATATTCTGCTTTTTCAAGAGCAATTACTTGGAACCGCCGGATTCGCCAATAACAGCCCAATTCATATCCGCAGAAGCACGAACCCAGAGGACATTAGTTCGTGGAGCGCAGTTTCCGGTAGTCCCTTTAGTAACCGAGGCAGCTACCTGTATCCCAACGTGATGCCAAACGGGGATGTAGTGGTTTATATGCGATCCGATCACGAGTATATGAGTTGTTGGCGGTCTACTGACAACGGAGTTACTTGGAAAAACTTTGACGATACCGCTATTGGATCAACTACTGCCTCAGGTCCGCATATTGTCTCTTTGCCCGCAAACAATTGGTGCTACCTGTTTACGGCCCAGGTCAAAGGGGGACTATCAATCATCGTAAGACATCGAAACGGGAACGTGTCAGAATACCCTAATTCTCACGCTCTTTTCACGTCCGATAATATCACGTATGGAAACTGGACTTGGTGGATAAACGGACAGACTGGAGGATGGTCAAAAAACGTAGATACTGGAGGGGCAATATCTATTACGGAGCTTAATGACAACTGCCTAATTGTTGGCGATGCCGCTGAAACGGAGGACGTAGTTTCGGCAAAGCAATTCCAAGTTTCAGATGGGTACATGTGGATATACTACTTATACAACCCTGACCCCTCCACTTTGGCCACTAGGGCCCGCCTTCGCGTATATGATGTGAATTACAATCAAGTAAGCGATGTTGACATATTCGACAATATAAATAATCCCCCTGCTGCATTAAGATCATTTTCCTATATGGGGATGGATGTTCACGATACGGCCAATGGTGAGGCATCCTTTGTGTTTCCAAATGGTACAGAGTTGTGGCAAATAAAAACGCTTGATTTCGGAAAGAACTTCACCGTCCAAAGGAAAATAACCGATTACGCCGGAACAGAGGCCAATGGCAGTAGAGTTCAATTTTTCAGAAATCAAAGATTCAATGTTAGTGCATTGATGTTCAGGATGGACACGCCAAACCCCGAACTGGGAGTCTACATAATGGACCTGAGAGGCGATGAGTGGAGGTATTTGACAGACCCAATTACCGAGTAATGAGGACCATGCTTGCCACCATACTGCTTTTTGTTTTCGCGGCCGCTCAAGGACAGCACCGGGGGCAGATCACTATTGACGACTTCCCCGCGGGAGGTACTGTTCTTGTTGTGTCGGAATCAGGAGACACACTTGACCTTCAATACCTGAGCATCAATAATCAATTGATTGCCGATTGGAACTCCTCAACGCCCTGCGTTCGGATAGACCTCTTCCCCCGGGCGATTCGAAATTATGTGCTTCAGTACGGCGAATACTTTATCCAGGACATTGGAACCGGCCCCTTTCTGACTTGCCCGCCAGAAGGCGAATTCAACGTCACGCCTCCGCCTCCTTGCGACGATCACGTCTACCCAAATCCTACTTTCGGGCCCCTCTATTCCGATTGCGGCGGAAGGTGGACGGTTTACTCTATGAGTGGCCGGCTAGTCATGCAGCGGAGCAAATCAATTGATCTTTCAGGCCTACCAGCAGGAAACTATTTGCTCCGGCGAAAGAATTACAAGACTATCATCATCAAGCAATGACCGCACAAGCAAACACAGTAAAGGGGGGATTCATTAACCCGGACTTGCTCTACAATGCGTTGAGCTACATCGGCAATACGGAGGAGGTCGGCCCGAAGAGCAACGAGGTTATCCTCAACGCTATTCACACCTTGTTCCCGGGCTGGCGTGACGACAGTACAATCGCGTGGTGCTCTTGCTTTACTCACCTAATCGCAATCAATGTCTGCGGCGAGAATCCACTTCAGACGGGCCACAAAGCCCCGGGGACGGCCCGCTCCTGGCTTACCGTAGGCGACCCGGTAGAAACTCCTTTGCCCGGGGACATTGTTGTCTACTGGAGGGGATCAAAGAACAGTTGGCAAGGCCACGTTGGGTTCTACTGCAACCGGATAGGGGACAAGATTTTCACCCTCGGGGGGAATCAGGCAAACTCCATCACGGTTTCCGCCTATTCCGCCAACCGGCTATTGGGCTTTCGGCGGCTCCGCCCCGCGCCTGAATTTGAGCCAAACATCATTCCGTAAAACGAAAAGCTCCATGAAATACTTCATCATTACCTGGATTATCTCTTTTGGAATATCTGTGGATTGTCCCACGGAGCGAGTATTTGATCCAGTAACCCAAGATTACAAGACTCCGCACTTTGTCCATGCGGTTAACTGTATGGAAATAGTTTCGGACACCCTTTCAATAAGGTTTGAAACCGAAGAGGATTATTTGCGCCACATCGAGCTACTTCAAAGCGATAACCGGGTCAAATCCATCCAGGTAGAAGAAGTGCAAAGTGTAGTTGTAAAAGAATGGGCCAGACCGAAACCTAAGAACGTTTTCGAGACTGAGGTTTGGATCAATGACGCATCCCAAGTAACCCCGATCAGTTCTATTCAGCTAACCCCGGGCAAACAATAAGTTATGATCTGTTCTGAGACCTGCCCCAAAGGGACTAATTGCAAGCCACTCTCAAACGTAATTGCGACCGACGAAAACGGCGTGGCTCTTCCTAACGGTTCGCTTTGTTGTGTCGGCCTCCATGGGGAGCAGAAGCCCGAAGAGGTTGAAGACGACATTTACCGGCATTGCTTCAGGTCTGCCGGTGGAGTCGACCAAGTCAGCGACAATGATGAATACGATTTAATGTCCGTCGTTTCTGTGTTCTCTGAAGCACTCCTTATTAACAATCATTTAGAAGAGGTTTAGCTCCATGACCCCGCCAGACAACATACTCAAGGCTCTTGCCACAATCAACGAGGCCCTGGCAATGATCCACTTTGTATTGCCCACCGAAGAGGGGCGGCAGCGTCGCCGCAAGCAGCGGGAAGACCGGCGGATCAGGAAGGCCACAAGAAAGCTCAACAGAGAGGAACGGAAGTACCGCAAGGATTACGCCGACGGAGAAATCACGGAAAAGACATTCTATAACCTAATGGCATCCCTTCAGAAGAAAAGAAAGGAGCTTGGCATCGTTGAACAAAACCAAACAGCACAGTTAAACAACTAATCTTCGCGCTTTTCTTCTTGGCGTCTGCCGTTGCTTTCGGTCAGCCCTTGGATGAAAACGATTACATCCTACTTCCATCGTTCAGGGATTACCAGCCCTGGGAGTTGTTGCCGGTAAAGACTCAGAAGGACACTTTGGTCCCGAAGGTTTACCTCGAAGTCGACCACGACGTCTACCAATGGGCCGGGGGCCTGGAGGAGACGGAGCTTTTCATCAAGGGGGCTTTTGAGCAAGTCCGAACGCTTTACCTGGGCCCCAATACGGTCTTTGACCTTGAGCCTATCCTATACATTCACGAAAGCCCGAGCGGTTACTCAGGGCAGAGCAGCGGGGAAAGCCTCACGGAGTTTCAGGCATCCGCCCAAGGGCACCCGGGAAACGTTGCGATCCTTGTCTCCTTCAGAGCTTCCGGAGGGATTGCATTTGTAGACCAGACGTGCCGGAGTGCCAACTTTGGATTTGCCTCGATCAATCCCGAGTACATGGTCGTTCCGGTCTACTCCTGGTCGGTCATGGTGGTTGCTCACGAATTGGGGCATATCTTCGGGAGTCTTCACACTCATTCGTGTGTATGGAATGGGAACAACACCGCAATTGATGGTTGTTTCAATACGGAGGGAGGTTGCCCCCGGCCGGGAATCCCCCAAGGCGGGGGCGGGGTAATGTCTTATTGCCACCTGACGACCGCAGGAATCAGCTTTGAACCGGGCTTCGGGGTTCAGGAAGGAGCGGTCATGCGTAACCGGGTTATGGCGGCGGGATGCGTGGAGATCAGGCCAGTTGGTCCAGAGCCTCCCGAAGAGTGCGAACAGGACGAATTGATCGTTGAGCTGTCCACAGACCTTCACCCGAGGGAAACTGCGTGGATAGTCCGCAATGAAGCCGAAGAGGTAATCCTCCAGGGCGGGCCCTTTGACAAATCAGAATGGCTTACCGACTTCCGCAGTCCGGTTTGTCTTGATCCAGGTTGCTACACCTTCACCATTTTCGACGAAGAGGGGGACGGGATTAGTTCTCAGGACTTCGGGCCGGGAGCCTACCGCTTAATTCTGAACGGCGACACCATTGCGTCAGGCGGGGATTTTGGTTTTCAAGAAGAGGTCTCTTTCTGCGTTTCGATTGATCCGGAGGAGTGCGAACCGCTCGACCTTTCAGAAATCGCCAGCTACGGGACCAATCAGGACGCGGGCGTCGTCTTCGTGGATTACGGCGGGCAAGAAATTACGATCCGGGGCAATGGCTGGAAGTCAATACCCCTCGAATACACCGTCACCGAAAGAACGGTCCTGAAGCTCTCTTTCAGGGCGGGCCCCATTGGGGAAATCCATGGCATCGGATTCGACAATAACGACGTGATCGGGTCCAATCAAACGTTCAGGCTTGCCGGCACTCAGTCCTGGGGCATCCCTTCTTATTCTGGCTACCAGCCGGCGGACGGTTGGGTAGACTACGAAATCCCCGTAGGCAACTTTTACCGGGGAGACTTTGATCGATTGTTCTTTGTCAACGATAAAGACCTCGGGACAGCAAATAACGAAAGCAGCTTCCGCAATGTCAGGGTTTGCGAAGACGGGACGGGCGTTACCTCAGAACTCCCTGCCCCCGCCGAAGGAGAGTTTGACCTCCCGGTAATTCCCGAGCCCTACCCCAACCCTACTTCCGGATTGATCTTGCTTCCTGAGCCTGGGGAGTGGACTGTATTCAACCTGACCGGACAATCCCTTTCGTCCGGATCGGGAAGTCAAATTGATTTGTCAGAATACCCGCAAGGCGTCTACCTCGTAAGGCGTGGCGGGAAGACCTCGAAAATCGTAAAGCGATAAAAATAAATGCTATGAAACCGAAATAATCAAAATGTCAGAAAGAAATGAATTCGACCATATTACTGGACATCTTGGCTTGGCTCGAAATGGAGCCGCTGGGAGTAGTTACGGGAACGATAGGATCAATGTTGTCCCTCTTCGTGGTAAACGGAAACACCTTTACCTGGAGGCGGACGGTATTGATCCTAATGGCAGGAGTGGGGCTTTGTGGCTACACCTTAGCCATAACCGGAGTTTGGGCCGACAGGCTCTTTGACAAGCCCGAGGCAATACGGGCTACCTCCCTTGTCCTGAATATCGGAATCGGATTTATTGCTTCTGACGCGCTCTCCTCCATCAAAAGTGCCGCTCCAACATTCACCAACGCCGTTGTAAATCATTTCACAGAATTATTCAAGCTACTGACTAAGCCCTCAACCAAGAAAGATGAATAGCTACATCTACTCAATAACCTTTCAAATAATTGGCTACGTCACGCTTGGCCTGACCTTCTATTTATTGGCCGTTGCGCTGAAGAATGATCGGTTAAAAATGGATCATCCGGTTCTGAGCCGTAGAACAACCAAGCTCGCCTTGGTGGGGGTTTTTGTCAGTCTGTTCGGTTACTTGGCCGTCCCCGGAGAAAATCAAATTTGGTGGGCTCTCTTCAACGCCTCAATCATGGGGGCTCTCGGGACTTTTGCCTACTACTACAAAGAGCAATACGAAAGGATAAAAATTGCCTATGTGGATCATTCCGCATACCTCACGATTCCCACGGAAAACTACATCGAGGCAGAGCCAGGGGTTTGGCTTAGAGTGCTTACCCCAAAATCTAAAATCCTGACTCCAGAAGAAGTTGACCTACTGAAAATCATGGAGGATTACCCCGCTGATAATTGGCTCGGAATAGCTTTTGAAATAAGTGACGGATCAAATTTCCCGCCACACATCCACCCGAAGTGGGAACACACCTACCTGACGAAAGGGGAAGCCGAAGTCTTTGACAACTACCGAAAGCTGGAACCAGGAAAACACATCGAAGTCCCACCCATCACAAAGCATCATTTCAAAGCCTTGGCGAAGTGCCGGGGCATCAGCTTCATTCAAAAATAACCGACCGGGCGGTTTCCCCGGACACCAAACATACTGTACCATGACTACTACATCACCACCCGTAAGTCGGACGATTATCAAATCGACGAACTTTAACGTTCAGGCTCTCATTCCGCTGCTTGTGGCAATCGGGGCCCTCTTCGGGATTGATCCAGACGTAACCCTCACCGCTACTGATTACGCCGCCAACATTGGCGTTACCGTTGTCGGTGCGTGGTATTTCCTTCGGGAGCAATTCAAGGACGGACTTTCCCTGACGTGGAACTCAAACGTGCTGTTCTACATTATCGCGTTCCTGGCAAACTTCGTTCCCTGGATCGTGGACTACCCGATTCAAGAAACGGCCTCGGGACTGATTGAAGCACTCGCCTCCGGGGACTTCTCCCTGATTCTTACCTCCCTTTTTGCCGTTGGGAACATCGTCTACAAGATCATTCAGGACCGGAGAAACGCCAGTTCAGGCGGACAGCCCGCTCCCGCTCGGTAAAGCGGAAAGAATACTATGGTGTTTGGTCCCTCCTTCCCGCCCTGATCCTTCAGGGTTGGGGAGTTGGGGCTTGCAATGCTTGTTTGTGTACGTGTAAGTCCGTAGGAGCCCTTGGAGCTATGCTTCAGGGGTTCTTTGTTGGTGGCTTGGGTAAGGGCATCCAATGGGTGATGTAATTATTTTCAAACTGGAAATCATTACCAACGAAAACCTTAGCATCAGCATGATATTTAGCTATCCCCCAATACCTATCTTTAGTTACCATAACAACAAATTCCAGGTCGCAAGGGAACGCGTCCTCCACGCTTACCCAGGGGGCGCAATCGTTTAACTTATCCTCAATCGCCGCTAAAGCTAATCTCAAATCAGCATCACTAGGGAAAGGCCGATCGTTGGTTGCCGTATTACGATCGTGACGTATTTCGGTTATGATTTTCAAAAGCAGGTCTCTCATTCCTCCAGGCTTTTGAGAACTTCTTCTATTCGGCGAGCCTCTTCACTTTTGGTCTTTAATTTTTCTTCCATCCTGAGCCTTAAAATCGCCTTCACAGAAGAGAGGATTTCAGCCCATTTACTTTCGGCGACTTCCTGTATTATCAGGCCAGCAATTCGTTGATCCACTTCTCTCCCTTTTTGTAAGGGTTGAGAATTAATTGTGTCGAGAACCTTGCTGACGTCAACATCCAAGCCTTGAAACCTTGAAGGGTTTGGGTTTAGGTTAAGCGGCCCACGTATTTTGCGCTCTGGATAGTCGTCCATAAATGCCATAACGATTTGTTCTAATGATTTGAATTATTCGAGGAGGAAGGAATTTGATTATCCCTTTCCTCCCCCAAAGAGGCTTTTAAAAATGGTTGCTATTACATAAGCAACACCTACGGTGTAAGAGACTCTTACCGCAACCTCGGGCCATGTAATTGCCTCGCAGATACATTCATTCATAGTAGATGTGTTTTGGTTATTCTTCCTCTTCTTTTCCGGGGAGGTCAGGAATCCGCATATAGAGATCAACCTCGCTTACTGCATAATGCTTCCCATCAGGGAGAGTCCGGAAATCTTCCAACGGGCCGTAGGTAGCTACGGCAAATCGTTGGTTCACGCATTCGTAATCCATGTAAATAATTACGAGGTCTCCCTTTTCGGGAGGGGAAGCCTCGGGATTAACCCATGTCTTCAGTTTTGAAAGGGCAGCAGCAGCAACTCCAATTCCGTTTCCGAAACCTTCTCCGTAACTCTTTAAAGCGATAATTGTCTCTCTCTTGGTCATTATTGATCTTGATTTTTGAAAAAATCCCAAGCACACCCGATGCGTTTACTCCCGTTAGGCTTTCTCGCGTCCCTCCCTCATGGAAGACGCCTACTTGCGGCACCGGGAATGATACATCGACGTTTCGTTGATCGGCACCAACTCTATCCGCCAGCCGGTTCACTTGGCTAAAGTGTGGGGTGCTTGGGGGTTCTTTATTTGGACAAGGGGGTGTCTTTGATTGAAACCTCCGGGAAATCGTAAACTGTAATGTCTTTTTTGGCAATCTCGTCTACCAATTTCGACACCACATAACGACCTCTTGCCGTGGTAACAGTTCCCTCTTCCGTTTCTACGGCAAGACCGGCCTTTATCAGTCTTCTCGTAGCGTCGTTATTCAGGTTGCGCCCTGTACGAACCGGCTCGTGGTGTCGGAGGTGGAAAAGTTCGCGAACATCGACTTTATGCCCGTGAATAATCTGAGGATTGCTTTCTTGGCTGCTCATGGCTGTTCTGTTTTATGAAGAGTAAAGCGTGTTGTCGATTTGCCCCTCGAATCGCTCAAGAGACATAATGCAATACCCCTCTTTCAATCCAAAGGCACTACCTTCTTTGTCTGTCAGGATAGATGTCACCCGAGAAGCAACCTTGCCCCCGAAATAGGCGTCTAACTCCGGGTCATATCCTTCGCAGACCAAAACGTCACCGACCTCATAAGGACGGTCGTTCTTCCGCAGTTCGAACTTCTTGTTTCGGCTTTTCAACTGGGAGAAAAACGGTTCAACGGTTTTCAAATAATGTACTTTCATAACTCTAGTTTTGGAATGGTTACGCGTTTTGATAATATTGCCAAGCGGCTTCGACTGCCTTACTCCATCGGCCACAGATCGCGGCCAATTCCTTTACGCAATCGTAATCATCTAGCTCCGCGTCAATTATTGAAATAATGTTGTCGTATTGGTAGGACAATGCCCCCGCGTGCTCCGATGGGTTGATGTCAATACCCTCGCTCCATTCTTCGAGTAAGTCAATAGTGAACTGTTCGAGGTTTCTATCTAACCACTTGCTTGCCGCCTTTTCCATTTCTTCAATGAAGGGCGCGCTTACTGCTTTAGCTATCTGGCTAAATTCGGTTCCTGCCCTTTCTTTGTTTACAACTTCCATTTTCTTGCTGAATTTATTGCCCTTGCTGGGCGGGTTAATTAGATTCAACCGGACAAACGCAGTCGAAAATGTCATACATCAAGTCTATTGCCCATTGCGGTAAATCGATCTTGTCCTTGTTGTTCTCGTAGTATTGTCGCGGAGTGTCGCCAAACTCATACCCCATCGCCATCCAATCAACAACCATTTCAACCACGAAGGCGTCCGCATAAGGGTGGTTCTCGTACTTCTTTGTCCAGGTTTGCCAATGATGATCGTTATTAGCCTTGTGGTGCTCCCAGGCAGAATCAAAAGCGGCCTTATCCTTTTCTTCTCCCTCCGAAGGGAAGAACCATTGGCGGTACTGCGTAAACTCCTGCGCGGACAGCTTGCTAAGGTCGTGAGCCTTTACCCCGGCGGCTATGCTATGGTAAACGAAATCATCGTCTAGGAATCGAAACCCCTTCCCATTACATTGTAGCTTTATTTCTAGCCACGCCTTTTGGACGTTCAAGTAATGCCGTTCAACGTAGTCTAAATACTCTCTAAATTTTTGGATTCTCTCTAGCATAATTTCGTTTTTGGGTTGGTTAGTTATTCTTTTCCTGGTAGGCTAGCTCCTCCTCCTTAATGCGGTCAACGATGTACCGTGCAATTGTCCTACCCCATGTGTGTTTACCATGCTCCGGGTCGGTAGACTGCCAGTAGTGGTCCAAAGCCCAAAAGATTACGTCCTCCACCTTTTCGGGGTGTACGTTTTCTTCCAGTTCGTCAAGAATGACCGCTTTGGCTATTTTCCGTATTCCTTCCATTTCTCTTTGACCTTATCCGGCGTTAAACGAGGAAAGTATTAAGCCTCGGCCCCTTTTAGATTCGCCTATGTATTGCACTTTAACTTGGTCTAAATTTGAGGCACTAACCCAATTTCTTGAAGTGTATTCATATTCTCCCCCTTTGGTGAATGTGCCCATCCACATCCCATCTTTAATGTGGGTTACACATTCAGACGGATGAATATTCTTAGCATCTTCCTCGGATTCTGCGGATACTACCGCAGAATCATAAGTGTCATATCCATGTACTAAATCTTGAGTGATTAGGTAGATTTTCATCGTCTTTATATTATTCCCCGGTTGGGGAGGGGGTACAAATTTGAAAGCAAATCGAAGAGCCAAATAGTCCGAAGGCCCATGTTTTAGTAGTCCCGATTTGGTGGAACCGGAAGCCCTTGAGCCCGCAACTTTTGATCTTGAGGTAGAGTTTGTTTCCGGATAACGGGTTTAAAAGGCTCACTTCACTTTCGCTTTTGCAGCAGCCGGCGGCGGCGACAGCGTGACAAACTTCGGGCCTCCATACAGGCGGTTGAAACGATCCGGATCATTGTTTTTCATTTCAATTATCCTACGGACTTCCCGCTTCACGTAGGCGTAATTACTGACCTTGCCTTTCATACGAAGGACAGAGGGGGTTTTCTTCAGGGTTCTTCCGTTGGATTTCAAAGCCCATTGGAACATACCTACCGAAAACGTCCCCCACATACCGAGGGCTTTTTCATCAGGAATATCCGCGTCGAATTTTCCCGCGTGTTGAATTTCTTTAAAACTGTAATTGGTCATTTTGCCTGTTTTATTCTTTCATGTCTTCAAAATAGAAGACGATTTCATCTTCTGAGCACTCTTCCGGATCGGCCTGAATCGTCCCCGTTTCTAGGGGGTGGGAGTAGGTGATTTGATACCAGCCGGAATTTGTGCGGGTCGGGGTGAATGTTTTTTGGTTGTCCATCCCGGCCCTTCGGATTTTTACTTTTTCGTGGTCATGGGAGACGGCGACTTGTCCTTTCATCAGGTCGGAACCTTTCACCATCAGGTTTCTACGCCAGGGCTTCTTCCGCTCGACAATTGTTAGCCGGATCATTGACCTGGAGAATGTAGGAGGCGAAGCATTTCGTCCGCGAAGAGGTTTGCCTCCGGCTCGGTTTGTTCTCGGTAGTTCTCTTGGCTTTGGATAGGCTTGCCGCAATGAAATAGAACGTGTCCGACTTCGTGCCAAAAAGTGCGCTCCGCCCCTTCGTCAGATAGTGGTCGACACATGGTTATGACTCCAATATTTGACCAGCCCCAAAGCTCCCTTCCTGAAACATGGCAAGTAGTGTCTTGCCATTGAAGTTTCACTCCCAATTGCTTGGCAACGGCCATGTAACCGCCATACCCGCTTTCGCAATCAAAGGACAGACGGCCGTAGAGATTCGCCCGGTATTCTGCCTCCTTGATGATCTGAGCGGACCGGGTATAAACTTCGTCTCCGTCATAGACTGATTCCGCATAGCCGTCCGGGTACACCCCTCCCCCATCAGGGGAGAAGGCATAGAAACCGAAGGTGGCCAGCAGGAGGACCAATGCAAAAGTTTTCATTTGGTATCAGTTGAAATAGTGTTTTGGGAGGCCCTTCGCCCTTTTCGGCTATCTGGTTTTAATGGGCTGACGACTGCAAACCAGCAAAGTGTCGTCCCGTCCACCGGCGGAAGCTATCCCCGGCACAATCATCGTTCACCTAATCAGGATTGCACTAGCGTCCTAGCGGCCTCCCCTCTTCACTATTGATGTTGGGAGCAGGGAAGGTTTCGAACCTTCTGACAGCGACCTCATGGTGAAGGCCAGTGAAACATATGCTGCCCGCCGCTTCCGATGCGGCCCTGCTCATGTTGACCGTCTCTCCGGTCTGTCAAGCCTCTACCCACGTCGGCTTTCACTCCTCATTGTTATTGTGCGCGTCTAGCTGCTCTCCCCGCACGTAATGGCTTCAAACAGGATTTCCGGATAGTAGTCCTCCTGAGTTTGGGGATGCAAGAAGTACGGAACACATCCCCTCCAGAGCATGGCGCAGACCTAGCGAATAGCGCACCTCCCTTGCTATGTCTTCGCTTGGAAAAAGGGCAGAGAAACCGAACCGTAACTCCGCCCCAACAAATCATAATCCCAAGCATAATTTCTTTAAAGGCTTTAGGCAACCGGAAGGAAGAAGGCTATCCCCTCCGGCGTAGAAAAACACCTAAAACCCATATTCAATACCGTTTTCAACCCTGGAAATCAGGGTCACAACTCCGGCTGAGGTATCAGTAAGCCGGCTAAATTCTTTATGCGCTTCCGTCAGGCAATTGGCGTAAACGTGTTGCTTTCGCGGGCGGCGGATAATCGATTCGGGCTCCATATACTCGTAGGTGAATCGGTAGCAAACGCCCAATTGGTAGTACAGGTCGGAGTAGTTCAGATTTTCGAACGCCTGTTCCGGCGTCATTTCGACCACCTTCTCTTCGTGGTCGTCGTAGACAAAAAATACTCCGTTCTCTTCGTCGTAGTTCTCCAGGTCTCCAGGAAGGAGCTTTGCGGGAAACGGTTGGCGGATTTGCCCCGCTTCGGTCTCGATCACTACGTCCAGACCTTCGAAGTGGGTGTCTACTATCTTCGGGAGTATCGGAAGGTTTGCGGGAGAAATTTGAATACCCATTGCTAAGGATTTTGATTGCTTATTTTGTTCTCCACAAATCTAATCCAAAAAGAAATAAATTCCAAAAATTTCAGAATTAAAAAACCTCCAGAATTGTAAAATTCCAGAGGCTCAGTTCAAAAGCAATCAAATAAAGTTCTTTAGCCGATGTCCTGGACTTGGCTTTCGTGGTGGTATTCGTTCTTGATGGCGGAGCGGACCCCGGCCATGGTGTTGACCGTCTGCTTGTAAGCGGTGAACGCTGCTTGAAGCTCCCGTCTCAGCCGGATAATATCGGTTAGGTAGTCGTACTCTTCCTTACACTCCTCCTTCGCCTTTAAGTCTGCGGCCTTTGCGGACTCATTGTTCTGCCGGTAGTATTGCTGAAGGCGGGCCTCTTTGGTTTCTCTCCGGTATCGGGCGTTCCGCTCTTCAGTCTCCAGCCTTGCGACCTGGACGCCGAAGGCTTTCAGCCCTCGGGCCATTCTTGCGTTAGCCTTCATCAGCTTGGGGAAGTCCTCGATTGGGCTGCCGCGTTCCACAAACTCCGCAAACCAGCAGTCAAGTTTCGCCATTTCCTCTTCCGCGTTTTCCAGGTCGAAGGCGGAAAGGGGAACGCATGGATGGATTGTGTACCCAGGCTCCGCGTCTTCGTGCTCAAAAACCTCGTAGGGGAAGCAGCAGGGGAAAGAAATGTCTACGGCATGATCCGGAACCGGCTCTCCGATTTCTACCAGCCAATCAGCCAAACCCGAAGGGGAGGCAATCATCTTGTATTGGATCACAGCATTATCATTTTTGCGACTTCCTCCTCCACGTTCATAAGCACAGGCGAAAGTTGTTGGTTAAGGTATTCCCGGGTGCGTTCTACCTGAAGATGTACGTCTTCAATCAATTCCCTGTCCAGGTCAAAGGTCCACGTCCGGATTCTCAGGGCCATGGGCAGATGTGAGAAGGTGTACCGCTTCTTAATCTTGGTCCAAATCTCTTCGTCCACGGAAACGCCTTTCATCCGGGCATACTTCCGGGCCTCGAATTCGATTATTTCGTCTGGAGCGTCGACTAGGCAGTACGCAAGCCCCAATTTCTCTCGGCCGTACAGATCGCCGTAGCCGTTGAGTTGGTACATATAGTCCTTGTTGAACTCTTCGTCAGAGAAAAGGGGAAAGGTGAATTCGTCGTAAGGGGTTTTAACATCCCAAACCCATGTCTTTGGGAGTAGGACGTCACAGGTGCCCCGCTTGTAATCATCCACCCGCTCCGGCCCTTGGTACTTGTCGAGGAAAGGGTCGTTAAGGTAGGACCGAAGCAGGTCGATTGATTGGTCTTCGCTGATTGTCCCGCGGATGGTGTGCTTGGTGCTAAACTCTTTCCGATTGCCGTAAATCTGGCTCTTTCCCCAGGTCTGTGCAATGGTCTTCGTAGTCGCTCCAATTTCTACCGGCGCGTTGGCTTTCTCCAGTAGGGCGGCGTGGTCCTTCTTGAGTTTGTCCGTGTATTTGCCGAGGCTACCGCCTGGAGTCCGGAAAACTCCCGCCTTACGCTGCTCTAGCTCTTCGAGCGTTTCCTTTTCCTTCTCGGTCAGAGCTTCGCGGCGGAAGGCAGACATAAAGGAACCGATTGACGAACAACGGATTTTGAAGTCGTTTGGACTGATTGCCGGGGTGATGATCTTCTTTGTCATTACTCAGCAGTTTCCGGTTGCGCTGTCTGCTCCAGGTCTTTGCGGAGATTGTACTCAACCGCTTCCTTGTCGATCAACTTCATCTGTTCCTTCGTGACGTCGAAAAATTCTTTGACTCGGTCCCATGTGTGGCCGGCAGCAATGCCCCGGACGCATTTATTCCACTCTTCTGAGCCCTGGATGATTTTTGAGGGCTCAGGTGGTGCCTCAGTTGCTTGGGCGGCAAGCTCCATGTCTTTATTTTGGTCGTGGAACTTGTTGTCGAAGGAAATTGCCCGGGCGAGAAGGCTATCGTTAGCCCCCCAGGAGGTCCGCTTAATCATCCGTTTGAACGCCGTCTTGCGACGGAATTCATCAGGGTAGATTTTAGCCGCGGGGGAAGTAGACGAAGCGAGAATCCTGTCGCTCTCCTCCTTGGTGATAAGCTCCGCAATGCAATTCCCGTCGGGAAGGTGTCCAATGGAGTAGACACCAACGACTTTCCCCCGGGAGAATCCCTTCACTTCATGGGTGATCGGCTTCTTTGGGTTGCCTAAGTCCGCGTGGAAAACATCGGCAGCGTAGACTACCTGAGAATTGGAGGACGTGATCGCCCCTTCTTTTATCGCCAGGAAGTTAAGCCCCCGGGAAGTTACTTGAAGAACGGCCTTGGTCGTTCCGCTCCCTTTGAACCAACGGGCCTCCAGGTATGCGTACTGGTGTGCCGGGTTCAGCGTCAGGCCCAAAGAAACAACGTCCAAGACGGCGTTGCCAATGCTTTCGCGGGTAGCTTGTCCGATCTTCGGGTTCTCTTGAATAAGGCGGAGGGCGAAGTTTGCCTCCTTTTCTACGTCCTTCAGGTTCAGGCCCATTACCTTGATCCTGCCCTTTACCGGGTCGACGACTCTTAGACTGTTGTTTTGATTGCTCATTTCGGGTTTATTTGTTTTGATTGCTTACTATTTTTTTTACGATTCTTTGGGCGTCACTTGTGCGGATTTCAGGCATGACCGTAGCGAAGAAAATCTTCAGCCCTGTTTCGCTTTTGTAGTGGTTTTGGGTACCTACTCGCATCAATCCCCGCCCCGCCCTTGCTAGGCGCATCCGGTAGTTGTGATCGTAGATTCTACGGTTAAATTCATCGAAACAGCGGTCGCACATATCGACGCACTCTTCACGAATCGTATTTACCGGGCCGCTGCACTCAGTACATTTATCCATTGTCTTCAGCCTTTTCGGGTTCTTTGAGGTTCGGGATTCCGAAGCCGCCGTCAACAACTTCGATTGCGTCCTCTTCTACGCCGTAGACGTGATAATCCCAATTGCTCAGGTCGTCGTTTTTCAGGATTCGGAAAAGCCTTTGGACGGTCATTGGCTGTCCCTTAAAATCGTTTGCGATTTTATCACGCTCCAATAGAAATGCGTCGGGGTTCGGGTAGTAGTTCATCCCAACTCCAGGAAGGAGCCGGAAGAGCCATGCGTCATTGACGTCCGGACAGATGAAGAGACGGGAGTATTCCCGGTACTGCTCAGGGAATTTTTCCTTTGCGAAGTCGGTGACTTCAGTTGATCTTGCGAATTCGAATTTCATTTGATTGCTTGAAAAACCCCGGGAGCCTTTGGTCGGGCTCCCGGGAGGCTCGATGTGCGGCCTATGGTGTTAAGAAAAAGTGTTGTTGATAGCACCGGCTACGGCGTCCAGCGCGAGGCTTTCGACCTCCCGGCTCTTTTTGATCGCGTCCTTTGCGGACGGATCATTTACGGTTTCGAGGGATTCGGTCAGGTCGTTAACGGTTCCGAAGAACTGGAGCGGCTGTTTTGCGGCGTCCATGATCTTTGTCCCTCCTTGGTTGAGGTAGGAGCACGAAACGTCTCCTTTCTTGATTCCGACGACCAGACGCTTCCCGGTAAAGGTGGTTCGTCTGGTGACGGGGGTAATTCTTTCCATTGCTAAGGAAGTTTTTGATTGCAGGACAAAAATAGCTTTGCCAAATCAAAATTCCAAAAATTCCAGAATTTATTTCTTTCCAAATAAAAAGCCCCTGCCTCGATTTGAGACAGGGGCCTTAGCAACTAACTGAGAATTACTCTATGTGGAGCTTGTCGAAGGTGTAGGTCTTCACCTTGCCTTTTCGGTTCTTCGTGACTCTCCTTTTTCCGGGGCCCAGCTTAACGCTTATCCCTACGCGGCGGAGCGTTTTCGCCCTGCTTAAAAACTTCTTCCTTGCTGACGCCCTTCCCGTATCGGTAGCGTTTGTTTCGCTCCGCTCGTATGACCGCCGGCAAGCCTTCTTCAACTTCTCAAGGTCGTGGCTGGAGATTTCTTCTTCGTCACCCGAGGAGACGAGAAGATCACCGTCCAAATCAAAATCCGTGTCTGTGTCCGTGTTTTGCTGAAAACCGCGTGGCACAACACTTTCAGGGGTTGCCGCTCTTCCAGAAACACGACTTTTTACCTCTTCCGTGTTTCGCGTTTCTTGCTCAGGCTTCGATTTCGTGTCCGTGTTTTTGGCGGTGCCGGAATTCGTGTTTGGCGTGTGTCCGGATCGTGTTTTCGTGTCTTTGCCGTTTCTGTACTTTCTGACGGAGTCGAAAAGGTAGATCATAGCCACGGCCAGGAAGCCAAAATTCCAGGGGTAGGGGAAAATGTCCCCGGCCTTCCGGAAGTTGTTTACCTCGGGGATAACAGTCTGAGTGATTCCAAACAGGAAGGCGGCAAAGGCAAAAGCGAGATTGACAGTCCGAAGCCGGGGGATAGACCAGGGCTTCGCCTCTCCACGGTCTGCGACCTTCGCCCGGGTCGCTTCAGCCCCTTGGACCAAATGCTCCAGCTTGTCATGAAAAATCCCGCCAATGTTGCCCAGGAGCTTCCCGAGTAGGGCTTCGTCATTCCAGGCGATGCCTTCGTACTCGCGCCCGCTCATCCATTTGTAGAACTCCCTGAGAAAGATTCCAAACACAATAAGCCACACCGCGAAGTTGGTGCCGCCGGTCCAATCCTGGACCCGCTTTTCCGTTGCGGCTTTCGCTTCTGCTTCTTCCTGGTCAAATTTGTTCTCCCGCTTTTGGGCATTGCCGTTGTACGACGCTCGGGCCTCAGACAATTCCCGGGCCGCTTCGCTCTCGACCTTCGCAAGCTCGACCTTCATTGCCGCCTCAACAGTCCGGATTTTAGCCCGCATCTCTTGTTCTAAAATGTCAGCCTTCAACCTCCGGGCCTTCGCATCGCCCGGGGCCCAGGGGTGGACCTTTGAATCCAGGTCCGCGTTTCTGTCTGCGGTCTTTCGCTCCTTCTCGATTCGGGGCGTGTAAATGCTTGCGATACTGTCCGCCTTGCCTCCGAAGGAAAGCTCAATCGCCTTTGACGATGCCGCGTGAACCTTACGGATGTTCAGGGTATCCGCCTGGAAGTCTTCCTTCAGATCGGAAAGGTCTACCTCTTCCGGTGCATCGTGCATAGCCAAGGCCTGAGCCTCCGCGCCTCCTGCGCTTGTCTTACGGCTCAACAGGGTAATTCCTACCAGCATGGCGGCTAAGAAGACGAACAGGACCGCCCGGGGAAAGCTCCGAAACGTCTTCTTGTACATGAAGGCCAGCCAAAAAGTAATTGGGGGAATTACGTGGTGCATCAGTTCAATAACAGAGGAAATGGTAAGGGCTATAACCCCCCCAAAGATCATTGCAATTTCCTCGCCAAAGTAGGCAACGATCCCCCACGTTTCGCTTTTGTCATTCGCCCAAGCCAGTCCCCAATTGCAGCCCGTCAGGAAACTAACGACGTGGGCTAATCCGATGAAGAAGTTTAGCCACTTGACTGTCCGGCCGAACAGGATTTCGTTTTCAATCTGCTCTACCGTCCGGTTTTCTTCTTGTGTTAGTGTGTTGTCCTCCATGATTATTGATTTACAGTAAGATTGTGTCTTCCGGCGTTTTCGGTCTTCCGACGAATGTTCGCCCGGAGCCGTTCGACTCTCTCAGGCGTCACCAGTTCAAAGTCTACATCGATGGTTTCCCCCAGTACTTCGTGATTGACCAGGATAGGCTCAGGGTTTTCTTCACAGGCATAGGGAGCCGGGGGAAGCTCTTCGTCGTCTTCCCATACAGGCATATTTTCCGGATTGTCAACCGGCTCGAATGGATCAAAAATATTGGTGTACCGCCACAGGAACTCCCGGATTCCTCGCTCGATCCCGGGAATGAGGAACAACCTCACGAATTGGATCAAGAGGTAAGAAATGAAGCAGCAGCAAAGGAAAAACAGAATCATACCGCACTAAAAAGGCGGCTCACACATCGGATGCAAAAATAATTAAAACGTAGTGTTTATTCCAAAAATTCCAATTTGGAAACATATTTTTGCAGTAAAATGTGATTTCATGGCTTTGGATTTTACGCGCTACGACGAATATGACACCCAGCAAGTGACGATTTGGATTTATCACTTCGTCGAAAAATTGAAGAAAGATTTTGAGGCTCAAAAACGCTCTTTCAAACTGGAGCCCGAGACTCAGCGAGTGGCCGATAAGGTTTCACTAAGCAACAAATGGGCCATGAAACGTGGCTTTCTAGTTGGCCGAAAGATCATCCAGAAAAAAGAACTCAAAATAGGAGATTCCTTTGTCCGCGGAATAGATTTTGCTAAGACCGCGCATTTCTACTTAACCCAGCCGGGGCAATGGAAGAATATAGAAGAGTATCTAAGATCGATTGATGATAAGTTTTCAGAATTAGTAGAATTATCCAAAACCGAGAAAGAGAATAACAACTCCGTGCTTTTTCAAGCACAAAAAAAACTGGAGACCGCCTCCAGACAAGACGCAAATGCTATTCTAAGGGCCGTCCAGGAAGTTCAATCCATGGTGTTACCCTTAGTTGAAGAAAACCATTCCCTCAGAGAACAAAACACTACACAGCAAATGACAATTCTCCGATTAACTAAAGACGTGACGCGAAGAGTCGATCAAAACGAAAAACTGAAAGCCTCCGTTTCACGATTCAAGAAGTCCATGGATAAGCTCCTGGAGAGAATCGGCAAAGAAAAAGACCAAAGTAAAATTGAAGAAATGCGAAAAAAATACAACAAAATGTTGGAAGAGTTTGAAAAGTTGATGGAATGATTTGAGGAATAAATTTTGCCGTGCTAACTTTACACAGCAATAATCTCAGTCATCCGATTCTAAACGTACCCTAAATGCTTGCTCAAGATAGCTTTAACTACACGCCTCCCGAAACCAATGAAAATCAGGAAGTAGACGTTCAAACATCCAAAAAGGAAGATGAAATCTCCGCCAAACTTGATCTTATGTCCGACGACATAGACAAGTTCCTGGACGAGCTTTAGGCTGTAACTCAAGAACAGAAAATAGAATTTATTCCAAAAATTTTGGAATTATAAAATACTTGCTTAGTTTTGCTAACGCACAGCAAAGGGTGGTTCCTTTGACGACGGTGCGTTAAGTACGAACTAGGCCCGCCGAAAGGCGGAGCGCAACGAAAACCATTGCTGGGGTATGCCCTAGCACAAACGCGCCGTCAATTGGAAAGGGGCCGCTCTCGTTTTACGAGGCGGTCTTTTTCATTTTACCCCAATGCTGCCGGTCGATTTTGACCAAATGACTGATCCTGCCACGCGGCGGGCTGGAAAAGCTATGTCTTATGAATTATAAACCAAAGACTACCAGGATTAGCCCCGGGCTGAGGGTGAAGCGTTGCCTCCCCTTCAAGCTCACTAAAGAACAGAAGGACAGGCGGCAAGAAATCATCCAAAGGATCAAATCAAATGGAAAATGAGAGTAGTCGAACTGATAGTCCTTTAGACTTCACGCCGGAAGAAATCCGCTTCCTGGTCGAAGGTCTCAACAACATTATCAATATCCGACAGCGGCTAATTGCCTATTGCCTCAAGAACGGTAGGCATACCCGGGCAAGCCGGTTGACTGCTCAACAGAACGCGGATGAAAACTCAAGAAAATGGCTAAGGGAAAAGCTAGTGGAAAAAATGTCGTCCGGCTTGTAGATCGGATGCTCCGCCAAATGGACGCGGCAAAAGATTTGATCCAATTGGACATTGCCTTTGGGAATCTTGAGACCGCACTTCAGGCCGCGAAGATTAAAGGGCTTGAGGAAATAGCAAACGCCGTCATTGCCAAAGATTTGGTCTCCTCCAGAGAGGGACGGGATATGATAATGACGCTACCGATAGACGACCCCATGGGGGTAGTAGACAGAATGAAACAAAGCGTGAAGACTTATGAAAATGAATTGGCCGACCTATGAGTAAGATTGTCAGAAAAAAAAGGGACAAGCCCTTCGTTATGATCGGTAGGGACGCTTCTCAAGACGTGGAACTGTCTTGGAAGGCCCGGGGAATTCTCCAATATCTTCTTGGCCTACCCGACGGTTGGGAAATCAACATGGAAGACCTTGTCAAGCGGTCGAAGAAAGACGGAAAGGCGTCGCTACGGTCTGGAATCCATGAACTGATTATCGCCGGTTATATGACCCGGAAACTGAAGCGGAAAGACCAGGGCGGGCAACTGGCTGGATATGACTACGAAGTCGACGACGTTCCCGTACCTCCTGAGAAAAGATCAACGGACACCATTGTCCGAAAATCGAATAACGGTTCCACCGTTGTGCGGTTTTCCGATAACGGGAAAACCGATAACGGGAAACCGAACACTAATAAAGAAACAGAGAAAGAAGAGAAACATAGTAATAAAGAAGAGAGAGGAACGCGCTCTATTTCTGATGTTCCTAGGGGTGATTATGACAATGAAATTTCATTGGAGGATGAAGTCTTCTCGAACTGCGTGGAGGAAATCCGTAAACAGCCAAGACTACCTCAAATCATTTGCACCCGGGCGCGGCTTGAACTGACAAAGAAAGAATTCTACCACGAAATGAAGAAATGGATCAATCACAGAATCCAGGATCATGCTTTCGTGGAAAAAGCACATACCCGTCTACTCAGTGGCCGGGGCTCCTTCTTTTCGTGGGTGAATACTGACAAGACCCGGACGAAGTACGCTGCTCTTCGTGAACAAGGCGAAGTCAAAGAAGGCGTCCTCCAGGGAGAAAGCCCGCTGGCAAAACATCGCCAACTGATTGAGGAAATGAAAAAAGAAGACGCCCTATGACCAAAGCAATAGAAAGTCCGCTCCTGAAGGAGCTTACAGGTCTCGATAGTCTCAAGCCGTCAGCCGTCAGCATTGAAAAGCAACTAATTTCAGCTTGTCTTTTCTTTCAAGATGGATTCCCGAAAGCCATTGATCTAGTTAAGGCCGATCACTTTTTCGACCCGCGAAACCGGTTGATCTTCGAGGCAATGACCAGTATTTTCAATTCCCAAAGGGAGGTTGAGCTTTACTTGGTTGCTGAAGAAATGACGAAGCGGGGAACGCTCCAGGAAGCCGGCGGGATGCCCTACTTCCAGGAACTCCGGGGAAGAGTCTCTTCTTCCTTCTACGTTGAGGATCATTCTTTGGTGGTTGCTGAGAAGTATATCGCCCGCACAGGCATCGAGGTAGCGAACAACTTCTCCGACGCTCTTCTCCGCAACGAAGACGTTTTCGAGCAAATCGACGGACTGGAAAACTGGATTGGGGGCGTGAACGGAATTGGTCCGGACTCAAAACCTGAGCTTGCCGGTGACATTGGGGATCGGTACTTACAAAAGTTGGAGGAGTTTGCCGCGGATGAAAATGCGGAGGCCCCGGGCCTGAGTAGCGGTTACAAATCGCTTGACCGCGTTACCACCGGATTTCATCCTGGCGATCTCATTCTGGTCGCTGCCCGCCCTGCAATGGGTAAAACCGCTTTCGCAATGGGCCTCGGGCGCAACGTTGCCCGGAGGAAAGACAAAGGCGTCCTCATTTTCAACCTGGAAATGTCAAAGGATCAATGCCATGGCCGCAATCTGAGTGCTGAGTCCGGAGTCCCTGGAAACCGCTTGCGGGATTGGTCAAGGCTCAGAAAAGACAAAGTTGCTCGGGATTTAATGCACGAAGCGAACGCGAAGATCAAAACCTGGAGTCTTTTCATTGACGACACCCCGGGAATCACATTGTCCAAGGTCCGAGCAAAAGCCCGGGAAACGGCGCGGAAAATGGCAAAGAAAGGGACTCCGCTTTCCATGATAATCATTGATTATCTGCAATTGATGGGGACCAACGCCAAAAAGGGACAGAACAGGGAGCAGGAAGTCGCAGGAATCAGCCGTGGGCTCAAGGCTCTTGCCAAAGAACTGGAAGTCCCGGTCATTGCCCTTTCCCAGCTATCTCGGGCGGTTGAGGCCAGGGGAGGGGATAAGCGGCCTCAACTGTCGGACTTGAGAGAGTCGGGATCGCAGGAACAGGACGCCGACATGGTGATGTTCCTCTACCGCCCGGAATACTACAAAATCACCGAAGACGAACAGGGCAATTCGCTCCTTGGAATGGCTGAAGTAATTGTCGGGAAGAACCGGCACGGCGGAGCCCGAGACGTCATTCTCCAGTTCAAAAGCGAAACAGGGGTTTTCGAAGAACTTGACAATCCAGACTTTTCGCTAACGGGCAATCACCCGTCGGCCCCGAAGACGCCCGCTGCTGCTGACTATAACGATACAGATTCATGGCTTGAGGACTTGCCCTATGGCAGTTCCCAGCACTTTCCTGAAGGGAGTCCCGTAGACCTGGACGAAAACATCCCCTTCGATTAACCCGCCAATACTGGCACAATATCCAATTACCATGCCGAATACTATTCCACATCAGGTTGATCCGGATTACCTGGAAGAAGCTCACACCAAGCGACATTTCGAAGACATTGACTTCGAGCTTTCCGAAGAAGACACCGACGAAAAGAAGAAGCGGGTTGCAGACCTGGGCCTTTACATCTTCAACCGGGAGGAACTGGCGAAGAAGTACAAGGAAATCATCATCAACACCCCTGACCCATTGGAGGCCCTGGACAGAGCTTATGAAGAGCTTGACGGCCTCCCCCGTAGCCGATACGGAGAACTGACGGTCAGCGAAGCCAAGTCAGAGCAAAAACTCCTGAACAAAGTCCTTTCCGCTGGCAAGGAAGTTCAACGGACCGAGCTTTTCGCTCTCCCTTACTACGACCTCAACCGGATGGGCCTTTACACCAAGGAGGGCAGATACATCTACGACCGGTCTCTCCAGGACAATGAACGTCAGAGTTCCATCCTGAACATCAGCGCGAAGTCCGCATAATTCATTCACCAAAATCAAACACAACACCAATGGAAAAAATTCAAATCAGCGTCAATAACGACGAAGGAAACGAAGTGGTAATCCGTACCGGACAAGCCCAAGAACTTCCTGTCCAGCAGCGCGAAACGCTCAGGGGAGTAATTACCACCCCTGCCGATTGGCTGGAACAGCGTACCGAAGCAGAGGACGAATACCTCAAATTCTCCGAAATGTCTACCATCGTAGACAAAGAAGACGGAACCATTACTCTTCGGACCAACGACCGGAATCTTCGCCACGGCGGTTTCACCATCATCGGTAGCCTCCTCATGGACCCGAAACTCCAGGAGTTGAACATCAATCAGGAGCACAAGGTCGCCCCGAAGAGTCTTCACCAAAAGCTGAAATTCCTGCGCCACCTTTTCGCAGACCCCGAAGAGCATCAATCCACCCTGGAAAAAATCCTGAAATTCAAAGGGGCCGTTACTCAGGTTCTCGAAAAGGAAGATAATCTCAAGGGGAGCAAATTGCACCACTTTGAGCAGAAGCTCGAATCCGAATTTGATTGCCGTTTCACCCTGAAGGCCCCGGTTTTCAAAGGATTCAACTCAGAGCAATTCGAAGTGGAGGTCTGTTTCCAGATTGACGGAATGTCCGTTCTCTTCTGGCTGGAAAGCATTGCCATGGAGAACCTGATCCAAGAAAAGAAGTCCGCGATCATTGATAGCGTTACGGAACGCCTCCGGGAACTCGGCGTCACCGTGATCGAGGCCTAAGAATTGAATAGTTATCGCATGATCGACATTTTGCTCCCCGGCAGTTGAGCCGGGGAGCCTTTCAAAAAAAACATCCCTTATGGAACTGACGAAATTACGCGCTGGCCGCGCCGGAGTGATTCAACTCATGTCCGACAACAAAGAACGAAGCCTCAAGGAAATTGTAACCGTAGCAAAGCGGACGCAGAAGGAGACTAACGTAATCCTATCCCGCCTACTCGATGAACGCCTTATCGCTAAAACTCCCGCTGGCGGGTTCAAAAAGTCCTACCAATGAGAAGCGGAACATCTGCCTACGAAACGGCGCAACTCGCCGCGCTCCGACGCCTGGACCTCCCCCGGGAGGCCAGGACTTGCGCCCGTTTCTTCAGGGACTACTACTTCAACCATCCCGACGCTCCTTATGCGAACCGGGATCAACTCCAGGAAGTAGTAAAAATTCCCACGACCAACGCTTCCCGGGCCATGAGCAACCTGAAGGAAGAAGGGGTGATCTTCGACACCGACAAACGCCGGGGGCGTCAAGATTGCTGCCAGTACGAACCGGACCCCGAAAAATGGGCAACCCACCGGCAAAACTACCTGAACCGGAGAAAGCACCGCAGAGCGGAAGGCATCCTAAATGACTTCGGGCACACCATGGACCCAAAGCTCCGCGAAATGTTCCAGGCCTGGGGCCGTCAATCGGTGATTGTATGACCCGTCCCGCCCAAATCTACTTTATCAGCATGGCCCTGTTTGCGGTCTTTTACGCCCTGGCCGTGCCCGTCCTTGATCTGCTTTGCGGCATGGTCGCACTTGGGGCGGCTGGCGTCATGCTTTACAAGGCAAAAAATCGGTATCGGATATGATGTGGAGAGCCTTAGAACGAAACCCCAAGCTCGGGCCCATCCTGGCCATCTTGTTTACGGTCGCTGGCGACTTGGCCGCAACCGCACTCAACGGGCCCAGCCTGATGCGTCAAGCAATTACCGTAACCATGATGATCCTACACGGTGCCGTGTTTACTTGGTGCTGGATGAGGGAGAGTAAAGTTGTTGAGAAATGAGGGAGACGCTAAAATACCTGATCCTGATTGCCCCGACCCTACTTATGGGCATGGCCTACTATCAAATCAATAAGCCCACGCCACCGACTAGAGGTGCAGAACTGCAAAAGGCGGTCATTGAGACGGCTGAACTGTTCCGGTCAACCGATATGAGTTATGACGGCATGGCCCAGGCACTTGGGGTAAAGGTCGTTTACAAAGATGTATTGCAAAATGCACTGGGCCAAACCGATTGCAATGCTACAATATGGATGAAAAACGGATTGAATGTGCCTACAAAAAGGTTTGTGTTTTACCACGAGGTAGGCCACATCGTATTAAACCATTGCCCGGATTGGCCCAGCAACGAGGAAACAGCACAGACCGAGGCAGACTATTTCGGTAAATACTTGGCTGAGGAGTTGGGGCAGTCAATCAATTTTTACACACAACGATGACCCGCAACAAATTCACCGACGTGCTCCACGAAAACGCACCCAAGTATTTACCCGAGGGCGTGACGCTTGCCGAGTTGGTGGAGAAGCCCTACACGTCTGAAAAATGGAAAATGCTTGCTCACTTGAGCTTGCTAGGTGGCTATTGTTTCTCCCCCATGCTTTTATGCGACTGCTTCGGTCTTCCTGAGTATGCTTTTAAGAAAATCGAATGTCAACGCCATTTAATCACAAACAGAAAAAGAGGTTAGCATGAGTGCCACGATCAAAGAAATTCTTTCCGAACCCAATGCCCTGGATAACCTGATTTTGGATTATCTTTTCGACAGGGCGGAGGAGCAAGTCCTTTACCAAGAGGACGAGCCCAAAACCAAGCCGGACAAAGAAAAAGACACAGACAATCCCGAGTAGTGAAAATCACCGACCATATTTATTTTGCCGTTGGTTCCCGCGTAAGCACCAAGAAGCAGGACGCCGGAATATCCATTGAGTCCCAAGACAAGGGAGTCGAAGGGCATATCCTGAAGAGCAACCCGAAGGCGCAAATCCTTTTCAATTTCGCAGCAGCGGAAAGCGGATGGAAGGCGAACCGGGCCAACATTCAAAAAGCGTACGACGAGCTCAGGAGACACAATCAGAGCAACCCCTCGAAGGCGGTGACGTGCTTTGTGTTCCTGCAAGCGGACCGCTACATCCGTAACCTCCTCAACGGTGCTTCCTGGATAGAGAAATTCCAGCAAATAGGGGTTTACATCAACATTGTGGAACGTTGGGTCGATTGGGACGATACAATGTCCGTTTCCATGTTCATGCTTGACCTCGCCCGGGCGGAGGAGTATTCAAAGAAGAACTCTCAGAACATCAAACGGTGCTACACCCAACGGGTAGAAGTAGGCATCCTTCCCGTCCCCAAGCTCCCCCGGATTTACGTTCGGGAATGGATCACCAGGACGCCAAAGAACTACCGCATCCTGAAGGGCCCCGCTTGGGAGCCGTTCGTCAAGTTCAAAGACTACGTCCTTGCCGGGATCAACATGAAAGCAGCTTGGCGACGTGCCGGCGGCAAAGAAGCACTCGGGAGCTACGACTCAGCAATCCAACTGATTGAAAACCCAATGGCCTGGGGAATGTACCGGGGCTACCCCTTCGACGCTCCGGCCCCCATGACTCCGGAGGAGGGGAGGAAGATTGCCCGAATGAGGTCAGCAAAGCAAGCCAAGACAGCCAAAAGCAGAAAGAAGCAAGACGCTTTCATGGCCCCGGTATGCGCCTGTCCGCATTGCTCCTCCAGGCTTACCCTATCCGTTCCCAACGAGAACACCCGCCGCAAGCCGAAGAAGTATTTGATCTGTGGCAAGTTCACTCCGCGGCACTACCGGATAGACGCCGATAAGCTCAACAAGGACGCCCTTGAGTTGATCCAACAGCTAACATTGTCCGGAAGAGCCTCGCAGCGGCTCGGGAAGAAAGCAGAGGAGCGGAGCCGGATTCTCCGGGCCAATACTGAAATAGAGGTGAAAAACCTTCGGGCGGAAGCTAAGAAGGCCAACGAAGCCCGCCAGAACATTGCTTGGTTGCTGGCGACGGGTGCCGTCTCCGTCGAGGACCGGGACGCCGTTATCGCCCGGTGCGACGAAATCAGCGACAGATTGGCCGACGCGGAAGCACGGCTCAAAAATCACGGCAAGATACTGGAGTCCGTTCTTCAAGGCCTCAACAACCTGGGGGCGATCTTCCGGGAGGAGCCCCGCAGGGATATGCTCACCGATTTTCTGCTTATGGCCTTCCCCGACGGCTTGATTTACGACCAAAAATTAGGTATCTTTCGAACAACTACACTTAACTCGGCATTGACCGTAACTACCGATCTATCAAGCAGTTGCACCAAACTAAAAACCCGGCTACCCACTATTAAAGCGAGTAACCGGGTAATGAGCGGATGACCAGGTTCGAACCGGCGACCTCAACCTTGGCAAGGTTGCGCTCTACCAACTGAGCTACATCCGCGTCTGCTGGCTGCTCAGCCATACTTCCTTCCGAAAGCGGTGCAAATATAGGGGTGTCAAAAAGACCCTTGCAAGTAAAACGCGTTGAAAACGGAAAAAAGTTGCCTTCGTCCCCAGCAAATTCCTGATTTTCAGGAACATGTCCCCGAAAAAAAAATTTGCGCTAAAAGCAAGTATTTCGCTCCCGATTGTGGCGTGCCCCTTAGGTACGGATTTGCCCGCTGGTGTAGTTTTGTGCCATGACGGGCAAACAGTGGAAACCTTGGTCTTTATGGATACTCCTCTTCCTCGGGGGCAGTTTGTGGGTCCTGGCCTGGTGGTCTTCCCCTGCCCTGTTCATTGACGAGGCCAACGTGGCCCGCAACGTTTTTGACCGGTCCTTCGGCGGCCTGTTTTCCCCCCAGGATTACGGCACCTACGCTCCCCCACTCTACCTCGTCCTGACCAAGCTCTGCGGAGAAATTTTCGGCTACGGGGAACGGGCCCTCCGCCTCCCGGCACTGCTGGGCGGAATGCTCGCCGTAATCGGATTGCTGAGCGCTGGTCGTCATCTGCGGCTAGGATGGTGGCGCCTCCTGCTGCTGGCCTTCCTCTTCGTCAACCCCACCACCCTGCGCTACGTCAACGAAATCAAGCCCTACGCCCTGGACCTGGGCATCTCCGCCCTGCTGCTCGCCAGAGCCCTACGGAGTTTACGCCCCGGCTGGTCCTGGGCCCTGTGGGGCTGTTTGGCCATCTGGACTTCACTGCCCGCCATCTTTCTGCTGGCGGCCATCGGCCTGACGGGATTACTCTGCACCCGCGGTAACGCCCGCCTCAAATGGTTCCCCGTAGGCTTCCTCTGGCTCCTGGCCTTTGCGCTGCTCTATTTTCTGGTCCTCCAGCCCTCGGTGGGTGACCCGGAGCTCAACAAATACCATCAGGCGTATTTCTTTAACGTTTCCCCCGGCAGTATTGAGGAATTCATCCGGACGCTGGTGCAGCTAAACAGCCCGATCAAGCTGGCTTTCGGGTTTACCGCACTGGCCATGTTCGGAGGGTGGGCCCTCTACCTCAGTGGCCTACTGCAAGATTTTGACGACCGCAAGTTGCTGTTTGCGCTGCCACTCCTGATCGTTCTGGCGGCCTCCTCGGTAAAGCTCTATAGCCTCATTCCGCGGCTGCTCCTGTTCCTGCTGCCCCCACTCTGGTTGGCCGCCACCATCGGGGCCAGAAGCATCACCGACAACCTGCCGGGCAAATACTGGCGGTACGCAATGATCGCGGGGCTCCTCCTGATACTGGGCAGCACCAACGTGGTGCGACACTATCTCCACCCCCTGAAGTTTTCTGAATCCCGGATCATTTCCACCGATCTGCAGCCCGGTTTCCAGCCACTGTTGCACTACAGCACCCTACCTACCTACGACTATTACCGGCGCATCCACCCCCGCAGCCGTGACCGGGAGGAACGGCCGGTCATCCAGAGCATCCGCGAGGCCGAACGGCCGGGGAAATACGTGCTCCTCTTTGATGTGCTGACCCAGCAAAACGTTCGGGAAAGTATGCGCCGGGACACGCTTTGGGCGACGGAGCGCGGGTGCAAAGTCGATTCCCGGATGCTGTTCCGCGGGGCCCAGATTTACCTCGACTGCCCCTAGTCCTCCATCAACTCGGTCAGATTCACGGTCCCCCGTACCGGTCCGAGGACGGTGAGCTTACGCTCCGCCATCCCCCGGCCCGCCTTCGCGCAGGATTCCCAGTCGTGCCCCGCCAGGTGAGCGGCCAGGAAGCCCGACCAAAAGGCATCTCCGGCGCCGGTCGTGTCGCGGACCTCCACCGGACGGACGGGCAGGTGAAACTGTCCGTCGTCGTGCACCACGTAGCTCCCGCCTTCCCCCATCGTCAGACAGACCACGTCCGCGCCTTGCTCCCTGATCCGTTGGGCGGCCACGAAGGGATCTTTGACTTCCTCCGCAAACAGGCGGGCGTAATCCACGTCGCTGAACTTGGCCAAACTGCCCGCCGGCGCCAGGTACCGCCGAAGGATTTCAAGGGCTTCCCGTCGATCCGGCCAAATTTTTCCGGCGTAGTTGAAGTCTATACTGACGCGCGCGCCGGCGGCGGCGGCCAAATCGGCCGCCCGCAGGATGGCGGAGCGGGCCGGCTCCCGGCTCAGCGCAAAGGCCGTCGTGTGGAAGACCCAGCACTGTTGGAAGTAGGCCGGGGGGAATTGGTCGTCGGTAATCATCCGGTCCGCAAGCCGGTAGGCTTCGAAATTGGATACCTCCCGGGATTTGGTAACCAGGATCAGTGTCGTCGGTTCCTCCGATCGCCCCAAATGGGTCACGTCCACGCCAAGGGAGGCTACTCCTTCCCGGAGCATTGCGCCGGCGTCGTCCTGCCCTACCGTAGCCACCAGACCCACCTTCCGTCCCAAACGGGCCAAGTTCATGGCCAGATTGGCCGGGCTTCCTCCGGCCAGCCGCTGGTAGCGATCCGCCGATCGAAAATCTTCAGCGTATTCCGTGCTGATCAGGTCCATTAGAAGTTCTCCGGCACAAATGATCTCGGGGGTAACCATATAATTTTGACGTTTAGCGCAAGGGGGAAGATACTATCCAGGAGAAAACAAACGATTTCCCGGGCGAAATTTCAATTCAACTTGCGAGTGCCCGATCCTTAGGGCCCATATTTTGTTGGTACTTATTGACCGGAAACTCAACCACCACCTTAATTTCCAGTTAACTGGCTGGAGCTACTTTTACGATCAGGAGTATTCCCCACCCGAAAAAACATAACTCGACACCCATGCAAGCATCCCCGCAGCGACAGGCAAAAATCGACAGACTCCGCAACCACACCTTCGAACTGGTCATCATTGGAGGTGGCATCACCGGAGCCGGAGTTGCCCTGGATGCCGCCAGTCGCGGACTCGACGTACTGCTCATCGAGCGAAATGACTTTGCGTCGGGGACGAGTTCTAAATCCACCAAACTGATTCACGGTGGTCTCCGGTACCTGAAGAATCTGGAGATCGGTCTCGTGCGGGAGGTCGGACAGGAAAGGGCCATCGTCCACGACCTTGCCCCCCACTTGGTTCGGCCGGAAAAAATGCTGCTCCCCCTCGTGGAGGGCGGCTCGCTGGGCAAAATGTCCACCAGCATGGCGCTGTGGGTCTATGACTTCCTGGCCGACGTGGAGGGAGACGACAAGCGCGTCATGCTCAGCAAGGAGGAAACCAAAGAAAGGGAACCCCTTTTGCGGGACGATATCCTGAAGGGAGGAGGGTTTTATGCGGAATATCGAACGGACGATGCCCGACTGACCATCGAGAACGTGAAAACGGCCGAAAAACACGGCGCCACGGCCCTCAACTACGTGGAGGCCGTAGACTTCGGCTATAACGCCGAGGAGAAGATTGATGCCGTCGTCTGTCGCGATCGCTTTTCCGGAGAAGAAATTACCGTCCGGACCGAGCACGTCATCAGTTCGGCCGGCCCCTGGGTGGACGATCTGCGCAAAATCGACAAGAGCATGAACGCCAAGCGGCTCTTCCTGTCCAAGGGCGTCCACATCGTCGTTGCTCGCGAACGCCTGCCCCTGAAGAACGCCGTGTACTTCGACGTACCGGACGGCCGCATGCTCTTCGCCATTCCCCGTCTGCGGTCCACCTACATCGGCACTACCGACACCCCTTACGAGGGTGATCCCAACAAAATTCCTACCTACCTGGAAGACGTACAGTATCTGCTGGAGGGCGTCAATGGCATCTTCCCCACGGTCAACCTCACCGTCGCGGACGTAGAATCCAGTTGGGCCGGCGTACGCCCCCTCATCTTTGAGGAGGGCAAATCAGCCGGGGAGATGTCGCGGAAGGACGAAATTTTCGAGTCCGATTCCGGCTTGCTGTCCATCGCCGGCGGTAAGCTTACTGGCTACCGTAAAATGGCGGAACGGGTCGTTGACCGCTTGGGCAAACAGCTGCGGGCCGGAGGCGAAGACCTGGCCAAAAACACCACCAAGGACATTACGCTCTCGGGAGGACCATTTAAAAATTACGCGGACGTACTGGCCTACGAAAAAGAGATTGCCCAACAGCTGGAGGAAGCCAGTCTCAGTCCGGATCGCGCCGCCTATTTGGTGGCCAACTACGGCAAGCAGACGCCAGAAATCATCGAGGCCGCCACAAAAAGAAGCGAAGGAACGGACGTTGGCCGCCTGGCCGCCGCGGAAGCCGCCTGGTGCATCGAGCGCGAGTTGGCCCTTTATCCCATCGACTGGGTGGAACGGCGTTCCGGCAGACTCTACTTTGATATGCCGAGTATCGCTCCCATTCTCGACGACGTACTGGCCGTCTTCGCCGAAGCCTACCAGTACGATGAGGAGGACCTGAACCGGGAGCGGGAACGGGTACTGGAAGCCATCCGCTGGGTGAGTGAGTTTGAGCCGGCACCCTCCTCCGTGGCCACCCCCGAACAGTAGCCCTCCTTGCTGAGGCCCGACCCGAGGAATTATTTTTCCTTTCCCGGCGTAGTTCGGCACAAAGACGATGGTTTTTCCCGCCTATAATCACCTACCAATCAGGGGCTTCTCCCTATTTATGGGCCATTCCTCGCGGGGGTAAATCCTATGCGTGGATACCCGCCAATGGCAAGTCCGGGTCCTTTCATCAAACCAATGTTCTGCCGGGCACGTTACAGAGCCGTACTTTTGCGGCCAATACCACGCTCACTCTAACCCAGCCAGCAAAAGGTAACCTTTGCCATTCAGCAACCCCAAGTATGCGTTACGAAGTTAAAATTGGCATCCTCGCCATCGTTGCCATCGCCCTCTCTTTCTGGGGCTACAAATACATCGAAGGAAGCAACCTGCTTTCCCGTTCCCATATCTACTACGCCAACTACGACAACGTTGCGGGGCTGACCATCGGCACTCCCGTACAGATCAGCGGAGTGACGGTAGGTGCCGTAAACGACATTCAACTGGACCAACAAAGCCGTTTGGTCAAGGTGTCCATGGACGTCAACCGAAGCGTCAACGTTCCCAAGGGAACCGTGGCCTCGCTGGCGACCATCAGCCTGCTGGGCGAAAAGGCCATTGAACTGGAATACGAAAACCCCTGCTTCGGCAACGGAGATTGCGCCGAACCCGGCAGCCTGCTGATCGGGAACTCCAAAAGTATTCTGGCCTCCTTCACCGGCGGCGACGATGGAGAGAACCCCCTGGATGGCCTGAAGGCCGAGATCGGCAGCACCCTCGACAGTCTGGAATACATGCTGTTCAGTAAGGAAAGTGACAACCCGATTGCCCGGTCCAGCCAGGACCTGGCCGCTACGATGGAAAACCTGAAATTCTCCACGGCCCGCCTCCAGCGCATTATGGACGCCAACGCCGGAGAGATCAACGCCACCATGGAAAACCTGGAAGCACTCACCGGAACCCTGGCCAGTAAACAGGAATCCATCGCCGGCATCATCGATAATGCCGAAGAACTCACCGGCTCCCTGAGTGAGGTAGACCTGGATAAAACCATGGCCGAGGTAAACGCCAGCATCACCCAACTCCGGGGTACCCTTCAGGAAGCGGATCAGGCCCTCAGCGGCGTGAGTGGCATCATGTCGGACGTACAGTCCGGCAAAGGCACGCTCGGTAAATTACTTCAGGACGACGCCATCTACGACCGCCTCAACCGCGCCAGCATGGCCGCCGATACTCTCCTGACCGATCTTCAGGAACGTCCCTACCGCTACATCCCCTTCAAAAGTCGGAAACGGGTGCTGAAATTCGACCGGAAAGACGCCGAGTTGGAAGAAGAACAGCAGCAGTAAAGCACCATCTATGTACATCCTCACCGCCCAGCAGCACCGCTCGCTTGACCAGGCGACCATCAGCAGGCATGGTATCAGCAGTGAGGACTTGATGGAACGCGCCGCCACGGCATTTACGGAAGCCTTTATCCAGAGTTTGTCCGGGCGCCAGCCCACCATCATCATCGTCGCCGGATCGGGCAACAACGGTGGTGACGGTCTGGTCGCCGCCCGCCTTCTCCACCAACGGGGATATACCGTAAAAATCTATCTGGCGGAGATTTCTGCCCCCAGTCAGGACAATCTCGCCAACCAGGAAAAGGCTACCCGGGCGGGCTTGATCCTTCACCCCATCGAGGAAAACGGCCCCTTACCCAATTTCCCGAAGGATGCCATTCTCGTTGATGCACTCTTTGGCACCGGCCTTTCGCGGCCCATCACGGGATACTGGGCCGAGCTTATCCACCACCTCAATCAGCTTCCCCTCCGACGGGTAGCGATTGATTTACCCAGCGGCCTGATGGCCGATGGCCCGAGCCAGGAGCCCATCTTCCGGGCGCACCACACCTTTACCCTCGGCTACCCCAAGCTTTGCCTGTACGCCCCCGCCAACACGGACTACCTGGGCGACTGGAGCAGGGTTTCCTTCCAACTGGCGGACGATGCCGTGCCGGAAATCGTGGGGGAGGCCAACCAACCTACTCCCCGTCAAAGCACGGCGGCGGAGCTGGCTCCACTCCTGCGTCCCCGCCGGGCCAATGACCATAAGGGTACTTTCGGTCACGTCCTTCTGTACGCGGGCAGTTTCGGCAGCATGGGCGCGGCGGTCCTTACGGGCAGAGCCATCCTCAGAACCGGTGCGGGCCTCCTTACCTGCCACGTTCCCCGAAGTGGATACGAAATCATGCAGATCAGCTTCCCCGAAGCCATGTGTGAGGTGGACGCTCACCGCTACCACGCCACCGAGGTAGGCCCCCTGGATCGCTATACTACCCTCGCCATTGGTCCCGGTCTCGGTACGGAAGCCCTGACGGAAGCAGCCTTCGGCAAACTCCTTACCCGCTACGACCGCCCAATTGTCGTGGATGCCGACGGATTAAACCTGCTGGCCAGGAACCCTTCCCTGATGGAACACCTTCCCGCTAACAGCATCCTGACGCCCCACCCCAAGGAGTTTGAACGGCTGTTCGGCCAAACGGACGATGACTTTGCCCGCTGGGAGCTTCAACGGGAAATGGCCCGGACGCATCAGGTCATTCTGCTGCTCAAGACGGGCTATACCAGCATTGCCCTCCCCGACGGGCGCCTCTATTTCAATCCCACCGGCAATCCGGGCATGGGAACGGCGGGCATGGGTGATGCCCTCACCGGAGTACTGGCGGGCCTGCTGGCCCAGGGGTATTCCCCCGAACAGGCGGCCCTCCTCGGGGTCTATTTGCACGGTCTGGCCGGCGACCTGGCCGCTAGCGAACTCGGACAGGAAAGCCTGCTGGCCGAAGACCTGATTAACTATCTTGGTCAGGCGTTCCGCGGCTTGCGGTCCGCCGATCCGACTACCCCATAATTCCGAGGTATTCCGGAAAGGCCAGCACGGCCACCATCAGCAGTACCTGAATGATCAGAAAGGGAATGATGCCCCGGTAAAGGTGGCCGGTGGTTACTCCGGGCGGAGCCACTCCCTTGAGGTAAAAAAGGGCAAAACCGAAGGGCGGTGAGAGGAAACTCGTCTGCAGGTTGATCCCCAGCAAAATACCTAGCCAGATCAGGTCAGTGCCGTAGGCCACGAACAGGGGCGTCACGACGGGGACGATGATGAAGACGATCTCGATGAAGTCGATAAAGAAGCCCGCGATGAAGACCACCAACATGACCAGCGCCAGAAACTGATATTCGGGCAGGTCACTACGCTCAATCAATTGCACCAGAAACTGATCGCCCCCCAACTCCCGGAAAACGAGGGAAAAGGTCGTCGCCCCCAGCAAGATCATGAACACCATGGAGGTCAGGTGGGTAGTATCCTCACAAACTTCCCGCAGCACGGTGCCCGACAATTTCCGTTGGCTCCAGGTGAGTAAGATGGCGCCCCCGGCGCCAACGGCGGCGGCTTCCGTGGGGGAAGCCCAGCCCATCAGAATGGAGCCCAAAACGGCCAGAATCAGCAGCAACGGCAGGAACAGGCTGGCCAACAGCTGTTTGACGAATCCCGCATCCCAAACCCTATTTTCGGTTTGGCCCTGCGGGAAAAGTTTGGGCTTCACCAGGCCCAGCACCAGAATGTAGACCACGTAGGCCGCCACCAGCACCAGGCTCGGGTACAGGGCGGCCCGAAACAGTTTGCCCACCGAAACCCCGAGCACGCTGCCCAGGAGCACGAGCACCACCGAGGGAGGGATTATTTGCCCCAGGGTCCCGGAAGCCGCAATCACTCCTGTGGAGACCGTAGCGGGATACCCCTTTTTCAGCATGGGCGGCAGGCTGATGAGGCCCATGGTGATCACCGTAGCCCCAACGATACCCGTGGAGGCCGCCAGCAGGGCCCCGACCACAATGACCGACACCGCCATCCCTCCCCGGACCCTACCAAAGAGGTCGGACATCGTCCGCAACATGCGTTCGGCCAGGCCGCTCTTCTCCAGCATGATGCCCATGAAGACGAAGAGCGGAACGGCCAGCAGTACTGAGTTTTCCATTACCCCCATCACCCGGTTGGGGAGCAGGCTGAGCACCGCGGGATCGAGAAAACAGAAGGCATAGATCAGCGACAGGCCTCCCAGTGTAAAGGCCACCGGATAGCCGTAGAGCACCAGCAGGAAAATACTCACGAAGAGAATGATGGCCAGCACCGCGAGACTCATGCTCCTTCATTTTGGGGTTCCTGATCGGTGGCCTCCCCGGTGGCGTACGCCGCGTAGGCGCGCAGGGTACTCACCAGCCCCTGCAGGAACAGCAGGGCGGCCGCCAGGGGAATAATGGCCTTGATCGGAAAAAAGGTGGGAATACCGTTGGGGTTCGGGCTACCCTCCCCGCTCGTCCAGGCCTCGGCGGCAAATTGCCAACCGGTGTACAGCAACACCAGGGACCAGGGCAGCAGCAGAATCAGGCCGCCCACCAGATTGACCAGGGCACGGTTGCGGGGGGAAAATCGCTCAAAAAAGAGGTCCACCCGCACGTGGCGGTCTTTTTGCAGCGCGTAGGGAATGCCCAGCAAGAAAATAATGGCAAAAAGGTGCCACTCCAGCTCGATGACCCAGACGCTGGTGAGGGAAAAGGTTGCCCGCAGGAAAACGTCCACGATGATGATCACGATCAACAGCACGTTGAGGTAGCTCGCGCCCCGCCCGATGCGGGCAACGATCCGCTCGATGCCATCCGCTAAGGTAGTTTTTCCCTTCACGGGGGTTAAGATAGTGAAGCAGCGCAAAGTAGTTTTTGTGGCTGACCCCGGCTGAGCACGAGGGCGCGAGCGCGCAGGTGCCGGGTGATCACCGAGGAGCAAGGTCGTGACACCTCAGTAGATCCTGGCCGAAACGGGTAGCCTTCCACCGTAAATTTCCGGGCGCAAATCGTACCTTCACCCGGGGCCGGAACGGACCACCGGCAGCTTCAACTACCCCGCCATATGCCTAAATTATTTTGCGTGACCGGCAACATCGGGTCGGGAAAATCCACCGTTTGTGCGGAGTTTTCCCGGCTGGGGATTCCCGTTTATTACGCGGATGCCGCCGCCAAGCGGCTGATGCAGGAAGATCCCACGCTGCGGGACGAGCTGGTGGCGGCCTTCGGGCCGCGCACCTACACGGCGGAAGGCTCCCTGGACCGTAAATGGCTGGCGGCGGAGGTGTTCAATAATCCTCCAGCCCTGGAGCGACTCAACGGCCTGGTCCACCCGGCCGTCGGGCGGGATACCGTGGCCTGGCTGAAGCAGCAGCCGGAGGTTCCCTATGCGCTCTACGAGGCGGCCATCACCCTGGAAATTGGTCAGCGCGACCGCTTTGACGGCATCATTGTGGTCGCGGCGCCTTACCCGGTTCGTTGCACCCGCGTCCTCGCCCGAGACGGAATGACGGAAGCCGACTTCCGGGCCCGGGCCGACCGTCAGTGGACCGACGAACGGAAAGAAGCCGCCGCGGACTGGGTGATCAATAATGACGGCCGGCAGTTACTTTTGCCGCAAATCCTTCGTCTCCACCAGGCACTAAAAAACGCATAGCGCTTAACTCCCCCATCGATCATGTCTACTAAATTTGGCGGCCCTACCTGTACCATCCTCCGGACCCTCGATCATGAGTGGCTCCTGACCGGAAACCACGACCTCAGCAACACGACCCTCATTCACATCGACCTGCGGGAGGTAACCGTTGACTGGAACACCTACCATATCGATGACACCACCCTGTTCATTGGCTGTATTCTTCCCCTGGAACTGGAAATTGATCTCAGACGGAGGGGCGCCAACTTCCTCTACGCTCCGCAGAACATGCCCTACAACCCCCTGCGCCGAAACCTGTACACCTGGCAGGAGCTCATGGAGGGGTACTCGGTCCGGGAAGACAAGAGCACGGATTTGCACATTTACCGGTGGTTCGAATCTTCCCGCCACAAACCGGGCATCAACGAGGCCCTCTGGCAGCGCCTCCACGACTTCAGCATGGACGAAGGCCTGCGGCGGCTGCTGGACTTCAGCGACGATGGTCTGCCACGGCGCAAAACCGTCGGATTTATGGGCGGGCACGGCACGCGGCGGGATGATCCCGACTATCGCCAGAGCCTGATTACGGCAAAGTTGCTGACGGAGTCGGGGTATTTCGTCGTTTCCGGGGGAGGCCCCGGCATCATGGAGGCGGCCAATCTGGGGGCGTACCTGGCCGGAGTGGATAACCAGGAGCTGGAAGAGGTATTCCGCTGGCTCGCGGCTGCGCCGCGCTACGATGACCCCGGCTACCAGGAAGCCGCCTACCGGGTGCTGGATAAGTACCCCCGGGGCAAGGAGAGCCTGGCCATCCCCACCTGGTTCTACGGCCATGAGCCCAGTAACCTGTTTGCCACCTACATCGCCAAATACTTCAGCAACAGCATTCGGGAAGACACCCTGCTGGCCATCGCTTACCACGGCATTGTCTATGCACCGGGCAGTGCGGGCACCACCCAGGAGATTTTCATGGACGCCACGCAGAATCACTACGTCACCTTCGGGTACATCAGTCCCATGGTTTTCCTCGGCCGAAAACGGTATACGGAGGAAACGCAGTTGTTCCCGCTGCTGCAGGATCTGGCCAAAGGAAAAGCTTACGCTGACTACCTGTTTTTAACGGATGATCCTCAGGAAGTCATTACATTTATTGACAAACATCCACCGCTCCGGCAAACTGATTGACGGTTTTTTACTGTTATTAGGGTGAGCTTCCCCGACAAATTGATCCCATGAGAACTTTATTTCTGGCCCTTTTCTCGATCTCCGTGATCGCCTGTAGTGGCACCAAACAGGCCGCTCCGGTAGCCAATACTCCCCCCGCCGGACTCAGCAGCCCGGAGTATGATCCCGCCAACAGTCCGACCCCCATGTCGGCGAATACCCCGCTCCCCGCCCCCGCTCCCGCCGAACCATCGGCGTATAGTTACCCCTCAGCCAGCCAGGTAGCCACCAAGGGCGTGGAGGAAAGCGCTGCTCCCGCCACCTATGGGTCCAGCGTTGCCCTGGGAGCCGACGCCGCCGTCTACACTGCCGTAGCCCTCGACCTGGAAGGCTTGTGGGTCAACACTACTGATGACCGGGAAGAGGTCGAATTTGCCCTGGATCACTACACGACCTTCTTTGAGGGCGAACAAATCATTCGGGAACCGATGACCTTTCACCTGCAGTGTCCGGGAGAATGTTCCGGCGGCGTTCCCTCAGAATTTTCGTGTTTTACCGTGAAGGGGCCCGCCGGACAGGATTGCTACGGCATCATTCGCCTGACGGACGATATTCTGGAGTTGAGCATGCTTGGGGTGAGCACCGAAACGGTCGTTTATCGAAAAAAGAGATAGAAATTTTCTGAATTTATGCGGGACCCCGTAAAAATTATGGGTTCCTTAAGTCACAAAAGCCCCCATTCTTCCGTTCTGAGGGGCATGAATCGCACGCTTCTTTTTCTTTTTGTCCTTTCCGCCTCTTGTCTGGGGGCCCAATCCTACGATGCCGCCCTCGGTCTGCGTCTGGGGACCGAGTGGGGCGCCACCGCCCAAATCCGCCTACCCTTAGTCCAGAAAAACTTCGTGGCCGAAACGATTCTTCAGTCCAGCCTGCAACGCGACGAGGGGCTGTTCACGATTCTCGGCAAACAACATCGTCCGCTGCTCAGCCGCAGACTCAACCTCTTTTACGGAGCGGGGCTGCACACCGGCTGGAACAACGAGATCGACCCCGAGACCAACGAAAAATCAGCCGGCCCCTTCGGGGTTACCGGAGTCGTGGGGGCGGAAATGACCATCGGAAAAGTAAACCTCTCCTACGACTTCAAACCGGCCGTGAACATCAGCGGAGGAAACTCGGTGCTGTACACGCAAACGGCCGTTAGCGTGCGTTACGTCATTGCCAAGCGCCACGACATCTGGGACAAAGCCAAAGAACGCGACCAAAGAAGGGCCCGTAAGCAACGGCAGCGGGACAAGCGCAAGGCCCAGCGGCAACAGGATCGGGAAGCCCGGGGGAAACAGTGGTTTGAATTCTGGAAGAAGGGGAATTAAAAAGCCGGGTAGATCCCCAATTATCACCGGCCCCGTACCTTGAGCGCCACAAAGTCCGAACAAGATGCATCTAGCCGTGATCCCCGCCCGCTACGCCAGTAGCCGATTGCCCGGAAAACCCCTGGCCATGATCGGCAGCAAGAGCCTGATTCAGCGGGTCTACGAGCGGGTGAGCTCCTGCGCGGTTATCGATCAGGTGGTGGTTGCCACGGACGATGCCCGGATACTGGATCACGTCCATGGCTTCGGGGGCAACGCACAGATGACGAGTGCATCGCATAAGAGTGGTACCGACCGGGTAGCCGAGGTCGCCCGGCAATTCCCGGAAGCCACCGTGGTGGTCAATGTCCAGGGGGATGAGCCCTTTATTGATCCCGAGCAGGTAAACGCCGTCATCGCTCCCTTTCAGGATCCAGCCGTGGACATCACGACCCTGGCCCACCGCATCAGTGACGAACAGGCCCTGCTGTCCCCCAACGTGGTCAAGGTCGTTCGCGATAATCGGGGCCGGGCGTTGTATTTCAGCCGCCACGGCATTCCTTTTTTACGGGACGTCCCCGTAGGACAGTGGTTATCCCGGGGCAAACACCTGCAACATTTGGGAATTTATGCCTTCCGAGCTACGGTGTTAGAGAAGATCACCGCACTTAGTCCCGGAGCATTGGAAGTAGCAGAATCGCTCGAACAACTGCGGTGGTTGCAGGCCGGCTATTCCATTCGGGTGGAACTGACAGACCTGCCGGCCTTCGGGGTGGATACCCCGGCCGATCTGGCGGAAGCCATCCGCAGAATATCCTGACAAAAGAGTCGGGAGAAAACGAACATTCGCGAGACACGACGGGTAAGGGGAAAGGAAGATGGGGACATCATCCCCTGAGCTTTTTGAACCAATCCAAAACCAACTCCCATGAAACGATTCTTGTTCGTTGCCGTACTGTCGGCGCTCCTCGCTTCTTCGCTTTCCGCCCAGTACTTTGGCCTAAGAATTGGGGTGAATTCCACCAACGCTAAATTTGAGTCCAGCGCCTTTGACATTGAAACCGACGGAGAAACCAACCTGATGATGGGCCTCTTTTTCGACGTCCCGCTGGGTACCGACCTGATCAGCATCCAACCTGAGCTCAACTACCTCAACCGTGGATTCTCCACCGAAACCAACGTCGGCAACTTTATTTCCTACGAGCAGACCGTAGCCTACGTAGACGTGGGTGCCCTGCTGAAACTCAATTTCGGCCGTGAGGAAGGCCTCGGCTTCTACGTTGGTGCCGGTCCCTACTTCAGCTACGCCCTGAACGGAACGGTCACCGAAGTAGGAGAAGAAAGAGACATTGATTTTGACGCCGACCGGCTTAATCGCGGGGAGCTTCAGCTGTCCGGCGTAGCCGGACTTACCTTCGACCTGGGGCTACTGTTCTTTGTGGAAGGACGCTACAATACCAGCCTCTCCAATCTCTCCGATGACGATGCCGTGGACATCACCCAACGGTCCTTCGGCATCAATGGTGGGATCATGGTGCCCATCGGCAACTAAACATCCCCCTACCCGTAAGTTTCCCGTGGGGAAGCTTACGGGTACCCTCCGGGGTTAATCCACCGCAGGATAGGACGCCAGATGCAGCTTTTGCTCTCCTGACCGGCGATTGGCAAAAAAGCGCCGTAGGGTAAAGACCGAAGAAGTGAAGGCGATATCGTCCCAGGGAATTTCCGCTTCGGTGAACAGCGCACACTCCAGACTTTCCTCCCCCACCCCAAAGGCTCCGTCCAGGAGTTCACCCACAAATTGCAAATAGACTTGATTGATTCGCTCGATATTGTACAAGCTGATCAGGTAGTGCAGTTCCACTTTCGCCGCAGCCTCTTCCCAAACCTCCCGCCGGGCTCCCTCACTGACCGATTCTCCGTTCTCCAGGTATCCGCTGGGCACGTTCCACAGGCCGTATCCGGGTTCGATGGCCCGACGGCAAAGCAACACCTTGTCCTCCCATACGGGTAAACAACCCGCCACAACCTTGGGGTTTTCGTAATGAATGACCCCACAATTCCCGCATACCTTCCGGAGGCGATTATCGCCCGCAGGAATCTTCTGCTCGAGCGCACCCGAACCGCAGTTTGAACAAAACTTCATGTTGGGTGAAGATAGTAGTTTACCCTTGAGGATTCCCAGCCCGATCCTTTTGGGATGAAAAAGAAAAAGCGCGGGAAAAAACTGCCAATCTGTCAGCCAAATGTCCTACCTTTGCGGCCCCTAAGGGTGCAAATTATGTACAACGATAATCCTACCATTCAGGACCTGAACGCCAAGCAGATCGACGAAAAGAAGCAGGGCGAAGTATTTGGAGCGGAATTCGCCCCGAAACAAGCCGGTGAAAAGCGCTTTTACATCGAGAGCTATGGTTGTCAGATGAATTTCTCTGATTCCGAGATCGTCGCTTCCATTCTGGGAGAGGCCGGCTACGGTCCTACCCGGGACATGGAAACTGCGGACCTTATCCTCATCAACACCTGCTCCATCCGGGAAAAAGCGGAGGAGACCGTGCGGAAGCGCCTGCGGGTTTTTGATAAGGTCAAGGAGCGTCAGCCCGGCACGATGGTGGGCGTCCTCGGCTGCATGGCCGAACGCCTGAAGTCCAAATTCCTCGAGGAAGAGAAGCTCGTGGATATTGTCGTTGGTCCGGATGCCTACCGGGATCTGCCCGCCCTCGTAGCCGGAGCGGAAGAAGGCGAGAAGGGAGTGAACGTGTTTCTGAGTCGGGAGGAAACCTACGCCGACATCAACCCCGTGCGCCTGCAGAGCAATGGCGTGACGGCCTTCATTTCCATCATGCGCGGCTGTGACAATATGTGTTCCTTCTGTGTGGTCCCCTTCACGCGGGGCCGGGAGCGTAGTCGGAATGCCTTCAGCATCGTGGCGGAAGCAACCGACCTGTTTGATCGTGGCTTCCGGGAGGTGACCTTGCTGGGACAAAACGTTGACAGCTACAAGTGGGAAAACCCCGAAACGGGAGCTACGGTATCCTTCGCCGAACTACTGACCATGGTAGCGGCCGTCGACCCGGACCTCCGCATCCGTTTCAGTACCAGCCACCCCAAAGACATTACCGACGATGTGCTCTACGCCATGCGGGACCACGAAAACATCTGTAAATACATTCACCTGCCGGTACAGTCCGGCAACTCCAGAATCCTGGACCTTATGAACCGGACCTACACCCGGGAGTGGTACAAGGACAAGGTGGACCGTATTTACGAGATCATGCCGGACTGTGCCATCAGCTCGGACATCATCGCCGGTTTCTGCACGGAAACCGAGGCCGAGCATCAGGAAACCCTGAGTATGATCGAGTACAGCAATTACTCGATGTCCTACATGTTCTTCTACAGCGAACGCCCCGGGACGCCCGCGGCCCGCAAGCTGGAGGACGACGTCCCCCTGGAGATCAAAAAGCGTCGACTGCAGGAGATCATCAATCTGCAGACGGAGATCAGCCGGAAGCATAACCTGGCGGACGTCGGCAAAACCTTCAAGGTGCTGATTGAGGGTGACTCCAAGAAGTCCGACCAGGACTGGAAGGCCCGCAACAGCCAGAATAAGATGGTGATCTTCCCCAAAGCAGCCGGAAAGCACCGCCCGGGAGATTACGTTACCGTTACCATTCACGACGCCACCAGCGCCACGCTCTTCGGCAAGCTGGTGGAGGCCTGATCCTGCCCGCCCCTAACCCATACTTCACTTCTGCTCACCACCCACCATGTCCACAAACATCACTTCCATTAAGCGCCGCTACGGCATCGTGGGCCGTTCCCCGGCCCTGGAGAATGCCCTCAACACGGCGATGCGGGTAGCCGGAACGGACCTTTCCGTGCTGATCACCGGTGAAAGTGGCGTGGGTAAGGAAGTAGTCAGCAGAATCATTCACGACAACAGTTCACGCAAGCACGAAGGCTTCATCGCCATCAACTGCGGGGCCATTCCCGAAGGCACCATCAACTCCGAGCTTTTCGGCCACGTGAAGGGGGCCTTTACCAACGCCATCAACGACCGGAAGGGCTACTTCGAGAACTACGACGGGGGAACCATTTTTCTGGATGAGATCGGGGAAATGCCCCTGGAAACCCAGGCCTACCTCCTCCGGGTTCTTGAGAACGGAGAATTTATCCGGATGGGCTCCAACAAGGTGCAGCGGACCAACGTCCGGGTGGTGGCGGCGACCAACCGCAAGCTGATGGAGCGCGTGGAAAGCGGCAAATTCCGGGAGGACCTCTACTACCGGCTGGCGACCGTGCCCATTGAGATGCCCGCCCTGCGGGAGCGGCCCGAAGATATTTACCTCCTCTTCCGGTACTTCGCCAACAACTTCGCCGAGAAGCAGAGTATTGAGCCCATTCAACTGGACGAAGAAGCCCGCTGGCTGCTGGAGAACTACACCTGGCCGGGAAACATCCGGGAACTGAAGAACGTCGCGGAGCAGCTGAGTATCCTCTCCGAGAAACGGGAGATGACGGCCGTAGACCTCGCCGAAATGATGCCCAAGCTTCTCAAGCGCAACCTGCCGGCCATCCGGCAGGAAGACCAGGACGAAGGAGGCTCCGGCTCCACGATGCAGGAACGGGAAATCCTGTACAAGGTCCTCTTTGACATGAAGGCCGACCTGAACGATCTGAAGGGGTTGATTTTTGAGCTCATCCGCAGTAATGATCTGCGGGTTCCCGACATGGGCCGCATTCAGGCCCTGCAGCTCCCCGGCAACTATCCGGCCGCTGCGGCCGAAATTGATCGGTTCGCCAACAATAATCTGGGGAATTTCGATGCCCCGCGCGCCGCGCCTCCGGGCAACGCTGCGCCCCCGAATTATCCCCCGGCACCCGCGCACCGTCGCCCGGCTGCTGACGATAACTCTTCCGTTAATGACCCCATCATCGTGGATCAGGATATGCAACGGGCCTACGACGAGAGCGAGGTGGTGGAGGAAGATTTGAGCCTGGCCAACGCGGAAAAGGAATTGATCATCAAGGCGCTGCGAAAACACAACGGACGGCGAAAGGAAGCCGCCGCGGAGCTGGGCATCAGTGAACGGACGCTTTACCGTAAGATCAAGGAATACGAGATTACGGAGTAAGCGCTTGGTTTCCCGACGAAGCTAGCCTCCAAACAAGCTCCCGGCCCAAAAACAAACGGCCCGGCCTTCACGCAGAAGACCGGGCCGGTTTTTTGGGAGATTTTTTCTCCGTCGTACTACAGGTCGAACAGCACGCCGACGCCGGCGACCAGTCCGTCAAAGTCACTGATCACGTACCGTACTTCCCCGAACAGGGAAGCCGATCCACCCAGGCCGAACTTGGCCCCGGCACCTACGTTAAGGCCGGTTTCGGTGGTGGAGGCGCTACCAAACTGCCCCAGGTCAACACCTACGGTGGTGAAGTTCAGTCCCGCCAGTGCGTAGACTTTCGTGCCCGCACCGCTGTCCACGAAAACGTAGTTTCCGTTCAGGTTAATTTCGTTGAGGGTCAGGCCATCCTCCACGAGGTAGTAGATAAAGCCGGCCTGGGCCGCGATGGTTTCGTTGAAGGCGTAAACACCCCGGACGTTAATGCCGATTTCTTCGGCCTCGAATCCGTAGGCGATTCCCCCGCCCACGCTGAGCTGGGCAGCCGCCGTGCTGCTGAAGCCGGCGAAGAGGAGTAAGAAAAACAGGTTTCTCAATGTGTACATAGGAAAGGGTTTAGAATTAATGAGTATGTGGTGTACGCTGCTAAAGTAGACAGCATTCTCGAAACCGAAGCATTTCGGGAGCGGTTTCTACCGATTCCTCCACAATTCCTTCCGGTTCCTCCCCCCGCCAATTATCGCTCGTGACCATATTTGCGGAAGGTGATGTTTACCCGCTGATCCCTCACCTCCGGCTCGTTGGGCACGGCGTGTTCGTAGCGCTCCTGACAGTGGCGGCCCATCAGGAACAGGCTTCCGTGAGCCAGGGTAAAGGCGTGCTCCCTTCCGGTAGCTTTTTCCCGCAGCAGAAATTTCCTTTCTGCGCCCAGACTCAGGGAAGCAATGTAGGTCGTATCACCGAAGGCCGAAGGATCGTGATGGTAGGCCACCCCGGTGTTCCCGTCGGGATACCGAATGCATACGCCGGTGTGAAAATGGTGGCCCGTAACGGCCCTGACGCGATCACGGATTTCCCTGGTCTGGGCGGTCCATGGGCGGGTGCGGCCCCATCGCTCCGGGGCCAGTTCTCCGGAGGCATGAATCTCCCGGTCCATCAGAAATAACTTGCCCGTCTCCATGGTAAAGGTTCCCTGCCCGGCCACCTCAATGGTGTTCAGGGGAATTTCAACGTCGTCAACGAGATGATGGTACAATCGCCAGGCCGCCGCCGCGGACAAAAAATCGGGCCAGTAGTGGGCTTCGCAGTTCAGGTTCGGGACAGCAAAAGAATTCAATTCGACCACGGATTTTTCCGCAAAATAGGGTAAGCCAGCCATAAGCTTCGCCGGAGAGTGTCGTAATCCCAACCAACCCTTAATGGAGCGTGAGGATACCAAAACAGCATCGTAATTTTGGGGCAAAGATCACGTGATGTTTCGAGTTCTCCTTTTTCTGTTGTTGACCGCACTGTTCACCGCCTGCATTGGAGATGACGTCGTAGATGATTACGTCCAACCCGAACTTCGCCTGTTGGGCTTAGTGGACACCCTCGAGGTAGGAACGACCCATCAACTGGCCGTTAACTTTTTCAACAACGTGGGCCAGATGGAAAATATCCGTCCGACGTGGACGTCCTCCGACGATCAGGTACTGTCCGTGGATGGCGCCGGCCTGGTCACCGCCCATGAGGTGGGCAGCGCCATGGTCACGGCCAGCTACGAAGATGAATTCGGGGAACAAAGCACCGCCGAACACTACTTATCCGTGGGCGAAAGCACCGTGGTGACCGAAACCTCGGAGCGCCGGCACGGCCAGGTAGAAACCACCAGCAGTTACCCCCTGACCGGGGCCTTTACCCTGGAGGTGGTGGACGAAACCGATCTGGTGCTCGCCTTCGGCGAGGATTACCTGGCCGACACCTCCCTGCCCGGACTCTACGTCTACCTCAGCAACAACCCCCGGAGCACCGAGGGCGCGCTCGAAATCGGAGCGGTACAAGTATTCAACGGCGCCCACGAATACCGCATTCAGGCTACCGGGATCGACGACTACGCCTACGTCCTGTACTTCTGTAAGCCCTTCAACATCAAGGTGGGCGACGGAGAAATCCTGGAGGAGTAAGGGAGGTTGTAATTCAGCCACCGGTCGGCGGACGAACCAACTCGTACCTCGCGTTTCGGCCGACGACCTCTCCATCTTGATCCTACAGCCTAAATCCTCAATCCTTTCCCTCCCCCTACCTACTTCTTCTGTCCCCGGAAGTGGTCGTCCTTGTGCTTGAAGAGGGCATTGAAGCTGGTCAGGGAACCGTAAATACGGGTGATGTACTGCTGCAGATTCACTTTTTCTTCGTCGGTCAGATTACTGGCGTTGATGCGCTGTTCCATCACCCGCAGGCGATCACGGACCATCACGATCTTGTGAAAAAAGGTATCGATGGGCATTTCCTTATTGGCCAGTCCTTCTTCTCCGGGCTGCAGGATGAGCTGTCCGTCGATCCACTTGTCGCCCAGAGCGGTGGTCTCGTCGATACCGTTGTAAGTGCGCAGAATCCTGATCAGTGATTGCTCCGCTTCGTTGAAGGAGGCAACCGCTTCGGGCTCGATGGCCTCCAGCACCTCCCACTTGTCGTAGTCCTTGCCCACGGATTTGATGCCGTGGATCATGAAGGTCACGTCATAGGCGGCTTTATAGCGTTTGATGATGACACCGTCGCCGAAGGCCGGGTGGCGCACGCGGGAGCCAACGCCCAAATCTTGTTTTTCGTTCATGGTAAAAATTTAGGCGCTCAAAGTACTAATTGATGATGGTTTATTGTGCGCGTCGGACAAGCTTTGTAATCCGGGCAACTTTTAGTGAGCGGTTGCTCCGATTCAGGCCAAGGGTTCGAAGAATATCATCCGTATCCGGAAGGGTAATGAACTGCCTTTCGGCGGTAAAACCTCCGGCGACGGTGTAGTTAAGGCGGTAGTTGATCCTTGCGACTCTTCGATTAACCTTGGTGATGGCAGAAGCATTTTGAGCAGGATACCTCCTCTTCCGGTTTACCCTCACTAGTTCTGGTATCATGAGTTCGTACTTTAAGATCCACGAAGGCTCGCCCCCGATACTACCTGAATGGGGCTCGATGGCCAGCGACTGGTGGTCAGCGTAGAGGTCTATCGACAGGTCCTGTGAAATTGCTCTCAAATTAAGTTCCTTTTCCAGTGGCCCCTCGTACTGGCACACCACGGGAATTTTATCCGCAGAAACCCAGTGGCCCAGCACCAACACTTCGTTAATAAAGGGGGAGGAAAAGTATTTGATTTCAACGTCCTGCCTCCCCGAACTGCTGGTTACTTTTAAGTACTCTTCATCGATGGCCTTGAAAAAGACCTCCGAAGAGAGTGATTCATCCGGAAACTGAATATGCATTCCGTGTACGTCTTCCGCGGGGTGAAGGTCAATCTCCCGGTGGATGCTCTCTTCCGGGAGCAACAGCTCATCTAGCGTCAGGAATACATCTCCGATGATGTAGGGTTCCTTGTTCTCAAGCAGCAAATAGTAACCATGGTTGCTCAGGGGGATTTCATAGGCCAGATAAGGTTGATTGATGACGCCAGATTTCGCCGCCGAAAGGTTGTTGATCAGGTACCCACTCCTCCGTGGCACGTTGGTGATAAAGACCTCCTTACGGTTTTTGGTCCCAAAGGACCTCAATTGATTCAGGGTAGCGAAATTCCGAAAATCACTTCCGGTGATGGTTGATGAGGAGAGTCCGCAAATGGAGCGCCCTTCCACTCTGTAGGTTCCCGTATTCAATAATTCTGTTACGGAAAAAGCCGTCAGGATTAATGCTTCGGGTGAATGAGATTTTTTATCCAAAAAAACCGCATCGGTGGTGAGCTCATCGGAGACGTATATACCTTCATCAATGATTTCTCCGGCAAAATCAGTAAGTAGCAAATACACGGTAGCTTCTGGTGGGAATAGATACCGACTTACGGAGAGGCTATCTAATTGAGCGTTCAGCGGTGCTCCTAAAGTCGCAACGAAAAACCATAGAAAAATCGATGTGCGGTAATGGGGAATGAGCATCGTAGAGAATAGGTGAATTAGGTGTGATCCCGAAAGGGTTATTTCGAATAAGGTTGAAAACTTCAAGGTAAGGCCAAAACTTGAAGTAGATCGGTTGTCAAGGTCAGGTTTTCAAAACTACCTATGCCCCGGCGGGCGGGTGCCGGGTAGATCCGTCCGGCCGGGCGATTGGGTAAAACGGCCGGGGCAAAACCGATCCACTTCGTACCTTAGCCGCAAACCTTCCGTATGCACTTGCGCCCCCTGACCTTCCTGATTTTATTCATCGTTTCCAATACGCTGCTTATGTCCCAGGCCGACCCTCAGGCATACCGGCTCTTCGACCAGAAGGGTAAGAAAGTGAAGTACAAAAAGATGGTCAGGGCCCTCCAGGAGGCGGACGTTATTCTCTTCGGGGAAAGCCACAACGACCCCATTGCTCACTGGCTGCAGCACGAGGTCGCCCGGAGTCTGCGGGCCGCAGGCCCGCTGGTGCTGGGCATGGAAATGTTTGAATCCGATCAGCAGGCCGCCCTGAACGCCTACCTGGCCGGGGAAACGGAGGTGGACGCCATCGACAGTGTGGGGTCGGGCCTCTGGCCCAACTTCCAGACGGACTACCGTCCGGTGGTGGACTTCTTCAAATCCAACGGCGATCCCGTGATCGCCACCAACGTCCCCCGGCAGTACGCCCGGCAGTACGCCCGTCAGGTTTACCGGGAGGGCTTCGGGGCCCTGGATAAGCTCTCCGCGGCCGAAAAAGCCCTGCTCCCTCCCCTCCCCGTCCCCTACGACGCCGAACTCCCCGGCTATCAGCGGATGCTGGAAATGATGCCCGCCGGCCACGGCGGAGAAACCTTCCCAATGGCCCAGGCCATCAAGGATGCGACCATGGCCCACTTCATCGTTGCCTATGCCGGTGGGCGTAAGCGCTTCCTGCACCTCAACGGCAGCTACCACTCCGATGACTTTGAGGGCATCGGCTGGTACCTCCAGCAGTACGCCCCCGAACTGAAGGTGGTGACCATCACCACCGTAGAGCAGGAAAGCATTGATGAACTGGCCGAAGAAAATACCGGCAAGGCTCACTTCACCCTGGCCGTACCGGCCCGAATGACGAAGACGTATTAAGGTCAAGGGCGGTTAACACATGACCGCCCAGTACTCGGCCTCGATCAGAAATTGGCGAAAGGATTTGGTCCCGGAAGCGGCGGGCACCCTTTTCTTGACAAAGAATCGGGATTGCTGCCGGTCCCAACCAAGCACGATTTTCTGGTACTTGACTCTGAAATACAGTTCATACTTATCCCGTAGTCGTTGGAGGGTTTCGCGCAACGATTCCTCCGTAGCAAACTGTCCGTAGCTATCGCCGATTAGACGGGAAAAAGCCCGTTTATCCACTTCGGCAAGCTCCGCAAAATCACCGTTGAGGATCGAAGTCAGGGCCTCGTCGTCCGAAAGGGAACGGGCAAAGGTTGCGATCTCGGATATGGGTTGATGCTGACTGATGTTTCCTCCCTCACCGTATTCCGTAACAATTGGCCCGGCTGCCTCCAACTCCAGGCCAAGCGGAATGAGTTTCAGCGAAACTTCCGTATCGGTTCCCTTCCGGGGAATCTCGACGCTAAGAAAAAATGTGGGATCGTCAAGGTCCAGCGCCAGCTCTCTGCCCACAAAGTCCTTTAGCCCGAACTCCTCGGGTAAAACACTCCAAATGTCCCGGTTGGAAGAGAGTTTACGGTCCCAGGAACAGTTGGCTTCGTCCATTTGCAGCAGCGTATACTCCCCCCGATCGTTTCGGTAGGCGCCAACCGTAGAGGCGCAGGAACACCCACAGGTGGGCCAACCGCCACTAACGTGCAGGTAGCCATTTCGTGCATCATCAATTTGGTCGAAATCGGGCTTTCCGTCATCGTCCATATCCTCGAAGTTGGAGAAGCAAGGGTTGACCCTTTCCCACAGTTGGTCCCGGAGGGACTGCTTTTGTCCCATCAAATGAACGCTCAGGCTCAGGCAGGCGATCAACATTATTCCCCGGACGCATCCGGACGTGCGATACAACATCATCGGCGTTTTAGCTTTAGGTAGCCGTAAAATATTTCTCTACGGGCAATACCACCAAACGAACCGCTGCGGTATTTATCCAAAAAAACTATCCCACACCAATAGCGCCGCAATGATGGCCGAAAAGCAGGCCGTAAACAACACGGCCGCTGCGGCCACGTCCTTGGCCTTACCCGCCAGCTCGTGGTATTCGGGGTGCACCAGGTCGACGACATACTCCACGGCGGTATTGAGGGCTTCTGCGGCCAGCACCATGGCGGAGCAGAGAAAGACGATGATCCATTTCCATAGGGCAAAATCGAGGAACCAGCAAAGGCCCATCATCCCGAAGAAGGCCACGAGGTGAATCCGTGAAGGTGCCTGGTTACGCAATAGGTCCCAGGCCCCGCGAAAGGCGTATCCGAAAGCTTTCCACCGACCCGTGAAGTAATTAGTAAGATTATTCATGACATCCAGCCAATCCCTCCGCGCAGGAGTATGAATAAGGCCAGCGCCAACGCTGGTCCAACCCACCCGGAGAGCATGTACTGATAATAATCCCGTTTTACGCGGCTGGGTTCGATCCACTCCACGATGTGGCTGATGGCCCAGACGGCCAAACTGATGGCGCCCACAATCATGGCCAGTAGTTGGCCAAAGTATTCATCGAACAACATGAGCAGCAGATACACAATCAGCTGCCCGATAATCATCAGAATTAAATTCACTACTTATTCTGGGATATGAGCGTCCGGGGTTCGATGCGCTCCAGGACGTGTTGCCCCACGGCGGCTCCCTGGGTCACCCCGTAGTCAATGGCCGGGCGGTAGTGAATCCCACCGTAGAGGCGGCTAAGCGCCGCCTCGTCACTGGCGTGCAGGAAGCTGGTGAAGCTCCGCGCGGGAAGGTCGTATTCCACCTCCGAGTCATCCACGAAGGCAAAATTGTCGCCGTAAAGATCGGTCAGTACCGTGGCGCAGGCGCGGCTTACGACCGAATGCCCGCTGGTGTGCTCGGGGAAGGGCGGCGTCTGCAGCAGAGGGCGCCACTCTTCGTCCAGGTGCCGGTTGATGAAGGTCTCCGGGCGAACCAGCTTGGAGCGGTACTTTTCGTCCCAGCAGCTGATGAAGGCATCGTTCATGGCCATGTTCATCATGGCGTAGGTCTCTACCGTCTTGGCGAAGTCGGCCTTCGCCTTGCGGGCGGCAATACCCGCAATGTTGACCCAGTGTCCACCGGGCGTAATTTTCTTGGTGGCAAACATCACGTGTCCGTGGTGGTGGCTGACGTAGGGGTTGCAGTCCCAGAACTGGGCGATGGCCTTCCGTTCTTCGCTTTCGGCGGGGTCATCGGCCTCCAGGGCGGTGTACACTTCTTCCACCCCTTTCCACCACTCACTGTTGCGGTCCTCGCTGTATTCGGTGGGGGGCAGGGGCACAAACTGATTTGCACTGTCGAGGACAAAGGGACGAATCTTGTTCCAGCTCGGCTCGATGCCGTCCATGTAGTCCGGAGGGGTCGGTTGCCACTTGCTGGGGTCGTCGGTGATGGAGTACTTCGGGAAGGTCCGCGTCTGCTTGTACATATCTCCGTCATACCACTTGATGACGTGGTCGGCTACGGCTTCGCCGTAAGCAATCGAATTGAAGAGGACCTCATCGGGCACCCCGATGGCATCAATTTCGGCCATCAGTTCGTTGGTGAAGGCCTCGATTTTATCTTCGGAAAAAATCAGGCTCTTACCCACCTTGAGTTGAGCGGCTACCGCCGCAATGGCGTGGGAGATTTCTTGATCCGCTGCGGGCTGGGGCACGGGGTCGAGGTGATTAACCTGTCCGGCCAAGGTCTGCAGGTTGGGGTCTCCGGCGGCGTAGGCCTCGTATCCGGCAATTCCCGAGTAAGCGTAAATCCTGGCGGCTACCGGAGGGGAGAAAATGTCGTGGACGATCACGTCCGTGACCTTCTTCACCGCACGGTGGTAGTACTCAGGGTTATCAACTTCTTCCTGAAAGTTGGGGTTGATCTCCTCCCCACAGGAAGTAAAGAGGACCAGGAAAAGGGCAAAAACGAAAAAACGATTCATACGCGAAACGGTCTTGGTGCTGCCAACCCGAAGGTCAGCGCATCTTTTGGCGAACAGCAAAGGTAACAAACCGCTTCCGATCAGGATTATTGCCCAGCTGACCAAAGTATGAAAATGACGAATATCAGTCCCTTGGGCTGCCATTACGGACAGAAGATCAGAAATACGAATCCCATTGAACCCCACGGTCATTGCTCTACGAGATTCACCCGGCACCTGCGCGCTAGCGCCCTCGTGCTCAGCCGGGGTCCGCTACAAAAGGTCAGGACCCTCGTTCTCGGCCGGGACTTGCGCGCCCATTTTCTGCTGATTCGATTCCCACTAGACGCCCGACCGACCGAAATCCACCGGCGGATGGACACCTTCCCTTCCCCAAGCCGTAACTTGCCGCCAATCGGAAACCACCACCCTTGACTCCCGAAGAAATTCTGCAGAAGTACTGGGGCTACCCTTCCTTTCGGCCCGGGCAGAAGGAAATCATTCAGTCCGTCCTGGAGGGAAAAGATACGCTGGCGCTCCTGCCCACGGGCGGGGGTAAAAGCCTGTGTTTTCAGGTGCCGGCCCTGGCCCGGGAAGGCGTCACCATCGTGGTTTCTCCCCTGATTGCGTTGATGAAGGACCAGGTCCGGCAACTGCGCGACCGCGGCATCATTGCCGAAGCCATCTACAGCGGCATGCGGCCAGCGGACATTGACCGGGTGCTGGACAATGCCGTGTACGGAAATACCAAGTTGCTCTACCTGAGTCCGGAACGGCTCACCACGGACCTGGCCCGGGTGCGGATTCAAAAAATGAAGGTCGCGCTGCTCGCCGTGGACGAAGCCCACTGCATCAGTCAGTGGGGCTACGATTTCCGCCCTCCCTACCTGCGCATCGCCGAGATCCGGGAGTTGCTCCCCGGCGTGCCCACCATCGCCGTGACGGCCACCGCCACGCCGGAGGTCGTCCGCGACATTCAGGAAAAACTTGCCTTTACGGCCAATCGGTTGGTGTATCAGCAGAGCTTCGGTCGGGAAAACCTCGCCTACGTGGTGCGCCGCCCCGAAGCCAAGGAGACCCAACTCCTCAGGGTACTTTCCGGAGTATCCGGCTCCAGTATTGTGTACGTCCGCAGCCGGGGTATGACCAAACAACTGGCGCTGCAACTGCGCCGCCGCGGCATCGCCGCGGCCAGCTACCACGCCGGGCTGGACCCCCCGGAGAAAGATCGCCGACAGGAAGCCTGGATCCGGGGAGACCTGCGGGTCATCGTCGCCACCAATGCCTTTGGCATGGGCATCGACAAGGCCAACGTACGGAGCGTCATCCACTACGGTCCGCCGGACAGTCCCGAAGCCTACTTTCAGGAAGCCGGCCGGGGCGGCCGGGACGGCCAACTGAGCTACGCCGTGATGCTCTATCACCCCACGGACGGCGAGCGGCTAAAGAAACAGTTCGAGCTCTCCTTCCCCGAAGTATCCGACATCAAACGCGTCTACCGGGCCCTGGGCAGCCACTTCCAGCTGGCCGTCGGCGGAGGTAAAGGAACCGCCTACGACTTCGACATTGCGGCCTTCTCGGCCACCTTTGGCTTCGACGTCCGGCAGGCCTACAGCGCCCTGAAAGCTCTGGAACGGGCCGGCTTCCTGCTACTGACGGATGCCGTTTACCAGCCCGCCAGCCTGCAGTTTATCGTCACTAAGGAGCGACTGTACGACTACCAGATCAAGCACCGCACCACGGATAAACTGATCAAGTCGATCCTCCGCACCTCCCAGGGCGCCTTCCTCAATCCCGTGCAGCTCCGGGAGGGCGCCCTGGCCAACTTTCTGGAAATCTCGTTGGAAGAATTGCAGCGGACCTTTCAGAAGATGAAGGCCGAGGGTATCATTGACTACTTCCCCACCAAGGAAAGCCCCCAGCTGGTGTTCATGGAAGAACGTATTGACGCCGATAATCTGCGCTTCGACGTTAAGCAGTATCATTTTTTGCGGGACCGCGCCCGGCAACGAATCGAGACGATGATCACCTACGCCGAAATGCATTCGGGATGCCGATCCCAACGCTTACTGCAGTTCTTCGGGGAAACGGACGCTCCCGTCTGTGGACTTTGCGACCTCTGCCGAAGCCAGCGCGAATCCGCCTCAACCCCATCCCCCGCGGAGGTCTTACGGATGCTCCGGGAGCGGCTGACGAACGAGACCGGCGTCGATCAGGAACACTTGCTGCGGGAGTTTCGGGAGCGGGGCGTCCGCGACATTGGCGAGCACCTCCAACGGATGTTGCAAGAAGGTGTGTTGCTGCAGGAAAACGGTACGATCAGGCTGCCATGAAAATACTCTGCACCGTCACCAACGATTTGCGCCACGATCAGCGCATGGACCGCATCTGTACGGCCCTGGTGGCCGCGGGCCACGAGGTAACGCTGGTGGGGCGATTACGCCCGGACAGTCGGCCGCTCCCCGATCGTCCGTACCGGCAATACCGGATTCGGTGCCGCCGGGAGTACGGGAAGTTGTTCTATCTCGAATACAATTATCGCCTGTGGCGCACGCTGCGGCGGTGGCCCTTTGACGCAATCTGCGCCGTTGACCTGGATACGCTGCTGGCGGGCTATCTCCTCACGCGGGGTGATGGCCAGCGACTGGTGTACGACGCCCACGAGTGGTTCAGTGAGACGCCGGAGGTCGTTGATCGTCCTCTGGTGCGGGCCATCTGGCGTAGCCTCGGCCGGTGGTTGGTGCCCAAAACGGACGCACGCTACACCGTGGCGCCCCAGTTGGCCGGGGAGTTAGCGCGGGATTACGGGGTGGCCTTTGGCACGGTGCGTAACCTTCCCCTGGCGCAGGATAAGGGCCCGGCTTCCGGCGCTCCGGGCATCATCCTTTACCAGGGAATGTTCAATCCCGGACGGGGCCTGGAGGCGGCCATCGAAGCCATGCGGTGGATTCCCGAGGGGGAGTTGTGGCTGGTGGGAGAAGGACCATTATTGGGCGCGTTGCGCAGGTGCAGTGAACGGCATGGGGTAGCCGAGCGGGTGAAGTTTCTGGGCTTCCGCCCTCCGGCGGAGCTTCCGGCCCTCACGCAGCAAGCGTGGCTCGGACTTAACCTGCTGGAAAACAGCAGTCCGTCCTACTACTACAGCCTGGCCAACAAGGCGCTGGACTACGTCCAGGCGGGCCTACCCTCCATCCAGATGGACTTCCCCGAATACCGCCACCTGAACGATCAGTACGCCTGTTTCCGGTTGGTCTCTACCCTGTCCCCCAGAGAGCTTGCCTCACAAATTAATGCCCTGCTCCGGGACGAGGACGCCTACCGGGCCCTGCAAGAAAACTGTCGGCGGGCGGGCCGGGAACTGCACTGGGAGCGGGAAATTCCGCGCTTATTGGAGATTTGGGGGAGACTTTAGCGATTTTTTTGAAGCGCTGAAATTCGGAACAACATAATTAGGTGGTTGAAGACTATACCTTCTCCTAAAGGTCCACAGAATCCATTAGGCTGAACTATTCTAAAAATTCTTGGATAGCTTGCGCTAAACGATATACTTGGGTCACGTTACGCGGAGGAAGTAAATGATCTTTTCGGGTATCGAGGGAAGCAGCGCGTTCAATTGCCAGGTGCAGATTCTTTACCGCCTCTTCAGGTCGATACCCATTATTTGCCGCACAGACTTCCTTCAAAGCGGTTTTCATCTCTTTACTCCCTCCATCAAAGTCTTCCGGCAAATCAGCAAAGTGCAGATATAGCCATAACTCAAAGCAGGGATTGCTGATGGTAAGTCCCCACCCCTTATCGTCACAAGCGCGACGAACCTCCATTAATTGCTTCTCACTCCAGCGGTCGGTGTCTAACACAATCCATAATTGATCATCTCGTTCAAGTTGCCCCTGAGTAACGAAATCAATTGCACGGCGGAGAGCGTGGACGGGAGCAGAACTCGTTCGATCGGGTGGCGGCAGAGGAAGCACCCTCACTCTTCTTTGCTTGGCCGCAAGCTTAGTAAAATAATCTACTTCGGTTACGGCACCTTCAGGAACAATAACAAAAGTTCTTCGGTCCCTGAAAGCACCATCTACCCTTTTATATCCGCGCCGCTTACTCATATTCGGCAGCTCTCCTTTCCAGTGAGAAGTAGGGGGATAATTGTGGGGTTCCACCAAAACGTCCAAATAGATAATTCTTCCTTAAATCGGTATCGTTACGTGATTTGTAGTCGCTTAAGGGATAGATTTCGCTATTCCCTTGAGCTGTTTTATTCATTAAATGAATTTCATCTCTACGAAATATCTCTTGACTAAGTAAGTTGTCCTCGTGGGTTGTAAAGATGAGCTGCCCCTTAGTATCACTACTCATAAATACTCGAATTAGGTGATCAAGCAGGCTGGGATGAAGAGACCTGCCTATCTCGTCAATTACTATTACCGCCGGCATGTCCTTCAAACTTCTCCAAAGTGGAAGGAAATCCAGGACACGTCGTGTACCATCTGACTCTTCACGAATTGAGAATTTAATTGGAGTTCCATCTGCCGTTTCGTGGAAAAGGACTGCCCGATAAACAATTACCTCGTCACCTTCTAGCCGTAAAAGCAGTTCTTCACCGTAGACATTCATCTTTACATAATCAAGCCCTTGGTGAAGTGCTTGAAGAACTTCTTGCTTTTTCTGCTCGTCATCTAATCCGAAAAATGTTTCAAAGGGCATCCGATCTAGAGACATATCGGTAACCCCGGTATCCATAGTCTTTAGCAGGTTCTGCCCAAAGTCTCTGAATCCTTTATCCTTGTAAAGGAGCTCAGCAATATTTATGAAGTTGTCATTGGGCTGAATTACCACGAAATAATCCTTAAACCAATTGTAAGCTTGCCGTAACTCCGGGAAGGCATCATTATGAGCTAGAATTTTAAGTAAAGAGCCTGTCGGAGTGAGTACCTCTTTAAAATAAATATTGATACGCGCCTTGTCTTCATCGGTTTGCTGATACCGAGGATCAATAAAGATTTTCGGTTCCTCCCCAATGGTTGAAAGACTAAAAAGAACTTCCCGATGATTATCCTCAGGATGAAGGATGGATAATTTCTCTTTAGTTACCCGAGTTCGCGTTGCCGACATCTCGTAAGAGAAATAAGTTCCTTCGTGGAAAAACTCAATTTCAAAGTTGGATGGCTGCTTAATTCGATCAGAGTCAAGTCGGAAGGGGCTGACCATAGTCAAGCCACTATGTAAATCACCTTTGACCGCAAAATCTCGGATTAAAGCCATTGCCTTAACGAGATTTGACTTTCCCGATCCATTGGCCCCGTAAATCGCAGCAGTTTTTAGCAGGTCGACCTGAGGGGTATGGTATATGTGATCTTTTTTCTCCCTGAGACGCGTATAAGGGAAAGGAGTAAAGTCGATCTCACTAGAGAAAGAGAGAAAATTTTCAACTACGAAGCGCAACAGCATAAAAAGATATTATCACGTTAACAACGCTACTTTACGTCTAAATATACACTAAAGCGCCCATTTTTGATCAAAAACGTGAAATAATCTCATTTACACACTAGACAAGTTCTTCCTTTACATGCGTCCACGGAAAGGAGCTAGATTCTTTGGCGAAGGAACAGATAAATGAGCGCCAACTTGTAATTCTCTTGGACAGACAGTGTAGGTGCCCTAAGCCTCCACCCCCTTCTCCAGTCGCTTCAGCACCTCCACCACTTCGGCCTGGGTGGTGGCCGTCTTGTCCCGGGCGTACCAGGTGTGCAGCGCCACGTTGAAGGCATCGTAGTCCTTATCGGGAGAAGGATCCTTTTTGTAGTCCATCACCATCTGCTGGGCCGGCGCGGGGCGCGGACCCCAGTGGGTGATGACTTCCAGGGTTTCCGGATGCAGAAAAATGATGATGGGGATGCCCCGGGCACCGTTGGTCAGGAAGAGGTCCATGAGTTCCTGGTTTTCGTCCCGCAGCACGAGTTTAAGGTCCAGGTGACGGGAAAGTTCGGCCAGGTGATTGAAGAGGGGCAAGAGCTGGGCGGCATCTCCGCACCAACCCTCCGTAATGGCCAGCATGAGGTAGTTGCCCGACAGCCCTTCCATGGCTTCCTCCAGGGCTTCGGTGAAGCGCGACCGGCGATCCAGCCGGTTCATCCGGGACTGATTCTGCACCGCGGCGTCCAGGTAGGTCTTGGTCTGGTTCGGTCCGGTGGTCTTGCCCTCCGCCAGTAGGTCGGTCAGCAGCTTCCGGTACTCGGCGTAGGTCATGGCCCCGGCCAGGGCCGCTTCAATGATGTGCTTCATGCGGGGGAAACATCACTGGGCGCCAATCGGTTCCCGGCGGGTGCAGTGGCTACTGTCCGGAACCGACAGTTAAAAGACGAGAGCAATTTTTCCGCCCTCAATTTTCATACTGAGGGAATCAAAGTGCTCGACCCAGTGGACGTAATCGTCGCCCAACAGTTTTCTTCGCCAACCACTACCCAGGATGCTTTCGCGTACCTCCGGATCCTTCTTCATGCGCTTGATGGCGTTGCGGGGCATGATGAGGGCGTGGCTGATGTCCGCCTCGCTGGCCCGGTACTTCATGATCAGGTACAGGAGTTCGATCAGCATATCGTCTTCCTCTTCTTCCCGGGAAGACCGCTGGATGCTGTTGATGATGGCCTTCTCCTCGTCCGTTGCGGGCCGGTTGTACATCTCGATGAAGTCATCCCCGAAGCGCTTGATAGTCTTCTGGGGTAAACGGCGATTTTCCAGCATGGCGTCCTTACCGCCCTTCACGCCCCGGGTCAGTTGGGAGATGACGCGGCTCTGCAGAATCATTTCCTTGCTGTAATCCTTGCGCTCGGCCATGGCCCGGCGCCACTCATAGAGCCGCAGCAGGAAGAGCCGCTCGGCGGTGCGCGCCGAGCGCGCCAGGTTACTGTTGAGGAACTCGTGGTTCGGGTCGCGGTGGTAGTAACTGGACTGAGCCATGAGTCCGCATTCCTCCAGCGCCCAGTCAAGTCTTCCGTTTTCGGTCAGCTTCTCGGTGATCTTATCGTACAACTCCTTCAGGAAGAGGACGTCGTCGAGGGCGTAGCGAATTTGCTTGGCGCTCATGGGGCGTTGCGACCAGTCGGTGACCGCGTACCCCTTACCGAGTCGGGTGCCCGTTTCGGCCTCCACCAGCTTGGCAAAGCTCATCGGATACCGGTGGCCGATGAAGCCGGCCGCCACCTGGGTGTCGAACACGTTTTTGGGGACAATCCCGAATTGTTGGTTCAGCAGGCGGTAGTCGTTGTCTCCCGCATGGGTGATCTTGACGACCTCGGGGTCCGTGAGAAAGTCCAGGAAGGGAGTGAGGTCTTTAATTGCGATGGGGTCAATGAGGTAGATCCCCCGATCGCAACTGACCTGAATGAGGCACAGGAGCGTGAAGTATCGCTTCTCGCCAATAAACTCCGTATCAAACCCAAGCCAGGTAATTCCCCGTAGGGATGAGGCGAACTCTTCCAGGGCCTCAAAGGTGTCGATGAAAGTATATTGTCGGGCCGGAGCGCTCATATATCTAATTTGAACGGCCGAAGGTAAGGGATTTGCACACCAGCAGCAAACACCAGGTCGTTGTATGTGTTTATTATTCATCTGAATTGACCATCTTATCCAGCTACTGACCATGAAAATTCTCAAACGACTGCTCCTCGGTATTTTTATTTTTCTATCGCTTGCGGTCGTATTCCTCCTCGTGGCTCCCGTCATCTTTAAGGATGAGATCATCGCCAACGTCCAGCGTAGCATCAACGGCTCCATCAACGCCGAAGTCAGTGCCGGCGATGTTAACCTCAGCTTTTTCCGCAGCTTCCCCAAGGTCAGTCTGCTCATTGAAGACTTTGCGGTCGTGGGCACCGATACCTTCGCGGGCTACACCCTGGCGGAGGGGAAAAGTGCCCAGGTTGATCTGGGACTGTTTTCGGTGCTGCAGGGCGACGGCAACTACCTCATTGACGCCGTTTATTTTGATCAGCCGACGGTCAATCTGCTGGTGCTTGGTCCGGACCTGGCCAACTACCTCATCGTTCCCGAAACCGATCAGTCGGCACCACCCGAAGACGTGGCACCTGCGTCAGCCAAAATTGAACTGGACCACTTTGAAATTAACCAGGGCACCTTCGTCTACGACGACCGCACCACCGAAACCTACGTGGAAATTCACGGACTGGAAACCACCGGCGACGGCGATTTCGCCGCCACCGTTTTCGATCTGGACACCCAGTCGGAAGCCGAAAGCCTGACGGTGCGCCAGGGTGGCATTACCTACCTGAATGAAGTACACACCGTGGCGGACGCCATCGTGGGGGTCGACCTGGACCAGCAGCGCTATACCTTCAAGGAAAACGAAGTCTTACTCAACGCCCTGCCCCTGGAGTTTTCCGGGAGTATGGACCTGGAAGACAACGACGACATCGTTTTTGACCTCAGTTACCGCGCCCCGCTCAACGAATTCCGGCAGATCTGGAGCATGATTCCCTCGGCCTACACCGAGGGCTACGAGCGGATTCAGACCAGTGGCACCTTTAGTCTGGAAGGCACCGTGACGGGCCCCTACAACGGCACCACCAATACCTACCCGGCCTTCACCGTGCAGAGTACCATCAACGACGGAGCGGTACAGTACCCCGGTCGGCCGGTGGGCCTGAAGGACATCAACGCTCAGCTGCAGATCAACAGCCCCAGTAGCGATCTCGACCAAATGGTGATCGACATCCCCCGACTGAGCCTGAACCTCGGCGGGGACGTATTCCGCGGCAATTTACGCCTGGCGACCCTCAACAGTGACCCCAATGTAAACGCCCGGATCGACGGCAAGATCGACCTCAACAAATGGTCCCAGGCCATTCCCCTCGAAGGGGTACGGGAGCTTGCGGGCCTCATCGTGGCCAACGTCACGCTGAACAACGTCCGGCAGAGCGTCCTCAATGCCGGCCGCTACGATGACGTCGGCGTTTCCGGCACGCTGGACGTCAGTGATTTTGCCTACGTTACCGACGAATTACCCCCCGTCAAGATTGACCGGGCTTCGGCGGAGTTTCGGCCCCAAAATCTCGCCATCAACAACTTCACCGCCCAGCTGGGACGAAGCGACCTAAGTGGTAGCGGAGAAATCACGAATTACCTGGCCTACTTCAGTCCGGAACAAACCATGCGCGGCAACCTCAAGCTGCAGTCTACCTTCTTTGACGCCAACGAATGGATGCCGGCGGAGGAAACGGAAGCCCAGGACCGGAGCCCGGCGGAAATGACCGCCGCCAGCGCCGACGATGCCGTGCCCTTCTCCCGCTTTGACTTTGACCTGGACGCCAGCGTTGACCAGCTCGTCTACGACATTTACCGACCGGAGAACATTCGCGCAATTGGAAACCTCAAACCCAACAACCTGGAAATCGCCACCGCGGAGGCCCGCCTGGGGAACAGTTCCTTCGCCGGCTCCGGCGTGATCCGGAACTTATTCGACTACACCTTTGGGGAGGGGGTACTGGGCGGCTATCTCTCCATCCGCTCCCCGATGCTTGACCTGGCGGACCTGATGGACGAGGAAGTAGCCGCACCCGCAGGGGAAGCCCCCGCCGCCGCGGCCGAGAGTGCCGTCATTCCCGTCCCGCAAGACATCAACCTCACGCTGGACGTAGTGGCCGACAAGCTCAAGTACGCCGACGTCAATCTCGTCGATATGCGCGGACAGCTGCTCGTGCAGGAGGGCCAGGCCATCATTGACCAGGCCAGCGCCAAGTTGCTTGGTGGTCGAATGAATTTTGCCGGAGCCTACGACACCTCCGACCCCGGAGACCCGGGCTTCCGCTTCCACTATGATCTACTGTCGCTGGACTTTGCCGAAGCCTTTCGGAGCCTTAATTCCTTCGCGGCACTGGCCCCCATTGCCAAGTTCCTCGAGGGTAAGTTCAGCACGGACCTAATCGTGGAGGGTAAACTCGGACAGGACCTCTTCCCCCGGCTGGAAACGCTGGACGCGAAGGGGCTCTTCGAAACCGCCGAGACCAGCATTGCGGGTTACAAACCGCTGCGGGTAATCGGTCAGGCCCTCAACATCCAGGAATTCCAGGCCGGTAATACCCTGAGGGACATCATTGCCACCTTCCAGGTAGAGGACGGGCAGGTGCGCATTGAACCTTTCGACTTCCGGGTGGCCGGCATCGCCATGAACGTCCAGGGCGTCCACGGCCTCAACCGGCAAATGGATTACCAGATCAAGGCGGATATTCCCCGGGAAATGATCAAGGGTAACATCGTTACCGGAACCGCTCTGGCCGGGCTGGATCAACTCGCCAACCAGGCCTCCCGCCTGGGGATCAACATCGATCCGGGAGACGTCATCGAGTTGGGCATCAACCTGACGGGAAGCCTCGCGGACCCCAAGCCCACCTTCAAGCTACTGGGCACCAACGGCTCGGCCGGGAACCTGGGGGATGTCGTAGCCGGTGCGGTGGAAGACCGCGTCCGCGGCGAAATCGACACCCTCCGATCAACCGTCGAACGGGAAGTCAATGACCGGGTAGCCGCCGTGCAGAACCAGGCACAACAGAGAATTGACAGCCTGCGCAACGTCGCCGGCAACCGCGCTCAGGCCATTCAGGACAGTATTCGTCGGGCCGCCGCGGCGGAAGCCGAGCGCCTCCGCCAGGAAGCCGCGGCCAGACTACGCAACGCCGTCGGGCTGCGTCGGGACACCACCAAAAAGGACTCCCTCCAGCTGCCTACCCAGGTGGGGACCACCGTGGACAGCCTGAAGCGTGAACTGGAAAAATTCAATCCGTTCCGGAAGAAAAAGAGTGGCGGGGAATAAGCGCCCGCTTGCGCTAGCCCTTGGCCTTGACCGACCAGGTCACCGCTACCCTACCCACTTCGACGCCGTTTGGCATCGTGCCGACGCTGACGAGGGGGATTTCCACGGGTTCTCCCGAAGCCAGCGCGCGGTCCACCGCCGCGAAGACTTCCTCTCCCTGGGTGCACCGGTAGGTGACCAGGTCCGTCGCCTTCTTGGTAAACTGCGCGCGAAAATCGGTGACGAGCGTAGAGAAGCGGCGCCCGTGTCCCTGGGTGGCGGCCATCACCAGCAGTCCCGTCGTTAACTCCGCCGTGCCGCTCTGGGCGGCAAAGTAGGTGCTGCTGAAGGGATTCTGGGTGCGCCAGTTGTAAGGAATCGTGGCCTCTACGCCCTGGGGATCCGAAGCCGTCACCCGCACCCCCCACCAGCTGAGCGAGGGGATTTTCTGAAGGAAAAAGAGTCGCATTTTCCACGAACTGCGGGTATTGGCAAAGTATTCCTCCTGTTTGGGGTTCAGCTTACGCAGTTGTTGGGTCACGACTTTAGATTTGGACGAGCCGAAGTTAGCGAAATTTCGCTTCACCGAGAAAAAACTCTTCCCGCGCGCAGGCCGTCACGATGGTATCCGCGAGCTTTTTCAGGTCTTCGTCGGGCATGACGAAGGGTGGCATCACGTAAATTAACCGACCGAAGGGACGAACCCACACGCCCTGATCGACAAAAAAGGCCTGGATTTTTCCCACGTCCACGGCCCGATGGGTTTCCACCACTCCGATGGCGCCGAAGGTTCTCACGTTTTTGACGGTGGCCAGTTGGGCGGCGGGGCGCAGGTGCCGCGTAAGTCCCCGGTGCAGGCGGTCCACGGCCGCTTGCCAGTCGCTGGAAAGCAGAAGGTCAATGCTCGCCACGGCCACCGCACAGGCCAGGGGATTCCCCATGAAAGTGGGACCGTGCATCAGCACCTTGACGTCACTCTCGCCGATGGTCCGGGCTACTCTGTCGGTACACAAAGTGGCCGCCAGCGTCAGGTAGCCACCGGTGAGGGCCTTGCCCAGGCACATGATGTCGGGGCAAACGTCGGCGTGCTCGGCGGCAAACAACTTCCCCGTCCGTCCGAAACCGGTGGCGATTTCGTCGAAGATGAGCAGGACGTCATGCTCGTCGCAGAGGGCACGGAGGTCCCGGAGAAATTCCGGGTGGTAAAAATGCATCCCCCCCGCTCCCTGCACGACGGGTTCACAGATGAAGGCCGCCGCCCGGTCGGCGTGCTGGCGGAAGAAGACTTCCATTTCCCGGCGGTAGTCCGCGTCGGGTGTTCCCCCCACGCCGGCCGGGGGCCGGCGGAGGAAGTAATGCTCCGGCAGAAAGCCCGCGAAGAGTTGGTGCATACCCGTAACCGGATCACAAACCGACATCGGTGCGGTGGTATCGCCGTGGTAGCCGCCACGAAAAGTGAGAAACTTTGTTCTCCCCCGCTCACCGCGGGCGTACTGGTACTGGACAGCCATCTTCATGGCCACCTCCACGCTGACCGACCCGCTGTCCGCCAAAAATACGCGCTGCAGGCCGTCCGGCGTCAGCCGGACCAGGCGCTCGCCCAGGGCCACCGCCGGTTGATGGGTGAGCCCCCCGAACATCACGTGGGACATGTCGTCCAGTTGCGCCCGGGCCGCCGCGTTCAGTTCCGGCACGTTGTACCCGTGTACCGCGCACCACCAACTGGCCATCCCGTCGATGAGCTCACGTCCGTCCGACAGGGTCAGGCGTACGCCGCTGGCGGAAGCCACCGGATAGGTCGGCAGGGGATCCACCAGGGAGGTGTAGGGGTGCCAAAGGTGCTCGCGGTCAAATTGCAGTTGGGAAGGATGGATAGAACGTTACTTTGGGGTGGGCAAAAATACGGTGCGTCCCCTTTTTACCGCATCCGTGGAACGGGTATGACAAAAATCTTATCCGGCATCAATTCAGTCCGTTCTATCTTTGTTTCCTCTTCGCGGGGTCAACAAATTTTGATTTCCGTCCTTTCCTTGAGTAATATGAGTAAGCAGTCTAGCAACATTTGGTTACCCGCGTTATTTGCGCTCACCCTGGCGGCGGGACTATTCATTGGTTTCCGGCTTCAGAGCAAGGCACCGCTGGTGATCAGCTCCGGAGGCCAGGAAGGTGCTCCGGGTCACGGACGGGTGGACGAATTGTTGCGCTACATTGACGCCAAGTACGTGGATGACGCCAATCAGGAGCGCCTGCACGAAGCGGCCATTCACGCCGTGCTGGACGAGCTTGACCCCCACAGCAGTTACATCCCCGCCGACGAGCTCCAGGCCCTTACCGAGCAAATGGAAGGTAACTTCGAGGGGATCGGGATTGAATTCCTGGTCATCGAAGACACCATCACCGTGGTTAGTGCCCTGCCCGGCGGCCCCTCGGAAGCCGCCGGACTGCGGGCCGGAGACCAAATCATCATGGTGGAAGACAGTGTGGTGACCGGCGTCAATGAATTCGGTATCGACCCCGCCAGCCTGATGCGGGGCATCAGCGGAACGGACGTCAGCATTACCGTCCGTCGTCCGGGAGAGGCCGAACTCCAGGGATATACCCTGACGCGGGCGCCCATCCCCGTGTATTCCGTGGACGCCGCCTACCAGCTGGACGACCAGACGGCCTACGTTAAGATCAATCGCTTCAGCGCCACCACCTACGATGAGTTCGTCATGGCGCTGGAAGAACAAATGGAAAAGGGAGGGGCCACCCGCCTGGTCATTGACCTGCGCGATAACCCCGGCGGCTACCTCCAGCAGGCCACCAAAATGCTCAGCCAGCTCTTTTTGGAAAAGGGAAAGCTGTTGGTGTACACCCAGGGTAGAAACTCCCGTCGGGTCGATTACACCACCAATGGTCGTGCCTTCTACCGCATTCAGGAAGTTGCCGTGCTGGTCAACGAAAGTTCCGCCAGCGCCAGCGAAATCGTTGCCGGCGCCGTGCAGGATCACGACCGCGGCATCGTGGTGGGACGTCGCACCTTCGGCAAGGGACTGGTTCAGGAGCAGTACCCCCTCTCCGATGGGTCCGCATTGCGCCTGACGGTGGCCCGCTACTACACCCCCAGCGGCCGGAGCATCCAGCGTTCCTACGAAGACGGGGAGGATGAATACCGCAGCGACATCGGTCGCCGCTACGATTCCGGTGAGCTGACCGGCCAAAGCGAAGCCGCCGTGGACAGCAGCCTGACGTACTTCACCGACAACGGCTACCCCGTTTACGGTGGCGGAGGCATCACGCCGGACTTCTTCGTCCCCCTGGACACCACCCTCAACAACACCAGTTTCCTGCGGCTGCGGCAGCAGATTTCCCCCTACGTGTTCAAGTACCAGCGCAAACACCCCGAGCTGGCCAACTACGAAAACCTGGCCGCCTTTATGGCCGGCTTCCGCCCGAACCTGGAGGAAATCATTCCCGACCTGACGGCCATGGCCCTGGCTACCTACGACGAGCCCCTGGAGGACATTCCCGCCAAGCTTCGTCCGGAACTGTCGCGGTACTTCTCCGCCAGACTGGCCCGCATCCTCTTCGGCGCCTCTGCCTTTTACGAGGTACTGAACCAGGATGACGAAATGATTCTGGAAACCCTCCGTCTCCTGAACCGGCCCGACCCCCTGGCCGCGGCGCGGGAGGAGGATTAGGATACCGACCTTGAATGATTCTTTTTTCGGTTACTATTCTTTGTCTAGTATCCCTGACTTCGTCACTCTTTTCGTCCTGTATGACTCCTTTAATTTCAGATCTGTTGATCCGTTACGGAGAAGATCAGGCCAAACAAGGACAGTATACCGGATGGTAGGCTTGACGACGCTAAGGAAGGAGCCTCTTCACCGTTACTGATTAAACACCGAAGAAAAAAACGCCCCCACCCTCTCCTTGGCTGAATTGACGGTACTGGCCACCTTGTCAATTCCGCCTTTGATCTGTCTTTCGGTGCGATGATCTCCGAGGTTATGGATGACGATAGCTGCTTGTTTCTTGGCACTCTCAATGCCCTCTTCGTTCAGGTCTGCCACCAATAAACTTAAGGGGCCATTTATCGCATTCGTAAGTGCATAATTAAGGGTATCGTACTCTTTTTGGTAGCGATCAAAATCGCTATTTCCGGTAGCCTGTCCCCTGATTTCTTCCAGGGCTTCCCGCAGGGATGGTAATTGGGGCGTGATTTCACTGGCCAAGCGGGTCTTGGCAATACTATCTTCCGCACTCCCCAGCATTTTCCCGACAAATCCACCCACCTTACCGGCAGCGCCCTTGATCTTCGCGTTCACCTGAGCGTTGGCTTCCTTCCATTCCTTCCTTGCTCCATTGGTCTCCTTCATGATCCCGTAGAGCGTCTTCAGATCTTGTGCATTCAGGCTCTCCAGAGCGCTGTGGAATCGACTATTTTCCTGGGAAGAAGTGGACGAACTGGACTTGCCGCCTAACAGCCTACTCAGGGAAAATCCACCTCCACTTTCCTTGGCGTGTGCTTTGGCCGATTGCTCACTGGAGCCGCCACTTCCGGACGTCCCCGTAGTAGCACTAGAGACCACCTCGCCCACGACCCGGAGCCCCGCGCTCCCTGCCCTGGCACAGATGCTTAATCTTTCCTGGGGGGAAAGCCCCTTCCAGTAATTTTTGGCCGCCTTTTTGGCCTGATCAATGGCGGCCTGCTTGACGGTTTCAACGGGGTGGGTCAGCGCATACATCACTTCGTCGGACCGCTCCACCATCTCTTCTCCCTTCGCGGCCCCCTGCTCCTCACGGGATTTCTCGTGGATGGGCATGCCCTTGATCCTCTCCATAATCGTGATCACCCTCCCGGCCAGCGCGTCTATTTTCCGGTCCGTCTCCTCCCTCACGACTGGATCATCCTCCCGTTGGATCACCGCCATTCGCTGAGTGGCCGATCCGGGAGCCGGTTTCCGCTGCGGTTCTGCGGCGGCGTCCTGCCGGGTCCTTAAGGCCTTGGCCCCCATGACGTCGGCCTCCCGTTCCAGCGAGGCATCGTCGTTGACGTTGACCTTTCCCCGCAGTTGCATCGTCGGGCGCACCCTACCCTGCTTCTGCTGGACAACGTGCCAGGCTTCGTGGGGTAAATGCCGTTCCTGCCCGGGAGCCAAATGGATGTCCGTTCCCTGCGCGTAGGCGTGCGCCTGCACGGTTGCAGGTTTGGCGGAATTATAGTGCACCTTGACGTCGTCCATCGCCAGTCCCGACAGCTGCTCTACCCCCGACTTTAACTTATCGGGAAGACCAGTATCGTTTTCCTTTTTTTGCAGGGGCTCGGGACGCGTTAGCGCCATCAACTTGCGCTGGACCGCGGCTTCCCGGCGCTGATCCGGGATGCCCACCGAGGGCAGATCAGCCTTATGCCGTTGGGTGACGGCCTCCGCAACCGACCGATGGTGACTTCCTTCTTTTTTGGACTTGGGTTCGTACATCCTATTGGGGTTTAGCCCCTTATCTACCGGGCTTCCTTAAATGTAGCCCTAATTCCCCCCGGATGAAATACGTATTTATACCCGATTCCCCGGTCGGAAGGGAGTTACCTCCCGCTGGAATGGGCCCATGCACCCTCTCAACCCGTCTTTTCCCAAAACTTCTCGTGGTTACGACCTGATCATCGCGGCTTCATCACCACCAGCGCCGTCACCTTGGTATCCGGTTGGATGGACTCCTGGTTAATCTCGTAGCTCCAGTGCCGCGCGTCGAGCTCAAAAATGAAGCCTCCGGCTTCGGTCGAGGTATACCCCTCGATTTCCGAGCCGTGGGCGACGGCATCGGGATGTTCCTGCCGCAGCTCCTGCCAGGTGGAGCCAACGCCCAGTCCCCGGTCGGTCCTGACCACCTCGGAGGTGAAGTGCAGCGAACCGATGGTCCCTGTCTCTTGAAAATCTTCCATCACGTAGCCGATTTCCCCGTGCTCCTCGTGCAGGATAACCCAGATATCGAAATCTCCTTCACCGGTTTGGAGGACATCCTTTTTCAGTCTACCCCTGGCCACCAGATCCTCAACGAAGGCTCCAATTTCCACGTCGCCAACGCTATTGGTTTCCAGGTAAATGTTGTTGTCCTGCTTCGTGGTTGTTGCCGGCTCGGTCCCCGGCTGGGGCAGGGAGGTTTCCACGGGGGCATCTTCCGTGGCGGAATCGGGCGCAGCGTCGGTACAGGACACGAAACAGCCCAGCAACAGCAAAAGGGTAAGCAAACGAGTGGTCATCGGCGAAAATTTATGGTCGCCAAATGTAGCATTCGTTTCGGGAAAGCCAGCCGGATAAGTGAGTCCCGCCCCGAAAACTATTCTCCCCCCTTACTGCCCGGCAGGTAGGGGACGTTATCGACCCGGATGCGCGGTACGGCCAGGCGCGCCTCCACCTTGCGCATGCAGGCACTGAACCCGTCCCGCACCGGCAGCGCGAGTTCCATGGACAGGGGATAAGTCAGCATATTCCGGTCATCGATATTTTTCAGGGGCCAGGTCCGTTCGGATTCCAGGACCAGGTAAATAGTCTCCCGCTGTTTGTCGAAGGTGGCCTCCAGCAGCTTCAGGTCCAGCGGAGCGTCGGCGTAGCCGGCCCGCAGCGACTGCAGGGCAATCGTACCCAGGTCATCCAGGGGGTTCTCCCGGTCCGTAACGTTCAGGGTGATGTACCACTGGAAGGCAAACTGCCCGTTGTTCTTCCGGTTAAGCTCAAAGCGGGTACCGGCCATGTCCACCAGGGGATGCGGTGAGGTGAGCAGCCGCTGCCGCACCGGAATGTTCAGGGCGGGCATACCGCCCCGGGCCGGAAGGCTCAGTTCGTAGTACATCGGCACCGCCTCGATGGCCCCCGGCATCTCGGTCAGGAACAAGTCCGGAGCACTCTGTCCGTTGAGGGTAAACCGCAGCCCCTCGGTGGTGGCCGCCACGTTGAGGTTGGGCTTGGCGCGGAAGGCGTTCCCCCGCACGTTTTCTAGCTGCCATCCGGCGCCGGCCAGGCCGGCGGGCAGGCCGGCTACCTCCACGGAGTGCTGGTGGGCGCCGCCTTCCCGCAGCGGTGGTACCGGCATCCCCGGAGATACGGCCAACGGGTTAGAGCGGAAGTAGTCGGCAATTTCCTGGGGGTTCGGCAGCCGGGCGTACATCCGATCCCGCTGGTAGGGCCCCTCGAAGTCCGCGAATACGATGGTTTCCCAGTCCGTTCCGCTGAAGGTCGATCCCCCGGTTCGGCCCCGGGTGAGGTTGGCGTTGATCTTGGCCGCCAGCGGCAGAGCGACGTTGACGCCAAGGTTTTGCTCGGCGCGGGAGACTTCCTCCGCGTCCGTCAGGTGCTTCACCAGTACCCCCTCGAATTGGGTGATGTAGTAGGCGGCCCCGGCGTATTCCGGGTTGTCCTGATAGAAGCGCCACAGCTGCGCCATGAGCTCCGTCGTTCGGGCATCATTGGCCGCCAGGATTTCCGCCAGGGGACTCACGAAGCTACCCGCCATGGCCACCACGGTGCTGTTGCGCTGGGCGTCCGTGTTGAGTGCCGCCGTGAAGGCGGCGTAGGGGGGCTTGATGCCCGCATCCAGGCAGGCCTTCAGGTAGCCGCTGCAGTTCTTGGTCAGCAGGAAGGCATCGAATCCCTCCCGCGGTTGCGGGACCAGGTTGATCCCCTCCGCCTCGTTGAACAGCAGATTATCCGCCCGGTACTGGATCAGGTCGAGCGGCACCTCCGTTTCCGGACCGTTGAAGATGTAACTCAGCAGGTTCCCGCCGTTGATGTTGGCCTTCTCCACGCGGGTCCGCAGGGTGCGCCGACCGAGAAAGCGGTCGATCGTCGGCGGGGTATAGTCCCGCTTACCGCTGGCCTTGGTGAAGCCACAAAAGTCGTAGTGCCGGGAGAACACGCTCTGGAGGGCGTTGCCGAGGGTCGTCCGGCCGTAGGCCCGCTCGGGGGGCCAGACGTCTTCTTGCTTGGATTTCCGCCGTCTTTGCGCCTCGCCCTCCTGGGGTACCACAAAAAGAGCAACTAGGAGCAATAAGGGAAGATAACGGAGTTTCATATGGGGATACTTGGTGGACACTGGAAAAAAGACAAAACACTATAATGTTCCAGACGCAAGGATATTGCGCTGCCCTTCCCCCTTTTAGATTCCTTTAGGAAACGGTCGGTTGGGGAGGGATTCGGGGTGCTGGGAGTGAGCCGGGGCCAGGGGAAGTTTGGGGGCTTTTGGCGGGGGATCAGCGGAGAAGGGCTTGCATCGGAAGTAGGGAACGGAGAAGGGTCTTGCGACGGAGCGCAGGTGCAAGGTGGAATACTGGGCTCAGCCGGTGCGGGTGCAGTGTGATGGGATAATCGGCTTAGCTGAGTTAATAGCTCTAAAAACAGTCTTATGTGATTCAGTAGATTTTAGGACACAATTCTAATGTATATTTATCTTAATCAATGAAGAAAACATTAAACTAATCGGGCATAAAAAACTAATGAATGAAACACCTATTTATTATTGCTATCACTTTGCTGAGCGTTGCCTGTAGTACCAAAAATGAAGATCATAAAAAGTTGGATTTTGTGGAATTCGACTTTCATTTTGATACAGCGTCAAATGAGATACCGTATAATTTTTCTTCCTATTGGGATACCTTTCCTACAAATGTCGACAGAACAGCATGGGAATTTGCCAAAATAGGCAATATAGCAAGGATGCATGAGATTTGGGATACGAAAGAATCAATTGAAATTGGACTTACCCAGGAACAACGAGATAGTTTTGCCCTCTATAAAGCAATGGATGCAATAGATTATATATTGAATAAAGCTGAAGAGCACCAGGTAGTCATCATAAATGAAGCTCATCAAATGCCCCAACATCGAGTTTTCACCACTCGAATACTTGAAGGACTCAAAAGAAGGGGCTTTAAGCACTTAGGCATGGAAGGATATTTTAATACGCCTCAAGCAGATTCAATTATCCAAGCCAATGGCTATCCTATTCTTGATTCTGGATATTTTACCCAAGAACCTCAATTTGGCAATTTAATAAGAACTGCCTTTGATATGGGGTTCAATATATTTGGGTACGAAAGCAGTGGACATGCTAATGGGAGGGAAAGAGAAATTAATCAAGCCCGGAATATTGAATCCCATCTAAATCGATACCCCAACGAAAAGATATTAATTCACTGTGGTTTTGATCATGTGTACGAAGGAGGAATGCCTAACAGTTCCATGGGTTGGGGAAAGGCGATGGCGGGGAGATTGACGGAATTCACTGGAATCGACCCATTAACCATAAGTCAGACCATTTATTCTGAAAAGGGTAATAGGGATTACGAAAACTCGTATTATCAGATTACAGATCTAGAAAAACCTAGTGTTTTTGTCAATGAATCTGGAGAGCCATTTGGTCAGCAACGAAAGGAAACCTCTCTTGATTTACCTCCTATGGGCACATTCAGGTATGACATTGCAGTTTTCCACCCAAGAAGTAAAAAGTACGATCGTCCGCAATGGATGGTGTATGATGATCGTAGAGAAGTGAAACTATCGTTTGTTGAAGAAGATATCCAGTGCCCATGTTTGGTACTTGCCTACAAGAAAGGTGAGAAAGTCGGCAAAGCCGTTCCTTACGATATACAAGAGACGGATGATAAGAAGGTTACGTTAGTTCTGGATAAATCCGACTTTGAAATTGTCATATGGAATCAGAAAAATACAGCCCTAAAAGCTGAATTTAACTAGTCGCCCCTGAAAAAGCTACCCCTTGCGGGCTCACTACGCGGATAAGCGAGTTTTCAGGTTAGGGTTTATCGTTCAGATCGGGAGTAGCCTCCGATTTTAGCGTGTCTGCGGCACTACCCAGCCGCCTATCAGGCCCGAAACTCGCCAAATAACCGCCCTAATTTGGTTCAGGCGCATTTTGAGGTTGAAGGCCGCTCCGGCCAGCAAGCAATTGATCGCCTCTCCCAATTCTCCGTGCAGGTAGTTTCTCAGCATTCGGTGAACATCTTTAAGGTGACCAATCACCACTGTATGCAATACCTCCTCTTAATTCTTAATGAATTTAAACACCCTGTTAAACTCATAATTATTATATCCAGTAAGTCTTAGATAATAAATGCCTTTTTTCAATGAGCTGACATTTATTGGTTCTGAATTGGATATCTGGCCTGATTGGACATTTTTTCCAATACCATCAAATATCTCCCAACGCATATTTCCTTTTGGTAATTCTAAAAAGATACTGGTCTTTACTGGGTTAGGATAAAAGAGTATTTCTTTGGCTGCCTGATGGCCATTAATCGAGGTTGTTGTCTTTTGCACATGGAAGTTATGACTTATATCTGCCCCAAAGAAATTCTCGTTCTTGAACATCGAAAAAACAACATTAAAAGTACTATCAGCATCTTCTGGAATTAATAGGTTAATGTTGAACTGTACTGGTCGTCCCCTAAATATCCCTTCATAGATATCAACCTCATTATTTATATCCTGATCATCGACGAAATCAAAAACATCATTCAAGTTTGTGGTGGAACTTTGAATTCCAAATTTAAAACCAGCCGATCCAGTCCAGCTTTCATTCCCATTATTTTGAACCAAAAATTCAATGTCATAATTCTCTCCAGCTATAACTGTATCGGGTAGGTTAAAGGAAATGATTCGTGCATCCAGTGCTGGAAGCTCATTGAAATCAGCTCTATATTTAGCTGTAGTCCGTATGTATTCATAAGGGTCATTTGTTTCCGACCATACATCCGTATTTCCAGAAATATTCGATGGTGCAATAAAGGGACCCATGGTGTCTGCGGCGTAAATCCCAGTTCCTTCGTCATATTCATTCCAGCTTTCAACGTAAATTCGATCAACTGCAGAAGACAGTTCTTGCCATGCTTGCTTATAGTTTGCTCCCCCATTTCGTGGTAGAAAATCACCTGGAGTACGTATGTTTTGATCCCAATAACCACCTTTTAAAGTGGCGGTTGTAATTCCGTTGAATTCAAATTCCCGGTAATATTCATTTACCTCAAATTTCACGATTCTTTCATCGGCAAAACTTATTATGGGATTATTCAAAGCCGTTGTTAACATGTAAACACCATTCTGAAACAGAGGTCGATCCGGAAAAGCTGCAGCCAATCTATTTTCTACATCCGCTCTAGTCAGTTGATCGATATTATTCACCGTAACAAAGGTATGCCAGGTATCAAGGATAAGTTTTCCGTCCATTTTGGCTAAATAGTCTTCAGCAAATTCATCTGGATTTTTTTCAAAATAAAGGTTATAAAACCTAATATATTGGTCCACAAATGCGTCTTTATCCTGCACATTTGCCATATCTAGACCATTTCCTTGTCCCCAAGTAATTAGAGGATCCAAGTATGGAGCAACTTTTGGCACTTCATAGCCTTCTAGTCTTAATTCATATAATGCCTGAAATAAGGTCAGTCTCCTTTCATCAGTCTGATGCATTAAATGGACAAGAATAATATCAATATTAGCCATCATAACTTGCTTGATCTGGGTTTTCCACCATTCAGGTGTCCCAGTCCAGTTTTCGCGCCCTTCCAAAGGAATCCAAGGACCACTTAATTGACCTCCATTTTCAGCATACCATATAAAAAAAGTTGTGCTCACAGTCGGTTCGTCTATCTCGAAGCTGGGTCTCACACTCGATATTTGCGCCTCAACATGGAATGCATGTGCAATTAATAAAAGCAGTACGGTTAATTTTGGCAACGATAACTTCATCTTGGTGTTTTTCATTTTTACAAATACGGATATAGTCTTATTGCAATTTTTCTTTCTTACCGTTGGGGAGAAGGGGGGAGCGCAGCGGAGACTTTCTCTCCAACAACGCCACTCACGCATTGCGTGAATCCCCACCATAGATACACAATTATTGTGTTAATCCCTACCTGGATCCACTAAAATACGTAACTCTGCGGTAACCGATGACTCAACTGGCGAGACCACTCAAGTTGACCTGATTGCCCCGTCTAGGTAGGGATTCACGCAATTCAAAGGTTCTTAACATCGTCGTAGAAGCAGTCTAGGAGGCTCACCACCCAGGACCATCCACTGCAAAGCAGCATTAATCCCCTACCCTTCTCACATTGGCTCCACTGCATCGCCATGGCACCTGCGCCCCGCGCCGCCAAATATTCCGCTTAGTTCCTAGGGGGGCATGACTATTTCAATCACCCCAAAACCGTCCCCTCAACCACCTCCATCCCCCTTAAGAAAGTCTCCGTATCCATCCGCCGCCGACCGGCGAGTTGCAGGTGCTCCACGACCAGGAAGCCGTCGGTACCGCAGGCGACGTGGAGGTAGGTCTTGTTGTCCGTCACGATGGTGCCGGGAAGGTGCTTGTGAGCTTTTTGCTCCACCCTGGTCCGGATCAGCTTCAGCTGGTCACCGTGCATCGTCGTCCAGGCCGCAGGCCAGGGACTGAGGCCACGAACGAAGTTGTGCACCGTTTCCGCGGGTTGGCAAAATCAACCTGGGCCATTTCCCGGTTCAGCTTCGGGGCCGGGGTCGCCGCGGTATCGTCCTGCGGCTGGGGGGCGTACTCTCCTTCATTTTTTGCAAGCTTTCTATTTCAAAAAGGCCGTTTCTGGTGAAAAACTAAAATCAATCAGTCGACCTAAACATGAGGCTTCTTTCTACCAAAGCACCTTTTAAGATTCTAAATGATTGAACTCGTTTAACCTTTGATTACACCAACGACTAATTCGCCCGCACAAACCGCCTGACACTCAGCAACTCCCCCGCCGGGTTCAGCAGCTGGATGACGTATATACCGGGGCGAAGCGACTGGGTGTCGATGAATGTATCTCCATTATTACTACCATCACCGAATCGTTTTCCCAATACCTTTCTACCATCCATGGTAAATACGGCAAGAGCACCTACTGACTCCTGGCCCTCGGTGCGGATAAACAGGCGATCCGCAGTTGGGTTGGGGAAGATCAAGACCTGAGTTTTTGCTGGTTCAGGTTCATTATTGGAGCTGATGATGCCATTGGTTTCTACCCAGATTCCCGCACTGATACTACATCCGGCGGCATCGGTTACGGTGACTTCGTAAAAGCCGGCGGCGACTGGCTCCAGCGTTGGACCCACGGCGCCGTTGCTCCACTGGTAGGTAAACGGACCAATGGCTGATGAATCCGTTGAAACAGCAGCCGAGCCAGTGGGCCAGTTAATATTGGAAGGTTCGCTGGTGACCGATAAACCGAAGCAGTTGGGGTGGTAGCTCCATAGTTCGTTTCCACGGACGCCATCATCCGCCATGAAGTAGACGACATCATTTTGCAGTACGGCGTAGTAGACGTTGCTCAGATCATAATCGGCTTCCAGGTTGGTGACTTGACGGAATGTATCTTGTCCATGAAGCCATTCATATAATTGGCGGCCCGCGCCACTGGAAAAAGCGATGAAGTACAGCCGGTCATCGGCTTGCAAATAGTTATAGACGTACTGGAAAGTGGCGGGCCATTCACGGATACTTGCGACTTCGTTAGTCACCCCAGAATGGACGTATAGGGAATCTTGGTAAGAAAAGTAAGTCTCGTTCCCTGCTTGTCTGAATTCATTATTGAAAATTTGCCGCACGGTGTCGCCGTTAATTAAAATGGGCTGTAGCTGATTGCTACTTTCGTTGAGGAACATGGGGTAGTAACTTCCGATCGGGTCATTTGCCGCAGCGGTATTGAAATAGGTGATGCCATTGACGATTTCCAGGCCAGGCTCGCGGGCCACCCGACCGGCCGGCAGTGAGACGGTATCAAATTGCTCACCATCATATGTGAGCCACCCACGGGCTAGCCAATCGTAATTGGAATCTCCATAGGACAGGATCAGTTGGGTGCCAGTATTAACGATGGTTTCGTCCGTCAGACCACCCTTAAACAGGGATTTATCGGTAAAGGCACTTACTGCTTCGGTGCCGGGGGTTCCCATCTGGTGACGACGAAGCTGCAGCCGGCCACTAGCGTCGCAACTGGTCAGGTAAATATAGTCACCGAACTGGACGACTGAGCCAGCCGCCCGGAAGGCGGAGTTGCAATTGAAGCTGTCTCGTGCCAGGATAGGCACCCAATTCTGGACCAGCGAATCAAAGGCAATGGCTTCGTATTGCTGCCCTTGATATTCGACTTGAGTGAGAACCAGATAGCCGGGAAACTGGTAGAGCTTGCCGTAAAAACCCCAGTTAACGTTGGTCAGTATGGGAAGAGCCGACCGATTGATTGGATCATAGTTGAGCCAGGGACGTGGGCTGATAGCTTCTTGGTTGTCATACAGCTGCTGGCGAAGATAGATGCCACCATCGGGGCTTGGTTGCATGGGCAGTCGGACCAATCCAGATCGGTTACTGGGGTTCAGATTGGTAAGTTGAAGCGGAGCGTCGCCAGTCGATTGGTTAAAGTTAAAAAGTTCTATTTCGCCCTCTGGCCCGGGCCCCTGGGCGAACCATATTTCGTCAATGAGTGCCAGGCGGCTGGCCGGTTGCTGCAAGTCATAAATGATACTAGGCTGGGCTTCCCAGAGTTCACTAAGCTTTGTGATGGTCTGGATTTCCCCGGTAAGCGGATTTAATTTTCGGGCGGTAAACTCCACTCCAGAGAAATCATCACGGGTACAAATGAGTAAATCTCCATCGGCCAGCCCCTCCATGTAAAAAGTATTCCGATCTGCGGGAATACCGGGAACGTTCGTTGCTGACTGCGAAGCGAACTCATACGAGAGAAAAACCGCACGACTGAAGTTCCGATTCCACTGGCGTAAATAAAAATGCTCCCCAGCAAAGAGTATGTTGGGGCTACTAAGGGAAGCACTGAGCAATTCCATCTCGGTATCGAAACTGAGACTATCCGTACCCCGGATATAAAAACCCAGGACTTGCTTGTTATTTTCGCTCTGGTGACGAAAAGCCAGGGTATCAACCGAGCTGGTCATTTCCAGAATATTTAGAGAATTCCCCGCTTCGGAAAAACTGGTTTTGATCAAAACAACGGAATCCGCAACAGTGGAATAATGGTACAACTTCCGGACACTGTCGCTGGTATCGATGCCCGTGAAGTACAATTCCCCGCTGTCCGCCAATAATTCTAGCTGAAGGTAACTACTACCAAAAAACCAGGGTGCGAAATCATCGGTCAGTGGTTGAAGAACAGCGCTTTCGAGATCGTAACGGTAGAGTAAAAATTGTTCACCATTAGAGGGCCACCCCAGGAAGTACAACTTATTTTGGTAAAAAGTAGGTGCAGCAATCCGAATAAAGTTCCCCTCGGCACCTACAATATTGGTCACCTCGTTCTGGGTGGCGGCCAATAACCAAATCCCCTCCCGATTTGTAGACAGATTAGCAACTCCAAAGAGCCCTGCTTCGGTAGTAATAAGTTGACGAGGGCTACCATCCTCCGGACCAGGATTAAAATCCGCTACCGGGTAGCTCAGATTAGTTTCAGGATCATACGCCCAGAGTTCCCTCCCCTGAAAACCATCATCGGCAGAGAAGTATATTTTCCCGTTTGCCGGGGTGACCCATTCCGGTTCGCCACCGACGGCAACCTGGCTGAAATCATGTTCAAAGCGGAGCTGGGCGGAGAGCGCGAGTAACAGCACATGGTTCAGCAAGAGAAGTAGAAATATCTTTTTCATCAGCAGAAATTAGGTTGATAAAGGTACGGATAGTGTATCTGTAGCCTTACCCCTTTTAGGACAGCTCTTAATTGAACTAATGCCTGAGTTTGACCCCTTCCCCGAAGGAGGGCTAAGCATGGGCATATTTCTAAATGACCACCAAATTCGCTCTACTTAAAAGTCCCTGGATTTACAGCACAGGCTCATTCCCCCACAGCAGCATCCTCCGCAAGCAGCAGCACCCCCTACCCTTCTCACCCTGGCTCCACTGCACCGCCACGGCACCTGTACCGGCTAAGCCGAGTATTCCGCTTTGCTCCACGCGCCGCGCCGCCAAATTTCCCGTTTCCCTTCCAGGGGGCTTAACTATTTTACATCACCCCAAAACCGTTCCCTCCCCCAACTCCACGCCCCTTAGGAAAGTCTCCGTGTCCATCCGCCGGCGACCGGCGAGCTGCAGGTGCTCCACCACGAGGAAGCCGTCGGTTCCACAGGCGACGTTGAGGTAGGTCTTGTTGTCCGTCACGATGGTGCCGGGAAGGTGATCGTGGACTTTTTGCTCCACCCTCGTCCGGATCAACTTCAGCTGGTCGCCCTGCATCGTCGTCCAGGCCGCGGGCCAGGGACTGAGGCCACGAACGAAGTTGTGCACCGTTTCCACGGGTTGGCAAAAATCAATCTGGGCCATGTCCCGGTTCAGCTTCGGGGCCGGGGTCGCCGCCGTATCGTCCTGCGGCTGGGGGGCGTACTCCCCACTTTCGATCAGCCGGACGGTATCCAGCACCAGCCCCGCGCCCAGCAGCATCATGCGGTCGTGTACGTCCCCGGCCGTATCGTTTTCCCCGATGGGCAAGCTCCGCTGCAGGAGCATATCGCCCGTATCGATTTCGTGCTGCAGGAAAAAGGTCGTACAGCCCGTTTCCTTCTCCCCTTTAATCACCGCCCAGTTGATCGGCGCCGCGCCCCGGTACTTCGGGAGCAGGGAACCGTGGAGGTTAAAGGTGCCCAGGGGGGGCATGTCCCACACCGCCACGGGGAGCATGCGGAAGGCGACGATGATCTGAAGGTCGGCCCGCAGCGCCCGCAACTCCTCTAGAAATTCGGGAGCCTTTAAATTCTTGGGTTGTAGCACCGGAATTCCGTGCTTGACGGCACACTTCTTCACCGCCGATTCCAGCAACTGCTTTCCTCCGCGTCCGCCCATTTTGTCGGTGGCCGTAATGACCCCGACGACCGGATAATCGTGCTCCAACAGAATTTCCAGACTCGGGACGGCGAAGTCCGGAGTACCCATAAAAACGATGCGTGGCTTCATGGGCGCGAAGATAAGCGCTAGTTGGGATGTTGGTTGTCTGACTGGATGTGAGCATTGCTCGGTGCTGGCAAGGCGGAGATACCGGAGTCCTCGGCTCAGCCGGGATGAGGATATTCCCAACGCAGCCAGCGCCAAAAAAGACCAAATTGAGGTCGATCACCAATATCCCAACAAGCTCTACTTCCTGCCCTATCTTTACCCCATGCAGTACAAGGAATTTCACTGGACGAACGATAACGGCAATAAGATCTACGCCTGCGAGTGGCCCGTGGCAAATCCCCGGGCGGTGGTCGGCCTCATCCACGGACTGGGCGAACACGTCCACCGCTACGACGGGCTGGCCGAGCGTTTTGCCGCCGCCGACGTGGCCGTGGTGGGCTACGACCGACAGGGCTTCGGCCGCAGTGAAGGCCGCCGCGGCTACGCCGCGCAGTTCCGGGAATTCCTCGACGAAATCGCCCGACTCCTCCTGGCCTGCGAAAATCGCTACCCCGACCTGCCCGTCTTCCTCTACGGCCACAGCATGGGCGGCCAACTGCTGCTGCGCTACCTCATCCGCCGCAAGCCCGACATTTCCGGAGCCATCGTCTCCGCCCCCCACATCCGGACCAGCTTTCGGCCCAATCCCGTCATCGTCGGGCTGGGAAAGGTCATGCGCAGCGTCATGCCCACCTTCGCCCAGAATAATCAACTGGACCTGAGCCAACTGAGCCGCAACCCCGCCATCGCTCCCGCCTACGCGGCGGATCCCCTCGTGCACCAGCGCCTGACGAGCCAAACCGGCATCGACATGCTGGAGGCCGCCCGCCATCTGGATCAGTATGCCGACGGTGTTGAAATCCCTACCCTACTGATGCACGGCGGCAAAGATGGCATCACCGATCCCGAGGCCAGCCGGGAATTTGCGGCCCGCAACCCCGACCAACTGACCTTCAAATCCTGGCCGGGGCTCTACCACGAATTACACCACGAGCCCGAGCGGGAAGAAGTTTTCGCCTTCGTCCTCTCCTGGATGGAAGACCATATGGAGGCCGTAAACCGGTGGCCAAAATCGGTCTGATTCCTCCTCTGTGTTCGGACCTTGGGTAGTATCTTCCGCAATAAACCAAGCCAACCGAATATGTCCCGCAAGGAAATTAAGCAGGAGGTCTTTGACCTGTACGACGAATACGCCCACGATAAAATTGAACGGCGCGAGTTCATGGAACGGCTCTCGGCTTACGCCGTCGGCGGACTCACCGTGGCCGGACTCATGGAGTACCTGCTCCCCGATTACCAGAAAAAAATCCAGGTCCCGGCGGATGATCCCCGCCTGCAAACGGCCTACGTGGAATACGACTCCCCCAAGGGCGGCGGCACCATCCGCGCCCTGATCGCCCGGCCGGCGGACGCCGAGGAGTCCCTGCCCGGCATCCTCGTGGTCCACGAAAACCGGGGCCTGAACCCGCACATCGAAGACGTCGCCCGTAGAGCCGCTTTAGCGGGTTTTGTCGCCCTGGCCCCCGATGCCCTCACGCCCCTGGGCGGCTACCCCGGCAACGACGACGACGGTCGCAAGCTGCAGCGGCAGCGCGACCGGGGAGAAATGCTGGAAGACTTCATCGCCGGCTTCCACTTTCTCCGCAACCGCGACGAGGTCACCGATAAGGTCGGCGTAGTGGGCTTCTGCTTCGGGGGCTCCATCTCCAACAACATGGCCGTGCGCGTACCCGAACTGGGCGCCGCCGTTCCCTTCTACGGTGGACAAGCAGCCGCCGAGGACGTCCCCAACATCAAGGCTCCCCTGATGCTCCAGTTCGCCGGTCTGGACAATCGCGTCAACGCCGGCTGGCCCGCCTACGAAGCCGCCCTGATGGAACACCAGAAGGCCTACACCGCTCACTTCTACCCCGACGTCAACCACGGTTTCCACAACGACACCACCCCGCGGTACGACAAAGACGCCGCTACCCTCGCCTGGGACCGCACCATCAATTTCTTCCGGACGATGCTGGGGGAATAGTTCGTTAGTCTTTTAGAATTTAGTCTTTTAGTTCGTTAGAACGTTGGTCTGTTAGTTCGTTAGAACGTTGGTCTGTTAGTTCGTTAGAATGGTAGTCTGTTAGTTCGTTAGAATGGTAGTCTGTTAGAACGTTGGTCTGTTAGTTCGTTAGAAGGTCGGTCTCCTGGCTCGGCAAGAGCGGGATAGTTCAATAAACTGTGTCTGGTTAAAAGTTATTCCTGAGTGCTTTCCACATTCTCCCGCAAGAAACCCCTTCGGGGATTTATTTCGGCGCGGAGAATGTGGAAAGGACGGTCCCAGGCTCTA
>NZ_SNAQ03000001.1 GCF_004375085.3 Lewinella sp. W8
CAACGTAATCGAGCTGAACGTAAGCGAGCTCGGCGGAGCTACCGGTGTACTGAGCTACACGGTAACTGCCGGTGACTTCACCGCTACGAAGAAGATGGTAGTTGTGCGCTAAGCATAAACTGATCATCTAGCTACCCGAGGGTAGCGATTGAGGACGGCCCCTCCGAAGCAATTCGGTGGGGCCGTTCTCGTTTTAGCTGATGAGGGCCGTCAGAAGATGAATAACTGCGAACCTGGCCTGTCTGAAACCGGAGGGTTTGAATCCGTCGGGCAGGATCAACAAGTAAACTGCCGGGCAGGGCGAAGGAGCCATCTCTGTGGCGGAAATTTTGGCTTACTTAAGAATTTGATCGTAGCTTACCGAAGCTTACTTACTCATTCATTATGTGGAAGAACCTTAAGTCCTTGTTCATCGTAGAAGAACCAGAAAAGGGCAAGAAGAATACAACTCAATCCCCCAAAACCGCCCCGGCAGGAAACACGGCCAAAACGCCGGCGAAAGCCCCTGCCTCCGATAGTACTCCTCCCACGGCAACTACGGGGCCGGTGACCGGTGCCATCAACGATCGATTCGTTAAGGTGCTGATGGAAGCAATGGAAACGGCAAATCTTCCGGGATTTGACTATCTGGAATATAAAAAGGCGCTCCAGAACTTGAAGAAGATGAACTTCACGGACGGCGTCCGATTCCAAACGGCCTACGCGGCGGCTCAGGGAATGGGAGTTACTCCTCAGCAGTTAACGGATTCAGCGCAACACTACCTGAACATCTTAAAGAAGGAGGAACAGAAGTTTCAAAAGGCTCTCCAGGGACAAAAGAGCCAGCAGATTAAGGACAAAGAGGCCCAGCTCACCCAATTGGATCAACAGATTGCCGGACAGGAGGCAAAAATCAAGGAGCTCAAGGCTCAGATCGAGAAAACCAGAAAGGAGCAACAAAAACTTCAACAGACTATTTCGAAGAGCACCCAAAAATTGGCGACTACCCAGGCAGATTTTGAAACCACTTACTCCACCATTACCGCCGGAATCACCAAAGACATTGAGTTGATGAAGGAGTATCTGAAATAGTCGAGAAAATCAGGACGCTCGTCGAGGAACCAAAACTTTGACCTCGTGAAGGCTTTTTGTTAAGGCCAACGGGTTGATTATCTTTGACCATGGCGTAGACCAGGAAAAATTAAATATGGAAGCACCACAAATGAAACAGAAGTCCTTCTGGAAAAGACCGGAAGGTATTACGGGCCTCATTTTCTTGCTGGCCGCGATAGCTGGCGTCGGATTTGTTGTCACTACTTTCGGCGCGGCAATTATGTCGTTTATCAGCACCACAATTGGCCTCGTAGTTGCGCTGGCCGTATTGGGAGCGATTGTTTACATGGCGCTGGACCCCAGGATGCGTAACCTCATATTCTACATGTACAAGAGTGTGATGCGTGCGATTACCGGTATGTTTGTCCAGATTGACCCCATCGGTATTCTGAAGACTTACGTGGAAGAGCTGCAGAATAATCTGCGTAAGATGAATAAGCAGATCTCTCAGCTCCGCTCTCAGATGCATAAGCTGAAGGAGCTCATTGTGAACAATGAGCGGGAAATCAGCAATAACCTCAAACTTGCCGGAAAGGCGAAGGAGACCAACAAGCGGAACGTAATGATCCTGAAAAGTCGTCGGGCCGGACGATTGAAGGACAGTAACATGCGCCTCGAGGAACTCTACAAGAAAATGGAAGTACTGTATCGGGTACTGACTAAAATGTACGAGAACAGCCAGATCCTTGCCGAAGACATCAAAGATCAGGTTGCCGTTAAGGAACAGGAGCGGAAGGCCATTCACGCCAGTCACGGCGCGATGAAATCTGCCATGAGCATCATCAACGGAGATCCGGATCAGCGGGCCATGTTTGATATGGCAATGGAAAACATCACCGAGGATGTGGCCAATAAAGTTGGTGAGATGGAACGCTTCATGGAGCTTTCGGCCAATTTCATGGACTCCGTAGACCTCCAGAATGGGGTGTTTGAAGAAGAAGGCATGAAGATGCTCGAAGAGTGGGAAAAAGAATCAACCAGCCTGTTGTTGGGCGAAGAGAAGTCCCAGCTCCTACTCAAAGCCGAAAGCGATTCTGAAGTGCTTGATCTCGATGCTCCCATCCCGGAGCGGCAGCGGACGGGCAACAGCAAGAACCAATACGACTCATTCTTCGAGTAAACCACACACACACACACTTTACCGTAGAACATTCCTATTCCTATCCCTAAACTCCAGCCTTGAGCGGGAGGGTAGGTTATCCTAAAAAATTATGGCACGCTTAACAACCTTCAGTAAGCTACTCATCACGATCCTGATCCTGCTGGCGATCGTTTTCGGTTTTAACTTCCTCACTGGGGGCAAACTCCTCGACGGAATCCTCAACCAGGGTAACGGAACCACGGCCACCACGAGCGGGAGTGATGATAACGGTGGCTTCTTTGGAGGAGGAAGCAGCGACGGAGACCCCATTCGGGTGGGCGTAGTAACCTGGGGGGGATACGCTGGTGGCCAGTACTTCAACGAAGGCTTCAAGCCTTCCGCCGAAAGCCGGTTTAAAAAAGAATACGGCATTGACGTCGAATTCGTCCTGAACGACGACGTACCCGCTAGCCTGAACGCATGGAAGAACGGTGATATCGACGTACACTGGTACACGATTGATGCCATGCCCACCATCATGCCGGAATTGCAGGCCTTTGACCCGGTTGTTCTGTGGCAGGCAGACTGGTCGCGGGGAGGAGACGCCATCGTCGTTAAGCGGGGCATCAATTCGGTAGCGGACCTCAAGGGCAAGACCGTTGCCGTAGCCGAACTCACGCCCAGTCACTCTTTCTTGCTGTGGCTCCTGGATGCCGGTGGCCTGAAGGCTTCGGACATCAATATTCTCGCACAGCCTTCCGCCATCGAAGCGGCTGCGGCCTTCAAGAGTGGGCAGGTAGACGCTGCGGTTGTTTGGTCTCCGGACGACGAACTGAGCGTGCGTGCCGTAGCGGGCGCCAAGATTCTGGAAAGCACCCGTTCGGCGTCTAACATTATCGCTGACGTCTTCTTTGCCAAGCGTAGCTACGTGGAAGCTAATCGCGATAAACTCCAAAAACTCTACGAAGGCTGGATGCGCGGTGCCGCAGAAATTAACGGATCAGACGCCGCCAAGCAAAAGGCCGCGCGTATTCTCGGAAGGGAAATGGCGCTCAGCGAAGCGGATGCACTCGGCATGATCAACAACGTTCGACTCACCACCCACGGCGATAACGTTAACTTCTTCGAGCAGAACAGCAGCTTCCGTGGCGTAACGGGGGGAGACCTTTACCGCAGAATGGCTCAGGACTACAAAAATCTCGGATTTATTTCGGGTAGCGTAGCCCCCTTCCGGACGGTAGGCTACGGAAACCTTGTCGTAGACGCCAACACGAATTTGGCTGGTAACGAACACCAGGCCGAAGCCCGGGCGGATTTTGCTCCGGTGAGTGAATCCGAGGGAGCATCCAAGGAAGCCATCGCCACGAAGCGCATCAGTATCAATTTCGCTACGGGAGTTTCGACCCTGGATGATCTGGCCAAACAGATCATCGACGAAGAATTCGTACCCATCGCGAAGGCCTTCGGTAATTCCCGGATTCGTATTGAAGGAAATACGGATAATACCGGTGGCCGGACCACCAACGTAGAGTTGAGTAAGCGACGGGCTCAGGCAGTGGCCAGTTACCTGATTCGCGAATACAATATGGATGCGGACCGCTTCATCATCATCGGTAATGGTCCGGACAAGCCCATTGCCAACAACAGCAGCCCCAGTGGCCGGGCCCAGAACCGCCGTACGGACTTCGAACTGGTCAAGGAGTAAGCTCCCCCGCCCGTGAGAAGACTACCACTGATTACCTATGCCATTATTGCGTATATGCTGTTGGCCTTTGGTTGGTGGTCCGTGCTTCTGTTAAGGAAAAATGAGGAGGCACACGTTGCCAACGTCAATGAATTGGCCTACCGGATGGCCGTGGAGAGACGTATTGAGGCCCCCGCAGACTTCCGGGAGACCCAGCGATACCGGGACCTGACGAGCCAGTTTGAGCGACAGCAGGCCATGATCATTGGGGAAGCCGTGTTCCTGGTGCTGAGCCTTGCCGGCGGCATCTATCTGCTCTTTCGGAGCCTCCGGCAGGAAATCAGTGCGGCCCAGCAGCAGCGAAATTTTTTGCTGAGTATTACCCACGAGCTTAAATCACCGTTGGCCGGCATTCGATTAGTGCTGGAAACCTTTCAGAAACGCAAAGAACTCAAACCGGAAATCCAGCAGAAGCTGAGTACGAACGCCCTGGCCGAAACGGACCGCCTGACGGCCCTGGTCAATGACTTGCTGCTGAGCGCCAAGCTGGAAAACGTCTACCAGATCAACGAAGAAGAGGTGGACCTGGGAAGCCTGATTCAGGACGCGGCCGATCAGGTAGCCATGAAGTACAAAACGGCGAATATTCACGTGGATATCGAAACGGATCTGCGCCCCGTCGTCGGTGATCGTCTGGGCCTCACGAGTGTTGCCGTCAACCTCCTGGAGAACGCCGCAAAGTACAGTCAGCCCAACCCGGTCATCCATACCAGTTTGCAACGTGGCGGAGCGCGGGAACTCATTTGGGAAGTTTCCGATAATGGCATCGGCATCCCGGATCGGGAAAAGCGCCGGATCTGGACAAAATTCTACCGGGTGGGTAGCGAAGATACCCGGAAAACCAAGGGAACCGGTTTAGGACTCTACATCGTCAAGCGACTTGTTGAACGCCATGGCGGGACCCTGGAGGTCATGGATAACGAACCGAAGGGTACGAAATTCATGATTTACCTGCCCACTAAAGGAGCCGACTAATGCAATAGCTGGCGCGGACGACAGGGTAGGGGAAGCCCCCCAAACACACCCGGGAGGGATTTTATATCCGTACCATTGGATGGAGCAGGGCTAATTCGGGGAAAAGCACGACCTTCGCCGCACAGCCATAACCAATCGTATGAAAACCACACCACTGACTGAAGTCCACCGCGCGCTGGGCGCCAAGCTGGTTGACTTTGCCGGCTACGAAATGCCCCTGACCTATACCTCACTGAAAGAAGAGCACCAGGCCGTTCGGGAAGGAGTAGGCATGTTCGACGTCTCGCACATGGGCGAATTCATCGTGCGGGGACCGGGAGCTCGTGATCTGGTACAGTTCGTCACCAGCAATGACGTTGATCGATTGGAAGAAGGACAGGCACAATACAGCTGCCTGCCGCGCCCCGAAGGTGGCATCGTGGATGACCTACTGGTGTACCGGCTGCCGGCTAACCCCCAGATGGACTCCCAGTCCGGGGAGCCCTCCTACATGCTGGTCGTGAACGCCAGCAACATCAAAAAAGACTGGGACTGGATCAGCAGCCACAATTCTTTCGGCGCGGAAATGATTGACATCAGCGACCGTACGGCATTACTGGCCGTTCAGGGGCCCGGGGCAACGGAAGCCCTGCAGCTCCTGACGAATACCAAACTGGCCGAGATCCCCTACTACCACTTCCGGCGGGGGACCCTGGCGGGAATCGACAACGTCATCCTTTCCGCCACGGGCTATACCGGATCCGGAGGGTTTGAACTTTACCTGGCGGCAGAGCACGCAGAAAAAGCCTGGAACGCCATCATGACGGCCGGAGCGGATCTGGAGATCAAGCCCTGTGGCCTGGGAGCCCGGGATACGCTGCGACTGGAAAAGGGGTATTGTCTTTACGGCAACGACATCAACGATACCACCTCTCCGCTGGAGGCGGGGCTGGGGTGGATTACCAAGCTCAAGGCGGGGGACTTCGTCGGCCGGGATTTCCTGGTGAAGCAAAAAGAGGCGGGGCTGACGCGTCGTCTGGTCGGCTTCAAACTGGAGGGGCGCCGGGCGCCCCGTCAGGGCTACCCGATTCTTGACGCTGAAGGTGAAACCATCGGGGAAGTCACCAGCGGCACCCATTCCCCCTCCCTGGATTACCCCATCGGACTGGGATACGTGAGCACGGGCAACCACACGCCCGGCACGGCCATTCAAATTGATCTCGGGCGGAAACAGCTTCCGGCGGAGGTAGTGAAAATTCCCTTCCTGTAGTCAGCGAAAAAGAATCGGTATCGGGTAAGTGGTGATGGCGGCGTATTTTGATTGCAAACCTGACGCTTACCCATGATTCTTTATAAATCCAATGACAATTGGTTTGGTGACATGAGCCACTTGTTCCGCTCGTGGACCATGACCAAAATCTTTCGCTCCGTGATTGGCATCGGAGTGTATGCGGCCGCCTTCGTCTGGGTGGTGGAAACCTACCAGTGGCACGATTATCTGGTCATGGACACCATGATGTTCTCCCTGTTGGGGGTCATCCTGTCCATTTTTTTGGGGTTTCGGACCAACACGGCCTACGATCGCTGGTGGGAGGCGAGAAAGCAGTGGGGAGCCCTGGTCAACAATACCCGAAATATGGCCATCTACGTTGACAGTATGTGGCCGGCCGAAGATGACGGCATCCGCCGGTTCATGGCCCGGCACATTGCCAACTTCTGCATCGCCCTGGCCGAGCACCTGCGGCAGGGGACGGACCTTGATCAACTCGTTGGGGTGAGTCCGGAGGAACGGGCCTACTACGAGACCAAAGACCATATTCCCAACTTCATCGCCCTAAGGATCTATCAGCGAATGGCCGAGGCCCACCGGAGGGGCGACATCAACGAAGGGGACTACATCAACATCAAGGCTCAGCACCAGAGTTTACTGGATATCCTGGGGGCCTGTGAGCGCATCAAAAAAACGCCCATCCCCTTCAGTTATGCCGTGTATCTGAAGATTTTCATCACCGCCTACGGCGTCCTGCTGCCCCTGGGATTGGAAAGCAGCTTCGGGTGGACCACCGTTCCCCTGACCATGCTGGTCTTTTTTGCTCTGCTGGGGGTGGAATTGATGGGCGAGGAAATCGAAGACCCCTTTGGCTTGGACTGCAATGACCTGCCCACGAGCAGTATTGCACAAACCATCCGGCGTAACGTCTTTGAGATTCTGGAAGACCGTACTCCCGCACCGGAGGATCCCCGGGAGCTCTACACGAAAATATTTTAGGGGTGGGTTTGCTATCTTCCGGGCAAAAGCCCATTTCATGAGAACCAAATTTAGCTTGCTTCTACTGGTCATTCTGTGCACCTGCGCGCGCGCCCAAGACAGTGAAGCCTACCAAAAACTGGCCGAAGTCGCCATCATCGAGCAAAAGATTATGGTGCCGATGCGGGACGGGAAACGGTTGGCCACCGACGTCTATCGCCCCAAAGGTGACGGCAAATATCCCATCGTGTTCAGCCGCACCCCCTACCAGATGAACGGCTGGGTGGACGGCGAGGAGCGCACCCGCACCTACCAGCGTGCCCTGGAATGGGTGCAGGACGGCTACGCCTACGTCGTCCAGAACGAACGGGGCCGCTACTACAGTGAAGGTGAATGGGACATCCTCGGTGTTCCCCTGACGGACGGATACGACGCCCTCACCTGGATGGCCGAACAGCCCTGGAGCAACGGAAACGTGGGCCTTTACGGTTGCAGCTCCACCGCCGAATGGCAAATGGCCGTGGCCAGCCTCGGACACCCGGCCCTGAAGGCCATGGTGCCCATGGGGTACGGCGCCGGCGTGGGAAGAATCGGCGACTACTACGAACAGGGTAACTGGTACCGTGGTGGCGCCCAGCAAATGCTCTTTACGGCCTGGCTGTACGGCGTCCAGCACGATCCCATGCGCCCGCGCTTGCCGGAGGGGATTGACCGCAAGGACCTGCTGCGCCTTCAGCGCTTTTATGACATGAGCCCCGAATATCCGCGGGTGTCCTGGAAGGAAGGCCTCAAAACCCTGCCGGTGGAGGACATCATCCGGGCCCAGAGTGGTCCCATGGGCATCTACGAAGAGATGATTACCCGTAAGCCCAATGATCCCAAGTGGTATGAAGGGGGACTGTACCACGACGACATGCCCTTTGACGTGCCCACCTTCTGGTTCACGAGCTGGTACGACGTGTCCATCAGTCCGAACCTGGCACTGTTTAACCACGTGCGGAAGAACGCCGAATCCGCCGCGGGACGGGAAAACCAGTACCTCGTCATCGCTCCCACGCTCCACTGTGCCTATACCCGGGCGACGGAAAACACCATCGTCGGGGAGCGCAGCGTGGGCGATGCCCGGCTGGATTACGACGACCTGATTCACGGTTGGTTTGATAAGTGGCTGAAGGGCACGGAGTCGACGCGCATTAAGGCGTTACCGCGGGTGCAATACTATACGATGGGGAGCAATGAATGGAAGCAATCCACGGCCTGGCCGCCACCGGCGGCCGAGATGGTCAACTTCTTCCTGGACAGCGACGGCGGGGCCAACACCATGTACGGCAACGGACGATTGGTCGCTACTGCTCCGGCCAAAGATCAGGCCGATAGTTTCGTCTATGACCCCATGAACCCCGTACCCAGCTACGGCGGAAACGTTTGTTGTACGGGGGATGCCGTCCGGGGAGGCGCTTTCGACCAACGCCCCATGGAAACCCGCAACGACATCCTGGTGTACACCAGCGAGCCCTTTAAGGAAGGGACGGAGATGAGTGGTTTTGTGGAAAGTACCCTCTACTTGTCCAGCGACGTGAAGGACACGGACCTCACCATCAAGTTGATTGACGTGGACCCGGAAGGGAGAGCTTACAATCTGGACGAGACCATCCAACGGGTCCGGTACCGGGAGGGCTACGATAAGGAAGTCTTCATGGAAGGCGGGAAAGTCTATAAAGTGGACCTTACGCCCATGAGTACCAGCAATTACTTCAAGCCCGGCCACCGGCTGCGGATCGAGGTCAGCAGCAGTAATTTTCCGCGCTTTACCCGTAATTTGAACACCGGAGGGAACAATTACGATGAGGCAAAAAGTGTCGTGGCCCGGAACGTGATTCATCACTCGAAGGAGTACCCCAGCGTGGTCCGAATACCGGTGGTGAAGCAATAGAAAAACTCCTGCGGGATCGAAGAGCCTGGACAAGTTTTTGTCTAGGCTTTTTGATTTGCAGCTTATACAAAAGCGGGTGAAAAGCGCGAGAACTAAGATGAATCGTGCGTAAAACTACCTGAAAACCGGTATTTTCAGGATGAAGCCCAGAAACTCCGCGATCTTATTGCCATCTTTATAGTCCTGAAACGGGGTTTTGTCCCCCTTTTGGGACGTAATCTCGTGCTTAGGTACCGAGTGTTTTTTGTGCCCTGGTGCACCTGTTTTGACCTTTTGCGTTCAATCTTAATCTCAAGTACTTGAAATGATGACCTCTACACTAGCTATTGGCGGCAATTGTCGTCAGAACACCCGAAGTCGGTATGGCCGCATCGGGATTTCCCTTTTGACTCCCTTATTGTTATTTGTCCTGATGGCTTTCTCCTCCGGAGAATTGTTGGCCCAGGCGCCCTGCACCTTTACCGCTGGGGCCCAGGGGACGGTCAGCATGGACCTGGATGATGACACTCCTCCCTTCGCCACCAGCGTGGCGGCGCTACCGGCGGCCCTGAACGTAGACATCACTTCTACGGTAGCCGTTGAAATCTGCTTCTGGGGAGACATGAACGGAGGAAGTGAGACCTGGACGGTCCGGATTTCCGGCCAGGACTTTGCCAGCATTGGTGCCTTTGGCGATACGCCCACCGCCGGAGCCCCCGTTTGTCAGACCTTCAACGTTAACGCTACTAACGTGGAGAACGACCTGATGAGCAACATGAACGACGGGGACATCGACATCAGCTACCGGAATTTTGGTGGTGGCTGGACTAATGGTGGTGCTGGTGGTGACCAGTTCAACGCCCAGGTTCGCTCGGTAAGCTTTAACTACACGGTTCCCGTGACGCTCAACGACCCCGCTGATCGTTGTACGGATGGCATGGTGGCCAACTATAATGGTATGCCCGCCGCCGGCGTTGGTGGAGGGACTGCCGTCTACAAGAGTTTCCCCGCTACTCCTGCCTTGAACCCCATGACGGGTGCCTTTGACCCCACGATGGCTGATGCGGGAGACTACAACATTCAGTACGAATTCACGGTGAACGGCTGCACGTTCTCCGCCCAGCAAACGATTACGATCACTGCCTCCCCCGATGTGGACCTGAAGCCCACCACCATTTCTTGTGGAGCATCTGGCCAAGCCATCAACCTTGAGGTCATGTATGATGGTGGAAATACCAGTGGCGGAACCTGGTCCATCCCCGGAGAAATGGTGAACGGCAATACGTTCACTCCGGACCCCAATGGCGGATGTTACATGGTTACCTACACGGTTGACAACGGAACCTGTAACAGCCCCTACACCAGCACCGAAGAATTACTGGTCACCATTGCGCCGACGCCAATGCTGACGATTAACGGACCTACCTCCCCAACTTGTTCTACGGAACCAACGGACCTGAGCCTGGGCCGGACCAGCACCGGCGGGAATCCCGTATTCTCCTACCGGCTTAATTCCGACATGACGCCGACTACGGTTATGGAGGGGGAAACCTTTACTATCCCTGCCCCGGCTGCCGGTAGCCAGCTTACCTATCAACTCTGCCTTACGGAAACGAACACCAGTGCTGATTGTGGTAGCATCACGGACCCCGAAGATTGTTCCACCACCACCTGTCGGTGGTACACGGTCTTCAACGACGGCAACGACTGTGGCGCCAACGCCGCTTTCGACAGCGAATGTGAACCCGATCTGGACGCCGTTGACGTCTGTGAGGTCGACGAAATGAACAACCTGGCCCTGTCCTGTAGCTTCTTCACCCTGAACGGTCCTCAGCTCATCGAAGCGGAACTCTCTAACTACCCTGGCGTCATCAGCTGCTCTGACGAATCCTTCAATCTGGACTGGAAAGGTAGCCTCCCCGGAGACTTTGGGGACATTGCTACCGGAGGGGATAAAATCCGCGACATTAATGCGGCAACCAGTGCGGTCTGTTTCGTCATCGAATTCGAAATCTGTATCCCACTGCCCATCGTGGATGACTTCTGCCTGGACCCACTGCCCTTCCCCGCCTTCGTGGAAGAAGCCTGTGACAAGACCATCGGAGAATTCGTATTTGATGCCCTGGCCGATCTGGTTGGTGGCCCAGGGGGTAGTGGTACGGTCGTGGCCGATACCGATGGTGACGGTGCCTTTGACTTCATCGTTTCCGAATATGGCTTCCCCAACCAGACGGGTAACGCCAACTTCCCCGATCAGGCCACCATCCCCAATAACGTAGAGGGACCAAATGGTGTAATCACCGTGCGTAACGTAGTGTCCTGGCCCTTCAACGCTTCCGGTACCTGTGGCGTCATTTCTGACGAGTCCATTAACCTGCTGGAACTGCTGCCCATCGGTGCCATTCCCATCGTAGGGGTCATCATTGAAGACCTGATTGCGGCGGCTTCCTGTAATGTGGATCTGGTGTTTACGGATTCCGAAACCATTCAGATTCCGGTCATCAACAACAGCGCTCCGGAGTTTGCTAACTGCAACGAATCCGGTTACGTATTCTCCGAGGATGGTATTTGTGACACGGAAGTTAACTGGTCCGTCCCCGTAGCCTACGACGGTTGTGGTGCGGGTATTCTTCCCTACCGCGGTCGTACGGCCGGCACGGATGCGACCAACTTTAACGGAACGCCTCCCGCCATTGTGACCGTTGACGGTTCTGGTGTTTACCAGACGGCTGGTCCCATCATCGGCTCTGATCTGGAGCCCGGTACCTATACCGTTACCTACACGGCCTACTCTTGCTCTGCCGTAGAAAGCACCTGTACCTTTGACGTAGTGGTTACCACGGGTGACCCCGTCCTGGAGTGCCCCAACAACGCCTTCGCCAGAACGGACGTTGATCGCTGTGATGCCGTAGTAACGGGCCTTACCCCCAAGCAGGGCCTCAACTGCGCCACCATCCTGAACTACTCCATCGATTTTGCTGACGGCACTACTGCTGATGCGATCACTCCCTACTCCGCCGCCGCTCGCGGTACGCACAACGACGCCAGCGGACTGACGTTCCCCCTCGGTGTGAGCACGGTTACCTACACCATGCTGGTGGACATTAACGGCGACGGCGACGTCACCGACGAAAACGAGTCGCAAACCTGCGACGTCATGGTTACGGTCTCTGACCTCCAAAAGCCAATCGCCCAGTGTGTGGACGTTGACGTTCAACTCGACAACACGGGTAACGTAACCGTTTACGCCGAAGCCAACGCCCTCGGCGCTTCCATCGATGGTGGTAGCTCCGATAACTGCGATACGGATCTGACGATTGAAATCGCCAAGCCAAACGAAGACTTCGGTGCTTCCGTTTCCTACGACTGTGGCGACGTGGGTTACCACCTGGTAACGCTCCGCGCTACGGACGACAACGACAACGAGCGTACCTGTCTGGCGCAGATCAAAGTGGATGACTTCTTCGAAGGCATCGACCTGGAGCTGGATGCTCCCGAAATCTGTCTGGAAGCGACCAACCCCGCCCAGGTAGACTTTGCCAACTACATGACCATCACGCTGCCCGACGGAACGGTACTGAACCACCGCGACGTAGAGAACAGCAGCTTCCTCGGCGCTACCGTGGGTGCGTTTGCCATCTCTGCCTTCGCTCCCGCCGTTGGTTCTTCCAACGATCCCGGTACGATCACGCCTGACGGTGTTTACACGCCCGGAACGGGAAGTGGTTACGTAACCGTTTCCTACGTACTGGTAATCCCCGGTGCTGATCCCAACGATATCCTCCAGGGATGTTTCGAGATCGTTCACTCGACCTTCGAAGTACGCCAGCCCCTCACGATGGAATCTCCGGAGTGTGAGTGTATCGTACAGAATGATCGCGTGGTAAACCTCGGTGAGGTTTCTGGTGGTCTGGAGCCCTACACCATCCAGTACGGTGGTGTCAAGCTTGACGTGGACAGCGACGGTGTCGCCGACGACGTTGACGGTTCCTACACCTTCAGCACGGACAACGGACACGACATCAGCGACTTCACCCAGGATCTGGGTAACCTGCTGGTGGATTACACCCAGCCGACCTGGTCCTTCACCATCGTGGATGCCCGCGGTTGTGAACTGTTCCGCTCCGGTTCCTGTGATAACGACGATGAGAACGGTACGCCGGAGATTCTCTGCGAAGACCTTGGTCCCGTCGATCTGTTTACGGAAGCTGAAGTATGTGAGGCGCAGTACGAATGGGAGCACCCGCTGCCTACCGATAACTGTGACGTAATCCTCTACACCTACACCATCACCAACCCTGATGGTTCCATCGCCGGTCCTTTTGACATTACGGCCCTGCTGAACCCCGACATCACCAACCCGCTGCCCGACCAGTTCTTTGGCGAGTACCGCTTCCAGCACGTAGACCCCGATACGAAGACCTCAACGGTCACCTACTACGCGGAAGACGCCGTGGGCAACTTTACCCAGTGCAGCTTTGAAGTAACCGTGACGGACGATGATCCGCCCCGCTTCATCAACTGTCCCGAGCCCGCGGTGATCGTGGACGCTCCCGAAACCTGGTGTGCGGCATTCGCTAACTACTCCCTGCCACTGGCCGTGGACAACTGTAGCATTCCCGTGGTGACCCAGGTAGATGATACCGGCCTTACTTCCGGTGACCTTTACCCCGTAGGTATTACGATCAACACCTTCGAGGCCGTTGACCCCACGGGTAACTCCGTACGGTGTGACGTGAAGATCATTGTTAATGATTACCACACGCCGCCCACCTACGATTGCCCCGAAGACGTAACCCAGACGAATGACGACGGCGACTGTGGAGCCGTCGTGGAGGGAATCGCCCCGACGAACATTGACGACAACTGTATTGATAACCTCACCATCGTATACCGCATCGACGATGAAGACGGTAACGAGGTTGCCAGTGGTTTCGATGATGCCAGCGGCGAATTCTTTGAACTCGGTACCAGCACGGTAAGCTACTCCGTTCAGGACATGCCCCTGCTGCTGATCACGGAAATTACCCACAACATTACCGACGTGGTGGATGGAACCGTCCCGGTTCCTGCCTTTACGGCCGATAACGCCAGCGCAACCACCGACTTCCTCGAGATCACCAACTTCAACCGCGCCAACATGGACGTGAGTTGTTTGATGATCGAGCGTCTGCATGGCGACGGTGTATCCGAAGAGTTTGCCGTCCCGACCGGTACCATTCTTGCTCCCGGCGAGACCCTGACCATTCACTACGGAGAGGGTACCAACTCTCCCGCCGATAAGTACTTCAACGTTCCTGATTCCGATGATCTGGGACCAACTGATCCCGCAGCTTACATCGTCAGCCTGTCCCGATCCATTCTGGACGTGGCCGTCATGAACGGCTACGACATCAGTGGCCTGGCTCCTCCCAAGTACAACCTGGGTGGCTTTGCCATCACGGATTACTGGACGGGCAACATCAGCCCCGTATACGGGTCCGGTATTGTACGTACCACGGTATGGGACACGGACTCTGCTGCGGACTTTGCGCCCGGCGAGGCTTGTTTGCCCACCACCATCGGTGCTCTCAATCCCGGCCTGGCCCAGCCAACGCCCAACGGTGCTTCCACGGCCATCCAGGCCCAGCCTACCGTACGGGTAGAATGCTCCTTCGACGTCACCATCACCGACGATGAGCCCGCCGTTTGTGGTCTCTACGGTGACCCCTACTTCGATTACGTCGGTGGCCCAATTGAAATCGAATACGGTGAGTGCAGCGAAACGGTAATCAACGTGGCCGAAGTGTACGACATCGCTGACCTTAACCTCAACCTGGCGGGAAGCGTCGGTAACCTCGGTAACCTGACCATCACCCTGATCAGCCCCGAGGGTACGGCCATCGAACTGGCTGACGCCGTCTGTGCAGGAACCGACGACATTGAATTCACCTTTGACGGTGACTTCGGTCCGGTAATTGACCAGGGCGGATGTGGTATCCTGAACAATGCAGGAGACCTCGTGATGCCGGTTGGTGACATTGAAGCCTTTAACGGAGAAGCCGCCAATGGCGACTGGATCCTGCAAATTGGTCACAACGGCCAGGAAAGCACGGAGACGGCTACCATTGAGTCTTACATTCTCTTCATCAGCTCGCGGGAGGAATACCCCGACTACACCCAGACCATTCCGAATGATGAAGGCTTCTGTGGTGCAGAGTTCACCTGGTTCCACCCCATCCTGTTCGATAACTGCCCGGGTGGTACCCTGGAAATGACCATCACCTTCGAAGACGGTGAGGTTGAAACCGAACAGACGCTGGAAATCTTCCCCGAGAATACGGAGATCACCTACTTCTTCCGCGTAGGGGTAACCAACGTAAACTACACCCTCACGGATGCTGCCGGTAACGTCAGCAACTGTGGATTTGACCTGACGGTAGAGGACGTAGAAGATCCTACCCTCATCTGTCCCGAAGACATCACCATTCAGCTGGATGGCGGAGAGTGTGACGTAGTATACATCCCGGTCCGCGGCGTAGATTGGTTTACGGACGACAACTGTGAGGTAACGGAAATCATTCCTGAGCCAGACTGGCGCCTACCCCTGCCAATTGGCGTAAACGAGGTAATGCTGACCGTACGCGATGCGGCGGGCAACGATACGACCTGTACCTACGTGGTAACCGTGCTGGAATACATCCCCGAAAACCCGCAGATGGCGTGTATCGGAGAGGTCAACGTCCACATTCCCGGAGACTGTGAGCAGGAGATCATTCCCTCCATGGTCCTGGCTGGTCGTGAGTACTACTGTTTCGATAACTACGAACTGACCATCTTCCAGGAAGATGAGGACGGTGAACTGGTACAGCTGCCCGATAACGTGGTCGGCATCGATCAGATCGGGGAGACCATCACCTACATGGTTTACGACCCACGGAACGACGATACCTGTTGGGGCGTAATCAACGTCGGCTTCTTCGAAGCTCCCGAGTTCATCTGTCCCGATAACCGGACGGTATCCTGTAACGCCGCAACGGACACCAGCGTCATGGGAGTTCCCGTACTGCTGAGCTGTGCGCTTGCCGGTGCGGAAGTAACCTTTGCCGATACCCTGGAACGCTTTGAAGCTTGTGATGATCCCCGCGCGATCCTGCGTCGTACCTGGACGGTGACGGACCTTTACGGCAACGCCGCCAGCTGCGTACAGACCATCACCATTGAGGCCTTTGATCTTGATGACGTGATCTTCCCCGTCGACCTGGATGGAGAAGATAATCCCGCCATCAGCTGTGTGGCCGCCGCCGAAGATCCCACCCTGACGGATCCCGAGAACACGGGCTTCCCCACCGTTGCGGATGGCTCTAACATCTTCACTACTAACTTCTGTAGTGCCAGCTACCTGTACAGTGATGAAGTTTATAACATTTGTGCGGGAAGCTATGAGATTGTTCGTACCTGGAAGGTCCGGAACACCTGTCAGCCCATCGTTCCTGGCGTTAACCCACGGGAGGCCGTTCAGATTATCCGGGTGCTGGATCTCGAGAACCCCGTGATCGACCTGCCGGACGACGTAACCGTAAGCACCACGCCATTTGGCTGTGATGGCTTCCACATCATCGCGCCGCCAGTTGTTCAGGAAAGTTGCTCTAACTTCACCTACGAAGTATCCGTCAGCGGCGGTACGCTGGAAGAGGCGGGCGACGGCAGCTTCATCGTTTCTGATCTCGCTCCCGGTTCCTACACCGTTCAGTACGAGGTCGAAGATGAGTGTGGACGTTACAGCGAAGGCCGTTACACGGTAACCGTTGTTGACCTGGTGGAGCCGCTGGCCAGCTGTGAAGACGGACTCAACGTTTCACTCGACGGCAACGGCTTTGCTCTCGTATCCGCGCAGGATGTGGACAAAGAAAGCTACGATCACTGTAGCCCCGTTACCCTGGAAATTCGCCGGGTATTCAACCAGGACGCAGCTTGTCAGGCACTGCCTGATTCTACGTTCTCCGCCTGGGGTGAAACCGTTGAAGTTGGCTGCTGCGACGTAAACAACATGGTTACGATTGAGCTGCGGGTAACCGACGAGAACCAGAACTCCGCTACCTGCTGGACGCAGGTACTGGTGGAGGACAAACTCGCGCCAACCTGTATCGCTCCCAACAACGTTAACCTCAGCTGCGTCGACTTTAACGCAGAACTTCCCGCTGACCTCTCCGAGGCCACCGACGAGGAACTGAACGCTGCCTTTGGCGCACCAACGGGCCGCGATAACTGTAACGACCTGACCATCACGCAGACCATTAGCGGAGACGTGAACAGCTGCGGCGTTGGACAGTACACCCGTGTCTTCACCGTCACGGATGGTGTTGGCCTGACCAACACTACTCCCTGTGTACAGCAGATTCGGGTTTACGGTGTCTTCGATTACACGCTGACCTTCCCGCTGGACGCCGAAGCCGATTGCGCCATCGTACCCGAGTACGATAGCATTGGTATCGACGGACGTGCCTGTGACCTGATCACCATCAACACCACCGTGGATACCTTCCGGACGCAGTCCACGGCTTCCGAAGAATGCTTCAAGCTGGAAGTAACCTACGACATCATCAACTGGTGTGAGTACAACAGCATCGGTCAGGCTTACCTGATTCCCCGCGATCGTGAGGGACGGCGTAACCCCGAAACGCAACTAATGTACCTCCACGTACGTCCCGGTATCGACGCCACCACTACGAGTGATGACGTAGCCTGGTTGAGTAACTTCGACGACCTGTTCTTCAATCCCTTCCCGAGTCCTCAGGAAGACATCACCCTCGATGACGGAGATGATCTGAACGACACGGATCCTACGGATAGTGGTGATGATGACAACGGCGACGACAACATTGATTCAAATCCTTACGCCCAGGACGACAGCCGCGGATTCTTCCGCTACGTTCAGTTCGTGAAGATTTACGACGAGGTGGAACCCATCATTGAAGCCGAAGACGTGGAAGAGTGCTTCGCCGGAATCGGTGAGAACTGTGTCGCTGACGTGACGCTGGATTTCGTAGCCTTCGATGAGTGCTCCGATATTTCCGTGACGGTAGAACTGGACGCCGACTACGCCGGGGTAGCCACCGCCTTCGAGCGGACGCGCTTCCTGACGAGTGCGGAGATCAGCCAGATGGATAGCCTGTACACCATCAACATGAGCGACATCCCCGTTGGCGATCACGCCATTCGGGTGAATGCCGCAGATGGATGTGGAAACTTTGACGTTCAGGTCATTGAATTCTGCGTATCTCCCGACAAGGCACCCACCCCAATCTGTATCCAGACCCTGACCGTAACCCTCATGCCCGACGGCAATGGCGGTGGAATGGGCGTCATCTGGGCTACTGACTTCATCGCCTCAGACGTAGACGACTGCTTCGGTAACACCATCGATCAGTACAATATCTACACCGAGGCCGAAGCGGGTGAGGCCGGCTTTGATCCTACCAGCGGTCAGACCAACCTTGAATTCACCTGTGATGACTTCGGCGGCGACGACGTCCCCGTGCGGGTATACGCAGTAGATGCTAACAACAACACCGACTACTGCTCCGTGGTCGTTGAAGTGCAGGCCTTCCAGCCCGACCTCTGTGACGGTGGTGGAAGCCTTGGCTCCGTTGCCGGCCTGATTACTACGGAAGCTAACGAAGCCGTAGAGAACGTAGAGGTAACCCTGGAGGGCGAAAGTGATGAGCTCTACACCATGGTCACCCAGGCCGACGGTGAACTGCGTTTCACGAACCTCAACTACGGAACGGACTACATCCTGACGCCATCTCACTTCCAGGACTACCTCAACGGTGTCCGGACTTCAGATATCGTTCAGATTACCCGTTACATCCTTGGGGTGGCGGAACTCGACAGTCCCTACAAGCTGATTGCTGCGGACGTTAACGGAACGGACGACATCGACGTGTCGGACATCATTGCGATCCGCCGGGTAATTCTTGGCCTGTCCGATGAATTCCCGAACGGCATGCCAAGTTGGACCTTCATCCCCGCCGGCCACGACTTCCCGGTTCCTGCGGACCCATGGTCTCAGGCCTTCCCCGAGGTGATGAACTTCAACAACCTGGCGGCCAACGTGCTGGATGCAGACTTCCTGGCCGTGAAGATTGGTGACGTAAATGGAAGTGCCGTACCGAACAGCGAGCTCGAAGGACGCGGTGAAAACCCACAGGGTTCCTTTAACCTGGACGTGGATAACCTCAACCTGGAAGCAGGCGAGACCTACTCCATCCCGGTACGTGCCGCTGAGTTGAATACCATCGACGGATACCAGTTCACCCTGGAGTTTGACCGCACGGCCATTGAGGTGGAAGAGATTCTTCCGGGTGTGGTGGCTCAGGGTAACTTTGGCTGGCGTTACGCCAACCAGGGACTGATCACGACCAGCTGGAACTGGTCAGGAACCGCTGCTCCGACCAGCTGGAACCCCGAGGAAGTGCTCTTTACGATCGTCGTACGGGCCAACGCTCAGGATAAACTCAGCAACGTACTTTCGGTTGGTAGCCGCTTCACGGCTGCGGAAGCTTACGGCGATGAGGTGATGGGCGTATCCCTGGCCTTCAATCAGCCCGAACTGGAAACGAGCGGAACCTATAAGCTGCTGCAAAACATTCCTAACCCCGTGAGCAAGGAAACCGTCATCGGTTTCGAGCTGCCCGTGGCGGAGAAGGAAGTGGTCATCGTGATTACGGACGCTGCCGGACGCCTGGTAAAGGAATTCCGTCAGGAAGGATTTGTGGGGTACAACAGCCTGCTCCTTACCCGTGACGCACTGAATAATACCTCCGGAGTCTACAGCTATACCGTGACGGCCGGAGACTGGAACGCAACCAAGCGGATGATTGTGATCGAATAAGGATTGCAATAAAATGTCATCGGAGGAGACTCCGGTAAGATCGAGCGGCGTCGGGTTTTCCCGACGCCGCTTGGTGTTTATGGGGCGGGCATGAACGAACGGTCACTGCTCCGCAGCAATTTGCCCGGCACCTGCGTTTAGCCAAAATGGATCGCCCTATCGGGAGCTCTAGCTGGCAGGTATTCGGGGTAGTTAAGTAAGGGCAGAAAGGGGCACAAGTGCAGGTGCAGGGTCGTGCCCGGCGGCCGGGAAATGGCATCACAAGACGAAGTGGAGGATCAACACCGTCAGAATGACCATGACGCCCATTACGGCGGTCAGGGGGGTGTAGCTCCGGTAGGCCTCCCGGAGGTCGATGCCGGAAAAGCGGGTGACGACCCAGAAGTAAGAATCATTCGCGTGGGAGATGCTCATGGCGCCGCCACCGATGGCCAGAGTGACCAGGGCGAGATCCGTAGCGGTGGAAAAATCCGCCAGGGGGAGCAAGGGAGCCACGATTCCCGAGGTGATCACCAGGGCCCCCGTACTGCTTCCCTGGGCAGTTTTAAGGAGCGCCGCAATCCCGAAACTGAGCAGCAACAGGGTGGTGCCGGACAAGGGTTCCTCTCCCACCCACTGGCTTACGTCACTGGCCAGGGGGGACGCCTTGAGGATGGCGCCAAAGGCGCCGCCCAGGCCGGTGATGATCAGAATGGGGCCGGCCACGGCAAGTCCGTCTTTAATCCAGTCCGTTTTGGGCTGCCGGGAGGGTAGTAGGAGCGCCGGGACGGTACCCATCAACAGGGCGATGGTGGGATCGGTGAACCAGCTCACGTAGCGAAATATTCCCGTTTCGTCGGTGGTGAGCGACAGCACGGAACCGAGGGCGATCAGGATAATCGGTAACAAGAGTGGCCAGAGGCTGGCGCTCAGGGAAGGCGTTTGTTCCTGGTCGGAAGCAGTCGTCCCGGGGGGGATGGCGGTGATGTTGCTGCCCAAATAGGCACTGGCCTTCCAGGTGACGAAGATAACCGGCACGGCCACCAGGGCCCCCAGCAACATGATGGTCCCCACGGCGCCATCGGCACCAAGGTTAGCGGCGGCGGCCAGCGGACCGGGAGTAGGAGGAATCAGGGTATGGGTGAGGTACAGGCCACCGGCAAGGCTAAGGGCCAGTGGCGCCACCTTACCGCCGGCACGCACGGCCAGGGCCGGTAGTAAGCCCGCAAGGATGATAAATCCACTGTCGCAGAACACGGGAATGGAGATGATGGCCCCCAGTACCACCAGCCGTAAACCGATGGCCGTACCGCTCCCCACAATGAGGTCGGCGATGGTACGGGCAGCTCCCGAACGTTCCAGCGCAATTCCGATGATGCTTCCCAGGACGATTAAAAGTCCCACCGAACCGATCAGTCCCCCAAACCCCTCTTTGAGCAGCCGCACGATCTCCGGAACGTCAAGACCAATGATGATCCCCAGACCCAACGCGGTGAGGAGAAGGGCAAAAAAGGGATGCCAGCCAAATTTGCTGCCGGCGAGGATTAAAAAGATGACCGCACCGGCGATGGCCAGTAAAAGGGGGATTCCTGAAAGCATGGAGTACGTTTAAGGCTCCCCCCCAAAATAGGAAACGGTAGTCGATGGTGCGAATCGGTGGCCGGTGGCCGGGCCATCAGCGTGAATAAGGTGTTCGATTTCGAACGCTGAGGTTTCAAAACCGAACAAGTTAAAAATTATTCACAGGCTTAAATAGCTGATTTTCAATTATTTTAATTTCTGGCACGGAGTTGGCATACTTACTACCAGCTGGTCGAATGAGATCAGTTGTTTGACCATATTGGTCAGGAAAAGAGGGTTTAGACGGGCAAATTGGCCAATAGTCACATTCCGTTAATCGAGAATTACACGCATTCGTCGACGGAAACCTAGGAGCACTCGAACAAATTTTCGGGAACCCGTAACAACCCGCATCTTTGAAATATCAAAACGCAGATAACGTACTTCATTCATTATCAGCGTGCAACCAAAACAATAACTCAAAGTCTTTTTAACCAAACCGCTTTAACCCAGTAATCATGAAACGCCTCTTTTTCACCTTCATATTCAGCCTTCTTTTTTGCGGTGCTGTTTTTGCCAGCGCCCAGGGCGCTAACCCGAAGGGAGGCGTAAGTCTCTTTGACCAATGGGAAAATCAGTCCGTTACCAATATTGAGCTTCACGTCAACTTCGATTCGCTTGAAGTATTCCGCAAGAAGGATGGCGAGATCGACGCTCAGGTAGTTGCTAACGGCCAGGTACTTGATCTGGACGTTTCCGTTCGCGGTCGGTTCCGTCGCCGCACTTGCACCATCCCTCCCCTGAAGTTGCAGTTCAAAAAGGACAACCTGCGGGCTTTCGGCCTGAACACCCACAATGACTTCAAACTCGTTACGCACTGTACCGAGGGAGAAGAGGGGCAAGATGCCATCCTGCGGGAACAACTGGCCTACGAACTTTACAATACCGTCAACCCTACGGCCAGTTTCCGCACCCAGTTGTTGACCGTGACCTACGTCAACACCGTTGATCAGAGCACCGTTACCAGCTATGCTATTCTCATCGAAGACACCGACGAGTTGCGCGAACGGATGGGCATGGAAATGAAGAACTGTGATGATTGCTTTGCGCTCCCCGCTCAGCAGGTTACCAACGCCGAAACGGTCGCCCTGTTTCAGTACATGATCGGTAACTCCGACTTTTCCACCAGTATGGTCCGCAACCTTAAGCTGATGCAGGCACCCGGTGGTAGCACGGTAGCGGTACCTTATGACTTCGACTTCAGTGGCCTGGTAAACGCCAGCTACGCCTCCGGATTCCCTAACCTGGGAGAAACCCGGGTAACTGACCGCACGCTGATTTGGGAGTACGCCGACGCCGACCCCGATTTCTACCGGGCTAAGCAGTATTTCCTGGACCTGGAAGAAGAATTGATGGGACAGGTAGCCGGTTTCGAGCAGATGAGTGGCAAGAGCAAGCGGGAAATCAGCAAGTACCTGAAAACCTTCTTCAAGGAATTGAAGGCCGACGAAATTACCGCAAAGTAATGCGGGTCATATATCCCTCCTACCCTTAAACCACCTGATGAAAACCCCACCTAATCCCTCACACACCTAAACACCCTATTTTCTTTCTCAGGCTTAATGATGAAATGTTTTTGGCCGCGTTTGCAGTTACCAACCCACTAAAATTAGGGGCGCTGCAAACGCGGCAATTTTTTACCCCCGCAATGGATCGCTACTTGATGGAAGTATCCGGTCGATGAACTTTAGGATCGTGCGGCCGCAGCCGTTACCTTCGCAGCATGCCCACCGCCTCGCAGTTTCTTGAAGTTTACCTGCCCGCCATCTGCATGGTAGGCACCCTTCTGACGGCGGGAGTTATCGGTTCACTTTTCTTCGTGAAGCGGTCCGGTGATCGGCGGGCAAACGCACTTTACGGGACCCTGCTCATCCTGGGGGGGCTCACCCAGCTGCACTTCATGGTCGATTTTCTGGGATGGATGGAAAGTTATCCTTCCTGGAGGTATCAGCCCATCTACTACAGCCTCTGGCTACCAGTCTTACTTTTCTTTCACGTTAAGGTGAGCCTGTACCCCCACTATAAGTTTCGCTGGACCGACGCCAAACACCTGGCACTGCCGACCGGTCAGGTCATTTACTTCCTGGCCATCTGGATGGTTCCTGACTGGCGGCACCCAACCGGACGCTACTTCTACAACCCCTTCTATGGTGGGCTGGAACAGATGCTGTATCTGGCCGGCTGGCCACTATACGTTTTTTTCAGTTATGCTTATCTACGTCGGCGCCGGAAACAGCTGAAGAAGCGTAGCCTGCCCCGGCTTTTGTGGTACTTACGAAAATTGCTCAAGGGGTGCTTACTGTTCATTTTGGTATACGGCATCCTGGCGGGAGCAGATTTTCTCGCCTTCAAATACTTACACGCCGACCTCAGGTCACGTCCCTGGTACGGGATCGGACAATCCCTGTCCTTTACCGTTCTGCTTTTGTGGTTATGCGTATACGGAGGACAGGTGCTGGTGTGGGGGCGCCGCCTTCGCCTGATGAATATTCCCGAGGAACAACGACAGCGGATTACGCCTTAGGCCTCATCATCGCGGCTAAATTCGATGCGGTAGCTCTGGTGGAGGTTTCGCTTGCGAAAATCTGGCGGGAGAGTCTGTTTGGTGATGTTTTTGACCCGGAAGCCCTGCAGGGCATCTTCGTCCAGCCGGAACTTCCGGTAATTCGTACTAAAGTAGAGCGTCCCTCCGGGACGAAGCAGCCGCATACTCTGTTGAATAAGTTGTACGTGATCCCGTTGGGTATCGAGCACGTCCTGCATCATTTTTGAATTGGAGAAGGTGGGAGGGTCCAGCACGATCAGGTCGTAGGTTGCTGCCGGAGCCTCCGCCAGCCACTGCAGGACGTCGGCTTTGATGAAGCGATGTTCCTCGGCGTTGATGTCGTTGAGTTCAAAGTTCCTCCGCCCCCACTGGAGGTAAGTGTTTGACAGGTCAACGCTGTCTACCCGCCGGGCTCCTCCGGCTGCGGCGTAGACGCTGAAGGAGCAGGTATAGGCAAAAAGGTTACACACGAGCTTGTCTCTGGCTGCTTTAGCGACCATCATTCTGGTTTGTCGGTGATCCAAGAACAGTCCCGTGTCCAGATAATCAGTGAGGTTGACGATGAAGCCCAGATCATGCTCAACCACCGTAAACTCCCGCTGGACGATGGATAACTTTTCGTACTGATTACTGCCGCTCTGCCGCTTGCGTAATTTAAAGAAGATCTGGTCTCGACCCAATTCGAGGACTTCCATCAGTACGTCCCGGTAGGCCAGCTTGCGGTCCTGCCACTCCGTCTCGTCCCAGTTTTCTCCCCGACGATGGTAGACCGCTACGTAAAGCTGTTCCCCGTAGCGGTCAACGGTAATGGGAAACTCATCAAGGTCAGCATCATAGATGCGATAGGCTTCCAGTTCCTGTCGCCGCGCCCACTTGTCGTAGTGGCGGGCCATTTTCCTGAGTCGGTTGGCGAAGGCCGTATAATCTCTTGGCATCGCTCGAAGATAGGGGGCGTAATGCAATCCTCCGAAGTGAGTTAGGCCCACGCTAATCCGGACAGCAACTGCTCGATGGTGGCGGAAAGTTCCTCGTTGGGCATCCCGGTTTTAGTAACGACCTGTAGCCCGTTGTAGCCGACGAAGAGGAGATTGGCCTGGGCCAATGGGTCGGCCGACGCAGCGATTTCCCCTGCTGCCTGCGCCTGGCGGATTGCTTCGGTGAGTACGGCAACAAATTTTTTCCGGTTGGTGGCCACAAAGCCAAAGTTATCCGGACAGGTAGTGGCCAGTTCCGTGGTGGAATTAACGATGTAACACCCCGCAGAACAGTTGTTGCCGGGCTTGGTTTTGGCTTCAAGGATGCGATTGAACAGGGCCTGAAGGCGGGTGCGAAGATTTCCCGGAGCAGCCAGGATTTCCCGCATTCCCCTGAGGTTTTCCTTCTGGTAAGCCTCCAGCGTTTGATCGTACAGGGAGCGCTTGCCACCAAAGAAACGGTAAATGCTGCTACGGCTCAGACCGGTAGCAACTTCCAGTTCCTGAATGGAAGTTGCCTTGTAGCCCTGTTCCCAGAAAAGGTCGCGGGCGCGTTGCAGGACGGTTGCTTCGTCAAATCCTTTGGTTCGAGCCATGGTTAGTGTTGGTATGTAGCAAAATAAAAGGCGGGAGCACCCAAATTAAGGGGACTCCCGCACAATCTTGTCATGGATTTTTAGAGTGTGGCCATCCCTCCATCAATTTCCACTTCAGTACCCGTCATGAAGGTGCTGGCATCAGAAGCGAGATAGGCTACGTAACCAGCGATTTCGTCGGCCTTTCCGAAGCGTCCCATCGGTACCTGGGCCTTGATCATATCTGCGGCCTGCGCCTGCTGTTCCTCGCTCATCCCCGTAGCGGCGAAGAAGTTAGTTTCAATCGGTCCCGGGCTGACCACGTTTACCCGTACGCCGCGACCGACCAGCTCGGCCGCCATGATTTTCCCGAGGGTTTTCACGGCACCCTTAGTGGCGGCGTATACGCTGAAGTTGGCGAAGCCCAGCTGATTGGCAATGCTGGAGTTCAGAATAATGCTGGCCCCCTCCGAAAGGTAGGGTAGGGCAGCCTGTACGGTAAAGATTACCCCCTTCACGTTGACGTTGAACTGCTTGTCAAAATTATCTTCCGTGATGTGCCCAAGGGGAGCGGGCTCACCAAAGCCCGCGTTGGCGAAAATGACGTCGATTTTTCCGTAGTCCTTACCGACCTGATCGACGAAGGCGTTGATCTCGGCCACAACACCGACGTCAGCGGTATATACTTTGTCGTACAAATCTCCGTACTGCTGACGGATTTCTTCGGCTCTCTGGTCGTGTCTTCCGTTGGTGACCACGGTTGCACCTCCGGCCTTCAGCGCGCGCGCTGAAGCCAGACCAATGCCTCCACTACCTCCGGTTACAATTGCGATTTTTCCAGTTAAGTCTGCCATGAGTAGGTTAAGTTTAATGGTTATTATTGTTTTTGTAACGATCGTTACTGTTTAGTGTGTAACGATCGGTTCAAAATAAAGTTTTACCCCCTTCGCTATTTTTTTGGAGTCTACCGGTGAAAAGATCGGATGGGGTTTAGGGTGATGAAAACCCACCGTTTGACCAGACCTTCCTTGCCGGCCCCGATAGCCACCCCGATAGCTATCGGGGCGTCATGTACCGTTCAGCCCCGGGAAAACTGTGGTCGGAAGCCTGTTTTGCGAAGGCTTAGCCGAGTGAAACGGCGTCCGAACACTTGTAGACTCAACATCTCAAGCGGGAAATTTTTATCACCCAAATAGAATTATTTTCCGAAGCTGACTACCCTGAAAACGGCGGAGCGGTAACGGGAAACCCGTTACCGCTCCGATAGCTCAGCGTTTTAGTAATGATTACTATCCGGCCTTAATTATCCTGGGGGGATCCTCCGGATTGGGGCCCCCGGCCCCGGCCCCGACGCTGTTTACGTCTGCCGGATGGGTTATCGCCGGAATTATTGCCACCTTCTTTCCTGGAAGTGTTATCTCTTTTTTCCGACCGTGGTTCGCCGGAAGCTTCTCCCTTGTTTTTGTGTGGACGGTTTCCCGATCGTTTTTTATTTCCTCCCCGGCCTCGTCCCCGGTTGCGATTTTTTCCTCCTCGGCCCCGTCCACGGTCACGGTCACGGTCATCATCTCCTCGTCTTGCTTTAAGGTGTTCGGGGAGTTCTACCCGGCGAACTTTTTTCTCCACCAGATCTTCGATGCGGCGGAATCGATGACGATCTTCTCTGCTGATGAGGGTGATGGCTTCTCCTTCGGCGGAGGCACGGGCCGTTCGTCCGATGCGGTGGACGTAATCCTCCGCATCACCGGGTACGTCAAAGTTGATGACCAGATCAATACCGTCGATGTGAATACCCCTACTGAGAACGTCAGTGGCTACGATAATGGGGATGGCTCCGGAACGAAATTCCCGGAGGCGTTCTTCCCGATCGCTTTGTTCCAGATCGGAGGAAACGGCTTCGGCTTTATGGCCCTTACGTTGTAGTCGCCGGGTGAGGTCACGGACGGTTTTCTTACGACCGCAGAAAATCAGGATGCGTTCCATATCCTTTTTGTCCTTCAGGATATGCTCAATGAGGCTGATTTTTGCCGGTTCAGGTACGTCGTAGGCCTTTTGGTCAATTTTTTCGGCGGGCTTGGAAATTGCGATGCTGATTTCTACCGGATTCTTCAGAATGTCACGGCTGAACTTCCGAATCTTCGGTGGCATGGTGGCCGAGAAGAATAGAATTTGCAGGGTTTCTTTCGGTAACATGTCGATGATCTTCAACATGTCGTTGACGAAACCCATGTCAAGCATACGGTCTGCTTCGTCCAGCACGATGTGCTTCACGCCGCTCAGGTCCGCGTACCCCAGGTCCAGGTGGGCGATGAGTCGCCCGGGGGTAGCTACCACAATGGGAGCGCCGGTTTTGAGGGCCCGCTTTTCCTGTTCCATACTTCTTCCGTCCCGGCCGCCGTAGATGGCAATGGAACTAGCGGAAGTATAGTAGCTGAACCCCTCTAGCTGCCGGTCGACCTGCATGGCCAGTTCCCGGGTGGGTTCCAAGATGATGGTATTTACCTTTTTAACGGGGTTTCGGGCCAGCTTATCGAGAATGGGAAGCAGAAACGCGGCGGTTTTTCCGGTTCCCGTTTGGGCGACGGCCAGGACGTCCCGACCTTCGAGGCTGGGGGGGATGGCCTTCGCTTGGATGGGGGTACACTGCTCAAAGCCCATGTCGTCCAGGGCATCTAGCAATTCATCGGCAATGTCTAATTCGTCAAAGTATACGACCGGTTCTTCCTCCGGATTGTCCGGAGTTTGTTCGGGATGATGATCCATTTATTATGGCTTGGTATAGTGCGCAAGCCGATTCTCCCAGGCCTGCGGACGGTGTGATATGGTATTGCGGGCGTTCCCGCGGGCGACGAAGATACAATCTTTCGGATGGACTACCGGGGAATAAGGTAATCACGGCTCCCGGGGGAGCTCAACGTCAGCTAATTATTTAACGCCCGGAAGCACAATGTGTTGGCTTGTCGGGAAATTAAGCGGGATAACCCGTGAAAGAGCCTGTGAAGGTTTTAACGTCTCGTTGCGCAGCCAAACTCGCGCATTGACCCTAGCGGCTCTCTTTAAATTCAAGGATTTTGACCTCCACCCGCTGATTGCGTTTGTTACAATCCTGCGTACTGTCGAGACAGACTGGTCGGCTCTTGCCGTAGCCGCGGGGAATCATTCGTTCAAAACCGATATTATAGGACTTAAGGTAGCTGACCACCGTCTTTGCCCGGTCTTCGCTAACTGAGGCGGCGAAGGTGTTACCGGCCATCCTACTGGCGTGTCCTCCGATTTCAACGATGACGTTTTCATTCTGCTGCAGAAAGCCAACGATCTCCTGGAGTGCTTCTTCGCTATCGGGGGTCAATTCAGCACTGTTGGCCTTGAAACGGATGTTTTCGATGGCAAAAATTTGCCCTTTCTTCAGGACGGCTTCCGTACGGCCGAGGCGCACGGTCGGCTCCTTGGGTTCTCCGTTGGCCGGGGCCGGGGCGGGGCCCCGGGTATCCTGGCGGGGGACTACCGGGCTGACCCGTATGTTGTCTTCCGGGTTTTCCACCTCCGTCTGCACCAGCGCCGGTTCGTCCAGGAAAATATTCTTGTCGCAATCGATGGGGACCAGTGGCTGAATGTTGTCCAGCAGGATGTTTCCGTTGTAGGGAATCAGAATGGGCGTATTGTAAAAGGCCTCCAGAATAATGTGGGTGTAGTTATCCTCCGGGCGGAGCTTAATGCGGAACTCCTGCCATTCGAAGTTGTACACCAGGGCGGACTCCCCAATGATGTTGCCCTTATCACAGATGCTGTAACCGCCGTGAATGCGCAGTTTGATGGGGTCAACGTAGTTGTCCCTTGCTTTCGTCCGGCGACTCCGGCTCATATAAATTTCGGATCGGGCCAGGTGAATCCGAAACTCATAACACTGCCCTCCAACCAGGGGGGTAGTAAGTTGCTGGCCGACGCTTTCCCAGGTATCATTATCCCGGGTGACCATACCCAGGTATGTATTCTGGTCAAAGGCGGGCTTTCTTACTTCAAATAAAAATTCCGGGTCGGGTTGTACGTCCGGGGCGGTTTCACCGGGGAACCCACAGTCCGTCCACCCACGTGGAGGCTCACTGTTACGGGGAAGATCTTCGAAGGAGGGGTTTCGTAAATGCACGATGCCCTCCTCCTGGGAGAACACATCATTAAACGGCATGAACAGCACCCAAAAAAAGAGTATGGATAGGGAAGAAAAGCGCATGTTACACTGGCTAATTGGGCAAGTAACGGCTGGTCAGCATCTTTGGTTCTGACCCCCCGCATTCGACAAGATAACGTCAAAGAAGGGATTGTAGTACGGTCGGATGGCAACGATCCCCGGAAGTAACGCGGGATTAACTGAGGTGAGCGACTAATTTTTGCAGCATCTGCTGGCAACGCTCCAACTGTTCAACGGCCACAAACTCATTGGCCCGGTGAGCCTGGGCAATATCCCCGGGGCCGCATATTACGGAAGGAAAACCTGCATTGGAGAATTGTCCTGCTTCGGCGGCGTAGGCCACGGTCCCCGTTTGGGTTTCGCCGGTCAGACGCTGGACAAGTTTTACAATTTTCGCGTCCTCATCGGTATCCAGCGGTGGAACGGGCGGGTGCATTGCATCGTGAACAATATCAAATTCCGGATAAATTTTCCGGCAAACGGTTTTACGTTCTTCGCAATAAGCTTCGAACTCGGCAAAAATTTCGTCTGCATCGTCCATCGGGATGTTGCGGTAATCCCAGTCAAAGGAGCACTGGTTAGCAATGATATTAAAGGCCGTTCCGCCGTTAATCTTACCCACGTGAATGCTGGTGTGGTTAGGCGTGAATCGGTCATCAATTCTTCCCCCGGCAATCAGACGGTCCATTTTGCCTTCCAGCCATAGAATGAGCCGGGCGGCTTCGTGAATGGCGTCGACTTCCTCCTTAATGCGACTACTGTGGCCCTGAGATCCGGTCACCGTCGTGGTGTATACCATAATGCCCTTCTGCCCCACCATGGGTACCATCATCGATGGTTCCCCAATAATGGCTCCGGCGGGCGTTTCCGGATAATGGTCCCGGATGGCTGCCGCCAAAAGATCACCGGATCGGCATCCAATCTCCTCATCAAAGCTGAAGGCAAAGTAAACCGGCTTGGTCATTGGCTGCTCCAGCATATGGGGTAGGGTAGCCAGACAGCAGGCCGCGAAGCCCTTCATGTCGCAACTGCCCCGGCCGTACAGTTTATCGCCGATCAGGGTCAACTTGAAGGGGTCAGTATTCCAGGGCTGTCCCGCAACCGGCACTACGTCCAGGTGGCCGCTTAAGATGATCCCACCATCCGTTGCGGGGCCTACCCGGCAATGAATGGCCGCTTTGGTCCGGTCCTCGTTATACACCAGCTGATACGCTACCCCGTAGCCTTCGAGGTAATCGGTAATCCACTTGACAATTTCCAGGTTGGCGTCCCCACCAAAGATGGGAAAGGACACCAGGGCCGTGAGAATTTCGGTGGCGGTCATGGTTCGGGGAAGAGTCTGGGGCATGTAGTTTACTAATTTGGCCGGTAAATATAGGAAAGGAGGAGGCTAAGGCTAAAAAGAAGGCTAAGGCTAAGGTTTAGGCTAAGGCTAAGGCTTAGGAATGTTCTCCGGAGTAGGCTTGCTCCACAGGCCGGTCATTAAGGCTGAGGCTAAGGAGAAGGAAATAGAAGTGGCTAAGGCTTAGGAATGTTATCCGGAGTAGGCTTGCTCCGCAGGCCGGTCATTAAGGCTGAGACTAAGGAGATGGAAATAGAAGTGGCTAAGGCTTAGGAATGTTATCCGGAGTAGGCTTGCTCCGCAGGCCGGTCGTTAAGGCAGAGGCTGAGGTGGGATGGGAGAAGAAAACAACGGCGATCAACTACGGAGGATATGGAAGGTTGATAGTTCCTTAGCGGGAGCCCTCTTTCGGGGCAAAATCCTATTTGCCAGGACGTACCTTGACCGCTCGCCCGTAGGCGGCGGGGAGACCCTTTTGTTCACACCACGCCCGGTAGCGTTCGGCGGCGGCTTTCGCCTCGGGACGGTGGGGGAAAAGAATACTCGTAACGACCGCAAAACGCCCCGGTGCTGGCCAGCTGTTCAGGCATTCGGTGGGGACCATCCGCTGGCCGGTGAGTCCCGCGGCAGCCAGTTCCGCAATCCGGGCGCGGGCCTTGTCTTCCCGCAGCAGGGCGTCGACGACAACAAAGGACCGTTCAGATACCAAAAAATCTGTGCAACCTACTGGTTCGGGCTGCGAGATGGGAGCTTCGGTAGCTGGGGCGACCACTTCCGCTTCCACTTCCCAGCCGGGTTCAAAGGGGTCGGGTACCACCGGACCATAGTTCTCTTCGTAGGCAATGGTGGAGAGCAGTCCTACGACACTCAGTAAAAGGGTTGCGTTCAGCAGCTGCCGGCGTTTCTTGGCGCGTTCCGGAGGAGTGGGGCCGTAGTCCGGGTTCCGGTCAATGGTGGCCAAAATGTCTTTCCGTTTACCGTATTTACCCAGGTAATCATTGAATGTGTGGCGGGGCTTCGGAATTACCCGCAGCTGGATTTTCCCCCGTTGATTAACCACGATCAGTCCCACGCCGTTTTTGCGGCACTGCTTTTTCAGGGCCTGGTACTCAGCTGGCCGCACGAAAGTGTTTTCCCCGACGGCAATCCAGTGTTCATTGGCGGGATAGCGACTCAGTTGTTCGATGGCGGAAATACTACTGGCAATACTTAACTCCAGCCAGCGGATAACCGTACCGATTAGTAGGCTTCCGACCACAAATACGCCAATCAGGAGCAGCGTATTCAGGGCATTGAAGTACCACTGATAGCCCAAAATGGCGGAAAGGCCTACGATCAACCCCAGCGTGGTTAATTGAGCAATGAACCGCACCCGGCTATCTTTTTCCTGCAGTTTGAGCTGATGGATGGTCGTCCGACTCTTTGCTTCTACAACCACTACGTAAGGACGCTTTCGTGCGCGCATGAAAGAAATCATCACGTCGGCGCGCTTCAGCCGGGTATATACTTCCGTACTCACGTAGGCTGGCTTTCGGCGGTAATACCGCTTATTCAGTTGGTCCGCAACCGCATCCTGAATGAAACGCTCGGTATGGGGCTTTTTTTTGGGAGCTGCCATGGGTTGCAAATATCAAAAAATAAGTTTAATTTTATAATCTGTAAAACAAAAATTGTTTTAAAATGGTCCGCTGATCGCCAACCATTGTCTTTCTGACGTCGTACTGGCCGGTAGGGACGATACACTTTGGTGCTGCTGTTGCGCAACTTCGCCAGCCGCCCCGGGCGTTGACGGTTTTTGTTTTATCAGTGATCCCGACGGTAATGACTTCTCGGGGTGCTGCTTTAAGTAAGATGCAAAGGAGTGTGTAGTAAAGCGGAATACTCGGCTAGGCCGATACCGGTACCGGGTAATCCAGCGACGCAAGGTAATACCCAGGTAGGTAGGAAGCAGTAGCCCACTGCCGAATTGCCGCCCGAAAACTATGATCGTTTCACCAAAATCAACACTCCACATGAACGCCGGACAACCGTTGGAAGAAACCCTCGAGGACGAGTCTTGGCAAGGAGTTACCACGTCAAAATGGTGCGGGGATCCCGGGCATACAGCCTTTTGTCAAGAAAGCGTCAGAAACGTAGGAAACTTTGAACGTTGCAAAAGTTTCTGTCGTTTCCGGGGCGTGAGTACACAAGAAGCAAGCATAAAGGAGAAACTGATTGAAACGGCCGACGGTCTTTTCATGCGACTGGGACTCAAGAGTGTCAGTATGGACGACATTGCCCGGCACATGGGCGTGTCCAAAAAGACCATCTACCAGATCGTCGACAACAAGCGCGACCTGATCGAGCTCGTCCTGGTAAATGATGCCTGCAAGGACCTGGAAGTCATCCAGGAAAATTTGCGGGAATCCAAAGATGCCATCGATGAATTTTTGCGCAACAGTCGCTACTTCATTCGCCAGATGCGGGCCATTTCCCCCACCACGATTCATGACCTTCAGAAGTACTATCCTGGCTTGTGGCGGGAGCAAATGCAGGCCCATCAACAGGACTTTCTTAAGTCCGTTGAGGCTAATATGAACCGAGGTATGGAGGAAGGACTGTACCGTAATGATTTGCAGCCGGACATCATCGCCAAGCTCTACGTGGCCATGATGATGATCATCATCGATAAATCCATTTTCCCCGCCCACGAGCGCCCCATCACGGACGTCATCCGTGAGCACGCCAGTTATCACCTCAACGGACTGGTGAATCAGTTCGGGCGGGAACGACTTGAGACCTATCTCAAAAAAGAAGCCCTTGATTAATTATTTGTCATGACCCACTTTCCCCAAAAGTACCTAATCAAAACTGTGGCCGTGCTCCTCTTGCTGGCCACCTTCGCCCCACCACCCATCTATGCGCAGGATGTAGCCGCACCACCGGAGTTCAGTCTTTCCGACGCGGTTTCCTACGCCCTGGCCAACAGCACGGCGGTGCGCAATGCCCGGGTAGACATTCTGGATGCCGAACAGGTGGTGAAGGAGCGTCTCAGTACGGGACTGCCCCAAATCAATGCCTCCATTGATTATACCCGCTACCTGAAGGTTCCTCAGCTTCCCCTACCCGAAGCCTTTGCGATGGGGGACCCGAATGCTCCGGAGAGCATTGCCTTTCAGTTGAAAAACAGCCTGGTGGGCGGTATCAACGCACGCACCATGCTCTTTGACGGATCATTTTTCGTGGGATTACGGGCCGCCAGGGCCAGTAAGGACTACTATAACCTTGAGCTGGAGAATCGCCAGCGGGAAGTAAGAACTCAGGTAGCCCAGTCCTATTTCCCGGTCCTTCTGCTCAAAACCAACGTAGAAATCCTGAACCGCAACATCGATAATCTGGAGAAACTGCTTCGGGAAACCAGCGCCCAGTATGAGGCGGGCTTTGTGGAACAGCTGGATGTCGACCGTTTGGTTCTGAGCCTGAACAACCTCAAGAGTCAACGCGACCAGATTGCCCAGCAGGCGGAAAATGCCATGCGGGCCCTGAAGTTTACGCTCAATTATCCCCTGGACGAACCACTCACGGTGGCCGATGATCTCAACGAACTGGAAACGGAAGTTGAACTGGCGGCGATGACGGGAAATGTCCCCTACCAACAACGCCCGGAGTTGCGCCTGCTGGATAAAGTGATTTATCTAGAGGGCTTAAACCTGGAATTACAGAAGTCCGCCTACCTGCCCACGGTTTACGCCAACGTTGGTGGCCAGTATCAGTACCAGGGCGACAACTTCAGCGACGGCTTTTGGGCTCCAACGATATTCGTCGGGGTTACCGCCAGCATTCCCATTTATGACTTTGGTGGCCGGAGCGCCCGGGTGGAACGCGCCCGTCTGTCTCAGGAAAAAGTCGTCAACCAGCGGGAAGACCTGGCCCGGGGAATATCCCTGGAAGTGACCAATGCCCGTGCCACCCTGGCGGCGGCTCAGGATCGCCTGTCGGTCACCAAGGATAACGTAGCCCTGGCGGAGCGGATTTACGAAACCACTCAAATCAAATACCGGGAGGGCGTAGGCGCCAGCCTGGAGGTCGTGCAGGCGGAGCAGGCGCTCTACGAAGCACAGGCCAACTACCTCAATGCTCTTTACGAAGCGCTGGTTGCCAAAGAAGACCTCTTCCTGGCCCTGGGCCGATAACCTCACTTAACCCTAATACGGGCCGGACGAATACCGGCTGATGCTCACTCCCAATTCCCCATCAAATGACAACATCAAGAACTATGAAACGCTTACCAATCCTGGGCTTTGCGCTTCTGCTGATCATGGCATCCTGCGGACGCGCCGAAGAAGAAGAACAATTGCCCGCTGGCCTGGCCGAGAAGCAAGAACTGCTTCGGGAAAAACGCGCCGAGTTGCGCAAGCTGACCCAGGAAATCGAGGCTCTGGAGGATACCATTGCCGTCCTTGACCCCTCCTTTGCGCCCAACGCCACGTTGGTCACTTACGAGACGCTGAACCCCCAATCCTTTGAGAACTACACCAACGTTCAGGCGACCGTCCGGGCCAACGAAACGGCCATGGCTTCGGCCGAGATTCCGGGACGAATTATCCGATTGACGGTGGACGATGGCGACCTGGTCCGTAAGGGGCAGCTCATTGCCGTGCTGAACGTGGAGGACATTGAGACCCAGCGAGAAGAAGTGGAGAAAGCGACGGAACTGGCCAAGACGGTTTTCGAGCGCCAGGAACGCCTCTGGAACCAGCAAATTGGTTCGGAAATCCAGTACCTCCAGGCAAAGAATAATTACGAGCGACTGCAAAAGCAGTTGGCGGCCATTGACGTTCAGAGCAACAAGCGGAATGTCTATGCCCCCATCAGCGGCACGGTTGAACGGGTGATGCTCCGGGCGGGAGAAAATGCCATGCCGGGCGCGCCCATTGCCTCCATTCTGAGTACCAATGACCTCAAAGTCATTGCCGACGCTCCGGAGGAACTGCTCGCCAAGGTGGAACGTGGTCAGCAGGTTAAGGTCATCGTGCCGGCACTGGACCTGGACTTTGAGGCCCGGGTGGTGCGTATTGGCCGCACCGTTGACCCCGCTAACCGCACCTTCGAAGTAGAAGTGGACGTCCCCGGTCGTTATCTCGCACAGCTAAAGACCAACCTGCTGGCAGAAATTGAGGTGCTGGACTTTGCGGCCGAAGACCTGTTAGTGGTGAGCCAGGACCTGATTCAGCAGGAAGTGGACGGTCGGCGCTACGTCTTTATTGCCAACGAGAAGGGCGGTAAAACAATGGCCAGTAAGGTTTTCATCAAGACGGGAGCTACCTACAATAACATGGCCGTGATCACCGAAGGCCTCACCGCCGGTGACCGCATCATCACGACCGGAGCCCGCGGCCTGGTCGACGAACAACTCATTACCCTCAGCCAGAACCCCATTACCAATGGCCAACCAGGAAAGTAAAAAACGAACCTTCAGCCTGACCAATCTGGCGGTCGACAATGGCACCAGCGTCTTTTTGCTGGCCATTATGATCCTGATTTTCGGGCTGTTTGCCTATGACCAGGTACCCAAGGAACAATTTCCCGAAGTGGATTTTCCTCAGGTATACATTAATACCCCCTACTTCGGAAACAGTGCGGCGGACATCGAGAGCCTCGTAACCCGACCGCTGGAGAAAGAGCTTCAGGGTGTTGACGGTGTAAAGGTCATCCGCTCTACGAGTATCCAGGATTTTTCCGTCATCACGGTAGAATTCAACTCCGACGAAGACTTTGACGATGCCGTTCGCCGGACCAAGGACGCCGTGGACCAGGCCAAGCCTGAACTGCCCACGGACCTGGATACCGACCCTACGGTACTGGAAATTAACCTTTCTCAATTGCCCATCGTGACGGTCAACGTCAGTGGTGATTATCCGCCCGAAGAATTACGCCGTTACGCGGAATTACTGGAGGACGAACTGGAGGAAGTGGACGGCGTGAGCAACGTAGACCTCAAGGGCGTTCAGGAACGGGAAGTGGAAGTTTCCGTTGACGTCCGGAAGATGGAAAGTCTCCAGATCAGTTTTCAGGACATCGAAAACGCCATTGCGGGAGAAAACCTTACGCTTTCCGGGGGAGAGTTAATTACCAACGGCTTCCGCCGGGCCATCCGCGTGGTGGGTGAATACGATGATGTTTCGGAGCTGTCCAATACCATCGTAAAGAATGAACGCCAGCGGCTCGTGTACCTGCGGGACATTGCCGACGTTTCCTTCGGATACGAGGATCCAACCAGTATTGCCCGGGCAAACGGGTTGCCGGTGATCAGCCTGGACATCATCAAGAAATCGGGTGAAAACCTGCTGAGTACCGCCGACGGCGTGCGGCAGACCGTGGCCGAAGTGATGCCACGGTTACCCGAGGATCTGGAAATTACGTACTTCAACGACCAGTCGGACAATACCCGGACGGAGGTGGAAAACCTGGAAAACAGCATCATCTCCGGGGTGATTCTGGTGGTATTGGTACTGCTCTTCTTCCTGGGACTGCGCAACGCGCTCTTCGTAGGAATTGCCATCCCACTATCCATGTTGATGGGTATTCTCTGGATCTGGCTGACGGGCGTTACGCTGAATATTGTGGTGCTCTTCGCCCTAATTCTGGCCCTGGGACTGCTGGTGGATAACGGCATCGTGATCGTGGAGAATATCTATCGGTTCATGCAGCAGGGAACCAAACCCAAAGATGCCGCAAAGTACGGTGCGGGTGAGGTGGCCTGGCCCATCATTGCCTCCACGGCAACTACCCTGGCGGCCTTCCTTCCACTGGCCATCTGGCCGGGAATCGTGGGGGAGTTCATGAAGTATTTTCCCATTACCCTGATTTTGGTTTTGTTGTCTTCCTTGATCGTGGCCCTGGTGATCAACCCGGTTATTGCCAGCCGTTTCATGAAGGTGGACGCCCGTTCCGAAACGGCGGCCGGACGCAAAAAGAAGCGCAATCGGGTGCTGATTTCGATGGCAGTAATGCTGGGCGTAGGTCTACTGGGCCTGGCCGCCGGGCAGCAGTGGCTGTTCAACTTTGCCATCGTGACCATCATCGTTACGCTGCTGTATTTCTTCGCCCTACGGCCCGCTTCCTTTGTCTTTCAGGGCCGCTTCCTCCCCTGGCTGGAAGAACGGTACAACGGGACCATCCGGTTCGCCCTGCGGTACTCCAGGACAGTACTGGGGGGCACATTCTTATTGCTGGTGCTTGCTTCACTACTTACCAGGTTCTTCCCCCCAAAGGTCGAATTCTTCCCCAGTGCGGATCCGCTCTACGTCAATGCTTTCGTAGAACTGCCCATCGGGTCCGATATTTCGGCTACCGACGAGGTGGCGCGGGAGCTGGAAACCCGGATGCTGGGACACCTGGAACAGTACGGCGACGTAGTGGAGGCGGTGCTGACCCAAATCGGTGAAAATACTTCCGACCCCAACCAGCCCCCCGAGCCGGGCTTCACGCCCAACAAGGCGCGGATCACGGTGAGCTTTGCCCCCTTCCGGGACCGTGGAGGGGTGAGCACCCGCCAGATCATGGAAGAATTGCGGGAGAAAGTCCGGGGAATCCCCGGTGTACTGGTAACGGTGGACCAAAACCCCAACGGCCCGGCCACCGGCAAACCCATCAACCTGGAAATCAGCGGAGAGGACATCGACAAGCTGGTAACACTGGGAGACGACGTGATCTCCTACATCAACGCTCAGGGGATTCCCGGTATTGAGCAGCTCCAGGCCGACATCAAAGTGGGTAAACCGGAGCTGACGGTTAACGTCGATCGGGAAGCCGCCCGCCGCTACGGACTCTCTACCTTCCAGATTGCCTCCGCACTCCGGACCTCGGTTTTCGGTAAGGAAGTCAGCAAGTACAAGCTCGGAGAAGACGAATTTCCCATTTTCATCCGATTAGCCGATGCTGACCGCAATGAGGTAGACAAACTACTGGACCAGCGGGTTACCTTCCGAGATCCGGCCACCGGCCAGATCAGTCAGGTCCCCATCAGTACGGTCGCCTCGGTGGACTACACCTCTACCTATTCCTCCATCAAACGGAAGGACCTCGACCGGGTGATCACCATCAGCTCAAACGTGCTGGATGGCTACTACGCCAACGAGATCATTCCCCAAATTGATGAGGTCCTGCAGTCTTACGATTTGCCGCAGGGATTCTCCTACGAGTTCACCGGCGAACAGCAGCAACAGGAGGAAGACATCGGGTTCCTGCTCGGAGCTTTCATCTTTGCCCTGTTCCTGATCTTCGTGATCATCGTGACGCAGTTCAACAGTATCAGTTCTCCCTTCATCATCCTCACTTCGGTGGTTTTGTCTACGATTGGGGTGCTGCTGGGCTACTTCTTCTTTGGGGGCGTAATCTCGGTAGTCTTCACCGGGGTAGGGATCATCTCTCTGGCCGGGGTAGTGGTCAATAACGCCATCGTACTCATTGACTACACCACTCTCCTTATGCAGAATAAGGTGGAGGAGAAGGGGCTGGAGAAGATTTCCGATTTGGACCTGGAAGACATTAAGGAGGCCATCATTATTGGTGGTGGCACGAGGTTACGGCCCGTACTGCTTACGGCCATTACTACGGTGCTGGGGCTCATTCCGCTGGCCGTCGGATTCAACTTCGACTTCTTCGGCTTCATCGGTGATCTCAGCTTCAGCAATAACTTCTTCCTGGGGGGTGACAATACGGCCCTCTGGGGCCCCATGGCCTGGACGGTGATTTACGGTTTGGTGTTTGCCACCTTCCTGACGCTGGTAGTGGTTCCGGTGATGCTGTGGTTGATCTACCGGGCGCGTCGCAAGCTCAAACGTTGGTTTGGGATGAGTACTCCTCCCGAACCCGAAGAGGATGGGGGAGTACTGGACAGTAATCTGGTGTCCGGATAGTCTCCTGGTTTACCGGCCACTCTGGCCAGGAACACAGCAGTAGCGGCGAGGTCATCCAACCGACCTCGCCGTTGCTTTTTGTGGGTAATTTGTACGATAAAAACATAATATTGCCCCCGGAGCGGTGAAGGCCGGCAAAAGGGAGTGGACATTTGAGTCTTTATGTACTTTTTTTTGTTCTTTACGGCCCGATATTTTTCTTCTGGCCTCCATTTTTGTCCCAACTAAATACCCGGATTTAACGTTTTTTCGGGAAGTGTGTAGTTATTACCATGCGAATTCTGGCTATTGATTACGGAGCAAAAAAATGCGGTATTGCCGTTTCTGACCCCCTGCGAATAATTGCTACAGGTTTAGCAACTGTTCCTACGGGGCAGCTTCTGGCGTGGTTAGAACGCTACCTGAAGGAGGAGCAAGTAGGGGATTTGGTGATCGGGGAGAGCCGTCATAAGGACGGTACGCCGAACAAAATTCACTCCGAAATTGTGGGATTTGAGCGTAAATTCACGAAGCTTTATCCCGCCATTACCCTACATCGACAAGACGAGTTCTACACCTCACAGCGAGCGAAGCAAGCCATGTTAGACATGGGGCTTGGACGAAAAAAGCGACAGGAAAAGGCCCGGGTGGATAAAATTGCCGCTACGATAATTCTGCAGGATTTTATGGAAACCCTACGCTGACCCTCCTCATCATGATCTCATTCCATCCAAGAAGTTTGTTTGGTTAAAAATGCGCCTCAGTTTATGATCCTTCCAATTTACGCCTACGGGCAGCCAGTCCTGAAAAAGGTTGCCAAGCCCATCACTCCCGACTACCCCGGGCTTACTGAGCTCATTGCCAACATGTGGGAAACAATGGAATACGCCAACGGGGTAGGGCTTGCCGCGCCCCAGATTGGCCTCAGCATCCGGCTATTTGTTGTGGATAGCCGCCCCATGCAGGACGAAGGCGAAGAAGATAAGGGGATCAGAAAGGTGTTCATCAACGCCGAAATCGTGGAAGAATCCGGAGAAGACTGGACCCACAATGAAGGTTGTCTGAGTATCCCGGACATCAACGGCGACGTGGAGCGACCCGAAGGCGTGACGATCCGGTACCAGGACGAAAACTTTGTGGAGCATCTTGAGTTTTTCGACGGCATGAACGCCCGGGTCATTCAGCACGAATACGACCACATTGAAGGTATTCTGTTTACCGAATACCTTAAGCCGATTAAGAAGCGCCTGGTGAAAAAGAAACTGGACAGAATCAAAAAAGGAGAAATTGACGTCCGCTACCGAATGAAGTTCATTCGATAGCGCCCTACCGTTCCCCTATTTCCGACCGAAATCTGCGGGGATTTCTCCCCATACCTTCGTGTTCCACTTGTAAATCGGATTGGTGATCTGGTTCTGCTTCAGCCAGCCTTCGGCCCGGTCGATGTAGTCCCAGAGCTCTTCGGTTTTGGCATTTCTGGCCAGGGTCGTTTTACACTTACCCTTTTTTACCCACCCGATGGCGATCTGGCTGTCGCTGTAAATTGGTAGTTGGGGTTGGTCCTGATTTTTGAGGAAGGCCAGGGCGTGCACGAGGGCAAGGAATTCACCGATGTTATTGGTGCCCAGGGGGAATGCCCGATGAAAGAGGCGCTTGCGCCCGGAGGTGGTTACGCCCTGATATTCCATCACTCCCGGATTACCGGCGCAGGCGGCGTCAACGCTGATGCTGCGGCCGATAATGCGGTCCGTGGTGGGGGCATTGCTCCGGCGCTTGGTACCAGGATTTTTTGCCCCGGCGGGCAGGTGCGAAGTTTTTCCGGTAGTAGCCGCGCGGATATAGCTCTCAAAACCCTTACGGAAGGCTGCTTCGGCCTGTCGCCGATCCGTAAATGATTTATACTTGGCACCTTTGTAGCCGTCAATCTGGCGTTTAGCGTCCGCCCAGTCGGTGTAGATTCCGGGGACGTGCCCAAGCCAAACGACGTAGAACTTATTTTTCTTCGCCATGTTGCGAAGGTAACCACCAACCAGGTGCCGAGTAGCACCTTCCGTCCATGTTTATTGATACCCACACCCATCTTTACAGCAGCAAATTTTCTGAAGACCGTCCGGCCGTGATGGAGCGGGCCCGGGCCGCCGGCGTGGACCTGGCGATTCTCCCGGCGGTTGACCGCAGCAGCCACGAAGACATGCTGGCCCTCGAAGCGGCCTATCCCGACTGGGTGCTGGCCATGATCGGGCTCCACCCGGTCAGCGTCGGGGAAAACTACGAGGAGGAACTGGCCGTGGTGGAAAAATATCTGCAGCAGCGTCCCTGGGTGGCCATCGGCGAAATCGGCATGGATCTTTACTGGGATAAAACCTTCCGGGATCAGCAGGTGAAGGCCTTTCTGAAGCAATGTGCGTGGGCCATTGACTACGATTTGCCGATTTGTATTCACGCCCGGGAGGCCATCGATGAGCTGCTGGAACTGATCAGGGGGGTAAATAATCCGAAACTACGCGGGGTTTTTCACTGCTTTACCGGAAATGTGGCGCAGGCCCGTCAGGCCGTAGACCTCGGTTTTTATCTCGGTATGGGAGGAGTGGCTACCTTCAAGAACGGAGGACTCGAACCCGTACTGCTGGAGCTGCCCCGGGAACGGATTCTGCTGGAAACGGACGCTCCCTACCTGGCGCCGGTTCCCAAACGCGGCAAGCGGAATGAAACGGCCTACGTGAAATTCGTGGCCGAAAAAATTGCTACGCTCTGGGAAACTTCACCGGAGGAAGTTGGCCGACTAACGAGCCAGAATGCGTGGCAACTCTTTGAACTTGACCGGTTTGCAAAACCTGACTGCCCCTGGTGGGGCCTGAGACCACCCGTAAAGGATGCGATAAACGAGTAGCCGACCAATAAAAATTTTGTTTTGTTGATCGTTTTTACAATTTTTGCGTCTATTCTGGGAGCTGTGGTCAACGGATTACAGTATTCCCAAAGAGAATGTATTCTTTTGGAGAGGTGCTCGAGTGGTTGAAGAGGCACGCCTGGAAAGCGTGTATACGGTAACCCCGTATCGAGGGTTCGAATCCCTTCCTCTCCGCATGGCGGAGGTCAGTTAGCCGGATTATTTCGGAGAAAAGGTATATTATTACCTCGTTTCCGGGAAAAAAGTGGCTTATTTAGCCCTCCATTATCGGATGCCCCCTTCTTGGTGGTATCTTAAAGGTCTTTCCACAACGGTGGATAAACATTAATTGCCAGTCACACGCCACTATGGTGTGTTTTGGCATTTTCTCTTCACGCGCAAACTATTCGTTAAACCTTAATTACGGCTATGCGACATCTATTTAAGACGCTGGCGGCCCTTTCGCTGGTAGCTTTTTCTGCTACGGACCTGATGGCTCAGGATTCCGCTGGATTCCAGGTACTGAAAAAGCAATTCATCGACGGCGACTGGCGCTTCATGGCCATCGTACTGATCTGTCTGATTCTCGGACTGGCCTTCTGTATCGAGCGTATCATTACCCTCAACCTTGCTTCCACCAACACGGACAAGCTGCTCTCCCGCATCGGTGAGCGTCTTGAAGCCGGAGACATGGAAGGTGCCAAAGAAGTAGCTAAGTCTACGGCGGGCCCCACGGCGAGCGTCCTTTACGAAGGTCTCCGTCACAGCAGCGAAGGTCCTGATGCCGTTGAAAAAGCAATTGTATCTTACGGTAGCGTTCAGATGGGACTTCTCGAGCGTGGCCTGGTTTGGATCTCTCTGTTCATCGCCATTGCGCCCATGCTCGGGTTCATGGGTACGGTAATCGGTATGATCCAGGCCTTTAACCGGATTGAAACGGTTGGTGACCTTAGCCCCGCAGTTGTTGCCGGTGGTATTAAGGTAGCCCTGCTGACCACCGTATTCGGTCTGATCGTGGCCATTATCCTCCAGATTCTCTACAACTACATCGTCAACAAGATTGACGGTATCGTAAACCGTATGGAGGATGCCTCAATTGCCTTGGTAGATATCATGGCAACGAACAACAGCTTCAAGGCCTAATCAGCCCTCATTCTTTCAAAATCCAATCAATAGCATGTACGCATTTTTGAATAAATACGGCCAGTTGCTGGCTTTCGGGATTGGAGTGCTGATTACCATCATCTTCCTCGGCGGCATCTTCAGTGCTCCCGACCCCGTCTTCGAAACGCTAGCTTCGGAGAGTGCGGGAGAAGAGAAGTACGAGACCAACATCTTCAACTTCGGTATGTACGCTGCTGGCCTCCTGGTCGTGGTAGCCGTTGCTGCTGCACTGATCTTCGGGATCATGCAGTTCGCAAGTAACCCCAAAGGCTCCATCAAGGGACTGGCCGGCCTCGCCGTTCTTGCCATTATCGTGTTCGTCGGCTACTCTTCGGCCAATGGTGACATTGCCTCAGAATCCGCCGAGATTCAGAACGCCATCGCGAAGTTTGAAGACTCCAACGAAACAACCTTTACGGGCGGAAACCTGAAATTTATCTCAGGTTCAATTCTGGCCGCCATGGTGATGATCGGCCTTTCGATCCTTACGCTGGTGGTATTCGGCATTCGCAGTATCTTTAAGTAATCCGCAAAACTTCCAACGACCATGGCTAAGACCAAGACGAGAGACCGGATGAACAATGAGATCAATGCAGGCTCTATGGCGGACATCGCCTTCCTGCTGCTGATCTTCTTCCTGGTGACAACTACGATCGCAGAAGACAAGGGCATCCTCGTAAAGTTGCCGCCCTGGTCTGATGAAGAGCCCGATATTACGAAGCTGAAGGAGCGTAACGTGTACTCCGTACTCGTAAACGCCCAGAACCAGCTGCTGGTGCGGGAGCAATCCATGCGCATCGGGGACCTGCGGGAAAACGCCAAGGAGTTCATCATGAACCCCGCCGGCCGTCCTGACCTCGCAGAACGCCCCACCAGCGCCATTATTTCGTTGAAAAACGACCGCGGTACGAACTACCAAACCTACCTCGAAGTTTACAACGAACTAAAGGGAGCCTACGAAGAACTCTGGGATGAACTGGCCATGAAACGGTACGGTGAACCCTACACGGATGATATGCCCTTCGCCCAGCGGAAGGCCATCCGGGACGAGATTCCCTTCGTAATCTCCGAAGCGGAACCCACCAACTTTGGTGAAGAGGACTAATCTTACGGGTGCCGGCTTACTCCGGTAAGCCGGCACCTGAATTTTTTTCCTTCACCCACCACCAGCCGCCCGGGCGGCATCTAACGGACAGCATTGTCCTTAATCCTCTAAGATTCAATCATGGCTAAGTTTTCTAAAAAACGAGGTAAGTCCAGTCCCGCAATTTCTACGGCTTCACTGCCAGACATTATCTTCATGTTGCTCTTCTTCTTCATGATGGTAACCGTACTGCGTGATTCCGAACTGAAGCTGCAGGTGAATACGCCCGAAGCAACTGAATTGACGAAGCTGGAGGAAAAGTCGCTCGTAAATTACATTTACATCGGCCGGCCCACTAAGCAGAATCAGAAGCTGTACGGTACTTCCCCCCGGATCCAGTTGGGTGATAAAATCTCCAACGTAGACGATATCCCCATTTTCCTCGAAAAGCACAAAGTGAAAGTCCCCGAAGCGAAGCACCCCCGCATTACTTCCTCCCTCCGCGTAGACGGTGAAGTAACGATGGGTATCGTTCAGGACGTAAAGACCAAACTCCGCAAGAGTAACCAGTTGAAAGTCAACTACTCTGCCGGTAAGCGGGTGGATGACCTCTAGAGCATCAACCGCACACTCCGGAAAAGCCGCTTTCCCCACCGGGAGAGCGGCTTTTTTAATGTCCCAACCCCAATGATTGATCGGGTCCTGATTATGCGGTCCTGTGAGCGTCGCCAAACGGAGCAAGGCGGAAACCTCGTGCCTGGCATGGGGGCCAACCACGCGGCTTTTGGATAAGCCTACCTGCCTTTCGTTGTGGTCGAGTCGCTTGCTTCATGATTTCAAAGCCATCGATTCGTCAGCCTCAGCTTAGCCAACATTTCAACCAACGCGGCCACCGGGATAATTTTGGCACCTGCCTTGGCCACCACAATTGTTGACGTTTAGCGATGGGCCGCCTCCATTCGTTTTCGCAGGGTGCGTTTTACGATCGAGTACCCGAAAACGGCGATCATGATGAGGAGGGTGCCGAGGTAGAACTGACCGTTCAGCTCCTCGGCGTCGTCCAGGAGGAAATAGGCTAGGAAAATGCCGTAAACGGGCTCGAGGTTTACCGTCAGGTTCGAGGCAAAGGCCGACAACTTCCGCAGGGCCCGCAAAAAGAGCAGGTTGGTCAGCGTGGTGCACAACAGCGCCAGCACCAGCAAGTAAACCCAATCCATGGTACTGGGCCAGCGGAGGTCCCCCACGAATGGGAGGAATGGGGTCAGAAAGAGGGTAGCGGCGGACAATTCCAAAAAGGTGATGCGGTGGGGGTCGGCTCCTTCCACGTACCGCTTGTTCAGCGACGTGAAAAGGGCGACGAGGAAGGCAGACAGCAGCCCCACCAAAATGCCTACCTCCATATCGCTGGATACCCCGTCGGCAATCAGCCAGATGCCCGGCAGGATGAATAAACCGAGCAACAGTTCGTACCAGCGAAAGGGACGTTTGACGATCCAGGGTTCGATGATGCTGGAAAACAGCGAGGTGGTGGCCATGCAGATGAGGGCCACGCTGGCGTTGGCCAGTTTTATGGACCCGTAGAAGGTGACCCAGTGGATGGCGACCAGGACCCCGATACCGGCGTAAATGATCAACTGCCGTTTGCCAATTTCCCGTACCATGGCCGCCAGGCGTACGAAGGCAACGAGGCTAATACTCGTGAGCAGCACCCGCCACCACACCAGGGTGAGGGCATTGAGAGTGATCAGATCGCCGAGGATGGCGGTGAAACCCCAGAGGAAGACTGCGAGGTGCAGCTCCAGATAGGCACGTGAAGTTGAATAGGTCACGGCGCAAGATAGGGTGGGGCGGGGAAAATGGGAGCAGATAATTCCGCGCCGGGATTTTGGTGATTACGCGCAACAATATGGTACTCCTAGTGTATAATCAACAACGCAATCAAACACAGCAATATGAGCCTTAAAGTTGGCGATAAAGCCCCCCTGTTCACGCTCGTGAACGACGAAACCAAAGAAGTCAGCCTCCAGGATTACCAGGGACGGAACCTGGTCGTGCTGTTTTTCCCCCTGGCCTTCACGGGCGTGTGCACCGAAGAAATGTGCACGATGCGGGACGCACTGGCCGAGTACAATAACATGAATACGGACGTGGTCGCCATCAGCGTAGACTCTCCGTTCACGCTGGCAAAATTCAAGGAGGCCGAGCGGTTAAATTTCCCCCTTCTGAGTGACTTCAACAAGGAGGTCAGCCGTCAGTACGGCTCGCTGTACGATAATTTCGTTTTCGGAATGCAGGGCGTCAGCAAGCGCTCGGCTTTCGTGATCGACGGGGAGGGCATCGTCCGCTACGCCGAGGTGCTCGATTCAGCCGGAGATTTACCTAACTTTGGGGCGGTAAAAGAAACTTTGGCCCAACTTTAGGGGTTCCTTATTTGCAGCTTCGATTTAAACTATTGCCGCACAACATGTTATACGCCAGCTCAGGACAGGAAGATGTATTGCTCGACGAAGACGTTGACGTTGGGACGGGAGAGCCCGCTGATCTCATTGTGTACAATGATGATCACAACACCTTCGATTGGGTAATGAAGTGTTTCGTTGACGTCCTGGGGCATAGCCCCGAGCAGAGCGAGCAGTTGGCCCTGTTGATTCACTTCAAGGGCAAGGCAACCGTAAAGTCCGCTGCCCTGAGCGAGTTACGCCCGAAGCGGGAAGCTTTGGTCGACCGGGGGCTATCGGCTACCATTGAAGGTAGATAGTCTCCATGCCCCTATTTCGCCTCGATCCGCGATTTCCCGAATTATTTCCTGATCCCCTGCAGACCAACGGGACTGGCCCCGCCTGTTTCGGCGGGGATCTCAGCCCGGAACGGCTCTTCTTCGCCTACCAGCTGGGTTACTTCCCCTGGTTCAGCGAAGGAGAGCCGATTCTTTGGTGGCATCCCGATCCGCGTTTCGTCCTCTTCCCCGATGAGCTGAAGGTCTCCAAAAGCATGCGTCCCTACTTTAATCAAGGTAAATACCGGGTGGAGTACGACGGCCAGTTTCGGAGAGTGATGGAAGAATGCCGTAACCTGTATCGCCCCGGACAGTGGGGCAGCTGGATTACTGAGGATCTCATTTCGGGCTACGTCAGCCTGCACGAACGCGGGCTGGCTCACAGCGTGGAAGTCTACGAAGAAGACGAGCTGGTGGGCGGGCTTTATGGCCTGGCGCTGGGTACGGTGTTCTTTGGTGAAAGTATGTTCTTTCTCCAACCCAACGCCAGCAAGTTTGGGTTCATCTCCCTCGTTCGCCGGCTTCTGGTGGAGGGCTACACCATGATCGACTGTCAACAGGAAACCAAGCACCTGAAGAGCCTTGGGGGACGATCCATCTCCCGGAAAAAATTCCTTACCCTGTTGGGAGACGGAATCGACGGTAAAATAAATGCCAGTAAGTGGTCCTGACCCCTGGGCTTTCTCCTACCCCCAAATTCGGGAAGGAATGAACTACCGGACAATCTCTGTCGTATATCTTTCGTAAAACATTCCCATTCTGGCAGACCTCTTTGTAACCCCAAATCAAATTATACCCGCCTCTGACTCCAATACGGAGAGCGGAATCTACGTGCGTCAGTACGGACAGGGTCCGGCCATACTGTTGGCCCTGCACGGCTTTGGCCGGCACGGGGGGAGGATGGCACGGCTGGCCCACCGTCTGGGGGACGAATTCACTACGCTGGCACCGGATTTACCCTACCACGGCAACAGCCAGTGGGCCGCAGATCAGTATACCCCGGACAACTTTTCTTCGCTCCTCAATACCCTGTTGGCGTCCTACGCTGATCGTCCGGTGTTCTTACTGGGGCATAGTCTGGGGGGACGAATTCTGAGCAGCTGTCTGCCGGATTTACGGCATCCCGACCTGCGTGATCTGGCGCTCGTGGCGCCCGACGGCGCCGGGGGGCGTTATACCAACTGGGTGGATACGCTGCCCAAGCGCATGGTTCGTCCGCTGGCTACCCTCACCAAGCGGCCCCGGGGAATCTTGCGGGTGAGCAATTGGTTGCGCCGCCGGGGTATCATTAACCGTTACTCCGCCGAATACCTCCACCATAACCTCCGCGATCAGTCATTCCGACGCCGCCTGGCCGGGACCCTGCGCAGTGTCCTGAACTTTCCCCCGCAACCACAGGCGCTGGAAGCGGCACTGGGCCAGCGGGGAATTTCGGCCACCGTTTTTGCGGGAGACCGGGACCCGCTGCTGCACCACGAAAGGCTCGCGGGAATGTACGGCCCCTTGCCCTCCGTAACGGTCCTTCCCTACCGGGGGAGTCATTGGTTACCAGAGCATTTGCTGCTGGACTATTACCTTCACCGAGTAATACACCAATAATTCCTTCGTTTTGCCTCCCTTATCCTACTCTAATGTTGGTACGTTACTAGACCGTACCACGCGCCTGATGAAAGCTCATTTTCAGCGTACTTTCCGGGAAGCCGGCGTGGACCTGACCCCCGAACAGTGGGTACTGCTGGACCACCTCCGGATTGCGGGAGCTTCCTCTCAGACGGAACTGGCCAACGGAACCTTCAAGGACGCGCCGACGGTCAGTCGCATCATCGACAAACTGGCCAAGAAGAAGCTGGCGGAACGCAAAAGATTTCCCAACGATCGCCGGCGCTACATGGTCCAGTTGACCGCAGAAGGAGAACGCATCCACGATTTACTCATTCCCAAAGTCGAGGGGTTGCGGGTGCAGACCTGGTCCGGGATGACGGAAGAGGATTACGAGACCTTCACCAGTCTGCTGCAACAAATCCGGAATAATTTCGGAGATTAGTAGGTGTACTGATTTCACCGGGTCCAGTGGTAAAAATTCCCCCTTCAAGGCTGCCGTTCATCCTGTTTCTACTCGGTTGGGGGGCGGCCCTGTACGCCCAGCCCTACGGTTTCCTGACCTACTCCATCCGCGAGGGATTGCCGCAGTCTCAGGTCTACAGCCTCGTCTCCGGTCCGCAGGATTATCTCTGGGTGGGGACACAGGGCGGAGGGGTGGCCCGTTTCGATGGGGCGACCTTCGAGACCTTCACCCAGGCGGATGGCCTACCGTCTGATTACATCACGGCCCTCGACTTTACGTCGGATGACCACTTACTGGTGGGCACCAACCGTGGCTTAAGTATCCGTTCGAATAAAGATGGAAAATTTATCACCGCACTGCTCTTTGATTTACCGGGGGCGCCGAGCGCAGGTGCCAGGGTACTCGGAGGAGCCATGAACATCCGGGCCCTGGGCCGGTGGGGCACAAAAACTTTGGTGGGCACCGACCATGGCCTTTACGTCCTGGACCGTTCTGCGGCAGGATACGGACTCGTCCGCATTTTTGCGGGAATGGGCAAGCAGTGGATCCGGGAAATCAGGGCGGTGGATGACCAAAGGACCCTGATCGTTACTGACCGGGGCGTCTATGCTCTTGCGGAGCAAGCTGATCATCCGGAACTTTTGCTGGAATTGAGCGGGGTAGAGGCCATACTTCCCGTGGGGGATGATGGATTTTGGCTGGGGGTAGCCGAACGGGGCCTGTTGCACTATTCCATAACCACCCAAGAACTCGTCGAGCAACCGGCCCCGGCTCTAAGGTACGTACAGCGACTGATCTCCTTACCCAGTGGGCAGATGCTTGCGGGCACGAGAAACCGTGGCCTGCTGCTGCTCAACCCCGAAGGGGAAGTACTGAAAAATTTCCGCGAGGCCGATGGCTTCCCGCACCCCAACGTCCGGGATTTGGCCCTGGACCATCAGGGCCGGGCGTGGGCAGCCACTTCCGGCGGTGGACTGGCCAGGATGATTCCAACCGGCTTACGGCATTTCGGACTGCGGGAGGGATTGTCCGGCGAACGCGTGTACGCCCTGCACCAGAGCCGGGACAGCACCCTTTGGCTGGGTACTTCCGGCGGACTTCAGCTCCTGGATTCAACCTCCTTTCGGGAACCCCCGCTACGGGGTAGCCCGGGGCGACCAAAAATCAAGACCATCACCGAGGACGAGCAGGGACGAATTTTTCTCGGCACCGAAGGGGGCGGTATCCGGATTTTGGACAGTAGTGCCGTTACCAGTATTGGCGTTCGGGAGGGGTTACCCAGTAACTGGATTTTGAAATTGTTGCCCCGTGACCGTGGGGGCGTACTGGCGGTGACCTACGCCGACGGACTGGCGGAAGTAGTACGGGAAGATTCTTTGTGGAGGGTGCGGCCCTACGCGGGAACGGATGCATTACCCACGAACTCCATTTCCTCCGCCATCGCGCATCCGGAAGGCGGGGTATTACTTGGAACTAGTTCCGGGGAGGTTATTCATTTTCGGGAGGGAAAAACCGTTACGGTCTTTGACGACGCCCAGGGATTGCCGCCCGGGCGGGTAAGGGCACTGGCGGTCCGGTTGTCGACCCAACTCTGGGTTGCCGTGGAAGGATACGGAATCTACTTTACGGACCTCCGGATGGAAAATCTTCATTTCTTTCCTTTACCGGCGAGCCTGCGTCCGCCCACCACCAGTTTCTACCAGCTGTTCACGCCGGTTGATGCCGGCGAGGTCTGGATCGGCACCGAACGCGGAGTATACCGGCTTTTTCTGGACCGAAATGGCCGCCCCGACTGGATCAAGCATTACGGGCCGGAGGAGGGATTCTTAGGGGTGGAAACCTGCCACGATGCGGTAGTGTCCGGCGTTGAGGGAGAGCTGTGGTTCGGCACCATGAACGGACTGACACGATTTGTCCGTGATGATCCCAACGTTTTTCTCGACCCACCGCGGGTGCACTTTGAATCGATTGATCTCTTTTACGAGAAAGTAAATACTTCCGACTATCAACTGGAGGGCGGTGTCCCCCAGTTTAAGCCGCGCGACAATCACTTCAATTTCCGTTTTCGGGCCGTTGACCTGAGTTATCCCGAGCGCATCCGGTACCGCTGGAAACTGAAGGGTATCGAAACCTCCTGGTCTCCGCCGTCTGCCGATCTGGCCGTCCGCTACGCGGGCCTGGAGCCGGGAATGTACCAGTTTTCAGTAGCAGCCACCACGGACGACGGTAAGACCTGGGGCGAGGAGGCCCATTATGCGTTTCGCATTACCACCCAAACCTGGCGGAAGCCCTGGTTTTTGGGGGTGGTGGCGCTGGCGGGTATTCTCCTCCTGATCGGCACTGTTTACGGGTTGTATCGGAACGTGGAGCGACGGGAGAGCAAGAAACGACAAGCACTGGAAAAGCGTAACCAGCTGCTGAAACTGGAGCAACAGGCGCTGCGGCTCCAAATGAACCCACACTTCATTTTCAATGCCCTCAACGGTATTCGGGGGCTGGTCGACAGCGGGCAGGACGAAGATGCCAGTCACCAGATTAATCGATTTGCCAGCCTGATGCGCGGGGTCCTGGACAACAGCCGGAAGGACGCCATCAGCCTGGCGGCGGAGATAAAGACTCTGGAGGACTATCTCCGCATGGAGCAGTTTTGTCAACCCTTCGCGTTTGACTACGAGATTCAGGGTATTGAGGGGCAGGACCCCGAAGACTGGCTGCTTCCGCCCATGATCTTACAACCCTTCGTGGAAAACGCGGTCCTCCACGGTCTTTCCGGTCGGGAAACCCCCGGAAAGGTCACCATCAATTTCGTCCTTCGGGGACGCAGGTTACTGGTGACCATCGAAGATGATGGCATTGGCCGGAAAGCTGCTGCGGCCCGCCGGGAGAAGCGAAAGCCGGGGCATCAGTCGGTGGCCCTGCAGGTCACCGAAGACCGGCTGCGGGCAATGGGCGGAACGGTGAGGCTGGAAGACCGTCAGCCTTCCGGAACCCGCGTTGTGCTTAACTTTCCGGTGCAACCGGCCTGGTAACCACCCTAATAATGTATTCATGACCGCCTTTATCGTTGAAGATATGCCAGAAGCACTGGCCGCCCTGACCTCCGACCTCCACCGGGTAGCGCCGGACCTCGAAATCATTGGCACTGCTGCGGGGGTGATTGATGCGGCAAAGCAGTTACGGTCGCTAAAGCCGGATCTGCTTTTCCTGGACATCATGCTGGGTGACGGAACGGGTTTCGATATCCTTGAGCTGATCCCTGACCTGGACGCACAGATAATCTTCATTACGGCTTCCGACGAATTTGCCGTGCGCGCTTTTCGGTTTGCGGCGGTAGATTATCTATTGAAGCCCGTCGACCAGGAGGCCCTGCGGGAAGCCCTGCAGCGCGCCCGGACGCGCCACGGCATATCGAGTGCAGATAGCCTGGAACTCCTGCGCAACACTATCCGGCAGCCAGAAGTATTGCCGGACCGCATTTCTCTGCATACTTCCGAGAAAATTCTGGTGGCCCCGGTGCGGGAGGTCATTCGTTGTGAGGCCGACGGGAACAATACCCGTTTTTTCTTTACGGAGGAAAGACCGGTATTCGTGACCAAAACCCTCAAGCACTATCAGGGTATGCTGGAGGGGCATCACTTCATTCGGGTGCATCAATCTCATCTGGTAAACCTGCGTCACGTGGTAGAATTCAAGAAGGTGGACAGCGGCTATTTGCGGATGACCAACGGAGATGAAGTTCCCGTAGCCAGCAGGAAGAGGGCCGAGGTCATTGATCTTCTCCGGTAGTGTAGTCCGGGCCCGATAAAGACGAGTCTCGGCAATCCATCGACGAGCAGGACAACTATGCGGGGCGCCAAGGCGTAATCTTCTTAGAGTTTGTTTGGGATTTTGGTCGTCTGACCGGATTTGAGATTTTTTTTGGTGGTGGCAAGGCGGGAAAATTGGATTTTAGCAGCGCTAAGTGAGGATTTTCCCAACGAAGCTAGCGCCAAAAAAGGCCAAATGGAGGTCAATTACTAAATTCCAAACAAGCTCTTACCTTAGCCAATAAGCTTTTCTGTTATGATACCCTTGACGATCCTGAGTGTAGTACTTCTCGTAGCGATGATGATGCTTTTTCGGATGTGGTCTTCCAACCGCATGCCGGGTAAAAAGCAGCGCGCCCGCGTGGTTCGTGAGCTGAAGGAAGATATGGATAGCTGGAGCGAGAATCTGGTCCCCCTCAATAAAGAAGAGCTGGACCTGTTCAGTCTGGCGCAGGACAAGCAAGTCGTGAAGCGGGGCGCCGGCAAATCGGCGAAAGGCACCTTTACGACCATTTTTCATGAACCCGTAGTGAGCTATTCCTACCGGCGGTACCTTGGCAAAAAGGTCAACGAGTTACTCTACGCCCGCACGGCGGAACACGATTACGTTTTCTGGACCGAAAACGGTAAGACCAGTCTGGAGATTGACGATCAGCCCGTGGGTACCATCGACAACAAAGTGCTTTTCGGGCAGCGGACCGGAAAGGAATTGGCCCGGATCAGTGCCGAGGCTAAAGAGAACTACCTTCCCATCAGCGTTGGCAACCGGGAAGTAGGAGCCCTGTCTACGACCCAGGCCTCCAAAACGGACCCCCTGAGCCAACGGGCCTTCGAGTTTATTCCCGATGACCTCAACGACAAGGAAGAACAATTGCTGATGTCTCTCGCGACCCTGGAACTGGTGCGACGGAGCCTACCCGCCTAAGATACTCCACACTATGGCCGAACCAACCTACGACCGTCAGCAGGACGCGCCAATCTTCATTGCCGCACCCGTCAGAAGATCCGGCACCACCTTGCTCCAGCGTTTGTGTTGTGGCTCCGGGGAGGCCATCGTCTTCGGGGAATTGGCGGCGGATGATTTCTTCCAGTTGGGGCAGGTCATGCAATACAAAAAACAAATGGTCGCCATGGGCGGCGGGCAGCGCGACCGGATGCTGCAGGAAGTTATCGACGGAAAGGTCAACCAATGGATTCCCGACCTGCTGCCCTTCATGAAGGATTACGTCCTCTTGCAGGATAAGGTAATGGACAGTCTGTGCGAGGGCTACGCAATGGCCGCCGGAACCGACCGGCGGTGGGGGGTGAAACTGCCGGAGTGGTACCCACCCAACCTGGCTTTCTGGCAGCAACGCCTGCCCGCCTCCCGGACGGTGTACGTGGTGCGGGACGTGAAAGAGTGTCTGGCCTCGGCCAGGACCATGGGAATCGTTACCACCTCCGAGGACGAAGCTTACTTCAGGAATAATGCTCAGCAGTTCGAAGCCATGGCCCGCCAGATGCTCAAGCCCGAGCAAACCTATTTTCTGGATTACGCGGCGCTGTGCGACGAGCGCGCGGAGGAAGAACTGCGGCGCTTAGCCAGCTTCCTTGGACTGACCCAATTACCCGCCGAAGTGTTGCAGCATCGGGTTGGCAATTATTAGCAACGTAGGGCCGTAGTACTTGTGGGATGGCATAGGGTTATACCCCTTTTGATAGCACACAGATTGTCCTTTCAGATGAATTCAGTCTTTTTTAGTTCTTCCCTGCCAAAAGGAAGGTTGTAACAATTTACAAATTGGGTCAGATGAGTGCAGTAGCTTAGGGGTACGTAAGAAACCTCTAAATTTACTCCAAAACGCCAAGGACAATTCTACCCCATAAGTTTTCCACCTTTTGCTGGCCAAAAGGTGGGGCCAACCACGAAGTAGCCGCGAAGCGAACGCCCTCGGCTGCATCATCGGCTTAACGGGAATGAAGACCTTTGCTGACCTACAAAGCCGAAACTCGCAACCTACTTAGTGGATAAAAGATCACTAATCGGTTACACATCATTAGGGACTTTTTAAAAGCCTTGGGGTGCTCATACAACAGCTTGGCGCCAACGGTCGCAAAGGCCTCCATTCCCTACCGATGACGAAGGCCGAAAAAGAGGGGGAGCAGGGAAAAACCGAACAAACCCCTAAGGAAAGCTTGGAAGTAGCAAATACTTTAATCAAAGATAGCAACGAGAAAAAATTTTATATCCGGCCTTAATTGCTGGTAGGGGGAGCGGTGCTTTTGGGCCGTGAAGCGGAATTGGTGTTTGAGCCAATACTTGATGATTGCTTGAAAAACAAGGGGTCGATAATCGATGGGTTTTCTTTGAAAAAAGTAGTGTGCGGCGAGTTTCAATTTCGTAGGCGCCAAAAGTGCCGTGAGCCCGTTAAGCCGGCAATTTAGACGGGAGGCTTTTGCGGTACTTTTGGCCGACAAAAGTACCAAACTTGGATAGCGAGAAAAATGTCCGTCTTTATCTAAAATCAGTGATGGGTGGACTTCCGTATCACACCTCCACCTAATACCAGAAAAGTAGTTTATTAAGGGAATACATACCAGGAGAAAGGGGTTATAACTCTATGCTACAACAAGGGTTATAACTTTGCGCTAACCCACATACTTCGTATCACTATGGCCATTTCTTCCACTTAAAAAAAGAAGAAGGGCGCCCGGTTACGGGCGCCCTTCATTACTGAAAACCAGCTCAGGTCGGTTATTCAGTCCTTTTTACATATTGGCGATGATCTCGTCACCGAACTCGCTACACTTGAGCAGGGTAGCTCCGTCCATCAGACGCTCAAAATCGTAGGTTACGCGCTTCTTGGAGATGGCGCCTTCGATTCCTTTGATGATGAGGTCAGCGGCCTCGGTCCATCCCATGTAGCGGAACATCATTTCTCCGGAGAGGATTACGGAGCTGGGGTTCACCTTGTCGAGTCCGGCGTACTTGGGCGCCGTACCGTGGGTGGCCTCGAAGATGGAAACCCCCGTGTCGTAGTTGATGTTGGCTCCGGGAGCGATACCGATACCACCCACCTGGGCGGCCAGGGCGTCGGAGATGTAGTCACCGTTGAGGTTCAGGGTAGCGATTACGCTGTACTCCTTCGGGCGGAGGATGATCTGCTGAAGCATGGCGTCGGCAATCACGTCCTTGATGGTAATGGTGCGGCCATCTTCGGTCTTGATGACGTGCCAGGGACCTCCGTCCAGTACTTCGCCGTTGAAGTCCTGGGCAGCGGTTTCGTATCCCCAGTCGCGGAAAGCCCCTTCGGTAAACTTCATGATGTTACCCTTATGGACGAGGGTTACGCTGTCCTTACCGTTGTCGATGGCGTACTGGATGGCCGCTTTTACGAGGCGGTTGGTGCCTTCCTGGCTGACGGGCTTGATGCCGATACCGGCCGTGTTCGGGAAGCGGACCTTGGCGTAGCGCTCGGGGTAGGTTTCCTTGAGCCACTGCAGGAAGGCCGCGTTTTCGTCGGTGCCTTCGGCAAACTCGATTCCGGCGTAGATGTCCTCCGTGTTTTCCCGGAAGATGACCATGTCAACGTCCTGGGGGTTCTTGACGGGGCTGGGAACACCCTGGAAGTACTGTACCGGGCGCACGCAGGCGTAGAGGTCCAGCTTCTGGCGCAGGGCCACGTTCAGGGAGCGGATGCCACCTCCAACGGGGGTAGTGAGGGGACCCTTGATGGAGACGAGGTATTCTCCGATGACGTCCAGCGTTTCCTGGGGCAGCCATTCGCCCGTATTGTCCATGGCTTTTTGTCCGGCGAGGACTTCCCGCCAAACGATTTCCTTTTCGCCGTTATAGGCTTTTTGCACGGCGGCTTGGAGGACGCGGCTGGCGGCCGCCCAGATGTCAGGACCGATGCCATCTCCCTCGATGAAGGGAATGATGGGGTCGTTGGGTACGTTTAATTTTCCGTTGGTCAGGGTGATTTTTGTTCCGCTCATGGACTTGTTTCCTATTTTTAGCGATAAGAGTGCGCGTTGGCGCGCATTGGCCGGCAAAAATAAGAAATTTTTTGCCCTCTTTTCAGGGAAATACCACTGGCTTATAATCGTTTGTGCCTCAAATTCCTCGCGCTTGAACAAGAACCCAATCTTCTTTGCTCTTTTACTACTCCTTTGCACCTGCGGCACGCCACGATCCAGTGCACCGATCCAGGATAATTCAACGGGAGAAACCTACCGAGATACCATCATCGCTCCCCCCATTACCGGCGGGGAGGGAGAGGTCGGCTCGGAAGAGATTTCGACGGACCAACCGGTAGCGGTAGAGGTGTTGCCAACGCGCTACGCCGAGTTCATCAGCAGAAGGACAACCTCCGCTCCGGCGCTGCCCCGGGCCAATAACGCCTGTCACCTTGCGGTGGAAGTGCGGGGCTACGAAGGGGAAGACGGCTGCGACCTGCTCCTGGAAACCGACGCCGGAAATCTGTTCTACGTTGGGGCCGAATATCGGGGTGACCCCCTGGAGCCGGGTTCGAGAATCAGCATTGGTTTTGAGTACATGGACCCCGACCCCACCAACACCTGTACGAACGTTGACGCCACCATTCGCATCACCTGCTGGAAACTCCTGCGGGTAAGTTCCGGGATTCCGCGGCCGATCTTCTGTGAGGCCTACGATCGGCCAAGTCAGTGGCTGTACGATCTGGCCAAAGATTTTTCGGCCACCTACATCACCCGATTTCCCTGGAAGGACGACCGCTACGTCTACTTGCTCGAATCGCCCTTCGGCCAGTACTTATTTGATTGCCGGGGTTATCAGTTGTGCCAGCCCCGCAAAAACTGCCTGGGCTTCATCGAGCGCATTCGGGAGGGTGTGGTGATTTGGGAGGGGTGATAAACATTAGGAGCGAAGGCCAGCATCACCCGGAAAAGTTGGGCTCCTAATCCCTATTGTTGCCTAAAACAACCTGACGGAAATTCGTGTCCGCCATTTCCCCCGCAACAATCGGCGGCCACACAGAACGTTAGTAAGATAATGTTGTTATGGTTGAAGACGGGAGTTATTCCCGCCTCACCTCACTAAATCCACCTGATGTCCATCGTTCGCGTAGCCGCCTGGTTATTGTCCATCGGACTGATCCTCACCCTGGTGGTGGTGGGGAAGAGTTACCTGGTACCCATTTTCATGGCCCTGGTCATTTGGTACCTGGTGAATGCCCTCAACAACCAGTTTCGCCGACTTCCCGTCGTCGGAAAACATCTCCCGAATTTCCTCACCCTGGGTATGTCGCTGGCCATGATCGGCCTGTCCCTGTATGCGGTGGGGGATACCATCGTGGAGACCATCAACGGCTTCGTGGTGGATAGCCAGAAATACGTGCCCCGAATCGACGCGCAAATCGCCAAGGTTTACGCGATGCTGCGGCCCGGAGACATCCCGCCTTCCGTCGCCAACCTGAAACTGAACGAACAGCTCTGGGCCTACTCGGTGGAAGTCCTCAACGGCGTCACCAACTTTGCCAAGGGATTGTTCCTGGTCCTGTTGTACGTGTTGTTTTTTCTGATCGAGCAGGGGGCCTTCGGTAAAAAAATGCGCGCCCTCGGCTGGGATCTGGGCGAAACCAACCAACTTAGCCTGGTCCTGAACGAGATCAACACCGCCATGCGGACCTACCTGGGCGTGAAAACCTTCACCAGCCTGATCACCGCACTGCTGAGCTGGATCGTGCTGCAGTCGATCGGACTGGATTACGCCCTGTTCTGGGCCTTCCTCATTTTTCTGTTCAACTACATCCCGACCATCGGCTCCATCACCGCCACCGCCCTGCCGGCCCTGCTGGCCCTGGTGCAGTTTGAAACCCTGACGCCCTTTCTGGTGGTGGCCCTCGGGGTGACCGGCATCCAAATCCTGATCGGTAACATTGTCGAACCCAGGCTGATGGGCGACAGCCTCAATATCTCTCCGCTGGTGGTGGTACTTTCCCTGATTTTATGGTCCATGCTCTGGGGGGTGGTGGGTATGTTACTCAGCGTTCCCATCACGGTGGCCATCATCATCATTTGTGCGCAGTTTCCCAAAACCCGGGCCATTGCCATTTTGCTGAGCAAAAACGGTAAGGTCAAAGTGGCGGGCAGGTATCCGAAGAAAAAGCGCGCCAAGAAACCGAAAGCCGTGGAAGTCCCCGCGGAAAAATAGGATCCCGGCCCCCATAGTATATCGGAGCCGGGACGCTGGAAATCACACACTGCTATAAACAACCGCCCTTTTCGCAGAACGGAGGGGAGGGGTAATGAGGAGAACCCCCGGTGGTTGACCGTAGTAAACGATTCTGCGGGATAACGGACCATTTTTCGGGGTATCCAGACTTCCCCGATAGGAGGGGTCCCCTACTCGGGGACGGTCCACCCGTAGTAAAGCCAATCCTCCAGGTAATCCACGTCGGAGAGCGGCGTGAGCTGGGCGACGCGCAGACCGGCTTGTTCCGCTCGTTGGAGAGTTTCGGGCAAAACGGCCTCCGTGCTCCACGCCATATTTTCGAAGAGGGAAGTTTCCATCTGGCGCAGTCCCAGCAGATAATAACCGCCGTCCAGCGCCGGCCCCACGACCACCTCGTGGTCCTGCAGTTGAGTGTAGGCTTCCCGGAGCAATTCGGTGGTCACCCCCGGGCAATCGCTTCCGATGATGATGACGGATTCATGCCCCCGGGCAAAGGCATGCTCAAAGCCCCGCTGCATGCGCTCTCCCAGTCCATTGCCCTCCTGCACTAATTTGTGGAAATCGTCTCCGGGCCAGTTGTCATTCTCGGCGACCCAGTCGGAATAAAACAGGTAGCGGTCCACGTCTTCCAGGGGGAGGGCCTGGTCGCGGGTCCAGTCCATGAGCTGGTGGTACATTTTCAGTGCCTTTTCGTCACCGACGGTGGCGGCCAGCCGGGTCTTGGTCCGTCCGGCGATGGGATTCTTGACAAAAATGAGGAGGGCTTGCTGCTTCATGGCGGCAATATACAACAAGGAGCAGGCGGGAAATGTCTGCCGGAGGCAGCTCCGCCACCGGGCGGGCAAATGACCTGAATTGACAAGTATCTGGACCGAAGTGATCGTGTTTTCGGACCAAAAAACTGCAACTTGCCCCTGTCTTCTCCGTTACTTGAGGAGAGACCAAGCAAAAGCCATCATGAAAGCCATCTGGAAAGGACGGGTAATCGCCGAGAGTGACGATACCGTAGTCGTGGAGGGAAATCATTACTTCCCGGAAAACGCCGTCGATAAATCCCTGCTCACGTCCAGCGATACCACCACCTTTTGTGGCTGGAAGGGACACTGCAGCTACTATTCCGTAGTGGTAGACGGGGAAGAAAATAAGGATGCCGCCTGGTACTACGCCGATCCGTATCCGCGGGCGGAACAAATCCGCGATCGGATTGCCTTCTGGAAGGGCGTGGAAATTGTTGAGGAATAAATCCTACTCATGACGAAAGGAATTGACACCACCGTTGGTCTGGCGCAGCATTATGCCTTTGTGCGTCGGCAGTCCCTGGCCCTGTGTGCTCCCCTGCAGCCCGAAGATTACGTGGTGCAGGCCTGCGAAGACGTCAGTCCTCCCAAGTGGCATCTGGGGCACACCACCTGGTTTTTTGAAAATTTTGTGCTGGCGAAGTACGTTCCGGACTACCAGCTTTTTGACGGGAAACTCAACTGGTTTTTCAACAGCTATTACGAAAGTCAGGGGCCGAGAATCCTGCGCTCTAACCGGGGCAACATGACCCGACCGGCACTCTCGGTGATCCTGGCTTACCGCGAACACGTGGACCGAATCATGGCCGATCTGCTTCGGCGAGAGCCACAATCCGACGAGCTTAATAAGCTGATAGAACTGGGGCTGCACCACGAACAGCAACACCAGGAGCTGCTGCTCACGGACATTAAGTATACCCTCGGAACCAATCCCCTGTATCCCGCTTACCGCGAAGCAGGGGAGCACGGACCCGACACCGGATATGGTGATTTAGGGGCGATGACCGCAGGTGCCGGCTTCCGCACGGAGGAGCCAGGGGAGGCGATGACCTTCTCCCATATCTCCGGAGGGATTCACACCATCGGCCATCGGGGCGATGGCTTCTGCTGGGACAATGAGCTCAGCGTCCATCAGGTTTTGCTGGAGGACTTCCTAATCGGCGACCGGCTGGTTACGGCGGGAGAATACCTGGCCTTCATGCAGGACGGCGGCTACGAGCGGTTTGAGCTCTGGCAGATGGAGGGGATCGAGTGGGCCCGCACCCTGGAGGTGAAGGCTCCACAGTACTGGTATCCCGACGAAGCCGGTAACTGGTTTCACTACCGACTGAACGGCGGACTGGTACCCGTTGATCCGCACCTGCCCGTTACCCACGTCAGCTGGTACGAAGCGGATGCATTCGCCCGCTGGGCGGAGGCCAGGCTACCGACGGAATTTGAGTGGGAGATAGCTGCCGCCCGGCTACAGCCAGAAATCCCCGCGGACGGGAATTGGGTTGAGTCCACCGCCTACCACCCCCAAAGGGCTACTTCCGGAGACCCCCAGTTTTTGGGCCACGCCTGGGAGTGGACCAATTCCAGCTATTTGCCGTATCCGCGGTACCCGCGCCCGGAAGGAGCCCTGGGAGAATACAACGGCAAGTTTATGGTTAACCATATGGTCTTGCGGGGTGGCTCCTGCGCCACGCCCCTCAGTCATATCCGACCCACTTACCGCAACTTTTTTCAAACGGATAAACGGTGGCAATTCACCGGAATTCGCCTGGCCAAGGACGTCGAAAATCCCCGCGTACCCAAATGATTAATACTCAGATTTCAGCCTTTGCGGCAGATGTTTTTGAAGGATTGGCGTCCACTCCACGGCGCCTGTCCAGTAAGTGGTTTTACGACGAGCGGGGAGATGCACTGTTTCAGCAGATCATGGGCATGCCGGAATACTACCTGACGGACTGCGAACTCGAAATTTTCCAAACCGCCGGTCCGGAATTGCTGGACGCCATCGGTAATCGGAGTTTTGATTTGATTGAACTGGGGGCCGGGGATGGAACCAAGACGCAGTTCCTGATTGAACAATTCTTGGCGGCGGGAGCCAACTTTACCTATCGCCCGATCGACATCAGTGCCCACGCCATTGAGATTCTCGGAAACCTCATTCGTCGTCGTTGGCCCACCTTGCCCTTCAAGCCGGTGCAGGACGATTATTTTTCGGCGCTGGACCGCCTCGGCAAAAGCCAGGGTGATCACCTCCGCCTGGTGCTGTTCCCGGGGGCAAACATTGGGAATTTCGCACCCGAGGAAGCCGTGCAGTTTTTGCGGCACCTCAGAAAGTTCTTACGGGAAGACGACCTGTTGCTGGTTGGTTTTGACCTGAAAAAAGACCCCGCGATCATCCTGGCGGCCTACAACGACCCGGCAGGATACACGGCCGCCTTCAACCTCAATTTATTGCGGCGGATCAACGAAGAACTGGGCGCAGACTTCCGGCTCGATCAGTGGAAACACTGGGAAACTTACAATCCCGTTTCCGGTGCCACGCGCAGTTACCTGGTAAGTCTCGCCGACCAGTCCGTCCGCCTGCCGGATTACGGCCGTCGATTCCGGTTTGATGTCTGGGAGCCCATTGAGGTAGAAATCAGCCAGAAGTACAATCGCCCGGAAATCGAAGCGATGCTACAACAGGCCGGTTTCACCTTTCTGCGGCACCTGGAAGACTCGCGGGGATATTTTTCGGACGCGCTGGCGCGGGTCTAGCGCCCGTGCGGACGGAGTTCGTGCCACCAGCGAAGTTTGAGCAGGTCCAGGGCCAAAAGATTGGGAGCTGATCGCTTACTCAGGTAGTTTTGTAGTGTGGACTCGGGGATCAGCCGGGCAACCATGGGTGCCCAGGACCAATGATCCGTGATCTCCGTTAGCCGGGTACGAAGCCAGGGGTGTTCCCGACGGAGTAGATGGAGGTTACGGATGGCTTCCCGCTGTTTGTCGAGGAATCTTCCGGCGGGTTCCAATCCGAGGTGCACGACCGGATTATCCAGGTGCAGGATCGGCACGCCCGCCCGTAGCATCCGTTGTCCCCAGTAGGTGTCTTCGTGTCCGTACCCCCGATGGCCCTCCGGAAAGGGATATTGTTTCAGCAGGGAGACCGGTGCGAGGAAGTTATTGGACTGAAAGCCCAGCCAGCCGTCCCTTCGCCTGCGGGGAAGGTCCCGGCTTTCCCGCTGGTGACCGTAGTGCCAGTGCAGCCGGAGGGTGGAATCCAGCGGAGGGGAGGGGGCGTACGTTCTGCCTCCCACCATCACGGTACCGGATTCCCGGGCAGAAAGTTGGCGGAGTTTGGTCAGGTAGGTTTCCAGGAAGCTGGCCGGCGGCCAGCCGTCGGCGTCCATCAGCAACACCCAGGGACGCGTGGCCGCGCCGACCATCGCATTGCGGACGCCGGCCCGCCCGAGGTTTTCCCGCAGCTCCCGGTAGACAATTCCGGGGGTGGTGCGCAGTTCCTCCTGTCCGTATGCTTCGGTGGCGGGACTGCCATCATCGAAGACGATGATTTCCGGTGCGGGAGAGAGGGATGCTGCCTGCCGCAGCAGTTCATCCACCAGGGGACGGACGTCGTAGCGATAAACGGGAAGGCAAATGGAAAACACCAGGGGAGAAGGTTATGGGAAACGAAGGTAAGCGGAATGCGGCTTAGCGCTGCGCAACTCCCGCAAAAAGGGGTAGTAGAGGAGCAAAATTTCTGCTCCCCGGCCGGGCACCCACTGGCCCTGGATGCCGTTGGCCAGCCGGAAGGCATCCTCGACCACGTCGGCCATTTGCTCGTAATTGAAATCTTCCAGCTGGTGGGCGCCCTCGAGCCCGCTGACGCCTCCGTAGTTGTAGCCCATGGCCGAGCGCTGCGCCCGCAGGGCGCGGGGAATGTAGGCCGCGCCCCGGTGAACGTACTGCCAGACGTGCACTATTTCATGGACCAACACGGCCGGGTGCATGGGACCCCAGCTATTGACGGTGTGGAAGCTAACGTAGCAGAAATTACCGAAGCGCGGCCCCAGCCAGGCCCGCTCGTCGACCCGCACGAGACCGTAGGGAACACTATCGCCGAACATGGTGCGGAGGAAACGGATCTCCCGTGGATGGAGTCCCCTGACACCCGGCAACAGGGCGGTGAGGGCTTCGTGCAGGTCAACAACTCCCAGCAGGTCCAGGAGACCGAACCAGCATTCCAGCCATCCCGATGGCCCACTGCTGTTTTGCCATAGGGCCCGCAGCCGCCGCCGGCGCAGGGGCCAGAGAGCGGCGGTAAGCCGGAGGCGGGAGGAGAAATACTTTTCCTTGGTCACAATGAGAAAGACAAGTTCCTCGCCCGGGAGGTTGATCCGGCAAAGAGGTGTGCACTATCTTCGCCGCCGTGGCGAAGCATATTCCGACCTATCGGTTCTGGTTAAGTTATTTGTGGGAGCAGGTGCTGGAAGTGACTTCCTCGCCGCACAACGACTATTTACACGTCAGTCTGGTGCACGGACGCCTCCAACTGGTGGCCGAAGACGCCATCTACAGCTTTGGCGATTACTACCTCAATTTCCGTAAGTTGTTTGAGGTCTTCGATTTCGAACAGCTGCCCGACAACGCTCGGGTGTTGTTGCTGGGGCTGGGGTTGGGCAGCATCCCGGAGCTACTGGAAGATATCCACGAATTAAACTACGATTACGTAGCCGTAGAGATTGACCCGGTCATCATTGAGCTGGCGACGGACTATTCCCTCCCGGCCATCCTTTCCCCCGTCGAGGTGCACGAGGCTGACGCCTATCAGTTCCTACAGCTGGACGCCCGAAAGTATGACCTCATTTGTGTGGACGTTTTCCAGGACGCCACCGTACCGGAGCACCTGGATACCCATAGTTTCCTGGAGTTGCTGCAGCAATCCCTGGAAGAGGGTGGCGCCATCATCTACAACCGGCTGGCTGATACCCGGGAGCACCGAAGACTCGCCCGGGATTATTACGAGGGGCCCTTCCTGTCGGCCTTCCCCGTCGGGACCGTTTTCGATAGCGGAGGGAATCTGATGTTGGTGAATGACGGAAAATTTTTGCGTAAGTAATTGGGGATAGGGGACGGTCTTGCTGACTTTCTACCGGCGCTCTTTTACCGTTGCCCCGATGGCGTGAGGCCCTAGTCCGTTCACTGGGTGAGCACCTTGATTTTTTATATTGATGGCACCGCGTTGCAAAGCTACTCTTACCGGTGAAGGGGTTCTATATCTAGGCCGTTCCGTGAATTAATCATTTGGCAATCAAGCCCCTGAATTTTTAAGTTGCGGCAGGAAATTTCCTGCCGCTACCGTTTGGCCCCACTGAACTGCCGCGATTCCGCAGGAATCGCTGATGAACCTCACGGAACGGCCTATTCCTAGATTCCGTTACATCACGCGGGAGTTGGAACTCCTTTATGGGCTGAAAAATGAAGAGTCTATTTTGCTCCCTGGAGCAAATCTTTTCCGGAAAGATGTTCAGCTTTGGGAGTGGCTCGGCGTGGAACGCCTCGACCGGTTTTGGGTGCGTTGCTCCTTTGAGGAACCCTATTGCAAGCTTCCTGGGCCCTACCCGAGCGCATTGCATCCTGCGCTTCGCCGCATTTTATTAAAAATCGGTGATCCCGACGAGTTACGGATCCCGGGACCGCCGCCACTAAAGGCGATAACTATGCCTGGTCCGACGGTGTTTACCCCCTAGAAAACGTGAATTTCGCTACCTTTAAGTATGAACAGAATCTGCCCGGAATGCGGTGAAGAATACAAGGGCCGCCTGGATAAAAAATTCTGCTCGGCCTCCTGCCGGGCCAATCATCACAACCGCAAAACCGCCGAGGAGCGCAGTTACCAGCGGAAGATCAACAACATCCTGAAGCACAACCGCAACGTCCTGGCGGAACTCAACCCCGACGGAAAGGCCAACGTGCGCAAGGATCGGCTCATTGACCGCGGGTTCAAGTTTCGGTACTTCACGAACGAGTATACGACCCGGAACGGTAAGCTTTATCGCTTCTGTTATGACTATGGCTACCAGGTGGAAAATCCGGAGGGCGAATGGGTGTTTCTCATCAAGCGGCAAGAATACGTGGAATAGACGGCAACACGCCCTGATGGGCTACGTTAGATACCAAACAGCGAAAAGCATACTCCCTCATGATTCCCAGGAATGACCACTTTCTCGTAGGATTTCTGGCCGCCCTTTCGGTGGCCTTCGTTGCCTTTGCCCTGCTGCAACAGGGGGCAGAGTGGCTGGCCGAAAGTGCCGGCCGGCCGATTAACTTCAAGGACCGAACGCTGGCCCTGATCGCCATTTGCCTCAATGTCCTGCCCATGAATTATTTCCGCCGTAGCTACCGCAGCAAGAGCCTGCGCGGCCTCGTGACGGGCACCATGGTGCTGGCCCTGACCTGGTTTTTCTACTACGGTCGGGATTTGTTGAACGGCGGGTAGCCCGGGATACTGACCAAAAATAAAGGGAGCGGACCGTGACACGGTTCGCTCCCTTGTGGTTTCCGGATATAGGGGATGAATGGTGTTCTCATCCTTGTGAACGATCCGGCGAGAATAAATATTCGCAATACTCTCATGAGATAATGATCCTCAACGAGTGAGGGTGGTAAACTCAATTGCCGCAACTGGCAGGTCTGAGGTACTTTTCTTTTTGAGATCGAAACAAAGGTAAGCGGATAAATGACTCGCACAACTTCTTCGGCCGCTTGCTTACGGAGCGGCGTCGTTTGGTTACTGAACGGTAAAATAAAATTGGTGGAACTCTTAGAATTGCTCCAACTGCTGCGGGGACGTCCCGTCGCTGGAGTCGGCCTCCGCGCCCTCCGGCTGCAGCAGGCTTTCGATGGACTGCAGGCTCGTAAGGGCCCGGTGGTTGGTCAGGTCGTGGTGACTGGGCACCAGGGAAACGTAGCCGTTCTGCAGGGCGTTGGCGTCGGTGTCTTCCCGGTCGTCTTCGTTGACGAAGCGTCCCGTTAGCCAGTAGTAGGGGCGGCCGCGCGGATCCTCGCCCCTGACGTATTCCTCTACCCAACGGGCTTCGGCTTGCCGGCAGATCTTCAGTCCCCGGGGGCCACCCTCCACTTTGGGGATGTTGACGTTAAACAGGCTACCTTCCGCCATGCCGTTGTTCAGGACGAAGCCGATGAGTTTGCGCAGGTAGGGGCGGCAGGGGGAGAAGTCGGCGTCGGCCCGGTAATCGAGGTAGCTGAAGCCAATGCTGGGGATGCCTTCCAGGCTGGCTTCCATGGCGGCCGAGAGGGTGCCGGAGTAAATGATGTTAATCGCGGCGTTGCTGCCGTGATTGACCCCGGAAACGCAGAGATCCGGAACGCGGCCGTTGAGCAGCACGCTCTTGGCCAGTTTGACGCAATCTACGGGCGTGCCGCTGCAGGCGTAAGCCTCAATCTCTTCCCCAAAAACGTCACTTTCGGTCACGAAAACCGGGCGCTCGATGGTGATGGCGTGCCCCTGGGCGGACTGGGGACTATCCGGCGCCACCACCAGCACATCGGCAAATTCCCGGGCGACCCCAACCAGTTCCCGGATGCCTCCGGCGGTGATTCCGTCATCATTGGTTACGAGGATCAGGGGGCGGGCCATAGTAGTAGAATTTGGTAGAGCAGTAAGAACGGACGAAAGTAGGCAGTAGTTTATATTCTACTTCCAAGTGAGCCATTACCATTGAATTAAGCCTACAATTCCGAACATCCGCTATAGGGTAAAAAATTTCGTCCTGGCCTATTGGGTCGAATAGTGTTCGGACGCCATTCACTCGGCTAGGCCTTCGCGAAACAGGCTTCCGACCACGGATTAACCCTGGTTTGAAAAGTAGATGATTGCTCCCCGATTGCTATTGGGGCTGGCAAGGAATGTCCAATCAAAACAGTGGATTTTATCCCCCTACAGCTAAGCTGCCGGGAGCGGCGTTGCTAGCCCTCAGTAACCAGCAACTACTCAACCAGTAACCCGCTTACACTTTCCGTCTCTCCCAGTAATTCTGTCCCTCCACCTCCTCCAGGATGGTGAGGTAGGAATTGTAGCGTAGGTCCGTCACCCGGTCGTCTTCTTCCTCGACGGATTCAATGACCGCGCAGCCGGGTTCGTGGCGGTGGAGGCAGGACCCGCCGAACCGACACTCCTGACTCAGGGCGAAGATTTCCCGGAAGTTGTGGGCGACGTCCTGCGGTTTGAGGTAGTTGAAGGAAAGCGTTTTGATGCCGGGGGTGTCGATGATTTCCCCGCCAAAACTCAACGGGAAGAGTTCGGCAAAAGTGGTGGTGTGTTGTCCCTTCCCGGAATAGTCGGACAGCTCTCCGGTCCGTAATTCCAGTTCGGGCTCCACGGCGTTGACGAGCGTGGATTTTCCGACGCCACTCTGCCCGCTGATGAGGCTGCGCTTGTCGCGCAGCAGTTCCCGGAACTCCTCCAGGCCCTGGCCGGTCTCCGCCGAAACGAGCAATACGTCATAGCCAATGTCGGAATAAATCTGCTGGATCACCTCAAAGGTTTCCAGTTCGTCTTCGCCGTAAATGTCGGCCTTGTTGAAGACGATGGTGGTCGGAATGTTGAAGGGCTCGGTCATCAGCAAAAACCGGTCAATGAAGCCGAGCTTAAGGTCCGGAACGATGACGGTCACGATCACTACCGCCTGGTCAATGTTGGAGGCCAGGAGGTGCAGTGCGTGTCGTTTCCGCGGACTCTGGCGCACCACGTAATTCCTCCGGTCTTCAATTTCGCGGATGGCGCCCGTTTCTTCGTCGCCCGTACTTTCGATGGCTACGGCCACGCGATCACCCACGGCGATGGGGTTGGTCAGCTTCTTGTCGTCAAGACGAAATCGGCCCGCCACGCGGCTGCGGAGCAGGGAAGCCCCGGCCGGGCTGGGCTCGTCCAGCTGCACGTTATACCAACTCCCGGTAGATTTTATTACGGTTCCTTTTTGCATCTTTTGTATTAAGGGCTGGCGAGTGGGCAAAGTTGCGATGTCTTGTGTACTTTCACCCTATGGCGAAGCAGTCCAAGCAGAAAAAAAGATCAACGGAGGCCAACAAACCGGGCCCCGCATGGTACCGGGCGTTCCGGTTCCAACTGTTGGCGGTGATCGTTTTGTCCGCCGGAGTGTACCTGAACACCCTGGGGCACGAGTATGCGCTGGACGATGCCATCGTGATTACGGACAACGTGATCGTGCAAAAGGGGATCGCCGGTTGGGGAGAACTCTTTACCTATGATACCTTTTACGGTTTCTTCCAGGATGAAGATAAGGCCCAATTGGTGGCCGGTGGGCGCTATCGCCCGCTGACACCCGCCATGTTTGCGCTGGAGCAACAACTCTTCGGCGGCCCCACCGCCCATCACTTGTTCAATGTGCTCTGGTACGCGTTGTTGTGTGCCGTCATTTTTGGCTTCGTCCGGGATATCTCGCGCGGGCGAAAGGAGCTTCCCTGGTGGTTTGCGGTGGCCACGGCCATCCTCTTTGCGGTTCATCCGCTGCACACCGAGGCGGTCGCCAACATCAAGGGGCGGGACGAAATCGTGGCGCTGCTGGGGGTGGTCGCCGGCTCGTGGCTGGTCTGGCGGGCGGCGGTAAATGAGCGTTGGTTGGGCGCGGTCGCAGGTGCCGGGCTGTTCTTCCTGGGCTGTCTGGCCAAGGAGAATGCCATCACCTTCCTGGCCGTTATCCCGGCCATGCTGTTTCTGGTCCGGGGCAAAGATTTCCGTTGGGCCGAACTGAAGTATTACCTCCCCGTGGTGGCCTTGGCGGGCTTGTTCCTGGTCATCCGGAGCAGGGTAATCGGGTTCTCACTGGGAGAGCCCGTGATGGAACTCCTGAACAATCCCTTTCTGGAGTTGCGCGACGGACAGTGGGTGCCCCTCAGCGCCGGTGATCGCCTGGCCACCGTCATGCATACGCTCTGGGAATATTTGCGCCTCTTGTTTGCTCCCTATGGACTGGTACACGACTATTACCCCCGGGCAATTCCCGTGATGGACTGGGCCAGCCTGACGCCCTGGCTCGGCCTGTTATTGCACCTGGGGTTGGGCCTGTTCGTGGTCCTGAAGTTCCGGCAGTTTCCCCTGGCGGCCCTGGGCATCGTGATTTACCTGGCCTCCCTGTCGATCGTCAGCAACGTATTTTTCAGTGTGGGCACCAATATGTCCGAGCGGTTCCTGTTCATGCCCTCCCTGGGGTGGGCGCTGGCCGTGACCGTGGGGGTGGCGACGCTGGTCCGCCGCTTTGGCGGCGGCCTGGCCTGGCTAGTTCCGGTGGTGGCGCTGGTCTTTAGCGTGCTGACCATCAATCGGAATCCGGTCTGGAAGAATAATTTCACGCTGTTTACCACCGACGTGGAAAAGCAGCCCAACAGCGCCAAGCTGCTGAATGCCTCCGGTGGCGTGCGCCTGGACCGCTACCAGAGTCTTCCGGAAACCAGTCGGGCCAACCAGCAACAATTGCTGCTGGATGCCCGTCGGGACCTGACGCGGGCCACGGAAATTCACCCCACCTACCGCAATGCCTTTTTGCTTCGGGGAAACGCCGAGCTGCTGCTGAAAAACTACGATGCGGCCATCGCCGACTATGACCACGTACTGGACCTGGACGGCGGCTACCAGCCGGCGCGGGACAATATGCTACGGGCCCTCACGGCCGCCGGCCGGGCTGCCGGTGAGGAGCGTGGAGACCTCAACGCCGCTTTTGGCTACCTGAGAAGAGCCGAGCAACTTGCCCCCAACGACTACGAGACCCTACGGTTACTGGGAGTTGCTTCGGGTGTGTCCGGCCGCACCCAGGAAGCGGTGGAGTATTTCCGCCGAGCCTACGAAGTTCAGCCGGAAAACGCGGATGCGATCTGGAATTACGGGGCTGCCCTGTATCAGAACGGCCAACCCGAACTGGCGGAAGAGTACTTTGGGCGGGCGGAAGCCATCAACCCGAATATCCGGAGTGAACGGATGGGGCTCGGGCAGTAGCTACAGTCCGAGGCGATTGATCGTTTCCCACACGAGGGGGGCTTCAAATCCCCGGCCAACGGCGTAGTTGGCCAGCTTTCTCCGCCGGAGGTAGGGGTGCTTGGCCTTTTTTTCCTGGCGGTCCCGGCGAAGTAGTTCCGCCTCAAGGGTTTCGAGGTAGTCCGTTTCCTCAATTTCTTCCATGGCCTTACGGATGCAGTATTCGCTGATCTCCCTCTGCTTGAGCTCCCGCTTAATGCGGTAGCGCCCCCAACGCTTCATGCGGAATTTCCCCCGGGCGTAGGTGCGGGCAAAACGCTCCTCGTCCAGAAACTTTTCTCCGATGAGATCTACGATGATGGATTCGGCTTCGTCACCCCGAAAACCCAACTCCCTTAGCTTTTGCCGGGCTTCCTGGTGACAACGGTCCTGGTAGGCACAGTAATGTTGTAGTGCCTCCAGTGCCTGCTGGTAGGTGTAGACGGCCTTGGGGGATTTTTGTGCCACGGGAAAGGAAAGTGAATGGTCAAAGTTAAGATTAATTGTTGGGATGTATTTTTTTTAAAGCAAAATGTGCTTGGGGGGAGGGTGACAAAATCTCTCAAAAGCAAGGCCGGAAAAGCATCGGGGGAACCCCGAAGCGGTTACTTTTTCTTGCTTCATCCGTCTTTATCAGCGTTATATAGATTTTCTGCATCTTTAAATAACTTTTTCACCCCCCAATTTCGGGATCATAACCACCCAATTACCGTATACTATGTTCGACTTTTTGACCGAAGAACAAATGGCACTGGCCACTCAGTGGGCCATCAACATCGCCGGAGCCCTGCTCGTACTCATCATTGGCTTTTGGATTGCCAACCGTCTGGCTGGCTTCGTGGGCAAACGCCTGAAAAAATCCGGTGCCGACAAGACCGTTACCCCTTTCCTCACCTCCGTGATGGGCACGGGACTAAAAATACTCGTTCTCCTGGCCGTTGCGGGGATGATCGGGATTGAAACCGCCAGTTTCATCGCCGTATTTGGCGCCTTAGCCTTCGCCGTCGGCATGGCTCTGCAGGGCACCCTGGGGCACTTTGCCAGTGGCGTAATGCTGCTATTCTTCCGCCCCTACCGCGTGGGCGACCTGGTCACCATCGGCGGTGGGCAAACGGGCACCGTCACCGAAGTGCAGATTTTCAATACCATCCTGGCCACCCTCGATAACAAGCGGGTAATCGTACCTAACGGAACCGTGACCAGCAACGTAATCACCAACATCTCCGGCCAGGGGCAAATCGGCGTCGAACTTACCTTTGGGATCGGCTACGGGGATGACATCGACAAGGCACGTCGGATCATCCTTGAGGTCGGAAAAGAATGCCCCTGGATTCTCGACGACCCCGCTCAGGGCGTGGTGGTTGCAGAATTGGGTGACAGCTCCGTTAATCTGGCCACGCGTCCTTTCTGTAAGAGTGAACACTACTGGGACACCTTCTTCTACATGCAGGAGAACGTCAAAAAAGCCTTTGATCGTGAGGGCGTAAGTATTCCCTTCCCGCAGCGGGACATTCACATGATCAGCAACAATTAATTTTCGGATTGATAATCCCCAAACGTGTGCGTGGGCGGTTGTTAACTGCCCACGCTTTTTTGTTTATAGCCGGTAGTGAAGGCCAATCAGCCCCGCGATTTGGTGGTCTTCCAGATTAGGGAAAACGGTGAGTTGTCCCGTCAGGCTCACGAAGATATTCTCGGATAGGTCTTTTTCGAGGCGAGCAGAAAGTGGAAGGGCGAGGGCATTTCGATTGGCCGTGGTGAAAAACTCTACCAGAGAATTTGTCCTCCGATCTTCCGTGAAATCCACTTCCAGGCGATTCCGGTATTCATGACTTCTGGATAAAAAGGAGAAGCCTGCCCCCAAATATCCGCGGAGCTTCTGGTCCTGAAGTACACAGTACTGGACCTGGACGCCAAGTTGAAATGCCGTCAGCTTATTGTCGGCTGGCGCCCGGAATTCTACCGGCTCGGGCACGGTGCTGGAAACTCCGAAAATGGCGAAGTCATTTTCGTAGAGCCTGCCGGAATAGGTCTGGAACTGAGCAAAGCCGGTCAGCCGCCAACGGGGATTGATGTCCAGTCCTACTTCCAGCCCAAGGGCAGGACCCAGATTGGACTCAGTAATATTCCCAAGGCTGTACAAATAATCATTTCCTTCAATAGTGTACACTACTTCCTGAAAGTCAGAAAAAGTCAAGTAGTCGGCTATTCCCGCCTGCAGACCAACGGACCATTTGCTGTCCGTCTGGGAAGAGAGGGTGAAAGAGAAGAAAAAGAGGAGGGCAAGCAGGGAAACCTTCTGGGTGTTTTTCATGACTGGGTACTTCAGGTAACGTAGTGTAGAATGAATACCCTAATAAAGTGGGCGTTATGACACCGATCAAGTGCTTAACACTATTTAACCTCCACCTTATAATTTCCGCAAGAAAAGGCCGCGGGTTACCCGAAATCAATTACTGACCAGCGGGAAGCAGCAGTTGCACGTCTTTGAAGCTTACCTCATCCAAGTGGCCCATCCAGTTTTCATCCTCGGTAACGAGGTGCAGGTGCAGGTAGGAATCGTGGTGGGTGAAAACCCCCTGATGCTTCTGGGAGTAGAAGCCGATGATCCGCACCCGTTCGGCCCCCAAAGTGTAATCGACTTGCCCCTGGTGCGCCTCTGCGGGGGAGCTTACCGGCGTACCCGGTGGAAGATTCTGCACGTGGATCACGGCCCGCTCAATTTCTCCGGTGAGTTTAAAGGGCAATGGATCGGGACTGTTGTCGACCTGCTTCACCAGGAAAGCTTCCAGTTGCTGGATGGTCTTGACCTCCGGGGGGAGGGGAATAGACTTCCAGTCGTTAACCTTCGCCCGGACAAAAAACGGGGCGGAGGAAGCGGGGAATTCTTCCACGACCATCGTACTGTCGGAAGTTACTCTCGACACGTACACCTTGCCATCATCGATGGTAACTTCTCCCCGCAGGCCCACCAGGGGGCCAATGCCGTAAAGTCCCTGGCGATCGCCGAGGGTGTCAAAGCGAATCAACCCGTCAAGTTTTCCTTCCCACATGACGCGCTTCATGGCGCCGGTGATCAGGACCTCGGGCGGGGAGCTCTCATCGGTTTGTTGTGTATGGTCGGGCTCCGTACCGCAACTGGTAAAGAGGATGGCAATCGAGAGGAGCAGAAGGGGAACGGTAAAGAAAGGGGCCCGAATGTGGTGAAGGGTAGTCATATTGCGTTAACTGAAATGGCGGATCATCCGGACTTCCTCGGCGGTGAGAAAACGGTAGAATCCCCGCGGTAAGTTTTTCTTGGTTAAGCCCGCCAGGTAGACCCGGTCCAGCTTTTCAACCGTGTAGCCGAGGTGCTCGAAGGCCCGGCGGACGATGCGATTCCGGCCAATGTGGATTTGCAGGGCGATGGTTTGAAAATCATCCGGACTGGCGGGGCGTACCCAATTGACCCGAAAGGGACCGTCCTCCAGCTCATAACCGACCTCCATCTGGGCCAGATCGGTGACGGAGAACTTCTTGTCTAAGGTCGCGTGGTAGATTTTGCTGACTTCATGCTTCGGGTGGGTGAGCCGCTTGGCTACGTCACCATCGTTGGTAATGAGCAGCAAGCCCGTGGTGTCCCGGTCGAGCCGACCTACGGGGAACAGCCGGTAGTTCTCCAGTGCGGGGTCCTGCAACAAATCCATGACCGTCGTCCGGTCAAGTTCATCACTGGTGGTGGTGATGACGTTTCGGGGTTTATTCAGCAGGATGTACACGAACTGCTCGTCGGGTTGGACTACTTTCCCGGAATACTCCACCACGTCCCCTGCCTGGATTTGGTAGGCGGGATTGTCCTGCACCGAGCCGTTGACGATCACCTTGCCGGCCTTTACCAGGTCGCCGGCCTGCCGACGGCTGGCGACCCCGCTATGGGCGAGGTACTTGTTCAACCGCATACCAACGAGGTCTTCCGCTTTACGGGCCAGGCCGGGAGGTTTGCCACTGTTGCGGGCCTGGGATCGCTGAAATCGACGGGGCTTCTTCATGCCGCGAAGATACGCAAGCCGCTCGCTCCCCCTATATTTGGTTTGAAGCACTTTGATTTGCGGGTACACCCCGTAACCCCCTTACTTTAGGTAGCCTTCGGGCGCTGCCTACGAAATCACTTTGAATACCCACAACAATCTTACCACCATGCATTCCCTCGTCATTGGCGCCACCGGCCGTACCGGTCAGGAGTTCGTTAAGCAAGCCCTGGCCGCCGGCCAGCGGGTAACCGCCCTGGTGCGCTCCCCCGAAAAAGTAACGATCACGGACGCCGGCTTGACCGTTCTCCAAGGTAATGGCCGGAATGCGGCGACCGTAAACCAGGCCGTAGCGGCCGGACCCTACGACGCCATCCTGATCCTGGTGGGGGGCGGATTGGTCCGGAGTACGGTCAATCAGGTCATCACCCAACACGTCATCGCGGCGATGAAGAAAAATAAGTCAACCGCCCGGCTCTGGATCCTCAGTGCGGCGGGAACCGGGAATAGCGTTGATCAGGTCAGCTTCTTCGCCAAAGCGCTCAAGGCGACGGTCCTACGGGCACCCTTCGGAGACCACGAGCGCCAGGAAACGGACGTGCGTAGTAGTGGTCTGCCCTACACCATCGTGCGCCCGGTGGGCCTCACCGAAGACCCGGTGTCTGGGGGGAAGTACATCGCCAAGGAAGAAGGAAAAGTGCCGAAGAATACCATCCCGCGGGCAGACGTGGCGCACTACATGGTGCATCATCTCACCGACCCCGGGCTGGAGGCCAAAGCGGTCACCATGTCGTCGACCTAGTTTGAATCACCGACGGGCGCTGCTTACCTTCCGGACATGAAAAAAATGGATTGGAAATTACCGACGCAACTTTGCCTTTACCTGGTTTTGCTTGGCACCTGCGTTCACGCCCAAAGCCTCCACGACCGCACGCTGGCGTCTCTCGAACTTTACCAAGAGTTCCTTGCGATACCCAACGACGCCAACATCGAAGGCCAGTTGGAGCCGAATCTGCAGTGGCTTGAACGGGAGTTTCGCCGCCGGGGTTTCCGGCAACAGCGCCTGAAGAATGCGGGCATCGACCTGCTGCTGGCTGAATATCCGGCGGACAGTCCGGATGCGCCCACCGTGCTGTTTTACGGCCACGTGGACGGGCAGGCCGTTGACCCCGCCAAATGGGTGCTTTCGCCCCCCTTTGACCCCGTCTACGGCTACATGGAAGCCCTGCCGGACGGTACCATCAAATACACCAAAGCGGATCAACTTCCCCCCGATCCGGCCAGCACCGACGTGCGACTCTTTGGCCGGTCATCCAGCGACGCCAAGGCCCCGATCATGCTGTTTTTTGTCGCCTGGGACCAACTCCGGGCCGAAGGGGTGCGACCGGACTACCACGTGAAGTTCATCATCGACCCCATGGAAGAGGGGAGTAGTCCGGATTTGCCGGGGGCGGTGGTTACCCACCGGGAAGCGCTGGCGGCGGATCACCTGATTATTCTTGACGGTCCCGTCCACACCACCAACCAGCCGACCCTCGTGGGCGGCGCCCGGGGCATCGCCACGGCCCGCCTGACCGTTTACGGACCCAAACTTCCCCAGCATAGCGGGCATTACGGAAATTATGCCCCCAATCCGGCACTGCGGTTGGCTCAGCTGATTGCCTCGATGAAAAACGATGCCGGAAGGGTAACCATTCCCGGGTATTACGATGGCATTGACCTTGATGAAGGTACCCAGCAGTTACTGGCCGGGGTGCCGGATCAACTCGACGCCATTCACCAAAAAATTGGATTTTCTGAGCCGGACGGGGTCGGTAGTAATCTGCAGGAAGCTCTGCAGTATCCCAGCCTGAACGTTCGCGGGATGAGCAGTGGCTGGGTGGGGCGCGCGGCGCGTACCATCATTCCCGCCACCGCCGTAGCCAATTTCGATTTGCGCCTCGTCAAGGAAAGCGACGGCGATCGGTTACTGGACCTCCTGCGTGGCCACATCAGCGCCCAGGGCTACTACCTGGTGCCGGAAGGACGGGAGCCAACGGATGAGGAGCGCGCCAGATACCCCCGGCTGGCAAGTTTCGCCGGCAAAACGAGCTACGGGGCTTTTCGCACGGATCTGAACGGCCCCACCGGCTCCTGGCTGCAATCAGCGCTGCGGAACACCTTCGGGAAAAAGCCGGTACTGATCAGAACGATGGGGGGCTCCGTGCCCATCGCGCCCTTCGTCAACATTCTCGACGTTCCTGCCGTAGTCCTGCCGCTGGTTAATCCGGACAATAATCAGCACAGCCCCAACGAAAATATCCTCCTGAAAAATTATTTCCGCGGCGCGGAGACGCTGTATGGCGTGCTGCGGGAACCGTTGTCCGGTCGGTAAGTGGGGGCTAAAAAAATGGGGGGAAATTCCAACCGATTAACGGTTCATACACTTCCAACAGCTAAAACCCCACACCTTGGAGTATCTGCTTAACCCCGACCTCCCCGTATTACCCGCAAAGGCCGAAGAATGGCGCGGCAACCCCATCCAGGGCCGGGAATTTCAGTATCTCCAGGATGCCTTCCGTCCGGACTGGGGGGCATTATTGCGCATGCTGGTGACCCCAAACCCGCAACGAAAGGAAAAAAAGGCCGACCAGTGGGTGCCGGCGTTGAGTACTGATTTGTCCTACCTTGACGATCGCCGGGGGAACTGGGTGACCTGGTTCGGTCACGCCTGTTTTCTGGTGCAACTCAATGGCGTGCGGCTGTTGATCGACCCCCAACTACGGGATATGCCGCTGGTGCCCCGGCGGGTCCCCAGCCCCGTGGCGCTGGAAGATATTCGGGGCGTTGATTATCTGCTACTCAGCCACGATCACCGTGACCACGTGGACGAAAAGAGCGTCCGTACCCTGGTACAGCATAATCCGATCCGGAAGATTCTTTGTCCGCTGAAGTTGTCCAACGTAATCCGTCCGTGGGTGGGCGAAACGGCCATCGAGGAGGCGGCCTGGTACCAGATTTACGACACCCTTGCCGACGGCATCCGCATTACCTTTTTGCCCAGTCGCCACTGGTGCCGGCGGGGGCTGACGGACTTTAACCGGGTCCTTTGGGGCAGCTTTATGCTGGAAGCACTCGACGATACCGCCGGACCTTCGGCAGGGCGAGGGACCGCAGGTGCTGCGTTAACCCGTCCGGCCAGGCACACGGTGTATTTCGCCGGGGATTCGGCCGAAACGGCCTACTGGGAGGAGGTGGGTAACCTGTTTCAGCACATCGATCTGGCCCTCATGGGCATTGGTGCCTATAAGCCCGCCTTCATGATGCAGGACAACCACGCCAACCCGGAGGAGGCCTTTCGGGGGTTCCGGGCCCTCGGGGCCGACCGGTGGTGGCCGATGCACCACGGTACGTATGACCTGAGTAACGAGCCGGCTTCTGAGCCCATCCGGTGGGCAACCCGCCTGATGGAAGACGCGGAGCTGGCCGATCGCCTCGTGCAGCCCCCCTTGGGGGCACCCCATTGGTTATAAACCTTGTCTAAAGCGCCGCGCAGGCGGCCGTGAGCCAGGCCTGCTCCTCCTGGTCTTCCAGGAGCGGACCGACTTCCGCCAGTACCCGGGCGTGGTAATCATTCACCCACGCGAGCTGGGCCGGAGACAGCATCTCCTTTACGATGAGTTGTCGGTCAATGGGGAAGAGCGTAAGGGTTTCGAACCGCAGCCAGTCCTCCCGCTCACCTTCCGTTACCAGCACGAGGTTTTCGGTGCGGATGCCGTAAGCCCCCTCGAGATAGTACCCCGGCTCGTTGCTGAGTACCATGCCCGGTTTCAGGGGGCGTTGCATCATGGGAGACCGCGGATTGGCGGCAATGCCCACCGGGCCCTCGTGCACGTTGAGGAAGAAGCCTACGCCATGACCAGTGCCGTGACCGTAATTCAGTTCTTCCTGCCAGAGTGGCCGCCGGGCCAGGGTGTCCAATTGTACGCCGGAAGTGCTTTTGGGGAAGCGGGCCATGGCCAGGTCGATGTGTCCCTGCAGCACCAGGGTGAAGTGCCGCTTCATGTCTTCCGTAACCGGTCCGAGGGCGAAAGTCCGGGTGATGTCCGTGGTGCCGTTGTGGTACTGTCCGCCCGAGTCAATGAGCAGCAGGCCTTCGGCCGCCAGCTGTCCGCTTCCCCGGTAGGGAGCCCGGTAGTGGATGATGGCTCCCCGCGGCCCGTAGCCCACGATTGGCGGGAAGCTGTCCGTTACGTAGAGGGGAAGTTCGGCGCGCAGCGCCGTCAGTTTGGCCCCGACTTCATATTCATTTACGCCCTCCGGAATGGCCTGATCCAGCCACCGGCGTAATTTGAGTAGTGGGACCGCGTCTTGCCGGAGCGCTTCCCGAAGGTGGTTGATGGCTACCTCGTTTTTGATGGCCTTCCAGTCGGGAATCGGACTGGCGATCTGGGCGGCCTTATCGTCTCCCGCGTACATGCACAACCGCGCGGAGGTCGTGGCGGGATCAAGACCAATGTCGGCGTTCAGGGCGTTGATCCGGCGCAGGAAACTGCTCATCTTATCGTAGTCGTGGACTTCCAGCAGAGCCTTCCAGGGCTCCAGCCCGGGACGGGGAGCACTGAACAGGCTGTGATCCCCCTTGGCGCCCACCACGAGGTAGCACACCGCCAGTGGATTAAAGTCGATGTCGCTGCCCCGCATGTTGAGCAGCCAGGCGATTTCGTCCAGCGCCGCAACGAGGTAGTAATCGAGGTGTTGTTCCCCGACCCAGTCCTGCATCTTTTTTAGGCGCTCCTGCCAGGGGACGCCACTGTAGTCCGGCTTATGTTCGAAAACGGATTTTCCGGGAACGGCCGGCCGGTCTTTCCAGATCTTTCGGATGAGGTCCTCCTCCGTGACGAGTTTAAGGTCGTGCTTGGCCAGCTTATTACGCATTCGGCGTACGGTATTCACGCTCACCACCCGACCGTCGCAACCCACCTGCTGCCCGCTGAGTAGCGTGCTGCCCAGCCAGTCTTCGATGGAGGGGGTGTCGGGAAGACGGTCCTTCATCAGCTCAATGCCGGTGCCCGCCAACTGATCGGTAGCCTGTAGGTAATAGCGCCCGTCCGTCCAGAGTTTCGCTTCGTGGAGCGTAACCACCAGCGTACCGGCCGAGCCGGTAAATCCACTCATCCAGATCCGGGACTCCCACCGGGGGGCGGGATATTCACTCTGATGCGGGTCCGTAGAAGGAATGATGTACGCATCAATCTGCGTTTCCAGCATGACCCTGCGCAGGGCCGCAATTTTCTCAGTTACCGTCATGGCGGGAAGATAAGCAATTAGCACGTGCGGAGCACCTCCCCACCCAGCAACTAACAACCAGCACCCAGCGGCTAGTAACCCACCTACCGCAACACCATCACACTTCCCGACTCTACGATCTCCTGGCCCTCGCAACGGAAGACCACCCGCCAGGCCATGACGCCCGGATTAACGGGTTGGCCCTGAAAGGAGCCGTCCCAGCGCCCGAAGGCGTCGGTAGTTTGGAAAAGTTGGTTACCGTAGCGATCGTACACCTCAAAGCTGATCAGCTCGGGGATCGCGAAGGGATTGGAAATGCCGAAGGTTTCATTTTCAACGGGACCGATGCCGTTGGGCGTAAAGGCCTTGGGTAGGAAAATTTCCGAACAGTCAAGGGTGGTGGGGTCGATGACCTGTAGTACGATACTGTCGCGGGCCACGCAGGTACTTTCCAGGTCGGCGATTTCGACGATGTAGGATTGACGGCCGGCCGCCACGGGAGTAATCGTCGGTTCGGCGGCGGCGGGGTTGTCTACCCCGGCAGCGGGTACCCAGTTGAAGCCCACGCCGCAATTACTGTTCAGCTGAATGGGTACCTCCTCACCCAGGAAAATCCGGCGGGTGGTGGTCAGGATGCGGTCGGGGAATTCGTAGAGGGTGCGCACTTCGGATTCCCGAAGCGATCGGTTGTAGATGCGTACTTCGTCGATCAGCCCGTCAAAGGCCGTTTCGGCGTTGCCCAGGCAACTGGAGGATCCGATGAAGATTTCTCCATTGTTCTCCACGTCAACGCGGGAAGAAGTCCCGGCTTCTCCCACCTCTGCCGCATTGAGGTAGAGGCGCACGCGGTTGGCGTCACGCACGATCGCGATGTGCTGCCAGCAGTCGCCGTTGTTGATCCGGTGGTCGATCCTGGCCTCCTGGTTGTTTTCCCGCAGGGTCACCGAAATTGTCTGCGTCAGCGGAGCGAAGCGGACGTGGAAAAACTGCAGGTTGTTGCAGTTCGTGTCCCGCTTGGAGAACAGGTACTGGGTACCGTTGACGCCGATACTCTTGAAGTACATGCTCACGGTAAAGTCTTCCGAATCAAACTCCCGGTTGATGTTGTTGGTGTTGCCACCGGGAATACGGACAAAATCATTGCCGCCATTCAGGGCCAGGCTTTGACCGTTGACCCCACAGGCGAATTCCGGTACGCCGCTGGCCACCCCGCCGTTGGAACTGTCTCCGGTAGCGTCCGAGAAGTTATTGTCAAGGGGGTAGTAGGCCACCAAACCCACTTCGGTGGGTTGCGCCAGGAGGGTTGATGCTCCGGAGGCAAAGCAAGCAAGGGTCAGGGTAAGCAGACAAAGGTAAAAGCATCGCATAGGCGAGGAGTGAGGCCGGAGGATCGATCCGGCGGGTTGTTTTGGGTCCGCGAAGGTAACGTGAATTTGTGGTCCGGAATTGCGGATTTACCCCACGAAGCGTGCCTTCCATTCCGGCCGGGGCAACCAGCAGGCCTCTTTTTTCCCGAACCACCGATAGCGGTTGGCGGCAATCCAGTTGTACACGGCATCCCGGAGCCCGCGGGGAAAAATTTTGAGGGCGGTGGAAAGGGGCGTCCATACCCCGCCCAGCAACCTGGCGGCCTCCATCGCTCCATCACTGTGGGTGTACACTTTCCCATCCCGGTACAGCACCAGGGAGCTGAGGGCCTCCAGGTCAACCCCGTGTTTAGGCAGCAGCTCTGCGGCGAGGTCCGACTGTAGGCTGGCAAAGCGCAGCACCCCGCGTTTATCCCGCTTGAGGAACCACTGTACGGCGCCGTGGCAAAGGTTGCAAACGCCATCAAAGAACAGTATCGGATGCTGGGGCTGTTGGTCCATACCAAGGGAACAAGCCGACGGCGGGGCGGTTGAATGTAACGGAGACAAGGAATGTGTGGTGACTTATTGCGTCCCTAAATGAAGATCGCGTTTGAAAGAGAATCGCAATTGATGAGTTCTCTACCCATCCCCCAATCGGAGACACCGCGCTGGCAATGCGGGTAGTAGTCACGTAGCGCCTGCCTACGAAGGTCAGTGCCTCCCGCAACAGATGCCCCCCTCGTGGGATGAGGCGGGCATTCGTTGTCGGGAGATAAAAATTTCACGCTTTACCGATTGTGTCAAATAGTGTTCGGACGCCGTTTCACTTGGCTATGCCTTCGCGAAACAGGCTTCCGACCACGGTTTATCCCTGGCCAGAATAATGGATGTATCACCCTACATTCTACGAAAGTCCCGGGCTCCGGTGAGTGGTACACGGCACCTGCACGGGAGTGCCCAAAGGAAAGCTCCCGAGCTAGGTATTTGGCACTAATTCCTGCGTCGCCCCACTGGCCATAACCTATTCCATGATCACGTCAAAACTCCTGATCTGGGCGTTTAGGGGAATGGAGGTAAACAGGATGGTATCGTTGAATACCCGGGTGATTTCTCCGCCCACGGACAGCGGCATGTACAGTTCATTCTGCCCCAGACCGATTTCTTCGTTACCGGAAGGACAGAAGAGTAAATCCTGGGGGAAGGCCAGAATGGCGGATCCCCACTCGACGGTGTTCGGGGAGGGGAAATTATCCATTGGCCAGTCGTCCTTGTCAATGCGCAAAATGGCACGGGCCCGAAACTGGGTTCCCGAAGAACTGGCCGAAATAACGGTGGAACGCAGTAGGTAATCGCCGGTATTTGTGGTCCGGAAGCCCCGATTGATCCAGTCAACGAGTTCTAGCTGAAAGTAGTAGCCGGAATCCCGCCAGGTTTTTTGTTGAGGGAGAGCGGTAAACTCCCGGATGAACTCCTCGGTGATGATCGGCGGAAGGGTGTCCGTTTGCGGAGCCATGACGGGCGGGCTCATGGGAACCGCATACTGACCGGGAAAAAAGGTGAGGTTGAGCAGTAGGATGATGAGATACATGGTCTCTGATTTTTACTTGCGGTTAGGAATGACGAGGCGTTGCAGGTGAACCAGTTGCTGCTGGTTGCGGACGCGCAAGACGTACGGCCCGGAAGGCAAGTCAAGGTCGATGGAAGTAGATTGGTGGGAGCGGACGTTTTGTTGCAGCACCAGGCGCCCCTGGGCATCGAAGACTTCCATGGTAAAGGGGTGGACGTCCTGCCCAAAATCACAGGAAAAGGAGGTGCCGGGCAGGTAAGGGTTAGGCACCCGGCAAGTCGAAGGCAGGTCAACTTCCTCCACGTCATTGATGAGGTCCGCCGGAGTGTGAATCGCGGTGATGCGCTGCGAATAAACCTCATTCTCCCAGGCTTGGGTGGTCATATTCCAGGATTGCATGCCGGTACGGACTTTCGCCAGGCCGTACTCGTCCAGTTCGGTCTGGTAGCGGAGGAAGTTGGTCCATTCCTGGGTGCCGTTGTCCCACTGCTGGATGCGGGAAAGGAGATTGTCCCCCGAAAAGGTATAGTCGACCCGGCCATCGTTTTCCCAGTCGCCGGACCACCGTTGGACGACTTGTCCGGTGGGGCGGTTGAACTCATCGAATTCGTACCGTGCCCGATCGGCCTCCTGCCAGCTGCTCTGGGTGGCGTTCCAGGTGAAGAAGGTCGACTCCGTCCAGAGGCCATCTTCGTAGGTGAAGTCCTGCCGCAGCTGGTTCACCCAGGCGTCTTCGTCTACGGACCAGACTTGGGAAAAGGCCTGCTCAACAAAGTACGGGGGCGCATTGTCGGGGCCGTAGAGCCATCCTCGGCGGCGGATGTTCCGCCAGTTACCCTCGAACCAAAACTGCAGCGTTTGGGAGGTGGTGCCGCCGTTGCCGTTGTAGGTGCTGAGTTTTTGGCTCAGGTTTTCCCATGCTGCGCCGTTCCAGCGTTCCAGTAGGACCATAGTTTCCTGATCATCGCCGTCGTACACGTAGCTCCACCGACGCTGGTTCCGCAGCGTATCGCCGTCCAGGACCTCCCGGACACGCATCAGGATGAGGTCGTCTTCCACCTCGGTGGTTTCCCGGCGTCGGTCGCGCCATTCCCGCAGTTGGCTGGACCAGATTTGCTCGGTGATGGTGGTGGTGTTTCCCGCGTAGCTGAACAGACGGCGCTGGGAGGGGACCCAGTTACCCGAACCGTTGAAGGTTTCCAGGACCCTTTCCAGGGGCCGTCCCATTTCATCGTAGGCCGGATAAGATACCCGGAAATCGGGGGCAAAGGTGGTGGTGCCGGGGATGCCCCGCTCGCCGTAGAGGGAGTCGAGTAACACGGGGTCCATGCGCTGCCCCATAAGGCTAGTACACAGCAAAAGGGACCCCACCAGGGTGAGTAGTTGTGCTTTCATATTCCTGAGTTTTGGTAGTGACGTTAAAGCTAGGGGATTTCCACAAGGGAAATTATCGCAGTTAAAATTCGGTCCGTCAGGGCTTCCGCAACCGCCCGTCAATCACCACGCCCCACAGCTGGTCCGCTTGATCATACAGCAATAAATCCGGCCGGTGGCCGGGGGCCACGAGGGTGTCGGCCGTGCCGTTTGGTGGCAGAATCGTCAGCTGATCCTCCATGGGGTGGCGGAGTTGCCAGCTGGTGCCGACTACGGCCGTGTAGCCCCGTTTGTAGAGCGCCCGGGGGTCGAGTTGGTGGATGGCCAGACTGTCGTGGACGCCCGGCAGCGCCCGCCCCGGGCGGGCACGGAGGCCTTCCTCCCGCACGTCGACGTAGGCCCCGAAGGTGTGTAAATCTCCCACGTCGCTGACGTAACCGCGGGAAGTGTAGTCACGGAAATCGGGGGGCAGGCTGCGCTCGGAGCGGCGGAAGGCAATGTCCATCAGGAAGTCCCCGTCGGGGCGTTCCAACGTGACTTTTTCCAGGCGCAGGTCGTGCATGCCGTTGAACTTGTTTTCGGGGATGGCGAAGTAGTCCTCCTGGGCGTAATCTTCGTATTCCCCGGTAGCGATGCTGTGGAGGCCGGCAATGAGGGCTAGCAAATTGAGCCGCCGGATTACCTGCTTCTCCGGGTCGTCCCGCAAACCGCCGGATTCGATGAGGATAGTGCGGGTGCCCCATTTCTGGAGGTTGTCCCCGAAGGCACGGGGTTCGAAGTCGTCGTTGTAGCGGCCCACCTGACCGGGGATGTCCCGCTGCCAGATCCGATCCATCCGGGCGATGAGCTGCATGGCGTCTTCGCGTTTGTCGCTAACGGATTTCTCCCAGTCGAAGGCGGGGGCGAGAATGGACAGGGCGCAACTCTTTGTGCTGGGGAAGCCCGCGCCGTAGTAGGTGCTCTGGTCGTGGAGGTTGAAGCCCCAGTCGGCGTCGAGTCGGTCCCGCTCTGCTTTGAGCAGGCGGGCCTCCGGACTGGTGAGGTGCAGGGCGTCCCGGTTCAGGTCGATGCCGAGGGCATTACGCCGCGCGTAGCGCGCGGCCCCGTCGGGGTTGAGCATCGGCAGGAAGGTGAGCTGGAGTTGTTGGTCCAGGGTGGTGCGCAGATCGGCCAGGGTGGTATCCGTGGAGGAAAGCCAGTTGAAGAGGTCGAAGAGGGCCGCCGTGGCGGTGGGTTCATCGCCGTGCATCTGGGACCAGAGCAGGACCGTAGTTTTTCCACTTCCCCAGCGCACCCGCCACAGCGGGCGGTTTTCTACCGAGCGCCCGGCGGTATCGACCGTAAAGGTCGCGGGCAGCTGTTGGATCAGAGGCTGGAGGTCGGGTTGCTTGAAGCGGCGGGTGGTGATGGTCGTTTCCCGGGCTGCCTCCAGGCTTTCAACGACCGCCATGTAGGGGAAATCCCTTTGGGGCATATCGGCGGAATCACCGCAGGCAAACAGGAGTAAAAAGGCGAGAAGAGGGTAGAGACGGTAGTACATGGAAGAAAGGTAGGGCGATATTCCCATTGAGGTTGTAAATTGGGCAGGTCACCTCGTTCGTGGTACTCAAGCTGTTGTGGTCGTGCTTAACGACTAGGCGGTTGATGGCCGGGAACGCTGAAGCGGTGAGATCATGCATTGTTGCCCGGAAAACGGAAGGAACCTTGGCTCATCCCGACGACCATTGCTCCTGCGCGTAAGCGCCCAAATGCGCTGCCGCAAGAACAACGAAAACAAAAACCATAAACCTAAACGCAAGTAATTATGAGTTGGTTAGCCTGGATTGTATTTGGCCTCATTGCCGGAGCACTCGCAAAATTGATCATGCCCGGACCGGACGGTGGCGGGTGGCTTAAGACCATCCTGCTGGGTATCGTGGGCGCCCTCGTCGGAGGTTGGGTTGGCACCCTGCTGGGAGTCGGAAGTGTACAGGGCTTCGACCTTGGTTCAATGGCCATCGCCGTTGGCGGCGCACTCATCGTCCTCTTCATCGGGCGAAAATTCTTCTAAAGAAAGTCCGTTTTTGTGGCCTTACGCATCGCGCAAGTCACTGACTTGCACTTACTGGATTCCGGGGAGCAACTGATGCACCTCGACGTAAACGAGCGGTTGGAACGCGTGCTGCGGCACGCGTCCGCCCTCGACCCCGATGCCTATTTTCTGACGGGAGATTTCTGTGCCCGGGACCCGGAGCAAGAAGTGTATCACCGGCTCCGACCGGTGCTGGATGCGCTCCATAAACCCTATTACCTCGCGCCGGGCAACCACGACAACCGGCAGATGATGCGCAACGCCTTTTTTCTGGAGGGGCACGGAGCAAGCCCGATCAAGGGACTGGTGCGGGTAAAGGGACGCGATTTTCTATTTCTGGATTCCAGCGCCGGCGTAGTGGACGACGAACAGGTGAACTGGTTGGCCAAGGCCATTACCATCTACCCCGAGGCTGCCGTGGTGATGCACCATCCTCCCGTCCTGATGGGAGTTCCCTTCATGGACAATAAATATCCCCTGCGGGACACCCAAAACCTGCTCCACATCCTGACCAGCGACGGCCGCCGCCGCCGCATTTTCTGCGGCCATTACCACACCTCCCGAACCGTCAACCACGAAAATCTTGAGGTATTTCTCTGTCCGCCAACCAGTTTCTTCCTCGATAGCACCCACCCGGAGTTCAAACAGGAACTCCTGCCCCCCGGCTACCAGATGATGGAATGGACCGATGATGGAGATTTTCGCTGTGTGCCGTATTACGTGGGGGAAGGCGGAGGAGAAGAAAGCTGAGGCTCCGGAAGAGGCTTGCTCCGCAAGCCGGTCGTCAAGGCCAAGGAAAAATGAAGACGGAAGTCAGAAGAATGGAGAACCTTCTCCGAGCGTCCGGATGGCCTACCGCCGAAACGCCCAATTGTGAATGGCCGCCAGTTGCCGCTGAGGAACGCCCACCCGGTAGAGTAGGTAGATCAGGGTGAAAATCGCCTGGGTGAAGACCACTCCGTATTCGACGTAGCGGCGGGAAGAAGTAGTAACGGCCGCCGGATGAACGGTGAGCCGCCCGGTGCGCCGCCGGAGGCGGCGGATAAGGTCATGCCCCTCCATCAAGCGGTGATCTTCGCGAAAACCACCGACGGCAAGAAAGTCCTCCCGGCGAACGAGGAGGGACTGGTCACCGTACCGAAAGGCATCAACGTCAAACTGACTGCACCAGGAATAAAAGCGGAGCAGCGGGGAGTCCTCCTGCCCGGAAAACCGTAACCTGAAGGTCAGGGGATGGGTCTCCTCCTGGATGGCGGAAAACAGAATCTTCACCCAATCCGATGGCGGCGAGGTGTCCAGATGAAGAAAATATAGGTAGCTACCCCGGGCGTGTGCCGCACCGGTATTCATCTGCCGGGCGCGTCCCCGAGCCGAAGCAATGATGCGACAGCCCAGCGCTCCAGCTATGCGGAAAGTGTCATCGTCGCTACCGCCGTCTACGAGGATGATTTCAATGCCGGTGGCGGGAAGCGTATCCGAAAGCGTCCGTATCTGCTGCTTCAGGATGCTGGCCTCGTTCAAGACGGGAATGATCACGGAGCACCAGGGTGTCTTCACCGTAGGCTTGTGAATGGCTGCGTTCATGATCAGTGGCCTCATGCTTCTTGGGCAGGTAATGAATGATGGCGGCGGCCAGTCCGATGCCCAGCAACCAGTAATCGAACAGCCCAACGCCGTCATTGATTAGCACTTCGACCATTTTTGCGCCGAGCAGCAGTCCGAAAGCGCCGTAAATTAAGATTTGCTGAATACCTTGCTTCATGGGGAATAGGATTGTCAACACCTTCCCCAGCCGCAGGTCCTTACTCAAAGCGATACACCGTGGTGGTCCGGTAAGTTTCTCCGGGGTTGAGTACGGGCGTAGCGAAGTTTTCCTGATTCGGAGAATCGGGAAAGTGTTGTGTTTCCAGACAGATGGCAGCGTGGGTAGGTATTGGTGTGTTGGGGCGCACGGTAAATTGTCCTTCCGAGAAGTTGGTCGTCCAGATTTGTACCCCTGGTTCGGTGGTGAAGCACCGCATGGCCCGGCCCGAGGCCGGGTCTTCCAGTCGGGCGAATTCCCGCAGGGAACCATCGTAGTTATTGATGACCCAGTTGTGATCGTAGCCATTGGGGATTTTCAACTGGGGGTGATCCGCGTTGAGGTCCCGGCCGATGGCCTTGGCCTCAGTGAAGTCGAAGGGCGTACCCTTTACCGCCGCTATTTCCCCGGTGGGGATCATGTCTTCTTTGACGGGGGTGAAGTAGTCTCCGTCCAACCATAAATGGTGGTCCAGAATGGTGCCGGAACCCGCCAGGTTGAAGTAGGTGTGGTTGGTCAGGTTGACCACGGTGGTTTTATCGGTGGTCGCCGTATACGCTATGCGCAGTTCGTTGTTGTTGGTCCATTCGTACTGGCAACTGACTTCCAGTCTGCCGGGAAAGCCCTGATCTCCGTCGGGACTAATGAGCGATAGCATCAGCATGGCGCTGGTATCCGTAGTGCGGGTTTCCGCGGTCCAGAGGCGCCGGTTGAAGCCTTCCGGGCCGCCGTGGAGTTGATGGCCGTTTCCGTTGGGTGCCAATTTATGGGTGTTACCCTCCAGGGTAAAGGTGGCTCCGCCGATCCGGTTACCGTAGCGGCCCACCAGAGCGCCAAAGTAAGGGTTGGGGCCGAGGTGCTCTTCGAGGGTTTCGTAGCCCACGGTCATCTCCGTATCCTGGTAGCGGATGGACTGGACGATGCCGCCCCAGTCGGAAATGACCACCTGATGGCCGGCCTCATTCGTCAGGGTGTAGAGAGAAGCCGTTCCGTAGGGACTTTCTCCCCAGGTTGATTGACTGATGGTGGGCATATTGGGAATGTTTTCTGGGCTACTTTCGGGTCCGACAGAATCGCAGGCGGAGAGTAAATGAAGACAAAGCACCAGAAACAGGAGTTGGCGCATTGGGGTAATGTTTTAACTTCGGTTCCCGTTCATCGGGAGGGAGAAATTAGAAAACGGTCGCCTGGGCAAAACCTCCCTGTTCTTCGATGCTCTTGAAACGGCCCCAGGCGCTTTCCACCAGGGCGTCGGTAAGTTTTTCCAGGTAGAAGCTTCCCGCTGCCGGGTCGGGCAGCTGGCCGAGGCCGCTTTCCAGCCGCAGCAGGTGCTGGACGTTACGAGCCATGCGCCGCCCGAAGGGGGTAGGAGTTTTGTCTGGGCCTTCGGCAGGTGCCAGGAAAATGGTGTCCGCGCCGCCCGTAACGGCGGCCAGCGCCTGGGTCGTCAGGCGCAGAAGGTTCTCGTCGCGCTCGTTGGTCAGGGTGCCAATGTCGGAGTGGGCCGCAATCTGCGTGGGCGCTGGATTGTCGACCCCGAAATCCCGCAGGACGTTCGCCCACAGCACCCGGAGGGCACGTAATTTGGCGACGTCGGTATAAAATGAAGTGCCCACCGTGAAGGCAAACTTGAGGTGACGGTGCGCCAGCCCGGGAGGGTAGCCGCGCTCCTGCAGTTGCGCCAGGTACTCGGTTCCCTTGGCAATGGCCAGGGCGAGTTCGTCGTCCGCCATGCCGGCACCGTTGTTGAAGCCGGCAGCGTTAACCTGCAGCACCCGGAAACCCGGCATCCACCGCTGCACGAAATACATCAGCCGGATGAGGGGCGGGAAGGGCGGATCGCTCCAGTCTAGCAGCGGGTCAAAATCGACCGAGCCGGTAATCTTACTCAGGTCGTATCCCTGCTTTCTCAGGTAGCGCACCAGATCCCGGAAGAGTTCGGCCGGATCCTGGCCGGGATACCGCAGGGCACAGTGTAGCGAAATCATGTCTACGCGGACGTCTTTGAGAATCGCCGCAATGTCGTCGGGGCCGGGCTGACGGAACAGGCGGAACAGCAGTGCTTCGGCGCCGCCCGAAAGTTCCTCCAGCGCGTAGGTATTAATGTCAGCGTTCGATTTGCCGTCAACGTAGGCGCCAATGGACCATCCGGGCTGACGGTTCAGGGGCTGCCGGGCGGGGACCTCATCCGCGGTATACAGGGGCTCCATCCGGATGCGTTCGTTGAGCTCCCAGTCCAGCGTCTCAACGCTCTTACCCTTCAGCTCTTTGTTGACCTGGGTCAGCCAATCTTCCTTGCCGGTTGGCGCAAAGGGGACGTGGTTGTCGGACGATGCCATAGTATATTTTTTGACCGCTTAAATGTAGGCATTCCCCAAAGTTATCCCCCGATTCCCGGGCGCTTCTTTACGAAATCACCAAGAAAAATGGCCTTTCCTCAGGGACAGGTGCTTTCCTCTGACAGCTTGCGGACTTTGCGAATCCGCAGTGCCTTGGGATGGCCCTCCGCAGCGGGGTTGTCGACAACGTCGCCCTCTACGGTGAGGAGTGCGGGCTCCCCGGGGCGGCCCAGTTCCAGATAGGTGCGCTCCAGCTCCCGGTAAGCTTCGCCCTCCTGCAGGACGGCCATCCGCATCCCGTCTTCACAGCGCTCGAAGCCAGGAGCATCCGCCATATAGGTAAACAAACCGACGATGCCCGTGACCTGCTTTTCGGACACCTGAATGCCGGAGTCCTTTCGCCGGAAGTTTAGTTGTCCACTTGCTCCCGAAAGGGTTAACCGGTCTCCAGTTACGGCGTAGCCGACGTCCCCGTTGAGAATATTGAGGAATAACTGTTCCTGAGAGGAAGCCTCCTGGCAGAACATCTTGGTGGCCATCACACCGGGAACATTGAGTTTGGCCCCGGAGAGCTGCCAGTCTCCGCCGAAGCTGTTGCAGCCCGTGTTGCCGCCGATCTGCCCGTCGGATATTTTTACGAAGGCGCGGTCATTGACCGCAGGAATAACCTTACCCTCCATTTCACAGCTGACCAGGACCCATTCCGAGGGTACGGGAAGCACGGCTTTGGCGGATTGCTCGCCGGCGGAGGCGTCGGGTTTGGGTTGACAGGCCATAAGACTCAGGATGGTGAAAACCAGGAATAGGGGGCGATGCATGATGGATGGGTTACGTGAAAAGGAGGGAGGACCGCACCTGCGGTCCCCCGCAAAAATTAATCAGGCGATCAACGACTGCCCGGTCATGGCGGCGGGAGCCTCAACGCCCATCAGCTCCAGGAGGGTAGGGGCCACGTCGCCCAGTTTTCCACCTTCCCGGAGGCGGAGGTCCTTTCTGGGGCCCACGTAAACCACGGGGACGAGGTTGGTGGTGTGGGCCGTGTGTACGCTACCGTCTTCGTTTTTCATGATGTCAGAGTTGCCGTGGTCGGCAATGACGATGGTGTGGTAGCCGGCAGTTTTCGCTGCTTCCAGTAGCTTACCCAGGCATTCATCCACGGCGGCTGCCGCCGCTTTGGCGGCTTCCCAGTCGCCGGTGTGGCCCACCATGTCGGTGTTGGCGTAGTTGAGACAAATGAAATCCGGAGCGTTTTCTTTAATGTCTTTGACGATGGCTTCCGTCACCTCGTAGGCACTCATTTCCGGTTTTTCGTCGTAGGTCTCCACGTCCCGGGGTGAATCAATCAGAATGCGCCGCTCTCCGGGGAAAGTATCTTCCTGGCCCCCGCTGAAAAAGAAGGTGACGTGAGCGTACTTTTCCGTTTCGGCGATCCGGACCTGGGTTTTTCCTGCTTTACTGACGACTTCCCCCATCGTTTCTTTGGGGTCATCGGGGGGGAAGAGCACCTCCACGTCCCGAAACTTGTCGTCGTACTGCGTCATGGTCAGGTAGCGCAGCTCCGAAAAGCACTTCATATTTTGCTCCGGGAAGTCTTCCTGGGTGAGGGCCCGGGTAATTTGGCGGGGCCGGTCGGTACGGAAGTTGAAGGAGATGACCACGTCACCTTCCTGGATTACCGCCACGGGATCGCCGCTGGCGTCGGTGTGGATGATGGGCTTGAGGAACTCATCCGTTTCTCCATCGTCGTAACGGCTCTGTACGGTAGCCAGAATATCCCGGGTCTTTTCACCCGTTCCGCGTACCAGCGCATCGTAGGCCAGCTTGATCCGCTCCCAGCGCGTGTCCCGGTCCATGGCGTAAAACCGGCCCGTCACCGTGGCGACTTCCGTGGGTTGGTCCGCGATGTGTTGGGCCACCGTTTCGAGGAAACCCTTGCCGGAGGTGGGCGCCACGTCCCGGCCATCAGTGAAGGCATGGATGAAGACCCGGGTGTTGCCCGCTTCGGTCGCGATATCCGACAACCGGAGCAGGTGATTGAGGTGGGAGTGAACGCCTCCGTCACTGACCAAACCCATCAGATGGACCGCACGGTCCTTTTCCCGGGCGTAGGTTAGGGCGTCCTGTAGGGCGGTAATTTTAGCCAGCTCGCCGTCGCGAATGGCTTTATTGATCCGGGCAAAATTCTGGTAAACTACCCGTCCGGCACCGATGTTGAGGTGACCTACCTCGGAATTGCCCATTTGTCCTTCCGGAAGCCCGACCTCTTCCCCAAAGGTGATGAGGGTGCTGTGGGGTTCCTCCCGGTAAATGCGGTCAAAATTAGGGGTGTCGGCTTGCGCGATGGCGTCGGCTTCCGGGCGCTGTCCGAGTCCCCAGCCGTCTAAGATTACGAGTAGTGATTTTCCGGAATTCATATGGTTGGTCTAAGTCAATGGGGGTAGCAGGGCGCTACTGCGGACGAAGGTAAGCATTAAGAAAAAATGCGTGTGGGGTGCCTATGAACTAATCCGATGCCCTAAAATCCTGCGATTTACGCTCCGATCGGGGGATATAGCGATCCGTTTTTCGTGAATTTTCCTTAGGATTCTGCTAAAAGCACCAGAAGTGTTAGGAATTCACGTTGGTGGTGTGGGGAAGGTTTTGCCCCCCAAGGAAGGGCGTTTTTACGGAGAAAATGCCGGATTGGCTGGCCTTGTCCAGCCCGGCGGGGGGGCATCGGACCGGTTTTTTTGGTTGGTTTCCGGACAAGTCTTAACTAAAATTTAGCAATCCCCATCACAATGGGGGCGTTCTATTGTCCATACGTACGTGACATTTGTGTGCGGATACGTCTAATAAACAGAGATTTAGCCGCACACCACAACTCCCGGACAACTGGAGAGGTGGTCACTACGCACTCACTTGGCATAAATGATATTCCCATGAAATCCATAATTTTTCTTTGCCTGGCTATTCTTGGCCCCGTCCTGCCGGCTTCCACGCAGGCACCCGTTGGGCTGGATGATGTTTGTCGCGCCATTGGCGGCGGCAAGGTCTCCGAACTGATAGCCGTGATGGATACGGAAGTCGAACTCACCATCCTGGACCAGGAGGACATCTACAGCCGCGAAGCGGCGGGAGCACAGCTCCGGGAGTTCTTCGGTAATTTCAGCCCGACCAGCTTCGGGAAGGTTCACCAGGGTGCCTCCAAGGCCAACGATGCGGAGTACTGCATTGGTAAGCTGGCCACCGCGAAAGGTTCCTTCCGCGTTTACATATACGTTGCTAAAAAAGGTAACTCGATTGTCCTTCAGGAGCTGAAGTTTGATCGGGAATAAGCCCTTCGGAATAAAAACATTTCTGGCCGCCGTCACGAAGAAGATTCGTGACGGCGGCTTTCTTTTGGGGCGAATTTGGCTTCCCGTTTCTACCCTTTTTATTACCGCTCCGTAAACGAAATAGAAAAGACAAACTAGGCTTTAAATGCTCACGTTATGTTCGCGATCCCCAGGAGACGACTGCTTTGAACACAGGATGAAAACACATAAAACGGGCTGCTTCTCGTAGGCCTTTATCCCGACAATTCCCGCTGAACATATTGGTTTTGCTACGTTCTTCCCCGTAGCCAGTAAGCTGGTACCTTCCCCCGCCACACCATCACTGCTGCATTGCTGGCACCGGTCTTTCGGTGGACGATACCCCCATTTCTGGAGGTTCGGAATTGCACTTCCCCCCGGGAGTGGTAGCCAGCTATTTCCTAACTTAGCACGGCTGTCCCAAAGGCCGTGTCATTGTTACTCTCGTTCTTATGTACTCTCGACACGTTTTTTTGAGTACCCTTTTGGTACTCCTGTTTAACACAGTGTTCTCTCAAATTGAAAGTAAAACCAAGTTCTCCGACCCCGGTGATATTTTCCGGCTCTCCGAGCAGAAAAAAGCCGATCCGGTACTCCGGGAAGAATTAGGAGAATTTAGCTTACTCAGCGTCAACCCGGAACACTATTCATCATTGCTTGCGGCTTCTCCCGAAGAATGGGAGATGCTCCTTCCTAGTGCTCTGCCGGACCAACCGGCTCTGCACCTGCGGCTACGCCCCAATCACTTTCTGGCGTCGGGCTTCCGGCTGCGCGCGGCCTCCGGCGCTCCGGTTGATCCGCGAACCTTCCTCGGCCACCACTACGTGGGCGAAGTGGTGGGCGTTCCCGGAAGCCGGGTAGCCCTGAGCTTGCTGGAGGAAGAAGTTACCGCCACCATCAGCCAGCCCGGGCGGGAACGACTGGCCCTGGGACGATTGCGAACCCAACAAAAAAGTGCCACCGAGACGCTCTACGTGCTCTTCCCGGACCGGCAGCTGCAGGACCGGCAGGAACTGGACTGCGCAACCCCGGACAGTGGCATTGGCTACTCGGATAAGGAACTGCAAACCTCCGAAGCCAAAAACACCGGAGGCTGCGTGGAGGTGTTTTTTGAAGTGGACTACGACATCTTCTTTGACAAGGGAAGCATCGCCGCCGCGGCGGCTCACGTCGTGGCCAACTTCAACGAAGTGTCCATCCTCTACGATGAAATCAACGTCAATCTGGAGATCAGCGAACTGCTGGTCTGGGACCAGCCCAGCCCCTACTTCGGCACCTCCAGCAGCGCCATGCTGACCCAGTTCCAGTCCAACCGCACCTCCTTCAACGGGGATCTGGCGCAGCTGGTCAGCTACCAGGCCAGTGGCGGTATTGCGGTCCTGGACGGATTGTGCCACCCCTTCTCTTCGGCGCGGATGAGCTTCTCCAGTATTCACCCCAATTTCCTTTCGGTGCCGCTGTACAGCTGGTCCACCATGGTCATTGCCCACGAGCTGGGCCACCTGCTGGGCAGCCAGCACACCCACGCCTGCGTCTGGAACGGGAACAATACCGCCATCGACGGATGCCCGGGATGGACGGAAGGTTTCTGCGGAACGCCGGGCATTCCGGCTTCCGGGGGAACGATCATGTCCTATTGCCATCTGACGCCGGTGGGTATCAATTTTGAACTCGGTTTTGGCGATCAGCCGACGGCCGTGATTCAAAACCGGGTGGCCGCCGCTCAGGACTGCGTCCAGGCTTCCTGCGCCTCGCCCCCCGATAATGGTGGCGGTGACGACGGGGAGGATGACGACGATGATGACGAGCCGGCCATCGTTTGCGACGCACAAACGGTCTACCTTAAACTGACGCTCGATGATTTCGGAATGGAAACCACCTGGGATTTACGGGCCGAAGGCGGAGCGGTACTGGCCACTGGAGGACCATACCCCAAAAAGCAAAAAGGACGGGTGATCCGGGATACGATTTGTGTCTCCGACGGCTGCTACCTGTTCACCATCCGCGACAGTGACAACGATGGCATCTGCTGTGAATACGGTAACGGTAGCTTCGAGTTGACCGACTCTACGGGAACCATCCTGGGAAGCGGTGGCACCTTTGATACCCTGGACATTGTCGATTTCTGCCTGCCGGATATTCCGCCGGTAGACGATAGCAACTGCCTGACGATCAACTTCGAGAAGGAACCCGTCATGTCCTACGGCACCAACCAGGATGCGGGTTCGGCCGAAATACAGGAGGACGGAGAGATTCTCGTGCTCCGGAACAATGCCTGGAAAGCGGTTGAGTACCCCTATACCGTAACTCCGGATACGTGGCTCTCCTTCTGGTTTAAATCCACCAGGAAGGGCGAAGTGCACGGTATCGGCCTCGACGATAATATGGTGATCTCTTCCAACCTGACCTTCCGCCTGTACGGTACCCAGAGCTGGGGAATCGGAGACTTCAGCAGTTACGACGGCAGCGGAGAGTGGGAATACTACGAAATTCCGGTCGGTCAGTACTACGAAGGAGAGGCCACCTACCTGTTCTTTGCCGCCGATCATGACGTCGGCAGCCGGGACGGCAACAGCTACTTCCGCGACGTCAACCTGTCCGAAGGTGGCCCCTGCCTTGGGGAAGAACAGCTTCCGGCACCGGGTAGCTCGCTTCTGGAAGAAGAGGGTTTACGTATTTACCCGAATCCGGTAGACGATCAGCTGGAAATCCGTACGCCCGCGGATGCGGGTACGATTCAGTATCAGGTCCTGGACCTGACGGGAAGGGAACTGCAGGCCGGTAATTTTTCCGGCACCTCCTGGTCGGTCAAAGTGTCTCAGCTGCCGGCCGGCAGCTACCTCTTGCGGCTGGAAGGTGACCGCTTATCGGAGAGTAAAAAATTTACGGTAGTGCATTAGGCAGCAGGGCCCGGGCGGCGGCCACCAGGTCGGCCGGACTTTGGTCCAGAATGCACCGGAAGTGCCCCTTGGGGCACGCCTGAAAACCAATTTTTGAGCACGGGCGGCAGGACAATCCAGTGATTTCCTGCCGCCGCTCTTTTTCCTCCGCTTCGGCTCCGGGAAGATAGGGGTACATCCCCAGGTCCGGAACGGTATTCCCCCAGACGCTGATGATGGGTTTGCGGAAGGCCGCCGCGATGTGCATCAGTCCCGTATCGTGGGTCAAAACGACCTGGGCCTGGCGGACGAGGTCCGCGGAGCCTCCCAGGGAAAATTTTCCGCAGGCGTTGTGGACGTGGTCATTTCCCTCCGCCAGCCGCTCACCAAGGGCCGCTTCCGCCGGACCGCCAAGCAGCACGACCGGGGCCGGAAATTCCCGGCAAACGGTGGCCATTTGCTCCTCGGAAAGCCGTTTGGTGGCGTGGGCCGCCCCAATGACGAAGGCAAGATAATGCGGGGGGAGCCCCACTTCTTCCGGGTGGACCTCATCCTCGGAGGCAATAAAATAATCCAGTCCGTGCCCGTCTTTCCGTACGCCCAGCCTGGCCGCAGCCGCCAGGTAGCGATCCACGATGTGGAGATCGGGCATCCGATTGATGCCCAGGCGGGTAAGCAGAAATTTGCGAAAATTCAGCTTGTTGAACGTAGCCGTACGGGGGCGTGGCCGCAGGTGCCGGAGCGCGTGCACAAGGAGCCGGGTCTTTACCTCCAGACTCCGCAGGTTCCCGTGCAGGTCAATGAGGTAGTCATAGTTTTCCCGGACCAATTCAGCGGCGATTTCACTGATGTCTTTTTTGATGGTCCAGACTCGGTCCAGATGAGGATTGCCCTTCAGCACGGCCGCGAAGCTGGCCTTGGTCAGGAAGTGGACCTCAGCACCGGCCTGCTGTTTTACCCCGCGGATGACCGGGGTGGTGAGCACGATATCCCCGATGGATGAGAAGCGGATGATGAGCACTTTGGGGGGCATGGCGGCAAAGGTAATTCCCGGAGCGTTAGTTAGCGTAAAATCAGCTCGCGGCCACCTTCCGGCCGACCGGGTTGAAAGGGGAGATTCTTAAGTATCTGTGGGCTTCGCACGGAGAATGCGTGGGATATAGTCGTAGACTGTTTCGCAAGGTTTCATCAGCGATTCCTGCGGAATCGCGACAGTTTAGTGGGGCAAACGGTAGCGGCAGGAAATTTCCTGCCGCTACTGGAAAATTCAAGGGCTTGATTGCCAGATGATTAATTCACAGGACAGCCTGGATAAAGTCGGTGTTCCTGGCCCTAACTGACGCGATCCGACGCTTCGGGGAGAATACTGGTCGAATTTATAACCTCCCGCGGTCGAACGGGTTGATCTGCATACCAGGCCCCGCCTATCTTTCGGTATCTGCTCACCCCGAATCCCCGAAAGGATTCCCTAACCAAATTCCCATGACCTTCGTAAAATCCCTGCTCCGAATCGCCCGCAAATCTTCCGCTTCCTCCCGTTCCGGAGTTCCGGACGGCTTATGCCCGAACTGCTGGGGGAGGGCGGAATACGGCGGACAATTCTACGATGCCGTAAGGAACCGCGGCCTGGACGCCAACCACAAGGACGAAGACGTGGGTTGGGTGCAGGATTACGCCACCAAACATCTGACCGGGATCGTTCTGCACCGTAGTGAAGGGCAATTGCTGTGCCGGAAGTGTAAGGTAACCTACCGGCCCTCCTGATGCGGAAAGTGGATATGGCCACCTATCTGGATCGCCCGGAGCGCTACTCCCTGCTGCCGGGGGACGCCCCCGGAGCCCCCAGTTGCCCCTACGGCAACCAGTACCGGTGGGTCGGATACGACCGGAAACGGGAAGAATTCGTCCGGTTTACCAAGTCGGTCTTCAAGCGCGTGATGGCTTCCGTAGCCCCATCCCCTTCGGAAAGAAAAGGGGAGTAGGCGTTCCGGAGTCAATACTAGCCCAGCGATTCGCGCACAATTGCGCCAAGTTCATCCACCAGCCGGGCAATGACTTCCGGGGTCACCTCCTCCAGTTCTGGTAGTTCTACCAGGGGCGCGAGGCCCGTTTGGGCCTCAATGATGCGTACGGTTTCCGGGTTGTTGCCACCGCTGTAGATCAGCCCCGCAATCGGAATGCCCCGGCGGCGCAGCAGATCAATGCTCAGCATGGTGTGGTTAATGCTGCCGAGGTAGTGCCGCGAAACGAGGACTACGGGAAGCTCCAGATGGACAATCAGATCGGTGATGGTCTCTTGCTCGTTGATGGGCACCAGAAGACCACCGGCTCCCTCTACGATCAGGGGCGCTTCCGGGTGATCGGGCAGGGTGAAATCCGTCAGGGAAATTTCCACCCCGTCTACCCGGGCGGCGTAGTGCGGACTGGCGGGCGTCTGCAGGGCGTGGGTGCCGGGAACGATCTGGTGGTCGGCCGCGCCACTCCAGTACTGCACCCGGTCACTGTCGGTTTCGTCCAGGTCGCCGGCCTGAATGGGTTTCCAGTAGTGGGCGTCCAGGCAGGCCCTCAAAAATGCACTGGTGACGGTCTTCCCGATACCGGTATGGATGCCGGTGACGAAATATCGTTTAGAGCTTGTTTGGATTTTGGTCATCTGGCCGAATTTGAGAATTTTTTAGTGGTAGCGAGGCGGGAAAACCGGAGTTTAGCAGCGCTAAATGAGGATTTTCCCAACGAAACTAGCGCTAAAAAAGGCCAACTGGAGGTCGATTATTAAATTCCAAACAAGCTCTTGCTCATCCAGCAACGGTTTCGGTTGTCTCCGCGCGAATCATGTCCGTTACCGCACCGACCCACCGGGGATCGTCGTTCAGACTGGGTACCAGATCAATGTGCTCCCCGCCCCATTCCTCAAATTCTTCCTGATACTCGAGGCCGATTTCGATGGTGGTTTCGAGGCAGTCCGCCACGAAGGCGGGGCTGAAGCACAGCAGCTTTTTGGCGTTTTTTTCCTTGGCCCATTCTTCCAGGACGTCAATGGTGTAGGGTTTGGCCCAGTCATCGAAGCCGAGTCGGCTCTGGAAGCTGGTCGTGTACCGGTCCTGGGGAAGCCCCAGCTCCCGGGCGATGGCCCGGGTCGTTGCGTGGCACTGGGCAGAGTAGCAAAACTGGTTGACCCGGCCGATGGTGCTGCAGCAATCCTGCTGCACGTAGCAGTGATTACAGTTGTCCGCTTTCTTGAGTTGCCGCTGGGGCAGTCCGTGGTAGCTGAAGATGATGTGGTCGTACTGGTCCAGATCACCCATCTCCCGGGCATTGTCGGCGAATACCTTGATCATGGCCGGATGCTCGTAGTAGCTGTTGATCAGGTTGACGTTGGGGATGGTCTCCTTACGGGAAAGAATCCGCATCACCTCCTGGTGTACGCTGCCGGTCGTAGCGCTGGCGTACTGGGGGAAGAGTGGGAAAATGGTGATGGACGAGACTTGCTCGGCTAGCAGCTCATCAAGGGCCGATTCAATACTGGGGCTTTGGTAACGCATCGCCAACCTTACCGCGTACTCATCACCCAGCTCCGCGGCAACCCTTTCCGTGAGCACCTCACCGTAATACTTCAGCGGACTACCGTTTTCCGTCCACAGCTCCTTGTACAATTTCGTGGAGCCGCCCAGCGCAAACGGATTGACGAGGCCGGAGCGAACGGGAGCAATGATACCGCGCACCAGCAGCTGCCGGGCCGGACCGGGGAGACTATCGATTACCCGACCGTCGGTAAGAAATTGTCCCAGATAACGATTGACGGCTCCCCGGGTGGGAGCATCAGGAGTACCGAGGTTGACCAGCAGGACCCCCTTTTTGCCAAAGTGTTTTTGTACGTGCATGTTGTAAGGTGATTACTCCCCGTAAACGACGGGAGGGCTATTCGGTTGCAACAATAAATAACTGTTTACGATCAGCGGACAATTTCGGAATCCCAGGCTTCCGGGACCTTCCTGAAAAACTTAACATAGAAAAGAGAGCAGTCTGCGAACCGAAGCTTGTCCGTGCCGTTAGCCACTTAACCCCGGATACCAAATTTGCTTTGACCAGATCAAGAAACACCCTGAGCCCACCTACGAAGGTCTCTCTTATCTACACCCATTATGTCCCTCAGCAAAAGCCCCGATCACCGTACCTGGAAGGTTGTCTTATTACTTACTTTCCTGGCCGTTGTCCTGGTCAATTATTTACCCTTCATTTTTTTGGAATGGGAGAATCGTTTTGAAGACGATCCGGATACCCTGGTGGATGCGACCGGAGAGGCGTTTGCCATTTGGGGCATCATCTTTCTGGGCATGATTGCCTTTAGTCTGTTTCAGTTTAAGGAGTCTCGGCACAGCCCGGCGCTGCGTCAGGCATACGTATTCCTTTTTGTGGCGGGGCTGGCGAGTATTGCGTTTGTCCCGGTTAGTTTTACCAATATTCAACTCTTGACCGCCATTAATCTGTTGTGGCACCTGGTGGCTCTCATCGCGGCCAATCGTGCTCTGCGGGCGCATCGTGCCCAAGGAGCGATACGTACCGGATGGATATACGCTGCACCTTCCATTTACCTGGGCTGGGTGTCCGCAGCAACGGTAATTGCCATGGCCCTGGGGCTGCAGGAATTGGGAGTGTCTTTACCCACAGAGACGGGCACGGCTCTTGCGGCCATTCTACTGTTGGTGTTGTCGGGGATCGGCATCTGGCTAACCCTTAAAGATGATGGTGTGTATGGCCTGACCGTCGCCTGGGCATTAGCGGCCATTGGGGTGGAGCAGGCCGGCTACCCCATGGTTCGGTATACCGCCTGGGGCGGAGCGATCCTGGTGGCCCTGCTGGCGCTTTCGCGCTTGGTGCGGAGCGAAACGATTTTTTTCTACGGGAGTGCCCGGAACGACCGGTGATTACGGGCCTTCGCCCATAAGTTTTCGGGTGCCCTCCAGGTCAATGAGCCGGGTTTGCAGGGCAAACGCGAGTCCGAGAATGCCCATCATCGTCGCTTCGAGTAGCCAGGGCCAGTCCAGATACATCAGGGCGAGGCCGCAGGTGCCAAGGATGAGGGCAAGGAGCAATATTTTGGGCCAGCCCACCAGGCCCGCCGCTACGTCAAGCCATCGGTGGGCGAGGACGGCCTGGGTCAGGGCGATCAGCCCCTGGGTAGCCAGGGTGGCCATGGCGGCGCCGGTGGCACCGTAGTGCGGCAGCAGGAGCAGGTTACCCACAACGTTGAAGGCGATGCCCAGGGCGAAGATGCGGTTCATTCTTCCGATCAGGGCGGTACCACTCAGGAGGGCACCATAGGCGTAATTGAGGCATTGCGCCACGAAGCTCAGCGACAAAAACACCAGAATGTGACCGGTGCGGGCTTCGGCGAAGTCGTAGAGTAGTTCAACGACCGGCGCGGCGTAAAAAGCCAGCGGAACGGCAATGATCAGGGCCGTCGAAACGAGGAGGCGAGTGCTGAACCGCAGCAGGGGCTTCCAGTCTTCCTGGCGGACGTACATCCGCGCGTACATCGGCAGGAGTAATCCGGCCAGGAGCCAGCCAAACATATTCATGGCATCCAGGAGGCGGTACCCGGCGGCGTAGTGGGCCGCGGCTTCTGCTCCCTCCACGAGGAGCCGTTCGATCATCACGGCATCGGCCCGGGTGTAGGCAGTAGCCAGGAATACGGCGAGGGCGTAAGGGGCACCCCCGCGGAGCAATACGCGGAAAGTGGCCCAGTGAAATTTAGGCCAGATACCCGTGAGTTTGCCCCTCAGTACGATCAGCAAGGCACCTGCGGTGATCGCCCAGGAAAACAACTGCCAACCGGCAAAATGCCAGATGGTGAGCTGCCCGGGAGCCAACAGCAGCATCCCCCCGACCCCCACAATCATGATGCTCTTATCGGCGATGCTGAACCAGCCATCGAGGCGGAACCGCCCCAGCCCGGAGAGGTTCGACCGAAGATAAAGCACCAGGCTGTTCATCAACTGCACGCCCCCGGCGATGATCAACAGCAGCAGGGCTTCCTCCCGGTATCCGAGCACGAGTCCCAGCAGCAACAGGGCCCCGAAAAAGAGCAGGCCCAGGATGATTTTCAGCCCCACGAAATACGGGAAATACTTGGCCAGTAATTGTCGGTGGCCGCTCAGCATCCGACTGTTGTAGAGCTGCAAACCAAAATCGGCGATCACTTGGAGTAACATTCCGAATCCCAGCAGCGCAAAGTAGAGGCCATAGTCTTCTTCCGGCAGCACGTTCTGCACCACCCGGTCAATCCCGAACAGGTAAACACCCTTAACGATCAGGTTGAGGCTTAGCTGCAAAACGGCCACGCGAAAAAACTGGCGAACCATGATGCGAAGGTACTACCCAACCCCTTCCCACCCACCACCAGACTAACCGACCAACGAACTAACAGACTAACAGACTAACAGATGTGGTGCGCACTAGAGTTCTATTACTTCTAATCGCATCAAAGATATACTAACTTTAGGGTCAAAATTGATGATGCCCCATAGCCTTGCTACTCGAGAGCAGATGGTCTCCTTTTTTGAGAAGGGTATGAACCGGCGTGCCATAGCTGCCAAGTTGGGTGTCAGCTATGGCTCAGTCTGTAAGTTGATCAAAGCCTATTTAGCTCAGGGGCGATCGGCCCTGTCTACCAACTATCAAAACTGCGGACGTAAGGCAACCTACGACTCGCGTATTTATGAGCGGGCTGTTGAAATGAAAGGCGAAAACAATTTGCTTGGAGCTGGTTACATCCTGCTCCAACTTGCCGAGGAATTTCCTGGTCAGGCGCTTCCCAAGGAGCGACAACTGCAGTATGTCTTTAAGCGAGGTGGATTACAACCCCAAAAGACGCGTCGTCCACGTGATGAATCGGGGTGGGCTCGTCAGCCTTTGGAATGTGTGCAAGTCGACGCCAAAGAGCGATTGCATACCGCCGACGGTCGACCATGTTGTTATCTGAACTACGTAGATGAAGCTACGGGAAGCGAACTGGACGCTTTCGCTTTCCCCCTACGGCCGTATAAGTGAAGTTCCTGCCTTTGAGGTCTTCCAAACTTGCCTATACGTCATGCATCGATGGGGGTTCATCAAATGCTTTCGTTTCGACAATGGCCGCCCTTTTGGAAGTCCGGACTTAGACACCGTCACGCCAGCTGCCTTCGTACTCGCCGCTCTGGGTTGTCGACTGATCTTCAACAAACCCCGCAGCCCCACACAGAACGCTAAAGTTGAACGTAACCAAGGAACGACCAGCCGCTGGGCACCGGCAGGGAATTGCGCCGATCTGGCCACTTTTCAGCAAGCTCTCGACGAAGCCGTTATCATTCAGCGCGAGCGGTACAAAACCCGAGTATGCCAAGGGCAGACTCGCCTAGCGGCTTTCCCGAAACTTGCCAGCAATACAAGGAGATACGATGCCAGAAGCTTCTGCTTACGAAAAGCCTACGTTTACCTTGGTCGATTCACATTTGTTCGGCGCGTGGCAGCCCATGGCCAGATTGGTCTACTAGGTAAGCGATACCAGGTGGGCGGGCATAACCGAGGAAAACAGGTACGGATCGGACTAATTACCAAAATGGGCAAACCCGTCTGGATAGTATCAGATGCAGCAGGTCAGATTCTTGAACGACTAGTGGCTCGCCACTTGGCTGATGGAGAGTTTATCGCCACCGTTTGGCGACCGAGTTGAGAGTTGGCATATCTTTAATGCGCTAGGTTATCACAACTCTAGTGCGCACCACACAGACTAACGAACTAACAGACCAACAGACTAACGAACTAATAGACCAACAGACTAACCAACCAACAGACTAACGAACTATCTTTACCCTATGCCATTACGCGTAATCATCATCAACGGGCCGAACCTGAATTTGCTGGGACGCCGGGAACCAGAAATCTACGGAGAGGATACCTTCGAGGACTTCATGATTCATTTGCGGGGGAAATTTGTCGACGCCGACGTTGACCTTTCCTATTTCCAGAGTAATCACGAGGGGCACTTGCTGGACAAGCTCCACGAAGTGGGCTTCGACTACGACGGAATTATTCTCAACGCGGGTGCACTGACCCATACGAGTATTGCGCTGGCCGACGCCATCGCCGCCATCGAAACGCCGGTGATTGAGGTCCACATCAGCAACGTCCACCAGCGGGAAGAATTCCGGCACCACAGCTATCTTTCCGCGAAGGCCGAAGGCATTATCGTGGGCTTCGGACTGCGGGGCTACGAGCTGGCCGTCCAGTACTTCCTTTAACCTGACCTATCAACCTTACGCTCAACCGGGGGGCTTCCCCGCGGGTTGGGTACTAACACCAATTACTGTTTATGTCATTTACTGATCGATTCAAGAAATCAAGTAACCCTATTCTTCAGGAGGAAAAACTCTTCAAGGCCAGTCAACCCAATCCGGAAAGCCTGGACGGAAGCTTCATCCAGCGTGCCGACGATACGGCGATGACCGTCAACGGTGCCGTTAACAAGACCTTTCTCATGGGGCTGATGTTACTGGCCACCTCGGTTTATTCCTTCTTCTACCCCAGTTCAATTTTGCTCTGGTCCGGAGCCATTGGTGGACTGGTCCTGGTTCTGATCATGGCCTTCAAACCGGCGATGTCGCCCACCCTGGCTCCCATCTACGCCCTGCTGGAGGGACTCTTCGTGGGAAGTGTGACGGCCATTTATGCTGTCGGCTTCGGTGCGGGCATTGTTTTTCAGGCCGTGCTGCTCACCCTGGCACTGCTCTTCATGATGCTCTTCGTCTACAAGTCCGGCATGATCAAGGTCACCCGGAAGTTCCGGACGGGAATCATGATGGCCACCGGAGCGATTATGTTGGTCTACCTACTCAACATCGGACTCAGCTTCTTCGGGATGTCCCTGCCCTTCCTGCACGAAGGCGGCCTGATCGGCATCGGTATCAGCCTGTTCATCATCGGGATTGCTACGCTGAACCTCCTGCTGGACTTTGACATGATCGACCGGGCGGCCGCCGCCCGCGCGCCCAAGTACATGGAGTGGTTCTGCGCAATGGGGTTGATCGTGACCCTGGTGTGGCTCTACATTGAAGTGCTGCGCTTATTGTCGGTGCTCAGCAGTGACTAGGGGTTCGCGCCGATAAGTTTTCCAATCCAGGAAAAAAGAAAGGTCGAAAGCAAATCATTTGCTTTCGACCTTTTTCGTAAACAGCCTGTGTTTCAGTACTAGTGAGAATAAAGTGAGGCTGTAGATACTTTCATCATCAAAACTATTCTTGAAACGTAGCTTAATTAGGCTTCGCTGCCTGACGGTAAAAAAATTATTCTTCAATGTAAAAGCCCATTTTCCCCATTTGGTAGTCCCGCATGGCTTCCATGATCTCCGTCTGGTTGTTCATCACGAAGGGGCCATAGCTGGTTACCGGGGCACCAATTGGCCGGCCGGACAGAACCAGTATTCTGGTTTCGTCGGCAACACCCGTCAGGCGAATTCCCGCTCCGTCGCGTCGGAAATGGAGTAGGGTACGACCGGAGTAATTGAAGTTGTCGTTGAGCCGGACCTCGCCGTCTAGCAAATACACGCCCAGGTTATGGTCAGTAGGAATCGGGAGGTCGACGGTGGCGTTGGCCCGGAGGGTTAATTGCCAGGCGTTTATCGGACGGTAAGTTTGCGCGGGTCCCTTCGACTCCCCTAACTGTCCCGCCACCACCTTCACCGTGGCTCCCGGAGAGAGCTCCACGCTGGGAATGGCGTCTGCCTTGATGTCCTGGTATCGGGGTTGCACCATTTTGTGCTCCGGAGCAAGGTTGACCCAAAGCTGGATGCCTTCCATCTTCCCTCCCCGTTCAAGGAACTCTTTGGAGGCGCGTTCACTGTGGATGATGCCCATCCCCGCAGTCATCCACTGCACGTCGCCATCGGATAGATAGCCGGTATTGTTCCGGCTGTCCCGATGGCGTAAACCTCCGGAATACAGGAAGGTGATGGGCTCGAAACCCCGGTGGGGGTGGGGCGCTACGTCCAGGGGTGGGCGCCCGTCGCTCACCTCGAAGGGGCCAAAGTGGTGCAGTAGCAGAAAGGGGTCAATCTGCTCCACCCGCTGGGTGGGAAGCGGCTGATGAACGGTGGTGCCTCCCATGTCGAGTGCTTCGGCGGGAAGGATGTGGGCAACACTCCGATAATCCATGATAATGCATTTAATGTCTAAACATTAAACGGTTAGCTTCCCCGATAGTTTTCGACGCTTTAGGGGGCCTAAACCTGGTCTGGATCCTGGTATTCCACCCGGAATTTTTCAATCATTTCCGGGCTCAGAGAGTCGGCGTAGACCCCGTAAGCATCCACCAGCAAACCTTTGGTGCCGTCGCTGGCCTCAATGGCGTAAAGGACCGAGTTGTCTCCGGCGCTGCTCATCCCCTCAAACCGATAGGTGTGGACGATGGTGAAGTCTTCGGGTTGGAATTCTTTCTTCAGGGCTTTGCACTCAAGACAGTTTTCCTTCTGATTGAAGTCCTGATCGTATCCTTTTGCCTGTAGCTCGTTGATGGCGTCGGTCAGGGTATCGTAGGGACTGCTCTGTAAGATGGGCATAAGGTTTTTTCTTTTTGCAACGGATGGTGGAATTAAAGTGTTTGCTCCTGACCCCACCGAGGGGGTAAAAACTAAAAATCCCGGGTGAACAGCTGGTCACCCGGGATCTTTTGAGCAATCATTCTCCCGTTTTAGGCGAAGCCGTTCAGTCCGGTGACGTCGTGTCCGGTAATGAGGAGGTGAATGTCGTGGGTACCCTCGTAGGTGAGCACCGTTTCCAGATTGATCATGTGGCGCATGACGGGGTACTCGCTGGTGATACCCATGCCGCCGTGGATTTGCCGGGCTTCGCGGGCGATTTCCAGGGCCATGTTCACGTTATTCCGTTTGGCCATGGAAATTTGGGCCGGGGTGGCTTCCCCGCGGTTGGCGAGGGTGCCGAGCCGCCAGGCGAGGAGCTGGGCTTTGGTGATCTCGGTGATCATTTCGGCCAGCTTTTTCTGGGTAAGCTGGAACTGTCCGATGGGCTTGCCGAATTGCTCCCGCTCAAGGCTGTAGCGCAGGGCGGAGTCATAGCAGTCCAGGGCCGCGCCAATGGCGCCCCAGGCGATGCCGTAGCGGGCCTTGTTGAGGCAGCTCAGGGGGCCGCGCATACTCTTGATGTCGGGGAAGACATTCTCCTTGGGGACGCGAACGTCCTCGAAGACCAGCTCACCGGTTACGCTGGCCCGCAGGCTCCACTTGCCGTGAATCTCGGGGGCGCTGAAGCCGGGGCTGTCGGCGTCCACCACCATGCCACGGATTTTTCCTTCCTCGTCCCGGGCCCAGACAACGGCCAGGTCGGCTACCGGACTGTTGCTGATCCACATTTTGGCTCCGTTGAGGATGTAGGCATCGCCGTCATCGACGATGTTGGTCAGCATGGAGGCGGGGTCGGAACCGGCGTTGGGTTCCGTGAGGCCGAAGCAACCGATGAACTCTCCGCTCCCCAGCTTGGGCAGGTACTTGCGCTTGGTGGCTTCGTTGGCGTATTTGTAGATGGGGTACATCACCAGGCTGCCCTGTACCGAGGCCATGGACCGCAGTCCACTGTCGCCGCGCTCCAGTTCCTGCATGATGACGCCGTAGGCGATTTCGTCCATTCCGCCGCCACCGTATTCCACAGGAAGGCTGGGGCCGAACGCCCCGATCTCGGCCAGCCCCCTGAACAAATGCGTGGGGCATTCGCCGCGCATCGCGGCGTCTTCGATGATGGGGCTTACCTCCGACTTAACCCAGTCGCGGACGGCCGCCCGGGCCAGCTTGTGGTCATCCTCGAGCAGGTCTTCTACCAGGTAGTAATCGTGAAACTGAAAGCGATCTTCCCGGCTGGCCTGATGAAAGTCCTCCTTCTTGGTGAATTGTTTGGTTTGCGTGGTGGGCATAATCTTGTTTTTAGCGCCGCTAAGGTACACAATTTGCGGTGCTCCCGATGCCTCTTTGGCCCCCTGACCCGGCCCGGACGTTATCGTTCTAACGTAGTGCTGACCATCGTCAGGAGGGCTTCTACTTCCGCGATCACCTCGCGGTACATGTTCACGGTGGATTGGAGGGTCATGGTCTCATAAACCAGGTGGTTGTAAAGCGCCCCCACGGGTTTTACGGAGCTGGCCTCCGGGCGGTACTCTGGATCCACCACGCTCCGAAAATCAAAATTTTCGATGACCAGGGGAAGTAAGAAGTTGTCCCGAAAACCGGAAACGTCATCGTTGTTGTGGTGGATACTTTCGTAGCTGTTGTTGTAGAGGTCCGTCAGGCCGCTGACGATGGAGTCGTTGCGAATCCACGATAGGTGTCCAGTACTTTCCAGCGTGGTGAAAGTGGCCTGAGAGGAGCTGAAACGCACGGTGAACATGAGTTGGGGGATATTCTCTACGATGGTATTTATCTGAGCATCATCGGGCGCTTCCAGGGCCTGGAGTATCGTATTGGCGGCCTGAAGTTGTGCTTGACGCTGAGCAAGGTCCGTTTGGAGTTGTACGAGGTCGCGTTGCAGGTCCCGCTCGATGTTGCGTAGGTATGCCGTCTCCTGCCGGTTTTCCTGATTCCGTTGGAACAGGTTGCTGATCCACAGGGACAACAGAATGCCGACAATGATGATGAGTATTTCCAGCAGGGCGGAGGCGAGGGCACTGCGAACTTTGAAGCGTTTACTAAGCATGGGGCAGGAAGCTGTTCCGGGACCCAATTTGAAGGTTACCCTTCATTTGACCAAGGACTTTGAAAATTTTAAGTACTGGCGGCAAATGGTTGGGGCCAGTTTCTTTTTTGGTATTTGAGTAATCCGTCCGGTCATTGCTCCAACCGATCGCCCGGCACCGGCGCACCGCGCCCTGCGACTTAATGGCATCGGCCTTAGCTGGGTATTGCCAACGAGGTTTCCGGCCGCGGAGAATGTCCAATTAAAAAACCGCTCCGCTCCGGGTGACCGACGGGGAAAGGCCCAGTCTAATCCTCCAGTCTGCGTACCTTCGCAACCCTATACTCCCCAATATGGAAAAGCAAAAATTCGGCACGGCGCCGGTTTTCTTCACCGCCATCAGTACCATTCTGGGTGCGATCATGTTCCTCCGCTTTGGCTTTGCGGTGGGCATGGTGGGCCTGGCGGGGACCATCGCCATCATCCTGATCGGGCACGCCGTAACGATTCCTACGGCCATGGCCATCGCCGAGATCGCCACGAACCAGAAAGTAGAAGGGGGAGGGGAATATTACATCATTTCCCGCAGCTTCGGACTCGTCATCGGTTCCACCATCGGGATTGCTCTGTTCATGTCCCAGGCCATTTCGGTGGCCTTCTACATCATGGCCTTTACGGAGGCCTTTCGTCCGCTGATTGAGTGGATCCGCGGTAGTAATAACCTGCTGCCCTGGGCCGACTGGCTGCTGGCGCAGCCCCAAACCATCGGTATTCCCGCCCTTTTGCTACTGACGCTGGTCATTTTGTCCAAGGGAGCTGATCTGGGGGTTAAAGTGCTTTACACCGTGGTGGCTACCTTGGCCATGGCCCTGATTGCCTTTTTCCTCGGGACGACGGAGTACAGCGAGAATAATTCCGTTGATTTTTTCAACAGTTACAGCGCCGGGGTGGAAGAAACTGCCGCCGCGATCGATCACATCATCGAAGAAGAAACCGGAGAAGCCGTGCAACTGGATACGATCCAACTGCCGGACGGTACCGTGGTGGGCAAACCCATCCCGCCCACGCCAGTCGATACGCCCCCGGAAATCCCCCAGCTGAGTTTCTTCACCGTCTTCGCCATCATCTTTCCGGCCTTTACCGGAATGACGGCGGGCGTGGGGCTGTCGGGCGACTTACGGGATCCGGGGAGGAGCATCCCGCTGGGAACGCTGGCGGCTACCATTGGCGGCATGGTCATTTACTTCTTCATGGCCTGGAAGCTCGCCGCCTCGGCACCGCCCGAGGCGCTGGCCGACACCAGCCGCCTGGTGATGGCCGATATCGCCTGGCAGGGGTGGTGGATCATTCCCCTGGGCCTGGCGGCCGCCACCATCTCCTCCGCCCTGGGCTCCATTCTGGTGGCCCCACGGACGCTGCAGGCCATTGCGGCGGACCGCATCTTCCCCGGCCGGAAGTTCAATTACTGGGTGGCCAAGGGTAAAGGAGCCCAAAAGGAACCCTACAACGCCAGCCTTATCACGGTGGTCGTGGCGGCCTTCTTCATTATGCTGGGGGCCCTGGACAGCGTCGCGGAGATCATCTCGATGTTCTTCATGGTGACCTACGGATCCCTGTGTCTGATCAGCTTCCTCAACCACTTTGCCGCCGACCCCAGCTACCGGCCCCGCTTCCGCTCCAAGTGGTTCGTGTCGCTTTTCGGTGCCCTGGCCTGTTTCGGGCTCATGTTCTTCATGAACAGCACCTACGCCACCATTGCCCTGATTCTGATCGGCGTACTTTACATGTACATCGCCTACAGCAACCCGGACAAGCGCAGCATGGCGTTGATCTTCCAGGGCGTGATTTTCCAGTTCTCGCGCCGCCTGCAGATTTTCCTGCAGAAGGCGGATAAAGAAGAGAAGAAGAGCTGGCGGCCCAGCGTAATTGCCGCCAGTGACGCCACCTTTACCCGACTGGGCGCCTTCGATCTCCTGAGGTGGTTGTCGCAGAAGTACGGATTCGGCACCTACCTGCACTACGTAAACGGTTACCTGAGCCACGAATCCAGCGAGGAGGCCGCCGAGATCAAAAAGCGCATCATCCGGATGGCGGAAGCCACCGATAGCCGAATTTACGTAGACACCATCGTGTCTCCGTCCTACACCTCGGCCATCGCCCAGACGGTGCAGTTCCCCGGCATTGCCGGCACGGAGAACAACCTGTTGCTGCTGGAGTATTCCAAAAATCAGGAGGATGGCCTGAAGGACATCATCGACAACTTCAAACTGATCAAATCGGTCGACTTCAACGTCGGTATCCTGGGGCTGTCGGAGCGTGGCTTCGGGCTGAAGCGTAGTATTCACGTGTGGATCACCCGGGCGCACTACGAGAGTGCCAACCTGATGATTTTGCTGGCCTACATCATGACCGGCCACCCGGACTGGCAGGACGCCGAAATCCGACTCTTTGCCGTCTTTGAGGAAAGCAAGCTTGACGAGGAAAAGCAGAAACTGTACGATCTGATCGAGACCGGGCAGCTGCCGATCAGTCGGAACAATATTGACGTGCTTTGCCGTCAGGGGGAAACGGAGTCCCGCAGCGTCATTGCCGAGAAATCGGGCGAGGCGGATCTGGTGATTCTCGGTTTCCGGGACGAGGCCCTCAAGCGACTGGGCAAGGACTATTTCGGGGGCTACGAGGACATCGGCAACGTGCTGTTCGTCAACGCTGCCGGGGAAGTCAAAATCCGGTAATGAACCAAAACCTGTGGTTGGAGCGTTCTTTCCTTCCCCGTTGAGCTGACGGCGGGAAAAGCCAAGCCCCATGCCAACCCATACCATCCAATACGAAGAGTACGCTTCCCCGGAAGCCATGAGCGCCGCAGATCAGCAACTCCTGGCGGCGGCCACCGCTTCCCTGGCGCACAGTTATTCTCCTTACTCCAACTTTAAGGTGGCGGCGGCGGCCCGCCTGGAGGACGGCACCGTCGTTACGGGCTGGAACACCGAAAATGCTGCTTATCCGATGTGCATTTGTGCCGAACCCGCCACGCTGGCGGCGGCCGCCAGCCAGCGGCCCGGGATGCCCGTCGTGGCGATGGCCATTACCGTCAAGTCCCCGAGTATGGAACTCCGGGAGCCCGCCAGCCCCTGCGGCAGTTGCCGTCAGCAATTGCGCGAACACGAAACCCGCTTCCGCACCCCCATGCGTCTCATTTTACGCGGAGAGTCGGGACCGGTCTACGTCTTCTCCTCCGCCGGAGACTTGTTGCCCTTTGGCTTTTCCGGGGAGCTGCTGTAACGAAAACGGCCAGGCAGCGGTGCTGCCTGGCCGTCCCGAACCAAACTGGCGTCAATCTATTCTTCGAAGTGCTTGATGATCTTCTCGGCCAGTTCCGTACCAATGTTGTACTGGGCCTCACCCGTAGCCGCGCCGATGTGGGGCGTTACGCTGATTTGGGGGTGTGCGAGGAGAGCACGGTCAGGATTGGGTTCCCCCACGAATACGTCCAGGGCGGCGCCGGCTACCTTGCCACTCTCCAGGGCAGCCAGAAGGGCTGCTTCGTTGATTACGCCACCACGACTGGTGTTGGCGAGGATTACGCCGTCCTTCATCTTGGCCAGTTCGGCCTCCCCGATGAGGTCACCGCCGGGGACATGGATGGTAATGTAGTCGGCCTGGGCCAGCATCTCGTCCATGCTCACCACGGGTACGTGGATATCCACCTGCTGGCCACCCATGAAGTCCAGGGTGATGGTTTCTTCCTCTTTGATGAGGTCCACGGGGAGGACCTTCATGCCCAGCCCGAGGGCGATCCGGGCTGCTTCCACCCCAATGCGGCCAAATCCGAGGATGCCGAGGGTTTTGCCCCGTAACTCCTGACCACCGGCGTAGGCTTTCTTCAGCTTTTTGAAGTCACTGTCCGTCGCCCGCAACTCGAAGTTAGACCGGTGAACGCTGCGGCTCAGGCTGAAGAAGTGGGCGAAGACCAGCTCGGCCACGCTGGCGCTGGAAGCCGCCGGCGTGTTGTAGGTCGGGATGCCCTTGGAGGCCGCGTACTCGTGGTCAATGTTGTCAATGCCAACGCCCCCGCGGCAAATGGCCTTCAGGTTAGGGCTGGCGTCGATCAGGTCCTTACGGACTTTGGTGGCGCTGCGGACGATGATGACGTCAAAGTTATTGAGCTCGGTCATCAGATCGTCCTGGGCGATTTTGTCGGTGACCACCTCAAAACCGGCGGCTTCGAGTTGGGCTTTTCCATTAGGTGCGATACCGTCGTTGGCGAGAATACGGATCATGTTTTGGGGCGATTTGTTAAACTGAGGGCAAAGAAACGGAAATCTTCCACCTTTGCCTAGCAATCTAAGCTGGTCGACAACTATTTGACATTCGTCTAAACGACGGCCAAATTGTGGGTTGCCGGCATCTATTCGGCGTATTTTAGGGGAAAGTGCGCCATTTAGCGGTGCCGCGGGCCTCGCCCCGAATCGATCACAAGCTCTACCTTTGCCTTATGGTTATTGATATTATCTGCCTGATTTTTGCCGCCTACGGTTTCTGGATTGGCTACAGCAAGGGCATCATCGCCACCGTCCTCACCCTGGTGAGTTACGTCTTTGGGGTGCTGGCGGCCATGAAGTTCGGTCCCATCATGGGCGACCAGCTCGTGGGGTGGTTTCCCGCCATCGGGGCAAGTGGCTCCTTCCTCCTGGGCGTGATTCTGGTCTTCTTCCTGACCCTGGTCCTCTTTAAAATTGTGGCCAAAGGCCTGACCAGTTTCCTGGAAACGGTCAACATCAACTTCATTAACCAGATCCTCGGGGGCATTCTTTCCGGCCTCTTTTTTGTCTTCATCTTTTCCGGTTTGGTGTACTTCGGTGACCAGACGCGAATCATCACCGATGAGCACAAAGCCAAAAGCATCACCTACCCCCTGCTGGAAAAAATGCCCGACTTCGTCATCGACCGCGGTAAGTCGCTCTATCCGGTCTTCCGCGACTTTTACGACAAGGCCGTAGACGCCATGGATCGCCTGCGCGACAACGTCGACCAGGGCGAGTCAGACTCCATTTTTGATCTGGAAGAATAGGGTTTTACGATGCCTGAGGGATCCCGGCACGGGAATCCGAATGGGAATCTTTCGTTGATCCTTCGGGACGGACACTATTTTACCGCTGTCCTCTTTTTGGGTGCGGAGCACTGGTGCCGCGCTGATCCAGGGTGCCGTCTTTTTCTGCCTGCTGCTGCCGGGCAGAGCTTAATACGTTAAACCCCTCTTAAAGCTCATGCAGGCAGGGGCGGGTAAAGACAACGGAACGTTTCCTTACCGCATCCGTAGAGATAGAATATCTTTGCGCTCCCTTATGCGGCAGATCATTTCCATTTGGTGGGTAATTCTCCTTTCCTGTTTCTCGACCGGATTGGCGGCTCAGGTGACGGAACCCGAAGACTCCTCGGCCCAGCAGATCGTCAACATCGACAACGCCAATGAATTGCGCCTCCTGAACCGTGGCGCGGTGCAGCGGCTGATCGGTGAGGTAGAACTCAGTCAGGACAGCATCTTCATGTACTGCGACAGTGCCGAGCTGGTCAATGAAGTTCAGGTCTATGCCTATGAGAACGTCATCATCCAGCAGGGCGACAGCCTGGCGGCCTTCGCCAACTACCTGGATTACAATGCCGAGTCCCTGCTCGCTCTGCTCCGGGGAGAAGTTGTCCTGAAACGAGGCGACACGGAGCTGTACACCGAACGACTGGATTACGACCTCAGCACCAAACTGGCTACCTACCATACCGGGGGTAGAATCGTGAATAAGGAAACGGAATTGAGTAGCCGACATGGCTACTACTACGCCGAGGAGGACCTGGTCTTCTTCCGCGACAGCGTAGTGGTCATCGACGAACGCTTCGAAATGCGGGCCGATACCTTACGCTATGACCTGGCCATGGAACGCGTGTACTTCCTCGGGCCTACGGTCATCCGCACGGACACCAACCGGATTTACTGTGAGGCGGGCTACTATGACGTGGCGCTCGATCAGGCCGTCTTCAGTAAGAACGCCCAGTATAAAAGTGGAGAAAGACTAGCCGCTGCCGATACCATCCGCTACTTTGGCCCGGAGGAATTGTACATTCTGGAAGGACAGGCCTTCGTGGCGGAAGGAGAATTTCAGCGGGCTACGGCGAACCGCATCAGCTATTTTGGCGCCGAGGATCGCTACAAACTGGAGGGAGCAGCCACGGTGGTGGACTCCAACCGTACCGTGACCGGAGATACGATTAACTACAACGCCGCCGTGGGCAGCTACGCCGTAGCGGGCGGCCGGCCCCGGGTGTCTTCCCCTCCGAACATCATCCTGGCCGATAAGATGGATTACGATCCGGAACTTGACCTGAGCATCGCCACCGGCGCCGTCATTTTCCGGGACACCTCCGCGGATTTGACCATCGAGGCGGAAAACGCCCGCTACAATGAAGCCACGGGCTACGTCAAGGCCTACGGCGGTCGGGACAACCGCCCCCTACTGACCGCACTCCTCGATCAGGATACCATGTGGATGGCCGCCGACACCTTGCTCTCCCTGCAATCGGACTCGGTAGACGCAAACGGGGATACCATCCGTTACCTTTCGGCCTACCACGACGTGCGGATTCTGAAGAGTGACCTGCAGGCGGTCTGCGATTCGCTGGGCTTCAATACCGTGGACTCTATCCTCACGCTCTACGAAGACCCCATTCTCTGGCAGGATACGAGTCAGTTAATCGGTGATACCATTAGCGTATTCTTTAAGGGACAATCTCCGGACAAGGTGCGCCTGCAGCGTAACGCCATGGTGATTACCACCCCGGACCTCATCTTCTTCAATCAGGTGAAGGGGAAGATCATTGAAGCCTTTTTTGACAGCACCTCGCTTTCGCGCACGGAGGTCAACGGTAATGCCGAGGCGATCTACTACGTCGTCGACGAGGAGGGCGCTTACGTGGGGGTAAATAAGACGGCCTGCAGTTCGATGGTGCTGGAGTTTTCGGAGGGCGCCGTTACCCGAATCCGGTTCCTGAGCGCCCCGAGTGGAAAGATGCAGCCAATGCAGGCGGTGGACCATGAAGCCATTAAATTGGAAGGGTTCCGCTGGGAAATTGACCGTCAACCCAAAACCCTGGATGATCTCTTCGGTGGACGTGCCGTAATCATCAAGGAGCCCTTGCCGGCAGTACCACCGGAAGTGCGGAACGAGGAGTGATTTGACGGGACGGAAACCCCTCCACTGGTTAATTCTTCACCCGATCAGGCAAGAAAAACTTTTCAGCTACTTTTGCTTCATGAAGCGAATAATCCTGTTTCTCAGCTTGCTACCCTTACTCGGATTTGCCCTCCGGGCACAATCTGATGCGTCACTCCTCGGGGCCGCACGGGAGAGTTTACGGCAGGAAGACCCCGCTACCCAGATCGCAACCCTGGACAGCCTCCGGTCTACGGGGCTGGTCAGCCCCGAACTCTACCAGGCCCTGGGGAATGCCCACGTGGCCCGGGGTGATTATGGCCGGGCCATACTGTCTTTTGAACGGGGCCTCAGACTTCGGCCCGGACACGAAGCACTCAAAAATAATCTGGCCTTCACCCGTGGTGAGGCGGGAATTGAACGCCTGGAACTGCCCGGATTTTTCCTGCAGCGATGGTGGCGGGCGGCCGGAGCCGCGCTGGGTGCCACGACGGCCTTTTACCTGGCCATCGTCTTTTGGGCCCTGGCCATTTTTGGCTTCACCCGGTGGTTCTTGAAGCGCAAGGATATGGAGGAGAAACAAAGGTTTGCTCTCCTGCCGCTAGCGGGTGTATTTCTACTAATGGCCTTCCTTTGCTTTTCGCTCGGGAATTCCCGCAACAACTTCCTCTACCAGGAAACGGAGGCAGTGCTTGTGGCCCCCAGGGCCAATCTCCGTGTCGCTCCCGGTCCCGAAGCTACCCTCGAACAGCAACTCACCCAGGGGTATAAGCTGCGTATTCTTGATCGCTTCGACAACTACATCAAAGTCTCCCTGTCCGACGGTAGCCAGGGATGGCTGCCCGCTTCGGTCGTGGAGGTCATCTGATATTGGGTAGGCTGAATTCGGCAAGATTTTAGGATTCGCCAATCACCTGAGCCTGAGGGCACCTTAGGCTGCTACCGTAGCTTTGGTGCAATTCTCGATCCAGAAAAACCAGTCGACCAAATCCTGGTCGGCTTCCCCGAGGGCCGTAAAGCTTTGATCAATCAGGGTTCGGGTGGCCCGCCATCCTTCGGCTTTGTAGGCGGCCACGGCGGAGGCAAAATTTTCTCCCAGTTCACCAATGGTGTAATGCCGCGGAAGGCCGTAGGCAAAGGGAACCACCGATCCGCGCTCATCGATGATCAGGGGGTTAGCCAAATCCGCCAGGGGGACATCAGTGGCCTGATCCAGACCAAGGATTTTGTAATCGCCTTTGGCCGCCAGCGCCTGATGGCGCGGAACCAAATCTACGTGAATGCCCGGTCCTTCGGGATCCTGCAAAATTTTGGCTACGGCGTACATGCGGGCCAGGTCCAGCGGACTTAAACCCAGCCGCTGGTCAATTTCCTTTCCCCGGCCGGTATCCGCAAAGGGATGAAACTGTACGAGCTGCGCGCCCATGGCTTCGGCGTAGTTGACCGCCCAGGGCATGTCGATCAGGGAAGGCTGGGAAACGCAGTAGGCTATACCCACCGGTCGATCGTGATCGCGTAGGTTCTGGATGGCCCGCTGGGCCATGTCGAAGGCTTTGGGGTTGCCCCTTAGCTCATTGTGGAGGTCCGGAGCACCGTCCAGACTGATGGTGGCGAGGTGAACGTATTCACACAGCACCTCAAGGAGTCGGCCCTTGACCGGAGCACCGTTACTGATCAGGTTGATGCGATAACCCAGGGCACTGGCTTCCTTCACCAGTTCGGTAAAGTGCCGGTAAAGCAGGGGCTCGCCCCCGGAGAGGCTAAGCACCTGATAGCCTTCCTCCCGGAGGAGAGCAAGGCCGCAGAGAATTTTATCCAACTCCAGATGATCCCGATGCTGGGGCCCCGAACTGCTGTAGCAGTGCGCGCAGGCCAGATTGCAGAAACGGGAAGGGTGAAGATGGACAATGCGAGCCGACAAAAAGCCGGCTCGCTCCTGAAGTCCATTATCCACGGGGACGGGGAATTTCCTCAAAGTCGAAAGAAGCCCGTACGTGCATCAGCTCGGGAGCGATGATGCCGTAGGGGAAAACCTCCAACTTGCGGAGGATGCCCTCCTTCACCTGAAGTCGTTCGAGTTCGAGGACGGGACCGTCGAGAATGTAGTCCAGGCAGATGCCATAGATACATACATCAATGCCGGCGATCCGGTAGTCGGCCGCAGAAATGGCCTCCGCAATCCGGGTTACTTTCGTATCGGAAACTTTTCGCCCAGCAACGGCTGCGGCGAGGGACCGGCGGATGGAGCGGCCCTCGGATTTAGATAATTTTGCCATAGGGTTAATGACGTTTGGGTTTAGGTAAGTCCACCGCAGAAGGGTGGTTTGTCAAATGTTTATGGCCCTAAAATTTAGCCCGTTACGGATGGAGGCAAATTATTTATGAACTTTATTTAAACCGGGTGCTGCCCCCGGCAGCGCTACGAATAAAAAGGCGATTGGTGTAACGAGTACCCACACCGAAGGATAAAGGGTAAACTACTGCCAAAATGAACCCTCGTTACCGTATTCTTTTTTGTGCCCTTTTTTCCCTGCTCAGTGCCTCCGCCTTTGCCCAGTTTCCCTTTATTGACCTTGGTCCCCGGGCCGTTTGCGAATCGGCCATTAACGTAAGCCTGCCCGCCACCGGTTGCGAGGCGACCCTGACACCGGATATGCTGGACGCGGGGAGTTACAGCGTTTTTGGATCCGGATTGATCGATCGGTGGGTAAGTCCGGAGGTCGTCGGCCCGGGAACCCATACGGTCCAGCTCTTTGTGCGGGACTTCGCCGGCACCCGCTCCTGCACTACTCAGGTACTGGTGGAGGACAAGATCGCTCCGGTAGTGGCCTGTAGCCCCAATGTAGTTGTCACCATCGACGACCCCACCACGCTCCCTTTCGCGGTTTCTCATCTGGACGTGGATGAGGGCTCCTACGATAATTGTGCGTTGATCTATTACCTCGCTCTGCCCAGCCCCAACTACTGGGGAGCCTTCCCCTATACCCTGCAGGTCCTGGATGGTGGGGGGAATTCCAATAGTTGTTCCGGATACATTGAGACCCGTTCTCCCTACGCACCCGCGGGATACTGCGGGACCCGGGCAAACTCGACCTACGAATACATCCAGTCCTTCGGGGTGATTTCTTCCGATGAAGTTTGGGAAATCCCCTCCGGAGACAACGGAGGAGCCATATTTTTTACCGGCCTCCGTCATTTCCGCGCCGGTGATCCGGTCACCTTCAACTACGAACCCGGCTTCAGTTGGGGCAGCTACCGGGAATACTGGCAAATCTTTCTGGACACGAATCGCGACGGAGACTTCAACGATCCCGGAGAGTTGTTGCACCGCTGGAACGGCACCACGGGCAACACGGCAAGTGTGGTGTTACCGGCAAGCTTTCCCCGGTACGGCTTCAGCCGGATGAGGGTGGTCATGAGTTACGGCAACTACGTGAATCCCTGTGACGCTGACTTCTGGGGGGAGTACGAAGATTATGCGGTTCGCCTACTGGCTCCGGGGGAGCCGATTCCGGCCCTGACTCCGGAGGAGTCATATGAAGATTTTACGCCCGAATTAACCGCGGGTTCCCCGGAGCGTGCCGGGGCCGACAAGCCGGAGCCCATGATCCTCCTTGAATCCGCTACCGCCGACTTACTGCCCGCGCGGAATAGCTACGAAGAGCCGCAAACATCACCTGCCGCTTCCTTCTCCGCCTACCCGAACCCCGCGGCGGCCGGACAGGAAATCAGGGTCCGGTTCCCGGAAGTTTCATTGGTCACCGGCGACGAGTTGGTACTCATGAATTTAGTGGGGCGCCGGCTGGCCACCTATTCGCGGCAGCCGAATAGCCGCCAGCAATCGATTACCCTACCCGCAGAATTGCCCGCCGGCATCTATCTGCTTAACCACCGGACCAGCGACGGTCAGATGGTGGCCGCTCAGCGGATTCTCGTTCGGTAACGAGGAATGTGTTTACGTCAAGCGGGCGCCCCGACCACCAGTCAGGGCGCCCGCTTCGCGTTGGCAAACTACTTCACCACCAACTTACCGTTCATGGTGCGCCAGTGACCGGGGAAGGTACATACGTAGGCGTAAACACCGGGCTTTTCGGGGGCCGTGAAGTAGAGCGTTTGTTTACTTCCGGGACCGAGCAGGGTCGTGTGGAAAAGCACCGCGGAGAGGTCCGGGACGTACTCCTTGGCCGGTCCGTCCAGTCCCAGTTCTCCGGCGGCCCGCCCGACGGTGGACAGGGTGCCCGGTTTAACGAAGACGATGTTGTGGGGCATGTCGTCGTTATTGAAGAAGGTGAATTTCACCTTGCTGCCCGCCGATACCGTCATGGTGCCCCGGTCGTACTTCATGCCCGGAATGGTGGACAGGGTAATCGTCGCGTCGGCCTTTCCGCCCCAGGCGCCGGGCATCCGGGTGGGGTTCTTGCCGCCGGAAGCCGAATTGCGGCTGGCCGGATTATCGGGGGAAGCGACGGACTTAGCCGTTACGCGCCGGGGAGCGGGTTTGGCCATCGTGCTGTGGTCGTGGTCCGTGGCTTTCGGAGCACTGGCCGGCACCTGCGCTTGCGCCGCCTCTAACGCTTTGATCCGGGCCTCCAGACGGGCCTTTTCCGCAGCGGCTGCCTGCTCGGCGGCACGGGCTTCTTTCCAGGCCAGCGACACGGCCAGGGTATCCCGCTGGGGGATTTTATTTAGGGTATAGTAGCCCGTTTCGTGCAGCAGGGGAAGGTTGCCATCATAACTCTGCACCCCACTGGCCTTGATCTCGTGGATGTATTTCTCCCGCAGTCCCGAGACCTTCAGCCGGGCACTCATCCCGTCGTCGGCGACTTCCACGTATTCGATGTCGTGGTTCACCTGGTCCACCAGCGGACTGCCGTACACGGGGTGGTACTTGTACGTGAAACCGGTGATGGCGTAGTTCTCGGGTTTACTGGCCGTAGCCTTGTCCACGGGGAGAGTAAAGTGGATGGTGAAGCCGTCCCGCTCGGCCAAAATGGAGTGCATTTCGAAGGGCGTTTTTCCCGTCCAGGCCAGCCGCTCCAGTCCGTAGGCTTCGGTGCCGGCGCTGCCCCAACCGCGGTTGGTTTCTCCCACGAAGAGGGTGCCGTCCTGTCCCCAACTCATCCGGAGAATGCCCGACTGAAAATCCTTGCGGAAGTTAAAGGCCGCGCCCTGGTACACGCCGTCCACCTGCTCCAGATTGACGCGCATGATTTTTGATTGCCCTTGGTCCCCGATGAACACCTGACCGGCGAAGGGGCCAAAGGTGCCTTCGGTTTCGTCGACGATGATCTCGGAAGTGGAAATGCCGAGAATGGTGTGCGGAAGCCAGACGGCAGGGGTCTTTACCGCCGGAATCTCTTCGGCCAGTTTTGAGAAGGGGTAGGGCGTTTCGTCCTCGATGTTTTCCGGCTTCACGAACGGCTCTCCCGGGCGGGAAAAACGCGGGTTCACCCGGTAATAAACGTCGTTTGAAGTCATGGCCACCGGACTGGCGGGATGCTCGGCCCAGTTCAGGCTGGCGGGGTGGCCGGCAAAGTCTCCCTTTTCCAGGTGGACCAGTCCGCCGGAGCCCATCCAGTCGCCCTGGTTGTCGGCGTAAAAGAATTGCCCGTCGATGATGCCAATGCCGCAGGGGCTGCGCATGCCGGCGGCGTAGGGCTCAATGGTGCCGGCTTCCGGATCGATCTCCATCGTCCAGCCGCGCCAGGGCACCCGACTCTGCCCGCGCCACCACTCCTGTCCGTCGAAGTGGACGTTCAGGGTGACGTACATTTTTCCCTCCGCGGACACTTTGGGCCCGAAGGCATAGCCGTGGTAATTGCCGCTCACGGGCCAACTCTGCACCGTTTCGTATACGTCGGCCCGTCCGTCCCCGTCGGTGTCTTCGAGGCGGGTAAGCTCCGTGCGCTGCGCGCAGTACAGGGATTCCTTGTAGTAGGCCAGTCCCAGGATTTCGTGGAGCCCCGAGGCAAACTTCCGGTATTTCGGCAGGGCACCGGCCAGCATGTAGGGATTGTCGATGATCCACACGTCGCCCCGGCGGGTACTGGCGGCCAGGCTGCCGTTGGGTAGGGTAACCAGCCCGCCGACTTCCAGCATGGAACCCTCGGGGGTCGGGAGGGTAATGATTTTGTAGTATTCGTCTTCTTCGGGCTGGGCGACCAGTCCGGCGGCCAGTGGAAAGGTCAGGAGCAGCAAGATGGTCCGGACAATGGTGCTAGATGGAAACATGAGGATCGACGTGATTTTTTGGGAGGAGTTTTGGCCACGGAGGGCGGGTGCCAGGGTGGTTGGTGAGGAGCCGGGCATTAGTAAATGATTTGGTAACTGATGCTGCCCGTTGCTCCGTTAGCCGGAAGGGTAAGCGAGTGGTGATCTCCCCGGAGGGGTGTCAGGGTGGCCGAACCGGCCAGCTCATCCGGTAAGACGATCCAGAAACGCTCGTCCACCAGGTACCGTCCCTTGCCGTTGGCAACGATCTGGCCGCTGGCCAGGCGCCAGGCGCCGGCCGTAGCGGGCGTTCCCTCCCAACGGATTTCGCGCTTCAGGCCCTTGCCGCCGGGCAGGGGGTGGAGGACGTCGGTCACCTCCGCCTCGCCGAGGGCGTACCGAAAGACCGGCCGACCGGCCTCGTCCAGCTGATAGCCCCGGGGCCGGACGTGGTCGGCTTCAATCATGGCCGCCTGCGGCGCGTAGGTCGCCCCGGACCAGGCCGGCAGGGTGTCCAGAAAAACCTGCATGCCCACCGGAGAAGCGGTGGCGTTGCCCCGGCCGTTCCACATCTGGCTGGCGTTCATGAAGCCGCCCCGCCAGCTAACGACCGGGTGCCCGCCCCGCAGGTCATAGGTATAGCTGATGCCTTCGGGAAAGCCCACGTGGACGGCGTGATTGACCCGGAAGGGGTCCCCATTCGGAACCCGCAGGTCCAGAAAACTCCGCAGGATGGTGGGCTCCCGATCCAGGTCCACGAAGATGGGGTTCCCCCCGGAAGCGGGAAGCGATGCCGGGTCGTGGAGGGGTTGCGGGGCCTGATTCGGACCGGAGACGTACAGCGCCAGGGTGGGTTGGACCCAGGATTCAATTTTTACGTACAGGAGTTCGATTTCGTGGTCGCCCCGATCGAGGTCAACGGAGACTTCCTTTTCTCCCCAGTTGTTTTCAATGAGTTTTTTGCCGTCGACGGTCAGGCTGCCAAAGCCCGCGTCCTTTAGCATAAAGGTGTAGGTGCCGGGCGACTGGATCGGCAGCGTTCCCCGGTACCGCAGGGCGAGCCGCTCGCGAATATTGGTGACCGCCGTCGTGATGGCCTCCCCGGTGCCGGAAGTTACTTCTCCCGGATTTTTGGGGAATTCCCGGTCGGTGTTGGCGCTCAGCTCCGTGGCTTCCCAACGGAGGTTTTTCCAGCGAAGGGGTGGGTTGTCGTATTTCCGGTACCGGAGGTTTCGGAAGGCCACGGCGCCGTGATCGCCCTGGATGAACAGCGGACCGCGGGCTACTTCTTCGGCCCCGATGGGGCCGCGGGTCGGACCCGTCAACCGAACGTTTTCGTGGATGGTCACCCCGTTCAGCTTGACGGAAATAAGCCGGGCGTCTGCCGTCTTTTCTCCCCGTTCGTTGAACCGGGGCGCCCGGAATTCGACCGTCAGGTGTTGCCAGAGGCCGGGGGCCTTGGCGGCGTTCATGGCCGGGGCCATGCCCCCCCAGCCGTACTGCCGGGCTTCGTCGTAACGCTGGTAGATGCCGCCCATATCGCCGAAGGTGGGTCGGGCCTTTCCCCAGCTGTCCAGCAGCTGTACTTCGTACCGTCCCTGAAGGTAGATGCCGCTGTTGGAGCCGGGAGGCAGCATGACTTCTACGTCCAGGTCCATGTCGCCGTGCTCCCAGTTGGTTTGGAGGCCCTGCCGCTGCTTATCGGTGGGTTGGTTCAGCAGGATGCCCGTGCCCCGCTTGGTTTTAAACTCCGTTTTCCCCTGGGGGAGAAAAACCTCGCCGACGACGGACCAGTTACTACCGGTGGGGGAAAAAGAGGAGAGGTTTTCGAGCGCAATGACGTCCCAGGGTTGAGCCGACAGGGAGGCGCTGAGTAGAAAAATGATTAAGTAGAAAAACTTAGTCATGAAGTGTGGGTTGTTCGGGGCCGCTGTCGGCCCGATGAGATGGTTATGACGGATCATCCGCCAAAGCCGGGGAAGAGAACTTCCCGAAAGTAGACGGATTACCCTCCAATAAACCGGACAACGAAAGTGAGGTTTATCCGGACTCGGCAAATATCCCGTCGAAAGCAGATGATTGGGTTTGGCAAAGAACTATTCTACTCCGCCCGCTGGAGGATCAATCTCCTCTCCCTACCTTCGCCACCATGGATACACCCGACGGTCTGCAGCCCCTACGTCTTTCGGAGGAGTTTAACTATGCGCTCGAACGCATTGAGGCTGGTGCGCATTTATTCATCACCGGGCGGGCGGGAACGGGAAAGTCCACCCTCCTCCAGATTTTTCGGCGAAGTACCCAGAAAAACGTGGTGGTGTTGGCCCCCACGGGGGTGGCGGCCCTGAACGTGCAGGGGCAGACGATTCACTCCCTGTTCAACTTCCCTCCCCGGCTGTTACAGAGCCGCGACATCCGGGCCAACCGCCGCTACAAGCGGCTGTTCATGAACCTCGAAACCCTGATCATTGACGAGATCAGTATGGTGCGGGCGGACGTGATGGAGGCCGTCGACTACGCCCTCAAACTGAACCGCAGCAGCTCGAAACCCTTCGGAGGGGTGCAGGTGATCCTGTTCGGAGATTTATTTCAACTGCCTCCGGTCGTCAGTACCAACGAAGAGAAGCAGTTCTTTTCCTACCGCTACGCCAGCCCCTACTTCTTCAGCGCGGACTGCCTGGACCACATCGATCTGGAGATGATCGAACTGCGCAAAGTATACCGTCAGGACAGTCGGCACTTCCTGCGCCTACTGGAAAGTATCCGCAACGCCACCGTAGACCAGGATGACCTGGAGGATTTAAACCGCCGCTACCTGCCCGATTTTCAACCGGAGGCGGGCGAAAATTACCTGACCCTGGCCGCCCGTAACGCCACCGTCAACCGGATCAATACCTCCGCGCTGGCGGCCCTCGACAACCCCGAAATGCTGTACCTGGCGAAGGTCAAGGGGAATTTCCCCGATCGGCTCTTCCCCGTGCCGGCGGCCCTGAAACTCAAGGTCGGCGCTCAGGTCATGACGGTCCGCAACGACACCGACCGCCAGTACGTCAACGGCACCATCGGCACCATCCTGGAGTGCAAAACCGAATCGGTGGTCATCCAGGTAAGCGAAGCCGGCAAGGTGCGTAAAATTGAAGTGGCGTACGAGGAGTGGGACATCATCCGCTACAAATCGGATCTCGCGGACGCCACGAAGATCGGCACCGAAACCCTCGGCACCTACCGCCAACTGCCCGTGCGCCTGGCCTGGGCGGTAACCATCCATAAGGCCCAGGGCAAAACCTTTGATCGGATCATCATCGACCTCGGCCGCGGGGCCTTCGAACACGGTCAGACTTACGTGGCCCTGTCCCGTTGCCGCACCCTGGAGGGCATCGTCCTCCGCAAACCCCTTTCCCCCCGTGACGTCATGGTGGACCCGGAGGTGGTGCAGTTCTACGAGAGCCATCGGTAGTACCGACGCATACATGCGTCCAGGGCTAAGCCCCCCCGGGAAAGGCCTGCTCCGCAGGCCGGTCGAAGCCCCCCGGAAAAGGCTTGCTCTGCAAGCCGGTCGTGGAAACTGAGGAGAGGGCCAATGCTGAGGCGAAAACCCCGGAAAAGGTCTGCTCTGCAGGCCGGTCATCAAATCCGGGAAAGAGCTTCAGGTTGAAAGATAAGCTCGTCCGCCCAGGCGCGACGCAGGAGCTGACTGGTCTGCCGAGCGAGGGGGATAAGCCCTCAAACCCTCCGCGCCACCGACAGCCCATCCCGGATGGGCAAGACCACCGTTTCTACCCGGGAGTCATCGGCCAGCAGATCGTTGTATTTGCGCAGGGCAATCAGGTCGGGATCCTGGTCGGCGGGTTTGTTGATGCGCCCGTCCCAAAGGACGTTATCGGCCAGTAGCAATCCGCCGGGGCGTAGCTGGTCGATCAGTAGGTCAAAATATTCGGGGTAGCCGCGTTTGTCGCCGTCCAGGAAAATCAGGTCGAAGGGACCGGGAATGTCGGGAAGCAGTGCCTTGGCCTGGCCCACGTAGAGCTGGATGTTTTTGGCGTAGGGGGAGCTCGCAAAGTGCTTGCGGGCCCAGAAGGCGGTTTCGGGATTTCCCTCGATGGTGTGCAGCCGTCCGCCGGGGGGCAGGCCTTCGGCCAGGCAGAGGGCCGAATAGCCCGTAAAGGTGCCCAGCTCCAGAATGTTCTTGGGGGCGCTCAGTTTACTGAGCAGCGCCAGCAGCCTGCCCTGAAGCTGACCACTGAGCATCTGCGGGGCCATGGTCTTCAGGAAGGTCTGCCGTTCTACCTCCCGGAGGTATTCGGGGACGGGACCGGAAAGTCGCTCGGCGTATTCAAAGGTGTAGTCAATGTCGTCGCGCATACGGGGGGCGGTGGTGGGATGAGGATATTATTGCTGATCCAGGATTTCACGGATATCCGCGAAGGAAAAGTTGACGCCCAATACGAGTCCGTCCGGATTGATGAAAAAACTGGTGGGCACCTGGTTGACGCCGTAGAGATCGCTCAGGGGGCCGTCGAGGAACCGCAAACTACTACTCTGGTCCATGGCCTGCAGGGGCCACAACCTGGCATCCTGCGCTCGCGCCCGTGCCCACGCACTACTGTCGCGCTCGATGGCCACGCTGACGATCTCGAGTTGGTCGGGATAATCGCGGTGGAGCTGCACCAGCTCCGGGCTTTCCCGTCGGCAGGGCGCACACCAGCTTCCCCAGAAATCGAGTAGAACGTACTGCCCGCGCAGTTCCCGTAGGGAAAATTCCCTGCCGTCGGGGGCGGTGGCCGTGAAATCCTTCGCTGGCGTAAGCGGTGCCACGGACGGGGTGAAGTACCAGATGCGGAACCCGACGGTAAGGGTCAGGATCAGGGAGCCGATCAGCAGCCAGGAAGGAATTTTTCCCCGCATGGGGGGGAAGATGGGGCCCCCGAAGGGCGGAAGGTCCGATTTTATTTTTCGTTCACCAGGCGTCCTCATCGTCAAGCATTTCGGGTTTAAAGCGCTCCTTGGTTTCCAGGCGCTTGAGCTGTCTTTCGTAGAGTAAACGCGCCAGGCCCACATTCGCGGGCTCGGGGGCGTTGGGATGCAGGGCTTCCGCGACGGCCGCTTCGCTGACGTCCAGCGTATAACACAGGCTCATCAGCCGTTCCATGCGGTGCTGCATCCAGTAGTCAACCACGTCCGCCAGCCACTGGATGAACTGGTCTTCGTTAACGGAACGACCACTGGCGTTCTCCGATAATTCAAAGGCGGCGGAAAGCAAGGCCGTGGTCTGTTGGTGCTTGTCGGCCAAGGTTTGACGATTTAAGTGAGGGGCAAAAATACGTAGGGGGCGCACCAAGCTGGTGCGCCCCCCATCGTTCTTTCGTGAGATTGCGGATAAACCGCTAAAAGATACTGCCTTATTTCAGCGTAACGGTACCGGTGCCAACAAAGAAACCTTTGTTGTACAGCTCGGCGGTGTAGGTGCCTTCCGCGTACTGCTGGCTGGCCACATTCCATTCCGCACAGTGGCTGGCGGCGCTGCCGTCAAAGTTGAAGCCCATGCTGGTCGTGTAAGGAATCTGGTCACCGTTTTCTGCGTTGATCAGCACACCGCTGCCTTCGGCTTCGATCTGGATCGTCTCACCGTTGGGGTTGATGATCCGTACCTGGAAAGACTCTTCACCGGCTTCGGCTACGGAATTGTCCAGGCTGTTGAAGCAAACGTAGAGGCGCTCGACGTTCTTGGCGGAGTTGCGATCAACCCACTTGCCGTTGTTGCGCTGCTTCTGGCCAACGACGGTTACGTTGTTGGTCTTGATCACGCTGGCGATACCGACCTTGCGGCTCAGTTCTTCGTTGGTGTTGGTCAACTGATCACGCTCGCTTACCAGGACGGCACGCTCGCTGTTCAGGGCTTCGTTCTGCTGGCGGCTCACCTGCAGGTCGCTGCTCAGGAGGTCACGCTCACCGGTCAGGCGGGTGTTGTTTTCCTCGAGTTCGGCGATTTTCACGCGCTGCTCCTCCAGTTGGGCTACGTAGCCTTCCGTTTGGGTGCGCAGTTCGGCGAGTTCGCGGCGGGCGGCGGCCAGGTTACGGCTGTCGCGCGTCAGGGAAGCAATTTTGTCTTTTTGTACGCGCAGTTCTTCTTTCTGCTGGTCGATCATGGCGTTCAGCTCTTCGTTGCTGCCGCGCATCTCTTCCAGTTCCGCCAGGCTTTCGTAGTACTGCTGCTCAGCCTGGGCTTTGAATTGCTCCATCTCTACCAGGTCGGCGCTCAGCTCAGCATTTTCCGTGCCGCGATTGCCGTAGCCGATGCCAAGGCCGATGAGGGCCAGTAACAGCACCGCCGCGAGACCTGCAAGGATGGGCGTGTAGTTCTTCTTCGGCTCGGGAGTCGGAGTGAACTTGGGGGTATTAGAGGGAGAATTTTGTGTGGTTGCCATATGGCGTTGGTTTGGTGATGAAGGCTCGCTACTGTGCCGGTGCAACGGCGGAACGAACCATTCGGAATAGTGTCCGTATTTAAGTCGTGTTCATCGTTCGGACGGGGGTATAAACGCGCTTACCCGACAAAGTATTACGGAGAAATGTTAAAGTTTTATCACCAATTTTTGGCCTTTGGGTACGGCAGACGCTACCGTAAGCCCGATTAAGCTGCGCAGAAGGGAGGTTCCATTGTTTTCAAATTTTCGTCGCCCGGCAGTACGGAGGGTTGAATTCCAGAGCGTTGAAAATCAGGGGGCTATAAAAGGCTTTCTTTACGTGGTTGGTCTGGCGGGCGCGTGGCCCAAAGCAACCGATACGCTGATGGTCTCTTGGCGGGGGCGAAAGTGGGTCCGTGGTAGGTGAGAAAAGTTGAAATTTCGAAAAATTTTTGTATGTGGTAGGCGGTGAATTCACCCCGGCTAGGTAAAAACTACCCGCCGTTAGGGTAAAAATTATCGTAGGAGTATCTGGCGAGGACGCAGGTGCCGGCGGAGTATCCCAAGGAGCCGGGTAAATGGGTTTTCGACGTGGTCAAATTCCTGCCTCCCAAACTTGCCGTAGTCCTACCGCTACACTTTCTCCATCTTCTCCGGGTCCCACCCGATTACCCGCCGCTGAAAGTAGCTTTCGTTGGCGGCCAGGGAGGGGGCGGCGGCCCGGAAGCCGAAGCTTCCGTCCTCCACCACGGTGCCGCCCCGACGCATGGCGTCGAACCAGTTGCGGAAGTGGTGGGCGTGGTCCGAGTAGCCGTCCGGAACGTTGAAGGTCAGGGATTCCGGCCCCTCTACGGGAGGGTAGGTGCCCCCGTAGGTCTGCTCATACCAGGCGGCGTATTCCTTCCGGGTGGCTTCGGGGAAGGTATTGTAGGAATCCCATCCGCCGTAGCCGGGGGCTTCGGGGAGTTTGTTGCGGCGGAGGGTGAAGCGGCCGCCGTTCAGGTCAATGGTGCCCTCGGTGCCCACCAGTCGGGTGCGGGAGCCGCCGCCGCCGCCGTCGATGAAGTTGACCCGCAGCTGCATATTAAAGGCTTCGTGTCCCGGTTGTTTGCCGTAGTCGCAGCTGGCGATGAAGACGTCGGGGACGTCCCGACCGTCCTCCCAGTAGCGGAGGCCGCCGGTAGCGAAGATGCGGTTGGGTCCTTTGGAATCCAGCAGGTGGTGTACGCCGGAAAAGAGGTGAACGAACAGATCACCGGCCACACCGGTGCCGTAGTCCCGATAGTTACGCCAGCGGAAGAAGCGCACCGGGTCAAAGTCTACTTTGGGGGCATCGCCCAGGAAGGCGGGCCAGTCGATGGTTTCGGGGGAGGCGTCCCGGGGAATGGAGTACTGCCAGGCGCCCATGGCGCTGAAGCGGTCGTTGTAGGTTTCCACCAGGACCAGCTTTCCGATGTCTCCGCGATGGTAAAATTCCCGGGCCTTGTCCAGCAGGATGGAACTTACCCCCTGACTGCCCACCATCAGGACGCCGGGATACTTCTGCTCCGCCGCAATTACGCCGGCACCCTCCGCAATTTTTTGCACCATGGGCTTCTCGCAGTAGACGTGCTTGCCCGCCGCGAGGGCATCGATGGTGATCTGGGCGTGGGAGTGATCGGTGGTGGCCACGATCACGGCGTCGATGTCGTCCCGCCGGAGGATTTCCCGGTAATCCTGGGTCACGAAAAGGTCCTTGCCGTACACTTCCCGGGCGCGGGTCAGGCGACCGGTGTATAGGTCGGCGGCGGCCAGAAACTTCACACCCGGCGTTTCGAGGGCGGCCGCGAGGTCATTGAAACCCTGGATACCCATACCGATGCAGGCCAGGCCGATGGTGTCGTTGGCACTGACGGCGGGTGCATCCGGGAAGTCCAGCGTTTGGGCCCGGGTGGAACTCCAGAAGGCGGAGGCCAGGGCAGCACCGCCCATCTTTTTCAAAAATTTACGGCGATTCGGAGGGGTGGGGGATTTGGGCATGATCGGTATTTCGGGTTAAAATAATAATTCGCAGAGGTATGGGCGGGTTGACACTCAAAGGATCAGCATATTTTCGCGTGCCGCTCAAATTACTGAACACTTCGAGGTCACTCCAAAATTCAATGAGCGACCTCGAAGTGTCCGAAAAATCGAAGATTTTGAGGTCCTTTGAGTGTCGCAGCGGGCTAACCTCAAGTCAAAATAGTAATCTACCCGCTGATCCTAGGGCGATAAAATTTTGCACACATGCAATTCGTATTCAAGTGGTCGGAAGCCATTTAACTTAGCTGCGCTTTCTTGAAATAGGCTTCCGACAACAATTAACCCTTGTCCGAACACTACAGGACATTCCACCTATTGCTATCGGGGTAGCTATTCACCTTCTCTAATCCATAGCCCTACCCATAATTTATGCACCTGCGTCCGCGCCCTCATGCTCCGCCGGGGGTAACGCTAAACAACTACACCCGCATGAAGTACCCTAAACGCAGCAAGCCCGACCACCGTGAAGATGATCGGGCTTACCGATTAGCCAATGAACGTGGCGTTTAGATACGACGCTCCTTGATGCGAGCTTTCTTACCAACCCGGTCGCGGAGGTAGAAAAGACGGCTGCGGCGAACCTTACCGTGCTTGATTACCTTGATGCTGTCGATGTTGGGAGAGGAGATGGGGAAGATACGCTCTACGCCAACACCGTTGGACATTTTGCGCACCGTGAAGGTCTTGGTCAGGCCCTCACCCTTGATCTGGATCACGTCACCACGGAAAGACTGAATCCGTGACTTGTCTCCTTCAATAATTTTATAGTCGACGACTACGGTGTCGCCGGCGCGGAAGTCAGGGAAGTCCTGCTTCTGCGTAACTTGCTCGTGTACGAAAGAAATAGCGTCCATGGCTAGATATTTTTTAGACCGCTGCTTGCGGCCCGCAAAGGTAATGCTTAAAATTTGATTTAACAAGGAATAATTTTCCAGACGCGCTTCTTTTCTTTGGGGCCCCTCCATGAATTCCGGTAGAACGGCAATTCCCCCGCTTTCGTAGAGCTTTTTCGGCCCCGAAAGCGTAATTTTTGGCACAATAACGTCTCGCCATGGTGCACGATAGGGTGATTTTTGGTGGCCATTCCATGGCCTGCTGCTGGTTCTTGTTGGTGCTGGTGATGATAAACTTACCGCTCCTGGCACAAAAGGACAGCCTGCTCGCGGTGGCCAGTACCCGACCGGTGACGGAAGCGGACACGGCGGACTTGAACGCCCTCTACGAACTGGCGAAGCTCGAGCTGCGTAATGACCCCAACATCTCCCTGACCCACGCCCGGGAACTGGCCCTGCGGGCCGGGGCCCGCAACAATCCCGAATGGGAAGCGCTGGGCTACCGCACCACTGGAACCATTTACTGGCTGACCTCGGTGTTCGACTCCAGTTACCGTTACAACAATCTGGCGCTGCAGGCCCTGGGCGACCCCGCCGACTACCCCCGGGTGGGGGTGGGGGTTCTCGTTAACCTGGGGGCCTACCAGATGGTACACACTGATTACGACGCGGCCATTCTCCATTTCGGGGAGGCCTACCGCATTGCCGAAGAAAGTGGCTACGATCGTGACGTGCCGAAAATTCTCAACAACCTGGGAGTCCTTTACCGGCGGGTAGAACAGCCGCTGGCGGCCAAGCGGGCCTACGAAGCCGCCATGCGACTGAAGAAAGCGGACAATGACAGCCTGGGCATGGCCGCTACGCTGTCCAATCTCGGTAAGGTGAAAATGGAAACCGGCGACGCCCAGGGCGCCTTCAAGGATCTCCAGCAATCCCGTAACCTCTACCTCGCCCTCGACCGCCCGGAAGAACTCCCGCTGCTGGACCTTTTCCTCGGCGTGGCCTACTATAACCTCGATGATTTTCCGCGGGCCCGTACGATCATTGAATCCGTACTCCGCGACGACGCCGAGATCATGGACCCCCGATCCCGGGCTTACGCCTTCCTGGCCCTTGGCGACATCTACCGGGAGGACGGTGATTATGCGGACGCGCTGAACATACTTGACCGGGGCCGGATGATCGCCGATTCGATGAACCTGCTGTCCGTGCGGACGGACTTCGACCGGGTCATCGGAGAAACTCACCTGGCCACGGGCAACGCCCAGCAGGCGAGCGTCCACTACGCTGCCTTCGCTTCCCAGATCGACAGCGTGCACCTCCGGGAGCGCCTCGACGAAGAAATGGACATCGCCGAAAGGTTTCAGCGACAGCTGCAGGAAGCGGAAATTGAGCGCCAGGAACTGGTCATTGAGCAACAACGACAGCGGACCACCCTGATGGGATTGGGCATGGCCCTGCTGGCGGCCCTGAGTATGGGGGGATATTTCCTTTTCCGGTTCCGGCTCCGCTATCAGGAAAGCGAGGCCCTTCGGGTGGAAACCGAACGGATCGCCGAAATTCAGGGGCTGAAACAGGCGGCGGAACTCTCCAGTCTGCGTTCCATGATCGAGGGGCAGGAGGCCGAGCGCCGGCGGGTAGCCAAAGACCTGCACGACGGGCTCGGTGGCCTTTTGGCCACCGTGAAGGCACATTTCTCCCGGGAGTCGGCACCGGACTCGGAAGCCAACACCCTTCTGGACCGCGCCTGCACCGAGGTACGCCGCATCGCCCATAACCTGATGCCCCAGACGCTGGCGCTTTCCGGACTCTCGGGCTCCATCGAAGACATTGCGGCCCAGTTGCGGCAGCAGGGACTGAAGACGGAACTCGAGATCATCGGTCAGCCGGATTTACGGCTCGACGCCTCCGCCCAGGAGATGCTGTTGCGGATCGTGCAGGAGCTGACCCACAACGTGGTGAAACACGCCGCAGCCGAACGGGTATTCATTCAGTTGCTGGATCAGCCGAACCAACTCTTGCTGACGGTGGAGGATGACGGCATCGGCTTCGATCCGAAAAAAGTAAGCGACGAGGGTAAGGGCCTGGGGCAAAATAGTATACAAAGTAGGGTGGCTTACTTGAAGGGGGACATTCAGTATGATTCGAGCCCCGGCCACGGGACTACCGTTACGCTAAGCTTACCACTATGACACACCTGGCAATTGTTGACGATCATTCCCTGGTGCTACAGGGCCTGGAACTGATGTTGAAGGACGAGCCGGACATTGAACTGGTCGGACTCTTCAACGGAGGGGACCAGTTACTCTGCGCCCTGGAAAGCGGCCCCCCGATTGACACGGTGTTGATGGATATCCACATGCCGGACACCAACGGCGTGGAGTTGTGCAAGCGGGTCAAGCGGGCGTACCCGAAGGTGTCCGTCATCGGACTGTCGATGGTCAGTGAGATCAGCATGGTGCGGCTGATGATCAAGAACGGGGCCAGTGGTTACCTGCACAAAAATGCCGGTAAGGATGAAGTCCTGATGGCCATTCAGCAGGTTGGCAAGGGCCGGAAGTTTTTCAGTGAAGCCATCAGTGAATTACTACTGGAGGGCAGCGCGGGGGAGAAGAGCACCCGCAAAAGTCCCTTCCCACGCCTGAGTCGCCGGGAGAAGGAAGTCCTCCAGCTCATCGTCGATGAATACACCACCCAGGAGATCGCCGACAAACTCTTCATCAGCTTCGGCACGGTTGAAACCCACCGGAGAAACATCCTGTCAAAACTGGGGGCCCGCAACACGGCCGGCCTGGTGCGCATCGCGCTGGAGTACCGTTTACTGGATTAGTGGTGGCCCCGGAGGGGTCTTCCTCCCCGAGCGAGGTCTGCAGACAATGCGCAGCATTGGCCAGGGCCTCGCGGAGTTTACCCGGGATGCAGAGCGTAATGGTAAGCGGATACTTTGGCCGCCGCCTACAGAAAGATCGTCCCCCAGAAATACCCAAACACCGTCACCGCAATGGCCACAAAGTTCACCCAGTCGTTGGTCATCCAGTTAAGGCCGGAAATCTTGGTGCCACCTTCCGGGCGTACGTCGCTAAGGGCCCCCGTTTCCGGATGCCGATAGGTGGGCTGCAGCAGGGCCCCGAGCACGCTGTCGAGGAGCATCCCCAAAAAACCCACCAGGGTGAACAGCGCTACGTTGCCCCAATCCATGCCGGTCATCCAGCTACCGCAGAGCGCGATGAAGCCCGCCCCCGCCAGTCCCGCCAGTGTCCCCGCCAAACTGACCCCACCACTCAGCCCCGGCGGCACCCGCCGCCAGCGTAGCAGGTCATAGGTCGGTTGCCGGAAATATTGGCCCAGTTCGCTGCTCCAGGTATCGGCGGTGGCCACGGCCATGGCGCAAAGTAGCATGGGCTCCGGCGGTGTTCGGGCAAAAATGAAAATCACTCCGGAGAAGAGCTGGACTTTCATTGCCCAGTACCCATACACCGCCCCATTACTGAACACCTGCATCGCGTCCCGCGGCTGGGCGTGCTTGTGGTCACCGGCGGCGGACTGGGAGGGAAAGAACTTCCCGATAAGGCTGCTGCTGCCCAAAAACAGCACCAGCGGCAGCAGCCACAGCGGTCCCATACTCAGGGTTACCGCGATACCGAGCAGCGCGGCCGCAGCCGCGCCCCCCCACGTCAGGCTTCCCCGGCGGACCATCCACCAGGCGAAGACCACCGCGGCAAGGCAGGTCACCAGTAGGGTTTGTTGCTGCCCGTTGACGTTCGCCACCGGCCCCAATAACCAGGCGGTGGCCAGGGGCACGAAGAGGTTATCCATTCCCCGGGAGCCGAGGGCTTCCGTCACGGCCAGCAGGCCGCCCGTCAGGAAAAGTCCTGGGGTAGGGGACATCCCCCAGCAGAGGGCGAGCACCAGAAAGGAGCCCAGAAAGGCCAGGTTGCCCACCAGGGATTTTGGGTCCCCCGTCAGCGAATAGTTACTGCGCGCAAAGAGCTTCCCGAAGATGGTGGCCGCCGGGTCACAAAGGGCCAGGACCAGCATGCAGAAGGCGACGCGATCATCCGGCAAGGAAGATGTCAGTAGTAGCAAAAACGCCAGCGGAAACCACACGATCCCCCAGGCCTTACGCCCGCTTTCGTCCCGCATCAACTTGCCGGAGGCCACCAGTCCGATGAGGCCAATTTCCGCCCCGGCCACGATGAGGGTTAGCAACTCGCGATCAATCCAGCGGGCGGCCAGCCCGCAACTTCCCACGGCAATGATGTGCAGGAGTTTCCGACTGATCCAGTAAGGAATCCATTCCCGCCGCGCGGCGATTTCACAAAAAATGGTGGCAGTCAGCACCGTCAGGGCGAGGGGGAGCAACAAGGTGAGCCGGAGGTTTTTCGGAAGGTAAAAAAATTATCCCAACGGCAACACCACCTCAATTTCCAACCGCCCAAAACATTAACGAATCAACAGCCCAACAGACTAAAATACCAACAGACTAAAATACCAACAGACTAAAATACCAACAGTCTAAAATACCAACAGACTATCATTCCCTTACTTCCTCGCCTTCGCGATCTTCTTCTGCTCGTTGTTGCTCTCGTAAATGCAGTACGCCTCGTACTTGGCCCGATCGGTCTCGGCCCAGATGTCCTTACCGATGTCGCAGACCTTAATCATTTCATCGTAGAGGATATTCCCGATGTCGATCCGGCTCTCCACGGCAATGTCGCGGTCGGCGATTTTGTCCTGCTGGATATTCATGGCCGTTTCAAAGCGTTGGCAAGCCTTCGCCAGTTTTTCGAGATGCCCCTCGTTGAGCCCGGTTTCCGCCAGGAAGTCCCACTGGGCGCGCGCTACGCGAATCACCCGTCGCCCACAGAAGAGCAGTTGGGCGTCCGTCATGTCCCCCATCTTGGCCGTACCGAATTTCCGGTAGCGTCCGGTCCGGTTACTGAACTTCATTCGCACCCGGGTCATGACCGAACGAATACCCGCCTTGACGGCCTCGGCGGCTTCGTATTTCTTGTCCGTCACCACCATCTGATCACCCAACAGCTCGTCGTCGTCGGGAACCTCCATGAAACGTTTGCAGCGATCGTGAAAACCCTTCAGCCGGTGGCCGTCATAATTGTAGGCTTTGAAGTGCGCCAGGTCCCGCTTCGCCAGGCGAATGGCGTCCATGCACATCTGGTACAGATCTGCGTCCGGGAAGTTATACTTGCGGTTAACCTTTTGCTTTTTCATTGGTAATTCAGTAAGCTAATTAATGGTAAATGTAGGGTTTTTTAATACTTGATACAAACTGTTTTTCTTTGTTGGCCCCGCCGCGCTACCCGCTACCCTCCCTACCCGCTACCCGCTCCACCCTAAACCATTAAGCTCGCCCCGGCATTTAATTTTCCCTACCTAGTCTACCCCCTACCATACTACCCCCTACCTTACTACCCACTACCGTACTACATTCCCTACCTTAGTGCACTAGGTAACCCCCTTCAAACGTTTCTACTTTCCAATTAAGCCCCAAACGTATGTCTGCTAGTAAACTCTCTTTTTTATTCCTGCTGTTGCTGGGTACCGCTGGTCTGCAGGCCTCCACGATGCTCATCCCGATGGACGAGAGCCAGACGGATCACCTGAAGGCCTACGGCATCACTTACTGGGTCCTCGATAATAATGTAGATGCCTGGTGGCTGCTCAATTACCGGGGCGGAAGCTTTGCCTTCCAGCATAGCCGGGCCTTTGAGCGAGAGTGCCTCACCCGGGGCGTGAAGTATGAGGTCATCCCGGACGCCAAGTTCAACGCCATCCTGGAACAGATCAACCACCCGGAGCAGAACATGGACGCCATGAAGCTCGAAAAGGCCCCGAAAATTGCGGTGTACACCCCCGAGTTTAACTTCCGGGAGGGCACTAAGGTCCAGCCCTGGGACGACGCCGTTACGCTGGTCCTCACCTACGCGGAAATCCCCTACGAAACGATCTACGATACGGAGGTTCTCAACGATCAACTGGCGCAGTACGAGTGGCTCCACCTGCACCACGAAGACTTTACCGGACAGTTCGGGCGCTTCTACCGCAGCTTCCACACTGCCTCCTGGTACCGCCGGCAGGTGGCCTATCAGGAAGAACTGGCCGCCGCCAACGGCTACGAAAAGGTGAGCCAACTCAAGCTGGCCGTGGTCAAAAAGGTCCGGGAATACGTCGGTGGCGGTGGCTTCATGTTCGCCATGTGCTCGGCCACCGATAGCTACGACATCGCCCTGGCGGCGGAGGGCGTAGACATCTGTGCACCCTACTACGACGGAGATCCCATCGACCCCAACGCCCAGAGCAAGCTGGATTACTCCAAAACCTTTGCCTTCGAGAACTTCCAGCTACAGCGGAATCCCCTCGAGTACGAGTTCAGCAGCATCGACCACAATCCCCGCCGGGTGGCCCAGAACGAAGATTACTTCACCCTCTTTGAGTTCAGCGCGAAGTGGGACCCCGTCCCCACCATGCTGACCCAAAACCACACCCGGACGGTGAAGGGCTTCATGGGGCAAACGACCGCCTTCCGTAACGAGCACATCAAATCCGACGTGCTGGTGCTGGGCGAAACCAAACCGGCCGACGAAGCCCGTTACCTGCACGGTAATTTCGGCGAAGGCTTCTTCTCCTTCTACGCCGGACACGACCCGGCCGACTACCGTCACCTGGTCAATGATCCCGAGACGGACCTGAGTCTCCACCCCAACAGCCCCGGCTACCGCCTCATCCTGAACAACATCCTCTTCCCCGCCGCCAAAAAGAAGAAGCGGAAGACCTAGGCCCGGCAGAGTGGATTTTCCCATAAAGAAAGGACACCCGGCTTTCTGGTGGAACGGCCTCATTAGGGCCTTGGTCCGTTAAACAGGATCTCGTGTTGCGGTCACCCGACTCGGGCCAAACGGCCGGAGATGCGGTGGCGCCGACGGGGATTTTGGAGGGTTAGCGATTTTCTTCGGTAACTCGAATTGTCATACCCGCGCCAACCCACTATTTTCGCGGCATGGATACGGAAACGCTACAGGGCTATCTGAAGACGGCCGGTGATATGGTCATCGAATATGCCCCCAAGGTTGCGGGGGCAATCATCATCATGCTGGTTGGTGTTCGCATCATCAATCGACTAGTGCGGATCACGGTCAAGGCCATGCAGGACCGGGGAATCGGCGCCGAGCTGACGCCCTTCCTGGGCTCCATCGTGGGCATCGGCCTCAAAATCCTGTTGTTCTTTACGGTAGCGGGGGTGCTGGGCATCGACGTCGCCTCTTTCGTGGCCGTACTCGCTGCCGCCGGCTTTGCCGTTGGCCTTGCTCTGCAGGGAAGCCTGAGCAATTTTGCGGCGGGCATCATCATCATTCTCTTCCGTCCCTACAAGGTGGGCGACTGGATTCAGGTACCGGATGAATTCTTCGGCCAGGTTGAGGAAATTCAGATTTTCAATACCATCCTCGTGACTCCCGGCAAGAAAACCCTGATCGTCCCCAACGGCGAGGTGATCAATGGCGTGGTCACCAACTTCAGTCAGCAGGGCCACATTCGCCTGGAGCTGAGCATTCTCATGGCCTACGAGGAGAGCTTCCCCAAGCTGAAGCAAATTATCCTGAACGCGCTGGAAGGTGTGCCCGAAATCCACCACGATCCGGCTCCCGAAGTGGGTATTGAATCCTACGATACCCACAACATCGTGGTCGCCATCCGGCCCTACGTGGACCCCAATAACTACTGGGCGGCCACCTTTGCCGTTAACGAGCGGGTGAAGTCCGCCCTGTCCGCCCACAACGTCAAAATGGCCTACTCCGAGGGGGTGGAGCTGGGCACCATCGGGGAGTAGCCGGCCTACTTTTTGGGCAGTACCTGCTGACAAAAGGGGCAGTGCGTGGCCCCGGGCTTCTCTTCGGCGAGTTCCTTGCCGCTGACCAGTCGACCGATTTTGCCGAGGGTCGTAAACAGCCGCCGCACTTTGTCGCCTACGGCCATACTTTGCCGGCAACGGGGACAGCGTTCCGGCCACAGGTAGTCTTTAATTGGGTATAGCATACGGGAAAGATAGGGCTAGCGAAAGATTGATGCCGGCTACGCGGTGTTGGACCGTGGGTATTGGAAAAAAGCAACGGGGCGCGAACGCAGGTGCCGGGCTCCTTCCGGAAGAGCTGTGCACCTGCGCTCGCGCCCCGATGGTGATCGGACCAGAAAAGCTTCCGGCTTAGAAATTATAGTTGAAGCCCGTCCGGAATTCGTACGGGCTGTCGTTGATCCGGTCGGGTTGGGTCAGGCGAAAGAGGATCAGGATTTCGAAGCCCGCCATACCGGGGCCACCGCCCTGCTGGAAACCACCCCCGAGAAAGGGAATGGTGCGGTTCACCCGCACTTCGTCGCCGTTGGTGAAAATGTCGACGTCGCTCACGAGGCTGTATTCCCCGTGCACGAAAAATTGCTGGAATACCTTGGCGCGGGCAAAGATTCCGCCGGACCAGGTGAGGAAGTTGTTCCGCTCGGTCCCGTTGAAGGTCTCGAAGCGGAAGTTGTTGTAGGTGAGGCTGGCCCGGGGACCAACGCTGATGACGTTGTTGAGCTTGTACCCGACGATGGGGGAGACCCCAATCTGGAAAAAGCTGGTGCCGTTGCCCCCCTGAAACCCGAGTTGGGCTCCCGCTCCGTACCACAGCTGTCCGCCGAAGTTGCTCTGCTGCCGCCGGCGGTCCTCACTACTGCTGGTGTAGTCGAGGTCATCCCGGGCTTCGTCTTCGCGGGTGTTCTGTCCGCTCAGGCTGAGGGTGAGGGTGCTGAGCATTAATAAGGAAAGGAGTAGTCGTTTCATGGTAGGGGTACGCTTGAGTCGCAAATATAACGGTGAATTGGCTGGGAATAAGATGTCCCGAGGCCGACGAAGGTTTATTTCCCTATCTTCCTTTGGTGAAAACTGACCGACAGGATACCGGACGCCGGGGCGAGGCCATCGCCCGTCAGCACTTACTCGATCTGGGCTACGAAATCGAGGCGGTCAACTACCGCTACCGGCGGGTGGAGCTGGACATTGTCGCCCGGGAAGGGGATTGCCTGGTCTTCGTGGAGGTGAAAACCCGCCGCGGACTGGCCTACGGCCATCCCTCCGGTGCCGTGTCGGCGGCCAAGGAGGCGCGCATCAGTCGGGCGGCGAAGGCCTACATGTACGAAACCGGCCACGATTGGGAAGTGCGCTTCGACATCATTTCCATTCTCCTGCATCAGGATGGCTCGCATACCCTGGAGCACCTGCGGGATGCCTTTTTTCCGGGGCTGTTTTAGCGCAGCCCGGGCTTACACCACCCCCATAGATTTGAGCTCCAGGTACTTATTAATGACGTCCCCCGTCAGGTCTTCGGGACGGGTAAGCACCACGTGAACGCCATTTTGCCGTAGCCGGGCCGCCATCAGCTGCCGCTGCTGGAGAAAATTACGGGCCGTCGATTTCCGATACACGTCCTCAACGTCCTCGGTAGGGTCGTCCAGCATGCCGGCGATTTCGGTGTTTTCAAAGAGCACCACCACGAGGGGGTGCATCTTGGCTACCCGGCGCAGGCTGGGCAGGATGCGGTCGAGGGCGTAGTTGCTTTCAAAGTTGGTGAAGAGAATCAGCAGACTTCTTCCGCCCAATAATTTCCGGCCGGCGTAGTAGAGCAATTCAAAATTGCTCTCTTTCTGGCGGTCCTCCTGCCGATAGAGGCTTTCCATGATGCGCCGGATTTGCCCGGGCTTGGCGTCGGCGGGAAGAACGGTACCGATCTTGTCCGAGAAGGTGAGGAGCCCGGCACGGTCCTCCCGCTCCAGCACCACGTTGCTCAGTGCCAGGGAAGCGTTGATGGAATAGTCCAGCAGGCTGAGGCCGTTGAAGGGCATGAGCATCGTCCGGCCCTTGTCGATACAGCAAAATATCCTCTGGGCCCGCTCGTCTTCATACTGATTAACCATCAGGGTGCGCTGCCGACTGGTGGCCTTCCAGTTGATACTGCGGTAGTCATCGCCGCGTACGTACTCCTTGATCTGATCAAATTCGTAACTCTTGGCCAGGCGCTGGAGGCGCCGCCGACCGGGAGCGGGGACGGTAGTCTTTGCCTGCAACGCAAACTGCCGCATCTGCAAAATACTGGGGTAGACCGGAATTTCCTGCTCCTGCGGAATGTTCACCCGGCGTTCGGCTAACCCCAGGCTTCCCTGGAGGAAAATATTGAGGTCCCCAAAGCGGTACAACCCCCGATTCATGGGTTGAATCTGGTAGGTGAGTTCCTGGTCCCCCTCGGGTTCGAGATCGAAGGAAAGGGCGTGGTCGCGGATTTGGAGTTCCGGAGGAAGCTCGTCGGTCAGTACCGCCCGAAAACCCTGCTGGCCGGAATTCTGAATCCGTACCCGCACGGTCGAGGCATCACTGAGGGAAAGGATTTTCGGGGGCGTCCGCCGCCCCGTAATCTTTGGGGCCGCCAGGGCAAGTTGAAAGAGATCATAGCCCAGTGCCCCCAGGAGCGCCAGGAGCCCCACGATGGCCAGGTAGTAGGTTGGCGTCCACCAGAAGCCCATCACGGAAAGTAGGAGGCAGCCTCCCAGCGCCACGAAAAAGCGATCCTTCAGGTAGAGGAATCTGACGTGGTCGAGCAGGTCCGTGATGATTTTCTTCATTAGGTAGGCCAAGGTAATATTTTTCCTCGGCGGGAGAAACCTGCTGAATCAGCCATTGCGCAAAAAAATGTCCGGGTTGGCGAGGCCTAGACGGCCAGCACGCCTTCGGCCATTTTAATGATGAGTTCACGGCGGGCCGCCTCGTCGAAGGGTGCGGGCTTGCCGTTCAGCGGCAGCGCGGAAAATTTAACCCGGAAGGGTTTGCCGGCCTCCACGGAAATAATGCGTCCTTCATTCTTGATGCGGGCGGAGTACTCCCCAATCTTGACGGCATCTGCACCCTTGGCACCGGCCACCTCATCGATGATGGATTGAATGCCGCTTGGTTCCTCGGGCATCTCCACGATGAGCGTTCCACTCCAGTCGGGGCTGGTCAGCTCATACTGGCAGGAGTTGTAGCTGGTAGCTGCCCGGTGGCCGGGCAGGGGGACCTGTACGCCGGCGGCGAAAAGTCCGAGGACTTCCGCTTCGGTCAGGAAGACACAAACGGGTGGGGGCGGGGCAATCTTGGACAGACGCTCCTCGTCGGACTCTTCCACGAATTCGGTCGCAGTATCGGTGGTTCCGGCTTCTTCCGCGGCGTCGCTGCCACAGGAAACCAGGAAAAAACTCAGGGTGATTAGCGGGAGTAAAAAGCGGTACATCATTGCTTGAACGTAAATGGGTGGCAAAGATAAACCGATTCGGCGTAAGGAATTGCTTTTCGTGAGCTACCGGTGGGATTGGTCAGCCAGGAAAATATGACCGTCGAAACTAAGCGGCCGAACCCAAGGGAGTAGTATAATTAGGCAACGCGTGCAGGTGCCGGGTTCGTTGGACCGAAGCCATGCTTATTGGTAGAAAGGCAAACGTATTTACCGCCTATTCTACGAGCGGTCGTCAGATAAGCACGAAGTACTGCGTAGTACATTCCCTATTGCTGGCGCAGTCAATATCGAGTTTGACTGACCAATCGCGGTAAGTAGCGGCTTTTCAATGATCAAATCACCACTCTATTTCAAGATGACCAACTTCTCCAGTTCTCCGTTCAGGATATTCGTCTGGTCCCCCCGCAGGCGAACCTGATAGAGGTATACGCCCCGGGCCAGCGGCTCACCGTAGTCGTCCAGCCCGTCCCATTCGATGCAGTCGTCCTGGCGGACGGTACCATCGCTGAAGGGGTAGTCCCTGGTGAGGGTCTTCACCAGGCGACCGTTGATGGTGTAAATCTGCACGATGGCTTCTACCTCCTGACCGACCAGGGTGTGGTCAAACTGGAAGCACGTTCGGTCCGTGAACGGGTTGGGGTAGTTCAGCACCCGGGTGAGGGCGTCATTGCCGTCCGCGGCCACCACGAATTCCGTCTGGCCAACGGCGCTGTTGTTGGCTACGTCCCAGGCCCGTACGGTAACCGTATGCAGGCCGGGTTCCAGGTCAAACAGGGGGTAACGCACGGTGCCGCTCCGGAAATCATCGGCGTCGGCTTCGTAGTAGTCGTTCAGGACGATGGCGTTGCGGGTGTCTTCGTCCAGCACGGCTTCCAGATCGTGCCCGATGCTGTTTCCCGTAACGTTGATTCCCAGGTCATCGGACAGCTTAACGAGCAGCACCGGATCACTGGAGGTTTGGCTACCGGCCACGAAGTCTTCGGTGTCCATGAAGACGTCTACCGTCGGACCCTGATTATCGCTGATGGCCACACTGCTCGTGCCGCCGATAACGAGGCGATCGTAAAATCCGGCCGCGTCCGTAAACTGGCTCAGGTCTTCGGCGTAATAGCTGATTTTTCCCGCCCCGAAGGCGTAGTTGATGTCGTTGGGAACCACAAATTCAAAGGAGAACCGGCCGTTCGTAACGGTGGCCTTGCCCCGGAAGACGATGTTGCGCTGCACGGAGAACTCCAACTCGGGGCTCCCGGGGTCCTGGGCGAGGGTAGTAACCGTTTGGGGTTTGTCGTAAATGGTGGGAAATACCTGTCCGTTGAAGTTTTCCAACAGGTTGCCGGCCACGTCCGTTACTTCCCCGCTGATGCGCATTTTCTGTAGTGCCCGGACGGTATCCTGCCGCTCCGCACTGACGGGGAGACTGTCGATCATGGTCGTGCGGATGGCGTGGCGGGGTAGGGCGATCACCGTGGCCGGATCCCCGAGCAGGGTGAACTTCCGGACGTTCTCGGTTCGCCCGTCGAGGCGGGTTCCTGAATCAACGCCCATGGCGTTGTTCTTGGCAATCCGGATGATGTCTCCCAGGCTGCGCCATTCCCCCTCGGGGCGGTCCATCATGGCCTGCATGGTTTCGTTGGTCAACTGGAAATTACGGTTGGCGAACACCGGACGGGTGGTCGTCAGCAGGGCAATTACCCCGCCGTTGGGGGTCAGTAGTGCTTCCTCTCCGGCCGAGACAAAGGACGCATCGTCGTAGTTGCTGAACGTACAGGTCGCCGTGATGAAGACCGGCGGCTGGATGGGGTCAATGGCGTTGGGCTCCTTGGTCCAGTTCCGAATTTGTGGAATGGTGAGCACCCGCTCCTGAGCCCATCCACGCGGGCCGCCGTGCCCCAGGTAGGTGACCGCGAGTGCACCGCGGAAGATGGCCCGGTCCAGGCCTTCCGTAACGTCCGGGTAGCGGTCCCCGGCGGAGAGACTCTGCTGGGGGAAGAGGTCGAAGTAGAGTTTGTCAAAATTGAGGTCCGGCTTTCGGGCGGCAACGGCATTGGCGACGGTGTTGACGTCGCGGGAGTGGGTGCCTCCGTCTTCGTCGTCTCCGGCGAAGACCATGCGGGTGCGCCAGTCGCCAAGGGTCGCCGGTTCCGTGTCGTAGCGAATCAGCTTGGCCAGCACCTGATTGGCCTCGTCGCCGGACTTCACGGGAAGCCGACCCACGGCGATGTTGAGCATGGGGCCGAGGGGTTGTCCGGCCGCCGTCGGGTTGAAAATCCCGTAGAAATCGTCGGCGGGAAAGCTACCCACTTCCGTGATGTTACCGCTGTGCTCAAAGGCCGGGATGAAGGTCGTACCGAGCCCCAGAATGTTGCGGTGATCAAAACTTCCGTCTCCGAAAAGCAACAGAAACCGGAGGTTAGGGTCCCGGCCGTAGATCATGTGCGCAAAATTCCGGATGGCCGCGGCGTCGGGGCGGCCACTGCTGAATTCGTGGTAGACCTGTTCGGTGGTGACCACCACTACTTCCAGGCCGTTGTGGCTGCGGCGGTGCTCGGCCAGCTGCTCGGCCTGGGTCAGGAAGGTGGGGTGGCTGACGATGATCATGTCGGCCCGCTCGATACTGTGCAGGTTTTGGTTATCCACCCGGGAGCCCGAGACGGGGGCGGGTAGATTGCCCCCCGGCCGGAAGGCAACGTACTCAAACAAGGTGCCACCGGCGGGCGCGCTGAAGCTGCCGTTCGTCAGTTCTGCTTGCCGAACGTCCGCACCGTCCACCCGCCACACGAGGGCATCTCCGGGGAGGTTGCTCAGCTGGTAAGTGACGGCGGGAGCCTCCATGGTGCGCGTATCCCGGAAGTTGAACTGATCCTGGCCGGGGAAGCTGATCTGGCGCCGGGCGCGGAGCTGGATCCAGTCCAGCCAACCTTCGCTGTTGTTGGCGTTGGCGGGGAAGGGGTAATCCACGAGCACGTCGATCTCGGGCGAGCTCAGCTCGATGTTGCCAATCAGCTCCGTCGGGCGGGCGGCCGGTAACTGTTCCTGACGACCGAAACTGACGCTGCTGCCGGAGCGGCTGGTCAGCCGTTGCCCCTGCACTTCCACGAAAAAGCGATTGGTAACGTCCGTGCGCAGGGCCATCTGCGCCCGCAGCTCGGCCGTTTCTCCCGCCACCGCATTGGGGACCCGAAAGAGGGTGGGGTAGTTTTTCTCGCGAGATACCTTGAAAAATTCGCCGAACCACTGCTGACCGGAGCCGTGGGAATTCCCCCCCAGTTCATGCAGGACGTTGAAGCGATCTTCCTCAAAGTGGTAAAAGGCGTCGTAGCTGTTGGTGCTGGTCGTGGCGTTGGCGGCGGGAAGCTGACTGATCCGGCGGCCGTCCGCACCTCCTACCCTCAGGTAGTAGTAGTTCTCGGTGGCGTAGACGTTCTTTTCGTAAAAGAAGCGATCCTGGTCGGCCTCGTAGCGTTGCCGATCGGGCCCCTCGGCGTAGAAAAGGATAGCATCACCTCCATCAAAGGAGCCATCTTCTTCTCCCGTTACCCGGATGGCCAGTTCGGTCAGGTCATCGGGTGTGGATACTTCGATGGGCTCGGGAAGCTTTCCGGTGGTGGGCTGGCCAAACAGGGCCAGCGACCGTGGATTGATGCTTCCCGGATCCAGGCCAAGCTCGTTGGCCAGAAAGTCTCCGTTAATGCGGTGGATACCCGACTGGGTCACGGCCACCCGGAACCACTGCCCCTGGGAGAGCACGGAGTTGGTGGCGTAATCCATACGGCCCGTTCCCCGGCCGCCATTTGGGACCAGGCGAATGTCTACGGAAACCAGCCGCTGGGGACCGGTGGACGTATTGATGATGGCCGGAGCACTGACCAGTCCGATCCAGCCCTCGGGCTGCTGGGTGGTATTTACCGAAAAGGTGAAGTCTTCGGGAAATGCTGCCGCGCCAGCGGGCAGCGCAATGGATTCAAAATTGGCGGAGAGGACCTCCACGGTGTACTCCCGGTTCGGGGCCGCGGGGAACTGCCGGACGTACACCGGGGCCCGACTACTAAACTTTGCACCTGCGCTCCGTCGCCCCTGCGTTGAAACGGTACTCGTTCCCCGGGGCACCAGGGTATGGGAAAAGCTTACGGAACGAACGCCCTCCCACTCGATGATTTGCGGGGAGTCGTCCCAGAGGAGCTCATCCTGAAAGCGAAGTTGAGCGGAAAGACCGGTAAGGGTCAACAGGCAAAGAATGGTAAGCAGATGCTTAAGCATAGGTATACGTGTGGGGGCTAAAACAAGATACGGTCAGGACCGGGAAACGTTGTTTGGTAAACGGGTTTTTGCCCCGAATCGTTGGGGGCTGTCGGGGGCACGACGCGAAGATCGCACTTTAACGCATGGGGTTTGGAAAGCGGGGTGCCGCACCCTAGCTTTAGGGCCGCACCAGCGCTTACTAACGTTAATCCGGCGGGAGGTAGATGTAAACATTTCCCCTTTTTTACGTTAGTATTCCGGAGTGGGGCCTTGTCCGCCCGCCCGATGTGCCAGTGCCTTTAGTTATCCCCAAACGATGCGCCAAACCTTTACCATACTTGCCCTCCTGTTTTTGCTGCCTTCCCTTGGGGCACAGGATCCGGTCTTTTCTCAATTCTACGCCGCTCCCCTACGGCTCAATCCGGCCTTTGCCGGGGTCAGCCCCGCTCCGCGGATAAGTCTGAACTACCGGGCGCAGCATACCACCTTTCCGAGTGCGTTTACCACCATCGCGGCTTCCTACGAACAGCCCATTGAGAATACGCCGTCGAGTTTCGGCCTGCGGGTGATGAACGACAGTCAGCTGGAGGGCAGCTACACGACCACGGAAGTCGCCCTGGTGTACAGCTACGACGTACAGGTGAGCCGGGAATTTCACGCCCGCTTCGGGATGGCGGCCGGCATCCTTTCTACGGCCCTGGACCAGAATCGACTCATCTTCGGAGACGTACTCGATCCACTCGACGGCGCCACGGGCATTACCGAAGAGCAATTGGTTTCGGCCTCGAAAACCTCCGCCGATTTCGGAATCGGGGTGCTGATGTACGCCAAGAATTTATATGGCGGAATCAGCATCGAGCACCTGAACCGCCCCGATGAACAACTCATCGACCTCAACGATAACCTCTACGCCGGACGTCCCCAGCGCTTCAGCATCCACGGCGGAGCCCAGCTCAACGTCAAACGCTACAGCAATCGCCGGCGCCCGGCCTACGTCACCCCCAACTTTCTGTACACCTCCCAGGCGAGTTTTCAGCAGCTAAACCTGGGGGCCTACTTCGGCTACGGGCCCTTTGCCCTGGGCGGGTGGTACCGTCATGCCTTCGCCAACGCCGACGGGTTCATCGGCAGCGTCAGCTTCCGCCAGGATATTTTGCGGATTGGGATCAGCTACGACGCCGTGGTGTCGGACCTGCGGAACGTACCCGGTGGCCTGGGCCCCACCCTCGAAGCCAGTATCCAGATTGACCTCGGACAAAGCCGGGAACTTCAGCGCAAGAAATTTGCCAGTAGGTATAATGATTGCTTCGGCATGTTTCGGTAGCGGTTGTTGGTCTTTTGGTTCGTTAGTAATTTAGTTCGTTAGTCTTTTGGTTCGTTAGTCTTTTGGTTCGTTAGTAATTTAGTTCGTTAGTCTTTTGGTTCGTTAGTATTTTAGTTTGGTGTTTCATCATTCCCTTAACTTCTAACAGACTAACAGACTAACAGACCAACAGACTAACAGACCAACAGACCAACAGACCAACAGACCAATCTATTCCACAAAAAGGTCCTTCAGCGGTTCCGTGCCGGGGGTAACGCTGTAGTGGCTAAAGTCCGTCATGCCAGCTTCCCGGAGGATATCTTCATCGATGCAGAACTGCCCGCTGCGGTCGCTGGTGAGGATTTCGTAGGCGGCATCCGCGACGATGTCCGGGGTGCGGGACATTTTGATCATTTCTTCCCCGCCCAGAACGTTACGCACGGCGGCCGTGGCGATGGTGGTCTGGGGCCAGAGGGCATTGACCTTGATGTTGAAACGCTCCTGTTCTTCAGCCAGACCGAGCACGGTCATGCTCATCCCGTATTTGCTCATGGAGTAGGCAAGGTGGTTTTCGAACCATTCCGGTTTGAGGTTCAGCGGAGGACTCATCGTCAGGATGTGTCCGCCTCCGGCGGCCCGCAGGTAGGGTATCGCCAATTTAGAGACCATGAAAGTGCCCCGGACGTTGATGCCGAACATGAGGTCAAAGCGCTTCATGGTCGTCATGGCCGTTGGGGTCAGGCTGATGGCACTGGCGTTGTTAATCACGTAATCAATGGATCCGAAGTGGTTAGCCCCCTGTTCCAGCGCGGCGGCTACCTGCTCTTCTTCGAGCACGTTCATCACGATCGGAAGAGCTTGTCCTCCCCCCATGGCGCCGATCTCCTCAGCGGCCGTGAAGATGGTGCCCTCCAGCTTGGGGTGCGGCTCAGTGGTTTTTCCCGTAACGATGATGTTGGCACCCGCCTTGGCCAGTCGCTTGCCGATGGCCAGGCCAATCCCCCGGCTGGCACCGGAAATGAAAACCGTTTTTCCCTGCATGATCAGTAATTTTCGGCAAGGTAGCGAATTTTCGCTAGGCGCCTCGGGTGCTAATCCTTTTGGTGCTTCAGTAGGCTTTTTCGCTATTTTTTGTGTTAAAAAAACGTATAAAAACCAAATTTAAACAAGCAATTTTTGTTAACTAATTTGTGAATTATTGACGATATTTAGCTTTTGAAACCAAATTGGTTAAATTGTTAATAACTTTTTCTATGCTTTTTTAGTAACCGATTGGGAAATAACCTACATTCGCGCACAACGAAATCCAATGGCGATAGGTTTATTGGTTTCATGGGATAAAACAGTCGTTAATCGTTTTGAGTGCCTTGCATACCAACAGTAATTTATCTTCAGCCTTCAATGCGACTGTTATTTTAGGTTTAAGACAACGTCTATGAGACGAGAGAAATTTATCTTTAATCAACAGACGCTTCAGTACGATCGCGTTGTTGAGCCTTTGCGCTACACCATTCTGAGAATCTTCGGCTTCTTCTGCGCAGCCTCCGTTACCGCGGTGGTCATGCTGCTTTTGGTGCACCGCTATTTCCCCAGTCCGAGTGAGCGGATGCTGATGCAGGAGAACGACGTTCTTCGTGCAGAAATCGCGTCCATTCAGGGAGAGTTCTCCGAGCTTTCTGCGGTGCTGGGCAACCTCCAGGAACGTGATGCCGCCGCCCACCGCATGGTGTTCGGCATGGACCCCATTGACCAGGACGTCTGGCAGGGTGGTCGTGGTGGTCACGACGCCTACGAAGACTTACGGTCGCTTCCCCGCAGCGGTGACTACATGGCCCAGCTCCGGGAAAACGTGGATCGCCTGAAGCACCAGATGGACCTCCAGAGTCGTTCGCTGGACTCCATCACCATGATGGCCGAGCAAAAGGAAGACATGCTGGCCTCCATTCCCAGCATCAAGCCCATCCGCAGCGACCGCTTCAACCGCAAGATCGAAAACCTGTCTGGCTTCGGTTACCGGATTCACCCGGTATATAAGGTGAAGAAGATGCACTACGGCATTGACTTCAACTGCGCCCGGGGCACGCCCATCCAGGCGTCCGGTAAGGGCAAGGTGAAGTGGGCGGGCGTCCGCGGTCACCTGGGCAAATGCGTAATCATTGACCACGGATACGGCTTCGAAAGCATCTACGCCCACATGAGCGAGGTCCTGGTCAAAAAAGGCGAAGAGGTAGAACGTGGTGCCACCATCGGAAAGGTGGGCAGCACGGGACTCTCCACGGGTAGCCACCTGCACTACGAAATTCATAAGGACGGCGTGAAGGTCGATCCCATTCAGTACTGCTACGACGGTTTGAGCACCGAAGAGTACGCCGAATTGGTGGCCGCCTCCAAGCAATCTAACCAGTCCTTCGACTAAACCAGGAGCGGACCGACCCCTCGGCTCCACCAACTAAACTGAATACCCAAAGCGGGAAGTGCCTTGCGCTTCCCGCTTTGTATTTTGTGCCGGGGCACCACTCGGCCGGCCCCGTGCTTATCCTCAACTTTAGCATTCGAACCCTTTACGACATGGATTTTCGGGCACAACTTCTCAGCGAACACTCCCGGGCGAACGCAGACCTGCTGCTCGACCATCTGGAAAGGCACCCGGAAGACCTCACTGCTTTCATGGAGCATTTTTTTGGACGGGAAGTGGTGGAGGCCCAGCGGGCCGCCATGGTGGTGGGGGACCTGGGGCGGCGGCATCCGGACCGGCTGATTCCCTTTCACCTGCGGTTGATTGAGGCGGCGGGACAGCCCGTCCATCCGGCCATCCGCCGGAACGTACTGCGGTACTTTTCAGAAATCCCCCTGGCACTCATCGCCGAAGAACCACAGGGCCACCTGCTGGACCTGGCCTTTCGGGTCACGGCCAGTCCGGCCGACGCGGTGGCCATGCGCGTGTTCGCCATGCAGATTGTGGCCAATTTTTGCACCCTTTACCCGGAGTTGAAGGACGAGCTCCGGGGCGTCATCGAAAACCAGATCGCCGAGGGGGCCAGTGCCGGCTTCCTCAGCCGGGGACGGAAGATTCTGGCGAAATTGTAATCTATCCTATTAATAAGGATGGTTTTTTGGGCGCAAGCGCAGGTGCCGGGGTTTAGGATGAAGGATTAAGGATTTAGGATGAAGGATCTAAGATGTAATTGGGGCATCTTCCTGGTAAGGACACAAGATCTTTCGTCCCCATTCCAAATTTCGCCTAAATCCTAAATCCTTGAGCCTAAATCCTAATATTCATGGCACCTGCGCGCCGTCGCATGCTTAAAACAATCGAAGCGCCCGACGAGCGAACGGAACTCGGGCCCGTAACTCTGGCCCGAAAGGTGGGTGGCGCAAAAAAGTCTTCCTCGTTTGCCAAAAAGTCGTATCTTTGCACCCGCTTTGGCCCAAGCTGTTGGCGCCAGGGTGATTAACATTCTTTTCTAACCATATCAGTACGACTGATCCATATGAGAAATTACGAGACTACTTTCATCGTAGATCCGGTGCTGTCGACCGAAGACATCAAGTCGACGGCTCAGGCGTACGTAGACAACCTCCAAAAGGAGGGTTGTGAGATCGTCTTCGTGGATGAGATGGGCCTGCGCACGCTGGCTTACGACATCAACAAGCGCAGCAACGGCGTCTACTACTGCATTGAGTACACCGCCCCCAACGGAGCTTTCCTTAACAACTTCGAGCTTGGCATGCGCCGGGACGAACGCATCCTGCGTTTCCTGACCGTAGCACTGGACAAGTACGGCGTTCAGTACAACGCGGACAAGCGTGCCGGCAAGATCGGCAAAGCCAAGCGTAAGAAGCAGGAGAAACCAGCCAAGAACGAGCCCGCCGCCCACGGCGTGAGCCGCAAGAAGGCTGACGCCCCGAGCCTGTCCGGCGTTCCCTCCGGCGACGCTGAATCCTTCAAGGAGGAAGAATAATCCACATCCACTAACTAAGAAAGACTGCAATCATGGCAAGTCGCGACGATATCAAGTTCCTTTCCAATCCCAAGATTGGTGGACGCAAAAAAAAGTACTGCCGTTTCAAGCGCTACGGCATCAAGTACATCGATTACAAGGATCCTGACTTCCTGCTCACCTTCGTGAACGAACAGGGTAAGATCCTTCCCCGCCGAATCACCGGCAACAGCCTCAAGTACCAGCGTAAGATCAGCACCGCCATCAAGCGGGCCCGCCACCTGGCCATGCTGCCCTACGTAACGGACTTGCTCAAGTAAATAATGACTGAAGGACGGAAGGAATGAAGGATTGAATCATTCACTCCTCCAATCATTCTGTCCTTCAATCCCTTTTATCTAACCACCACCTACATGGGGCACCGCCCCGAAAGGGTGGGACAACATAATTTACCATGAAAGTAATTATGCTGAAAGATGTCGACAAAGTCGGCGACAAGCACGAAGTGCTGGACGTAAAAGACGGCTTCGGTCGTAACTACCTGCTTCCCCGTGGACTGGCCATCATCGCCAACAAGTCTAACCTCGGCCGTCTCAACGAGATGATCCGTCGGGAGGAAGCTCAGGAGCAGAAGCGTCTGGACGTCTACAAAGAAATGGCCGCTCAACTTCAGGGCAAGACCCTTAAGGTGGGTGCCAAGGCCGGTACCAGCGGTCGGATTTTCGGATCCATCACTCAACTGAGCGTAAAGAATGCCCTTCAGGAGCAGTTCGGCGTCGAGGTGGAGCGCAAGAAGATCATCCTTCCCGAAGAGGCCAAGGAGATCGGCAGCTACACCCTGACCCTGCGTCTGCACCCCGAAGTTGTTCAGGAAATGGACATGGAAGTAGTGCAGGAGTAATTCCCCAGGCACCATTTTCCAATCAGCGCGGCACGAAGAGGACTTCGTGCCGCGCTTTCTTTTTGTGCCGGTTATCACGGGATGCGGAAGATTAATCGCGCTAGGGCTACTTTTATCGCATGCTGCGATTTCTTTTACCCCTCTTTTTTCTTCCTCTGTTGGCCTGTACCGATGAACCCGATCCCGTGATCGGTGAAGCGCTGATCATCCCGCGTCCGGCGGAGCTGGTCGAGGGAACCGGAGCCTTTGTTTTTACCCCAGGGATGACCATTTCGGTGGAAGAGGAAGCCCAGGAGAAATTACTGCAACCCTTCCTGGCGAACTTTGCGGACCGGATGGGGTGGAGCCCCGCGGTAACGACGGACACTGGGGGGAACATTACCCTGGCCACCGACCCTGCGCTAGGGGAGGAGGCCTATAATTTATCCGTTACGCCCGCGCAAATTCGCATCACGGCGGCCACCGGGGCGGGTTTCTTTTATGCCCTGCAGAGTATCCGGCAAATGATGCCCCCGGAGTTCTTTGCGGAGGAAGGCGTTATGACATCCCCGGTAGGTATCCCCTCCGTGGAGATCAGGGACGCTCCCGCCTTCGGCTGGCGCGGCTACATGCTGGACGTATCCCGGCACTTCTTTAGCGTAGGGCAGGTGAAGGAAGTGCTGGACATGATGGCGGCCAACAAGTTCAACCGCTTCCACTGGCACCTGACGGACGACCAGGGGTGGAGAATTGAAATCAAGGGGTATCCCAATCTGACCGAAGTAGGCGCGTGGCGGGCGGACCGCCTCAATACGGACGAACGCTACTCCGACTGGTGGGGCCGGGCCCCACAGGGAGCAGACGAGCCCGCCACCTACGGCGGGTACTACACTCAGGAGGAAATACGGGAAATCGTGGCTTACGCCGCGGACCGCTTCATCGAGGTGGTGCCGGAAATTGATATGCCGGGTCACGCCCAGGCGGCGGTGGCAGCCTATCCCGAAATCGGCGCGGTAAAGGCGTTGCCCACGGTGGCAACGGGAGGGGTCTTTCGCTACAACACGATCAATCCGGGAAAGGAAGAAACCTATGACTTTGCCCGGGTGGTGCTCAATGAGGTGATGGACCTCTTTCCCTTTCCCTACCTCCACATCGGGGGAGACGAATGCAACAAGGAGCAGTGGGAAATTGATCCGGATGCGCAGCGAAAGATGCGGGAGGAGAGCCTGCAAAGCGAGGAAGAACTGCAGAGTTACTTCATCCAGCGGATGGAAGAAATCATTAATGCCCGCGGCCGGACCATGATCGGATGGGACGAAATCCTGGAGGGAGGACTGGCCCCCAACGCCACGGTAATGTCGTGGCGGGGCGAGGAAGGCGGCCTGACGGCCGCCCGGGCCGGCCACGAGGTCATCATGACGCCAAGTAAGTTCTGCTACCTGGACCTGAAGCAGGGGCACGACGACCTTGAGCCCAATCTCGGATACTCCCGGCTCCTGTTGTCGACGGCCTACAATTATGACGTAATCCCACAGGAGCTGTCGGAGGAAGAAGCCCGGTTGATCAAGGGAATCCAGGCGAATATGTGGACGGAGTCTATCAGTGACTGGAGTAAATTCACCTACATGAATTACCCCCGGGTCTTTGCGGTGGCCGAAAATGCCTGGACCAGTAGTGCGCGCCAGGACTGGGATGATTTCATTGGCCGCGTTTTGTACGCCTTCCGGAAATTGGATGCCCGGCAGGTACGGTACGCCGAAAGCGCCTTCAGTCCCTGGATGCATCACCGCAGGCTGGGCGACAAGATTGAGATTCGCCTGGAAACGGAAGCCACCGGCCTGGACGTGAGGTACACCCTGGACGGCACCGCACCCGACACCAGTGCCCTGAAGTATTCCGGCCCCTTCACGATTGGGGCGGGTGAGCTCGTCACGGCCCAGGCGTTCCTCGACGGCGAACCCATCGGGTATCCCGTTTCGCTCGACTTGCCCATTCACGCCGGAATGGACGCGAAGGTTACGGACCGGAGCGGTCAGGCATTACCCAAATTATCCAATCTCCAGTACGCCAAACTGACACCAGTGGACACCAACTGGCATAAGTTCTCCGGCAACGAACTGGCCCTGACGATGACGTTCCCGGAACCCCGGTCGGCCAGTTCACTGAGGTTCTCCACCCTCCGCTATACGATTTCGGGTATTTATCCTCCGGGAAGCATCACGGTTTATGGCGACCGGGGAGACGGGGAGTTCGTGGAGTTGGCCAGTCTGGAGGAGCCGGAAAAGGCTACCCAACAGGGCAGAAATAAAGTTGCTCATCAGTTAAGCTTTCCCGCGACGACCCTGCGTGCCATCAGAGTCGAGATGGCGGCCTTCGGGGCCATTCCGGAAGGCCACCACCGGGCGGGTGCCCGGGCAAGAATTTACCTGGACGAACTCATCGTGGAATAGCCACCTTTAACCAGCAACCAGGTAAACCAGTATCTAGCTCCGCATGGCTTCCACCGGGTCCATCCGGGCCGCGAGGCCCGCGGGGACCGAACCGGCCGCGATACCGACCAGCGCGGAGAGCACTACCCCGACCATGGCATAGAACGGACTCAGGGTGATGGCGAAGGCGTCAAAGGCCGTATTGATGATGGCCGTAATGCCTACGACGAGGAGCAGCCCCATGACACCGCCGATGACGCAGAGGATCACGGACTCGGTCAGGAATTCCAGCAGGATCACGAACTGTCGTGCTCCCAGGGCTTTCTTGACCCCAATGAGGCTGGTGCGCTCCTTGACGCTTACGAACATGATGTTGGCTACACTGATGGCTCCGACGATGATGGAGAAACCACCGATGATGAAGCCGATCATGTTGAGCACTCCGAAAAAGGCGCCGAGGGCATCGGCGGTCATGCTGAGCTCATTCAGGGCGAAGTTGTCTTCTTCCCGCGGGCGTAGCCGGCGATTGTTGCGGAGGATGCCCCGGATATCGTCCTGAAGGCGTCCCATTTCCACGCCTTCCCGTGCCTTTACGGCTACCGTACCTCCGAAGCGGTTTCGGTTTTTCAGGTTGATGAAGCGAGCGGCGTTGTTGTAGGTAACGAGGATGGCGTCGTCGAAGTCCAGTGGGTTGATCAGGTCATCGCCGGCGGGTTCGAGCACGCCAATGACTTCGTACTTTCTCCCCTGCATCTTAATGGTCTTTCCCACCGGGTTAACGGCGCTGAATAATTCCGTGGCGATGGCGTTGCCGAGCAGAATTTTATCCACCCCGTTGGAGTATTCCGACGAACTCCAGTAGCGTCCCTGTCCGATTTCAATGTTGAACAGTCGGTCGAGCTCGTAGGTGGTAACGAACAGGAAACCTCCTTCTACACTTTGGCTTTGCCATTTGAGGGTGCGGGTTCCCGGCACCGTCCAGTAGCCCACCAGGCCGGCGGTAGGCATATTTTTCTTCAGGGCTTCGTAGTCGTCGTAGTCCGGGAAGGGGCGTTGGAAGATCTCCCACCAGTCGTTACTATTGTCCTTCCAGGGCCATTTGTCCACGTAGACTACATCGTCTCCCAATTTGGCCAGGCTTCCGGAAACGTTATCCTCCAGCGACTGGACGGCAGAAAGCACGCCGATGATGCAGAAAATGCCGATCGAAATGCCGAGTAGCGACAGGAAAGTCCGCAGCTTGTTGCCAGTCAGCTGTGCCCAGGCCTGACGGACACTTTCGGAAAGAACTTTGAGGAATAACATATGGGTGGATTGAAGGCCCTAAAATTATGAAAAAGGTTGGCCGGGAATCTTTACAATAGACTAAGCGCAACGATTGTTGGACGAATACCCCCTTTTCCTCGCCGGAGTAAGAACTTTCCGTCCACTAGCCACATTACATCTAGGTGGTTGTTTCTACGAAATGTTGAAAAGCCCCTATCTTTGCACGCTGTTTGAGCCCAAGCGGCCAAAAAAACTAACCTACGGGAATGAGGACAAAGCTGTCGCAATTCAAGTTTGAACTTAACGAAAAACTAATCGCCAAGACCCCCAGCAAAAGGCGAGATGATAGCCGCCTGATGGTGGTGCATCGAGACAGCGGGGAGATTGAGCACAAGCAGTTCACGGATCTGCTGGATTACTACGAAGAGGGCGACAGCCTGGTCTTCAACAACACCAAGGTATTCCCCGCGCGGCTCTACGGCCTTAAGGAGAAAACCCAGGCCAGGATCGAGGTTTTCCTGCTCCGGGAACTCAACTCCCAGGCCCGCCTCTGGGACGTTCTGGTCGATCCCGCCCGGAAAATCCGGGTAGGCAACAAACTATACTTCAACGATAAGCGGGGCAACACCCGTTTGGTCGCTGAAGTGGTGGACAATACTACCAGTCGTGGACGTACCATCCGCTTCCTCTTCGAAGGCCCTAACGACGAATTCCTTAAGGAACTGCACGGCCTCGGTAATACGCCCCTGCCTAAGATGCTGGAGCGGGAAGCTGATTCCCGGGATGCCGAGCGCTACCAAACCGTTTTTGCCAAGGAGATCGGGGCCGTGGCGGCTCCCGCCGCCGGGCTCCACTTCAGCCGCGAAACCCTCATGCGGATGGAGCTCAAGGGCGTTAAAAAAGCAGAAATAACGCTCCACCTCGGACTGGGTACCTTCCGGGACATTGAAGTGGAGGACCTCTCCAAGCACAAGATGGACGCTGAGTACTTTCGCGTGGAGCGGGAGGCCTGCGAAATTGTGAACGCGACCAAAAAAGACGGTGGAAAGGTTTGTGCCATCGGCACGACCGCCGTCCGGGCCACGGAAAACAGCGTTAGCGCCGAACGTTTGCTGGCGGCCAACGAAGGCTGGACGAACAAATTCATCTTCCCGCCCTTCGATTTTCACATCGCCGACCATCTGCTGACGAATTTCCACCTGCCGAAGTCCAGCCTCTTCATCACGACCTGTGCCTTCGGCGGCATCGATCTGATCCTGGAGGCCTACGAGCAGGCACAGAAAGAAAAGTACCGCTTCTTTGCCTACGGAGACGCCATGCTGATCCTGTAAACGGCCCGGAAAACAACTGGAAAAGCCCCCGTCTGACGCCCCGGACGGGGGCTTTTTTCTTGGGGGCAATAGGCCCGAAAAAGAGGCGAAAAACTTTAACTAAAATCGACCAAAAAAAGAGTCGAATTAATGGTGACTAAGCGGTGACCCGAGCGTTTTAGATGCAGTAATCGCGCCCGCGTTGGGCCGATGGATTAACAACAATGAAAACCAAAGTAGAAAAACGCAACCAGGCCCGTAAACAGGCCGAAGCCATCAAAGCAGCCCGCAAATCCGTTCGTCAGGCCAAAGGCCAGCAGGACAATAACTCTTCCGCAAAGAAGAAGGGCAAAAGCATGGTGCCGCAGAGCAAGTCGCGGTCCAAAGCCCGGTAGGGAACCCATCACCTGACCGGAAGAGCCTAATCGCCACACCGAAGCCATCGGCTTCCGCATAATACAGTACGCCTCGGGCGTCTTGGGATCAATTGCTTTTTTGGATTAGGCTTTAACATAGAGAGGCCCCGATGACCACCCGGTCATCGGGGCTTTTACGTTGGCAGCCCGGGAGGGAATCGAACCCCCATCTTCTGAGCCAAATTCAGAAATAATTGCCGTTATACGACCGGGCGGAAGGACGCTGGCCGGCACCGCCAACCAGCTGGTATGAGGAAGACAAGGGGATCGAACCCTCGCCACCCCGTTTCGGAGGGTGGACTGCCGTTCCAGGGCAGCGCGACAAACCAGCATTCGCCTATCTTCCGGGGGGAAGTCTGCACCAGATCGAAACGGATTTTTAATGCAGACCACCGTACGTTGAGACTAACTAGAGCGGATAGAAGGAATCGAACCTTCGTCTTCTGGGTGGAAGCCAGTGACTCTGCCATTGAGCTATACCCGCTGGTGTGGACAACTGGAATCGAACCAGTATCTCCGGGGGTTCAGGCCGGCGCTCTGCCATTGAGCTATGTCCGCTGTACCCCAGATAGGATTCGAACCTATACTGAACCGGTTCTGAGCCGGATGCCTCTGCCCGTTGGGCTACTGGGGTGGAAAGGAAAGGATTGAATGATCGAAGGATGGAAGGATTGAATGAATGGCGGAAGGCGTATTCCAGAATTCTCTTCCTTCAATAATTCAATCCTTCCTCCCTTCGGTCATTGAGGGGAGGGCGAGGGGCCGCAGGTGCAACGCGCTTCACCAGGAAGCCAGGCACCTGCGCGGCGCGCCCAAATCTGATGCCGTAAAAGAAGGTTCGGACGAAAGAGGAGCGAGTTCCGGCGGGGCCGGAAAACCGACAGGGATCGAACCTGCTACCATTTGATTATGGGTCAAATGCTCTACCAAATGAGCTACGAAGTAACCCGCGTCCGTGAGTACCGAACCGATCTTGGAGCCCGCCCGGGGCTCCGATCCGTTGATGGGAGCTTACCGTTGGGCGACGTGGCCGGAAAACTGGGTCGTAAGCCCCCTCCCGATCCGTTGTTGAAGTGATTGTCGCATGGTAAAAAGTGGTTTGGTGGGTAAGTCCCGGTTTTAGGTGTTTGTCCCGCAGGACGGGGGGATAATGGGCCCATCGGTACGAATAGTTGCACCCGCGCCAAAAAAATGAGAAAAATCAACTTTGGCGCTGACCTAACGCAATGTGATCGGCCGCACATAAGGACATCTTTGTCCTGCAATCAACCACAACTAACCGCGCCTCCGGCGCTACCAAAATATTACCCTCATGCGCTTCTTCGCCATTGGAATCGACGGACTCTTCATTCGCTTCATCCTCATGATGGCCTGCGTCATCATCGGAGGCTTCATCGGTCAGTTCTGGATCGCCGGCTTCGCCCTGCCCATCTTCCTGAGCGCCATGCTTGGCGTCGGCTTCGGGCGGGAAAAGAAAAATGAGGTTAAGACCATGAAAACGCCGGGTGCCAGCACCCGCAAGGCTGCCTAGCCCTCAAGAATATTTGATTGAATAAGCTTGCCTTTAGAGCCCGGTGGATTTGGTCCGCCGGGCTTTTTTTGGCGGAGGGGTAAGGCTAGGACTAAGGGTAGACTTCTGGAAAAGGCTTGCTCCGCAAGCCGGTCGTGGAGGTGGAGGCTGAGACTAAGGATGGAGTAACTCATCCGCCCAGGCGCGAGGCACGAGCTGACTGGCCGGCCGAGCGGAAACGGCGTCACCAGAGTCGTTCATAAACGTATAAAAACGTAAGTAAACGTTTATTTGACGACTAATTCCGTCTTGGCCCAGGAGTTTTGGTGATCGATCAACCAAGTCATTCACCAAAAACCGATGTACCATGACTACCCAGACCCTACTGGACCTGCTGCACGCCCTGCGGGCCAACGTTAATCCACTCACGGGGGAACCCGTTGGTGAAGAAAGCCGCCTGCGCGAGCCCGACGTGCGGGCGAGCCTCAACCGCCTCATCCGGGCGGTCAACGAAAAACGCCAGGAAACGGTGGAGATTCCGGAGCAGATGATCACCGATGCCTGTCGCGATTTGCGGGAGCTGGGCTACGCGCCCAGTGTCGGCCAACTGGCAAAAGTGTTTATTGGCAGTCGGTCCATCGTGGACCGAAGGCTCAAGGGAATCCCCGCCTACAACCGTTTCCGTGGGGTATACACCCGAAAAATGATTCACGAATTTTTGTTGGCCTATCACCGGCAGTTTCCGGATCGCCTGCCGGAATACCCCCCGAAGGGACGGGCCACCGTGCATCAGCCCTGGAAAGCGGTCACTTTTTTCGAAGAAGAGACCTTTAATAATCTCGAGGAAGCCAAGGCTACGGAGCTTTACCGGGCCGTTCGGGACCTGGGCCTGCGCCGCCCGGCAGACCGTTTACCCGAGTATATCGTCCGTGCCCGGGTGAATTACCCCCGTTCCTTCGAGCCCTGGACCAGGGAGGAACAGGCACTGCTCGTCGAGGCCATGTGCTATACTAACGATCAGGATAAGCTGGCCGACATTTTCGGGCGGACGCCCACCTCCGTCATCCTGGCCGGACAGCAGCTGATCTACGACAGTGAGCAGGCCCACCGGGCGGCCTGACCAAAGGATGTTTGGGGCAGAGGGCCGGAAAGCTTTACAACTGACTATTTTTTGAATAAGTTGGCGAATTGCGTTATTTTCGCAGCCGCAAAACAATAAGCCGGGCTTAACTACGGTTAAGACGGCGTTAACGTGGTTTTTTACCACTGAGCACACAATCATTTTTCCAAAAGTGGGGAAGACCCGGATGATCCTTTCGGATCACTTAACTTTCATCATCTACCCCCAAATTTTACTTTCGTACAAATGGCAATTACGAAATCGCCCACATTCAAGTATGCTAAGAACTTCATCATCGGCGTTGGTGCCGCGGTGGTAATGCTTGGCGCCCTCTGGAAAATTCAATCATGGGAGATGCCAGAACTCTTTGGCATCAAATTCGACCTCCTCACCATCGGCCTCGGCGTAGAAGCCTTCCTGTTCTTCCTGATCGGTATCCTCGGTCCCGAGCCCGATTACTACTGGGACAAACTCTACCCCGGCCTGAGCAAGTACGACGCTGACGTGCAGCCACTGTCTTCCGGTGGTGTTGGTGCCGCTCCCGCTCAGCTCAACGGCGAAGTGGTGGAAGCCCAGCTCGGTGGCATGCTCACCGAACTGCAAAACATGTCCAAGAGCATGAGTAGCCTGAAGGCCCTGCAGGAAGCGGACTTCTCCGGTACCGGAGAGCAGATCCGCCAGATGGGTAACTTCTACGCTAAGCTCAACGAAGCCATGGCTGACCTGGCCGCTACCTCCGAAGAGACCAAGGCCTACAAGGAGAACATGCAGTCGCTGAACGGCAACCTCAATACCCTGAATACGGTATACGGCAACATGATCAGCGCCATGCGCGGTCCTAACGCCTAAGTAGCCCAATTCTCAGCGTACTTAATATTTCTCTAAAATTACTCCGTGGCGGAGTGCAGCGTCTTCGTGATGCCCCTCCGCCACGGTAGTCTTAAATAAAATCAATATGTCAATCCCAAAGGAACCCCGGCAGTTGATGATCAACATCATGTATCTGGTGTTGATGGCACTGCTGGCCCTGAACGTTTCCGCGGAGGTGATGAATGCTTTCCAAACCCTTGACGAGGGTAACCAGGCCAGCATCAACACGGTGGAGGAACAGCTTGGCTCCACGGTTGAAGGCCTGGAAGCTCTGCTGGACGACGATTCAAAAGCTGAATTTCGCCCCATTCTCCCCGCCATCGAAGCGATCCAGTCCGAAACCGCTAATTTCAATAGCTACGTCAATCAACTGCGTGGTACCATCATCGACGCTGCGGGTAATAACGACGGTGAACTTAATGAAGAAGACTACAAAGAAGATCACGGAGTTCGTACCGTTCGTGGTAAGAAAAACAAGGACGTCACTACCCGCATTCTGGTGCTGGGAGAAGACGGCGTTGGAGGTGAACCTGGAGAAGGAGAAGCCCTCAAAGCTAAGATCGTAGAGACGCGTGATCGCCTGATCGAAATTTATACAAATCTGCTGAACGAATACGGTGAAAAACCCTTCGGCCTGAAGCCAGATGAGATTCAGGAGCGTATCAATTCGGTCGCTAATAACATGCCCTTCAGCGTTGACGATGAGGCCTGGAAGGAAGCAGACCGCGAAAGCTGGTCCGACTACAAGTTCGGTCACATGCCCGTCGCGGCAGTCCTTCCCCTGATGTCTCAAATGCAGTCCGACCTTAAGGTATCAGAAGCTAACCTCATCAACGATATGGCCAGCCTCGCTGGTGGTCGTACGGTTAAGTTTGACGCATTCTTCCCGGTATTTGAAGCTGATCGCAGCTACGTTATCGGTGGAGAAAGCCTGAACGCAAAGGTTTCCGTAGGTAGCTACAGCTCCAGCCTCGACCCCGCCAACGTAGACCTTCGGGTGAACGGCCAGCGACTCACGGTTGGTGCAGACGGTAAGGCAGACTTTTCTACGGTCGCTCGTGGTCAGGGACCTCAGACGCTCAACCTTAGCGTAGCGGTGACCAATCCGCTGACCGGTGAGGTGACCGAAGGTGAAAGTAAGTTCACCTACGAAGTAGGCCAGCGCTCCGTAGCCGTGTCCGCCGACAAGATGAACGTATTCTACATCGGCGTAGACAACCCACTGACGGTTTCTGCCGCGGGTGTTCCCTCCGGTGACGTACGCGTACGTTTCGGCGAAAACATTACGGGTAGAGGTTCTGGCAGTAAGTACACCGTCCAGGGACAACGCCAGGGCGAAACTACCGTAACCGTAACCGCCAACGGACAGACGCTGGGTTCTTTCCCCTTCCGCGTGAAGCGTATTCCCGATCCAATCCCCATGCTGGGTAACTCCAAGGGTGGTCAAATCCGGAGTAACGTGTTTAAGTCACAAACCGGTCTGTACGCCTTCCTGGATAACTTCGATTTCGAAGCCAAGTGTAACATCGCCGGATACGATCTGGTGTACGTGCCTAAGCGTGAAGACGCGGTGCTGAGCCAGAACCCCGGAGGTAACTTCAATACGAAGTCTAAGAACCTCGTCAATCGCGCCAAGCCGGGTGACATTTTCTACGCCCAGAACATCCGGGCGAAGTGCCCCGGTGATGCGGCTACCCGCCCCATCGGCACGATGGTCTTCAACATCCAATAACGTTAAGTCCGACAGTGAATTTGCGTAATCCGAATTCCTGACGGATTTTTGCGGGCCTTCGGCGGAAATTTCTTCCCCGAAGGCCCGTTATTTTTTCTGCTTGTTACACTATGCCCGCTATCCATCGCGTTCGTATCTCGTTACAAGTCATTTTCCCTTAATCATTCTTTACCCCATGAAGGCAGCTTTCAAACTGATCCTCCTGCTTCTCCTCGGTGCTTCCACGACCCTGGTCGCCCAGCGCCCCGGTAATCCGAATACCAATCCCGATAGCAACTTCGAACTCCCCGGTGCTGGCCAGACGGACAATCCCACCACGGATTTCCCCGCTCCGGTGAACGATATCGTGGAAAAAAGAACGAAGATGGAGCGCCGTATCCTTCCCTACGAAGACGTACGGGAAGCTGACGTCATGTGGCAAAAGCGCATTTGGCGCGTACTCGACGTTCGGGAAAAAATTAACCTGCCCTTCGCCAACCCCCAGCGCCCCCTGATCACCATCCTGATGGAGGCTGCCGAGCGCGGAGACATTGAGCTCTACGGAACCCTCGACGATAAGTTTACGACCCCGCTGACCGAGGACGAGCGTAAAGGCCTGGCCGGTGGTATCGACACCGTACCCGTCGTGAACCCCGAAACCTACGAGGTAACCTACGAACTGGTGGCCCGGGAACTCAACCCCGACGACATCCGCCGCTACCGCCTGCAGGAAATCTGGTTCTTCGATAAGGAAAGCAGTACCATGAAGGTCCGCATCCTGGGCATTGCCCCCCTGAAGGACGAATTTGACGAGAACGGTAACTTCCTCTACGAGCTGCCCATGTTCTGGGTGTACTACCCCGCAGCCCGGCAGATGCTGGCTAACGAAGAGGCCTACGCCTTCGGTAACGACGCCGCGAACCGTAGTTGGGAAGACGTCTTCGAGAGCCGGTACTTCAACAGCTACATCTTCAAGGAAAGCAACGTACTGGATCGTCGGATCGGTGGTTACCTGACCAATGGCCGCGAACGACTCCTGGAAGCCGAGCGCATCAAGCAGGAAATCTTTAACTACGAACAGGATCTCTGGAGCTACTAAGTCCGGAGAATACCTCAAATTGTCCAAAGTGGCCATGGGAACCCTCCCATGGCCACTTTGTGGTTTACGGATAAGAAGTCCGGAACGGGAACGGCCTGCTCCGCAGGCCGGTCGATGGAGAAGAAGTCTGGAAAGGGCTTGCTCCGCAAGCCGATCGTAAAGGGCCGAGAACAAGGCTTAGGCTAAGGAGAGGGCTAAGCGCAACGGAGCCAGTGGGGACCCCAAAACCGGTCGAGGCGTTCCACACCGAGTCATTCCCAAAGCCGAACAACTTTCCGAAAAAGGCTTGCCCCCGCCCTATGGACGAATGGTCGGGTAAGCGCAGGCCGGTCGTAAGGGGCCGAGAACAAGGCTTAGGCAAAGGAGAAGGCTAAGCGTAACGGAGCCAGTGGGGACCCCCAAACCGGTCGAGGCGTTCCACGCCGAGTCATTCCCAAAACCGAACAACTTTCCGAAAAAGGCTTGCTCCGCAAGCCAGTCGTCCGTAAGGCCGGGGCTAGTGACGATAGAAGCGAGCTCCCTTGAAATATCCTCAGCCCATAGTTTGCTTAATCCGTAGGCCGTTTTTGGTCTCGTGTCCCAACGGCGTCGTGCTTGGAAAAGATTTCCTGCGGGATAATTACCACCTTCCCCGGGGCGGACCTATCTTCCATTCATGGAAAGAGCACACCATTACAGCGTCAGGAACGAATGGACCGGAAATCGTGGGTCCGGTACCCTCGACTATCGGGCTTACTCGCGGGACCACCTAATTTCGGTGGCGGGGAAGTCTCAAATTATCGAAGGCTCTTCCGACCCCAAGTTTCGGGGGGATGCCGGGCGCTATAACCCGGAAGAACTCTTTATCAGTTCCATCTCCGCCTGCCACATGCTGTGGTACCTGCACCTGGCGGCCGTCAACGGCGTTACGGTTATGGAATACGTCGACGAGGCGGAAGGGGTCATGCAGGAGGCCAGTGACGGGGCCGGGGAGTTTTCCTCGGTGGTCTTACGCCCGAAGATTGTCATCGCCGAATCCGATAAGGTGGACATCGCTCACGATCTGCACCACGAAGCGGGGAAGAAGTGCTTCATCGCCAATTCCCTCAAGTTTGATATTTCCTACGCCCCAAAAATTAGCGTTGGCTAAACAGAAAGAGAAATGGCGGGGCTACCTCCCGTACGTCATGGGTACTAATGGCACATCCTTTTGGATGTAAACTGTATGTAAAGTCCGGAGTTGGCTGGGGGAAGGCAAAAAAAAAGAGGCAACGCCGTTGCCTCCCAATAACCCCAAAAAACCAAATGAAAACTAAAGTTTTGCTAAGCGTGCGGTATTAAGTATCGCCCGTTTGCATCACCAAGGTATAATTTATTTTTTTACCGACAAGGGTTGACTGTTAATTTTTTTAAGACTTTCCCGAAAAAGTCCGAAAATAGGCATAATTCTCTTGCGAAAATTCGCTGTTTGCTTTGGGTCGGGACCCTCCCAGACGCAGTCCGATTCACCCGACGGACGTCAAAATACGAGCCGAAACCTTTTTTGTCCGATGTTCGTTACCTTTGCATCATGACGAAGAATCAGCGAATTATTGGCGGTATAATTATTACGAGCGCGATGCGTCCGTAGGGTTGCCGCTGTTATTCACCAGTCAAAAGCTCCCACGGACACTTCCGTGGGAGCTTTTTTTATGCCATGAACTAAAGTCTCGTAACTACTAGGCATTCCTGCCTGACCTCCGTAATTTCGCACCCCAATCTCAGCTTATGTACCAGGAGTATAAAAAATTAGACCTTCCAGCCATCGACCGGGACATCCTGGACTTTTGGGAAAGGGAAAAGATTTTTGATCGCAGCATCGAGGAGCGCGATCAGGAAAACTCCTTTGTGTTCTACGAAGGTCCGCCCTCCGCAAACGGTAAGCCGGGCATCCATCACGTCATGGCCCGTACGATCAAGGATATGTTCTGCCGCTTCCAAACCCTCAACGGAAAGCGGGTCGAACGCAAGGGAGGCTGGGACACTCACGGCCTGCCGATCGAGTTGAGCGTAGAAAAGGAACTGGGCATCACCAAGGAGGATATCGGTACCAAAATCTCCGTCGATGACTACAACCGCGCCTGCCGGGAGACGGTCATGCGATACAAGGATATCTGGGATGATATCACCAGGAAAATGGGCTACTGGGTAGACCTGGACAATCCCTACATCACCTACGAGAACGACTACATCGAATCCGTATGGTGGCTGCTCAAGCAGATCTACGACAAGAACCTGCTGTACAAGGGCTACACCATCCAGCCCTACTCTCCGGCGGCCGGAACTGGGCTCAGCTCCCACGAGCTGAATATGCCCGGGGCCTACCAGGAGGTAAGCGACACCACGGTGGTGGCCATGTTCGACACCGATAAAAATGACGCCAGCCAGTGGCTCTACACTCTCCCGGTAGCCCCTCCACCCGCTGAGAACGAAGCGGAAGAAGGTATGGGTGCCATTATGGGGTCCGCCGATAGCGAGAAAGTATACATCCTGGCCTGGACGACCACCCCCTGGACGTTGCCCAGTAACACGGCACTTACGGTGGGACCAAAGATCGATTACGTCAAGGTTCGCACCACCAACGCGTATTCGGGAGAATCCGTGGACGTCGTACTGGCGGAAGCCCTGGTCGGCAAGTGGTTTGGTGCCAAGAATCAACCTAAGGTGGAGGCCATCAGTGCGCCCTTCAAGGGCGATCAGCTGGTTGGCATCCGCTACCAACAGCTGCTTCCCGGCCAGCAACCCGACGACGGGGATGCCTTCCGCGTCATCCCCGGTCATTTCGTGACCACGGAAGATGGCACGGGGATCGTGCATACCGCCCCCAGTTTTGGTGCGGACGATATGATGGTGGGCAAGGCCAACGGCATCGGCTCCCTTACCCTGGTGGATAAGACCGGGAAATTTACGGAAGGCGCCGGCCCCTTCGCCGGCCGGTACGTGAAGAACTACAAGGACGACCCCGATTACGTAGACGTCAACGTAGACATCGCCGTCCACCTCAAGAAGGCCGGTCTGGCCTTCAACGTGGCTAAGTACGTCCACAACTACCCACACTGTTGGCGGACGGACAAACCTGTCCTGTATTACCCTCTGGACAGCTGGTTCATTAAGGCCAGTGCGGTCAAGGAGAGGATGAGCGAACTGAACAAAACCATCAACTGGAAGCCCGCCGCCACCGGCGAGGGGCGCTTCGGTAAGTGGCTGGAAAACCTGCAGGACTGGAACCTCAGTCGTTCCCGTTACTGGGGAATCCCCCTGCCCATCTGGCGCAGCGAGGACGGCGAGGAAGAACTGTGCATCGGTTCGGTGGCCGAGCTCACTGCAGCGGTGGAGGCCGCCAACGAGGCCCTGGGCCTCAATCAGTCCGTTCCCGAAGATCTGCACCGCCCCTACATCGATGACGTGGTACTGTTCCAGAACGGTAAGGAACTGAAGCGCGAGCTGGACCTGATCGACGTTTGGTTCGATTCCGGCTCCATGCCCTACGCTCAGTGGCATTACCCCTTCGAGAATAAGGATAAATTTGACCGGGTTTTCCCCGCGGACTTTATCGCCGAAGGGGTAGACCAGACGCGGGGCTGGTTCTATACCCTCCACGCCATCGCCACGATGGTCTTCGATTCCGTAGCCTACAAGAACGTGGTGTCGAACGGGTTGGTACTGGCCAAGAGTGGGGTCAAAATGTCCAAACGCCTGGGCAACGCCGTAGACCCCTTCGAGACGATTGGGAAATACGGTGCGGACGCCACCCGTTGGTACATGATCAGCAACAGCGACCCCTGGGAAAACCTCAAGTTTGATATTGACGGGGTGGACGAGGTGCGTCGGAAATTCTTCGGCACCCTTTACAACACCTACGGATTCTACGCCCTGTACGCCAATATCGACGGCTATCGCCCCAGCGAGGACGCGCCCGTAGCGCACAAGGACCTGGCCGAAATCGACCGCTGGATCATCTCTCGCCTGAATTCGCTGACCGCGGAGGTGCACGCCTACTTCGCGGACTACGATGCCACCCCGGCCTGTCGGGCCATCGAGTCCTTCGTGAACGACGAACTCTCCAACTGGTACGTGCGGCAGAGCCGTCGCCGTTTCTGGCGGGGTGAAATGACCCTCGACAAGCGGGCGGCCTACCAAACGCTGGATACCTGCCTCAAACGGGTGGCCCAGTTGATGTCTCCCGTGGCCCCCTTCTTCGCCGACTGGCTCTACCGCAATCTGACGAACAATGGCGCGGACGCAGGTGCCGTGGACTCGGTACACCTCTCGCTGCTCGAAGCAGCGGACAAAGCCAGGATCGACGAAGACCTGGAACGCCGGATGGACTACGCCCAACGGATCAGCTCCCTGGTGCTCAGTCTGCGCAAGGGGGAGAAAATCCGGGTGCGTCAGCCCCTTCAGAAAATCCTCGTGCCCGCCCTCGACGAAGAGTTTCAGCGTCGGGTAGCGGCCGTTACGCCCATCATTGTGGGAGAAGTAAACGTGAAGGAAGTGGAATTCCTGACCGATAAGGACTTCCTCAAGAAAACCATCAAGCCCAATTTTCGGGTGCTGGGTAAGCGGCTCGGCAAGCAGATGAAGGCCGTGGCCGGTAAGATCAACCAGATGAGCCAGGAAGACATCAACCAGCTTGATACCTCCGGATCCTTTACCCTGGACGTTGACGGGGAGTCCGTCGTCATCACCCCCGACGAAGTGGACATCCTCACCGAAGACATCCCCGGATGGAAGGTGGCCTCAGACGGTGAAATCACCGTTGCCCTGGACGTAACCGTCACGGATGAGCTGGCCAAGGAAGGACTGGCCCGCGAACTCGTAAACCGAATCCAGAACCTGCGCAAAGAGCAAAACTTTGAGGTGACGGACCGCATCCGGGTGCGCCTGTTCGGGTCACCGGCCGTTGAAGAATCCGCTAACGCTTTCCGTGACTACCTGATGCAGGAAGTCCTGGCCGATGCCCTGGTCATGGACGAAAGCATCGAAGGGGAGACCATCGAACTGCCCGGAGAAGAGTCGGTCACGATTGCGGTGAGCAAAGTGTAAGATCGTCTTTTCCTGGATTCAATTTGTTGAAGCCCCATGAAGACCATCATCCTACAGGCCTCCGCTCGCGCGGAGGGGAATACCGCCGAGGTTGTCCGGGCGCTGGCACGGGAAATTGACGCCGAGGTCGTTGACCTGCTCGACTTCCACGTTCTACCCTTCAGTTACGAGCAGGAGTATCCGGCGGAGGATGATTTTCTGCGGCTGATCAATGGTCTATTGCGGTACGATCAGATCGTCTTTGCCAGCCCGGTCTACTGGTACGCGATGAGCGGACCGCTCAAGATTTTCTTCGATCGGCTTTCCGACCTGCTGAAGTCGCAAAAGCCCACCGGCCGCAAACTGCGGGGAAAGCAAATGTCCGTCCTCTCCTGTTCGGACGATGATACGGTAAACGACAGCTTCTACGCCGCCTTCCGCCTGTCGGCGGAATACCTGGGGATGACCTACGGCTTCGAGCGGCACGCCTGGGTGCAGGACGGTGACGTCCACTTTCGGTAACCCTATCCGAAGGTGGATTCCCAGTGGGGGAGTAGGGAGTGGCCGTACAGTCGTTTGGCTTCCTCGTGCTTGATGGCCACCCGGCGGGCCTCCTCCCGAAAGTAGTCGGTCAGCACTTCCTTTTCGGCCAGCCGGCAGGCTTCGGCGTAGCTGGTGACGATGGAAGCATGGAAGGATTCGCTCACCAGCCGGTATGCCGTCAGGTAATCCACCATGATGGATACCCGGTAGAACAGCAGCGTGAGGATGTCCTTCTGGTGGACGGAGATGCGCTCGAACGCCCGGATGATTTTCCGGGATTCACTACGTCCCCGCCGGCCCCGCCCCCGGGCGGGGAAGAAGGCCTTCCGGAGGTCCTTTTTGTATTTCTCCACCAGGCCCGCGGCGTCCACGGCGAGCTCCATCTGATAGTACTCCCGAACGATGGGAAGCTTCCGGTACAGCTGGAGGATTTCCTGCCTTAGTTCCTCCTCTTCCAGGTGCTCCAGGTATTTGATGAGTTCTCGCTTCATATCAGCTTCCTAACCCCGGACCCTACGTTCAGGTTTTCTTCCCACTCAATTACGGGGGAGCCGGGAAGTGTAGTAGGCCACCCGCTCGGGTTTCTCCATCAGGGTGTAAATTTCAATTACCCGGCGTAGGTCGGAGACTGATTGGGGTTCACCATCCGCCAGGAGCTGGGAAAGTTCCGTGTTCAGGCTACGGCCTTCCCTCAAGGTACGACGACAGGGAGCGCACTGCTTCGGATAACTCATCACCACGAAGTTCAGCTCTTCGTACCAGTACCGTTGCTCCTCCTTCCTGAACACGAACTTTTCTCCGCACCGGTCACAGGGTAGGTGGCGATCCGTATACGCCAGGTAGGGCGCGTTGACGTCCATCGGGTTAAAGGTATAACGTTGCTTCCGGGGCCGACCGATGAGGGCATTTCCCGCTTCCAGACAGGCATCACAGGCCCAGCGAATACCGAGAGGGTTGGAGACCAGGGTTCGATACAGGCTGTCTTCACGGGAGTCGCCTTCGTGAGCCAGGAAGATGCCGTCAAAGGGCAACAGGGCCAGCGTCCTCTTCATCTGCGTCCGGGAAATTCCCTGCTTGCAGGAGCTACACACCGGTAGGTGATTTTTTGATTTAGCCATGTGGAATAAGTTGGGTGAGTCGGTATCCGTTCATTCGTCCTAATCAGCCTGCGTTACGAAAGGGCTCTGCACCTGCACCGGCTGAGCCGAGTATTCCGCTACGCTGCACACGCCGTTGCATTGTCATACAATCAGCGATCCCGACGAGCTTAGCGACCATCGAAGGTAGCTGTGAAGCAAAACTTGGGACCGTTGCCAAAGGCTAGTCGCGTAAACCCTCCGGGCCCCGGACATTAAATCGTTTACCCAATGTAAGGGGTGAAAATTTCCTTTTGGGATATTCTGCTTTCGATGGGTGAAGGTCGCTTCATTCGATGATGTCCCCGTGAAACAGACTTTTGATCACCGTGGAACCCCGGTCTGAACGGTAGATTATCCCCCCGATAGCTATCGGGCTAGGCAAGGAGTATGGAGCACCCCATCGCGCAGGAAGTACCCCATTAATCAATAACGATTTTTTTCGTCTGCTGGTGTAAGATTTTGACCGGACCGTCTACTAACGGGATACCATGAAGGAAGAATCAGCATTTCTGGATTTACTCAAATCACACGGAGGCATCATCCACAAAGTGGCGGGTCTGTACTGTGATCACGAAGCGGACCGGGAAGACCTGCGGCAGGAAATCACCTACCAGCTCTGGAAGTCCTTCGGCAGCTTCCGGGGAGAAAGTGCGCCCGGGACCTGGATGTACCGGGTGGCGCTGAACACGGCCCTGACGAGGTTTCGCCGGAGAAGTCCAACGCTCATTTTCCGGGAGCGGCTCCCCGAACCGGGTATTCCTTCGGAGGAAGAGGCTGAGCCGAGTGTGCGGCTGATGGCCGCCATTCGCCAACTTCCCCGGGCAGATCGCGCCCTGATGGCCCTCTACCTTGAAGGTATGCATCACCGGGAAATCGGTGGCATCCTCGGACTGAGCGAAAACAACGTGGGGGTAAAGCTCCACCGCATCAAAAACAAACTCAAAAACCTACTCAATAATTAATCGCATGGACTTTGAAGAGCAGAAAAAATACTGGCAGGAAGCCGGCCCGGAGGAAGAACAACCCTGGATGGACCAGCATCTACGGCGGGTTTGGACCCACCCCTCCCTGCGGCACATTCGCCGCCAGTTGATCGTGGAAACTACCGCCTGGATTTTGTTTCTTTTTCTTTATTACTCCGCACTCGACGGTGACTTGCGGCCCATGGGATGGAATCTTGCCCTGGTCATTGGCCTCATCCTGCTCATCGTCCACGGGCTCATGGGCTACCACCTATCCAGCAAGCCGGTCAGTGATGCCCCCTTGCTGTTGGCGATGAAGGAGCGCCTGAAGGAGCTAACCAACTACAGCTGGGTGTCCGTCCTGCTGCAAACGGGAACCCTGGCGATCCTGATGGGCTTCCTGCTCTCGAATGTTTCGGGTTTATGGGAAAGACCAAAACTGTGGCTGTTTGGTACCATTGTGGTTTGGCTGATCATCGCCTTTGGGGTGCAAGTCTGGATCTGGCGCTCCCGCCTGGGCGAACTACGAAAATCGATCGAAGCGTTGGAACACTAGCGTGGAAATTATTTGTTTTGGCGTATGGATTTCGTACCGGGGTATCGTCCTACATTTCGTGAACGGGACTGGTAAAAGCATTCATCGGAGGCTCAGGTAGCCGACGGGGCGTGAAGCGAGGCGAAAGGCTCGACGTGGGCGGGGGACCGCAGGTGCCGGGCACCTCCCAAATAGCGTGGTGAAACCGGGGCCCGATTAATCATTTTTTGCTAACCGAATAATCATTCCCGTAACGATTTTAATTTTCCGGGCATATATTATTGTCCAAATCGCGGAGCGAGGATCCCTATGCTCCTTCGCGTAACTACCCTAAACTGACGAGAAATCGTCGAAACGTATTCATCAATACTCCATTATGAAAAGATTCATTCGCTTGTTTGCTCTCGTGGCCGTAATCACCTTCTTCGGCCAATCTGAAGTTTTCGCTCAGCCCTTCAAATCCGCCGTTGGTCTCCGTTTGGGATACCCCTGGGCGGCCAGCTACAAAACCTTCGTTTCCGAAACCAATGCCGTAGAAGTTTACGCCAGCTACCGCGGCTTCACGGGTTGGAGCTGGATCGGCCTGAACGGTGCCTACCAGATCCACAATGACCTGGGGTCAACCGAAGGCCTCCAGTGGTACTACGGTGGTGGTGGCGGCATCCAGTTCTGGAACGCCGGAAGCTCGGACGTAAGCGGTACCCTCATTACGGTATCGGGTTATCTCGGGCTGCAGTACACCTTCCAGGACACCCCGATCTCGGTTACCGCCGACTGGGTGCCGACCTTCTTCATCGGGGACGGCTTCGGCGGCTTCGGCGGCTTTGGTGGCGGATACGGTGGACTTGGTGTCCGTTACGTGCTCGGCAACTAAACCCCAGCATCGCAAGAACCTAAAGTTTGATTGCTGAATCAAAAGAGGGGCGGTCCGCTGATGCGGCCGCCCCTCCTGCTTTTGGTCGATGCTGGTTTACAGCCCGGCTTTTGCCGAAATTTCCAGCATACGGTCGATACTTTTTACGCCTTCCTTGATCACCCAGTCGGGTAGGGTGATTTCGGGGAGTTCGTGCTCCATGCAGAGGTAGAGTTTCTCCATGGTGTTACGCTTCATGTGGGGGCACTCATTGCAGGCACAGCTGTTGTTGGGCGGTGCGGGGTAGAATTTTTTGTCCGGACTGGCCTTCTCCATCTGGTGGATGATGCCCGGTTCGGTGGCCACGATGAACTCCTGGTGCTCACTGTCGCGGGTAAACCGTAGCAGGCTGGAGGTAGATCCGATGTGGTCCGCAATGTCCAGGATGTGGGCCTCGCACTCGGGGTGAGCGATGAAGGCCGCTTCGGGATGACGAATCTTCAACTTGGTGATCTTCTCGTGGCTGAAAATCTCGTGCACCATACAGCTGCCGTTCCACAGGACCATGTCCCGACCGGTCTCCTTCACCAGCCAGCGACCAAGATTTACGTCGGGAGCGAAAATGATGGGCTGGTCTTCGGGAATGGAATCAATAATGTGACGGGCATTCGTGCTCGTACAACAGATATCCGTCAGGGTCTTCAGTTCCGCCGAGCAGTTGATGTAGGACACCACCACGTGGTCGGGATACTTTTCCTTGAATTTGCGGAAAACCGGAGCCGGACAACTATCCGCCAGGCTACAACCGGCCTTAAGGTCCGGAAGTAAAACCTTTTTCTGCGGACTCAACATTTTGGCCGTCTCGGCCATAAAGTGCACGCCCGCAAAAACAATGATGTCCGCATCGGTACTGGCCGCCTGCTGGCTTAAGCCAAGGCTGTCTCCGATGTAATCCGCAATGTCCTGAATCTCAGACTCCTGATAGTAATGCGCCAGGATGACGGCATTGCGCTCCTTTTTGAGGCGCTCGATCTCGGCCACCAGATCCAGCGTGGGATCTACGTCAATATCCAGAAAACCATTCCGGTGAAGATTCTTGGTAGCCAGGTTAAGTTCGGCGGACATATGCGGTAAGTTGAGTTGACAAGATAACGTACCAGGGGGGATTATGGTTCTTAGTTTTATTGTTAAACTAAGTGTAAAGTGCAGTTTTCCCCTGTGGACTGACCTTAAGACGTGCGGGAATATCCGTGGTCACGGCCCCGGGGAACTACCCGGCACCTGCGTTTCGCCCTATTGCCTCCCCCAAAGTATTACTGCTGGGTCAAGTCGCGGGTTCGGACCAACCAGTACTTCTCCTGAATCACGGTTTTGATGGAGTCCGGAATCTGCAGCAGCGCGTAATCCCCGGGGCTCCGGCCCTCGGTGCGGCGGGTGAAGTCTTTGGCGTGGGGGTCAAAGGTGCGGCTGTTGCGTTTTTGCAGGGCATCGGGCTGAATGACCAGATAGTCAATCTCGTATTTGTCCACGAAGTCCAGCACCTGGTTGAGGCTATCCCCGGGAGCGGCGTAGGCGGCCGTTAAATCCGCCAGTCGGGGTGTGACGTAGTCATAGTATCGCCGGAAGTAGAGGGCGTGGGCGGATTCATTGCTGATGAGCACCGTGCGGTGGCTGACCATCGGTACGTGGTTCATCAACTGTGGAGGCCCGGCAATCATGGCCGTATCGGGTAGGGCCTGCAGGGCCTCGAACAGCGGCGCGACCTGATCGCCCTTGACGTGTCCGACCTGGGTGGGGTTTTTAAAGTAGTGGCCGTAGGCGAGGATACCGACCGCCAGCAAAATCGACATCCATTTTTTTTTACGCCACCAATACGGGCCAGACAGGGCCACCACGAAACCGATTGCGGCCCAGGGCCGCCAGGGGTAGACGAGGTAGCGGTCCGGGAGGAAGAACATGGGGATGAACTGCTTGGCGATTTCGTAAAGCAGCACCGTTACGACGCCAAAGGTGACCAACCAGCCTCCCAGTCGGCCGAGAACGGAGCGTTGCCACCAACTTACCCCCAGGGCCAGCAGCATGACGAGGTAGGCGAAGTAGTAATCACGCCCCGGCGGAAGAAAGGACCCCAGGAAATAGCGGTAATACCGGATACTGGGTTGGTCCGTCAGGCTCCGAAAATCCACCCGGCCGCCGCTGCGGAATTCCGGCATCGCGGCAATTTCACTGGCCGAGAACATCTCTCCGAACTCCGCCGCGGCGGCAATTTGCCGCGACTGCAACCACGCAATGAATAGGCCGACCAAGCCCCCTGCGAAGGCTGGCCACCACCGGAGCGGTACTTTCCGGGTTTGTACCCATTCGCTGAGCCACCATAGCCCCCCCACTCCCGCGTTGATCAGCAGCGCCGGAGGGTAGAAGAGTGCCGAGAGGACCAGGCAAACGCCCAGGGTACGGGGCCGGTCGCCCCGGAGCAAAAAGTAGGTGAAGCCGAGGAGAAGGGGGACGCAAAAGGACCGCGCCAGAAAACCCACCGTCATGGTCAGGCTAATGTGCGCCACCAGGAAGGCACCCGCCACGGCGAGGACCAGCGGATAGTATCTGCGCAGGATGGCCGTACCGAACCCAACGTTGAGCCCGATGATCAGCAGTACGCCGTAGCGGGAGATGGCTACGGGGTCAAAGAATATGGCCAGAGTGCCCAGCAGGCTCCGGAAGCCCCAGGGCTGAATGATGGCCGAACTCCGGGCCAGGAAATCATCGGCCCAGGGTATGTCGTAATGAACGGTGACCAGCCAGAGGTAGTGCTGCACAACGTCATCGTTGAACCGATAGGGGTGAGCCAGTACCTGCTGGTAGTAATAGAGGAAATAGGCTACGCAGAGCAAAGCAAGCAGGGGCCAAAGCCAGGGCGATGGGGTAGAGTGCGGATTGCGGGGCTTCATCTGCCGCCAAAATAGCCATTACCGAATGGATTCATCAGCGGTAAAGTCGCCTTAACTTCTTCGGGGCAAGCTACGTTCATTGTGGTCCGGATTGGAGAGGCATGCCCGTCAATGAAAAGGCCCTTACCGCGCAGTATTGCGGTAAGGGCCTTCCGGGTTCCGGGATAGTGGGTGGTTAAGCCATTTCCGCGGTCCCTTCGGTGGGCACGTACAGGTTTCCCTTCAGCACGTCACGACTGATCACGATCTTCTGCACCTCACTGGTGCCTTCGTAAATCTGGGTGATCTTGGCGTCGCGCATGAGGCGCTCCACGTGGTACTCCTTGACGAAACCGTAGCCTCCGTGAATCTGGACGGCCTCCACGGTATGCTTCATCGCCACGGAGCTGGCGTAGAGCTTGGCCATGGCGCCGGCCTGGTTGTAGTCCATTCCGGCATCCTTCAGGGCGGCGGCGCGGTAAACCATCATTTTGGCGGCCTCGATGTCGGTGGCCATGTCGGCCAGCTTGAAGGCGATGGCCTGGTGCTGCGCGATGGGTTTACCGAAGGCCTCCCGCTGCTTGGCGTAGTCTACGGAAAGCTCAAAGGCTCCGCCCGCAATGCCGAGCGCCTGGGCGGCGATACCGATACGGCCCCCGGCGAGGGTTTTCATGGCAAACTTGAAGCCAAAACCATCGTCGCCGATGCGGTTTTCCTTGGGCACCTTCACGTCGGAGTACATGATGGTATGCGTATCCGAACTGCGGATACCGAGTTTATCTTCTTTGGCGCCGATTTTCACGCCCTCCTGGTCCGTTTCCACGATCAGGCAGTTGATGCCCCGGTGACCGGCTTCGGGGTTCGTCTGGGCCATCACCAGGTGGACCTTGCTGGTGCCACCGTTGGTGATCCAGTTCTTGGTGCCGTTGAGGAGGTAGTGATCTCCCATGTCTACGGCGGTGGTCCGCTGGCTCGTAGCGTCGGAACCCGCTTCGGGTTCACTCAGGCAGAAGGCTCCGATCCATTCTCCGGAGGCCAGTTTAGGCAGGTATTTCTGCTTCTGGGCTTCCGTGCCGTAGTGCTCAATTCCCCAGCAAACGAGGCTGTTGTTGACGGACATGATCACCGAGCAACTGTTGTCTACCTTACTGATTTCTTCCAGGGCCAGGACGTAGCTGAGGCTGTCCATGCCACCGCCACCGTATTCGGGGCTCACCATCATACCCATGAAGCCGAGTTCAGCCATCTGCCGTACCTCATCGGTGGGGTAAATCATCTTGGAATCACGCTCAATTACCCCCGGCTTGAGGACGCGCTGAGCAAAATCACGGGCCGCTTCGCGGACGGCCAACTGTTCTTCGGTTAAGGTAAATTGCATGGTCGGGCTATTTGCGGGCAAAGGTAGCGAATTTTCGCTTCATGAATTGTGGGCGTTACGTCAAAGAATGATCGAGTTAGGATTCAAGAGTTAGGATTCAAGAGTTAGGATTCAGGAGTTAGGTTTTAGGAGTAAGGTTTTAGGATTTAGGAAAAGGCTTAGGCTAAGGAGGGGAAAGTTGAGAAGGAAGATAGAAGAAGGAAGTGCCCTGGTCCAAACGGTGGACGTAGGACCAAAAATCAAGCCTTCGCCCGAACAGTGGATTCAGCACTCAAGATCATATCCCTCGTACAAACATTGGATTAGCGCCTGACATCAAGTTTTCCTTGCTCACTGTTCGGACGTCGTCCTCCTTGCCTACGGCTGCGCAGAACAGACTTCCGACCAGGGGGGAGAAATTAGGGTTTAGGCTTGAGGATTTAGGATCCAGAAAATAATTTCTGGCAACCGGCAACCGGCAACCAGCAACCAGCAACCAGCAACCAGCAACCAGCAACTAGCAACCAGCACCTACATCCCCTTCATCCGTTCGGCAAATTCCGGCATCGGAATGCTTTCCACCAGTTTTCCGCCCAGACTGGCCCCGGGTCGAAGGATGCGCCGGTATTCCACCAGGCCTAGTCCGCGGGCATAAATTTCGTAGCCGGAAAAGGTAGGGCTGATGTCTCCTTCTTCGGGGTCCCGCAGGCTGACCTCTCCTTCGAGGTTGAAGCGGATGGCCGGGTAACTTTCACCCATTACCGTAACCGTGGTATCCCCCGCGAAGTATCGGTTGAGGGTGACGTAGTTGACGACCTCCGGTTGATCCGGTGCCACGAAGCGAATTCGGTATCCGTAGGCTTCGGACGTGGCCTCGTCGACGTAAAAGGGGAACGTCCGGTCATGGATTAGTTCGGTCGGAATGGGCGCGGAAATGCCCGCGCTGTCGGTCGTGAACAGGGTGAGCTCCCGCAGCTCCACGGCGTCATTGGTGATTTCTTCCCGGCCCTGTTGCTGGGGAGAAAGATCGGGACCGTAGCGGGTGACGCTCAGGTACAGCGCCGTATCGACGTCCACTCCCAGGTAGTAGGTGTATTCCATGTCCGGTCCGGGCAGGGTCCCGGTGTTCTCGTAGGCGTATACGCGTCCGTCTTCGAGTGGCCGGACGGGAAAGTAAAAGTCCCGAACGTCACGCGGGCCTTCGCAACCCATCAGCAGCACCATCAGCCCGCAGAGGATGAGGTAAAGACCTGGTGCCCGGTGAAGGAAGGGGGAAGTGCCTAGTTTTGGCGCAGGGCAGGTTTTGGCGATGGTCACGAATTTCGCCAGGTGCGTCGGGAGCATCAATTTTGTGTGGCGTGCGACGGAGCGTGGAGTGAAGCGGAATACTCGGCTCAGCCGGTGCAGGATGCAGGAGATCATTCTCAAGAGCAAGCAGTTGTGGTTTTTCCTTACAACACGGAATCTCTTCCTTTGATTATTTGGGCAGAATAAAAAAGTGGTCACGATGCTGCACTTCAGAAAATTTGCGAAAGAAGACTTTTCCTGGTACGCCTCCTGGTTCCGGGATGAGGAGATGGCGACCTTCCTGGGGGAGGTAGATCAGGAGTGGCTGGCGTCGGTCCTCTCCGGGGAGGAAGGGATGGAGCTGGTGGTCATGCAGGACGGGATCGTCGTAGGCGAAGTGGGGATTGTATACGCCACCGCCGATCATCCGTATCATGTGATCAGTAACGTTGCGGTAAATCCGGCTAACCGAAATAAGGGGATTGGACTTCAGCTGCTTCGTGAAATCGTGCTCCTCCCCGAATTGGGAGGGAAGGAGATCAGGGCCTACCTATCCAAAAATAACGGTTCCGCGATCCGTGTTTTCCGGCGGGCGGGATGGAAAGATGGTACCGAAGAAGGGGGAATGCTGACTTTTTGCTGGACCGGGGAATAAAAACTACCGTTCGTAGCCGAAGCGCTTGAGCTGCTGCTCGTCATCGCGCCAGTCTTCCCGGATTTTCACGTGCAACTCCAGAAAGACTTTTCGTTGGAGGAAGTCCTCCATACGCTTACGAGCGGCCGTACCCAGCGCCTTGATGGCGCTGCCCCCCTTACCGATGATGATCGGTTTCTGGCTTTTCCGTGATACGTATATCAGGGCGGTGATCCGCGCCAGTGGCTCGCCGTCTTTGGTTTCCACATCCTTGAAGCTCTCAATGTCTACTTCCACCGAGTAGGGAATTTCCTGATGGTATTGCTCAAGAATTTGCTCCCGAATGATCTCGGTGACGAAAAAACGCTCGGTACGGTCCGTAAGCTGTTCCTCGGGGAAATACTTTGGCCCTTCCGGCAGAGAATCGATGATGGTTGCCCTCAGTTCGTCCACCCCCTCGCCGTTCAGGGCAGAGATTCGCAGCACCTTTTCGGGTTTGATCCACTGCTGGAATTGTCGCTCCATCTCGTCGAGCTGTTCGGCGGATACGGTGTCGATCTTGTTAAAGACCAAAAACAGGGGTGCTTTGAAGTGCCGCAATTTCCCCACCAGCAGGTCGTCCTCCCCGTAGGTTTCCTGAGGGTCGATGAGGTAAATCATCAGGTCCGCATCCTCGAAGGTGGAGTTGACGTAGCGGTTCATCATCTCCTGCATCTTGTAGCGGGGATCCTCAATGATGCCCGGGGTGTCGGAGAACACAACCTGGAAGTCTTCCCCCGTCAGGATGCCGAAAATCCGGTGACGGGTGGTTTGGGGCTTGGCGGTAATGATGCTCATCCGCTCACCCACCAGGGCGTTCATGAGCGTGGACTTGCCGGCGTTGGGCCGACCAATAATGTTGACAAAACCGCTACGGTGCATAGAAATAGTACGGGCTTAGAAAAAGGAAAGGCGGCGGCCGGGGGAAAAGTTGAGACGAGGGGAAGTAAAGGCGGAGGGAAATCAGGTTGTGGGAGGTATTGTCCGATGTACACGAGCACCTAAGGAGAAAGTAACGGGCACCTCGAGGTGTGCCGTTCTGCCGCAGGCGAACGGTTCCCTTGAGGGTGCCGTCGGGAAACCGAAGGGCCAGGGCTAAAGCCAGACCAAAGACTAGGGTTCGGTCAACAAATCTTTTCGGGGCCGCGATCCTGTAAAACCTTAGCCTCCTCAATCAGGTTTACCAGCAACCAGCAACCAGCAACCAGCAACCAGCAACCAGCAACCAGCAACCAGCAACCAGCAACCAGCAACCAGCATGAAAGCCTACATCCTCACCATTGGCGACGAAATCCTGATCGGACAGGTTACGGATACCAACGCTACCTACATGGCTTCCGCACTCAGTGACGAGGGCTTCGACGTTGTGGAGCACCTCTCCGTAGCGGATGAGCGTAAGGCCATTACCGATGGACTTGATCGCGCACTGGCCGCCGCCGCCGTCGTATTGATCACCGGGGGGCTCGGCCCCACGAAGGACGATATCACGAAGAAGGTACTGGCGGATTATTTCGGTTCCACGCTGGCCTTTCACGCGGAAACCTGGGAACGCCTCAGCAAGCTATACCGGAAGTTTGGCCGGGAGCCACAGGAGAGCCACCGCGTGCAGTGCATGTTGCCCGAAACGGCGACCATTCTGACCAATAAGTTCGGCACTGCCCCCGGAATGTGGTTTGAGCGGGAAGGGAAAATCGTGGTCTCCATGCCCGGAGTTCCCTACGAAATGCGGAACCTGGTGGACGACGAGGTCATGCCCCGGTTGAAGAATCTGGACACCGGGACTACCCGCCTGCGGTCGCTGACCATTCTGACCGCTGGAGAAGGAGAGAGTGCCATTGCGGTAAGAATTGAAGCGGTGGAAGCTGCGCTGCCCGAGCATATGTCAATTGCCTATTTGCCCAATCTCGGAACCGTTCGCCTCCGGCTCAGTACCCGGGGCACGGACGAAGAGGTCATGGCCCGCGAACTGCAGTACTTTCACGATAAGCTGAAAGCCCTCATCGGGGAACTGATTTTCGGCTACGGTAAGCAGGACATCGCCGCTTCGGTTGGGGAGCGCTTACGGCAGCGGGAGCAAACCGTCGTGACCGCCGAAAGCTGCACTGGTGGCACCATTGCCAAATTTTTTACCGCTAATGCCGGCAGTAGTGCCTACTTCCAGGGTGGGGTAGTGGCCTACTCCAACCAGCTCAAACAAAGTCTGCTCGGGGTGCCGGAACAAACCCTCATTGACCACGGAGCAGTGAGCGAAGCGACGGTGGTGGCCATGGCCACGGGCGCTCGCGCACGCCTGGGGGCGGATTACGCCATCGCGACCTCCGGGATCGCGGGCCCCGGGGGCGGCACGAAAGAAAAACCCGTGGGGACGATCTGGATTGCCATTGCGGGGCCCGAGGGAACCACGGCCCGTTTGCTACGTGCGGGAAAGGATCGGCAACAGAACATTACCTACACGGCCCTCCAGGCCCTGAACGAACTGCGACGGGTACTTGATGGCATCCCGGTGACCTAATAATTTACGGAGCCTTTATCCATCTGCCGCGTAAAGCGTAATTTTGCGGCACCCAACCAAATTAGGCCTAACCAGCCCCGAGTAACCAAGTTAAAGCACAAGCATTATGGCTCAAGTGGAGCTCATCATGCCCAAAATGGGCGAAAGTATCATCGAAGCGACCATCCTCAACTGGGTGAAGCAAGTTGGTGATACCGTTGAAGTAGACGATACGGTTTTAGAAATCGCTACCGATAAGGTAGACAGTGAAGTTCCCGCTCCGGTAGCCGGAACGATTACCAAGATTCTGCACGAAGTTGACGCCACCGTAGCCATTGGCGAGGTCATTGCCATCATCGAGACGGAGGCCGGAGCCGAAGTCTCGGCCAGCCCCGCCGTAAAAAAGGATAGCCCGGAACCCGCGGCCAAGACCGCCGAAAAACCCGCGTCCGCGGCTCCTTCGGGCACCACCGGGCACCCGCCTGCGGCCAAACCCTCAGCCTCCCCCGCTCCGGCCAAGCCCGCCACCGCCACGGCGGGCGCCATCAGTAAGGAAAGCAACGGACGCTTCTACAGCCCACTGGTGCGCCAGATGGCCGCCAAGGAAGGCATTTCCCAGGCCGAACTGGACCAGATTCCCGGAACGGGCAAAGACGGTCGGGTGAATAAATCCGACATGCAGGCCTACCTGCGCCGCCGGGACAACAGCTTCATCACCGGTAACGGAGCAACCGCAGCGCAGGCCACCACGGCACCGACCAGCAAGCCCCAACCGCAGCCCACCGGAGCCACCTGGACCGGCAACACGGAAATCATCGAGATGGACCGGATGCGGAAGCTGATTGCGGAGCATATGGTCAACTCCAAGCGCACCAGTCCCCACGTGACCAGCTTCATCGAAGTGGACGTCACGGACATCGTCAACTGGCGCAATGGTGTAAAGAAGAAGTTCCAGGAACAGCACGGCGAAAAGATTACGTTTACCCCCATCTTCATCGAAGCGGTGGCCAAGGCCATCAAGGACTTCCCGATGATCAACGTATCCGTGGACGGAGACAAGATCATCAAGAAGCCGAACATCAATGTCGGGATGGCGGCGGCCCTTCCCTCCGGCAACCTCATTGTTCCGGTCATCAAGAACGCCGACCAGCTGAATCTGCTTGGCCTCTCCCGGGCGGTCAATGACCTGGCCGGACGGGCGCGGGCCAACGGCCTCAAGCCCCACGAAATTCAGGACGGTACCTTCACCCTCACCAACGTGGGCACCTTTGGCAACGTCATGGGCACCCCGATCATCAACCAACCCCAGGTGGCGATCCTCGCCGTAGGGGCCATCCGGAAGAAACCCGCCGTGATGGAAACGGAGTACGGAGACCTGATCGCCGTACGGCAGATGATGTACATGAGCCTGAGCTACGATCACCGCGTGGTGGATGGCGCGCTGGGCGGCAGCTTCCTGCGCCGGATAGGGGACTACCTCGAAGCCTTTGACAAAAACCGTTCGGATGTATAAGTACTGGCGCCCACTGGTGATTTTCCTACTGCTGTTGTTGGTCGGGACGCAAGTTCAGGCCCAGCGGAAGGATAAACTGGAACGGGCCCAGCGAGAATTTGCCGCCGGTGATTACGCCGGGGCCATTCGTACCCTCCAGAGCGCCCGGCGCCTGGTGGAAACCGACGCCGACGCCGGCCTCCTGCTGGCGGTAAGCCAGTTTCACGCCAATGATCTGCTGGCCGCCGAACGCGGCCTGCTGGAATTGCTGGAGCGGGAATCCGATGATTTTCCCCTGGTCTGGTTTTATCTGGGCAAGGTCTACCACGCCCAGCACCGCTTTCCCCGGGCCGCTACGGAATTCAAACGTTACCTGCGCAGCCTGAACGCGAACGGCCCGGAGCGACAAACCGTGGTCCAGTTGCTGCGCAACGTGGACAACGGCATCCGCGCGGGTTTCGTCACCGACCAGATGGTGGCCGAAAACCTCGGGCCGGCGGTCAATACCGAACACGATGAATATGGCCCGATTCCCAGTCCGACGGGGAACGGGCGGCTCTACTTCAGCCTCGTCAGCCCCTCCCTGGCCACCGGCCGGGCCGACAGCGACATCATGGTCGCCGGACAACAACAGGGTGCCTGGGCGGCCCCCAGCTCGCTGAATGATCTGCTCAACACGCCCGCCCACGAGCAACTGCTGGACATCAGCGCGGACGGGCAACGACTCTACTACTACCGCGGACAGGACGCCACCGACGGTCGTTACCTGGTGGATACTTTTCGCGTAGCGGGGGCGGACCAGCTGGTCACCCTGGCCGCCAGAGCCCCCATTTCGGCGGCCTTTGGGGACGTGACGCCGTATTTCGGCGCCGCCGATGCCGTGTACTTCGCCAGCCGGCGGCCCGGCGGCTACGGCGGACTGGACCTGTACCGGGCCGAGCGCATGCCCGACGGAAGTTTCGGACCGCCGCAAAACCTGGGGCCTAACGTCAACGGACCCTACGATGAAATTTGCCCCTTCATGGCCCGCGATGGCCGCACCCTGTACTTCAGCACCAACGACCCCGCCCACAGCGTCGGTGGGTTCGACGTTGTACGCAGCTACCGGGTACTGGGAGGGGACGGACGGTTTACCCAGCCGGAAAACGCGGGCATGCCCCTGAACTCGGCGGGCGACGACACCCACTTTCGCCTGGCGCCCGACACCTTTACCGGCTTTTTGTCCAGCGACCGCAAGGACGGATACGGGAAGCGGGATATCTACATTGTGTATTACGTGGAGCCGCGCGAAGAAATGCGCCCCTGATTTGGTCCGAAACCGTCGTAAGCTTGTCCGGGAACTGGCATAATTGCGGGAAATGGCCAATCGATTGCACAATCCAGTTCGCTACTTATTATCTTTCTTATCGCAATGTGAAGATGTTGTTGGGCGGGCGATACTACCCTTGTGGCCTACTGACCAATACTCGGGTGTCCGGGTAAAACCATGATAATAAGCCAAATAGCTCCGGGAAAATCCTGATGATGGCCGGAGGCAGGTGCAGTGTTAAATTGTTTGAACAGGCATATATAATTGTCCTAACAATCCCGCTACAGCGAATTTTCACTAAATTGCAGCCCGCCAGATCACTCTGGCACGCTTTTTCGATCATGTTGTGACAACTATATGAAGCTATCGACCTTTTTCGCTCTACTGCTATGTCTGGTGTTGAGCAATGCCGTTTCGGCGCAGGTGACCCTGCGGGGCACTATTTCGGACGGTGTGACCAATGAAGGCCTCATTGGGGCAAGTGTACTGGCCAAGGGAACCACGACGGGTACCGTGACGGACCTGGACGGAAATTGGGAACTTACCGTGAGCGGCCTCCCGATCATCCTGCAATTCTCCTACATCGGCTACGCCCCTACGGAAGTCGAGGTGAGCAGCGCAGATCAGGACCTCAACGTCAAACTGGGCGGAGACGCCATCACTACCGAAATCGTGGAGGTGAAGGGCCGTCGCATCAGCGAAAAACAGCGGCAGGCTGCCCTGACGGTAGAAACGATGGACGCCATTGCCATCAAGGAAACGCCCGCCGCCAACTTCTACGACGGACTGGGAAGCCTGAAGGACGTTGACCTGACCGCCGCGAGCCTCGGCTTCAAAATTGTCAACACCCGGGGCTTCAACTCCACCAACCCGGTGCGCTCCCTGCAGATCATCGATGGGGTAGACAACCAGAGCCCCGGCCTCAACTTCTCCCTGGGGAACTTTCTGGGGGCTTCCGAACTGGACGTGAACCGGGTGAACCTGGTGGTCGGTGCCAGCTCGGCCTTTTACGGCCCCAACGCTTTTAACGGAGTGATTGCGATGGAAACCAAGGATCCTTTCCTGCAGCAAGGACTAAGTGCCATGGTTAAGGTGGCCGAACGTAATCTATTTGAGGGAGGACTCCGCTGGGCAGATGCCGTGACCAATAAGGAAGGACAAGAATGGTTTGCCTACAAGATCAACCTGGCCGGTTTTCGGGCCGACGACTGGGTGGCGGATAATTTTGACCCGGTATTCGATACCGAAGTCGGTCGTGATAATCCCGGGGGATACGATGCGGTCAACATTTACGGCGACGAAGGTAACAACGCCTTCAACTTTAGCGGTTTCCGTACGCGTCCCGGTCTGGGGATCATCCGCCGGGGAGGCTACCGGGAGGAAGACCTGGTTGATTATGATAGTGAAAACTTCAAAGCCGGTGCGGCATTACATTTCCGCCTCAACCCCGCAAAAACGCTGGAAAGCACGGAGCTTATCGTAGCCAGTAACTACAGCACGGGGACTACCGTATTCCAGGGGGACAACCGCTTCAGCCTACGGGATATTCAATTTTTCCAGCACCGGCTGGAACTGCGTAATCGGGATGACTTCTTCATTCGTGGCTACGTAACCCACGAGGATGCGGGTAACAGCTATGATCCTTACTTCACCGCGATTCGCCTGCAGGAGTTGCACGCTTCGGACGGTGACTGGGCCGGTCGCTATTCCTCCTTCTGGCAGAGCAACATCGTGCCGCGATTCAATAACATCGAGGGATATCCCAACTGCTTTCCCCGAAACTGTACGCTTTTAGAGCAGGATGCTCAACGAAATGAATTTTTTCAGCGTGACGATATCCAGGACCTCTTGGTTGAATACCACGCCGAGGCGCGTGACTTTGCGCGCCAATCGAGCACCTTCACCGACGATTTCTACGAAGTGGGAACGGAGCGCTTCCAGCGTGCTTTTGATAGCATTACCAGCTTAGTGGCCAACGGTGACGAGGGAGGAACGCGGTTTTTTGACCGTAGTGCGCTCTATCACTTACACGGGGAAAAGAAATTTGACAACGTCTGGCAGCCCAACGATGAAAGTCGCCTGGAAGTTACGGTGGGGGCCAACGGCCGGTTGTTCACGCCAAATAGCCGGGGATCAATCCTTCTGGACACCATGGGGCGGAACATCGATACCTGGGAAGTAGGTGCTTACGGTGGAGGTACCCTCCACCTGAACAACCGCTATAAAATCAGCGGTAGCCTGCGGGTTGACCGGAACCAGAACTTCAACACCTTGTTCAGCCCTGCGGCTAGTCTTGTGTTTACTCCCAACCAAAATACTACGGCGAGGGTATCCTTCTCCAGTGCGATTCGCAACCCGACCCTCAATGACCAGTACCTGTTCTACAACGTAGGTCGGGCCATCCTCCTGGGGAACATCGATGGGGTGACTGGCCTCAATACGGTAGAGAGCGTAGAGGCTTTCTCCAACTCGGGCAACCCGGACGATCTCGTTTTCTTTGACGTTGCCCCCATTCAACCCGAACAGGTACGTACCCTGGAGGCGGGCTACCGAACGACCATCGGAGAACGTTTTTACCTGGACGCCACGTACTACTATAGTTTCTACACCAACTTCATCGGCTTCAACATTGGGGTAGACCTCAATTTTGTGAATCAAACCATCACCGGTGGACAGGCCTTCCGCGTAGCGGCCAACGCCACTGATCGGGTGACCACCCAGGGCTTTAGTATTGGTGGAAACTATTACTTCGGAGATTATTTTACCATCAACGGTAACTACAGCTGGAACGTACTGAATACGGCTACCGATGATCCCATCATCCCGGCTTTCAATACGCCCGAGCACAAGTACAATATTGGCATCAGCGGCCGAGATGTTCCCCTGAATGCTTTTAACGGCGGAATTGATGGCATGGGCTTTAGCATCAACTACAAATGGGTGGATAGTTTCTTGTTTGAGGGCTCCCCCCAATTCACGGGTATCGTGGAAGCTTACGGGATGTTGGACGCCCAGATTAACTTCCAGCTGCCCAACCTGAATACGGTGGTAAAACTCGGTGCCTCTAACCTGCTGGATAATCAGGTCTTCCAGGTGTACGGAGGCCCCCGGATCGGTCGCCTGGTTTACCTTTCCGCAACGTATGATTTTAAGCGGCTTTAGCGCCGCTTGCCGTGCTTAATAAAGTTCACTCTTAAACTCGAATTATGTGTAAGTATTACCTTTTTTGTGCCGTGCTGCTGACCACCCTGGTCAGCCAATTGCAGGCACAGACCCGCTACCTTGACCCCATTTTCTCGGAGGTCGGAGAGGCGGTAACCGTCGAATACGCCCAAAACGTGAACATCATCGCGCAGGGGGCCGTAACCCCACTCACCATGGACGTCTATGCACCCGTTGGTGATACGGTTACTCAGCGTCCGGTGGTGGTTATCTGGCATACGGGTAATTTCTTGCCCCAGTATTTCAACGGGAGTGCCTATGGTTCCAAAACGGACTCCGTAAACATTGAGATCATCAATCGTCTCGTGACGCGGGGTTACGTAGCCATTGCCGCCACTTACCGGGCGGGTTGGCAGCCTACGGCTACCGATCAGGCCGTACGGACGGGCTCCCTGCTCCAGGCCGTTTACCGGGCTTCCCAGGATGCTCACGCCCTGGCGCGCTTCCTGCGTAAATCCGTGGCTGAGGAAGATAACCCCTACGGCATTGATCCCGAACGGATCACTTACCTCGGTATTGGTTCCGGTGGCTACGTTGCCCTGGCGCACAATTTCCTTGACAACGTCACCGAAATTGAGCAGAACGCTCAGTTCTATGACCCCATGGGTAACCTCTTGGTGGACACCACCGTTCTTTCCGACCCCGAAGGTTTGCAGCCCGCATCCCAGCACGTGGTGAATCACCCCGGGTACAGCTCTGACGTTGCTTTCACCTTCAACTTAGGTGGCGCCCTCGGTGACACGCTCTGGATGAACGGTATCGGTCAGGAAGCTCCCGTTGCGTCCGTGCACTCCTTTACCGATGCCCTGGCTCCCTTCAACGCGGGAACGGTAGTAGTGCCCACGATTCCCCCCATGCCCGTAGTTGACGTGCAGGGCTCCAATCTGGTGTTGCGCCGGGCCAATGAAACCGGCATCAATGACGTCTTGGAACCCGCCAACGAGGCCACACTGCCCACCATCTTTGATCCACTTTCCAGCGTGCTCAACCAGATCACCGCAGCGCGCTCAGGGGCGCTGGTTACTTCACCCATTCCCACGAATACGCAGGATACCTTCCCCCTCGGGGTCAACAACCTCTGGACGATTGTTCGCCTTCCGCCCAATGCTCCTACCGGAACCACCGGTACGACCACCGGCATTTGGAACTGGACGAACGAAACCATCCTCCGGGGAACGGTTGCGGCCATCAACATGCAGGTTCCCGATGCCGACCTCAGCGCCGATGACATCATTGACAATGAACTGGCCACGAACCCTAACACTTTTGATGCGGCGAAGGCCCGGGAAAATATCGATACCATTATGGCCTACTTCTACCCACGGGCCTGGTACGCCATGGACCTCGATAACCTGGTCAGCACCGAAGACCTGCTAGACGCTCAGTCCGTAGGACTTTCCGTGGTGCCCAACCCCGCTAATGAGTACTTTGAGCTGACCACCGATGAGGCTCACCCCATTCGCCAGATCAGCATCTTTGACATCAACGGCCGTAACGTGGCTACCCTTACGGGAGTCAATCAGAGTCGCTTCCGCGTAGATCGCGGTGATTTACCGCGCGGCACTTACATCGTTCAGATCAGACTGGATGATGGCATGGTTACCCGAAAGATCGTATTGCGCTAAAAACGATCAATAAGCTGTTTATCAGAAAGGCCTCCGTCCGATTCGTCGGGCGGGGGCCTTTTTCATTAGCGCTTAGGGTTTTGGCCCGGCGGGTTTAGGCGACTAGCCTTGGGCAACGGTCCCGAGTTTTGCTTCGCAGCTACCTTCGGTGGTCGTTAAGCTCGTCGGGGTCGCTGATTGTATGACAATGCAACGGCGTGCAGGTGCCAGCCTATTTCCTATGGCAATGAAGTCGGGAAGATGAAAATTTACGAGTTGGGGAAGCCGTCGAGTGAAACGAGCTGCTCCTAGGCGTCGCGGAAGGGTGAAAATGCGGGATCACTCGGCCGGCGAGTCAGTCCACGGCTGCGCCGGGACGCCTCGGCGGACGAGTTTGGGGAGGTCGTCGGCCGAAATGCGAGGTACGAGGGGGGGCGACATAGGGGGGCAGTTCCTGAAAGTTTGGGCCAGCTTCCGTCGCGATCGCCGAGACCTCCGATCAGCAATTCGGGCCTCCGGCCCGGGAAAGACAGCTAGGAGGGCCGGCCTTACTTCTCACTCAGCATTGCCGGTCAGTATCAGCACTCTGGCTACTCACGAGTTTTCCACCTTGGCTAAGCGCTAGGATTCCATTTCATTGCACCTGCGCTCGTCGCCAAAAAAATTTGCTCCTACAACCTAGCGAATTAACTCCTTGGGCGGTGCCAGGAAAATACCAAAACGGAAAAAGGGGCGCCCGCCGGGATTCGTGTCAAGGTCGAGGTCGATGTTGTCGGCGCGGTTGAAGCGGGTGGCTACGGGCAGGTAGTATCCCCCCTGAGCGAAGGCCCAGACCCAGGGCACCAGACTGTGTTCGTATTGCAGTTGGAGACGTACGCCATTGTTCCGTAGGAAGAATTGGTCAAGACCGGGGATTTGTTCCCGGCTGTTCCCGGTATTGATGGCGTAATAACGGCTGTCAAATTGTGCGCCGAGCAGGAAGGCATTCTTCAGGTCACGTCCCCGGTTGTAGCGGATAAATGCCTGCCCCGGCAGGGCCGTCTGGATGCCCCAGCGGTCGTTGAAGGTCTTATTGTACACGAAAAAGGGGATCGCAATGGTGCGGGCCTTGTTAGAGCTGAAGGTCAAGCCGACCGCCCATTCTTCGTCTTCACTGACCTTTTTGCCGAAGGCCGCCGCCGCACTGTAGGTGCGGTAGATGTTGTCAAAATTGATCAGGCCCTGGTAGTCGCCGTTCAGGGACATCCGGAAGCGTGCCGTGGTGTAGAACTTCTCGTTCCAGCTCTTAGAGACGTAAGCCGATAACTTGTTGGCCTTCAACCGGCGTTCATTAAGCAACTGAAAGAGTGTTGGTGATTCAACGTTGTTCTTGAAGGGCGTATTGAAGAAGTACTTTTCCGTATCCCACTCATAGCCCAGCAGCGCCTTAAAGCTTTCCTTATTGACGAGTGGGATCTTGAATTTGAAGGTAAATTGCTCCAGACGGTTTACGCGCTGAACACCACCGGCAACGGAATTCTGCGTATCCCAATCAAACCCGAACTGCGTTTCGCGACGGATCACCACCCCACGGCTCTGGCTCCGATTGCGTACGCCAGGACGGCAGTAGTATGGGCAATCACCGGAGATGGCTTCAATGTTTCCCTGCTCCAGCGTCAGCTGACCAAAAACCGGACTGGTGGTCGGGCCGAACGTTAGGGCCACCAACAGGAGGAGCGGGAGTAGACGCATAATGAGAATTGACGTTTGATTGATAAGGCTTGAAAATTCAGCGACCAGCAGTATCCGTAAGCACTTCCTAAAGATAGCACGGTCATTATTCATACAGCTGCACTGCTTACCGTGTTCTTTCGGGGTGCTTCCAAAACGAGTTGGTGGGGCCGCTTAGTGTTACGAGCCAAGGGGGACTACCTTCCCGCTACCCATTAAGACGGGAATTGGTGATAATGGTAACAAAGCAGGTGGGAACCCCAAGAAATAAGGGGGCAAACGACGGGAGGTTAGACGTTTCCCGGCTTGGAGGAACGTCTTTGGGTTGGACACGGTGATATTGACCTCACCACCGATATCGTGACTATTCCTAATCCGTTTTTACCCGGAAGCGCAGAGCCCGCAGGCCATTGACGGACTGGAGTGGATCGAGGACGAGTTCTTCTATTTCCCCTTCCACGTAACCCGCTTGATGCAGGTAGTGTAGGTGATCATTGTATTCTTCCAGGGCGGCCTCCTGGAGGTAGACGATACTGATCATACCGGCCTGCGTTAAGCGTTCGGTGCCGCCGTTGATGGTGGCCTTGTCGATGCGCTTTTTCAGGATTTCGTAGCGTACGTTATAGTCACCATCGACGTCAAAGCGCTTCTCGTCCATGCGGAACCGGATGTCGAGAGGAGTAGTGTAGGCAAAAATGAGCTGTGCCGTGCGCAGTGGCATGGGTAGGGTTTCACTGACCTCCTTGACCAGGCGGGTGGCGTCGCACATATCAATCAGCTGGGATAAGCGAAGGTTGCGCAGATGGATGTCAGAAAAGGTTTGATTTTTCAGCAAGCTCTGACCGGCATAAATTTCGTACTCCACCCCGTCGGTACGGTATTTCTCGAAGTAGTGGGGGAGGGAGGCCTGGGAGAGGTTATCCCGTTCGGTAAAGAAATCGCTCAGCCGGCGGTTCAAACGCTGGAGGCTTTCTTCATAATCCCTCCGTACCCGGTAGAAAAGTCCGAGCTCGGGGTCGAGCTTATCCCGATAATTTTTGGCCAGTTGGCGCAAATCGGCGTGATGTTCCCCCAGCTGGGTAACGATGGGGGTGAGTTGATGAATAATGAACTGGCTAATGCTGATCTCGTGGCTGTTGTCAAAATCATCCACGCTGGTCGCCAGGGCATTGTCAATCTGCATGATCACCTGCCCGATGAGCGGGAAGGAAACCAGGTCCATGGCGCGCACCAGAAAGAAGCGGCCGGCCCGGAGATTGTCAAATAAATCCTGATAGATCGCCGTGTTCCGTAGTCTGGAACTGCCCACGATATCGGCTTGGCCATAAATCGGGTAGACTTCCTGGAAGGAAATGGTTTCGGGCATCATGGGGAGGCCCTCCTCCTGCCGTTGCAGGATGTTGAACGCGGCCTCGGTAAACCTCCACTCAATACTCGGATGGAGTCGGGTATACTGGTCCCGGAGGATGGCTTCAATCCGGTTGTCGATGTACTCGCGGCTGCGTTCCACGGCCGTGCGGAAGAGCCCCCGAATTTCTCCGAACTTGGCTTCCATAAAGGCATTGACGCCGAAAGGTTCCGGGCTGGCGAGTTCGGCCACCCCGATGACGTTCTTTGCCTGATCGAGTAGGGGGGCTACCAAAATGCTTCGTATTCCCAGCTTGAGCAGCAGCTTTTCCAGTTTGGTGGGGTTGGATACCGCCTTCAGGTCTTCGACCATGACCACCTCCCGACTCTGGAAGGCCCGGTGGTAAATGCTGTCGGTGTAGCGGTCGTCGGTCAGTTTGCCGATGTGCTCGCTGAGCAAATTGAAACGGATGCGGTATTCATGGTCGACGGCCCGGTCTGAGGGGAAGTCTACGGCACTGAGCCCGAGTTGCAGGTCGGCCTTCTGAAAATGGATACGCACGAGATCGGCCAGCGACCGGACGCGCTCCACATCCAGGATGGCGTCCCGGCTGATGAGCCGGTGCTTGAGCCGCCCGAGGGCTTCCTCTTCCGTGACTTCGGTCAGGTTAGCCACGTGAAAACCGTGGAATTCAAATTTTTCCGGAGGAAGCATTTCCAGCCACAGGTCCGTGTTGGATATGTTGTTCAGCAGTAGGTGAATCTGCTTTTGATCCAGCTTAGGAATATCTCCCTTGGCAATCACTTCGATGAAACTTTCGTCCATCGTAGGTTTATAAAAGCGCTTCAGTCCGGTGACCGGATCCGGGACACTCAGCATCGCTGAGGGCTTAACGTTTACTTCCACCCCGTAGAAACGGTGAAGAATGGTGCAGCCGGCCATCAGTAGATTCTGGGCCTTTATTTCCTGCATCTTGCTACCAAAAGAGTAGCAAGCGTTCTCCTGATCCATGAGCTTTTTCATGGCCGGGCTAACGTACAGCGGCATAAAACCGAAGGGAATACCAAACTTGAAAAGTTCTGAATCGTGCCGACTGGGGGGCACCAAAAACATCCATAGCAGTTCGAGCGTGTCTTTGTGTTTCTCGATCAGGCTGTAGTCGGTAATGGGCGCACGGAGTTCCGGAGCAGCTTCGACCCGCCGGAACAACTCATCGGCCAGGACCCTGATCCCCGCTCCGTTGTCCTTTGCCATGACCTCAATTTGCCGGAAAGCATAGTCGAAACAGAGGACGCTCTGGTAGGGAACGGCAAAGGGGTCCTCCAGTGCCTGAGCTTGCTTCAGGTCCGGGACACTAACGGGAAGCACGGTAGCTTCCGGATCGTTATTGAGGGTAACTTCGAGTTCCATGGTAGGGGGTAAACGCTTTCACGGAGAAAAAAGATGGAGGGGCCGGACCTTGGGTGAAACGTAGTCGGCAATTATCGCGAGGTGGTCGATCAGTAATAAGCGGTATTCGACGAACAGGGTACGGTGAGAAATTCGTTTGTGGGGTAAGGTGAATCAGGGTAGAAAGAGAACGGCAATAGAACACCCCGAATAAGCGTAGGGTTGCGGAGGAATTTATGTCACAGGATTAGGTAGGGGAGATAAAAAATGCGCGTAGTCAGGTACTGACCACGCGCATCATTGGTTCTTCGGTCAACTGGTCTTAGGATCGGATGGCGGCAATGCCGGGCAATTCCTTTCCTTCCAGTAGTTCGAGCATGGCGCCACCACCGGTAGAAACAAAGCTCACCTGCTCGGCCAATCCAGCTTGATTGATGGCCGAAACGGAGTCTCCTCCGCCAATCAGGCTGTAGGCGCCGTTGTTTTGGGTGGCCTGGGCTACTGCCTCGGCAATACCGTTGGTTCCCTTGGCGAAATTAGCCATCTCAAAGACGCCCATGGGACCGTTCCAGAGAATGGATTTGCTTTCGGCAATCACCCCGGCGAAGAGGCTTACACTGTCGGGACCAATGTCCAGCCCTTCCCACTCGTCTTCAATGGAACCGGCGGGGACAATCTTGGTGGGGGTTTCGTTATTGAACTCCTTTCCCACAACCGTATCTACCGGAAGGTACACCTTGGTGTCGGTTGCAGCGGCCTTCTCCAGTAGCTCGAGTGCCTTGTCGGTTTTGTCGGGCTCCACGAGGGAGTTACCTACTTTGCCCCCCTTAGCCAGGCTGAAGGTGTAGGCCATGGCGCCACCGATGATGATGTTGTCGGCAAAGTCCAGCAGTTTCTCCAGCAGCAGGATTTTGTCACTGACCTTGGCTCCTCCCACGATGGCGGTCACCGGGTGAACGGGGTTGTTGAGCAACCGCTCTGCACCATTGAGCTCGGCTTCGATCAGGAAACCGAATGCTTTGTGGTGTGCATCAAAGAACCGGGCAACGGTGGCCGTCGAAGCGTGCTCCCGGTGAGCGGTACCAAAGGCATCGTTAACGTACATGTCCGCCAGGTCCGCCATTCCTTTGGCGAGGTCCTGATCTCCCTGGCTTTCTCCGGAGTAAAACCTGGTGTTCTCCAGGAGAAGTACCTGGCCGGGCTCCAGAACGGCCACGGCTGCTTTGGCGTCTTCCCCGATGGTGTCATGGACAAACTGGACCTGACAACCGATGTAATCTTCCAGGGTAGGTACGATGGGAGACAGGCTGAAGGCCTCGCGATCAATGCTCCCGTCCTCCAGCTTTTTCTTTTGGGGACGCCCCAGGTGAGACATCAAGATCACCGCCGCTCCGTGCTCCAGCAGATACTTAATGGTGGGGGCGGCTTTGGCAATACGGGTGTCGTCGGTGATTTTTTTATCACCATCCAGGGGAACATTGAAATCCACCCGGACGAGCACTTTCTTACCAGAAACGTCGAGATCTTTTAGGGACATGGGGATAGTTTAGGAATGAAAATGGTGGATCGAATTTACTTCAACCCACCATTTCCACAATTTCAGTAATGATTAGAGTGCTGCGATGCGTTCGCAGAGGTCGGCGAGGCGGGCGCTGTAGCCTGCTTCGTTATCGTACCAGCTGACTACCTTGACGAGTTTGCCAAAAGATTTGGTCTGACCGGCGTCGTAGAGGCTGCTGTACTTACTGCCAACAATGTCACTACTTACGTAGGGAGCATCCACGTAGGCAAGGATTCCCTTCAGGGGGCCTTCGGCGGCCTTACGGAATGCTTCGTGGATTTGTTCTTCGGTAACCTCCGTTTTCAGCGTAGCCGTGAGGTCCGTCAACGAACCGGTGGGTACGGGAACCCGCATGGCGCCACCGTCCAGTTTGCCGTTGAGGTGAGGAAGCACCAGCCCGACGGCCTTGGCGGCACCGGTCGTGGTGGGAACGATGTTAATGGCAGCGGCCCGGGCGCGGCGGAGGTCCTTGTGGGGACCATCCTGAATGTTTTGGTCAGCCGTGTAAGCGTGCACGGTTGTGATGATGCCCGAATCAAATCCGAAGGCATCGTCCAGGACCTTCACCATGGGGGCCAGACAGTTCGTCGTACAGCTGGCGTTGCTGATCACCTTGGCGTCACCGGTCAGGACGTCATCGTTTACACCGAGTACTACGGTCTTCACGTCACCTTTACCGGCGGGAGCGGAAATCAAAACCTTCTTACAACCAGCCTGGATGTGGAGCTCGGCCTTATCCCGGTCGCGGAAACGTCCCGTACATTCCAGCACGACGTCTACGTCAAGTTCCTTCCAGGGAAGTTTGCTGGGGTCGGGCTGGGAAAGGGCGGAAATCTTCTTTCCGTCGATGTAGATGTAGTCATCGTCGGCGCTCACTTCACCGGCAAAGTTACCCTGAACACTGTCGTACTTGAAGAGGTGCGCCAGGGTAGCGTTATCCGTCAGGTCATTAACGGCTACTACGTCGAGGCCTTTTTCGAGGAGGTTGCGCATCGTGATGCGACCGATCCGGCCGAAGCCGTTAATTGCAATTTTTGCCATGAATGGAGGGTATTTTCTCGTTTGTCTTTTGAGGTTGCGTCTTGGTTATTCCAGCACTTATGTCGCTCGGAGCTTATTATTCGTTAGGTTCTCGAGCCGCTTGCGCCGGAAAGGACGCAAAGATAAGTGCTTACCGAATGCCCACCAATAGTAGGTGTGTAGTCCAGGCAGCCTCCCTAAGAAAACTGCCGGTAAGCACCAAAGTTGATCAAAAGTAATTACTTAGTGTAAAATATACAATAATTAAGCTTCTTCTGACCAATTTTTCTGCCCAATAACCCGGATTTTTCCCAGTCAGTGTGAGAATATTGAGCACTTTTCCGGTTTACCCCGAAAAAAGAAACCACCTCCAACCGAAGTTGAAAGTGGTTCGTTGGGTAGCCCGTAGGGGAATCGAACCCCTCTTTCCAGGATGAAAACCTAGCGTCCTAGCCGATAGACGAACGGGCCGGGTAGAAGAAACTTGATGTTTGAGATTTGAAGTTTGATGTAGAGGGGAGTCAAGCCGGAGGAGCGTCAAACCCGATTAAACGGTAAAAGCGCTCTGCACCAACGGCCTTACAAAACACATCAAACGTCAAACGTCTCCTATCAAAAATCAAACATCTGACGTCAAACATCATATGGTAGCCCGTAGGGGAATCGAACCCCTCTTTCCAGGATGAAAACCTAGCGTCCTAGCCGATAGACGAACGGGCCGGGTAGAAGAAACTTGATGTTTGAGATTTGATGTAGAGGGGAGTCAAGCCGGAGGAGCGTCAAACCCGATTAAACGGTAAAAGCGCTCTGCACTAACGACCATACAAACACATCAAACGTCTCCTATCAAAAATCAAACATCTGACGTCAAACATCATATGGTAGCCCGTAGGGGAATCGAACCCCTCTTTCCAGGATGAAAACCTAGCGTCCTAGCCGATAGACGAACGGGCCATAAATGATTAATAAAACCGACGTTTCGGCTTTAGCGGGTGCAAATATACGACCCGAACACCACTGTGCAAACAGGGTTCAAAAATTTTTCGTTTTGGCGATAGTATTGGTAACGGGCGGCGATGTTTTGCCTAAAGGGTAGTGCGCAGGGCGTCCAGACGCACCCGGAGTTCTTCGGCTTGTTCGGCCTTAAAACTGACGGCCATGGTCCGACTGAGTTCCGTAATGGTGTCGAGCTGAATACGGTCCTGCTCCAGGTGGTACCGCAGTTCTTCTACCCGGGCTTCGTCGTCAAAATTGGTACTACGGAGTGTCGTAAGCTCTTTTTTGCGCGCGGCAATGCTTTCCTGTAGTCGATGCCGTTGGAGCAGTTCCTCCAGCTTGACCGCACAGTCGGTGAAGAAGGCAGCCTTGGCGTGGCGAAGGTTGAATTCGGCCTCCAGCTCCCGAATAACTTCTTCCGCCCGTCCTTTTTCCTCCGCGGTGGCGGCATTACTACGACTGAGGTCATCCCGCAGGGTGCGGACACTGGTCATGATGGATTTGGCCTCTTCCCGAAAACGATCTTCCTGCTCCCGGCACTCCCGGAGGCGGGTCTCTACCCGTTGCTGAAATTCAGAGATGCGCGGGGCGGAGTGCCTGGCCCGTCGAAAGAGCCGGTAAATGATGAGGGAAACGATGCCACCAGCAGCCAGGGCAAACAGGGCGAACCCCAGTGGAGGGTGAACGCGAAAAACAATGACCAACAACAATACCCCTCCGATGAGGTAAAGGAGATACTCTGCTGATTGGGGGCCCTTGTTGTGATGGGAATCCATACCACAAAAACGGAATTTTTTTGGAGATAGTTGCGACGACTAGTCGGGAAAGCGGTGGGATTTGTCGATTATCCTTTAGTGCACTCCGGTGAGTCACCAGCATAAAAGACGGGCATTATTGATTTTATACCCCTTTGCGGGCCTCCTTTTCTGCTTTCATTTCTTGTTTTGCGGACCGAGCCTTAATTTACCGCCCCTACTTTACCTCTATCTATATGCTTTCAGCCGTCATTGCCTGCTTCATCATCGGTTACGTCGTAATCGTTTTTGAACACCCCCTTCGCCTCGATAAAACGGTTCCCGCCCTGCTGATGGGCTCCATCTGTTGGGCCCTGCTCAGTATTGGTTTCAATACCGGCTCCCTCGAAGTTATCGACACCCACGGCGTCGTGTACAGTGCCGCGGAACACGCGGCGGATCATGCCGCCGATCACGGTGGGCACGGCGGCGCAGAAGAAGGATTCATCAATACGCTGCTGCATCACCTGGGGAAAACCGCAGAAATCCTGATTTTCCTGATCGGTGCCATGACCATCGTGGAAATTGTCGACCTGCACCGGGGCTTCGATATTCTCAAGAGCTGGATCAAAACCCGCTCCAAGACCCGCCTGCTGTGGATCGTAGGTATCCTCGGATTTATCCTGTCCGCCATCATCGACAACCTGACGGCTACGATCGTACTGGTTACTCTGCTGCGTAAACTGGTACCCGATCGCGAACAGCGCATCTGGTACATTGCGCTCATCGTCATTGCCGCAAACGCTGGCGGCGCCTGGTCGCCCATCGGCGACGTCACCACCACCATGCTCTGGATTGGGCAGCGGGTATCTACCCAGGGACTGGTCGTTAACCTGGTCATTCCCTCCATTGTATGTTTCGTAGTGCCCTTCCTGATTGCCAGTATGATGAAACCCTTTAAGGGCGAGTTAGCCCTGCCGGTATTGACGGACGGGGAAGAAAAAGAAGCACGACAGCTGCTTTCCAGTAAGACCATGTTGTTCCTCGGTCTGGGAATGATCGTCTTTGTGCCCATTTTTAAGACCATCACCCACCTTCCTCCCTACCTGGGCATGATGCTCAGCCTCGGGGTGGTCTGGTTGGTTTCCGAGTACATCCATCCGGAGGAAGACTTTACCGAAGAACGTAAGGCTGCCTACTCCGCGCATAAGGCCCTGAGCCGGATCGAGATGTCTTCCATCCTGTTCTTCCTCGGTATTCTGATGGCCGTTGCGGCCCTCGAGTCCGTGGTGGTCAATGGCGTTGGCGCCCTGCGTGCGGTGGCCGAAAGCCTGCAGGAAGTAGTACCCAATCAGGATGTGGTCATCATTATCCTTGGCTTCCTTTCGGCCATCATTGACAACGTCCCGCTCGTGGCCGCTTCCATGGGTATGTACGACATGGCCGTCTTCCCGGTTGACAGCAAGCTTTGGCACTTCATCGCCTATTCTGCCGGTACGGGAGGTAGTATGCTCATCATCGGCTCTGCTGCCGGCGTGGCCGCCATGGGCATGGAAAGAATTGACTTCATTTGGTACTTCAAAAAGATTGCCTGGCTGGCCTTTGCGGGCTTCATCGCCGGTGCGATCGTATTCCTGGCCCTGTCCAGCGTCATGGGATGATCAGAATAATGGTAAGAGTTTTTGGTTGCCTGCTGCTGGCGGGAATGCTGTGGCATTGTGCCCGGGAGGATAAGTTACTCGTGGGTGACTGGCAGGCAGTATCCGTAACCGAAAATGGAGACAGCCTGCGACTTAATCCCGCAGAAATCGGTTTCACCTTCCAGGAGGACAATCGGTACGCCTTCCGTTCTACGCTCCGGTACGCCGAGGCGGGACGGTGGCGGTATGATCACGGATTTTTGTTCGCCACCGATACCACTCATCCCGACCTGCCCGAACGGATCGTGGCCATCGACCGGCTGACCATCGATTCGCTCATTCTGCGGATGCGTGCCGATTCGGCCGAGCGCAGGGTGGTGCTGTTACGGAATACGGACGATTCTGCGGAATAGGTTCATGCTGAATAGTACCGTGCCGAGCGTAGTTGGGCGCGGAGCGCAGGTGCCTTCTTTTCTGGTTGGGCCGGGTGACCCCGTAAGGCCCCTCGCGGCTACCGGTTTTTCCAGAGTAAACTGCTGTCTCCGTAGCTGAGAAAACGGAAATCGTTGTCCAGGGCATAGCGGTAGATATTCCGCCATGCGTCCCCCACGAGGGTGGCTACCAGCAACAGCAGCGTAGAGCGCGGCTGGTGAAAGTTCGTGATGATACCATCCGCCACCCTTAAGCGGGTAGCGGGCGTGAGCAGCAACTGGGTGTAACCCGATAGTTCTTCCAGTTGGTTGTTGTCCATGAGGGCCAGTAGGCTCCGGAGGGCGTCTGAGGTACTGACCGCAGAGAGTGTGTCTTGTTCCGTTACCCACTGGTCGACAAACACCGGTCCCCTCACCTCGGTTAATTCCCCCCGGAAGTGTTTCGCGCCGAGGTAGAAGAGACTTTCCAGACAGCGGAGGCTGGTCGTCCCGACACTTACGATGGGGTGGCCGGCTGCCAGTTGTTCGGCCAGGGAAGCTACGAGGGACCGGCTCACGGTAAAAAACTCGCGGTGCATAGTGTGGTCCCCGAGGGTTTCGGAAGATACGGGCTTGAAGGTTCCGGCACCCACGTGCAGGGTGAGTTCCCGCCACCGAATGCCCCGTCGGCCAATGGCTTCCAGGACGGCCGGCGTGAAGTGCAGTCCGGCGGTGGGGGCGGCAACGGAACCTTCCTCCTTGGCGAAAACGGTCTGGTAGCGCTGGGCATCGCTTGCCTCGGCCTGACGGCCGAGGTAGGGGGGGAGAGGAATGGTGCCGGCCGCGGCCAGTACTTCCCCGAAGCTGATTGTTTGGTCGCTTTCCCAGGAGAAGGTTACGGAAAAAGCATTGTCCAGACGTTCCTGGCGGGTGGCCCGGAGGGTCACCGGTCGGCCAGCGACTTCCAGGGGAAGTTCGAGTGCGCCCTGCTTCCAGCGGCGGTTACCGCCGATGAGGCATTTCCACTGCACCTGCGCAACGGCGCCCAAAGAAAGCGCGTAATCATGGGGGGCAAGCGGGTCGAGACAAAATATTTCCACGGGGCGTTTGCCTTCCCCGATCGGAAAGTGCAGGCGGGCGTGAATTACCCGCGTTTGATTGCCGATCAGCAGGGTGCCTTCCGGTAGTACCTCGGGCAGTTCCCCGAAGGGACGCTCGGAAATTTTGCCGTCCTTAAAGTGAAGCTGCCGGGCCGCCGCGCGATCCGCGAGTGGATACCGGGCGATGCGATCGTCGGGCAGATCGTAATCGTAGTCATCGATGGAGATGGAACGGGCGGAATCGGCCATTTCTAGGAGTTAGTTTGACGGGCTCGAAAGCCAACACCAGGAGAAGGGAAATGGATGAAACTCCGAGGGGAAATCTGCCTTTTCTTCGCGTAGACAATCGTCCGCAACCCCGATTAAACCCCGGAATCCGGCACACTTTTGGATTCCTGATTGTCTTTCGCCTAGTTTTTTCCGCCATTGATCGAAAAGCCACCAACAGTCTGTGGTTGATGGCGTTCTTGTGACAACTTTCTAAAATTCACGGCATGTCCAATTTTTTCAAGATACTTTTCGGCTCCTGTCTGGGTACGCTTCTCGCCCTGGGGGCGCTGTTTTTTATTGGAATTTCCACCATCGCGGGCCTGGCGGCCTCGACGGAAGAAAAACCCCGCGTGAGCGCGAATTCTATTCTTGAAATCGATCTGGTCTCCGTTCCCGAACTTTCCGGCAACCAACCCCTGGATTCTCCCCTGGCCGGTGGCTTTGATACCGATGAGGTACTCGGCCTCCACGATCTGATCCGGGCCATCGAAAACGCCAAAGACGATGATGACATCAAGGGGATTTACCTGAACAATTCCTTCAACGCCATTCCCTTTACTTCCCTCCGCCTGCTGCGGGAAGCGGTAGCAGACTTCCGGACTTCCGGGAAATTCGTCCTCTCCTACGCGCCCTACTACGAACAAAAGGCTTACTACCTGGCCAGCGCCGGTGACGAGGTCTTCATGGGCCCACTCGGGGCGGTGGATTTTCGCGGACTTGGCGCCGAAATCCCCTTCTTTAAGGGGGCGCTGGATAAAGTTGGCGTGAAGATGGAGGTTTTCTGGGCCGGAGATTACAAAAGTGCTACGGAGCCCTTCCGCCGGACGTCGATGAGCGACGCCAGCCGGGAGCAAACCAAGGAATATCTGGAAGACCTGTTTGGGGTGATGCTGGATGACCTGAGCGCAGGCAGAAATATTCCGGCCGGAGAGCTGCGGGAAATGGCCGGGGCACTGACGGGTTGGAAAGGACAGGCGGCCGTGGATGCGGGCCTGGTGGACGGCATCAAGCGTCGTACCGAAATCGATCGCCGACTGCACGAGCTGGTGGGCTTCGATCCGGACGAGAAACTGAATACGATTGAGGTGGACGATTATTTCGCCGCCCGCATGAAGAAATTAAAGGGAGGGGGCGATAGCGAAGTGGCCGTCCTCATCGCCGAAGGCACCATCGTGGATGGCAAAGGAGACCTCGGCAGCATCGGCGACCACAAGTACGTCAAGGAACTGGAGAAATTCATCGATGATGACGACGTGAAGGCGGTGGTTCTCCGGGTAAACAGCGGAGGGGGCAGCGCCAGCAGTTCGGAGAACATCTGGTACGCCGTGGAACAACTTAAGGAAGCCGGAAAACCCGTGGTGGTGAGTATGGGGGACTACGCCGCCAGCGGCGGCTACTACATCGCCGCCGGAGCGGACTCCATCTTCGCCGAACCCTCGACGATTACGGGTTCCATCGGGGTGTTCATGATGTTCCCTAACATGAAGGAGCTCATGAACGACAAACTGGGCATCACCTTTGATACCGTCAATACGGCCCGCAACGCCACGGCCTTCAGTACCTTCCGGGACATGGGCCCCGAAGAGAGAGAAATCCTCAAGGCGCGTACGGAAAACATCTACGATATTTTCCTGAGCCGCGTAGCGGAGGGGCGTGATATTCCGGTGGAGCGGGTCCGCGAAATTGCCGGTGGTCGCGTGTATTCCGGCATGCGGGCCGAAGAACTAGGGCTGGTGGATCGCCTGGCCGGCCTGGAAGAAGCCATTGAAAGTGCCGCCAATATGGCTAATCTGGACAATGACTATTCCATTGGTCATTACCCCAAAATCAAACCTCCCTTAGAGCAGTTGCTGGAAGAACTGTTTGGTCAGGAGTTTACGCCGGCCGTAACCGAGGGCGTAGTAAAGCAACAACTGGGCCCCGAAAACTACGAATACTACCGCATGATGCGGGACCTCACGAACGCCGAGGGCGCCCAGGCCCGTTTGCCCCTGATGCTGCGATTTTAGGGGGAAAACGAGCTTCGATTTTTAAACTTAGAAAAAGATTAGCGCCCGCCGGAAAGAACTTCCGGCGGGCGCTAATACCTTTGCGGGCAGATAAACCCTTTCGATTATGCTACAACGTATTCAATCCGTCTTTCTGTTTTTGGCCGCACTGGCCTGCTTTGGTCTTTTTGCTACCGACGCTGCCGATACTGATCGGGCGATGGCGGACAGCAATCTGTTTGCCGACGGGAGCTTCAATATTTTCGATGATCCCGTGCTGATGGGGGCCTTTACGCTGGCGGGCGTTCTCTTGCTGGTGGTCGTCTTTTTGTATAAGAACCGGCCGCTGCAGATGAAATTAAGCCTGGCTGCGGTGGTTGTAGTATTATTCGGTCTGGGCTACGGGGTATTTCTGTGGCTCAACGACCTGGCGGGTAAGGTAGCGTCTCCTGATGTCGGTATCGTTCTTCCCGTACTGGCGATCATTCTGGCCCTACTCGGCCGACGGTACGTGAAGCAGGATGAGCAACTGGTACGCAGTGCGGATCGTCTGCGGTAAGTCCGGGCTTAGCGCCAATATTTTGTCACTGAATATCTACACCTCGTCCACCCGGATGTAGGGTTGAAAGATGGCTTGTGCTCTTTAGGGAGCCGTAGGCGGCGCTTGCCCATGGCTATATTGGGGTGAAGGAACTATATTGGAGTGTTTTCTGGAACGTGAAGATGGAAATTCTCTTCACACAAACCACTTATACACTATGCTTAAGGAATTCAAAGAGTTCATTATGCGGGGCAACGTGCTGGAGCTGGCCGTTGCCGTAATTATTGCCGGAGCTTTCGGGGCCATCGTTACCTCCTTCACGAACGACATCATTATGCCACCCATCGGAGCTGCCATGGGGGACGTTGATTTCAGCGAACTGTCCTATCAGTTGACCGAAGACGTGATGGACGGAGAAGGTAACGTGGTGGCGGAAGGTGCGGCCATCCGCTACGGAAAGTTTATTCAAACCATCATCGACTTTCTGATTATTGCCTTCATCATCTTCATGGTCGTTAAATCGTACAACCGATTGACCGAAAAAGAGAAGGAAGAAGAAGCTCCCGCTCCGGATCCGGGGCCGACGGAGATCGACCTGCTTAAGGAAATCCGCGATCAGTTGGCCAAAAAATAATTTGGTCAGCGCAAAAAAAAGAATAGCCCGTACACCATGGTGTGCGGGCTATTGTTGTGTCGGGATGACCTGAACGATTAGAGTTTAATCTCGTCGTCCTGGCCGTCGTAAAATTTGTAGGTCGTGACGGGGAAGTCATTGTCGGCCTGAATTTCCAGCCAGCGATAGTGGCGCATGTACCACTTCATCTGCAGACTGGGCAACCCACGCTTCAGGTAAGCGGCCACGTAGGGATGGACCTTCAACTTGAGTTTCGCCTTCGGGCGAGCCTCCATGATGAAGTTCAGGTCGCGTTCAATGTCGTCGGTCAGTAAGATGGTGGCGTTGATCTTACCCGTTCCATTACAGGTGGGGCACTTTTCGGCCGTCGTGATCTTCACCTCGGGTCTCACCCGCTGGCGGGTAATCTGCATCAAACCGAACTTGCTCAGGGGAAGGACGGTGTGCTGGGCACGGTCGTTCTTCATGGCCCGGCGCATGTGGGTCACCAGCTTTTTCCGGTGCTCGGCATCCCGCATATCGATGAAGTCAATCACGATGATGCCGCCAATGTCCCGTAGACGCAGCTGACGGGCGATTTCTTCGGCGGACTCCATATTGATCTTCAGGACGGCCTCCGCCTGGTTCTGGCTGGGCATTTTGTTACCACTGTTGACGTCAATGGTGTGCATGGCCTCCGTGTGTTCAATCACGATGTAGGCACCACTGGGCATGGTGGCCGTTTTGCCGAAGCTGCTTTTGATCTGTTTGGTGATACCGTGAGCATCAAAAATGGGGCGTTTGCCCTTGTGCAATTGAACAATGTTGGCGGCTTTGGGGGCCACGTCCGTAACGTACTGGCGGACGGTTTCAAAGAGCGCCTGGTCGTCAACGACGATCTTGCTGAAATCTGGCGTTAACAGATCGCGCAAAAGTCCGGTGGTCTTATCTACTTCGCTGAGCAGTTTTGTGGGTGGTTGAGCCGTTTTGGCGGCTTCGTAGATGTTCTTCCACTTCGCCATTAACAACTCGACTTCCTCCAGCAGATCACCTACCCCCTTGCCTTCGGCGGCGGTACGCACGATGACTCCGAAGTTTTTGGGCCGGATGCTTTCCACCAGAAGCTGAAGTCGCTTACGCTCTTCACTGGTACTGATCTTTTTGGAGACGGCCACCGCTTCGCTGAAGGGCGTGATCACGAGGTAACGACCGGGAATGGTAATCTCGCAACTGAGACGGGGTCCCTTGGTGCTGATCGGCTCTTTGAGGACCTGCGCCAGAATCACCTGGCGTTTGTCGAATACCTCGTCAATCTTTCCGGTTTTGACGATCTCGGGCTCAAATTTGAACTTGTCGAGTTTGTGCGTCTGGATTTTGTTGTTGCGGGTCAGCTGCGCATATTTTTGCAGCGAACGAACCCGCGGCCCCAGATCGGTGTAGTGCAGGAAAGCATCCTTTTTGTGGCCAATGTCCACAAAAGCGGCGTTCAGGGGCGCCGTGACGCGCTTTACTTTGCCCAGGAAAACGTCTCCTACGGTAAACTGATCCGTAGAACGCTGTCGGTGGATTTCGACGAGTTTACCGTCTTCCACCAGGGCTACCTCTACCGTTTTTCCGGTAGAGGATACTATCATTTCTTTTTCCACGCTTAAGGTTGTGGTTGCTGATACAGTGAATCGCCATAACGGACGAGGCCATTACGGACAAAACAATGTCATCAATACCAATAAAACACACCAGCATGGTAGAATGGTGCCGGCCCGAAGGGATGCGCGCGATTATCGTTCGCAGCAGTAGTCTGGCAGGATGTACCTAAAGTGATTTGCCGGGGCCTTGGGGAATACGGTGTTTTAGAAACCGCCGCCCCCAAATAGGGTGGCAGTGGCGGTTAAGTTCTTGGTAACGGATGTGATGCCAGGGGCGATCCGTAAAACTAGGGGCACGTATTGAGGCCGGAATTTTAGCAGCCCTCCTAAAGTATTGTAAACTGATCGTATACGGTATAATGGGGCTGAGGAGGTATACATCCTGAAAAGAACACAGATGAGGAACGAGCTAACCGGAGCAAGCAACGCCGATGGGCTTTTGACCGTACAACCCACAACTGCTTATGAGTTGGGATGCAGGTTGCTTCTACCGGGACCAGCCGACACGCCTTTAGCGTGCCGGCTGGAGTTGGTATGTGGTAATGTAACCGTAGTTAATTACTTGTTCTTCTTCTTGTGACGGTTCTTGCGAAGACGCTTTTTCCGTTTGTGCGTGGCGATCTTATGACGCTTACGCTTTTTTCCACACGGCATAGTAGTGTCGTTTAGGTTAATAATATGGTTGCTGTATAACAGCATACCCGATTGGATACAACCGGAATGCTGATTAGGTTGGCTTTCCGGAGCATTATCGGCCCGACGGCTGCACGATTTCCGTACAGCGACTTGCCATGGCCGGTGCTTCCGGGCGACCAAGTTGTTCGTATAGTTGAGCCAACGGACAGACGGCATCGGGGTTGGTTGGAGCTAGCTCTGCTGCCTTTTCCAGCCGTTCCACGGCCCGTTCCAGTTGGTTCGTTTTTATGGCCAGTCTGGCCAGGGTCAGATACACCCGAGCGTTCTCGGGATACTGCTTTTCCAGGTCCCGCAGCATCAGAATTCCCTTCATGGGTTCACCCGGTGGCGGGAAGTCCGTATAACTGACCGCCAGATTAATCCGGTGGTCGGCATTTTGCGGATCAAGACTGATGGCCGCCTGATAGGCCTGTTCGGCCTGGCTGGCACAGAACTGCCTTATTTTGGCGTCAATTCCCTCCCGTTGGAGGCAAAGACTGAAGGTCGTTCCGGTGATGGACCAGGCATCCTCCGTGTTCACGACTTCGGCAATCTGCCGCGCGTAAATCCCGGAAATGGCTGGTTCTCCGGCCCGATACCATTCTCCCGCCAGTTGCTCAAGAATGCTCGTCCTGGCGGAATCGCCTTCCGTAGCGGAGAGTACTTCTTCAAGACTGGCCAGGTTGGCCAGCTGAGCGGGGTTGAGACGGTCCCGAGCCTCGCGAATGAGGGTTTCGAGTCCCGTCGTTTCCATTGGACCACGCTGAAAGCTTGCTTCCATTTCTGCCGGACGCACCGGGCAGCCCCAGTAGGTAAGCAAAAGCAGGGCGGCAGCAAGGCCGGCGGCAATCCATTGGGTTTTTCCCACTAGTCGATCTTTTCTTCCTCAGGAAGCGCCGTCACCTTATCCTTAACCTGCTCAACGAAAACTTTGGCGGGCTTGAAGGCCGGGATAAAGTGCTCGGGAATAACGATGGCTTTATTCTCCTTAATGTGGCGGCCGATTTTTTCAGCACGCTTCTTTACGATGAAAGAGCCAAAACCACGGATGTAAACATTTTCACCTTCCGCCAGGCTGCTCTTAACTTCCTTGAAAAAGCTTTCCAAAGAAACCAGTACATCTACCTTAGCAATACCGGTTTTCTCGGAAATGTTTGCAACTAAATCAGCTTTCCTCATTTTTCGTTTTCGTTATCGTACAATTGGTGGTCGGGGGAACCAAAATAATTCGTGAGTGACGCAGGGGTAATTCCCTGTGAAACAACAATTTCTGAAGCTCTTAACCCCAGCTGAATCGATTCCCGCAGGGGGAATCGCCGGAGGGGGCGTACAAAAGCGACGCAAATATCGCATTTTTTACTCGGTTACGGGTAATGAACCGAACTATTTCTTTTGCAATCAATCACTTAGAAGGATTCTCATGACTTCAGATATCTCTCCGTGGCCCGACGGCCAAAACCCGCTCCCACCGGTTGGGCTAGTCGCATCGGGTAGTCTATCTTTGTCGCCAGTCGAATAATCAGACTACCTATGCTTTTATCCATGACCGGCTACGGCCGGGCCAGCACGTCCGAAGCGGGCAAAACTTACACCGTAGAAATCCGGTCGTTGAACAGTAAACAAAGTGACCTACGCTTAAGAACGTCGCAGCAACTCCATAAGTACGAGGTGGTGCTGAGAAAAGAAGTCCTCAACGCGACCAAGCGGGGTAAACTGGAAATGATCGTTGACATCAAGGACGAAACCGGCGGCGGTACGGTTGCCGTAAATCTCCCGCTCCTCGGTGGCCTTTATGACGAAGTGGCCCACCGCATGGGCAAGCACACCAAGTACCCCATTCAGGATGATCACCTTCAGGGAGTGATTGCCGGACTTCTGCGGACTCCCGGCGTTATCGAAGCGGGAACCAGTGAACTCACGGAAACGGAGTGGCTCACCCTGCAGCGGACCGCCCGGGAGTGCCTGGAGCGTCTCCACAGCTACCGCCTACAGGAAGGTAAGGTCCTCGCCGATGATCTTGGCACCAGCTGTGAAGCCATCGTCGAACTTCTCGACCAGGTATCCGCCTTCGAAGAGGCACGGGTGCAGGCCGTCCGGGACCGGATGAGTAAGCAGCTGGAGGATTTCCTCGGTCGCTCCAACGTGGATAAAAACCGATTCGAGCAGGAGGTGCTGTTTTACCTGGAGAAAATGGACATCAACGAAGAAAAGATTCGCCTGGCCCAGAATTGTAAGTACTTCCTGGAGATTTTGGGTAACGACGACGAAATCAAGGGGCGGAAGCTTAACTTCATCAGCCAGGAGATTGGCCGGGAGGTTAACACCCTGGGCGCCAAGGCCTATTCTGCGGACATCCAGAAGCTGGTGGTGAACATGAAGGAGCACCTGGAAATGATCAAGGAACAGCTCGCAAACGTCGCCTGATATGCCGCACGGAAAACTATTGATTTTCACCGCCCCTTCGGGAGCCGGAAAAACGACCATCGTACGACACCTGCTGGGAAAGTATGGCCAGTTGTCGTTCTCCGTTTCCGCGACCAATCGCCCGCCCCGCCCCGGAGAAGAAGACGGGCGTGACTATTACTTCCTTTCCACCGAGGAATTTGAACGCCGGATCACCGCCGGCGATTTCGTGGAATACGAAGAGGTTTACCCCGGGCGGTTCTACGGCACCCTGCGCAGCGAAATTGATCGCATCCTCGCCAGCGGCCGGTCCGTGGTTTTTGACATTGAGGTGAAGGGAGCCACCAACCTCAAAAAATTCTTCCCCGACAACAGCCTGGCGGTTTTCGTGGCGCCTCCCAGTCCGGAAGTCCTCTTTCAACGACTCCGCGACCGTAATACCGAGAGCGAAGACAGCCTACGGGTTCGCATCGCACGGGCGGGGGAGGAACTCAGCTACGTAAACAGCTTTGACCGGGTACTGGTCAACGATGACCTCGCCACCGCACTGGCGGAGGCGGAGGCCATCGTCGGAGAATTTATCGGTGTAATGGACGCCGGGGAATAATCATCACCCGATACGTTTGCTATCCCGGCACGGTTTCCTGATGGGGAAAGGCTAATTACTTCAGCTTACGGCCTCCGGCCACCCGGCCCCGTACCTCATTGTCGCGTAGGCGCTTGAGGGGAATGAGGAGGCTGGCAAAGGCGTCATTACTGCTCACCTGCCAGGTTTGACCGGCGTAGGTTACCGTTCCCCGGCGGCGATTCCAGTCGCTGGCCAGCAGGGTATACCGGTTACCCGCTTTGGGGTTCGGACCGAAAACCAGATAGTTGTCATCCTGTCGCTCGAAGCTGATGGCCATCCGTTGGGTCTTCGGGCTGAAGATGAATACCCCGGGGGTGTTGCGTTTAAAGACCATTTGTTCCACCTCACGTCCGTCCACGATTTTTACCTGTCCGTTCCGGATTTCGGAAGATCCTCCCCGGAGTTCCCGGTTCAGAATCAGGTCTTCGGAAAGATAAAACTGGATGCGCTTGAGATCATCTTCGTTCCAACCCTGGTCTTCAATCAGGCGCTGGGAAAGCGGACTTAACTTGGGACCGCAGGAAGAAACGAGCACGCAAAGCAGGAAAAGGGGGAAGAGTAATCTTGTCATGGCTGGCTGTTTGATGATACAATACTAAAGCATTGGCGCGAACGCAGGTGCAATGGTTGCTCGTGTTTAAGCCATATTTAACGGCAATTGTTAAGAGCTTGTTTGGATTTTAGTAATCGACCTCCATTTGGCCTTTTTTAGCGCTGGTTGCGTTGGAAATATCCTCATTTAGCGCTGCTAGACTCCGGTATTCCCGCCTTACCAGCACCAAAAAATGCTCAAATTCGGCCAGAAAACCAAAACCCAAACAAGCTCTAAGGCGAACTAATTTATCGGCGCTTACGGAAGAATTCCGTCATCAATTGACCGCATTCCTCGTGCAGGATGCCGTATTCCAGAATGGTCTTGGGGTGCAGCAGTTCCCGGCCAAAACGCATAAATCCGCGCTTGTCGTCACTGGCGCCGTAGACGATTCTGGTTGCCTGGGCCCAACCCAGGGCGCCCGCGCACATGGGGCAGGGTTCCAGGGTGACGTAGAGGGTGCAGTCGTGCAGGTATTTGTCTCCCAGGTGGTTGGCCGCTGCGGTGAGGGCAATGATTTCGGCGTGGGCCGTCACGTCGTTAAGCCGTTCGGTCTGGTTGTGCCCCCGGGCAATAATCCTGCCCCCGGACACTACGATCGCGCCCACCGGTATTTCGCCTTCCCGGGCGGCCAGCTTCGCCTGGGCGATGGCCTGGCGCATGAAGTAGGCATCATCGTATACCTCAAGCATCGTCCAGTACGGTTTCCACCAGATAATTGTTGCGGTCTGAGGAAGACCGCACCACGAGTTCCGCCAGGAAGCCCGTCACGAAAAGAATGGTGCCCAGCAGCATGGCGGTCAGGCCAATGAAAAAGATGGGGTTGTTGGTCACCAGGGTTTTGGGCATCCCGTTGGCCAGCGCATACAGTTTGGCCCCGCCGACGTAGGCGGTGCTGCCGAGCCCAACCAGGAACATCAGCGTGCCCAGCGTGCCGAAGAGGTGCATGGGCCGTTTGCCGAATTTGCCCACGAACAGGAGCGTCAGCAGGTCCAGAAAGCCCGTCACCAGGCGGCTTACGCCGAATTTTGAATACCCGTATTTCCGGGCGCGGTGTTCGACCACCTTCTCGCCAATTTTTCGGAAGCCCGCCCACTTGGCCAGCAGCGGCATGTGTCGGTGCATGTCTCCGTAGACCTCAATGGACTTGACCACCTGCCGCCGGTAGGCCTTCAACCCACAGTTGAAGTCGTGTAGCTTGATGCCACTGGCCATCCGGGTGACGGCATTAAAGAATTTTGAAGGAAGCGTTTTGCCCAGCGGATCGTGCCGCTTCTTTTTCCATCCGGAGACCAGGTCAAAACCTTCCTCTTTGATCATCCGGTAGAGCTCGGGGATTTCGTCGGGACTGTCCTGCAGGTCAGCATCCATCGTGATGACCACCTCCCCCCGTACGTGGCGAAAGCCGGTGTGCAGGGCCGGACTCTTGCCGTAGTTGCGCTGAAACTTCACGGCCTTCAGCTGGGGGTACTCCTTGCGCAAGTCCTCGATCACGGACCAGCTTTTATCCGTGCTGCCGTCGTCGACCATCCAGATTTCGTAGGAGAAATCATTGGCCTTCATGACCCGGTCGATCCAGGCCGTAAGCTCGGGCAGGGATTCTTCTTCGTTAAAGAGGGGAACGACTACGCTGATGTCCATAGGGTACGCTTATCCGGCGGGGAAAAACTGGCCATTATTGACCGTACCGATGATCTTGCCGGGCAGGGCCCGACCAATCACGGGATTATTAACGGTCTTACCCTTAAGATCGTTGTCGTGCAGGCTGATCTCCGCGTCCTTGCGGAAAATGCTGAGTTTGGCCGGGGCGCCGGAGCGCAGGTGCAGGGCGGGTAGGCCCAGTAGCCGTCGGGGACCGTTACCCAGCTTTTCGGTAATGTCCGCCAAGGCAAATTCTTCCCCCAGAGCCGCGAGGCATTCGTTGAAGGCCGTCTGGATACCCCGGGCACCAAAATCGGCGTACAGGAATTCGAGATCCTTTTCCTCCCCGTGGCGGGCCTGGTGGTTGCTCACGATGGCGTCGATGGTGCCGTCCTTCAGGCCGGCGATCAGGGCCAGGCGGTCGCTTTCCTCCCGGAGCGGGGGAAGCATCTTTGCGTGGGTGTCAAAGGACGACAGGGCCTCCACGGACAGCAACAGGTGATGGGCACTGACCGTGGCAAAAACCTCGTGCCCCGCCGCCTTGGCGCGGCGCACTTCTTCGACGCCCTCGGCCGAGGAGAGGAGGTGGACGATCAGCCGGCCTTCCGTGTAGGCCAGGAGTTCAAGATCCCGCTTCAGGGGGATGGTCTCGCTCATGGTCGGGATACCCCGTAAGCCCAGGCGGGTGCTGACCAGTCCTTCGTGAATCTGGCCGTCCGGAATCAGTTCCGGGTGGTAGGGGGAGACCATCACCCGGGCCTGGGTGGCTTTGGCGTATTCCAGGGCCCGCTTCAGCAGGCTGCCGCTGACGCGGCGGTGGGGGCCGTCGGTGAAGGCCACCGCGCCGGCGCGGTGGAGTTCCAGCATCTCGGTCAGGTCTTTCCCCTTCAGGTCCTGACTCAGGGCCGCCAGGGGCAGCCAGTCGATGGGCCCACTTCCGTTGTGGCTCCGCAGGTACCCCAGGTCCGCCACGCTCTGGCGCACGGGCAGGGTGTCCGGTAGGGGAGCGACGGCCACGAAGCCGCCCGCCGCGGCGGCGGCGGTCAGGCTGGCGATGTCTTCCCGGTCTTCGTGACCGGGGTCGCCCAGGTAGGTGCCCAGGTCGAGAAAGCCCGGCGCCGCATAGCATCCCGAAAGGTCAATAACCTGCTCTCCTTCCTCGGCCGTCAGGCCGCCGGCCAGCTCGGTGAAGTGTCCGTCTTGAATGCGCAGGTCGACGGTCTCCTGATGGTGAGGACCGTCCGGATCTAGGATGTGGAGGGAGCGAAGCAGCATGGTGGAGCAAAGGTAAAAAGATTGACGATAAGCTGAGGGGGTAAAAGCCTACCTTCAGGAATGGTGTCGCCTTTCGCCGAAAGGCGACCACGGCATGCTAAAATGGAAGAAAATTGTCGATTATGTGGGCCTCCAAGTCGAGACCTCGGAGCAGCAATTCGGGCCTGCGGCCCTGCAGAGACTGCTCCGAGGACCGACCTTACTTCCATCTCTCTGAGCGCTCCTCGTATCTGTCGAGTGCAACGAGCTGCTCAGAGATGTCGCGAAAGTTCATACTAACCCGCCTCGGCCGACGAAGAGGCTAAACCCTGCTCTTCCCCGGATTTACTTTGCTTCTCGCTAGAATTCACTGCACCTGCCTCCGGCCATTCTCTACACCTTCCAGAAGCGCAACAGCAACACCTCGACGAGGAAGAAGGCGAGGGCGGCCCAGAGGAAGTAGCGCCAGAGCGGAGTGCCTTCGTTGCTTTCCCGGATTTCTCCGATCAGGCTGGCCTGGTTGTCGGCGGAAAGCAAGCCGAGCGTACCGGCGCCCGTGAGCTCCTCCAGCGAGGCTTCGTTGAGGTAGGTCAGGTCGGATTCCCGGCGGTCGTAGTTGAAGGCAAAGGCGTCCACGACCTCCTCTCCGAGCACCAGTTCATAGACCCCGGCTTCGGGCACCTGATTGTCGAGGCTCAGCAAAACCCGCTGTTCTACGATGCGCTGCCCGGGGATAAATTCGCCGCCCGGTCCGCGGAGTTTATACACCAACTCCGACGTGGCTCCCCGGCGGTTGGTTTCGATGACCTCATTCTGGCCGATGGTGTAGGCCGCCGGACGACGACGCCCGCTGCTGATGCCCATCTTATAGAGCATGGGGATGAAGATTTCTGCGTTCAGGGCCAGGTCATTCAGCTCGTTGTCCAGCGGGGCGGCGTTGAGGTACAGGTTGCCCTTCCCGACGCGGTATTTGCCGAGGGCCGTGCTCCCGTCCCGGTAGGTCAGCAGACTCTCCTGCCGGCGGCTGCCGAGGCGACCGATGGGGAAGTTACCCTGGGTGGTCGGGAGCCGCAGGTTGGCGTTGCGGTTGCGGAACACGTCGCGGAAGATGAACTCGTTGGTGTTGATCGCGCTCACCTCCCGGGGAGCGGGATCGAACTCCCGCAGCTCGTCGGCCGGGAAGCGTTGGAGGAAGGTCCGGTAGGAGGCCAGGTCCGCGTTGCGGGAGGGGAAGACCAGCAGATTACCACCGTTGGCGACGTACTGCCGGAGTTGCTCGGCCAGTCCGCTGGCTACCTGCACCAGGTCCGTGATCACCACCAGGTCATAGTTGCCCAGGGCCCCGTAATCGATGTTGCGGGCGTTGACGTAGTCGGCCGCGAACACGGACAGCCCGCCCAGGGCGGCCCGCAGGTTGCGGTTGGCCTGACCATCGTCGTCGATGTTCAGCACGCGGACGCGGTCGGCGGTCCGGAACGTGATGTGGTACACATCGTCAAACTGCACCGGGAAGTCCGTAATGCGCAGCGCCGCCCGCCCGATGCCCGGCTGACTGATGTTCAGGTAAACGCTGTCCACCACGTAGTCACCCGCCGGAATGGTCAGGGTGCCCTCCGGCTTGTTTTGTCCGCCGTAACTCAGGGACAGCCGGACGTTATCGAGGTCTTCTGCGCCGTAGTTTTTCACCCGGACCAGCAGGAGGTTGTTCTGGTTGAGCTGCGGCACCGGGGCTTCGAACCAGACGGAATCAATGGACACGTTACGTTCCCGCACCGCCCGGAGGGGGACCAGGTTGGTCCGGATGTTGGTGTCGACGGTGGCCGGATCAATGTCTACGATGTTTTCCTGGAAGTCGGAAATCAGGTAGGCGATGCGGTTGTCGATGCTTTCGGTCCGCAGGGCGGATTCCTGGCGGCCCATGACGGAGGTCAGGGTGCGGGATTCCGGGGTCAGCCTTACTTCCTCGATGAGGTTGAGGGCCTCCTCCTGACCCACCAGTCGTTGGTTGCGGCCCGTGAAGCGGTTGTCCAGAATCTGGAAGCGATCCTCGACGCCATAGGCGTTCACTACGTCCCGGGCGCGGTCCTTGGCGATCTGGAGGAGGGGGGCGCTGTCGCTCTCGGCTCCCATACTGAAGCTGTTGTCGAGGTAGAGGCTGACGGCCTTTCTTCCCTTGAGGACCTCCTTGGCGGACGGCAGAAAGGGCTGGGCGAAAACAAACACCAGGGCAATGATGGCCAGGCAGCGGGCCATCAGCACCAGGAGGTTGCGCAGCCGACTGCGCATACTGGTTTCTTCCTTCACTTCCTGAAGAAACTTCACGTTACTGAAGTAGACCTTCTTAAACCGGCGAAAGTAAAAGAGGTGAATGATGATCGGGATGGCCAGGGCGGCCAGTGCCCAGAGAAAGGAGGGGTAGAGAAACTGCATACTGAGGTAAAAGACGAACGTAGCGCCCGCTTTGTTTCGTACGGGCAGGCAAAGGTAATGATTTGCCGTGGGCGGGGCACGGACCGAACTTCAATCCCGTATTATTGCTATGACGTAAAGGGGCACCATGAAAATATACTTAATTGCCGGAGGACTTGCACTAGCGCTGGCCCTGACCTATTGGGTGGGCGTGCCGCACTACGCCGGGCAGCGACTGCAGGCCATGCTGGAAGACGCCAACCGGGGGGAAGACTCCCTTTCGTTGGCGGGCTACCAATTTTCGATGGGGTTGGGGACGATTTCGCTGACGGCGGATACCATTGTTTTACAACGGCGATTAGCGGGGCGCCGGAGCGCAGGTGCCGTGGAACGTCTGGAAATCAATGGGCTTCGGTTATTGCCCCTGCTGACTTCCGGCAAAATCAGGGCCGCAAGTCTGCGGATTCAAACCCCGGACTTTCGGTTGTTCCCGGCAGTGGACTCTTTGGTCAATCCCAAAGATTCAGCCGCTTCCTTGCCGGATGTCGTCGTCGACTCGATACTGCTCCACTCGGGGGCGCTCCGCCTGATGAACGAGGAGGACGAGACCAAAATCCTGGCTTCCGGAGCTAGCCTGGCCATGGGAGATTTTCGCTACCCCTTTGCGCCGGCCCGAATGCCCAACGCCAAAATATCCCTCGACAGTTTTACGCTGGTCCGGCCCCACCGGCCGGCCTACTGGTCGATGAAGGACGTTGTGCTGGAAACCCGGGACTCCAGTCTGGAGGTAGGTTGCATGCGCCTGCATCCCCGCGAGGGTTCCCGACAATTCCTTACCCAACAATCGTATAAGCGGGCCTGGACGGCCCTCCGGCTGGATTCTATTCGCGTAGAAGATTTACCGCTGGATAGTCTTCTCCGGGGCGGGGTGGCAGCTTTTCCCCTGGTCACGGTCAGTGACCTGAACCTGGCGGTATTCGAAAACCCCGCCTTACCGTCGCGGCCTCAGGCGCAGCAGAAACCCTTCCCGGTGGAGGAGCTGCGGAAGATTCCCTTTCCCATGGAGTTGGCCCTGCTGAAGGTTAATCGGGCCAACCTGAACTACGGGGTCCTGAAGCCCGGGACGCCCGCACCGGACATCACCTTTGATCGCGGAACCATCAGACTGGAGCATCTGAGCTCCCGACCCACCGCAGATTCCCTGGTCGTAACCGGTGACTTCATGTTTGAAGAAACCGCTCCACTTTCCATCACCTTTACCTTTGATCAGTCGGGCGACGGCCGGGCATTTTTTGCTTCCGGCCGGCTGAAGGACTACGCGCTGCCCAAAGTCAATCCCCTGATGGAAGTGGCGGCCGATGCGAGTATTCAGTCGGGACACTTACATGAATTGTCCTATAATTTTTCGGCGGATGGTTCACGGGCAGACGGCGAACTTTTGTTCCGCTACGATGAGTTGGACCTGAAGATGAAGGGGAAGGGCGCCTGGATCAAAAATATTTTTGAGGGGATCGTGGTTCGGAATTCCAATCCTCGCCCCAACGGTGACCTACAGATGGGCCAGGTCTACTACGTGCATGACCCCCAGAAATCATTCTTCAACCTCTACTGGAAGGCGCTGGTCAGTGGACTGCAGTCCACCGTCCAGGGCAATCTTTTCACGTCCGCGGAACTTAAATCTCACGAAGTGTCGGGCCGGGATTAATCCAGGCTGCCGATCATCTTCTCGGGGCGTACCCATTTGTCGAACTCTTCGGCGGTCAGGTAGCCGAGCGCGATGGCGGCTTCCTTGAGTGTGCTGTCCTCCTGGTAGGCCTTCTTGGCGATGGTGGCGGCTTTATCGTAGCCGATTTTGGTGTTCAGGGCCGTCACCAGCATCAGGCTGTTGTTGAGGTGCTCGTTGATTTTTTTGTGGTTGGGTTCGATCCCGGCGGCACAGTTGGCCTCGAAGCTGCGGCAGGCGTCTCCGATGAGGCGGGCGCTCATGAGGAAGTTGAAGATCATCATGGGCTTGAACACGTTGAGTTCGAAGTGACCGGTAGCGCCGCCCACGTTGATGGCCACGTCGTTGCCCAGGACCTGGGCCATGGCCATGGTGAGGGCTTCGCTCTGGGTGGGGTTCACCTTGCCGGGCATGATGCTGGAGCCGGGTTCGTTGGCGGGAATGATGATCTCGCCGATTCCGGAGCGGGGACCACTGGACAGCATCCGGATGTCGTTACCGATTTTCGTCAGGCTGACGGCCAGGGTCTTCAGGGCTCCGTGGGCCTCCACGATGGCGTCGTGGGCGGCTAGAGCCTCGAATTTATTTTCGGCCGTCCGGAAGGGGTAGCCGGACAGGTCGGCAATTTCCTTGGCGACGGCGACGGAGTAGCCGGCGGGCGTGTTCAGTCCGGTGCCCACGGCGGTCCCCCCGAGGGCCAGCTCGCTGAGGTGGTCAAGGCAGTTACGAACGGCCTTCAGGCCATGATTCAGCTGACTGACGTAACCGCTGAATTCCTGACCGAGGGTCAGTGGGGTCGCGTCCATGAAGTGGGTGCGGCCGATCTTGACGACGTCCTTCATGGCCTCGCTCTTGGCCTTGAGGGTGTCCCGCAGCTGCTCTACTCCGGGGATGGTGTTTTCCATCAGGATGGTGTAGGCGGCGATGTGCATGGCCGTGGGGAAAGTGTCGTTGCTGGACTGGCTCTTGTTCACGTCATCGTTAGGGTGGAGGGCCTTCTTCTCGTCGGTGAGGGCGCCGCCGTTGAGGACGTGCCCGCGATTGGCGATCACTTCGTTGACGTTCATGTTGGACTGAGTGCCGGAGCCCGTCTGCCATACCACGAGGGGGAATTCGTCGTCGAGTTTCCCGGCGAGGATTTCGTCCGCTACCCGGCCGATGAGGTCGGACTTGGCACCGTCTAGTACCCCGAGCGCAGCGTTGGTACGGGCGGCGGCCTTTTTGAGGATGGCGAAGGCGCGGATGATTTCGATGGGCATTTGCTGTCCACCAATCTTGAAGTTTTCCCGGCTGCGCTGGGTTTGGGCTCCCCAGTAACGGTCTGCGGGTACATCAACGAATCCGATGGAGTCTTTTTCCTGGCGGGTGGCGCTCATGGGTTTTTCTTTTGGTTGGACGTTAAGAACAGGGGCACAAAAGTAAGAGCTTGTTTGGAATTTAGTAATCGGCCTCCATTTAGCCTTTTTTGGCGCTAGCTTCGTTGGGGAAATCCTCATTTAGCGCTGCTAAACTCCGGTTTCCCCGCCTTGCTACCACCAAAAAAATCTCAAATTCGGCCAGACGACCAAAATCCAAACAAGCTCTAAGTATTACGCCCGAGCTTGATTCACTATTTGTACACAAATCAAGGCCGGGGAAGTTGTCTGGTGAGGGTAGAAGTTTGGATAAACGTGAATTGGTCACGGGGGAACAAAATCTTCCCCGGGCAGATTGCTACCTTCGCATCATGTCTGAGGAGAACTCATTGTCGGGTAACCCCACCTGGCTTCGCCTGGGAGCTCTGGTAACCCTGTTGCTGGCGTCGATCATCTTCTGTTGGTATTTCGATGGCCTCATGCTGAATCCCAACCAGAAGGCCCCCACCTTCGGCGGGGACGGACTGACGATCCATTACAACCTGCAGTACCACGCCACCTACGGCAAGGGGCCCTTTCTCACCTCGCAGTATTACCCCCACCGGGAAAGCATCTTCATGACGGACGCCCAGGGCGTCCTGGCCGTGGCCCTGGCGGAGTTGCGCGACGTCTTTCCGGGTATCGAAGATTACTCGGCGGGCATTTCGAACGTCCTGGTTTTCTGGAGTAACCCAATTGCGGCTCTACTGCTCTTTTTGCTGTTTTTTCGCCTGGGCGTACGCCCGGGATGGGCGGTGGTTTTTGCCCTGCTGGTAAGCATGCTTTCCCCCCACATTTATCGGCAGGTGTGCGGGCACTACGCCCTGGGATACAGTTTCCTATTTCCGCTGCTGCTCCTCTATTTGTTCAGTCGGTCGGAGGGGTGGAGGCTCCTCGGCTTTTCGGCCCTGATGGTTGGCGTCATCTTTATCCTTGGCCTCAACAATCCCTACTTATTCGCCATTACGGGAGCCTTCCTTCTGGCCAGTTTGGGTCTGGCGGTGCTGATGCGCTTGCTGGGTAAACCAGTGCTCGGCACCGGAAGGATGCTGCACTGGCTCGGGGTGGTCGTGATCAGTGGCGGGGCCATCATGTGGGTGCTGGCGGCCACCGATATCGTCGAAGATCGGGTGCAGGTACCCTACGGTTTTTTCACCAACACGATGAAGCTGAAGGGACTGCTGTCCAGTCCGGACGTGCTGGGGGCGGACCTGGCCAACTGGATTGACGGAAACGAAGCGGACCCGCCCCGGGAGAGCCGCACTTTTCTCGGTTGGATTTCGATTTTGTTTTTGCTGGTGGCTCCCTTCGCGTGGCTCTTTCGAAAACGGCTGGCACCTGCGTCCTCGCCAAATGAAGGCGACTCCGCAAGGCCCGCTCTAACCGATGTCTTCCTGCCGGATAACCCCCGGATTTGGTTGCTGCTGGGTGGCGGTCTGCTGGCGCTGTTGTTTTCCTTTGGCCTGCCCTTCGAATGGTTCCGGGAGTGGTCTTACGATCACCTCGGGCGCATCCTTCAGTTTCGGGCACCGGCGCGTTTTGCCTGGCCATTTTATTACGTGTTGGCGGTGGCTGCGGCGCTGAGCGTGCACCTGGCCTGGTCGCACTTTACCGAACGGAAAAACCGGATTGGACAAATAATTATCCTCGTCGTGCTCGGCGTGTGGACGCTGCAGGCGCATCAGTACGTGACCAGCAGCCTGGACGGGCGGATTCACCACAATGGATTTCGTCCGAGTTCGCTGGCCCCGCTGGAGGCTATTGCCGAAGAACACGCCATCAACTCCGCTGAGTACCAGGGAATTTACCTTCTCCCGACCGAGCATGGCTGGACCGATAAACTGCAACACCCCGGCGTGTGGCGCAGCAACTATAATGGCTACCAGCTTTCGGTTATTACCGGCCTGCCGCTCATCAACGGCAAGCTTTCCCGAATGTCGCTGGCGCAGTCGCTGGCGAGCATGCAGCTGGTGAGCCACCCCCTGTTAAAAAGGCCACTCCTGGATATCCTCGATGCCGACCGGGACATCCTCCTCCTGGCCTCCAGGGAAGACGACCTGGATCCCGGAGAAGCGAACCTTTTCGCGGCGGGGACTCCGGTATACGAAGACGAAAAAATTGGACTGCGGAAAATTTCCGTTGCGGACCTGCGGAGTCTGCACCGGACAAGTGTGGACAGTACCCTCAACCAGGCCGCGGACACGCTGGGCCGTGCCCGGAGACACGACTTTTCCACCGGAACCGACCGGACCTACTTCGGGGAGCAAGCGGGTAAATTCCCTTCCGGGACTTCTGAAATCTGGGACCTCCCGATCAATCCGGATTTATGGAGCGATTCCGTAGAGGTAAGCGTCTGGACCTACGCCGATCCCGTGCGTTCCGGCGGCCCCCGCTTTACCCTGCGCGTATTCGGACAGGAGAACGAGCGTATCCACAAAATGCGTCGCTGGACGAACGAGTCCTTCGATACGGATCGGGGGTGGCTACGGGTGAACATGGCCTTCAGGATGCCTCCCGGTGCGACCCGGCTGACGCTGGAAGGAGATTTTTATTACCATTACTGGCTGGACGAGTTGTGGCTTCGTCCGGTAGCCGAAGACATCTGTCTCCGCGCGGGGCGGGAGTTGCTGTGTAACAACTTCCGGGTCGAGTAGGGAGGCGAGGAGATTAGGCTACTCCGTAGCAAAAACCTGCGTCCAGTAGCGATTACTTTCCCCGAAGCCCATGTGCTGGAAATTGGCGTTCATGAGGTTGAGGCAGTGGCCCTCGCTGTTGAACCATCCCTGCACCACACTGGCAATGTTGGGATAGTTCCAGGCGACGTTTTCGCCCACCCGGCGCCAGCGGTATCCGGTACGCGTTACCCGGTCGGATACCCGGGAGCCATCACTCCCCTGATGCTGCATTCGGTTCATTTGCGCCTGATCTTCCGAGTGAAGTTGGGCCGCGATCATGAGGCGTTCATCAATCTCCAGCGGGGCAACGGGGGGCATCAAAGTGTTGCCGCACCGGCAACCTTCGGCCCGGGTGGCGTTCACCAGGTTGAGGGCCTGCTGGGCCATGGTCAGCTCCTCGTTGGAGACGTCGGAATTCGTGTCTTCGGTCGTTGGTGCTTCGGGGTCTTCGAATACCGGGTCACCGAAGGTCAGATCGGTCTGACAAGCGGTAAACAGCAGAGCAAAAAGCAGAAACGAGAATATTCTTTGCACGATAAGGGGATTACGAGTTGAAGTGGGCAGACCTAACGTCCCGCCAAAGTGGAGGTCGTACGTCAGATATTGATTTTTATAAAATTTAACTTTCTCGTGCAGGCGCCCCGACCAATACCCGAAGGAATGTGTACGACGTCGGGTGTTCAGCTTCCAGGGGTGATTGCGTATCTTTGCGGCCGCTTAACCCCAATATCTTGTCCCATGCTCAGCGCCACTGGCATCTATCAGCAGTACGGAGATCGTATCCTCTTCAATAAGGTTTCCTTTGTCGTGATGCCCCGCGATAAAGTGGGACTGGTGGGGCGCAACGGAGCGGGGAAGTCCACCATGCTCAAAATCATTGCCGGCGATCAGACGCCGGACGAGGGGCACGTCACCCGCCCGTCGGGCACCACCCTCGGTTTTCTGCACCAGGAAATGGACCTGCCCACCGGCCGGACCGTCATGGAGGAAACCCTGACGGCCTTCGCGCACATTCAGGCCATGGAGGAGCGACTGGCCGAACTGAACCGGGAGATGGAAACCCGCACGGATTACGACACCGACTCCTACGCCAAGATGCTCGAGGAATTTACCTCCCTGACGGAGCGCTTTGCCCTGGTGGGGGGCATAACCATGGAAGCGGAGGCCGAGCGGGTACTCAAGGGACTGGGTTTTGAACAAAAAGACTTCGGGCGTCAGACCACCGAATTTTCCGGTGGTTGGCAGATGCGGATCGAACTGGCCAAGATGCTGCTGCAGCGGCCAGATTACCTGCTGCTGGACGAACCGACCAACCACCTGGACATTGAATCCATCATCTGGCTGGAGCAGTGGCTGACGACCTACACGGGCGCGGTCATCACCATCAGTCACGATAAGCAGTTCCTGGACAACGTAACCAACCGGACGCTGGAAATTGAACTGGGGAAGGTCCACGACTACAAGGCGGGCTACAGTAAATACGTAGAGTTGCAGGCGGACCGGCGGGAAAAGGCCGAAGCGGCTTTCGAGAACCAGCAGAAGGTCATCGCCGACAAGGAGCGTACCATCAACCGGTTCATGGCCAAGGCCACCAAGACCAAGATGGCCCAGAGTATGCAAAAGCAGCTCGATAAGATCGAGCGCATTGAACTCGACGAGCAAAACACCGCCGTGATGAACCTGCGGTTTCCGAAGGCGCCGCGCAGCGGTGCCATCACCGTTACCGCCAGGAGCATCACCAAATCCTACGGAGACCTTAACGTTTTACGGGGCGTGGACCTGAAGATTGACCGCGGGGACCGGGTGTCCTTTGTGGGGCAAAATGGACAGGGTAAGACCACCCTGGCAAAAATTCTCATCGGTCAACTTCCCGCTACGGCCGGGGACGTGGAACTCGGCCACAACGTCAGCATCGGCTACTACGCCCAAAACCAGAGCGATGCCCTGGACGGTAAAAAAACGCTGCTGGAGACGCTGGAGGAAGTCAGCCCACCGGAAATGCGGACCCGGCTACGGGGTATCCTTGGGGCCTTTCTGTTCAGCGGGGAAGACGTGGACAAAAAAGTCATGGTGCTTTCCGGTGGGGAGCGCGCTCGTCTGGCCCTGGCGGCCATGCTGCTGCGGCCCTTCAATCTTCTGGTACTGGACGAACCAACGAACCACCTGGATATGGCCAGCAAGGACATGCTGAAGCAGGCCCTGATGGACTACGACGGCACGCTGCTCGTCGTGAGCCACGACCGGGAATTCCTGGCGGGACTGACGGAGCGGACCATCGAGTTCCGGGATCACCAACTCTACGAGCACCTCGGGGACATCAACTTCTTCCTCGAAAAGCGTAAGCTGGAGGATATGCGGAGCGTGGAGCTGGAGAAGGCCGCCAAAGAAAGTGCGCCTACCCCGGCGGCGGCAGCCGCCGCGCCAAAGGTAGAACTGAGTTACGAAGAGCGCCGCCGCCTGCAAAAAGACGTGGGCAACGCCGAGCGGAAAATTGAACGCCTGGAAAAGGAAATCGAGAAATTGCACCTGTTGATGTCCGATCCGGACTTTTACAACGATGAGGCCCGGGTGGCCAAAACGAGTGGGGAACTGAGCGCAAAACAGGCGGATCTGGAAACGGCCATGGAAGCCTGGGAGACGGCCAGCGAAGCGCTGGGCGAATAATGGGTGTTGGCCCAATTAAATTTGGCCGAAGGGTGAATTTGTCGTTAAAGTGGGGGTAAAGTCCGGAAAGCGATATACTTTTTTTGGCGCTGGGGCGTATACTAGTGCACAAGATTTCCGGTTCGGTGCCGTCATCCTGTACGGTCCGGCCGGTGAGCGCACTTGAGAACGTCAGTTTTTTTTCACCCCACGACGCTACGATTCGGTATTTCATCTTCCTGGATTACAGAGTTTGCCTGCGTCCGTACACCCCGGTTTCCATGAAAAATCTCCTTGTTCGCCTGGTTTTCCTGGTGTTCTCCGTTGTTTTCCTCGTCGGTTCTGATCGTTCGGACGTGGGAGAAACGACTACCTACAATCGGTTTGAGGTCCCGTTTTACGGTCAGCCCGTCCCGATTGAGTATGATCCGGGAATGCGGCTGCCGTCCCTGCAAAGTATTGAGCACGCCAACATCCGTTCGGCGGTTCGGCGCGCTGACCGGAGCCCCACGCGTCCGCTGCTGAACAGCTTGCTGGCCGCCAAAGAACGGTATGAACTCAACGATTTTCTTTTTTACAAACTCGCCCGTCTTTCTCTGCGCGTCATCTACGAAGGCCGTAACCGGAACGCCCAGGAGTTGGGCCTCTACAAAATGCTGGTGGACGTCGGTTTTGATGCCCGCCTTACCTTCCGTGGTGGTCGGGTCTTCGTTAATGTGTACACTTCTGAAGACCTCTTTGAGGTGCCCATCATCGACACCGGTAACCGCCCCTACGCGAACCTGAGTTGTATGGAACAGGACTGCAATGGCCGGCAACGACTATACATTTACGACGGTCATCCGAATCCCCGGGGACGGTCCTTTGGCTTTCAACTGACCCGCTGGCCACGCCTGGCGGAACAACCCGTAGACCGCGAACTACGCTTCCTCTACCACGGCGTGCAGCAGAGCATGAAGGTGACCTACGACAAAACGATGGTCGACATCATGAAGGACTATCCCTTCATTCACGAATACTGTTACCTTGAAACCCCGCTCTCTAATACCCTGCGAAAGAGCCTGCTGCCCCAACTGGAGCACTACATGCAACGCATGGACGAACAGCAGCGACTGGAACTGCTGGCGAGCTTCACGCGGTCGGCCTTTGCCTACAAGGAAGACAGTGAATATTTCGGTCGCTCCAAGCCGATGGTGCCCGAAGAGCTGTTCGGCTATTCCTACTCGGATTGCGAAGATCGTTCGGCCCTTTTCTTTGCCCTCGTCCGGGACTTGCTGGACCTTCCCATGGCCGTGGTGGCCTACGACGATCACCTCACCGTTGCGGTGGGAAGTGAAACCATTCCCGGTGATGCTTTCCGCATGAACGGGCAGCGATACGTGTTCTGCGATCCTACGGGGCCGCGTGCGTCCAGCCGGATCGGTATTATTCCTCCGGGATACGAAGACAAAAAGTTTACGATTATCGGTGCTTACAAGTAGCTGATTTTCAGCTGCTAGCAAAAGTTTTTTGCCCGATACTTGCCCGGAATCGGTGAATTATTACTTTTGTCCCCCAGTCCCGGGAAAACAAAATGCCCCCTGGCGGCTTTTTTTAAGTATAAAACGACGCGTTAGTATGTATTGGACCCTTGAACTCGCTTCACACTTAGAAGATGCTCCCTGGCCTGCCACCCGGGACGAGCTCATCGACTATGCCATCCGCTCGGGCTCTCCACTAGAGGTGATCGAAAACCTCCAGGCAATGGAGGACGAAGGGGAAACCTACGAGATCATCGATGATATTTGGCCGGACTACCCCCGCAAGGATGACTTTCTTTTCAACGAAGATGAATACTAGGTTTCGGAACGGACTTTAAGCTTTCCGAAAGCCGATGTATCATCCCAAAAAAATATGGAGCTGGCGAATTCCGCCGGCTCTTTTTATGCCCACTCCTTTCCCCCGATAAATTGCACCACCATGAGGAATACCCCACGCTACACCATTGCCATTGACGGATACAGTGCCTGCGGAAAAAGTACTTTGGCCAGAGCTATGGCCCGGCGCCTGGGATATCGGTACGTAGACACGGGGGCCATGTATCGCATGGTGACCCTGCAGTTTTTGCGGGATGGGGTTGACATTGAAGACGATGGCGCGGTCGCAGGTGCCGTGGAATCATTGGAGGTTGACTTTACCCCCGGCACCAACCGGGCCTTACTTTGCGGCGAAGACGTCGAAGAAGAAATTCGTGGTTTGGCGGTCAGTAATTTTGTGAGCCCCGTGGCCGCGCTGCCGCGGGTGCGTGCCGCCATGAGAACCTTACAGCGGCAGTGGGGTGCAGACGGCGGCGTCGTGATGGACGGCCGGGATATCGGCACGGTCATCTTTCCGAACGCCGACCTCAAAATCTTCGTTACCGCGGACCTGGAAACCCGGGTAGACCGCCGCCTGGCCGAGCTGACCAGTGCCGGCCGCTCGGCCACCCGGGAAGCCGTCAAGCAAAATCTGCTGGAACGCGATCACATCGATTCCACCCGGGACGATAGTCCCCTCCGCCAGGCGGAGGATGCGGTGGAATTAGACAATTCTGAACTCTCGCTGGAGGCCTTCATCGACGAAGGGATGCGCCTGGTGGCGGAGCTGGAGGAAAAGTAGTTCCTGGTGTCGTCTTTTCCCAAAAGGCGACCGGGATTAGGTGGGACGTTTTCCTTAGCTTAGCCTGGTCAACCACCCGTCGATTATGGCCAGAGAATTTTGGGATTATTTCTACGTTGGGCTACAGCTCATTTTGTTCATGCTGTACGCCCTTGATTCCTATCCCGTAGTACTGGCGGTGATTCCGCCAGTCGCCTGGGGCGGGCTGTTTCTGGCCATCCTGGGGGCGGTGGTCAGCGTGCTTGGGTTGGTGCAGCTGGACAAAAGCCTGACGCCATTTCCCACCCCAAGGAAGGAGGGTGAACTTATCCAGCATGGAGTATACCGCTGGGCCAGGCATCCGATTTATGCCGGAATTCTCTTCTTTGCCTTTGGATATGCCCTTTGGTCGGCATCCGCCACCCGACTGGTGATGGCGGGCATGCTGCTCATCCTGTTCTTCTTCAAATCGCGCTACGAAGAGAAGATGCTGGAGGAACAGTACGGGGAGTATCGGGATTACCGCCGGAAAACCGGACGGTTTGGTCCGTGGATAAAGTCTTAGGATTCAGATTGGTACAAAGATCACTCGGCCGACGAGCCCGTCATCGGTTGCACCGAGACGTCTCGGCGGACGAGTTGACACGGTTCTAGTTGTGAATTTCCGGTAATCGGCCGAAACGCGAGGAATGAGCTGGTTTGTCCGCTGACCGGAAAAACCTGGCCATACCCAGTTCCCGGCACCCGCCACCGGCCAAAATCACGCTGGCTTCCGCCTGCCGCCACTGCCGTCAGTAGCTGAACTCATCCATCTCCACTTTCCCCCAGAAGGTCTTATAAACGAAGGCGGTGTAGGAAACCGCCAGGGGGCCGCCGATGGCGACAAACAGGAGCATGATGCCCAATGACTTGTCGGAAGCAGCAGCATCGTAGACACTGATGTTGTTGCCCATGCCGCTGCTATCCAGCAGCACCGTTGGATAGAGCTCAATGGCCACCGTGATGAGTAGTAAACCCACGGTGATGGAGGAGAACAGGAAGGCCCGTTTATACTGCTGCTTACTGGCGTGGCGGGGTACGTTGGCAATGGAGAGCACCGCCAGGGTAGGGACGATGAACAGGGCCGCATTGCCCTTGAAGTCATCGGAAAGATGGGGGATGTACAGTAAGGTGTACAGCGTCGTCAGAATGAACAGGATCACGAAAGCAATGATGGCGCGCTTGAGCAATACGTTCACCTTGACGAAGAGGCGTCCCTGGGTTTTCATGCTGAGGTAAATGGCACCGTGCATCATGAACAGGGCCAGGGAGGTCAATCCAACCAAAAGCGCGTAGGGGTTGAGGAAACTCAACCAGCTTCCGGTGAATTCGTGCTGCGCATCCAGCGGCATGCCCAGCAGGACGTTGCCCAACACGACCCCCAGGAGCACGGCCAGTAGAATACTGGAGACGGAGTACGCCACGTCCCAGGTTTGCCGCCACCACCGCATGGGCTCCTTGCTGCGAAATTCAATGGAGATGGCCCGGAAAATGAGGGCAAACAGGAAAAGCATGAAGGGAATGTACATGGCCGAAAACAGGGTGCCGTAAACGACCGGAAAGCCGGCAAAGAGGGTGCCCCCGCCGATGACGAGCCACACTTCGTTGCCGTCCCATACCGGACCGACGGCATTAAGCGCAATCCGGCGACTTTCTTCCTTCCGAAAGAATAGGTGCCAGGCACCGGCACCCAGGTCGAAGCCGTCCAGAATGGCGTAGCCGGTGAAGACGGCCCCGACCACGAGGAACCAAAGGGTAGGGTAGTCGATGCCCGCGATGGTGGAGTACCCCGAATCTGCGTCCGTACCGCAGGAGGTAAGGATCACGGCCATCAGGAGGAGGGGGAAAAGACGTACGAGAATTTTCATCTTATCGGGAGTGTAAAGGCGCTTAGGGGAAGGGTTACTGGCCGCCGGCCACGTTGGCCATTTCGCGTTGTCGGGGACGATCATCGATCATGTCCTCATCGTAAGGGCCTTTCTTGATTTTTTTGTTCAGCAGGTACAGGAAGAGGGTCAGTAACAGGGCGTAGATCAGGCTGAAGCCAATGAGGGAAAATAGCACCTGATTGGCCGTGACCACTTTGCTCAGGGCATCGGAGGTCCGCAGCAAACCATAGACGACCCAGGGTTGCCGCCCCATTTCCGCCGCAAACCACCCAAACTGGTTGGCCAGTTGGGGAAGGATAACGGCCCAGACGAACAGCCAGAGCAACCAGCGCTGCTGAAAGAGGGTGCCCCGCCACCAGAAGAAGCAGGCCAGCAGGGTCAGGCCGATCAGGGCCATGCCAATGGCCACCATCAGGTGGTAGAACTGAAAGACGGCGTTTACCTGGCCGGGGCGGTCTTCCTCCGGAAAGGCATTGAGTCCGGTTACCGGGGCATCAAAATCTCCTTCGAGTAGAAAGCCCAGGCCACCGGGCAGTGCGATGCCCGTGGTGGTTTGTTCTTCCTTGTCGACCCAGCCCATGATGTACAGGTCCGCCGGCCCCTCCGCCTCAAAGTGACCTTCCATCGCCGCCAGCTTCGCGGGCTGGTGTTCGGCCACGTACTCGGCGCTGCGGTGACCGGTAAAGAGTTGGCTGAGGCTAAATACGGTAGCCACCCCTAACGCAATCTTGAAGGCTTTCCGGCTGAGCTCCTCGTAGCGGCCGCGGAGGAGATAGTAGGCGTGTACGCTGAGCACCAGAAAAGCTCCGGCCAGAAAGGCCCCGATCCAGACGTGCATCAGGCGATCTACGCTGCTGGGATTGAAGACCATGGCCCAGAAATCGACAATCTCCGCCCGGGCTTCCATGCCCTCCCCAACGATTTGGTAGCCCGTGGGGGTTTGCTGCCAGCTGTTGGCGACGGTGATCCAGATGGCCGAAAACATCGACCCGAGGAATACGCCCAGCGTGGCGATGAAGTGAACCCGGGAGCTGACCCGGTTCCACCCGAAGAGCAGGACCCCCAGGAACCCGCTCTCCAGCGCGAAGGCGAAGACGCCCTCCGCCGCCAGCGCGCTGCCGAAAATATCCCCGACGTAGCGGGAGTAAGTGGCCCAGTTGGTGCCAAACTCAAACTCCATCACGATGCCCGTGGCGACACCGATGCCGAAGGTGAGAGCAAATATCTTGGTCCAGAAGCGGGCCATGGTTTCGTACACCTTATTACCGGTGCGGAGGTAGAGCCCCTCCATGATGACCATCAGCAGACCCAGACCAATACTGAGGGGCGGGTAGATGTAGTGAAAGGCAATCGTAAAGGCAAACTGGAGGCGTGCGAGGATTTCAACGTCCATATCTTCGGGCTTGGGTTGTAGGAAGAACGTTCGGTTGTGGAGAAATGCGGAACCAACGAATCTATTCAGATCAAATATAAATGGAGATCCCGATTAGAACATTTTCTGTTCTGGAGGCCGAAGGTCAGCAGATATGCTGAGCCGAAGCGTAATGCTGATCACATAGCAGGATATTTCGGGTGAAATCGCTTCCGTGACTGAAGATACCCTAGAGGTTACTCCCGCTTACCGTTGGTTCTCAGGACCCAGCGGGTCCTCAAGTTGGTGGTTTCCCCGTAGCCGACGCTGCGCTGGTCACCGGTCATCAACACCGTAGTCCGTTGGCCACCCGTCGTCGGATAAATGCTCAGGGGAGAAAGTCCCGGAAGCACGCGATAGTACTCCCTGGTGGCGGTGTGTTTTTCGAGGCGGAAGCGCTCGTTTTGAAAAACAACCGGCATGTCCAGTACGCTGGCGAGGAGGGTATCGCGGACCACCTCCGGATGGAGGGCGAGCAGATGCGTTGAATCGCTGGCGGAGAGTAGTGGCTTTGTCCCGGTATTGCGGAATTCCGCCGACGAAAATTGAACCGTCCAGTCCGGGGGGAAGTCCGTGCGTTCAACGACGGATGACGTCAGGGCACCCAGGCCCTCGTTGCTGAACCAGTAGGTGAAGCCGATGTCTTCCTCGGGACCGAGGATGATGCGCAGGCGGGGGCGAATGCCCCGCGCGTCGGGTTGGCCTTCCATCAGCAGGGAGTGTTCTCGCTGCCGGACGACGGTGAGCGGGCTGATGAGGGGGCGGTGGGATGCCAGAAGCGAATCTTGGGCGACGTAAAAGCCGTTGAGGAATTTACCGTTGGTGGTGTCGGCTTCCAGCACGACTTCTCCCCGATAGCGGAGGATGCTGAGCTGCCCGCCACGGGCGGGCAGGACCGTGAGGCTGACCGGACCTCGCTCCAGTACGACGGGGGCCGGGGCGTCTTGCTCTTCCGAGCCGCAACCAACAAGGAACCATATACACAGGAGCAGGCTAGTCGCCCGCCAACAAGGGTAAGACTTCAAAGATTTAGGGTTTACTCAGGTCGGTCTCCCGGAGCATCTGAAGGTAGCTGCGGCCGAAGTTGGCCAGGTTGTCGAAGTTGAGCTGGCTTACCGCCGGCCGCATCCGGGGATAATCCTCCCGGTGGCGATCGATGAGATCACTGATGGCCGCGCGGATGGCGCGGCGGGCGGGGCGTCCGTCCCGGTCCAGGAACTGCTGCTTATAGCCCAGGTCCCGGAAGTACGCGTCTTCGCTGACGCGGTAGTAGAGCTGCAGGAAATCCCGGTCGGGGGGCGGCACGGCGTAGTTGAACAGGGCGTAACCGGCAATGTAGCCCGGCACGGCCCGGGCGACCTCCGGAAAGCCGTTGTCCTGGTACCAGTCCATATTGGGCAGTTCATTGTCGATCAGGTTCACCAGCCGGTCGTGGCTCACGGGGAGGGTGATCCCGAAGGTGGACTTTCCAGCGTAGAGTTCTTCGGAAAAAGATTCTGGCGCCCGCCGCAACAGGTGCTGAAGCTCCCCGAGCAGGCGGACGTTCTTGTAGGTTACGGCCTGTTCCGTTTCCCGGGCAAAGTACATCCGGTGCATCCGTTCGAGGGCCTCCATGGTGTAGCCTTCCGGGATGAGGAGGTAATCGAGGCGATAAACCAGGTCGAGCAGCAGGTAGGCTACCGCGCCGGGTTGTTCTTCGGGATTCAGTTTGCCGATGGATAGATAATCGATGACCGACTGAATCTTCGTCTGCAGGAAACCCAGCTTCAGGGCCTTGTCGGCTTCGGATAATTGTTCCAGGTGGGTTACTTCTACCGGACTCAGGCAAGCCCCGAATTCATCCAGCAGCAGGTCATCCTGCTTGTCGGCTCTGAGGGCGATTTCCTTCAGGGCGTGATAGAGCTTGTGCGGACTGGCGTCATTGATCGGCGTATCGAAAACCACGGTCAGGCAGCCATTGTCATCAATGGCGAAGCGGCTGTACTTCATCTCGTAGTTCATGGTAGTCAGCCGCTTGAGCAGGTCCAGGTTTTCCTCGTTCAGTTTGGCAATCCGCGCGGTAGCCCGTAGCTGCTGCTCGTCGGCAAAACCGGTTACCCGCTTACTGCCCTGATAGAATTCGAAGTACAGTCTTTCCTCTTCGGGTTTCCACTTTACGTTGTCGGCCTCCTGATCCCGGAGGTAAGCCAGAAAGGCTTCAACGCTCTTCAGGTACTTGCCTTCTTCAAAGGAGAGCAACGCCAGGTCCCAGGCCGCGTAGTTTTCGGGCGTCTTGTAGGCATCAGTGTACCTCCCGAAGCTAAATTCGGGCCCGTCGGTGGGGTCATAGCCAGGCGTGCGACCAAAAAGGGAATCCCAAATACTCAAATCAGGTGCTGAAATTTTCGGAATTGCAAGATAGGATATTTGGGGTAAACCCTACCGGCAGGGGCGGTAAATCCGGTCAGTCTTCCGGTACTTCATCGGCCAGCTGTCGTTCCACGAGATCGGCGTAGTACTGGCCGTTGGCCATCAGTTCTTCGTGGGTGCCCATTTCGGCAATTTTGCCGTCTTCGAGGACGATGATCTTATCGAACTTGAGGTGGCCGTAAATCCGGTGGGTGATGATGATGGCCGTCTTATCCGCCAGGGCGGAATTGAAGTACCCCAGAATCTGTTGTTCGGTGTTGGTGTCCACGGCACTGAGGCAGTCGTCCAGCACGACGATGTCGGGCTTTTTGATCAGGGCGCGGGCGATGCTCACCCGTTGCTTCTGTCCACCGGACAGGGTCACGCCCCGTTCTCCGACGAGGGTGTCAAACCCGAGGGTCAGCCCGGCGATGTCGTCGTAGACGGCCGCATGTCGGGCAAATTCTTCCACTTCTTCCCGGGTGGGCTCGTGGTCGGCACCGAAGGCGATGTTGGCGTGGATGGAATCGGAGAAGAGGAAAACGTCCTGGGGAACGTAGCCGATGCGCTGGCGCAGGTTGGCCAGCCCCCGTTCCCGCACGTCCTTTCCGTCGAGCAGAATCCGACCTTCCGTCACGTCGTACATCCGCAGCAGCAGGTCGGCTACCGTGGTTTTTCCCGATCCGGTCCGACCGATGATGGCCAGCTTTTCGCCGGGCTTCAGGGCAAAGTCGAGCTGCTTGATGGCCTCAATGCCCGTGTCGGGGTATACGAAGCGCACGTTTTCGAACTTGATTGCGCCGTCCAATGGGGCGGACGCCTCCGGATTGGGGTCCTTGATGCTGGTTTCGGTGTCCAGGAATTCGTTGATGCGTTTCTGGCTGGCGGCGGCTTGCTGAATGATGCTGGCAATCCACCCGATGGCCGTCACCGGCCAGGTGAGCATGTTGACGTAAATGACGAACTCGGCAATGTTACCGGCGGATATCTCCCCGGCAACTACCTGTAACCCGCCGATGTAGACCGTCAGAATGGTGGACGCACCGATCATGAAGACCATCAGCGGGAAGAACCAGGCGTCGATCTTGGCCAGGTCCATACTCATCTCTTTGTACTGCTCGCTCTCGTCGGCGAAGTACCGGACCTGCTGCCGCTCCCGTACGTAACTCTTCACCACCCGGATCCCGGAAAAGACCTCCTGGGCAATGCTGGTCAGCTTGGAGAGCTGCTGCTGGATGAAGGTCGATCGGGTATGGATGAGATTGCTGACGTAATAGATACTGATGGCCAGCAAGGGTAGGGGAAGCAGCGTATAGAGGGTAAGCTTGGGGCTCACGGTGATCATGCTGACGATGACCAGCGCAATTGTGGAAACGAGGTTGGCGCAGTACATCACGGCGGGCCCCAGGTACATCCGTACCTTGTTGACGTCCTCCGTGATCCGGTTCATCAGGTCCCCGGTATTGTTGCGTTTGTAGAAATCCAGGCTCAGGACCTGGTAGTGGTCAAAAATCAGTTCGCGGAGGTCGTACTCGATCAGTCGCGACATCACGATGATCGTCTGCCGGGTAAGGTAGAGGAAGTATCCCATCAGCAGGGCCAGCAACAATACCAGTCCGGCGAAGAGCATCAGGGTGTAGCTCAGCACGCCGAAATATTCCGATTGCAATTCAAAGCCCTGGTAGATGCGGAAGGTATTCACGTGTTCCACGACCAGGTCGAGGGCTTCCCGGATCACCTGAGGCTGCAGTACCCGGAAGTAGTTAGAGACGCAAATAAAGATGATCCCCAGCAGCAGACGCCAGCGGTACTTCCAGAAAAACCGGTTTAGAAACTTTAACTCGCGCAAGTCGGGGCGTATTAGTGGTCAGGGAGCGGTCTCCGAGGTGGGGTTGATCAATGGTCGACTCTGCTAACACCCAGAAAACGGATTGGTTGCTTCGGCCGGATCATCCACCCATTCGCGTGGTCAAATTTTTAGGCATGATCTCACTGCGGAGGATAATTTGGGGGCGGAGCCCAGGTGCCGGGTTGGTCGGTACGGCCAGGATACCATGGGGTAGGTGCTTGGTGGTGATTGATTACCTTGCGGCCCCAATCCACGCTAACCAAACCATAAACCGAACACCCCCCATGTCACCAATTGAACTCGTTGCCGAGAAGCAGCTGCCCCTGGAGGAGCTACTCCGCCGCCGGAACGGCTGGCGCAATTATAGCCACCGTACCGTGTTTACCAACGGCGTTTTTGACCTGATCCACCCCGGCCACCTCACCTACCTCGCCGAGGCCGCTGGCCTCGGCCAGCGCCTGATCGTGGGGGTGAACTCCGATGAGAGCGTCCGCCGCCTCAAGGGAAATTCCCGCCCCATCATGCCCCAGGCCGCCCGGATGCAACTCCTGGCCAGCCTCTTTTTTGTCGACGGCGTCATCCCCTTCGACGAAGATACCCCCCTCGATCTCATCACCACGCTCCGCCCGGACGTACTGGTTAAGGGCGGCGACTACACCGAAGAGACCATCGTGGGGGCCCCGGAAGTCCGTAGCTGGGGCGGTGACGTGCGGGTCATCCCCTTCGTGGAAGGCTACAGCAGCAGCACGATCATTGAGAAGATTCGGTCTTTGTAATTAAGCTTGTCCGCCCGGACGCGAGGTACGAGCTGGCTGGTCCGCCGAGCGGAGATAGGGGAAGTCTAAGGCTAAGGAGGGTTTCCGGAGCCGGGTTGCTCCGCAAGCCGGTCGTGCTGTATGCTAGCGAGTAGTAGTGCTAGGAAAAGACTGAAGAGAGTTTCCGGAGCCGGGTTGTTCTCCAGGCCGGTCTTTCGGCTTGGTGGGGTTTCCCGAGCCGGGTTGCTCCGCAGCCCGGTCATACCGTCTTGAAAAGGAGCATTTTTTCTGGCTGCTGATCGGCTGGTTTGGGGCGGAGGAATAGCTCGTCCGCCCAGACGCGAGGCACGAGCTGGCTGGTCGGCCGAGCGATACTCCCGGTCAGCCTCACGACCCTGCGCTTCCGCCCTGATCGGAACAGTCTGCCGTGCTGGCCCAAGCCAAACGGCTGCTGGCCCGACCCGTGGAGTCATTACCCAATTGGTCTATCGTCCGGATCAACTTTTAGGCTACACCGGCGAAAACGAGTGTCCCGACCGGAGGGGTTTGCGAGATAAGACCTTACTCGCGAGACCGGCTTGCGGAGCAAACCGGTTCCGGTGATTCGTTGCTGCCCTCAGCCATCTTTTGCCATCACCCCCTAACTCACCTCCTGCAATTCCACCAGTTTCCGGTAGGCCCCCCCCCGCTCCAGCAGGCTGGCGTGGGTGCCGCGCTCAACGATCCGGCCCTGGTCGAGGACGATGATTTCGTCGGCCTGCTGGATGGTGGAGAGCCGGTGGGCGATGACGAGGGCCGTGCGACCGGCCATGAGCTTCTGCAGGGCATCCTGCACCAGGCGTTCGGATTCGCTGTCGAGGGCGGAAGTCGCCTCGTCGAGGATCAGGATGTCGGGGTTACGCAAAACGGCCCGGGCGATGGTGATGCGTTGCCGCTGGCCACCGCTCAGTTTGGTGCCCCGGTCGCCGATGTTGGTTTGGTATCCCGCCGGAGCGGCCATGATGAAATCGTGGGCGTTGGCGATGCGCGCTGCTACTTCCACCTGCGCCTGGGAGACGTCCGGCAGACCGAAAACGATGTTGTTGTAGATCGTGTCGTTGAAGAGGATGGCTTCCTGGGAAACAATCCCGAATCTCGCTCTGAGATCCTTCAGTTGATACTCGCGGAGGTCGTGGCCGTCCAGCAGGATCTTTCCGGCGGTAGGGTCGTAGAAGCGCGGCATCAGGTCCGCAATGGTGCTTTTGCCGCCACCACTGCCCCCGGCAAGGGCGAGGATTTTCCCCTTGGGCAGCGCAAAACTCAGGTTTTGCAGTACGTCGGGCCCCTCCTCCTGGTAACGGAAGGAGACGTTCTCGAAGGTGAGTCCCGTCTGGAGCCCGGACAGGGAGCGCTGGCCGGCCCGTTCGGCGATCGGGTTGGGCGTGTCCAGCACGGCCTCCACCCGCTCCATGGCCCCCAGTCCCTTCTGGATGTTGTACCAGGCCTTGGAGAACTTCTTGGCCGGATCAATCACCGTGTAAAAGGCAAAAATGAAGGACAGGAAGGCCCCCGCGTCCATCTGCCCACTGAATACCTGCCGGCTACCGTACCACAGCAGGAGTGCCACCGTGGCGATGCCGAGGAATTCGGTGAGGGGGGAGGAAAGGTCTCTGCGCCACAGCAAGCGGGTCAGCAGCTTGCGGTAGCCATCATTGAGCTCACCGAACTTTTCCGCTTGGTATTGCTCGCCGCCGAAGCTTTTGATGATCCGGAGGCCACCGAGGCTCTCCTCCGTGCGGCCCACAATTTCGCCCAGCTTCTCCTGCACCGCACTACTGCTACGTTTCAGGCGTTTGCCGATGCCGCCGATGACCACCCCGGTGAAGATCATCAGGCCGAAAACGAAAAGCGTGAGCTGGGGACTCAGGTAGATCATCATGCCGAGGGAGCCGATCATGATGAAGGGCTCCCGGAAGACGGCCTCAAGCACGTTGAGGATGCTGGCCTCCACTTCCTGCACGTCGCCCGTGATGCGGGACAGCAGGTTGCCCTTTTTCTCTTCGGTGAAGTACCCCAGGTTAAGGCCAAGGAGGGTGCGGTAAAGATCGTCCCGCAAATCACGGATGATGCCGTTGCGCACCGGCGCCATGAAAAACAGCGCCAGGTAGCGAAACAAATTCTTGAGCAAAAATGACAGCAAAATGAATCCGCAGACGTAGGCCAGGGCCGTTTCCTTCCCGTTTTCAGCAATCCATTTGGTCACCAGATAGCCGGCGTACTGGCTCACTTCATCGGCGTTGCCGACGGAGGCCGGGGCATCCGTAACGGGCTCGGTTTGCTCGAAGAGGATATTGAAGAAGGGCTGCAACATGGGGATGCTGACCACCGTAAAGATGGCCGTCAGTACGTTACACAGGATGGCAATCACCACCAGGGAACGGTAATTTCCCATGTAGGCCAACAGGCGGCGGAAACTTCGCATGGGGCAAAGGTAGTGGTAGTTTGGTCAGTACCTAATCACGGCCCCACTGAATTCACTGCACCTGCGTCAGCCAAACCAGTCCCTCCGTTTCGGATACTGACACCATTCCGCCCTCTACTTTCCGGACAAAATGGTCGCGACGGCCGATTATTGCTCAGATTCCGGCAACCAGAATTGAAGCTGGGTTGTAGTAAGCGCATGAGCAAGATCAAGAAGTCCACCCTAACTTTTCTCAGCCAGCTGGCCCGGAACAACGACCGTAACTGGTTCCAGGAAAACAAGCCCAGGTACGAAGCCGCCCGCGATAACGTAGCCGCCTTCGCCGATGAGTTGCTGGGGAAACTGGCCCAAAGCGACGTGCTCGAGACGGAAAACGGTAAAAAATCCCTGTTCCGAATCTACCGGGACGTACGCTTCAGCAAGAATAAGGCTCCCTATAAAACGGCACTCTCCGGGCAGTTTAAACGCGACGGCAAGCTGCGCCGTGGGGGCTATTACTACCACCTGGAGCCGGGCGACTTCGTGGTGGGAGGCGGCTTCTACGGGATCGAATCCCACGACCTGAAACGCATCCGGGAGGAACTGGCGGTAGACGGTGTCCCCCTCCGGGAAATCATGGCGGACCCCGACTTCGTTCGCGTTTTCGGCTACATGCGCGGGGAGGAGCTGAAGACCGCTCCCCGGGGATACGACAAGGACCACCCCAACGTCGACCTCCTGCGCCGCAAACAATTCTACGCCTTCCGTGAGTTCACTGAAGCCGAAGTCCTCTCCGACGAATTTGTGGACCTCAGCCTCGAAGCCCTACTCACCCTGCGCCCCTTCTTCGATTATTTCAGCGACGTACTCACCACCGACGCTAACGGTGAACTCATCGTATAAATCCCTACCCGCTACCTCGCTACCCGCTACCTCGCTAAGGACCGCGATTCGTCAGACAAACTTTATATTGACTGCGTCAGAAATAAAGAATTTGTCGGACGACCGCTAAGGGAAATAGGGGGTGAACATTTTTGACTTTTAACCTACCCGCTACCCCGCTACCCCGCTACCCCGCTACCCGCTACCTCCCTACCCACTACCTCTCTACCCACTACTTCTCCCTACCTTCGCGCCATGTCAGCAACCGCTCCCTCTCTTCTCGTGGTCAGTGATTACCGCGACAGCCTCAACGCCGTTCGTCCCGAGGGCAGATGGTTCGTGGGACTGGTGCGCGATTTTGGCTACCAGGTGACGGTGATGACCCGAACCGAGGGGGCCAATTACGTGGACGAGATGCGGGCGGCGGGCGTGCGGATCATCGACTGGCATCCTTCCTCCAAATTCGGCAAGGCGGACCGACAGCGGATCCGTCGGGAACTGCGGGAAAATCACTACGATCTGCTGCACCTGTTCAACAACAAGAGTATCGTAGCGGGCATCATGGCCGCCAGCAACTGGCCGGGCAAGGTGGTTACCTACCGGGGCTATACCGGTAACGTGCACTGGTGGGACCCCTCGGCCTACACCCAGCACCTCAATCGCCGGGTGGACATGATCACCTGCGTTTCTCAGGCCGTGAAGGACAGCTTTGACCGCCTGCCCTTCTTCGACCGCAACAAAACCGTGGTGGTCGCCAAGGGGCACGATCCCGCGTGGTACGCGGAGGTAAAGGCCCTTGACCTGAACCGCGAATTTGATATTCCGGACGACCGGACGGTGATCGTCATTGTGGCCAACGCCCGCAAGATGAAGGGGATGGAATACCTCGGGTCGGCCGTCCGCAAACTCCCTCCCGATCTCGGCATTCACTTCCTCTTTGCCGGCCGTGGACTCGATACCCAGGACCTGCTGGCGGATTTTGCCGACAGCTACTACGGGCACCAGTACACCTTTGCGGGTTTTCGTACGGACGTGCTCAATCTGGTGGCCGCCGCCGACATCAGCCTGCTGCCGAGCGTGAAGGGGGAAGGGCTGAGCAAGGTATTGCTGGAGAGTATGTTTCTCGGGCGCCCGACCATCATGACGGACATCGGCGGTAACCGGGGCTTGGGGATTGACGGAGAAACGGCGCTGATCGTTCCCCCGCGGGACGAAGAAGCGTTGCGGGACGCCATCGTGCGCCTGGCGGAAGACGGGGAGCTACGGCAACGGATCGGACCGGCGGGCCGGGACTACATGACCGAGCATTACCGGGCGGACGTTACCGTAAAGCGACTGCACGAAGCCTATCAGCAGCTACTGTCCCGATAACGGACCACTAGGCTTCGCGTCCCCGGATGGCCTTCACCAATTCGATTAATTCCATCACCACGGCCAGGTAAGCTTCGTCTTCGTCCTCCCAGCGTGAAATGGGCTTGACGCCATCATCCGTGCGGGGGACCACGTTATACTTGCTGAAGTCTTCTAGTTTCCAAGTGGATGGCCGGGCGATGACGGGCAGGATGGTGATCATCCGGCTGGCGCGCTCCTCCTCAGCCCAGACCATCTCCGTATTACGGATGAACCGCGAATTCAGGAAGTCCGGGCTGACCATATAGATAATAATGTCGGCCTTGCGCAGATTGGTCTCAATGGCCGGCCGCCACTCATCCCCGCCGCGGATGTCGGAATCCGTCCAGCTGCTGATCCATCCCTTCGCCCGCAGGCTGGCCAGGGCGATGATGAGTTCGTCGACGAAGCTACGGTCTTCCCGGGCGTAGGAAATGAAGAGGTGGGCTCCCGTATCCGTTTCTTCTTCGGCGGGTGCTTCGGGTGACTCGGTTGTTTCGTCCGGAGGCGTTGGGCGCTGGCGCGCGGGTGCCGAAGATTTCTTGGATTCGGCCATGGGGGCCTGACTGGCTACCCGGCGGTAAAGTTTATTCTCGACTTCCGGAGGCAGCTCGGCCGCAGTGGTGTCCACGTTCTTCAAGTCGCGAATTGCATCGTAAGAACTCAGCCGGAGCCGGTTGATCTCCGTTTTGTAATCATTTTCTTCCACCGCCCCTAGGTGGTGGTTGCGTTCCAGGGAGTTGTACTGGGAAAGCAGGGTGATCAATTCGTGCTGCTTTGGAGCATCTTCCACCGCTAAGCGTTCCTCCAGAGCTTCCATCACCCCGTGCATGTGACCATCGCGGTGAAGTTTCAGGATGTCTTCTCTTGATTTCATCGATTACCCGAAACTTTCGATGAGGCGTTTGAGCTGGCGCACGATCTCCCGGTAGGCCCGCTCCGGTTTGGGCCATTCGTTGATGGGGGAAAGCCGACTGTCGTGGTCCGACCGGGGGATGATGTTGTAGGCCGAAAACTCCGTTTCCTTATACTCGCAGCGATCGCAGTAAATGGGCAATATCACGGCATGAGAACTGGCTTTCCTTTCCTCGGCCCAAACCCGTTCCTTTTCGGTGATGAAGGAAGAGTTGAGGAAATTTTCGCTGACCATGTAGAGGATGACGTCCGAGCTGCCAATGAATTCCTTAATGGCCGGAGTGTATTCCGGGCCGGGTAGCAGATCGGCATCGCTGACCGTTGTGATGTACTCAAGCTCCTCCAGGATGGACAAAGATTTCCGTAGTTGCTCTACGTAGGGCTGGTCCCGGCGGCTGTAGCTGATGAATACCTTGGCGTATCCCCGGATGTCGGGGGTGTTCAGGCGATTAATCCAGGTAACCATCCGTACCCGTAGGCTGGCCGGCTCCGTACTCCAGGGGGGAATGAGGCCGTTGGCTTCCTTTTCCTGCAGGGCTTTAGCTTGGGCCTGTAGCTGAATGAGGGTGGTGGAGTTACTACGGTCTTTAGGGTCAACGAATAAACTGGCTCCTTCCATCGCTCTGACCATGTCGGTTTGGGCCAGGGCAATCAATTGTTCTTTGGCGTTCATGCTATGGGTGTTGGGTACGGGACGCTAAATGTAAGCAAGAATCCATTAGCTCCGGGTAGCGGTGAGTAACGGGGTAAAATCGTTTTTTGCGTTTATATGGGAGGGTTCACTACCTTACTGGTCAAATTTTAAAAAATATCATGCGGATCAAAATTTTTCTACTGGCCCTGATGACGGGGCTTTTCTACACTTGTGGTGACACGGCACCCGCGGAGGCGGAGACCGAAACCGGAGACGCTGCGATGACGGCCGAAGCGGAAATGCCCAACGATGGATGGACGGCCCTTTTCAATGGCGAAGACCTCTCCGGCTGGCACGGTTACGGGCAGGACACCGTGGGGGCGGCCTGGAAAGTCGACGACGGGGCCATCTACCTGGACGTCACCGACAAAGACGGCTGGCAATCGAACCAGGGCGGTGACATCGTCACCGACGAAAGCTACGCCAACTACGAACTCGAACTCGAGTGGAAGATCGGAGAGTGCGGCAACAGCGGCGTCATTTACAATGTGCTCGAAACGGAAGAGTTTGCCTATCCGTGGCTCACGGGCCCCGAGATGCAGGTGCTGGACAATACCTGTCACCCCGACGCCAAGATTGAAACCCACCGGGCCGGCGACCTCTACGACATGATCGCCTGCTCCGAAGAAACCGTGAAGCCCGCCGGCGAATGGAATCAGGTGCGCCTCGTCGTCACCGACGGTAAGGTCGAACACTGGCTCAACGGCACGAAAGTTGTCGAATACCCCAACAAGGGCGAGGAGTGGGCCGCGATGATTGCCGACTCAAAATTTAAGGACTTCGGCTCCTTCGGTTCGTCTACCTCTGGAAAGATCAGTCTGCAGGACCACGGAGACCCGGTATGGTACCGGAACATCCGAATCCGTGAACTGAGTAAATAAGGGCATCCTTTGCCTTTCTTGCAGCACCTCTTCCCCCAATTCGTTTTTAACCACAACTAAACGCTTAAAGTAATGTCAAGCTCTTCCTCTGCCGCACCGGCTGGTGTTCCCGCCAATCGTGACCGGCTATTCCTCGCCAGTTGTGTGGCGCTGATTGTTACCTCAATGACCTTTGCCATCCGGGCCGGTATTCTCGGAGACCTCTCGGTGGAGTTCGGTCTGTCCGACTCCCAACTGGGCTGGGTAAATTCCATGGCCTTTTACGGTTTCCCCCTGGCCATGCTGATCGGCGGGGCCATCTACAATCAGGTAGGCCCCCGCAACCTGATGTGGATTGCCTTCATCAGCCACATCCTCGGCCTGGTGCTGACCATGACGGCCGGTGGCTTCTGGGGACTGATTATTTCGACCTTCTTCATTGGATTTGCCAACGGTTCCGTGGAAGCAGCCTGTAACCCGCTCATTGCGGACATGTACCCGGATAAGCAAACCGAGATGCTGAATAAGTTCCACGTATGGTTCCCCGGCGGTATCGTGATCGGGTCCCTGGTGACTTTTGCGCTGGGTGATAGCGTATCCTGGCAGGTCCTCATCGCCACGATGCTGATTCCTACGGCGATCTACGGCATCCTCATTTTCGGCCAGAAATTCCCCAAGACGGAGAACATCGTCGGAGACACCAAGACCAACCTCAGCGGAGTATTTTCCGGGCTGTTCATCGTCGTTGCGCTGCTGATGACCATGACCGCCACCACCGAATTCGGCGCTACCCAGTGGGTAGAGCGCATCCTGGGTAATGCGGGGGCCAACGCCATGATCCTGCTGGCCATGACGGCGGGCATTATGGCTACGGGACGCTTCTTTGCCGGCCCGCTGGTGCACCGACTCAATCCCGTTGGCGTCCTGATCGGTTCCGCCGTGCTGGCCTGCCTGGGCCTCTTTATGCTCAGTCAGGTTACCGGCCCCATGGTCTACCTCGGTACGGCCGTATTCGCTCTGGGCATCTGTTACTTCTGGCCCACCATGCTGGGCTTCACGGCGGAATACATTCCCAAGTCCGGGGCCCTCGGACTTTCCCTCATCGGTGGTGCCGGGATGCTCGGCGCCGGCATCTGGAACCCCATCATTGGCGGCTGGATTGACTCCGGACGGGAAGAAGCCCTCGCCATGGGACTCTCCGGTGAAGCCGCCGAACTGGCCACCGGGCAGGCAACGCTGGGCTCCATCGCCTACTTCCCCGCCATCCTGATCGTTTGCTTCATCGCACTCTACTTCTACATGCGTAACCGGCCGAAAGTGTCGGCCGCCGACGTCATCCTCGACGCCGACGTGATGGCCACCCCGGGCTCCGCCCGCTAACGGACCGCACGAATGTGGAGCCCCTTCTTCCGCCGGAAGAAGGGGCTTCTTTTTTTCCCAAATGTTAAAAGTCCATCCCATCAGACGACCGTCGTAGGCGCGAACGCTATTTCCTCATGGTATTACGTGGAGGCTTGGTTTGTTTCTTCCTGGTTTTGTGGTTGCTCCCCCTTTCGGCGCAGGAATTTGTGGCGGGGCTTTCCCTGGGCGTCGGCCGAAGCTGGGAGGTGGAGCGCTTCCCCCCGAATCAGTTTCCGGACCCCAACGACGCCATCATCGGAGGGAGTGGATTCGAGCTGGGTACCGTGATCGGGTACCGACTGGATAACTTTCTGATCAGTGGGCGACCCACGCTGATGCTGCAAAACACCGCGGCTCAGCTTCGCCCCTCAGACGGGATGCCCCTGGGGTCACGGGAGTCCATTTATCCCGTGGCCGCGCTCCTGCCGTTACGGGTAGACTACACCTTCGGGGAACAACGTTTCCGGCCCAGCCTCGGTCTCGGCGGCGGGTTCCTGATCAACGTGGCCCGGGAAGAGCTGCGGTCCGGACTGGTCCCCGAGCCCGTGCTTCCCTACCTGGAGGTGAGCGTGGGGGTGGAATACGCCTGGAGCGGTTTCCGGATTCGTCCCGAAATCCACGTACGCAACAGCACCGGACCAATATTCAGTGGTGGGGAATCCGCCATCAACGAACGGCTTCAGTACCACCGCTGGGGCTACGTCGCCATCGGCATCGTGGTGACCAACTAGGAAGGACCGAGTGTCTATCTTTAAGCCATGCAATTAGGTGTGATCATCTTCTTTTTACCGGAACGGGGCTATGGGTACCTCCGACTGGAAGGCACGCGGGAAGAGTTCCATTTCCGAACCCGGAACGTGCGGAGCCCCTCCCTTAAAAAGGGGGATCTGGTGCGCTTCTACCTCCGGCAGGACCGGGGCGGGTATTACGCCGATGAGGTTAGGCTGGCGGGGATGGGATAAGGAATTTCTTTTGGCGGCGGTCCCGAGTTCCGTAACTCATCGGAGTCGTTGATTTTCAAAAATTGCGACGGCGCGCAGGTGCAAGGTATTTGGATAGGGGGTAGTGGGTAGTACGGTAATGGGGATGAATCTCTGACAAGAATCGGTGAGGTTTTGAAAAGGGGGAACGGCAAAAAACAACGGTAGAAATGAGGATCTCTTAGCATCCGCGAAGCGGTCCTGCGAGCGTCCGGTTGGGTCAGGGGGTAGTACGGAAATGGGTAAAACAGTAGTTAGGTTAGCCATGTGGCTTCTGAAAAGCATTTTGACTGCCGAATAAAGTTCGAATTGTTGAATATTTATATTTTTTGACACGAAACGTGGTCCAACCTTATTATCTTTGATCCGTTGCAAGATGTGGCTCTGATAACTGGATTCGGGGCCGGAAAGAAAAAGTATGCCCTCCGCAAAATCCGCCGCTAAGAAAAAGTCCCCGGCCACCGGGAAGACCGCTGCACCTGCGTCCGCGCCCGAATTGCCCCACGCCGAACGGTTCATCTCCGTTACCGGGGCCAAGGAGCACAACCTTAAGGACATCAGCGTCGAGCTTCCCCGCAACCAGCTGGTCGTGATTACGGGACTGAGTGGGAGCGGGAAATCCAGCCTGGCCTTCGACACGATTTACGCCGAGGGGCAACGGCGCTACATGGAGACCTTCAGTAGCTACGCCCGGCAGTTTATGGGCACCATGGAGCGACCCGACGTGGAGCAGATCACGGGGCTCAGTCCGGTGATCTCCATCGAACAGAAGACCACCAATCGCAGTCCCCGTTCCACGGTGGGCACGGTAACCGAGATTTACGATTTTCTGCGACTGCTCTACGCGCGAGCGGGCACGGCCTACAGCTACGTGAGCGGCAAACCCATGTTGCGCTACACGGAAGAGCAGATGCTCGACCAGATCGCCAACCAGTACGCGGGCAAGAAAATAATTGTCCTGGCCCCCCTCGTGCGGGGGCGGAAGGGGCACTACCGGGAACTGTTCGAGCAGATGCGCAAGCAGGGCTACACCAAGATGCGGGTGGACGGAGAAATCCAGGACCTCACGGAAGGGATGCAGGTGAGCCGGTTCAAAATTCACGACATCGAGCTGGTCGTCGATCGCATCAAAATGAGCGAGGACCGGCGGGACCGGCTGAGTCAAAGCCTGCAGACCGCCCTGAAAATGAGCGACGGGTTAATCTTCATTCAGGACATGGAAAGTGGGGAAGTAGCGCCCTTTTCCAAAAACCTGATGGACGCCGAAAACGGCATCAGCTACGAAGAACCCAGTCCGAATACCTTCAGCTTCAATTCGCCCTACGGCTACTGCCCAACCTGCAAGGGATTGGGGAAGGTGAACGCTCCGGACATCGATAAGGTGATCCCGGACCGCAGCAAAAGCATCAGTAAGGGTGGCCTGGCACCCCTGGGGGAAAGTCGGGACAATACGACCTTTACTCAGATCAAGAAGATGGCCCGGACGTATAAGTTCAAGTTGTCCGAGCCCATTGAGAACATCGCCGAAGAATCCCTCAACGTCATTCTTTACGGCAAGCGGGAGAAGGGACGAAAGAAGAAGAGTAAGTACGACCGGATTGCCCACGACATGGTCTGGGACGTGGAGAAGAACGGCCTGATGAACATGCTCAGCCGCTGGTACGAGGAGACGACCAGCGAGCGCATCCGGCAGTGGGCGGAAGAATTCATGACCATCGATGAGTGCCCCGAATGTGAGGGCGCCCGCCTGCGCAAAGAGGCCCGGCATTACAAGATCAAGGACAAGACGATCAGCGACCTGGCGCAGATGGACCTGAACGAGCTGGGCGAGTGGATGGAAACCGCCGAGGAGGGGATGGACGAAAGGACGACCCTGATCGCGACCGACATTCTGAAGGAAATCCGCTTCCGCCTGCGTTTCCTGTTGCACGTAGGGCTGGGCTACCTGAGCCTCGACCGGCCGGGCCGGTCGCTTTCCGGCGGGGAGGCCCAGCGCATCCGGCTGGCTACGCAGATCGGCAGTCAGTTAACCGGCATCACCTACATCCTTGACGAACCCTCCATCGGACTGCACCAGCGCGACAATCAGCGGCTCATCAGTGCCCTGCGGGAACTGACGGATATCGGCAACACCGTCCTGGTGGTGGAGCACGACAAGGACATCATGATGGCCAGTGACTACCTGCTGGACCTGGGGCCCGGGGCCGGAGTTCGTGGGGGTGCGGTCGTTACCGCGGGCCCCCCAAAGGTTTTTCTGCAGAAGAAAAATGCGGGGAGCATTACCAGTGACTACCTGGCGGGGCGCCGTGAAATTGCGGTGCCCGAAACCCGGCGGAAGGGTAGTGGTAAATTCCTGGAATTACGGGGCGCCAGCGGAAATAATCTGAAGGACATCAACATCAAGGTTCCACTGGGGACTTTCACTTTGGTGACCGGGGTGAGTGGGTCCGGCAAGTCGACGCTGATCAATGAGACCCTCTATCCCATTCTTCGGCAACACTTCTACAAGAGCCTGAAGCGTCCCATGCCCTACAAGAAAATCAAGGGGCTGGAGCACGTGGACAAGGTGATCGACATTGACCAGTCGCCCATCGGGCGGACGCCGCGGTCGAATCCCGCTACCTACACCGGTGTCTTTACCGATATCCGGGCCCTGTTTACGGAGCTTCCGGAGGCGAAAATCCGGGGGTACAAACCCGGTCGCTTCAGCTTCAACGTCAAGGGCGGGCGCTGTGAGACCTGTAAGGGTTCCGGCTACCGCACCATTGAGATGAACTTCCTGCCGGACGTAGACGTGGAATGCGAAACCTGCCAGGGACAACGCTATAACCGGGAGACCCTCGAAATCCTGTATAAGGGCAAATCCATTACCGACGTGCTCAATATGTCGGTGGCCGAGGCTTGTGAATTCTTTCAGCCGATCCCCAAGATTTACCGCCGCCTGAAGACGCTGGCGGACGTTGGCCTGGGCTACATCACCCTGGGGCAGCGGGCCACCACCCTGTCGGGCGGAGAGGCCCAACGCGTAAAGCTGGCCGAAGAACTCAGTAAGCGGGCCACCGGGCAAACCGTCTACATTCTTGATGAACCCACGACGGGACTACACTTTGAAGACATCCAGTACCTGCTCAAGGTACTGCAGGGACTGGTCGACAAGGGCAATACCGTCATCGTGATTGAACACACCATGGACGTGATCAAAGTAGCGGATTACATCATCGATATGGGGCCGGAAGGGGGCCGGGGAGGAGGTACCGTGGTGGCCAAGGGCACGCCCGAACAGGTCGCCAAAGTGAAGGAAAGCCATACCGGACGCTTCCTGAAGGAAGAACTGAAATAGAAAGAGTTATCACGGAGTGTGGGAAAATCAATACTCCCATACGACACCCGGACCGGATCCTGCCCAACAGGCGGAATCGGTGTTGGACAATTGTCCTTCAAGGGGGGGGGGCTGAAAAATGTCGGGTAGCCCCTGAACGGGTACCCGAGCTTGTGGTAGGCAGGCGTTCGTTGATTACCCAAACAGCAGGGCAATCAGCAAAAGCATCAGGAAAATGTATTTCATAGTTCTTGGGATAAGCGCTAAGGCAGTATGTTCAGGGTTCGTTCAGGTCGAATAATCAGGCAGGTTGTCACAAGGTAGGGTTCTTCCGTGGAGTTCCAAACCCAGGCGCGTTTTCTCTGAGTTAATTATTTTCAAGCAAGTATCCATTCAAGCGGATGAATCTTACCCCTAAGTGGGAGGAAAGGGGCGTCCACAAAAGCTACCACCGTGAAAAAACCTGCTTCCGTTGCGGCTTACCTGGCCGAAGCCCCCGATCACTGGCGCCCACAGCTAATCAAAATACGGGAGATCATGCTTTCCTTCGACGACCTGGAGGAAGCCATCAAGTGGGCCTTTCCGGTGTACAGCCTGGGGAAAAAGAACGTGGCCGGTCTTTTTCACACCAAGCAGTACGTCGGGGTGTGGTTCATGCAGGGTGCTTTGCTCCCCGATCCCAACGAACGTTTGGTGAACGCCAGTCCGGGGAAGACGGTCTCGCAACGTCAGCTCCGATTCGGTCCTGGAGAAGCGGTGGACGAAGAGCTGGTCCGGACTTTTATGGCTCAGGCCGTAGAAAACCAGGCCATGGGCCTGAAAATGAAGCCCGCTCCCGCCCCGGAGGTGCCGATGCCAGCGGAACTCAGGGAGGCGCTGGCCAGCCAACCCGCCCTGGCGGCGGCCTACGAAAAACTAACGCCCGGTCGGCAACGGGACTACTGCGAATACATCGGCTCGGCCAAACGCGCGGCCACCCGCGCCTCCCGTCTGGAGAAGTCCCTCGGACTCATCGCGGAGGGAAAGGGGCTGAACGATCAGTACCGTAAGTAAAGGCAGTATTAAGCCTACCGCTTATCCACGAAGGGGCAAATAATTTTTGCCATAATCAGCGAAATGCGGGTAACTTTGATTCCTCTTAGCCTAACCTAATCGGTACACGATTGACCAATAATGCACCCGTCAAGGTGGTTTCTCCCGGCTCCTTTAGCCCCGAGACCCACTGGTATCCCAAGGCACTTAATGCCACCATCCATCCGCTGGTAAGTTTCTTCCTGAATTTGGCCCCGGAGCGGATCGTAAATCGATATTGTCACCTCAACCCGAAAACTGATCGGGTAAAACTGCTCGAGTTGCTGCGCTACGAGTGCAAACACTTTCTCTGGAGCGGTGCCGACCTTATCCACGCCACCACGGCCGAAGGCCGACGGCGGATGGTGGTGATCGAAAACAACAGCTGTCCAAGCGGGCAAAAATCCATGCCGTTGCTGGACGATCATGAAGAAGAAGGCGGCTACCGCCGCCTCGTCGAGCGGACCTTCCTACCCTACGTAAACAAACGCAGTGGAGGATCCCGGATCAACGGAAAACTGGCCGTGATCTACGACAAAAATGCCATGGAGGCCACGGGTTACGCGGAAGTCATTGCCGACGTCTTCGACGAAGAAGTTCTGCTGATTACCGACTACGACGATGCGCCCACGCGGAACCTGAAACTGGAGGACCAGCAGCTTTGGGCCCGGCATAACGAAGAGTGGGTGCCGCTGCGGGCGGCTTTCCGCTACCTGACCCAACGTCCCTGGACGCGGCTGCCCATCACCTGCCGGACCCGCATCCTCAATCCGATTTCCGCCTGCCTGGCCGGAGGGCGCAATAAACTGGTGGCGGCCAAGGCCTACGACTTCTTCAACGGAGAGCTGGCCGGGAGTGGCCTGCGCATCCACGCCCCGGAAACCATCCGGGACGTGGCCAAGGAGGAAATCCCCCTGTGGATTGCCCGCTGGGGCGGGCAGGCCGTCGTGAAGATTCCCTACAGCAACGCCGGGCAGGGAGTATTTACCATCACCAATGAGCGGGAGTTGGAGGCCTTTATGGCGATGGAAACTTCCTACGACCGCTTCATCGTCCAGAGCTTGATCGGCAATTACCAGTGGAGCTCCGCGGGCGCCGCCGGTCGCTTCTTTCACGTGGGTACCGTGCCGGACAAACAGGGTAACACCTACGTCTGCGACGTCCGAATGATGGTGAGCAGTACGCCCAAGGGGATTCGTCCCCTGGCCTGCTACAGCCGGCGGGCCCGGGCTCCCCTGGCGGACGAACTGACCGATGGAACGGATTCCTGGGCCATCCTGGGAACCAACCTCTCCGAAAAACTCGGTGACAACCAGTGGACCAGTGACGTGAGCCGACTGCTCCTGATGGACCGCCGGGACTTCAACCGCCTCGGGATCGGCATCGATGATTTGATCGAAGCCTACATCCAGACCGTATTATCTACCATCGCAATCGACAAGATGGCGGCGCAATTATTCACCAAGAAGGGGAAATTCAGTATGCGGCTGTTCCGCTCGCTGAATGACGATGCCGCCCTGTTGAGCGAAATCCTATCATGAGTAAACGACAATTTTTGGTCCTGACCGACCACCGGGGACACAGCCCGGAAAACTCGCTGTACGCCCTCCTGCGTACCCTGGCGGGTGACGACCGCACGGCCGGTATTTCGGTGGCCAGTCGGGGCGACGCCCGCAACGCCACCTTCTTCGCGGGCCAGCCGGCGCCGCTTTACGGACTGAAAGCCGACACGGATTTTGCTTTTGAGACCACCGATTGGTCGGAAGGCAAGCTGCTGGCGGACTGGGAAACCTTTGACGTCGTCTGGCTGCGGTTGCCGCCGCCGGCGGATCCCGCCTTCTTTGCCTTTCTGACGTCCATGGCACCTGCACCGGCTGAGCCGAGTATTCCGTTTCACTACACGCCCCGTTCGCCCAAAATTATCAACGACCCCACCGGCATCCTGGAAACCGGAAGCAAGGAATTTCTCCTGCATTTTCCGAATTTTACGCCGGCGGTGCGCAGGGTGAAAACAACTTCCGAGGTGCAGGCTTTTGCCGACGAACGCCCGATCGTCCTCAAACCACTACGCGATTACGGCGGTCGCGGGCTGGTGAAGATTTCCGGACAGGAAGTGGAATGGGACGGGGAGACGATGACCCTGGCGTCCTTCCTCGACGCCGCCCGAACGCGCATTGAGGCGGGGCACTATCTGGCCATGGAATACTTGTCCCGGGTGACCGAGGGCGACAAGCGCATCCTCGTGGTCAACGGCCAAATCCTCGGCGCCAGTCTGCGTCTGCCTCCTCCGGGTGAGTGGTTGTGTAACGTGGCGCGCGGGGGGCGGTCGGTGCCCGCCGAGGTAACCCCCGAAGAACGGGATATGATTGCCGCCATCAGCCCCAAGTTAAAGGAAAAAGGTATCGTGATCTACGGGGCGGATACCCTGATGAATGACGACGGCATTCGGGTTTTATCGGAACTGAATACGAATAGTATTGGCGGCTTCCCGCAGGCGGAAGCCCAGTCCGGTCGCCCGGTTCTCCAACAAACGATAAACGGAATCTATGACTTCCTTTACGAATAGGGAAGGGGCCCTGCCCCACATCCTCGAATTTCTGCCCGAGCAAACGGCTAAGGGCACCACCCAGAACTACTGGCTTCAGCTGGCCAGCGACGGTCTGGGCGAACCCATGTGTGTGCCACTGATGGTGGCACGGGGCGTCAAGGATGGCCCCGTGCTGGGCCTGACCGCCGCCCTCCACGGCGATGAACTGAACGGCGTGTCGGTCATCCAGCGATTGTTTGCCGACCTGGAAGTGGATGAACTCGCGGGGACCGTGGTGGCCATTCCGGTGGTCAATATACCCGGGTTCTTTCGCCAGCAGCGCTTCTTTGCCGACGGCAAAGACCTCAACCACCTCATGCCCGGCAACGAATTTGGCAACGCCAGTGAAGTGTACGCCTTCCGGCTGGTGGATCGGTTTTTGAAGAAGTTGGACTTCCTGCTCGACCTGCATACCGCCAGTCGGGGCAGGGTGAACAGTTACTACGTCCGGGCGGACATGAGCCAGGAAATTACCCGTCAGCTGGCGTTACTGCAGAATCCCCAGCTGATCGTTCATAACCCACCTAATGACGGCACCTTCCGCGGGGTAGCGGACGATATGGACATTCCCGCCATCACCCTGGAGGTAGGCAACCCCAGTGTGTACCAGAAGCGGCTCATCCGCAGTGGTCTGGTGGGGGTACACAACGTACTTAGTCACCTGAAGATGACGGACGACGAGATTGTCGGTCCGGAGAAGCCCGTCATTCTCTGCAAGCGTAGTTTCTGGATTTACGCCAGAAAGGGCGGCTTGCTGCAGGTGCACGTCGATCTGCTCGAACGGATCAAAAAGGGCGACCTGATCGCCAGCCTGCGCGACGTCTTCGGGCGGGTGATCGATCAGTACCACGCCCCGGAAAACGGGGTGGTCATCGGGAAATCAACTAACCCCGTGAACCAGAGTGGCGGCAGGATTCTGCATCTGGGTATTGAATAAAATAGCTGGCCCCGTTACGACATCGTAACGGGGCCACCTTGACTTATTTGCGGGCATAATCGGGTCTACTCGAGCACCTCGTACACCACCTGGCTGAGTCCGCGCATGTAAACGTCGCTCGGACCGGTAGTGGAGGGGCTGTCCCAGGTCCACACCCGGATGGCGTCCTTGGTGTCCACTTTGATGACGAAGGGACACTGTCCGTCCACGGCCGCTACCGTGCAGGCGGTGGATTGACGATCATCGGTGAAAAGGTCAGCGGGGAATTCCGCGGCAAGGGCCTCGATCCGGTTTCTTGCCTCATTATCGGCGAGGACTTCCCACTCCAGATCGTTGACGATCTGAGCGGCGTTCATTTCCACACCGGCCTGCTCCTTACTGACCAGAAGCACGCCCTTGTTTAGCATCAGGGCCCGGGAACCCAGCCAACCACCGACGTGACCGACGATAAAGACTTCGTCGTTCTGGTCGGGGCTTTTACGAATGTCTTCCTGGTCGCAGCCGGAGAAGCACACGAATACCAGAGAAAGGATAATTACTAGATATTTCATTGTTGAAGGAATTTTGGTGATTTGGGCGGTTATCTATCCGGCTAGACGTAAAATCACCAAAGGGCGTTGGGGGGCTTTTAGCTAAAGCTTTGTTAAAAGCAATGCAGCTATTCAATGTACACGCCCCCAGGCCCGCCAAACTTTTTTCATATAGTCTTCCAGCACGGGATGATCCGCAAAGTTTCCGCTAAACCAGGAGTAAGTACCTTCCTTCTTATCATAAACCGCCACGGCGGAGCATACGCCATCCACGGCTAATTCTCCACAATAGTGAGCGGATGCCAGTTCGGAAAAGGCTTCGAAGGGGAAGTCGGCAAGAAGGTCCCGTCCAATCAAAGCCGCTTCAACCTCCGGGATTACCTCCCAGTGCCGTCGTTCAATGGCTTCCGGCTGGGTAAAGGGTAAAGCCGATGCAGTGGGGCTTCCGGGCGTAGTAGGGTACCGGTCACGGGAAGTTTTGCCGTCGGCAAAACGATAGAAATCACGGAAACCAAATCCGCCAACCGCTCCGAAAATTAAGACGTGGTCGCTTTCTCCCAGTCCCTCCGGGATTTCTGGCGTGAAGGGTTCTCCCCGGTCGCAGGTCCACAGCAGGGCACAAATACAGATAAGGGGTAGGAGGTGTTTCATCGGAAGCGTGATGTAGTTACCCTAAAGTAACGAAACAATGACCTATACCGCTGTTTGATAACCGTTTATGGCATTTAGAGGGTGACTTTTTCCTCCTCCCGAATGGTCGCTACGCGCTTGGAGAGCCCCTCCAGTACGTCTTGAGCTGCGGCGAGAGACTTTACGTTTTCCTTGCTCAGCGACAGGCGTCGGGGCGTTTGCTTGAGGCGCAGTCCCCGCAGCATACCCTCTTCGGCGATGATTTTACTGATGGCGCGAAAGGTGTCGGAATCGTAGTACAGCGATTGCGCGTCTTCCACGAAGAAGAGAATCAGCTTATCGTTTTTCAGGATGAGCCGTTCGAAGCCCAGCTCCCTACACAACCACCGCAAGCGGAGGCCGTCGAAGAGTTCTTCCGCTTCGGGGGGGATGGGGCCGAAGCGATCGGCGAGGCCGGCGGCGAACTGCTGCAGTCCTTCCTCGTCGGGAATATTGTCCAACTCCTGATACAGCCGGAGCCGCTCCTGCGTACTTTCCACGTAGGCGGTCGGCAGATGCATCTCCGTATCGGTTTCGATGGTTACCTCGCGCACGAAGTCACTGGCTTCGGTCATCTGATCGGCGAAGATGTCCTTGAATTCACCCTGCTTGAGTTCCCGTACGGCTTCCTCCAGAATTCGCTGGTAGGTCTCGTAGCCGATGTCGGCGATAAAGCCGGATTGCTCACCGCCCAGGAGGTTGCCCGCTCCCCGGATGTCGAGGTCCTTCATGGCGATGTTGAAGCCGCTGCCCAGATCGCTGAATTCTTCCAGTGTTCGGAGTCGTTTACGGGCTTCGGGCGTCAGTACACTCAGCGGCGGAGCAATCAAGTAGCAGTAGGCCTTCTTGTTGGAGCGTCCCACCCGGCCGCGAAGCTGGTGCAGGTCGGAGAGCCCGAACTGGTGGGCATTATTGATGATGATGGTGTTCGCATTGGCGATGTCCAGTCCCGTTTCAATAATGTTGGTGCACACCAGCACGTCGTACTTCCGGTCGATGAATTCGATCAGGGTTTTCTCGAGTTCCTTCGGGTCCATCTGTCCGTGAGCCTGCGCAAACTGTACGTCCGGGCACAGGCGGCGGAGCATCGTGACCATGTCCACCAGGGACTTTACGCGGTTATGAACGAAGAAGACCTGCCCGCCCCGATACACCTCGTTTTCGATAGCTTCCTTCATCACCTCCTCGTTGAAGACCCGAACCTCGGTGTGGATGGGCTGACGGTTGGGCGGCGGTGTGCGGATCACGGAAAGGTCCCGGGCGTTCATGAGGCTGAACTGTAGCGTTCGGGGGATCGGGGTGGCCGTTAGGGTGAGGGTGTCTACGTTCACCTGCATGGAACGCAGCTTTTCCTTGGCTTTCACCCCGAATTTTTGCTCTTCGTCCACGATCAGCAGGCCGAGATCCTTGAACTCGGTACGCTTGGACAGAATGGCGTGCGTCCCGATCAGGACGTCGATCTTGCCCTCCTTCAGCCGTTTGAAGATGTCCGTTTTTTGCTTCGCGGTGCGGAAGCGGTTGATGTAGTCTACGTCCACCCCGAACTCACCCAGCCGCTCGCTGAAGGTACGGTAGTGTTGCAGGGCCAGGATGGTCGTGGGCACCAGCACGGCGACCTGCTTCCCGTCAGCCGCGGCCTTGAAGGCCGCGCGCAGGGCCACTTCCGTTTTCCCGAAACCTACGTCACCGCAGATCAAACGGTCCATCGGATGGGGCTTCATCATGTCCTCCTTCACGTCGTTGGTGGCCTTGAGCTGATCCGGGGTGTCTTCGTAGATGAAACTGGCCTCCAGTTCGTTTTGGAGGTAGCCGTCGGGTGGAAAGGCATGCCCCGGCGTAGCTTTCCGTTTGGCGTAGAGCTTGATGAGCTCTCCGGCCATGTCCTTCATCTTTTTCTTCGTCCGGCTCTTCAGGTTCTTCCAGGCTTCCCCACCGATCTTGTCCAGGCGGGGCAACGCACCGTCCTTTCCGCTGTACTTGGACAGCTTGTGCAGGGAGTTGATGCCGACGTAGAGGATGTCGTTATTTTTGTAGACCAGTCGGACACTCTCCTGGGTGTGCCCGTTGATTTCCAGCTTTTCGAGGCCGGAGAACCTTCCTACGCCGTGATCGATGTGTACGACCAGATCCCCGGTGGAAAGGTCGCGCAGCATCCGCAGGTTGAGGGCCTTGTCCTTGGTGAAGCCCCGCCGAAGCTTGTAGCGGTGGTAGCGTTCAAAGATCTGATGGTCCGTGTAGCAGGCGGCCCCGAGTTCGGAGTCAATAAAGCCCGCGTGAATCGCAATGGGTATGGGCTCGAAGCGAACGCTGGCGTCCAGGTCGTTGAAGATGGCGTAGAAGCGCTCAATCTGCTTCGGGTTATCGGTAAAGAGGAAATTGGTAAGCCCGTTGCTGGTGTTTTCGTTCAGGTTGCGAATCAGCAACTCAAAATTCTTGTTGAAGCTGGGCTGGGGTTTGGCGCGGCAATCGATGGTGTGATCGATGCCCATGCTCTGCTGGTAATCGCTGATGAAGATGATCGGCTTCTGCTCCACGTCGGCCAGTACTTCTCCGGGCCGGATGAAGGCCCGGTCCCGGAAGATGTTGGCCAGCTCCTCGTCGTCAATGATCGTCAGGTTCTTGGCAAACGCTTCGGCGCGCTTGAAGCATTCTCCCAGCCGGTCCAGCAGCAACTGAAAGTCGCGCATCCAGATGGTGGAATCCTCCGGCAGGACTTCAAAGATGCTGGTCTTCTGATCCCGTCCGAATTTGGTGTTGATGTTCGGGACGATACTGACGTACTCCACTTTGTCGATGGAAAGCTGTTGCAGGGGATCAAAGGTTCGGATACTTTCGATCTCGTCGTCGAACAATTCAATTCGGTAGGGGAATTCGTTGCCGTAGCTGAAGATGTCCACGATGCCGGCCCGGATACTGAACTGGCCGGGCTCGTAGACGAAGTCTTGCCGCTTGAAACCGTACTCCGCCAGGACGGTAATGATGGTATCCACGTCCAGCGTCTCCCCTTTGGTCATTTCGATCCGGGAGCTGGTCAATTCCGCCGGAGCAACGACCTGCTCAAAGAGGGCTTCCGGATAGGTAACCACAATTTCTCCCTTAGACTTGGAATGTGTCAGGTAATTGATGGTCTCGGTCCGCAGCAGGACGTTCGTGGGGTCGAGCACCTCGAAATAGAGGGGGCGGCGGAAACTGTCCGGCAGCAGCCGCACCTGCTTTTTTGGCAAAAGCGCCGCAATCGAATTTTGAATGTAGGCGGCCTCCTCTTTGTCGGCGGCAACGACCAGGTGGTGGCCGCCCCGGTGACGATAGGTCGCCGCAATGAGCATACTCTCCAGGGCACCCGCCAGACCTTTAAGCTGCAAACGCGGGGCCTTTCCCTCCTTACTCAGACGGGAAATTTTGGCCACCCGCTCACTGTCGGTGTAGCGTTGCAGTAGTGTTTGGGTCGGATCGGGGGAATTCGCCATGGAGCGGGATACGGAACGTCTTATTTCGTCAACGCCTCCTTAACAGCCGGGCGGAATACATAGTTCTCCAGTAGCGGAGATTCAGTCGCTGGTTTGCGGTAGTGCCCGCAGGTAAATCCGTAGCTGAATTTTGGCCTGCGGCAGGTGCAGTGATAACGGAACCCTCGTGCTCAGCCGGGGAGCAGTGATTATCTGAAGGAGCCATGCCGGCAAAAATGAGATAGGGACGATCGCCAGCTCCGAACCGCCACCTATTTATTCCATCGGCTCATTGATCGGGGAAATCATGATGTGCGCTCGGTGCGTGCCCGGGTCCATGATCCAGGGGTGATTGGGGGCGATCGGGGCTTCGGGCAGCCCCGTAGAAGCGGCGGTGGCGAAGGGAAGGTAGACTACGTAGCGGTAGACGGCACCCTCCACTATGGCGGTCTCGGGGTCGTACTGGGTTTCTTTCCCGTAGTAGATGTGCAAGGTGGTGCCCTCTTTGCCCATCGAGAGTTTACCGGACTTGACTTCCTCCTCCCGGATGTCAAAGATCTCCTGGCGGTTTTTACCTTCTGCCCGCAACTCCCGGCCCCGGGCCATGAAGGGTTCCAGACTTTTGTGGTAGCAGGCGGCATTAAAGCCATCCCTCCTGGGATCGTCGGTGAGGCAGATTAAATCGTTCGTCCCTTCCCGGAAGGTGACGAACGCTCCGGCCATGTTGTAACCGATCACCGTGCATTCCGCCCGGCTTTCTTCCGGTGCGGCCATCAGGGCCGTGGCGACCAACGCTTCGTCGGTGTCAATGGACTGCAGGTTGGCGCTGGGCTCTTCCGCCGGGGCTTCGGTCTTGGCGACGTCTGTTGCTTCGGTGGCGGTCTCTTCCGGCGCAGTACAGCCGAACAGGCACCCGGTCAGGGTAAGGGCAAGTAAATAGCTTCTCATAGTGGTGGTAATCTTTTGTCTAAAGATAGGGTTATCCCGAAGGTTGAAGCGTCCGTCGAGCCGCGAAGAAATACTTTACACCCAGATTCCCCCAGAGGTGCTGAAAGCTGGCCTCGAACCGATCGCTCGAGGTTGCCCGGGTAAGGCCGTAATCAAAACCCGCTTCTCCTACCAGGGCGATCCGGCTACTGATCGGCCAGCTGTAGGATAGCTGGGCGCGGAGGCCGAAGGTGTGATCGGCCCAGAATTCATTTCGCCGCGCGGTCCGGACCGACTGACGTTCCTGGACGGTGGAATCCGTGCGAAGCTGGCCCGTGGAGGTAGCCGTGAAGCTCGGGTTATTGAGGGTTTGGCTGAAGTAAATACCCGTTCCAAAGTACAGCCCCTGGTCCATCCTCCATTCGGGAATGAAGGCCATCGCCAGGCGATTTATGCTCGCCACGCCACTGGTCTTTCCTCCACCTAACCTCCCGAAGGCCCCCTGTTCAAAATAGAGCCGGGTACTGGAAAAATTCAGCTTGATTTGATACCGAAGCAATCGTCCGCGAGCGGTGGTGTAGGCGATGCTGAAGTTGGTATTCCCCCGCGTTTCTCCTTCAAGTAGCCTGCCCGGACGATCCCGGGTATCCCCCATTTTTACTACCGTGGTGTTTTCATAGCCACCCATTAGCGACAGGCTCGGCTGTCCGTGGAGTAGCAAGGGGAAAAAGAATAGAGTCAGGGTAAGTATCCGGGCTTGGCGGTCAGTCATCACTTGGGTGTAGGTGGTCGCTCCTAAAGGTAAGCCACGGTAGCTTTGTTAATCTGAGGTTGGAGATGCTGGCACCCCAAGCTCAGGGTAGTCCGCCTGCCATCGGACCGTCAAAAGAATAAATACACCAACATCAACACCGCAACGTAGCCCACATACCAACGCAAGTCCAGGTAGTGACCCGGACGGATACCCGTGCGCCGGTAGAGATAGTACATCAGCAGGAGTTTGTCCAGGAAGTAGGCCAGTACCGTGGCCCAGATGATGCCCAGGAGGCCGTAGGCCGGTGCTAACAGAAAGGAAAGAGCCACGTTGAGTAGGAGCTCAAGCCCGCCGAAAACCATCAGCATCCGGGTGTGCCCGAGGGCCGTCAGCACGGGGACGGGAAACAACAACCGGCTGACGATCACGAAGAGATAGGCCCGAAAGAGTGGTTCGCTCTCCGCGAAGGTGGCCGTAAAGAGGGGCTCCCACCAGTAGCCCGTCGTGGCCAGCAGTAAAATGGTGCCGGGGAATATCCAGTGAAACAGCCGACGGGAGCTGTTTCGCAGTAACTGGAGTCCGACCGTCGGGGATTCGGTCAACTGCGGTAGCACCACGGTGATCATGCCGTTAGTGACGGCCGCCAGGAGGGGGAGTTCGCGCGCACCGTAGCGGAACAGCGCAAAGGTGTCTTCTTCCCCCTCGTACCAGTAGTTCACAAACCAGGGGTCAAAGGCCGTGACCATCGCTCCGAGGGAGGCGTAGATCATCAGCGGCCAGGCCGCTGACCACCAGGCCGTAAGCAGCTCCCGCCAGCGATCCTGGCCCCCCGTCATGGCTCCGGTGAGCTTTCCATGGCGCTTCACGGTGATCGCCCGCTGCTTGTTTTGCTTGTCCAGCACGTAGTCCCAGAGGGTCCAGCCCAGGATGAGGATGCCCTTCACGACGCCACAAACCGCCAGCCAGTACAGGGCGCCCTCCAGGCTATCGCCGGCCAGTAGCGGCCCGAGAATGGCCATGATCATCCCCAGGGCGCTGAGCGTGCCGAAGACCAGCAGACCGCGCGGACGATCCTCAACCACCAGCACCTGCTCGAAGAACAGTCCCGGCCACTGGGTAAGTAAAAAGAGGAAGTACCACCACCAGCCCGGGGGCGTTTCTCCCAGTCGGAGCAGGTCGAAAAACCATTGATGGGCACCGGCCGCCACGCCCAGCAGGAGCAGGGAGACCACAAAAATGGTGCCCAGCGCCAGGCGGGAGAACTTCCGCGCGGCCTCCGGCCGCGTAAGCCGAATTCGCACCAAATAGGCCTGCAGCAAACCCGTCAGCCAGCCAAATCCTAAAATGTAACCAACGAAGAGTAAGCTTTCCCAGTGTCCGATTTCCGTCAACCCCAGTCCGAGACGGGGCAAGGCCAGCGCAATCAGGATAAGGGCACCCTGGCGTAAGGCCTGGACGATTTGTCCGGCTCGGATGAGTAGGCTGGATCGACTGGACATACGGGCTGTTCGTCAGTCCGGCACCGCCTTATTCCAGCGGCACGGTCTTGTGAGTAAAGGCTAGCCCGTATTCCGCCATCTCCTCCAGCACGGGCTCATATACTTCCCGCATCGTGGGAATGTGGACGCCGGTGGAGGAAATTTTGTTCTGGCTGATCAGGCGCACGAAGATACCCATCGGTAGCCCCACCAGACGAGACATCGCCGTGTCTTCGGCGTCGTTACCCTTCATGGTGAGGTTGGAAATGTCCCGGTACAGCTTTCCGTCCAGTTTGTAGTCGACCTGGTGCTGCATGACGATGAGGTCCTTGTCTTGCGGATTGAGCTTCCAGCGGTCCAGCAGCAGGCGTTCCAGGATCAGCGCGGGCGTAGCGTTGGGAATTTTAATCTTCTTCTTGCGGAATAAGCCCAGCCAGACGAGACGGGCCATCACGTCGCCGTTGGGGTCTACTCCCAGCATCTGGGCGATACGGTCCTTGACGGAACCTGGTCCGGCGGGAGCGAAGGCCTCCATGAGCTCGTGGTAGGTGATTTTCTCGCTGTCCAGGATGGGGAAGTCTCCGTTGGTCAGGCCGATGCGTACCAGCGCCGCCCAGGCGGCCGCAAATCCGGGGTAGCGGAGGGTGCCCCGCAGAATGGTCGGGATGTCGTCCAACCCATACTGCTCGCGGTAGAGCAGGCTGTCCCGGTTGGCGTAGGCTTCGAAGTCGCCGATTCCCTCCATGTGTACGTCCCAGGTGGTTTTGAACAACCGCTGGTACGGGATGAACTTGAGCTTGTCGTTATTCAGGTACTGGGCGGTTCCCTGGCCAGCCAGCACTACGTTGCGGGGGTTCCAGGTGAATTTGTAGCCCCAGGGATTGTCGTTGCTTTCCGGCGCAATCAGTCCGCCGGTAAAGGAACGGAAGGCCTTGATTTTTCCACCCTTTTCCCGGATTTCGTTGATGCGCTGCATCGCGGACATGTGGTCGATGCCGGGGTCGAGCCCCATCTCCCCCATGAAGATCAGTTCGCGGTTCCGGGCTTCGTCTCCGAGTCGGTACAGCTCGTGACTGACGTAGCTGGCCGTTACCAGGTGCTTTTTGAGCCGGATACAATCCTGAGCTACTTCCAGGTGAAGGTGGGCGGGAAGGAGGGAAACCACAATATCCGCCCGTCCGATGAGTTCCCGGCGGTCATTGGTCTTCATGACGTCCAACCAGACCGGATTACCCCGGGGATGATCTTTGACCTTGTTGGCGGCGGCGGAAGGGTCGGCATCAGCCACCGTGACGTTCCATCCTAACTCGGAACTTTTATTCAAAGCATATTGAATCAGGGCGGAGGAGGAGCGGCCAGCTCCAATAATGAGAATTCTTGCGGGCATTTGGAATAAATCGTTCAGAAGGGCTGGGGCAAATGTAAGCAACTGGGGGGAGCTAGGTGGCCAAGCTCCGGGAATTCCTTCCCAACCGGAAGGTAGCACCCTGGCATTGTGGACAATACAAAATGAAGAAGGGGAGCAAGTCGGTCGACTTACTCCCCTTCCCGGATGTATTCGAATTCCCGGACGCTATTCGGCGGGAACTTCTTCGTTGATGTTGTGGTCCACCAGGATGCGGTTGCAGTGCTCACAGATCATGATCCGCTTGCGCTGGCTGATTTCCAGCTGTTGCTGGGGGGGGATGGCGTTGAAGCAACCACCGCAGGCATTCCGCTCTACGGTCACCACGGCCAGTCCGTTACGGTAGGACTTCCGGATTTTATCGTAGCCACGCAGCAGACGATCCTCAATCGTCTTGCGCTGCTTTTCGGATTGACGACGCAGTTTCTTCTCCGTCTTCTCCGTTTTGGCAATGATGGACTTCAGTTCTTCCTGCTTTACTTCCAGTAGTTTTACTTTGTCGTCCCGGCGTTCCTGAGTAGCGGAGAGGGTACCCTGCTTGGCTTCCAGTTCGCGGGCGGCACCACCGGCCTTCTTGTCGGAAAGCTGAATCTCGAGCCGTTGCATTTCGGTCTCCTTCATCAGGGCCTCGTACTCCCGGTTGTTTTTCACGTTGTTCATCTGATCCTCATAACGAAGAATGAGTTGTTCAGATTCGGCAATGTTGGCTTCGTGACGGCTGATTTCCTGCTGGAGCTCCTTGACGGTAGCGGACAGGCGGTTGATCCGGGTATCGAGACCGGCAATCTCATCTTCCAGGTCACTGACTTCCATGGGCAGTTCGCCCTTCAGGATTTCGATCTCGTCGATCTGGCTGTCAATTTCTTGCAAACTGTACAGTTCGCGCATTTTTTCTTCTACCGTCTTTTCGGTCTGAGCCATGCGGAAGGATATTTTTAATCGTTAGTGGAGCGGACTTACACGAAGTATCGGACCGGGTTGGTGATCCGTTCCGTGCAAAGGACCGCAAAGGTAGGGAATTTCTCAATTAACAACTCTGCAAGTAATTGAGTTGTAAACTGTTCGCTTTCATAGTGGCCGATATCACAAATCATGATCTCCCCGTCGGCGTCGAAAAATTCGTGGTATTTGTAATCCGCCGTCACGAATACCTCCGCTCCGGCGGCTTTGGCCTGGGGCAGCAGGAACCCGCCCGACCCTCCACAAACGGCGACGGTAGTGATTTTCTTGCCCAGTTTTTCGGTATGGCGCACCACCTTCGCCCCCATACGATCGCGTAGGTGCGCCAGGAATTCCTCTTCACTTTTCGCCTCCGGGAGCACCCCCAGCATGCCGGACCCCACGGTTCCCTCCTCATTTTTCGGCGCGAGGAGTTGTAGCTTTTCCAGCCCGAGTCGTTGGGCAATGCGCTCATTTACGCCGCGGTGCCTCACGTTGTCCAGGTTGGTGTGAATGGCATAAATGGCCACGCCTTCTTTAATGGCCTTAATCACCGTTCGCTCCACGTAGTTTTTGCCGTTGAGGCGCTTCAGGCCGCGGAACACAATCGGGTGATGGGCCACTACCATATTGCAGCCCCGGGCTACGGCCTCCTCAATGATGGTCTCGGTGCAGTCCAGACTGGTCAGCACCCCGGTAACTTCGGTGTCCGGGTGCCCGACGATGAGTCCCGCATTGTCGTAACTCTCCTGCAGGTGGGCCGGAGCAATGGATTCTAGGTAATCGGTAATGTCCTTGATGGTAGGCATGGTGAGAACGGAGGTTAGGTAGAAAATTGACCTCAATGTTAGGGTAGGGTGGCGAGAACGCAGGTGCCGTGGCGTGCGCCGGGAGCAAAGTTACGCAGCATACCGGCTATTTATTCGTTGGCGGGCCGGATGGTGCCGCGAACTTCCCCGAAATCCACCTCACCAGCCCGGGCTCGTAAAATGACGGTGTCACCGTCTTCGAGAAAGGTCCGCTGGCTGCCGTCGGCGAGCGTCAGCGGCTCGCGGCCGCCCATCGTCAGCTCCAGCAGGCAGCCCGCCGTATCCTGCGTCGGACCACTGATGGTGCCACTACCCAGTAGGTCTCCCGCCCGGAGGTTACAGCCGTTTACGGTGTGGTGGGTAAGCTGCTGGGCAAAGCTCCAGTATAGTGTCGAGGCGTTGCCCTCGCTGATGGTGCTGCGTTTGCCCTCCTTCGTAATCAGTTCCGTACGGAGTTCAATGTCAAAATTGGTGGGAAACGCTCCCTGACGGAGGTAGGGGAGTGGGGTGGGGTCCTGGTGGGGCGTGGAGACCCGGGCGTCCTTTAGTGCGTCCAGGGGGATGATCCACGGACTAATGCTGGTGGCAAAGTTTTTCCCCAGGAATGGTCCCAATGGTTGATATTCCCACTTCTGGATGTCGCGGGCACTCCAGTCATTCAGGATGACGAAGCCGAAGATGTAGTCCTCTGCCTCCTCCAGGGGGACCGGCTGGCCGAGCGTAGAATCTTTTCCGATCACCGCCCCCAGTTCATATTCGTAATCCAGGCGCTGGCTCGGGCCAAAGCGGGGTGCGGCATCCCCGTGCTTTTTAAACTGTCCCTTCGGCCGCACAATACCGGTGCCCGAAACCACCACCGAAGAGGCCCGGCCATGGTAGCCGATGGGCAGGTGGAGCCAGTTCGGCGGGAGGGCATTTTCCGGATCCCGGAAAAGGGAGCCTACGCGCGTGGCGTGTTCCCGGCTAGCGTAAAAATCGGTGTAATCCCCGACCGCAACGGGCAGGTGAAGGTCACAGTCGGCCAGGGGGTGGAGGCAGCCGCTTTCCCGCAGCAGGTCCATGCCCACCTCCTCGAGTATTTCGCAGAGGGACTGGTGGTAGCTCCGGCCCAGCCGGAGATAGTCGTTGAGCACCTCCGGGAGGAGTGCTTCCCGGAGGCGCTTCCGTTCCGGAAGCCGGGCCGATACGGTCGTGTGATTGAAACAGGCGCTCAGGTCGATGACCTCATCGCCGGCCCGCAGGCCCGCACGGCGGCGCTGGTTGGTCGCCGTAGAAAATATACCCAGTGGGAGTGGTAAAGTGGTGGACAAGGACTACAACTTGGTCGGGTGATCAAAACAGGTCAACATTCGGCAAGCCCGGAGGGTTGCCCGGGAGGGGAAAAGGGGGCTGGTGGGCGCATTCGTCGGACGATGGTGTCGCCGATGGCGATGGGAATCGTCCGACGATGGTGGGGGCTCAGGCCGTTCGTGGGGGAAATGCCGAGGCAGAAATACCGGAATAGGCTTGCTCCGCAGGCCGGTCGATAATTGGTCGGTCAATTGCCGGCCGGTCGTGAGTGAAGGGAAATAAAGCTGGTGGGCGCATTCGTCGGACGATGGTGTCGCCGATGGCGATGGGAATCGTCCGACGATCGTGGGGGCTCAGGCCGTTCGTGGGGGAAATGCCGAGGCAGAAATACCGGAATAGGCTTGCTCCGCAGGCCGGTCGATAATTGGTCGGTCAATTGCCGGCCGGTCGTGAGTGAAGGGCAATAAAGCTGGTGGGCGCATTCGTCGGACGATGGTGTCGCCGATGGCGATGGGAATCGTCCGACGATGGTGGGGGAGCCGACCGGGCGTAAAAGCTTTGCTCCCGCTGGCCTTCTCGGCACCCGCACGCCGTGCCCAACGATAAACGGCCAGACAATCGAAATCATCTGGCCGCTTAACAAGAAATGTCTTACACGAGCTCTAGTCGATACCGTGCATCATGCGCTTCATCCAACCATTGATGAGCACCAGCACGATGGCCGCAGCAATGGGGACGGCGGCAAAGATGAGGAAGAACCCACTCAGCCCGACCGCCTCGGCGATGGGATCAATGTACGATCCGGTCTTACCCGCGGCGTAGTTGGCCACGAAGTTGGCTACGAAGAATACCCCGAACATGAGGCCCACCAGGCGGACGGGGGCTAGTTTGGAGACGTAGCTCAGTCCCACCGGCGAGATACAGAGTTCGCCGAGCGTATGCAGCAGGTAGGCGGCAATGAGCCAGAACATGCTGACGCTCGCGGTCTTCGCCCCTTCGGGAATGCTCATAGAACCAAAGGCGAGGATGGCAAAGCCAAGACCAAGGAGGGTGAGTCCGAGGGCAAATTTGATGGGCCCGCTGTTGAGCCAAGAAATTTTCTTCTCCCACAACTTGCTGAACAAGGGAGCAAAGCAAATGATGAACAGACTGTTGAAAATCTGGAACCAGCTCGCGGGAACTTCGGTGGTGTCCGTGCTAAATTGCTCGTACAGCATGATGCCGACCAGCGCCCAAACGATGACGAAGGCTAAGCCCAATACAATGTTGGAAGCACTGTAATTAGTAAAGGTGATGTTGAAGAGCTTGATTAGTACGTAAGTCAATACGGCCATCGGCAGCACGGTGATCAGCGTATTGGCGATGCGGTAAATGTCCGCTCCGCTCCCCGACAGGTTCCTTTCCGTATAGTCGGCCGCAAAGATGGTCATGGAGCCACCAGCCTGCTCGAAGGCCCACCAGAAGAAGATGATGAAGAAGCTAAGGATGACGATCACCCAAACCCGATCCTTTTCGATGCCCTTCAGGGTGGGATCGCTGACAATCCAGCCAATAAAGCCAATGACGGTAGCAAAGATTACGGCGGCCATAGCTTCTCCGGTAAGCAGATAAAGTACCACACCAATGGCGGCGGCAATGGCCGCCCAGGTGCCAATCCGTCCCGCTCCGCTGTTGGACCCCGTGATGTCCGTACCCTTGGGTACCTGGATCAGTTCGTCTTCGGCTTTGGCGGCCTCTTTGATGGTGTCCCCATCATTTTCCGGGGGAAGACCAATTTTGCCGAAGATGTTTTGCGCCAGCCAGAACTGGATGAGTCCGAAGAGCATGAAAACCCCGGCCAGGCCGAAGCCCCAGCTCCAGCCCCACTGCTCTCCGAAGTAGCCACAGAGGAGGATTCCGAGGAAGGCACCACTGTTGATGCCCATGTAGAAAATGGTGTAAGCACCGTCTTTCCGATCTTCTTCGCCGGCATAGAGTTGCCCTACGATACTGGAAATATTGGGCTTGAAGAGCCCGTTTCCGATGATCAGCAACAGGAGGCCCAGGTAGAAGACGTACTCGGTTTCTACGGCCATTGCTGCGTGACCCAGAGTCATTACGAAGGCACCGAGTACCACTGCTTTGCGGTATCCCAGTAAGCGGTCAGCAATAATACCACCCAGCATGGGGGTAAAGTATACGAAGCCAGTGTAAATGGCGTAAAGCTCCAGTGCTTCGCTACGTTCCCAGGGGCCCTCCCCGAAGGCCGCTTGCACCAGAAAAAGCACGAGCAGCGCCCGCATGCCGTAGTAACTGAAGCGCTCCCACATTTCGGTAAAGAAGAGCACAAAAAGGCCGGGCTTGTGCCCGAAAATGCTGCCACCCTGGTCGGGGGTGGGCGAAAGAGTTGTAGCCATGATTCGCGTTTAGATGGGCTAAAGAAACAAAAAAGACGTCGTTTACCGTCGGGCAAAGTGCTTAAGGAAGCATTAAAGGTCTCCTCCGACGGCGGCTTTGTCGGGGGAATTGCGCCCCCGCACGGCGCGCCGGAGGCTCGCGCCGCAGAAGCCCCCCAGTCCGGTCGTAATGGCACCCCACACGGCCGTGACCCCCACCAGCGCCCAGCCGGAGCTGAAGCCGAAGGTGACCGCCAGGCGGTCCGTCAGCGCCCCTTCGCTGTCAAAGTGGAGGTAGCCGGTGTAGACGCCGTAGGTAATCAAGCCCCCCAAAAAGGCGTACCAGAAGCCCCCGCGTTTCCACACGGGCAGCAGGAAGCCCAGGGCGGCGGCGGCGAGCGCCGGCGACCACCAGCTGGCGCCGGTCCAGAAGCAGATTGAGGTTGCCGTGATGACCCCCAGGAGCAGAAGAAAGCGATACATACCAGAAAGATTGTCGGGAGGTGAGTGCCGCCGGAGCGGGCGTAGTTTTTAGTTAAAGGACCAGTGGCCGGTCGCTAGCGATGCGGCCGCTTCCGGGGAGGGCCACCGGATTAACTCGTGGTAGCGTCCGTTGATCCAGTCGTCCAGTCCGGTGGTGTAGTGCTGGCTGGAGGGCTGCCCCGAGGGGCCGCCGGGCAACGCACCCCAGGCGCGGGGATTGTCGCCCAACTCCACCACCATCCGCCAGCTGGCCCCAAATCCGTCGTCGAAAACGCGGGGCACCATTCGCGCACCGGGCGCCTTGATGCGATCCGTGCCGAAGCCGGGAATCCGTCCCAGGTGCTGAATCCGGGCGTCGCGGGCAATGTACCAGGGCTCGGGCAACTTGCCGTCCAGCTCGTCCAGGATTTCTTCGAAGGCCCGCTGGGTCAGCGTAGCGGCCGTCTCCCGGAAGTTTCGGGTGGAGTCAATGTCGAATATCGGATGGTTCGGCTGTTCGGACAGCAGGTCGTTCCACTTCCAGATCTCCGGTTGGAGGTACCCCGAATCCCGGGGCAGCTCGTCGAAGGTGAAGTTGTACACCCGCTTGCGCCACATTTCAAACAGGGTTGCCCCCCGGCTCTCGGCCGAAAAGTTGTAATCCCATTCGGAGAGCACCCGGAGCAGCTTGCGGCCCTCCTCGTCCAGAGAGCCCCGGTCTACCCGGGCAATGAGCCAGGGCACGAGCTCCTCGGCCAGCAGTGAATAGCTGGACAACTGCAGTTCCTTCATTTTCCGCTGGTTCATCGTCGTTTCCCGCGCCAGCTGACGATTGATGATCCGGCCGCGGTACTCCCCGAAGCGCCCCTGGTAGGGATAGGGATACTGCGGACCGGTGGTCACCTGGTTGGCGGAGGCCACAAAACCCCGGGATGGATTCTTATGGACGGGGCGCTCGTTAAAGGGAATGTAGCCCTTCCAGGCCGAGGCACGGGTGTCGCCGGCGTAGGGATACCGCCCGTCTCCCCGAGTCCGTAGGGGGAAATAACCGTTGGGTCTCATGGCCACATCTCCCTGCCGGGAGGCCATCAGGAAGTTCTGGGCGGGATTGACGTACCCCCGCAGCGCATCGACGTAATCATCATACCCCGTAGCCGCCGGAAGGCGTAAAAAGGTACCGCTGCTGGAGTGGGGGCGCTCCTTCCCCGGAGCATCGTGGGCTATCCAGCGCATCGCCATGTCGGCGTAGGGCCCCTCGGTGAAGGGGACCGGCCCGAAAATGGTCCAGGGCGTCTCGATCACCATGTCTTCCTGGCCTTTGACGAGGAGGGTGTCCCGGACGATGGTCGCAGCCACGGTTTCTCCGTCCAGGAGGTAATGCGTGCGGGAGCTGTCCGTCCAGGTGATTCGGAACCAGTCGGTCACGTCGTGACCCACGTTGGTTTCTCCCCAGGCGATGTGGTCGTTAAAGCCCATCGCCAGTCCGGCGGCACCGGGCAGGCCGACCCCGCGGGCATTCACCTCGCCGTACTTGATCTGGGCTTCGTACCAGACGCTGGGCAGGCTGAGCCCGAGATGCGGGTCGTTGGCCATCAATGGCCGGCCCGTATTGGACTTTTTGCCGCTCACCGCCCAGTTGTTGGAGCCGTTGTCCGGGTCCTGGGGGAAAATGGTGTAGGGAAGCTTTTCCTCCGCAAATTCCGCCACGGTAGGCCAGGCTGGTGATGATTGATCGGTTTTTGGGAGACGAGGCGAGGCGTGAAGCGGAATTTTTTGGGCAACGGGTGCGGGTGCCATGCTCACCGCGGCGCTGCGCGCAGCCGTCGTCCCTGGTTTTTTCTTCCCGGCGTAGGCCTCGTCCGGGACAATCGGACTGGCGTCGGGAAAGCGCGCCGGAAACAATTCTCGGTAAGTAGCCTCTCCCAGGTAGGCCAGGGTGCGTTCGGCGGCTACGTCCTCGTATCGCGCACTCAACCCCTGAGCCATACCCTTCAGGAGGAGGGCGGACCGATACGGAGACCACCGGAGCGGCGCGTGACCAAGAAGCTTGTATTCAAAGGGGTATTGGTCCGGGGTAAGTTGGTCGATGAAGGCATTGACGCCGTCGGCGTAGGCAACCGTCGCCCGGTAGTCGTCGGGGAAGTACACTTTCATGGTGTCAACGGTGCGCCGGGCGGCCACCCGGTAGCCCCGGCGAATCTGGTCGATGTCGCGGGACTGTGTGCGGGGACCCAGGATTTCACTCAGCCGGCCCTCCGTGGACCGGGTGCTGATGTCCATCTGCCACAAACGATCAGCCGCCATGACGTACCCCTGGAGGAAACAGGCCGCTTCCAGATCGTCGGCGAAGATGTGGGGCACGCTGCGCTCATCGAAGAATATATCCCCCTTGGCCAAAGGGTGATCAATGGTGATGGAACGCGATCCGGTGCGGTCCGTCATGTCGGTCAGGGTATTGGTCCAGAAACCCTGGGGAGGGTGGAAGAAGGGCCCCAGCGCGGGAACCGGCAGACCGGCGGGACCGGCGTAGTTGCCAAAAAAGATCCAGGCGCCCAGGCAAAGGGCGGCCAGTCCGGCGTAAATCCAGGGTAGTCTTTGCATGATGGCGCGCAATTTAATGAACGGAGTGGATATGTCGTGTCGCCCGGATCGGTGATAAAGCGTGCCCCGACGACCGCCGATGGGCGATCCGGGAAGCTCCGGGTGCCCGGGTTGGGTAGTGGGGTAGCGCCTTCGCGTTCCCGCCCCCTTAGCTGATGACCGCCCCGGGTAACAACGTTCGGAAACTCCTGCCTCGTATTCAATAAAGGTTGACCGTTGGTGTTTATTTACAACGGATCTAAATGTCTCAGCAACAGTAGGGTTGCGGGTTTTTGGGGAATATTTTTAACGTCCACTAAACCCCACGGCAATGCGTATTCGATTCTTTCTTTCCATGCTGCAGCTTGGCGTACTCGGCATCCTTTTTTCTTTGGCCATGCTGGTTGGCTGGCATTTTTGGGCCGACACTCCGGCTCCACCCCTCGCGCCCGAGGCGCGGACCGTCGCGACGGTCATGCCACCGTCCCCGGAAATTCTCGCCGGAAAGTCCCTCTGGCGGGAAAACGGCTGCGGGGCGTGCCACGATCAGGGGATGCGGGACCGGGCCATCGGCCCGGCACTGGGCGGCGTTGGCGTCCGGTGGGAGCGCTTCCCCAGGGAAGACCTCTACCGCTGGGTGCGCAACAGTGGCGCACTCATCGCCGAAGAACACCCCCGGGCGGTAGCCGTCTGGCAGGAATACAAGTCCACCATGCCGAATTACCTCCACCTCAGCGACCAGGACGTAGCCGCCATCCTGGCCTACGTCGAGTACACGGCGGATCGTCCTTAGCGGTCACCTCTACCTTTGGGAGTATTTGATAATTTCCACTGCAGGAGGAAAAGAATTTCGTCCATTTGTAACCTTTCTTGCCGCAAGAGGCTCTAAGCAATAAACAATGGACATGATGATCGGACCCGGCGTAGTACTGTCCCTGCTGGTCGTAACCGCAGGCGTAACCCTTGCCTTTTACCTGAGAAGCCGCCATCTGGAAAAAATGGCCATGATTGAGCGGGGCCTGATCGAGGAAGGAAACCTGCTGGCCAATAACTACCTGGAGGTCAAACTGGGCATGATGATGCTGGGCGTTGGCGTCGGACTGATGGTAGGGCTGGGCTTCGATAAGGTGACTCACTTCCGCGAAGGGGAAGTGTTTTATCCCGCCTTTATGTTGCTCTTTGGCGGCGTCAGTCTGCTGGCCTCCTACTTCGTGATTCGTCAGCTGCAAGCCCGCGACTGATCATGACCGACCAGGAGTGTATTGACCGTGTACTGAGCGGAAACACCCGGGCCTTTGAACTGCTCGTCAACCGATACCAGTCGGGAGCCACCGGGGTGGCCATGGCGGTGCTGCGTGACCAGCACCTGGCCAAGGATGCCGTGCAGGAAGGCTTCCTGAAGGCCTACCTGTCGCTGGCCGATTTCCGCGGAGAGTCCGGCTTTGCCACCTGGCTGTACCGCATCGTCGTCAGGATCAGCCTGCGCCGACGGGAAAAGGAGCTGAAACGGATGCAGCGAAAAGGTAGCCTGGTCGGTAAGCAGGCAGTTTCGGCGAACGTCGGAGAAGATCGTCTGGAACGGCAAGACCGGTATTCACTCATCGAATCGGTGCTGGGTTCGCTGTCCACGAACGAAGCCCTCGTGCTGCGGCTGCACTACCTCGAAGAACTATCCGTGCGGGAAGTAGCGCGGGTGACGGATTTATCCGAATCCAACGTGAAAACCCTGCTGCACCGGGGGCGGAAAAAGGCCCAGCAGCACGTTATGGTGAAGAACGCTCAGGAAAACCTCAAGTAATTCAATGATGAAGGAACAGGAATTCAACAAGTGGATGAAGTCGGTTGAACCGGAGCAACCCGATCCGGAGGTGACGGCTTCCATCATGGAGTCCATTTACCGAATGGAACAACAGCGGGCGCGTGCCCGACAGCACCGAAAGCATGCCCTGATCAGTGGAGGGATGCTCTTTGTGCTGCTGCTGTTAAGCATGTATTCCTCGACCAGAATGGATCGCTTCATCGCGGAACCCGGAATGGGTAGTGCCTACTTCCTGGGGGGGATATTGTTGCTGGTGCTGTACGTCCAATTTGAGGTCATGCAACGTGTTTTGGCCCGGCGCTTACGCGAAAACACCTAATTTCCGGAAGAAACAGGCATAATGGACGAAACCTGGATGCGACGAACTTTTCAACTGGCGACCCTATCCGCGGAGGCCGGCTTCGACCCCTTCGGGGCCGTTTTGGTCCGGGAAGGTAGCCTGGTCGCGGAAACCCGGGATCGCTGCATCGATTATTCCGATCCCACCGCCCACGCCGAACTTGTGCTCATTAGCGAATTCTGCCGTCAGCGGCAGCTCATCAGTCTTGAAGGGTACACCCTCTACTGTAACGTGGAACCCTGTATCATGTGCAGTGGCGCCATCCACTGGGCCCGACTGGATCGGGTGGTCTTCGGGGTAGCACAATACCAGCTTCAGGGAGTAAGCGGTGGTAACCAGAAACCCAGTTGCCCGGAACTCATCAATCCGGGAAAGCAAAAAATTGTGGTCGATGGCCCCTTGCTGGATGCGGAAGGACTGGAAGTGCTTCACCGTTACCCCTTCCGGTCAAAGAAGGACCGGCACAAAAAATTCTGGGATACCTGACGCACGGCTCCTTCGACGATCCCCTGGCACCTGCACCCCGTTGCCCAAACACAAGCAACTGCCCTTAGCAAAAGGTGGAGCCCGGTGCTTCGGGGCCTTTGGTCGCGTCACGCAAAAAAGGTTTCGGGTATTCTCTTGCGGGGTAAACTCCCCGCCCGCTTCGTACCTTTGCGGCTCATTTTACACCAGATATTTGTCCCCCATGGCCCGCAGACGCCGCAACCGCTTTCCGGAACGCATTGACCAGGTTACCATTACGGGACTGGCCGACAAAGGATTTTGTGTGGGGAAGACCCCCGACGGTCAGGTGGTCTTTGTGGAGAAGGTCGTACCGGGAGACGTGGTGGACGTTCGCCCCTTCAAGAAGAAGAAAAAAGTGCTCTTCGCCGCTCCGCTGGCGTTTCACCAGCGGTCGGAGGACCGGGTCGAAGCCTTCTGCGAGCATTTTGGCGTTTGCGGTGGCTGCAAGTGGCAGGAATTCAGTTACGCCGGCCAACTGCGGGAAAAGGACCGGATTGTACGCGACGCGCTGACCAGGATTGGCAAAGTGGAAGTTGGGGAGTGGGAACCCATTCTGGGCTCCGAGAAGACCTCCTTTTACCGAAACAAACTCGAATTCGGGGTGGCCAACCGCCGGTGGCTGACCCAGGAGGAAGTGGGCACCGAGATCACCAACGAGGTGCCCGTCATTGGGTTCCACAAGGCGGGCGCTTACGATAAACTCATTCAGATTGAACGCTGCCACCTGCAGCACGGACCGAGCAATGAACTGCGCAACGGCATCCGTGAACTGGCGGTGAAGATGGAGGTGGAGTTCTTCGACATGCGGGAGCGGACCGGCTTGTTCCGGCAATTCATGATTCGGACGACCACCACCGGGCAGTGTATGCTCGTGCTGGCGTTCTTTGAGGATCGGCAGGACGACATCCAGGCATTTCTCACCGCCGTAATGGAGCAATTTGGCGAGCAGATCACGAGCCTCTACTACTGTATCAACCCCAAGGTCAACGAATACATGATGGACCTGGAGATGGTGCACTTCGCGGGTAGTAAGGCCATTGAAGAGCGCCTCGGCCACGTCCGCTTCAACATCGGACCCAAGAGTTTCTTCCAGACCAACACCCGGCAGGGCGAACGACTCTACGAAATCACCGCAGACTTTGCGGGGCTGACGGGGGAGGAGAACGTTTATGATCTCTACACCGGCATTGGTTCCATCGGTCTCTTCCTGGCCAGGGATTGTCGGCAGGTGGTCGGCATCGAAGAAATCGCTGCGGCGATCGAGGACGCCAAGGTGAATGCTACCCTCAACGGCATTGACAATGCCACTTTTTATGCCGGGCAGGTACGCAATATCCTGACCGATGAATTTGCCCAGCGCCACGGCAAACCCGACGTGTTGATTACCGATCCGCCGCGGGCGGGGATGCACCCGAAGGTTGTCGAGATGCTGCTGGAGCTGGCCGCGCCGGTCATCGTTTACGTGAGTTGTAACCCCGCCACCCAGGCGCGGGATCTGGCGATGATGGCCGAAAAATACCGGGTGGTTCGGGCCCGGGCGGTGGATATGTTCCCCCAGACCAGTCACGTGGAGAGTGTGGTCCGGCTGGAACTGAAATAAGAATGGTCGACGTTCCCGAAGAAACGTCGACCAGGTTTTGTCGGGCGCTATGAACTCCCGATTCGGGCGCGCAATCCCGAATATTCTTAAGATTCTGAACCTACGGAATAGTCCGGCGTGCTGGTTTTGGACACGGCCAGGGCATAGATGACCAGACCGAAGCCAATCTTGTTAATGGCATCGCCGATGTTGTAGAACAGATCGAGGGTTTCGGCGGCCAGTACGCCGTCGAGCCATCCACCGGGGATCGTCATGTAACCGATGGGGTAAATGGCCCAGCCGGCAAACACGAACCATCCGAGCGCCTTCATGGCTCCCTGTAGCTTGGGGTCGTTACTGTTGCCGGCAAGTTTGCTGGCGGAGCCAAACCATACTTCGTAGAGGATGCCTACGTAACCGATGGTGGAGATGAAACCCCAGAGTACGGACTGCTCACGGAAAACGGTTTCCCCCAGGTAGCCGGCAACCAGCATCAGCAGGGAGTAGGCGATCATCTTCCAGAGCAGTGACTGGGTAGCCCCAAAGGCCCGTAGGATGAGGAAGAATTCTACGCACATCAGGGGAACCGTCAGGATCCAGTCGATGTAGCGGAACTCCGTGGGAGAGGTGCCCGTGGTAGCCCAGAAGTCGCGCATGTAGAAGTAGTGCACGGCAGCAATGAAGGTAATCAGGCCGGCAATCAGCATACTGTCCCGCCATTTACCTTCAACCTGGGTAGTCTGGAAAAAGAAGAAGACCGTAGCGGCCATCATGGCCATGGATCCGATGAAGAACGTGAACCCTACGTAGTCGCCGGATTGAATCTGGGCGCCCAGGAAATGGGGCATAGTGGAAAGAAAATCCATGATCTGGAATGTTTAGTGAAAGATTGAGTAGTTCAGCGGCCAGTATTTGTCGTCTGGGCTGATCCGAAAAGTTGTTTGGTGGACCGCCTCCGGGCGGTCCCTTTAGCTGGTTTAGCGGTGGGTAGCCATACCCCGTACAGTTGCTCGACGAGGAGCATGTGCGGCAGGGTCAGCAGAGAAATGAACATGAATACTCCTCCGATAATCCCCGGCTGCAGGGCGGCCTCGGGACCGGGACCAAACCACACGATCAGGCAAAACATCAGGGCGCCCAGTACGACCACGGCGATTTCCCAGAACAGCTGGCGTCGATGATCGTAGGAAAGCTTTTTCTGGAAGTAGTATAGTTGGTCCTTGGCGGAACTCAGGGAGTGCCAGAAAACGAAATAAATGGTGAAACCCAGCAGGAGGCCATTAGTGAAGAACATGGCCATTAATAGGCCATAACTCAATAGTTCCTGACCGGCGCGGGGGGCATTCATTTCTCCGCGCAGCCAGACGGCGATGATCATCACGACATTCATCGCCCCCAGCAATCCGATGAGGCTCAGACTCGTAGTTTCGGACAGCCCTTCCATCGTTCCCTTGGTCATGCCACCAACGATGGCGGCAGCTTCTTCACTGTGTAAGAGGATGGGCGTGAGCAGCACGCCGGCCCCCCAGAGCAAATAGTGGGATTTTTCGACCCAGAAATTTTGGTGCCGGAGATTGATCCAGTTGGATTGACCAAAATGATAAATGGCCATTACCATAAAAATGCCAAAAGCCAACCATGGAACCAGGAGCCAGATCAGGGCGTAGAGGCCAATAATCGCAAAATACAGACCGAAAAAGTGCCTTCCCTTCAGGGCCGACACCTCGTCTTCCATGGCCAGAAACAGACCGTGGTCGGTGGCTCCATGGGGTAGTCCCAGGACCAGCATCAATCCCAAAACGAGGTAGGGCTCCCAGGAAGACAGGAAGGCTGGAGCCAGCAGCCCCAACAACGTGAAAATTCCCGTTAGCACCAACACCAGGCGGGGGACGCCTGCGGGTGTTTTATGGTTTGATTGGCAGGTAGATTCCAAAGGTCTGTAAGATTATTGTTCGCAATTGGCAAAGAGTTTCCTCTCCGCCAGTTGGCAGATAATTTTGTACAGTCCGCGAAAGGTGGAATAAAGTTTGTTTTGAAAACCCGGTAGATGCTTTTAATTCTACTCAGGCTATCAAACTACCGATTTCTCCTTTGGTTCAGGGGAAAGCGAAAATTTTCAGAAAATTTTGAAAATTTTATTTCATCACTTCCCGAAGGATGTCCAGGCTATTGATTTCGCGCATGCCCTCAACGTGAAACTGGTAGTATTGCACCAGGTCCTGCAGCAAACCAACCCGCTCTTCCCGGGAGGATTTTATCTCGTCAAGGGATTCTTTGGGCGTGTGTAAAATGTTGGACATCAGGGCAGAGCGCTTCTCATCCAGGTAGTGGGTGTGGCCGGGGAACCCCGCGATAAACTGCCCCTCCTTGAGGTCAAAAAGGGGGTGCTCCTGATCATGAATGCCCGAGGGTAAAAACCCCAGGTGAGCAGAGAGTTCCAGTAAGAAATGGAGGTGCAGGTGGGCGATTTGCCCTTCCGTTTGGTCCAGAAAACGAAAATTGTCGAATAAAAAGTTGAACAAAATAGGGTTTTCGGCCTCTTCCCGGATCGCATTGCGGGCGACTTCCAGCATAAACAATCCCAGGGTACCCCGCATGACGTCAAAGGGGATTCGGGTGTAGACCAGGGCGGGCTTAACTTCCTTTAGGCGGTGCAAATCTTTCCCGCCACGTTCGTAGGCCACGAGGTCCACCAGGTTCATGGGTTGAACCAGGCTGGCCGGCGTGCGGCTCCGGGCCTTACGGACGCCGCTGACGATGTACTTCCGGATGCCTTTTTCTTCCGTATAGACCTCCAGGATAAGGCTGGAGTCTCCGTACTTGATGGTCCGGAAAATGAGGCCACGGGTTTTGATCAGCATACCGGGAGAACGAATGAAGCGAAGTTTGGGTTCCGGTTTATGCGTGCCAGGGATGGGAGTATCCGCTCCGGTAGGGGCGGGCCAGCCGGGCGGTTGCCTCGGGGTCATTGATCACCTTACCGCTAATCGGATCGTAGGCCAGGGGGCGCCCCAGTTCCTGGGAAAGGTTGGCCAGAATACAGCTGGCCGTGGATATATGACCTTCCTCAATGGTCGCCGCCGGTAGGCGGCCCTCGTCGATGGCCCGGAGAAAATCGCGCAGGTGCGCCCGGGTAGCCGAAGCGACGTGCAGCTCGATACCTTGTTCTTCCAGGTCTTCGGGATATTTTTCCTTTTCGTAGAGGGCCTCGTAGGTAATGGTCTGCCCGTCTCTCGCATTTGGGATGAAGGATACTTTTTGGGTATCTCCCTTCAGCGTGCCTTCACTACCGTAGATCATGAAGGCCCAGGGCCATTCGGGGTCTGCCGGCGTGCCCCAGGTACGGTGTTGCCAGACACACTGCAGGTGGGGGTATTCAAAAATGGCGGTCTGGGTGTCCGTGGTCGTGGCGTCGGCCTCGGTTTGTACGATGATTCCTCCCGTGCTGCTGACGCGGCTTGGCCAGCCCAGCCCCAGCATCCACCGGGCAGCGTCAAACATGTGCACGCACATGTCCCCCACAATGCCGTTGCCGTATTCCTGAAAGGCGCGCCACCGGCGGTGGGGGATCCCCCGGAAGGGGAGCAGCGGGGCGGGACCCGTCCAGGTTTCGTAATCAAAATGGTCCGGTATCTCGGTAACCGGCCGGCGGGCCGTATCGCGCATCTTGTAGTAACAACACAGGTCCACGTGGCTGATTTTTCCCAGCCGACCACTATCCACAAACTCCCGCTTTGCCCGGACCAGGTGTGGGGTATTGCGTCGCTGGAGCCCGACCTGAATTACTCCGCCATACTTCTTTGCGGCGGCCACCAGTGCCTGTCCCTCCCTTACGTCTACCGAAATCGGCTTTTGCAGATAAAGGTTAGCTCCCGCGGCCAGGGCATCGATGGCGTGCAGGGCGTGCCAGTGGTCGGGCGTATCAATCAGCACAATTTCCGGCTGTTCCTTGCGCAGCAACTCCCGGTGGTTGGCGTAGAGCCGGGGGCGTTGTCCGGGATGGCGGGTTCGGATCAGGCGATCGGCTGCCGCCAGTACTTTCTGGTCCACGTCACAAAGACCGACCACCTCGGCTTCCGTTACTTGCAACAGACGTAGTAAATCCATTTTTCCGTACCAACCCGTACCGATCAGGGCTACCCGATAATTTTGCAGGGGGCGTGGCCGCAGGTGCCGGGTAATGACGGAGGGAGCAAAGAATAAGGCGGGGCTGGTAGCCAGGAACTCACGACGGTGCATCAAATCAGGATTTGGGTTGGCTAAGGTAATGAACCGGAAAAGTCCGGCGAAACGCCGGTAATATGGTAAATTTAGCGGCGAACGCACCCGTTTGCGTTTCGCATCTTTTCTCCCGTAACCGCCTCTGCCGTTATGCCTGGTCCACCACCCGCCGGCTATTCCGGTACTCCCCTGGCCCGCAAGCTTGGCCTTAAGCCTGCAACCCGTTGCCTGCTCCGAAACGCCCCGGAGCATTACGCCGACCTCTTTGCCGACTGGCCGGAAAACGTCGAAGTACTCACCCGGGCCGACGACGGATCAGTAGATTTTATCCACCTTTTCGCAACCGATCAGGAGGCCCTGCGCGAACAATTCGCTGCGCTGAAGCCCCTGCTGCGAAAAGACGGAATGCTCTGGGTCAGCTGGCCCAAGGGCAGCTCTTCACTCCACACTAATCTGAAGCGGGAACCGGTACGGGAGATCGGTCTGAACGCGGGATTGGTGGACGTCAAGGTCTGTGCCGTGGACGCGGATTGGAGCGCGCTCAAGTTTGTCTATCGGAAGAAAGATCGATAATTCGCTACATTTCTGGGAATCTCATACCCAAACGATTATGCTTCCGTGGCCTCAGATCATTTTCTTTTCCTTGCTCTTCCTAAGTGGATTGGGCTACTCCCAGTCAACCACTACCCTCCGGGTGGAGGGCCTATCTGAACCCGTAGAAATCATTACCGATCAATGGGGCGTTCCCCATATCTACGCAAAGAATGAAGCAGATTTATTCTTCGCTCAGGGGTACTACGCGGCAAAGGACCGCTTATTTCAATTTGAAGTGTGGCGACGTCAGGCAACGGGAACCGTAGCCGAACTTTTGGGGAAGCGTGAGCTCAAGAGGGATATTGGCACCAGGCTGTTTCGGTTTCGCGGCGATATGGAGGCCGAAATGGCCCACTACCACCCCCGAGGCAAGTTGATAATTGAATCCTTCGTGGCTGGAGTAAACGCCTACATCAGGTACGTAAATGCCAGTCCTGATGAGTTACCGGTGGAATTTTTGTTGTTGAATACCCGTCCCGAGCCGTGGACCCCCGAGGTGGTCATCTCCAGGCATCAGGGGCTGCTGGGAAATATTGGACTAGAGCTCAATACGGCGCGGGCCGTAGCCCGACTCGGGGCCGAAGCGGTGCAGGAGTTGGCCTGGTTTCATCCCAAGACGGCCAAATTGGAACTTGACCCAAAAATTGACCCCGATCGACTATTTGACCCCATTCTGGAACTCTATGATGCCTACCGTAAGCCCATCGATTTTCAACGGGAAGACCTCACGCTCGGGGCAACTAAAATACACGATGACACTTACTACGTCGAGCAGTCTGATTTTCCTCTGGACGATGAGCTGCACATCGGCTCCAATAACTGGGTCGTGAGTGGTGAACACACCCAGAGTGGATTCCCGATGATGGCTAACGATCCTCACCGCCGGCAGGCGGTCCCTTCTCTGCGCTACATGGCACACCTGGTGGCCCCCGGCTGGAACGTAATCGGTGGGGGTGAACCGGAAATTCCCGGCATTTCTATCGGCCACAACGAGCAGGGGGCCTGGGGGCTAACCGTATACCGCACCGACGCCGAGGATTTATACGTCTATCGCTTGAATCCGGAAAACGAGAATCAATACTGGTACAAGGGGCATTGGGAAAATATGACCCTGGAGCGGGACACCATCCCCGTAGCGGATTCCCGCCCGGAGATCGTGACGCATCGGTATACGCGTCATGGTCCCGTGGTTTATTTTGACTCGGGTCACCAATTGGCCTACGCCGTCCGTTGTGGGTGGTTGGAGGTAGGGGGCTCTCCTTATCTGGCTAGTCTGCGCATGAACCAGGCCCAAAATTTTGCGGAATTCCGTGACGCCTGTAACTACAGCCACATCCCGGGGGAGAATATGGTCTGGGCGGATCGCAACGGACACATCGGCTGGCAGGCCGTCGGTATTGCTCCGGTCCGAAAAAATTGGAGTGGCCTAGTGCCGGTGCCCGGAGATGGAAGCTATGAATGGGAAGGATACTTACCCATCATCGCAAAGCCCAACGTAAAGGATCCCACTAGTGGAATTATCCATACGGCCAACGAAAATGTAACCCCAGAATCCTACGAATTTTGGGATGCCGTCGGGTACAGTTGGGCGGACCCATACCGAGGAGACCGGGTGCAGGAGCTGCTGGGTAGTGGGCGAAAACACAGCCTGATGGATTTCGCACAGTATCAGACAGATTATCTGTCGATCCCCGCCAGGGAGTTGGTTCCGCTGCTCGGGGGGTGTTCCTCTTCCAACGCCAGGGTCGAGTTGGCCCGGCAAATGCTACTAAAATGGGATTGCCGCCTCAACCCGGAATCCATCCCCGCCGGAATTTACAATCAGTGGGAGCGAGAGCTCAGAAAGCTAATTACCCAACAACGGCTCGCTGCTACTGCCGGTCCCTACCTCAATATTCAATTGAAAAGGGTCATCGAGTTCCTACAACTTCCGGATGGGAAGTTTGGCCAGGATGCCATTGTGGGCAGAAATGAAGTTCTCCTTGAAGCACTTGAACGAGCCCTCACCCAATTAGAAAAGCAGCTGGGGGCAGACATGAAGAAATGGTCGTACGGACAGGCAGACTACAAGCATATCCTGTTGCGGCATCCCTTGTCGGGGGCAGTAACCGAAGAGTGGAGAAACCGACTTGACGTTGGGCCTGCCCCCCGGGGAGGGAATGCTTACACGGTCAACAGTACCGGAAACGGAAATAACCAGCCTTCAGGTGGCTCCTTTCGCATTTTGGTGGATACCGGTAATTGGGATCATTGCCTGGGGACCAACACGCCAGGACAAAACGGTAATCCTGACCACCCGCACTACCGCAACCTATTTGACCTCTGGAGCAAAGACCAGTACTTCCCATTGTTTTTCTCCCGGGAAAAAATTGAATCGGTGGCCTACCAGCGGTGGCAATTGGAACCCAGGCAATAATCTCTTTGTCCGTAGCCCCGAGGTAAGCTCTGCAATAATACTTGGACAGAATTGAACCCAAGAGGTTTATTGGTTTACACCCGGGCAAAAAGTAATCCATGCGTCCGATTCTGGTAACCGTCTTCTGGTGCGTAATTGGCACCCTTTTCGCGGGTGGCAACGTTCCGGTGGCCGAAGAAAACTATCCGCCACCCTTCGTTGACATCATGCGCGCCCGTCACGACGGTAGTTTTTATGATCAGCAGGCTAAACGGTGGGAGGCCGTGGCCCGGGGGGAATGTAGTGAAGAAGATGCCTGGTTCCATTACTATAAAACGGCTAACTATTCCAATCGCTTCGGCTCAGGGAATTATGATCTGGACGCCATTTACCACGCGGCCCGCGAAGTACTCGACCCGGAAGGCTTCGTGATGAACTACCTGACTTTCGTGCAAGACCAAAACCCCGTTTCCCGTTGGCCAAAATTGATGAAGGCTTACGCGGCAGACCCCGAACGTTCGGAATCCTATACCTCCATGACCACCTACTTTGAGATTACGGGGGCTCCGGAACGGAGAAACGAAATGCTCCGTAAACTTCACCGGGCGGAGTCCATTCCGGCCGGAGTCATGGAGTACAACCACAACCAGCTGCAGTCCGTGGCACCGAATGGTATCCTGCTGACGATGGGGGATGCCGATACTTATCCCAGCTGGTTGCTGCAGTCCGCCTACGGTGTCCGGCCCGACGTGCGGGTACTGAATTTAGCCCTGCTGATTGGCTACCACGAATACCGCAACGAAATTTTTTCCAGTATGGGGCTCTCCACCGACCCCCTGCCCCGGGAAGGCATGGACAACGCTGAGGAGGTCCTTCGGCGCCTCCACGAACAAAATCGCCCCGTTTTTCTGGCGGCGACCGGCCAGTTTCTTTTTCCTCAGCTGACGGGGGAAAAGTTATACATCGTGGGCCTGGCCTTTCAGTACGCGGACCTGCCGGTAAACAACTTGCGTAGCCTGCAACAAAATTACACCCACCGTTGGCGCACCGACCATCTGCGGCAGCCGCTGTCGGATGGCCCCGCCCAGGGCGTGGCCGATCAACTCAACCGGAATTACCTGCCGGGCCTGGTGGAGCTGTGGGAGCAATATCGAACCGGAGAACCCGCCGAAGCCGCCCGCCTGGAAGCGACCATCGTATCCATTGGTCGCCGGGCGGGTATCGAGGAAGCGGTTAAGGAATTGCTTAGTACCCCCGCTACCCCTCCGCGGCGGAAGCTGGCCAGCACCCAGCACGGGCTGAAGGCCCGACAAATAGAACGGGCCTACGCCCTCATTCCCGCGGGCGCGATTACCCGTCCGGATGGGGAAGAAATTAGCGTTGAACGCTCGTTTCGGATGGGAGAAACCGAAGTGACCAATCAGGACTACCAACTCTTCCTGCGGGACTTACTGCGGCAGCGACTCTTCCGGGAGATTGACTCGGCCTCCATTGCGGATACGGACTGGATGAGCCTGCTGCCCGATTCCGTGCGTTCCCTGCCCGTGAATGATCTCGTGAAGCGTGGCCACCCCTCCATGGACGATCATCCCATTCTGAACGTCAGCCACCGGGGTGCCACCCTCTACGCGGAATGGCTGACCCAGGCGTACAACCAGGACCCCAAAAGACGCGACGGCCGGGAGGTTCGCTTTCGGTTGCCGACCCGCGAGGAGTGGGTCTATGCAGCCTCGGCTGGCCGGGCTTATGCGGTCTACCCCTGGGGCGGACCCTATTTCCGGAACTCCAAAGGGTGTTACCTGGCCAACTTTGACGTGACCCAGGATCTGACCAGCCGGCAGGAAAAAGACCAGTATGACCGGGCCGCTGCCCCGGAGAACCGCTGTGATGACGGGGGATGGCTGACGGTTCCCGTAGACTCCTACTACCCCAATGATTTTGGCCTTTACCAGACCAGCGGCAACGCCGCGGAAATGCTGACGGAGCCCGGTAAGGTTGTCGGTGGTAGCTGGATGGATTCCAATTATTACCTACAAATTGGGGTAGTGCAGGAACGTCCGGCCCCCCATCCCGCCGTGGGCTTTCGCTTAATTATGGAATACGTAGATTAGTAACGGTGACCCCTACGGATCAACAATTGATGGCCCGGGCGGCGGAGGGTGACGAAGCGGCCTTTAGCGTACTGTACCAACGGTATGCCGGGCGGCTTTTTGCCTACTTCTTTACCCGCTGCGGCAAGGACGCGGCCCGGGCCGAAGACCTACGCCAACAGGTGTTTCTACAGCTGTTGGAGAGTAAGGCTTTCCGGCAGGCGGGCCACGGCAAGGCGGATTGTTCCTCCCTACTGTTTACCATCGCGGCCAACCTACTCAAGAATGATTACCGGGGGACCGAACGACGACAGCGACGGGAACGCGTCTTCCGCACCCTGCAACCGACCAAAGACTGGGTACCCGAACCGGAAGAACCGAACCCCCAGCTTTCGGCGGCGCTGGCGGCCCTGCCCGCCCATCAGCGCGAATGTTTGGAATTACGCTTCAAGCGGGGCCTCAGCCACGAAGAAATCGGAGAATTACTTGATTGTCCGCCCGGAACGGTAAAGTCACGACTACACTACGGATTAAAGAAAATGGCCACCTGGCTCCGGGCCGGTAGCTTAGTATAATTTGGTATGGATTATCTTGATTACCTCCTCCACTGCACTTACGACGAACTCCCCGTAGACGTTCGGGAATCGATTGGTCGGGAAGAATACGCCTACCGACGCACCATCGCACGGGGACTGGCGCCCGGGGCCAACGCCCTGCCGCCGGCGCTTACGGCGGCATTTCGGGAACGGAATCATCGGCCCAAAGCCATCCCACGCTCGTTTAACTGGCGCTGGGCGGCCGCGGCTGGCTGGTTGCTGTTCCTGTGCACGGCTATCGCCTGGGGCGTGACCCCCACCAAATCGGAAACGGTCTATCGCGTAATGGCCGCCGACCCTCCGGCTCCGGAAATAATCACCAAAACGGACACCCTCTTTGAAATCCGGACGGCCGTAAAGGTCATCCGGGATACCCTGCGGATTGCCGCGGCAACCGTAGAGCCGATGACGGTCTACCGGATCGATACGGTGTACCTGCCCGAGGGAGTTCCTCCCCCGATTAACGGAAGCAAAACCCTGCAGGGAATCGAAAGGGTGCTGGAGCTCATGGTGGGCGCCAAATGACGGGGAAACGCCCCCAAACTGGTCGAGGCGTTCCACGCTGAGCCATTAGCAAAGCGGAACATCTTCCCGCAAAAGATCTGCTCTAGGTAGCAAAATAGGCTAACGGAAGCAAGACCCTGCAGGGAATCGAAAGGGTGCCGGAGCTCAAGGTAAGCTCCAAATCCAGACAAGCCCGTACATTTCGGGTTCACTTCCTGAATGCTGGCCCCATGCCCCGTGTCCTTACCTTGCTCCTCCCCCTGTTGCTTTGCACCTGCGCGCCGTCGCCCGCGGAGTCCGGCGAACCCGAAGCTCCGGAAGGTTCTCCCTGGATCGGCGGCTTCGAGAAACCGGCCGCTAACCCCATTCTGACGGCGGATTCCTCCTTCACTTTTCTGGACCCCCTGGCCGATACCATCGTCCGGTGGCAACGGGCGGACGTTTTCAATCCCGGCGCCGTTACGGACGGTGATTCGGTCTACCTCTTTTTCCGGGCCGAAGACAATCCCCGGGCCATCCTCGGGGGTAGAACCTCGCGGATCGGTCTGGCCGTCAGTGCCGATGGGATCAATTTCCGCCGGGAACCCCAACCGGTTCTTTTCCCGGCCAACGACGGCAACCGCGAATTCGAGGAGGGTGGGGGATGCGAAGACCCCCGGGTGGTGGAGATGCCGGAGGGTGGTTACCTGATGCACTACACGGCCTGGAACCAGGACGTCGCCCGCCTGTGCGTGGCTACTTCCTCCGATATGCGGAACTGGACCAAGCACGGTCCCGTCTTTGAAAACGCCTACGGAGGGAAGTTCCACAACACCTGGTCCAAGTCGGGATCGGTGGTTTGCGAGCTGCGGGAAGACGGACGAATGGTCGCCCAAAAAGTAGGGGGAAAGTACTGGATGTACTGGGGGGATGCGGTCGTCGGGCTGGCGCACAGTGACGATCTGCTGGACTGGACTCCGGTGCTGAACCCGGATTCGACCCTGTTCGACCCCCTGCCGCGTCGCCGGGGGAAATTCGACAGCGGCCTGAGCGAGCCCGGGCCTCCGGCCCTGATCACTCCCCGGGGAATTCTGGTCCTCTACAATGGCAAAAATGCGGAGGTCGACTCCCTGCGGTCGATGGACATCGGTCCGGGTGCCTACTGCGGAGGGCAGGCACTCTTCAGCCCCGAAGACCCCACCGAACTCCTCCTGCGGCAGGACACCCCCTACATCAAACCCAGCCTCCCCCATGAGATGACGGGACAGTATGCTTCGGGGACTACCTTCACCGAAGCCCTGGTGCGTTTCCGGCAAAAATGGTACCTCTATTACGGTACAGCAGACAGTATGGTGGGGGTAGCGGTAAGTGAAGACGACCGGTAGGGGAGTCTTAAGGGAAAGGACTGCGGAACCGCTAAACAAAATATTCCGCTAATTGTCCTGAAGTGAAACACCGAAAACATCATTCAGTACCCGTACCATCCGGTGCGGGTACTTTTTTATATTAAAAAAGGCCCCCGTTCCGGTGGAACGAGGGCCTGGTCAGTAAGTAGCATTGAAGTTTCGTGCGTGCTTAAAGCACGTATTCGTTTTTCCCGATCAGGTATTCGGCGACGGTACGCCGCAGTGCTTTGACGTTCTGCGGGGGGTACTTGGTGAAGCGCTTGATGCCCATCACGAAGGTGCGCAGCAGGTCGCCTTCGGCAAACCCGGCCACGGCGTCCGTGGCGTTTTTGGCCACGCGGGCCGTCGCGTCGTGGAGGAAGGTGCGCAGCATCGCATCGTAGATCGACTGATCGTGCTTGCCGGTACCCTGAGCGCGTAATTTCTGTACGCGGAGCAGCATGCTTTCGGCCAGTAAGAGGTCGGCCAGCATGTCGGCCACGTTCATAATGATTTCCTGCTCGGACTTGAGGTTAAGTTCTCCGTCCATCTGCTGTTTGGCCGCTCCGCCGGCGACCATCAGGATGAGCTTCTTGAATTCCTGAACGGCCTTTTCTTCCCAGCCGTATTCACCTTCCGGAGTTCCCAGGCTGGGCATGCCCGCCAGCTCCTTCTGCACGTTCCAGGCGGGACCAACGATGTCCAGCGCACCCTTCATGGCCCGGCGTAGCAGCATGTCTACGCTCAGCAGGCGGTTGATTTCGTTAGTGCCTTCGTAGATGCGGTTGATGCGCGCATCCCGGTACATGCGCGGAGCGAGGGTTTCCTCGCTGTAGCCCATACCGCCGTGAATCTGGAGTACTTCGTCTACGGTGAAGTCGAGAATCTCGGAGCCGATGAACTTAAGCAGGGCACATTCGATGGCGTATTCCTCGGCGCTCAGCAGCTTGGCCTGGCTGAAGGATTTTCCTTCCGCCATGAGGTGCTTGTTCATGTCCTGGATTTGCTGGCTCACCCGGTAAAGGGCCGATTCCCCGGCAAAAATCTGGACGGCGGCCTCCCCGATTTTGTGCTTGATGGCACCGAAATTGGCGATGGGCTGCTTGAATTGCACGCGCTCGTTGGCGTAGTTGATGCCGATGGAAAGCGAGCGCTTGCAACCACCGATACTGAGGGCGTGTAGCTTGAAGCGACCGATGTTCAGCACGTTGAAGGCGATCAGGTGACCCTTGCCGATTTCCCCCAGGAGGTTATCGGCGGGCACCCGCACGTTCTCGAAGAACACCTGCCGGGTGGAACTCCCCTTGATGCCGAGTTTGTCCTCCTCGGCGCCGAGGGTAAGCCCCTCAAGCTCGCGGGGAACGATGAAGCCGGTGAATTTATCGCCGTCGACCTGGGCAAAAACGATAAATACGTCAGCGAATCCGGCGTTGGAAATCCACATCTTCTGCCCGTTCAGCACGTAGTGTTCACCGTCCTTGATGGCCGTGGTTTTGGCGGCCAGGGCATCCGACCCGCTACCGGGCTCGGTGAGGCAGTACGCCGCCTTCAGCTCCCCGGAAATCAGCCGGGGCAGGTAAGTCTCCTTCTGCTTTTCGGTGCCGAAGTAAAGGATCGGTAACATTCCGATACCCGTGTGGGCCGCGTAGGAAACCGTGAAGGAACCGGAGCTGCCGCCCATCACGTCGCAGATGAGGGTATTCGTATTCGTGTCCATGGCCATGCCGCCGTATGCTTCGGGCATGTGGCTACCCAGTAGGCCGAGTTCGGCCATCTTGTCCAGCAGTTTGACGGCGATCTGGTCTTCCTGCTTCTCGATCTTCTCCAGATTGGGGTAGATGTCCTGCTGGATGAAGTCCTCTACCATCTGGCGGACCATCAACTGTTCTTCGTTGAAATCCTCCGGCGTGAAGATGTCTTCCGGACGGGTATCGGCGATGAGGAATTCTCCTCCTTTGAGGGTCTTGGTGACCGCAGCTGTTTCGGACATGGCGATGGGATTAAAAATCGTTTTAGCGAAAATTCGCTGCGAAGTTAGGGGCTGATCCTCAGACGGTCAAGTGTTCAGCGGTCATTTTTAGCGAAAATTCGCTAAATTTTTCATGGGAAGGATTTTCCTCAATTGAATCATGATGCATTTCACCACTTTTTCCCGCCACGTGCAGCGTTTTAGCCGCGCGATGCGAATAGGTAATTGACGGTAATCCAGCCGTTGAATGGACGCTTGACGGATGCGGCCACCGTTTGGTAAACCTTGATTGACCGTCAGCGACGGGTGCTCAAATGTCGGCCGATAGACGAGAGAAAATGTTCTTCCATTTCCTTTAGGGGAAGCTACGAAACCAAGTGTCTTCTGAATAATTGCGCGGACGCAGGTGCCGGGTATTTTTCAAAAGAGCCGTGAGCGGGGAACTTAAACTTTGTTTAACGCATTCCCACTTGTGGCCGTGACGATTTCCCCTAATTTTGTCAAAGTTGTCACGGCAAGAAACATCCTTGCCTTTTGAAGAATTAACACCTGAAGGATTCCGGTTACGGGATCCGCCAAAAACCCATTAGTTATGAAACCCCTGTTTCTCTTCCTCGCCCTGTTGGGCCTTTGCTCTTCCCTCGATGCCCAGTTCACCCTCTCCCTGAGGGGTGGTATGGGGACGAGTTCCGTCAACGTTAAGGATCAAGCCGAATCCGTAGCCTTTTCCGAAGCCACCGCCGGTAGGGCTACCTCAATCGGGGCCTACGGTTCCCTGATCGTGGCTCCCGGGTTGTCGGTGGAGTCGGGTCTGGTGAGCCGGCAGTACGCGCTGAACATCAGCGGAGACGGTCTTTTTGATCTTTTTGGTACGGCCCTCCCGCCGCAGTACGCCGTTGATCTGCGTATGAATACCCTGGAAGTTCCCCTGCGTATTAAGGGAAGTCTTACGCTTTCCCGCGTGCTGGACGTTTACGGCCGGGCCGGGGTAGCGATGAATTACCTCCGTGGTGGCGACCTGCGGGTCAGCTCGGAATCCAAGCTCAATTTTCAGCAATTTACCAGTCGGATCGATCCCCAGCAAAATAGTCTGCGTCAGTGGCAGCCTTCTGCCCAGGCGGCCGGGGGGGTAGAGATTTATCTGAACAGCGGAGCCAACATCCACCTGGAGGCCAGTTATGACCGTCAGCTGCAGCCCTGGCTGCGCCTCGACAACAGCGGCGCAAAGGGAAGCTTCTCCACCCTGTTGTTCAGTGGCGGACTGTCCATTCCCATCGGACGGTAAGGCTCCGTGAGGCCTTAACGGGTTTTAACCGGCCTTAACCTTTCCATACCGAAATTTTGGGGAGGGTGCTCGTTTTCCAGTCAAACAATCAATGACGTATGCGCACCCTCCTCACTTCTTTACTCTTCTTGTTTATTGCCGCCGGACTAACCGCCCAGGTTACGCTGGGCATTCGTGGCGGCTACGGCCAGTCTAACGTCCGTTCGGGTAATGACCTTGATCTGGTGACCGATCAATTTTCTTCTGCTTCCACGCTTTCCTTTGGTGTAGCCGCAGCACTTCCTCTTAGCGACGTAGTAAGCCTGCGTTCAGGCCTGGAGATCAACCGCCGCGGTGCCAGCCTGGAATTGTCGGACGACGTATCGGTTTTCGGTATTGGTATCCCCTTCGGGGCCCGGGCTCAAACCCGGTTTACTTACGTTGACGTTCCCCTGATGGCCCAATTCACCTTGCCCACAAACTCTTCCGTCCAGCCCTACGTTTTCGGGGGCGGCAGTCTGGGCTATGCCGTTGGCGGCAACATCCGCACGACCGCTCAGGCCATCATCGAGTTCAACCTCATGACCACCTCCATCGACCTGGACGCCATCAACTATCAGCGGTTTCACGTGGCTGCCGTTGGCGGTGCCGGGGTGAAGGCCGAGTTGGGTAACGGCATTGCGGCTTTTGCCGAAGCCCGCTACGAACACGGACTCAGCCAACCCTACGACGTACCCGTTGTTGCCGATAAAGTAGGTTTTCGGGGCGTGAATGTTGGTGCAGGCGTATCATTTTCCCTAAATTGAGGCAGACGGGCGCTACTTCGTAAGCTCGCCCGCCAAGAATAAAGTCAATATCCCTCATTGTTCCAGGGGGCCCGTCGAGCTGATCGATTGGGCCCCTTGGCTATTCAGAGGGGAGAGTTTAACCCTACTCCGGAGTCTTAGGAAAAGGATAATGACGAAGGTGAATCGTTGACTAAACCCAGGGTGGATTAAGGGCGTTACACTCCCAAACAAAACATCTGATACCTATGGGCGCGGAATTCCAAATGAACACCCAGCTTTCTCCGGGCATTCAGGCAATGCTTCCGTTGCTCTACGCGGCCTGGGCGGATCGTCATCTGAACCTAAAGGAAATCAATGCGCTCCGAAAGCGAGCTGCTGATTTACCCTTCCTGAACGCTTCCGATAAGGAGGTACTGTTGGTGTGGAGTGATCCCGCTCGCCCCCCGGCCCGGGAACTTTTCCAGCAATGGCACACCATGGGGCGTAATGCCGCCGAGCAACTGCCGGCCGACCGCAAGGCCAGCCTGGCGGAGTTGGGGGTGCTGTTGGGCCATGCCGCCGAGGGTATGGCTGAAGACCGCCGGGAATTCTGGGTCGCTCAGCTGCCGGCCCTTACCGAAATCGAAATGGGACTGGGCGGGGTGGAAGAGGACACCTACCGGTCGCTCTTTCCCCGCTACGACCAGCGTAAGAAGCTGCAAGAATCCGTTCGGGGGGCAACGGTGGACCCTGCGGCGATCCAGCGCTTACTGGATGGCGAACACGCCGAGACCATTGCCCGCGTTAAGGACATCCTTACCGGACCGGGCTTCAACCGGGAAAAACTTCCGGTCAAGGAAGATTACCGGGAGCAGGTTCTCCGCTGGGCCAAGGCTTTGGGTCAGAAGGGCATTGGTGCCTTGAGTTACCCCAGGGAATACGGTGGGCAGAACGATATGGGGGCCTACGCCGCCGCCTTTGAAACCCTGGCCTATCACGACCTGAGCCTGACGATCAAGTTTGGCGTACAGTTTGGCTTGTGGGGAGGCGCGGTCTACAACCTGGGCACCAAAAAACACCACGATGCCTACCTGAAGGACACGGGTACCCTCGATCTGCCGGGGTGTTTCGCGATGACGGAAACCGGCCACGGGTCTAACGTCCGCGGACTGGAGACCACCGCAGTATACGATCCGGACACCAAAGAACTCATCGTGCATTCGCCCAGCATTGCGGCCGGTAAGGAATACATCGGCAATGCCATGCACAGCCGGATGGCGGCGGTATTCTGCCAGCTGATCGTTAACGGAGAGAGCCACGGTGTTCACGCGGTGGTGGTTCCCGTGCGGGACGAGGAAGGAATGGTGCTGCCGGGAATCCGGGTGGAGGACAATGGCTATAAGCTCGGCCTGAACGGCGTTGATAACGGGCGGCTCTGGTTCACGAGGGTACGGGTGCCGGTAGCAAATTTGCTGGACCGCTTTGGCGGCATCACCGAAGATGGCCGGTATGAGAGCAGCATTGAAAATCCCAGTCGGCGGTTTTTTACCATGCTCGGTACGCTGGTGGGTGGCCGGGTTTGCGTGCCGCGCGCCGGACTGAGTGCGGCAAAATCAGCCCTGGCCATTGCGGTACGGTATGGGCTGCGGCGGCGGCAATTTGCCGCCGATCCGCTGAAGGCGGAGACCATCATCATGGATTATCCCAACCAGCAGCGCCGGCTGATTCCCCTCGTGGCCAAGGCCTACGCTACCCAGTTTGGACTGGACTATCTGCTGGAGCGCTACGTCAACCGCAGCGAGGAGGATATGCGGGAGATCGAAGCCATGGCCGCCGGACTCAAATCTTACGCCACCTGGTTCACCACGGCGGCCATTCAGGAATGCCGGGAAGCTACCGGAGGGAAGGGGTATCTGGCCGAAAACCGCTTTGCGGACCTGAAGGCCGATACCGACATCTTCACCACTTTTGAAGGGGACAATACCGTGCTAATGCAGCTCCTGGCCAAGTCATTGCTGGCGGATTTTCAGAAGTCCTTCCGTGAGGACGGTAACTTTGCGGTGCTGAAGTTTCTGGGGCGCCGGGTGGCGACCATCGTAACCGAACAGAATCCCTACACCGTCCGCCAAACGGACCGGGCGCACCTCGAAAGCCGGGATTTTTACCAGTATGCCTTCAGCTTCCGGTCGCGTCGTCTGACCAGTACCCTGGCCCAACGCCTGCGGGCCTTCATTAAGGAAGGCTTATCGGCCTACGAAGCCGGACTGCGGTGCCAGACCCACATGATCGAGGCGGCGGAGGCCTACGTAGAAAACCTCATCCTGGAGAAAAGCCTGGAGCGGATTGATGCGCTGGCGAAGGATGACCCCATCCGCCCCCTGATGCAAAAGGTGGTGGCGCTTTTTGCGCTGCATACCATCGAAGGGCACCGCGGATGGTACCTGGAAAGTGATTACATCAGCGGCCAGAAAAGCAAGGCCATTCGGAAGCTGGTCGATAAGCTCTGTGCGGAACTCCGGCCGGAGGCCGGAGCTCTGGTTAACGGCTTCGGTATTCCGGATGAGTTGCTGGGAGCGCCCATCGCCCTATAGGGTAGGAGAGTCCCGAAGGGTTCCTGGCTATTCGCGGGTTACTCTGGCACCTGCGCTCCGTCGCCCAAATCAGGTTAGAACTAACTTTTATGAATTGTCGCGTTACGTGTGGTAAGCGGGCTTAGCCCTTTAGCAATTCTTTAATGGGTATCTTAGTGACCAGTCAGGACTTGAACGTCTAAACCACATGCGGTTGACCCGCAATGATGTTCCGGATACTTCAGCAGGGTAGTGAACATTCCACTGAGCCTGAAGAGATTACCAATAGCGTTGGTCTGGCCGAAGACCTCCGATGGACAACGGTACGTCACCAACTATACGTCTAAATCCAAAAATCAACCACCATGAAAGATTTATTTTTCTCTTTCGCCTTTTTGTGCCTGCTTCTCCTTGCGGGAAGCCAGGTCGTTACCGCCCAGGTAACCAACCAAACCATGACGATGAGCCGGGGAACCAACGAGGCCCTGATTCTGGAATTGCCCAGTGCCGACGATAAGATGGTCGCCAAGCTCTGGCCGGACTGGCTGAAGGACACCTACAAGGTGAAGACCAAAAAGAACCGGAAGACCAAAGAGATGGAAAGCCTCAACTTCCTGATTCCCGGCGTAAGCGCCGGCGGTAAAGTGGACATGTACAGCGACATCAAGGGGGCCGGTACGGGTAGTGAATTGATCGTCTGGATCGCTACCCCCGACGGATACATCAGCCCGAACATGGACGTCAGTCGCTACGTAGAGGCGGAAAAAATGCTCATGCGCTTTGCGCTGGAGGTCGGCCGGGAGCAACTGCGACTGGAGGTCGAAGAGGAGGAAAAAGCCCTGAAGGAACTGGAAAAGGAGCTGGACCGCCTGAAGAAGGACAAGGAGAAATTTGAGAAGGTGATTCGTGACGCCGAAAAAGCCATTGAAGATGCACGGGCGGACATTGAACGCAACATTGACGCTCAGGCCAACAAGGAAAAGGAGATCGGCGCACAAATTGAAGCCGTGGAAACCATCAAGCGGAAGCTCAAGGACTTCTAAGCCAAGGATTAATAACCCTTTGGGTGGCTGCACCCCAAGGAACCTAAAAGTAATCTGGCCAGCGGGAAATATTCCGCTGGCCAGATTTTTTTGTGGCAACGCCACTGATGGCTACCCAGGTCGAATTACCTACCTTGGAGGACAAAATTTTGTCGTCAATGCGCATCCTATGGTTTCTGGTCTTTCTGGGGAGCTTTTATGATCATTACGCCCGGCTCTCACTACGGTGATCAGGCAACGCCGGGGAGCTATAAATGGGGAGGGATGTACTGTAGTGAATTCACGATTGACCCGCAGGAAGAGCTCATCATGTTGTTCTACACCAACGTGCACCCCATCCCGCAGTATTCCGAAATTGTCCGGAAGTTTCGCGTCATGACGTACGCGGCCTTGATGGATGGAAAGTAGCCCGAAGGAGGGTGAATTACTCCGGGAGACCGGTCGCTTGATGAGGGAGTGGCTAGGGTTGGCTACTTTAGTGAGGATTTTCGGGATTTCCGAAACGTATGGCTATCGTTGTAATAATCTTGTCTCGTGAAAAACTCATTCTCCTTTTTACTGGTGTGCGCCTGCACGCTGATTTCCTCCACGCTAATGACCCAAAGTGCCCGGCCTTCCTGGCACTTTATGGATCGAACCAGCATTCCTTTGCCAACGGTGGATATGCCAGCGTACGTAGTCCCACTGTACGGAGAATCCGTCGTGCTCGAAGAGGTGCTGGAGGCCCACGCTACCTACTACCGGGAACGCGGCCCAAGGGCATGGTCCGAGGATCTTGAAAACAATCCATACGCCAAGTTCTTCCATCATTGGGTTCGTCATGCTTCCCGGGAGGTAGACAATAAGGGGGTGGTAAAGTCTCTGAACACGGAGGCCCTGATGGCTCGACGGAAGGAAGCTGCTCTGGCCGATGCGCGAAGTCAAGAGACGGCTAAATCGGGACCGGGTGATGCCTGGACCTTCTACGGCCCCAAGAAAACCCTTTGGCGGGCCGAGCACCGGGCCGGCCAGCCCGTAGCACCCTGGCAGGTCAATATTTATTCTATTGCGGTTGCGGAGAGTGACCCCGACCTGCTTTTTGCCGGGAGCGAAACCGGAGAGCTGTATAAATCAACGGATAAGGGGATTACCTGGACGCCCATTATGAACTACAACTGGGGAAGGGCGATTCTTTCCGTAGCCATTGCTCCTCAGAACCCCGATCTGGTGTACGTAGGTACGGCGACCGACGTCATTAAGTCTACGGACGGAGGACTGAGCTGGACGCCAGTACTCACGGGGTCGTCCCTGTCGTGTAATTCCATTCGGATGCACCCTACTGACCCCGATGTCGTGATGGCCGGAACGGGTTCGGGCTTGATGAGAACCCTAGACGGAGGTAGTAATTGGGATAACGTGTTGGCCGAGGAGGTACTCGATGCTGCCTTCCAGCCCGGTAACCCTTCGGCTATTTATGCACTCACCCGCTCGGGAAGTCCGGCTACCGCAAAGCTTCACAAGAGTACAAATTCGGGACAATCCTTTACCCTTTCCATGACGGGCTGGGGATCCTACCCCGATCATAGTGGTGGAAGAATGACGGTGACCCCGGCCGGCGAAGAGTATGTGTACGTGGTCTTACTGTCGAGTCGGAACGGTAATACGCCCTACGTGCTAAAAAGTACGAATGCGGCGAGCAGCTGGACGGAGGTAGCTCAGGGGAAAACCACGGCGCTGGAGATGAACAACGGACAGGGGTACTACGATCTGGAAATATGTGCCTCTCACCGCAATCCGGAACACTTGATTGTGGCAACCACGACGGCTTACCGATCCACGGACGGTGGGGTCAATTATCAGGCCGTTGGAGGTTATGGCGGGCCCTTCGATATCCATCCCGACATTCAGGAAATCATCTCCGTCCTTGATGGGGGAGAGGAAAACACCTGGCTCCCCACGGATGGCGGGATCAACTTTTCTACGGACTTTTATCAGAATACCGGTAACTGGGAGGCCCGCATTGACGGATTGGACGGGACCGATTTTTGGGGCTTCGACCAGGGTTGGAATGAAGATTACGTTATTGGCGGTCGCTACCACAACGGAAATACGGCCATGCACGAAAACTATCCCGAAGCGACCGCTCTGCGGATGGGGGGAGCAGAAAGTGCCACCGGTTGGGCCCAGCACGGGCGGGAACGCCACGCCGTATTTGACGATATCAGCAATACGATTATTCCCGAACAAATCGGAGATTTCGCCGGGGGAACCTTTGCCTTCAATAAATATCCCAACATCTGGTATTACGGGGCGGGGTACAGCCGGATCATGGTTGATCCCGCAGATTACATGACCTCCTACGTAGGGGAGGGTAATCAGTACTGGCGTAGCCAGGATGGCGGGGTGAGCTGGGAGGCCCTACATGACTTTGGCGCCGAAGTGTTTCATTTTGATATCTCCCGCGCCAATCCGAACTACGTATACCTGATCGCTAACAACGGAATCTACCGGTCTACGGACCGGGGAGCGTCCTTCAACAGCATCAGTCTCCCTCCCGGACTAACGGCCAGCAATGCCCGCCGCGGCCGGATTAACGTAAGTGGTACTGATCCCGACGAAATCTGGTTCCTCGACTGGAATGCCGGAGCAAACAGTAACCGAGACCGGGTTTGGTATTCCTCCAACGGCGGAACCAGCTGGTCGAGTTGGCACACCCCGGCCCTGGCGGGCCGGAAGTGGACGGCGATGGCCCATCAGGTGGGCAGTAACGGCGGTGTATACATCGCCTCAGAAAGGGGGAGTACGGGAACGCTGCCGGCCAAAGTCTTTTACCGGGATCGGGGGATGAGCCAGTGGGTGGACTATTCCGCAGGCCTTCCCGCCAGTGCCAACCCCACCAAAATCTTACCCTACTACCGGGGGAACGCACTGCGCTGGGCCGGTAACCGTGGGGTGTGGCAAATCCCCCTATATCAGGAAAATTGGGCGCCGGTGGCCCAACCCTTCGTTGACGGCACAGAACGATTTTGCCAGCGGGATGCGGTACATTTTGATAGTTATTCCGTGGCCAAGGGCAACGCCACCTACCAATGGAGCATTCCGGAGGCAACAACTACCACGGCCTTGAATCAGCGGGAAGTTACCGCCGAGTTTCCCGGACCGGGTACCTACACCGCGACGCTTACCGTCAGTCAGCCGGGGGGCTCCAGTACGGAATCCGTTTCGGTAACCATAAGTCCGGAGTGTGACCCGGAACCCCGCCCCGGAAACTCCGCGTATTTCAACGGGAGTGGCGCGGCCACAAGTTCGGAGCCGTTGAATCTCACCACTAACGAAATGACCTTCTCGGCCTGGATCAAAAGAGATGGGAATCAGCCGGACAACGCGGGCATCATCTTTATGCGTGGGGGAACTGCCGTAGGGCTCAACTTTGGTAACGATAATGAGCTGCGGTTTCACTGGAACAACGCCCAGTGGTGGTGGGACAGCGGCCTGGTCGTTAACGATCAGGAATGGGCCCACGTTGCCATGGTGGTTACGCCCACCGGCGTTACGCTTTATCTGAACGGACATCCCGCCAACCGGTCTTTTTCCGCTCCGGCCGTCACCTTCGATAGTCCACTTTTCTTTGGCCGGGACCCCAATCACAGTAGCCGGTATTTCCGGGGTGAAATGGATGAAGTCTGTATCTATAACCGGAGCCTCAGCCAGGCTGAAATCCGAGAAAGCATGCACCTCACCCGCACGGATGGAGGCGAGGTCGGCTTGCTGGCTTACTACCAGTTCAACCGAGACGAGGGGCAGGTGACCGATCGTTTTGGCACGAACCACCTTAACCTGGGGGGAGGCGCCTTTAGGGGGCAATCCACGGCACCCGTGGGGCCGGGCTCCAGTGCACGGAAAACAATTACCGCTCCGGGATCCTACGGGTTTGGGGATACCGGGTTGACCCTGAACTTTGATACGGGCGTAACGCCGGACGGAGAATTGTGTGTGACCCGCCTGAAAATTCAACCGGACCGGCTGCCCGCGGCGGAGGTCAGCTCATCCTACTGGGTCGTACATAATTTTGGAGTCAATGAAAGTTTCTCCCCCCTTCAGTCACTTATGTTTGCGGAGGTAAATGGGATTAATGCCGGTATAGTGGCCGCCCCTTCCCAACTGAAGCTCTACAAAAGAAAGAGTGTTGGTGAGGGGGATACCTGGGGGGATTTTGTCGCCGAAGCTACGGCTGCCGCTACCAGCAATGGAGGAGAGGTCACCTTTGGTGTCGGTAACAACCAGACCAGCTTCAGCCAGTTCATTATTTCCTTCGAAACGCCTGCCCTCGGGGCAGAACTACTGAATTTCACGGCCCGGATACAGAACCAGAAATCGGTTGACGTTTCCTGGGTCAGTAGCGGAGAGGAAAATCTGGACCGTTACGAAGTGTTGCGGAGCCGGGACGGACAGAACTTTACGCTGCTAACGACGGTCTCCGCCGCCGGCAATAGTGAAGAAGAACTCAGTTACGGTTTCCTGGACGTGAGCCCCCATCGTGGACGTTCCTTTTACCGGCTAAGGATGGTTGATTTTGATGGTACCGTAACGTTCTCCGAAGTTCGCTCGGTGGTGGTGGGCGCATTATCGGAGCCCGTCATGCTTTACCCAAACCCGGTAGCCCGTGGGGAGCAATTGACCGTAGTCACGGATTTAGCGGGAGTACTTTCCCTTAGTTTGTATTCCGTTACGGGGCAGGAGGTTGGGCGCTTCGTTTTCCAAGGGGATGCCAACCTTCATCTTGGACAGTTGCCGGCAGGTGTCTACCTCTATCAAATCCGGGGAGAGGCCTACCGCAAGGGCGGGAGATTGATCATTACGGAGTAAAGACCAGGTGGATGGCCCGTACCTTAAATGGTTTCGGAGCTTCGGCCATTGAGGCCCGGGCACGTGTAGCATCGTGAATGCTGCGGGCACACTCCCCGACAATCCATGGGGAAGCGAAACTGTACCCTTGATTTCCGGGTTGAGGTAGTATGAATCTTGCGGAAGTATTGGCGATGGAAGATCCGGTCAGGATTGCCCGCTTACTCATCGGCCTGGAGTTGGTGACGGAAATCGGCGGGCGACTTACCAGTGGCCTCATCACCGAAACGGAAGCGTACTGGGCACCGGAAGACCGGGCCAGCCATGCCTACAATCATCGGCGGACGAAGCGAACGGAAGTATTTTACGGGCCAGCGGGGACCAGTTATGTATACCTCTGTTACGGAATCCATGAGTTGTTCAACGTGATTACCGGCCCGGAAGGCACCCCGCATGCCGTACTGATCAGGGCGGTCAGCCCCCTACGTGGTCTGGACACCATCATGGAAAGACGTGCTATAAAAACCTTAAAACCGCAATTAACGAGTGGCCCGGGCGTTGTGTCCAGGGCACTCGGTATTACCCGTCGTCACAACGGACTTAACCTGCTCGACGACCAGAGCCCGGTTCGTTTAAAGGTGACCCGTACCCGGGTGGCAGCGTCCCAAATCGGGGAAAGTCCCCGGATTGGTATCGACTACGCCGGTCCGCCCTGGGCGGACAAGCACTGGCGGTTTTTTCTGAAAGATTCACCGTTCGTTAGTCGTTCTCCGGGGAAAAAGCAATCTGCCCCAAATAGTTAACTTGACCGCATGACTCATTGCCGTTCAACTTTGTACCGATCCACCGCATTTCTCCGGGCGGCTACCGTCCGATTATGCTTGTTTATGGCCCTCAACCTGCTACTCGCTACGGCTTCTGCCCAGGATGAGGATCTCAAATTTTACGACAACACCTACGTTGACCACATCAAGACGGTCCGACTCCACATCCAGGGGTTTCCCCATTCTTATCCCGTCATTGAACTGGACGGTAATGCCCGCCTCCGCCTTTCCTTTGATGATACGAGCGATGAGGTACGCCGTTACCTCTACAAGTTTATTCACTGCGATCAGAACTGGGAGCCTTCGGGACTGAGTGTACTGGAATACAACAGTGGCTACGCGGAAGACTATCTGGACGAATACGACTTTAGCCTGCGCACCTTCAAGGAGTACATTCACTACGATCTGGTTTTCCCTAACCGTACGATGAAACTTGACGTGAGCGGGAATTACTTACTGGTCGTTTACGATGCCGAAGGGGACCGGATTCCGGTGATTACCCGCCGCTTTTACGTGGTAGAGAACATGGCCGGAGTCAGTGGACGCGTGATGCGACCGGCGGACATTAATAAGATTCACACCCACCAGGAAATTGATCTTACGGTCAACACCAAACAACTGGATTTACGGGCACCAATGCGGGAACTGTCTGCTTCCATCGTGCAGAACGGGCGCTGGGACATGACCATGTCGGACATCAAGCCCAATCTACTGCAGCGGGAGGCCGTCCGCTTTGACTACCAGGGGCAGGTGAGCTTTCGGGGGGGTAATGAATTTCGGAACCTTGATTTTCGATCCATTCAGGCTCCCCGAACCCGGATGGCCGACATCGCCAACGGCGACGAGTACTATACGATGATGATGCTTCCCGAGCAGCCCCGGACGGGAACCTACATTCAGTACTTTGACCTCAACGGAGATTTTGTCAACTTCCGCTTTGACCGTCCCGTCATCAACATCGCCGATGAATTCCTGCAGGAAAACTTTGAGCGTTTCCAACTGGACTTCACCGGCGAGTACGTGGAAATGACGTTCATTCTCTCGATGGACTACGAAATCGAGGAGGATATCTACATTTTCGGAGCCCTCAGTGAATGGCAATTGAAGCCCTCCCTCAGGATGGTCTGGAACCAGCAGATCAATGCCTACGTGGGCCGAACGGTGCTCAAGCAAGGCTTCTATAATTACTACTTCGTCACGAGTAATCCGGACCGGGAACTCAGTATGCCCGGAGACCGGGTGGTGTATGAGCACACCGAAGGCAGCTTCGACGACGCCGAGAACGATTACCTGACCTTCGTGTACTGGCGCCCCATCGGCGGTCGGTACGACCGCATTGTGGGCTATACGCTGCTGAACTCTAACGCGAATTAAGCTGGACTTTAGCGGTTGGCCAACCGCTAAAGTCCAGCTAAGTTCCTACCGCTGCTGACGAATGCGGTCACGGGCTTCCATCAGGCACCAGCCCAGCCAGTTGGTCCCTTGCCATTGTTCCGGGTGATTTGCCCGTTGGTCCTGGGCGCCCATGCCAATACCCCAGACCTGATCGTACGGGCTGGCTTCCACCAAAACTTTTTCTCCCGTAGCGAGAAGGAAATCGCGTAATCGTGGATTTTGGACAAACTTATGGTAGCTGCCCTCCGCGACGAGGTCCGTCATGACTTCCCGCCAGCTTTCCACACTAAAGTTGCTCACCTTCCTTCCCAGCTTTTTTGCCTGCATCGGGTCATTGGTCTGGAGAACTTTTGCCAGTATTTCCTCGTCGTTGAAGTGGCGGGCCTTGCCCGCCATCATCCAGTGTTCCGCCGTAGGGTAGTGGATGCCTGCGTGGGTAAATCCCGAAGCGAACCACTGGCTCAGGCAGGAGCGTCCAATCTTTCCGCTGGCCAGGGGACGGTGTCCCCAAAAGAAAAGATAGCTAAAGTCTCGGCCACTGGCGAGATGTTGGAGTAGCCATTCATTGGAGTATTTCATCTTAGGTGTTTTTTAGGAGTGGAGTAAGAAAATACGGGTGGTCAATGATTGAGAGTTTCCGGGAAGTTGCAAACTTAGCTTAATATTTAAGCAAATTAATAATTACTCCAGAATTTCTCGCTATTTGGGAGCGCCGATTGACCCACTTTCCGGTGCATTCCGTCGATGAATCTCTGCGTTCATCTGAAAAGCCCGACTGTTCATAGATTAAATTTCTGGCTTCCTATACGTATGGTAGCTTTGCCCACCGTAGTTAAAGTACACCCATGCGAAAATCTTACTTTATCCTGTTTTTCCTTACCGTGTCCTTCGGAGCGATTGCTCAGGACGGTAACGTCTGGACGCTGGAGCGGGCGGTAGAACACGCGCTGAGCAACAACATCCAGGTGCGCCAGCTGAATACTCTGGCCGACATTTCCAAGCTTCAGGTGCAGCAGAGCCTGAACAACCGCTTACCTACCCTGAGTGCTTCCACGAACGTCGGGGGGCAGTTTGGCCGCACGATTGACCCCACCACTAACGAGTTTGAACAGCAAAACATTGGTTTTCAGGGCTACCAACTTAACGCCAACATTACGCTTTATAATGGTGGATTCATCAAGAACAGCATCCGTCAGGCGGAGCTGGATGCCGGTGCCGCCAATCTGGACGCCAAGGTGACGGGCAATAACGTGGCGCTGCAGGTGGCCAACAGCTATCTAACGGTAGTACTGGTCCGGGAACAACTGGCCAACGCACGGGCCCAACTCGAACTAACCACCGAACAGCTCAACAACACGAACCGGCTGATCAATGCCGGAGCTTTACCTCCCGCCGAGCGCTTTGACCTGGAAGCCCAGGTGGCAGCCAACCAGCGCACGGTCGTAGAACTGGAGAACCAGGTAACCATGGCGCTGCTCGGGCTTCAACTTCAGTTGTTGCTGGATCCTACGGAAGAATTTGACGTGGCTACTCCCCAACTGGAGCCCACCGAGGCCCAACTCTTCCAAGAATACGATGCGGAGGAAGTGCTCTTCTCCGCCCGACAGATTCAACCAACGATTGCCGCCGCCGAGATGCGCCGGGAATCTGTCGGAGTAGGAGAAGAGCTCGCTAAGGCAGGGATGCGTCCTTCTTTATCCCTTTTTGGAAGCGTAAGTACAAACTACTCTTCCATCGCAAGGGACTTTACCGCTCCTGGCTTTCCTCGATTGGGGTATTTTGATCAATTAGATCAGAACTTTGGACAGTCTGCTGGACTGGCGTTACAAATACCAATTTATAGTCAAAATCGTAACAAAATCAACGTGCAGCGGGCAAAGCTGCAAATGGTGAACGCCGATCTGGACGTAGAGCAGGCCGAAAATAACCTGGTGAACGAGGTGCAGCTGGCATTGACCGACCTGCGCGCCGCCCGCCAAAATTTCCGCGCGGCCGAAATTAGCCTGGACGCAGCGCAGGCCGCCTACGAAAACGCACAAAAAAGCTATAAGGCCGGTGCCTCTAACAGCCTCGACCTGGTCACGGCCACGAACCGGCTGGATCAGGCCCGTACGGAATACACCCGCAGCAAGTACCAGTTGATCTTTAACCGTCAGGTGATTCAGTTTTATCTCGGTCGGGGACTTTCCCTCGATTAATCCTGACTTGATGTTTGAAATTTGATGTAGAGAGGCGGGAGTTTTGTCCGATACGATGTCTTCCCCTAATTACTCATCCCCTCAAATCAAACATCGCACGTCAAACATCAAACGTCAAACGTCACACGACCATCCACCCATTCAGTTCCAGAGACAGTGATGCCGACCGGAACTCCAGTTTAAAAATTCATTCAAATGTCCCGTAAGATTCTATTCCTTATTCTTGGCCTCCTGGTTGTCGCACTGATTGCGGCCGTAGTCATGGGTGGCCGTCAGGAATCCGGAACAAAAGTATTCACCTCGGAAGTCCGGGAGCGGTCCATTCAGGAGATCGTGACCGCGAGCGGAAAAATCTTCCCCCAGACCGAGGTGAAAATCAGTTCGGATGTGTCCGGAGAGATTGTTGAACTCTACGTTGAGGAGGGCGACAGCGTCGTCCCGAATCAGCTGTTGGCCAAGATCGACCCCGACGTATTCCAGAGCCAGGTTGCCCGTGGGGTTGCTCAGGTGAACAGCTCTAAGGCCCAATTGGCGAACGCCCGGGCCCAGGCCAACAGCCTGGAAGCCCAGAAGAAGCAAATCGAAGCCCAGCTGGTCAACGCCCGGGAAATCTACGAGCGTAACCAGACCCTGGCCGCCGACGGAGTCGTGAGCGAGCAGGACCTGCAGAACAGCCGGGCCACCGTCCGTCAGCTGGAGGCCAATCTGTCCGCCGCAGAAAGTAACATCAAGGCCGCCGAAGAAAGCGCCCGTTCTGCCGAATACGGAGTGGAATCGGCCCAGGCCACCCTCAGCGAGTTGCGGACCAGCTTGAAGCGCGCCACGATTTACGCCCCGATGGGCGGCGTCATCTCCCTGCTCAACGTAGAGGAAGGGGAACGCGTCGTGGGTACCATTCAGATGTCGGGTACGGAGATGATGCGGATCGCTAACCTGAACGCCATGGAAGTCCGGGTAGAGGTCAGCGAAAACGACGTACCCTCCGTGCAGATCGGCGATAAGGCCGAGGTGGAGGTGGACGCCTACCTCAACCGGACCTTTACCGGTACGGTAACCCAGATTGCCAACTCCAGTACTACGGCCGGACTGGCCGACAACGTCCTGAACAGCGATCAGGTCACCAACTTCGAGGTCCGTATCAGCATCGATCCCGATAGCTACGCCGACCTGGTGGCGGCCGGGAACAAGTTTCCCTTCCGGCCCGGTATGTCGGCCGGCGTGGATATCCTTACCGAGCTGTCCGAAAACGTGGTAAGCGTTCCCATTGAGGCGGTAACCACCCGGGAAGAAGAGACCGACGATGAGGCCATCGGCGCCGCGGAACTGCTGGAAGTCGTATTCGTCGTGCAGGGAGATACCGTTAACCAGGTGCAGGTAGAAACCGGCCTGCAGGACGCCGACGTCATCGAAATCACCTCCGGTTTGTCCGTGGGGGATAAAGTGGTGGCGGGACCCTACACGGCCCTCAGCCGCCAGCTCAAACAGGGCATGCAAGTACTCGTCCGGGAAAAGGACGAAATCTATAAAGGAGAAAATAACTAGTGTGGCCCCGGCCACCCTGGTTACTATTCGGTAGTTATTATTGTGTCCTCCCGAAGCGGCTGTTGCTGTCTTCGGGAGGACTTTTTTTAGGGCTCCCCCAGTGGGAAAACGGTGGACCGTTTAACCTCGTTCAGGACAAAGGTGCTTTTGATCTGGGCCACGTTTGGTAGGGCGGCCAGTTTGCCCGAGGAGAACTCATGGTAGGCCTGCAGGTCGGCTACAACCACCTTAAGCAAAAAATCGTTCGCCCCGCCCATCAGATAGCACTCCAACACTTCGGGAATGCCCCGGACGGCGTCACTAAAGGCCGTAATCTCTGCCAGTTTCTGGCTGTCCAGACTCACCGAACAGAAAACCACCATGGAGGTGGTCAGCTTCCGCCGGTTGATGATCGCCACGTATCGGTCAATGATGCCCTCACGCTCGTAGCGCTTTATCCGTTCGTATACGGGCGTTTTACTCATGTTCAGCCGTCTGGCCATGGCCTTTACACCCATTTTGGCGTTTTCCTGAAGCATGGTCAGGAGGCGGTGGTCGGTTGCGTCAAGTTTCAGCACGGGAAAAATTCCTTTTATCAATGAATGGGCACTGGTGTGGTGTAAAATTTCCGGAATAAGCGACGATTTCGGGACTTGTTCCTTGGTATAGGGCTTAGGGTAGATAAATATAGGGTATGGAGATAATTTTGCCGTAATATTTCTTTTTCGGTAGAAAGGGAAGTGTTGGGCGAGGACGCAGGTGCAGGGTGTCCTAGCGGGGTGCCGGCTTTCCGGGTATTCACGGATACGGCACTTCACGGCACCTGCGGTCATCGCCCCCGTCAAATTTGCCAACCAAAATATCGTGCCGCCATGCCAAATAATTTCCGTCCCGAGAGCCTGATGATGACCCACGCCTACCGTCCCGAATTATCGGAGGGAGCCATCAAACCGCCCATCTTCCAGACGTCTACCTTCGTATTCGAATCAGCGGAGGCGGGCAAGGCCTACTTCGAACTGGCCTACGGACTGCGGGAGCGGGGACAGCAGGAAGAGTCGGGCCTGATTTACAGCCGCATCAACAACCCGAACCTGGAGATCCTGGAAGATCGCTTGTGCCTCTGGGACCAGGCGGAGGCCTGCGCCGTATTTGAGAGCGGCATGTCGGCCATCAGCACGGTGATGCTGTGCTTCCTCCGCCCGGGAGACCTCCTGCTGTACAGCCGTCCGACCTACGGTGGCACCGACCACTTCGTCAATCACGTCCTGCGGGAGATGGACATCATGGCCGTTGGGTTTGGCCCGGAAGACGATGCCGAAACCATTGAGGGGCGCATCCTGGAGAGCGGACGGGCGGATCGCCTGCGCCTCGTCTACGTGGAAACTCCCGCCAATCCCACCAACTCCCTCATTGACCTGCGGATGATGCGCGGGATCGCCGATCGGTTTTCCCGTGCGGACCAACGGGTCCGCCTGGCGGTAGACAATACGTACATGGGGCCCCTCTGGTGCAGCCCGCTCGAGCACGGTGCCGACCTGGTGCTGTACTCCGCAACCAAGTACATTGGCGGCCACAGCGACCTGATCGCCGGGGCGGTACTGGGCGACCGGGAAAGCCTGGCGGCCGTTCGCGTACTGCGAACCTTCCTGGGGAATATGGCCAGCCCCCACACCTGCTGGTTGTTACTGCGCAGCCTGGAAACCCTGAAGGTGCGCATGGAACGCCAACAGGAAAATGCCCGCCACCTGGCCGATTACCTCACCGGTCATCCCCTGGTGGAACGCGTCTACTATCTGGGACATCTTTCCGCCAGTTCGGCGGAAGGTCAGCTCTTCCGGCGGCAGTACTCCGGACCGGGAGCTATGATTTCCTTCGATATCCGAGGAGGAGAAGCCGAAGCCTTTCGCTTCCTCAACGCCCTGAAACTGGTCAAGTTGGCCGTCAGCCTCGGCAGCACGGAAAGCCTGGTGCAGCACCCGGCCACCATGACCCACGTGGGCGTTTGCCCCGAGGAACGTGCCCGGATGGGGATCACCGATAAGCTGATTCGATTGTCGGTGGGCGTGGAGCACCACGAAGACCTGCGGGCGGACCTGGAGGCCGCCTTCATGGCCGTCTCCACCGACTCGCCAGTGGAGAAACGGGCCGTTCTGGGCTAACGCTTATTAAAGGGCATGTTCAGGGGGCCGGAGAAGGAAAGCTTGGTGAACTCCATGTCCATTTTGGCCCGGCCGGTCGCCTCGGATTCGATCACCACGGACCGCTGATGCGGGAAGTCGGGTTGGTCCAGGCCCTCGATGCGGAGATAATTTCCGTTCGATATGGAAAGCTTCCGGTTCTGGGCCAACTCTTCCAGTTTCATGTCCGTGAGCCGCATGCCCCGGCCGTCGATTACGTAGTTGGTGGCGTAGCGACGGTCGCGGCCAGAGAGCTGGTAGTTTTCCCCTTCGGTGGTCATTTCCAGATCGCGGAAGAAGAATACGGGATTACCCAGAACGATCTCCTGCAGGAGATCAAAGCGGGCCGGAACCTTGTATTTTTCCTCAATGTAGCTGAGGGGCTCGGCGGTATATTCCCCCTGTAGGCGATTGATGACGAAAAAGGAGTCGGGGCGGATCAGGGCGCGAGCACCTTCGATGCCAAACTTCTTCACGCTCATCCAGATGGCCTTGTCCTTTTCCAGACGGATGTAGGCGGTGCCGCCAATATTGAGTTTCGGGCTTTCGACCTTGATTCTGGCCCGCGCATCGAGCCATTCCGTATCGAAGCGGTTGTCGTCCAGGGCGTCGAGTACCCGCGATACCCGGTTGGTTTTCGTCAGGCCGTCACGACCGTCCTCTCCCCGCATTTTTTTGTTGCAGGCGGAAGCGGTCAGGAGTAAGCCACCGAGCAGTAGGAATACGGTACGAATGGTGATCGCGTTCATCGTAAGGAAGGGGTTTGAGTTTGTTTGGATTTTGGCCGATTATTAAATTCCAAACAAGCTCTTAGCTTTTAACGGAGGATAATTTCTGGCTAAGGGCGCCAGATTTGCTGCCGGCAGACTTGGCCCGCTGATAAATCGTGGCGGCGTCTACCTTGTTTCCACTGGCCTTAAGGGCATCGCCGAGAAATTCGAGGAAGAGGGCGTTGGTATTCTGGTCAGAATCGTAGGCTTGCAGGCTACCGAGTTCCCCGCCGGCATTAGCCTGCTGCCAGACGAAGGCAATCGGGCCTTTGGGGCCGCCGGGAAGCAGGGCGGGGTTCACGCTTTGGCTTTTCGTCGGGTCGTCAAGCCCCTCCAGGGTCTTCACCACTTCCTGCAGTACTTCCAGTTGACGGGGTTTGCCGCTCAGCATCAGACTGGCCTGGTCCAGCAGGTCAAGCGCTTCCCCAAAATCCGCCCGTAGGGCTTCGCCGAGCGCGTAGTAGAGGTAGATGGCCGGCCGGTTAGGATAAACATCAAGCGCCTCCTCGGCGTAATCCCGCAGGGCAACGATCTGATTGTCGAGGTAAAGGGTCACCAGTAACTGCTCCCATACGGGATATACGGTATCGTCCAGTTCGAGGGTTTGGCGGTAGGTTTCGGCGGCTTTGCTGAGCTGGCCGGTATGAAAGAGAAGATCTCCCTCAATGGCTGCGGCCTTGGCGTCGTCGGGGTGCACCCGACGGAGTTCGGCGGCCAGACGGAGTGCGCGTCGTCCGATTTCGGGCGTACGCCCTCCGGAAGCAACCTGCTGCACCAGTGGCAGCAGCTTGCCAATTTTCAGGTCAATGTCAACGTCGCTTCTTCCCAGCAGGGCGATCAATTGTGCATCATCGTCACCACCGGTCTTTCCGGAGTCAAACTCCTGGAGCGCTAGCTGGGCTTTGACGTCTGCGGGCTGGAGCTCCAGGATGTCCCGGTAGGTTTTCCGGGCCTTCTGTTCTTCCTTCTGGCTCTGGTAGAACCCGGCCAGGAGGTGCCGGTAGTTAATGGCCTTCGGGTAAGTGTCAATTAAGGTAAGTAGTTCCTTTTCGGCCTTTTTTACGTCACCCTGGCCCAGGTAAAGGGAGTGTTTCCGGCGGGCGAGCTCAACGTTGACACCGATGCGCTTTTCCAGTTCGTTGTACACCGCGATTGCTCCCTTGATGTCCTGATCCCGGACGAGAAAAGACGCCTTTCCCAGGTAGTATTCTTCCTTTTGGGGGTGATCCTTGATCAGTTGGGTGTACAGGTCGGCGCCCTCCCTATTTCTTCCACTGGCCTGGTAGAGTTCGGCCAAAAAAGCGGCATAAATCTCGTTAGGACGCTGGGCGAAGGCCTCCTTAAGTTGGTCGATGGCGTCGCTGGTTTCTCCGGCGGCGTACAGTAAGCGACCCAATTCAAATCGGGCCGGGTCGTTGTCGGGCTCCAGATCAACGATCACCTTGAATAATTCAATGGCTTTGTCGGTCCGCCCGAGCATGGCTTCCCGTTTGGCTTCAATGAAGTTGGACTCAGCCTTCACGCTGGATTCAGATACTGAGCCGGGTTGAGCCTGTAGCCCAACGAGTAGAAGTAGAAACAAAAGCGTAAGCGCCTGCCGCATGGGAGGAGAATTAGTGATCACCCTAACTAAACGCATCGGGCTGGCTGGCGTTGTGTCTCGCGGGGAAAAACTGCCGCTTCCGGGGCTTAATCCACCACCGTCACCTTCATCATGTTGGTGCGCAACCGTTTTTCGAGGGGCATTGACCCCGTGTTGACGAGCAAGTCTCCGGGCTCTACCCGACCGGCCTGCTTCAGGATTTCCGTTACGTCCTCGACGGTTTTATCCGTGCTGGTGTAGTTGTCGTAATGATAGCAACGGACGCCCCAACATAGGTTCAGGGTCGCCAGCATATGATGGAGGTCGCTAAAAATGTAAATCTTCGCTTTGGGCCGGAAGCTGGAGAGTTTAAAGGCGGTGTAGCCCGACTGCGTCATCCCGATGATGCCCCGGGCACCGACGTTCTGAGCGGCCCAGGCGGCGGCAGAACAAACCACGTCACCGATAAAGGTTCCACTTTTGGGGTTGGCCTTGGGGCGCTTCATCCCAATCTCGTAGATTTTTTCCGCTTCGTGGATGATGGCGTTCATGGCCTTGACCACCAGCGCCGGGTGCCGGCCCACGGAAGTTTCTCCACTCAGCATCACGGCGTCCGTACCGTCAAGTACGGCGTTAGCCACGTCCGTTACCTCCGCGCGGGTGGGACCCGGATTGGTAATCATGGAGTCCATCATCTGGGTGGCTACAATCACGGGACGGGCCCGCTGGATACACTTCCGAATGATCTCTTTCTGCACGATGGGGAGCTGCTCCATCGGAATTTCAATACCCAGGTCACCCCGTGCTACCATAATGGCATTAGAGTGCTTGATGATTTTATCGATGTTCTGAACCGCTTCGGGTTTCTCGATCTTGGAAATGATTTTGGCGGGGTGCCCGGCGGCTTCGATGCGCGCCCGCAAATCCTTGCAGTCTTTGTGGTGACGAACGAAGCTCAGGGCGATCCAGTTGACGGGCTGCGTCAGGATGTATTCCAGATCATTGAGGTCCTTTTCCGTCAGGCTGGGAAGACTGATCTTGGTGTTGGGAAGGTTTACGCCCTTGTTGGACTTAAGCACTCCCCCAAAAAGCGTCTTCAGCTTCACGGTGTCTACGCCGTTGGTTTCGATCACCTCAAACACCAGGGTGCCATCATCTACCAGCACGCGCTCTCCCACGCTAACGTCCTGGGCGAACTGCGGGTAACTCATGTAAATGCGCTCGGCGTTGCCGATGCACTCGGTATTGGTGAAGGTAATGACCTGCCCTTCTTCTACGGGGAGTCCGTCACCCTCCATCTTACCGACCCGGAGTTTGGGGCCCTGCAAGTCCGCCAGGATGCTGACGTGCGTATTGAGTTCCTTGTTGAGCTGAACGATCCGTTCAATCACGCCGCCGTGCACTTCGTGGCTACCGTGGCTGAAGTTCAGGCGGAACACGTCTACCCCCGCCTCAATGAGGGACCTCAAACCATCAAGGGAGCTACATGCGGGGCCAACGGTAGCAACAATTTTCGTATTCTGATGATCGGTAACTTTCATAACTTGCGGGGGATAGTGTAATTTCTACAATAATACCGCAAATGTAGGGGAATATTGGGGGATTATCACATCATAAATGTTCCCAGAATATCTTCCCGTTTAATTTTCAGGGGCTGGTTAGCGTGGCCCTGCAGCAGGTTTTCCCACAAGTAGGTTAGCGCACCGACCGCTTTCCCCGCCGCACTCTGCACGGTAAAGAGCGGAAAAATTCTACTGTGGGAATAGACCACAAAGGACATGGCCAGCATCTCTCCCTCGGCGGATTCCACGGCGCGGGTGCCGCCCCAGCCCCGGTGAAGGACCTGATACATCAGCCGCTGCATGGCGTGATAGGTCCATTCGTTATCGGCGGTTTTTCCGTGTTGCTCCAGCCAGAAATTTGCCAGATGCTCTGGCTTGAATCGTTGGGCTGGCCGTAAGTTGGCCAGCTGCGCCTTGGCCAGTTCCGTGGCGTAACTGACCGGAAAGTCTTCCGTGATTTTCTCGTAGGCCTGGTTGAGGAAGAGGGCCGATCCGCTTGCTGCCTCCACGTCAAACCGGGTGTCTTTGGACGGAACCGAAGCTGGCTCAACGGTAAGCTTGCCGCTGCGGAAATGATCGGGCACGGCGTCCCAGAAGGCCTGAATCCGCTTGGGACTGAGGGGTTTGACGCTGTACACCCCAAGTTCAGGAATCAGACGGGGTTGGGTCAGTCGGTTACGCCCCCACCAGCTTTTGGTGCGGGGAAGTGGCATGGCACTGACGTAATTGTCACCCTCCACCAGCAGGTCCCATTCCCTGGCCGTATTGTTCAGAAACCAGTGGTAGCCAAAGATGCTGCCGTTCGTCGCGTAGTGGACGCAACTGTCGTAAAGCTGAATGTCGATTTCTTCCTGGGGGACGAAGCGGATTTTCATGCAGGGGAAATGCGTACGCGGATAATATTGTTTCCAGGAGGAATGTCCTATTTTCTCATCGGCTGCATCTTTTGCTGACGCAGTCGCAAAAGTTCATCCGAACGGAAGGATTGAAGGATCGAAGGATTGAATGAAGGAATGTCCTATTTTCTCATCGGCTACATCATTTTCTGAGGCAGTGGCAAAAGTTCATCCGCTGCGTAAAATGGGGGTTGACCAATCTACTCTGCCGTCCGATACATCCAGTCCAGGGCTTTTTTCTCGAACCAGGGCCCTGAAATCAGGTGGTATTTACCGGAGAATTTCGTCTTTTTTGGCTCTTTTGACCTTTTCCGCTTGTTGTCGGGACATACTATTCCCGTCATGTTTTCTTTTCAGGAGTTAGAAGATACCGCAAAAGAGCTTTTTCTGGCCAGGCTTGGCGAGGAGGTGAGCGCCATTGATCCGATCGTTGGCGTCGGATCGGTCAACCAGGTTGTGCGGGTGATGACCCACCGGGGGGCGTACATTCTTCGCATGAACGAGGGGACAAAAGCCCAGGAATACGCCAAGGAAGCCTGGTGCGTGGAGGCTGTCCGGGCGGTCGGGATTCCTTGCCCGAACATAATTCATTCCGGATCCGAGAATGACTACGTCTACCAGATTCAGGAAGACATCCGGGGCGTAAACGTCAGTAAATTACCTCCAGGCGCGCAGTTGTTGTCCTGGTATAACTGCGGGAAATACGTGGCCAGGTTTACTCGGGTTCCCGCCAGGGGATTTGGGGACCAGCTTGAAAATTTCGCTACCGGACAATTCTCCGACCGCTGGTCGCGGTATTTGACCTACAATCTCGGAGCCTTATCCACCCGCCATGACTCCCTGCTGGATCAAGGGCATATGACCATGACTCAGTATGATCAACTTCGCCGGTTGCTGGAGGGCGTCGCAAAAATGGAAGTCACCATCGGCCTGGTACACGGTGACCTGCACGGCCGTAACTTTATCCAACACTATCACCGAACGTATTTGCTGGATTGGGGAATGGCGGAATTACACGTTTACCCCCACGTGGACCTGGCCAGATTACTCGCTCCCGGGCTGGCGGAGGTACCTCCCCTGGCATTCACGGCGTTCCGTAAGGGCCTGGGGATGAGTGAGCGGCAGTTGCTTAAAATCTTGCCCGATATCAAGCAAATCCATTTGCTAAAGACCCTCGACACCTATCGGTGGGCCTTCGATCATCAGGCCACGGTGCCGATTAGCCGCTACGTAACGGCACTGAGCCGGGCACTGGCGTGGGCGGAAAAACCCTGAGCTAGACGTCATACGACAGGGAATGGACCGTAATCTGCCGGAGCTCCTTGCCGAGCCTGAATTCAGCCGTTTCCCCGACCCATAGCCCCGTAATGGCCCGCGCAATCGGCGCGGTAAAGGCAATTTTTTTCTCCTTGACGTTCGCTTCGTCCACCCCAACAATCTGAAATTCCTGCCGGCGGCCGCTGCCCGGTTGGCTTACCGTAACCCGGGCCCCAAAGCGAACTTCGTTGCTGGGCTGCTCGGCCGGGTCGATGACCCGGGCACTCTGAATGCGCTTGAGGAGGAGGGCGAGCTTTCCGTCCAGTACCGTTACGGCACGGCGGTGTTCTTCCTCGTTGTCCGTCGGCACCGCTGCTTTGTCCGCTTCGAGTTGCGTGCGTTCGGCCTCCAGCTGGGCCAGGCCATTTGGCGTCACGTAATTCACGGTTCCCTCCGGCAGGGGAGCACGGGGAGGAATTATGGGAAGTTCTTCCTGATCAGATTCTTTAACGAAACCTCGTGACATGGGTGATGGATTTGTCATAGAACAGGAGAAGTAACCCGCTTGGTTGGCGGACCTCAGGGATCTTTCGACCAATTTTCACTTTGGCGCGTTTTCCCATCATACAAGCAAACACTGGTATGCCCCAAATCAAGACATTTCAAACCAACATCAACTGCGGCAGCTGTGTCCGTTCCGTCACTCCCTTCCTGGACGAAGTCAAGGGTGTAACCATCTGGCGGGTAGACGTTGATGATCCCCGCAAGGTGCTTACCGTAGAGGGGGAGGCGTCCGAGGCCGATATCGTAGCGATGGTGGAGGAAGCTGGCTTCGACATTGAGCCCCTGCCCACTCCCGCAGAATAGCCCCTGGCACATGATGCCATTTGCTGAGCTGAGCAGTCCGCTGGAACGACTCTATCACCCCGCCGCCGGGGAAGCCGGTATTCAACTGTTTTGCAAACGGGACGATCTGCTGAGCCCCGCTCCGGGGACTGCCCTGCAGGGGAATAAGGTGCGAAAACTGGCTCCGGTGCTGCGCCGGGCCCTTGCGGCCCGCCGGCCGCCACTGTTGGTCAGCTTCGGCGGTGCCTACAGTAACCACGCTTCCGCACTGGCTACGGCCGGAAAACGCTACCATCTTCCGGTCCACCTCTTCATTCGGGGAGAGGAAGTCGATAATCCCGTCCTCGATCGGGCGGTGGCCGACGGAGCTACCCTGGAAAGAATTTCCCGCGCGGAATATCGGCAGCACCGCGACGAGAACTGGCGTAGTAGGCAAGTCCTGCGGCTGGCGCAGCGGTACGACCTCGCGCCGGAAGAAATTTGGATCATTCCGGAAGGGGGAACCAGTCCGCAGGCCATCGAATCGGTGAGCGCCATCGTTGGAGAAATAACGGAAGCGCTGGGGGACGCACCCGACTACGTGGCCCTGAGTGCGGGAACCGGCGGCACGGCCGCCGGTGTAATCCTTGCCGCCGAAGCTAAAACCCGGATTGAAATATTCCCGGCCCTTAAGGGCAGTTGGATGCGGGAGGAGATCAATTCCCGCTTACCCTCGCCTCCGAAGGCTTCGTGGACCTGCATCCACGACCACCATTTTGGGGGCTACGGTCGCTTCCCGCAGGAATGGCGAATCCCCTCGGCGGGATTCGCTACCCGGGCGGACATCAGCGAACCGGGTCTTCCCCCGCTGGAAGCGATTTACACGGCCAAGCTGTTCTCGGGGGTGCTGACCCGAATTCGCCAGGGATGCTACCCTCCGGGGAGTACCATCGTGGTACTACACACCGGAGGGATTTACTGAACCAAGCGGAGCCGCCTGAGCGGGCTCCTCAACCATCAGGAATCGGTTTTCTTTCGGCCCGTTTTGAGTACGGGGAAGGTCAGCCCGTAGCCGATTTGTCCGCGCTGCTCACTGAAGTCGAAGCCGAGATTACTGTTGCGGTTGAGCCAGGAAAAGCCCAGCGTAAAACTGTGCAGCTTACTGACCTGCCAGCTGAAGTTGCCCCGCAGCGCATTGCTATACCCGTCTTCCGTGCCGTCTACCCGGGTCAGATTAAAGGTATTGGTAAGGCTGAGTTGCGCCTTACGGTCCCCGATGCGTTGCCGCCACCCGAGGGTGGCGCCGTACCCGGTCGTCAGCCGGTCGGCCACGTCAATCTCCGAGTAATTGCCCCCCACCGTGATGGTGGTGCTCTCGTTACTCAACCGGTAGGCGTAGTTCAGCGAACCGAACAGGGTGCCGAGGTCGTCAAAGCCTTCACTGAGTGGATTGTCGTTGCTGGTCTGTTGGTAGTTGACCGTAGCGGTCAGCGTCCCGAGGGGGCGCCCCTTACCTCCCTTGCCGGAGGTGGACCAGCTGGCACCGATGTTTTCCGTGGTACTGGCGATGCGCAGGGTGTCGTTCAGGACCACCACCGCAGAGGGGCGATTGTCCTGGTTGAAGTTGGAGTAATTCACGGATAAATTCCACCGGCCCTTACCGCGCAGGTTGGCGTTGGCCGAGCCGATGATCCGGCGGTTGGTTTCCGCCCGTTGATCGTACAGGTTGTTGCGCTGTACGCCCAGGCTGGTCTGCACCCGCAGACGGTTTTTGAGCAGCCCGAAGCCCAGGCTCCCCCGGACGTTCTCCCAGTCGCCGTTCAGGAAGTAGGTGCCCATGCTTTCGTAGCCGGGGTCAATCCGTTCGTAGTCAAGGCCCAGGTTGAAGGCGTTGGTCCGGAAATTACCGCCCGCCTTGACCGCCAGGCCGGCCTGGGTGGAAAACTTTGGGGTGAACAACAGGTCGAGAATCTGTGCTCCGCGGTAATCCTCCACCGGAAATTCCTCCGAATTGAGGTTGCGGTTAAAGCCACTGGCGGCCGCTTCGGCGTAGAGGTTGAAACGGTCTCCGATGGCTTGTTTCCACTCGAAGCCCACCACCAGGTTTTCGGCCGGGTCGGGGATGTCCAGCATCGGGTCCAGCGTGACATTAAGGTCGCGGTCTTCTCCGCGGAAGTAGATGAGGTCAAAGTGGCTGGCGGCCGTTCCCCAGCCGATTCGTCCACCCCAGGCGTAGCGATTGTAAAGCGGCTGACCGAAGAACAGGTCAATGTCATTCTCTACCTCCTGCCGGCCCTGCCGGAGCCGCCCGTACATGGCCGCTACCCGCAGCTTACCCGGATTGAGCTCAATGCCGCCCCCGAGAAAAGTATGATTGTTGAGGGTGAATCGACTGAACTGCATATTGCGGTAGCCCGCGTGCACGGTCAACCATTTGTAGCGGGGACTAAGGCCAAACTGCCGGTAGACTGGGAAGGTGAGGTTGGGCCTTTGCCGCCCGATGGCAAAGCTGAAGGGGATGTTGAACTCCTCATAAATCTGCAGGTTCATTCGGCCGCTGGCCGTGAATTGAAAGGGAGCGGCTCGCTCTCCCAGTCCGGTGACCTGGTAAAATTGGGTGCCGATCCGCAGCCCTCCGGTGAGCTGCAGGGGCGTGGCTTTACCGATACGGTCGACGTCCTGGGCCAGGACAAAGCCGGGTAAGCCCAGCAGCAGGAAGATCAGGCCCGCCCCGGAAAATAATTTTCTGAATATGGAGGTCATGGTGCTTATTTTTTGGGGCCACTGATTACCTCGCTGAGCGGGGATCTGCTGCCATCGGGATAAATGATTTGCAGCGCGAAGCGGTGGTTAGCCGCCTGGGGCACCCGCCAACGCTGGGTGTCCGCCGCCAGCCGACGCAGAGGCCTTAACTGGGCATCCTCCGGGGCAACGTACACCTGGAAACCCGAGGCATCGCCATCAGGTACTGACCAACTCAGCTCCCAACGGTCTTCCCCCGGCACCTGCGTGAGCGCCAAATCCGTAACGCCTTGCTGCTGGCTGGCGGTCCCGGACTGAAGCGACAGGGGCTGCGAGTCCGCAAAGAGACGGACTTCATCCAGCGCCCGAACCCGGTAGGTGTAGCCGGTACGGGCCACGACGGTGGTATCGACAAAAATGGAATCCTGGGGCCCCAAAGAGCGAACGGGTTGCCATGCTCCTTCCGGGGTCTGCCGCCAGACCTCATGTCGATCGACGTCTACGCTCGTGCTCGGACGAAAGCGCAACTCCACGGCATTCCCGCGGCCGGAGTAGCCGGTGATCACCGGGGCCGAAGGGGCGATCTTGTCGGGGCGCTCCAGCTCCAGAATTTCCGAATAGGCCGAGGGGTTATAGTTGTTGTCAAGCGCCACCACCTGGTAGTAGACCTTTTCGTTCAGGATGTCGAGGCGGGTGGAGTCAAAGAAGTAATTCTGGTGAAGGATGTCGTGGGTGACTTGCAGAAATTCCCGCTTTTTGGCGTGACTGACGTACACGCGATAACCGTGCAAATCCGGTTCGGTGCCGGGTTCCCACATTAGGAACACGTTGCCCATGGTGTCAATTCGGCCCGTTAATCCCACGGGCTTTGCGGGCGGCTCCTCGTCGTACCAAAGCGCCATGGCGGGGGTGCTCATGCTGTAGTTGCCCGCTTCATCGTAGGTGTACACGGCGTAGTAATTGGCCCGGTAAGGAATGGGATCTTCGTCGATGAACTCGGTGGTGAGGGGACCCAGAATCTGGTCGTGTACCGGGGTGAAGGGGCCCTTATAATCCTGCCCACGGACAACTACGTAGCCGCGGACGTCGGGAGGGGTGGCCTCGGGAAAGGTCCACCGCAGGCGGAAGGTGCCGTCTTTCAGGTCCTCGGCCCGCAGTTCACTCAGGGAGGGTGGGGGCGTCTTGTCGATCCCCTGTCCCCGTACCGCTTCGGAGGGCGGTGCTTCCTCGGCAAAGGAATTAATCCCGACCAGGCGGTAGTGCTTCGGTTGGTAATTTTCTTCCACCTTCACTTCGTAGCGGAAAGCATCTTCTCCGTCCTGGGGTTGGGTCTTGAAGATGGGGTAGGTATTCACGCGCCGGAAAGCATTGCCGTCGTCGCTCACCTCCAGGTGGTAGGCAATGTAGCGCTTCCGGTTCGGGTCGAGGGGCCAGGAAAGCATCAGCTTCTGCTCGCCCTCTTCTACTTCCAGCCCGAACACCGGGCCGAAGGGAAAACGATCATTGGGGCGAACCCGGATGGGCGCACTGACGAACCGACTCTCGGTAGCGTCTGTCGCGGGCAGGGTTCGTACGCGGTATTCATAGGGTACGCCCCGCTTAAGTCCAGTGTCCGTCCAGCGCCAGCCCAGGGCCTTTGCGGCTTCGGCGGACAGGTCGGCGTTGACCAGGGCGAGGAACATCCGCTGTTCGTGTTCGTCCATTTTTTGTCGCACCTCTCCCATCGGACCGGCGGGCGGCGTCGCGGGGTATTCGGCATCGCCGTGCAGGGCTTCGGCCACCGCGATGATGTGGGGGTCATCCGTGTCGGTGAAGGCCGTGAAGTCTTCCACGGAGTAGGCGATCAGGCGGTCTCCGTGCACGGGCTGCCAGTCTTCGCTGCCGGCAATCCGGCGCTCCAGCATAACGCCAAAGCGTTGCATTTCCAGCCAGACCGAATAGTTGCTGGGGGCCCAGCGCAGGGTGATCGAATCGCCGTGCGGGCGGGCCAGGAGGTGGAGGTCATCGGGGGGAGTCGTATTGGCATCATTTTGCGCAAGCGCAGGTGCCAGGCTCAGCAGTATGGCAAACCAAACGGTGATGCTCCGCTGCAGGATTTGAAGTTGTGGATACATGATGAATATATTTTCACGCTGTTCCTTTCCCGTACGGGAATCGGAGCATCATTCGTTATTGAGGGATTTGACCTGGTAGCTGAAGTTCTTACCGCCGAGGCGGAAGAAGCCTTCCTGCTCCGGACGGGCGGGATAGGGGAAGTAGCTGTGGATAACGGTCGATTTGAAGTAGGCCCGTATCTGCTTGTAGTACTGCAGATAGAAATCGTAGCCGGGATCAAAGGGATTGTAGTCCGGTTGGTTGGGCATGGGCCCCAGGTCGTCACTACAATCGACGTCATGATTGTAATGCGGACTGTTGAAGGCCTCAAAAGTCTCACTTAGGATGGCCAGTTCCAGGACCCCCTCGTCGACCAGGCGACGGAAGAGTACGTAATCCTGGTAGGTCATCCATTCAGTGAAGTCCACCAGTGGGATGAAGGAGGGGTTTCCGGTGAGGACCGTGGTTCCGCCCACGGCGGGTGATCCGCCGCCGCTGTTGGGCGGTTGGATACCGCCGTTACCCATCAGGTTGAAGTTCGGCACGACGTCAAGTATGCCGGGCGACGGTGGGTCAAAGCCTACCCAGAGTTCATTGATTTGGCCCGGTCCCGGTGGGTCCGGTGGCTCGGGCGGCTGGGCGGCATTGATCACCGCATTGGTTAGGTAGGTATTGTTCTTCTGGACACTTACGCCCCCGAGGTCGTTGGGTAAACTCCCGGTAGGATGCTGGAGGAACTCAATGGTCGGTAACTCAAACTGATACGCATAACTGCCGTTGGGTGGCGGCAACTCCCGGTTTTTGCGGGTGCCAAACGGGGCGACGTCCTCGTAGCGGTCGGGGTCTTCGAGGAGATCAAAATCTGGAGCCGGCATTTGGTAGCCAAACCAGGCGTAGGGGTTGGGGTTGCCGGACTGCAGTGGAGCGTTGGGCTTGGGCAGCCCTCCGTCGATGTGGTTCAGCTCATCGTCGGGGTCGTAGAAGGTTTCCATACACCAGCTGTTGTCGCTGTTGCCGAAGGGGGGGCGGAACAATCCGTTATCTCCTTCGGACATGAAGGTCTGGCTGCGCCAGTCCTCCCGCCCCTCGAAGGTGACGAAGGGAGTGTACTTGACCAGTTTAAAGGCATTGTGGTTTTCGCCGTCACTGACGTGATAGTTCCATTGCCAGTACTGGCTCTCAAAGCGATCGAAACCTTCGTCAGATTCCAGGAAGAGATAAGGTGTCTTTACCTCCGTGCCGTCCGTGAACTGGTGTAGGTTATCAGTGTCGACCATGTGGGTTTGTGCGGGCGACTGATTGAGGTTTTTCACCTTCACCTGGTTCATTTTTGACGCCAGGTCGGTGAACATGGAGGTGCGGAAATACAACTTCTGCTGCATCAGGGATTTGGAAACTTCCTCACCCACCAGACCGCGCTGCTCCAGACGGCGGGAGGCGTACTTAAGCCCGTCCATGTTTCCTCCAGGAGACTGAAAGTCATTGGGTCCGCCGAAGCCGGGGCCGTCGTCGGGTTCGTTGCTCAGGATCTGGCCATTGCCACCCTCGAAGGGAGGATCGACGCCGGGATCATTGTTGGCGTCCTGGAATTGGTTGGGCACGTTGACGTTCATTCCCTGATTGGCGTTATTCTGGAACATGGCCACTTGCATCATACCCGCGTTGGGCACGTTGTTCTGTTGCTGCTGGGGCATGGCCAGGATCTGGAGATTTCCTCCTCCACCGCCGCCGCCGGACTGCCCGTCAATACCCAGGTCCGCCATCACCACGGAGGTGTTGTTGTCCGGGGTGCTGTTGGGGGGGTGGTAAATGCGGAGGACGTCCAGTTCGTAGACCGTCTTTGGCTTCAGGAAATTTTTGGGAATGGGGAAGCTCATTCCACCGCCACCGGCGGTACTCAGGTTGAAGGGATTGACGTCTTTAGCGGTTCCCGCGCTCAGGTCCTTGAAGCGCACCACGTAGGTGTAGTGCCCCTGGGTGGAGAGCCCGTCCTGGGCCGTCGGGGTAGTCCGGAACAGGCTGTTGGACTGCTCGTGCCAGAAGTTCAGGTAGCCGTTATTGCCGCCCTCATCTTCGAGGAAGTTGAGCTGTCGGTGGAAGGGCTTCGACCGGTCAATGCTGTTGGCCAGGATGTAATCCGGAGCGGCACCCGTTTGGAACGTGGCCGTGTAGGTTTGCACCTCGAAGTTCTCCGCCACGTCATCCGGGTCGTTGGAATTATATCGCTGTCCCCTTACCCGTAGGGTCAGTTCTACCTGAGAAAATTCGGGTAGCTGGTTGGGCAGGTCATACAGGCAGCTGTAGCCTTCGTCGTCGTACTGCGGTGACCCGGTGCCCCCGAGGTGGGTTTTCCAGTTGCCGCCCTGCTCCTTGGTCTTTACCGTCAGGCCGATGATCTCGTAACCGTAGTACCGGGTAAGGTACTCTCCGGGAGTGTCGGATTCCTCGTCGATGGGGAAGGCTCCGCGGGGGAAGTTGAAGGCCACCTGCGGGTGGGTGAAGATGGACTGCCCCGAGGCGCCATCGGTGGGGTCAAATTCCTCGACGATGGGAATGTCGTCAAAGATGTTATTGCCATCCTGAGAACAGACGACTTTCTTGCCGTGCTCGAATTCGACCTTGGTGTCAAACTCGATCAGGCCGCCGAGCACCTCGCCGCGGAGCGCGGCTTTGCCGCGCAACCACACGGGTTTCGGCCCCGCAAAATCGATCGCCGCGGCGGCTTCGATCTCGGCAAAGGTGAACTTTCGTTTTTTGCCGAAAAGCTTTCCTTCCACGGCGCCTTCAATTCCCAGGTAGGCGTAGGCTTGCCCTTTACCGTACCACTGGTTAATGCCGAACTCGTTCATGTTACATTCCTGGCCTTCTTTGTTTTCCATCAGGACGTCGAGTCCCATCAGGTACTCCACGTCGAGGCGGAAGATGAGGGCCTTGAAACTAAGGTCGAAGTAATTGATCATCCCGAAGGCGAAGCCCTTGGTGGTGGTGAGCACCGGCAAGAGATTCTGGGAGGGGAGATTCTCCCCGTCTTCATTGAAGATGCTCTGAATCTGCAGCGGCTTGGGGGGCAGGCCCGCGGGCAGATCAGTACCCATCATAAAGTAGGAGTTGATGCCCGTCTTCACACTGGCTACGGCAAAGTCGAAGCCGGCCTCAAACTTTATCCGGTTGGGGTCGGTCAGGGGGTCCTGGTGGCCGGGGGTCCAGCGACCGAGGTAGAAGTGCCAGTCGTTCGGGGAGTAGAAAGCCTCCAGGGAAACGTCCAGTTCGAGGAAATTCAGGATGTTGGCCGAGAGGTCACCGCCGAAGGTGTATTCCTTTTCCTGGAAGTTCATGATCAGGTCGGCACCACCGCTGATGAGGGCACCGCCGTCACGGTCGGCCATGTTCTGCATGACGTAGGCGTCGCCGCTCATGTACATGCTGTTGACGTTGAAGTTTGGCCCCAGGTCAATACCGAATTCCAGGTCCGCGTTCATGGCGGTGGATACGGGGTACAAGCCCAGGACGGCCCGGGCCATGAAGCCAAAATTACCCTGCACGGGTACGTAGGTTGCCCCACTTCCCGTCTCGCCGATTTCTCCACCGAGGTCGGGGTCATCCGGAACGTCATTGATCGTCATGACGGCATTTTCGGGGTACTGGCGTTGCATATTGGCGTAGAAACCGCCACCGAGCCCGTAGAGCCCCAGTCCGGAAGGCCCGAGCGGGATACCGGGGAATTTGGTCAGGGCATCAATCATGAAGTAGCGATACTGGGGCATCTTACCCACCATCAGGCGCATTTCCAGCCCCACGTCAATGGGTACGATGCCGATATCGATGGCGCCATCAAACCCATCTCCGTACGTTTCGTGGTCGTTGAAGAAAATGATGGAACCCTCTAGTTCAATGACGCCCATGTCGGCGTCGATGGAAATTTCGTCCAGTTGTGTCCGGTCGTAAGTGAAGCGTTTCTGGCCGGCATCCCAGTCGCCAATGATGGAAAAGGCCGTGGCCCCCTCAAATCCGTTGGCCATTTCGGTCAGCTTGAGCCCGAGGTCAAACTGGATGCCAACTTCTTCCCCTTCCAGGTCAATGTTGATTTCGTTGAGCTGGAGCGGGAAGTCCGCCATGCCACCCTGACCAACGTTCTCGAGGTCCAGTCCGAACTGCCCGCTGAGTTGCGGGGTGCCGTTCCCTCCGGTAATGGTGAAGTTCTGGAACTCAATACCGGGAATGTTGAAGCTGCCCACGGCTGAGTTGGCCTGGTTGTCGCCCTTGGTCCAGCCGATGGTGAGTTCCCCGTTAAGGACGGCCTCCGGCAGGTAGGTGTTCCCCTGCTTAGTGACCCCTACGGAAGAGTTGCCCGCCAGGCTGATTTCGGCGACCCACATATCTACGTCCAGGGCCTCGCCGAGTTCCACGGCGAAGCTGAAGTTACCGCCGTTGCCGATGGGCGCCGTGAAGTCGAGGAGGGTTTCGCTGATGGGGAGTCGGATTTGGCCGCCGAAGCTGGCGCTCTCCACGCTGCTGGCCCGAACGTCGAGCCCCAGGTGATCAATGGCCAGCGGCCAGCCGCCGACCTCGCCTTCGTTAATGCTCAGCAGGTTGCCGTTGGCGTCGACGTCCATCCAGAGCCCCTGGCCGTCCAGAATGATGTCTTCGATGTTGACTTCGGCGTCGAGCCCTTCGGGGAAGGAAAATTCCAGTCCGGGGATGTAGACCCCCTGCCAGAGATTTTCGTTGCCGGCCAGTGGGTGACTGCCCGGTAGGTCAAAGTTCGGCGGACCGGAAATGGCGGAGTGGTCGTAGACGATGTTTCCTCCCATCAGGGTCAGCTCGAAGTCGTTCAGGCCGGGAACCTGCCAGCTGTCCTGATTGAGGGTGACGCTGGCCGTCCAGTCCTGATAATCGTTGACGGAGGCCGTGAAACTGGCCACCAGCGGCTGTCCGTCGGTGGCCACAATATTTTGCGCAAAGGAGAGCTCGGCATCTACGTTCAGCGCCCCAATCCCGTTTTCGCTCCAGCTGACGCTGGTGTGGCCCTCGCCACCGATAAAGGTCAGGTCCACTCCCGGCGAGAGGGAAAAGGTGGGGTTGTTGCCGAGAATGAGGTCCGCGTCCTGTCCCAGGCCGCCCTGGGTAAGACACATCCCCTTGCCGAGCAGGATCAGACGACGACTGCCCTGGGCTTCTGGGAGCTCCACCCGGACGTAGGCCGAAAGGGTGGCGCCCTCGGGCCGAAACTCCATGCCGGTCAGGATCAAATCCATGCCCTGGCCAGCAATGCCGGCCGGCAGATTGATCGCGGGATTGATGCCCGGGGCATCGGGGTCGAGCCAGTTGCCCTGGTTGTCTACGTAGTCGGCCAGTTGCAGTGCTACGTTTTCGGGAAGGTCTTCGGGGGTGACGTTGCCTTCCGTCAGGTCCTGTAGCAACACCAACGGCACGTTGCCACTGCCGTCGGTCGTCCGAATGACGTCATTCTGGCCGTAGACCTGCAGTTCGGTATTGACGTCAAGACCCGTGAAAGACACGTTGACGTAAGTGTTCAGGGCCGGAATGAGCATCCGCCCGGAGCCGGCAATGGGACTGATGCCGCCGCCGGTCAGCAGTTCCATCGTGAAGTCCCCGACGGTAATTTCCGCTCCGGGACTGATGGTGCTGGGGTAGGGGTTCGTGGTGGGCGCTGGTCCCGCGGGCGGGCAGGCGAACTGCTGCAGCGTTTGCTGGGGTTGGTTATTATCCTGGAAGTCGTTGGGCCCATCCTGGTTCACTCCGGGGTTGGGGTTGTCATTTTCCGGTGCCACAACCACGCCCGGCCCGGGTTCCACCCCACCATCATTGAAGGGGTGGTAGAGGAAGGTGTGGATCTGGCTGCGCCCACCCTGGGCAAAGAGCAACCGGCCCTCGGGGTCGTAGGCCGTAACCTGCACGGCGTAATTGTGCCCCGCGATCAGGGGCGGGAGCGCCAGGTCGTAAGCTAGCGTATTGGCCAGGAGGTCATCCTGTTCAAAGTAGGGGCGAACGGCATCAAGGATAAAGGCGTCGTTGGGGTTGCTGAGTCCAAGGTCATCGAGGTCAAAAAGCTCGAAGCGGTACCGAGTTTGTCCGGGAAGGCCGGAAATGGACCAGAGAAAGTTCAGAAACTGAGGTTCCAGTGGTTCGATCTGTTCTCCGTTGTTCGGATAGATGATGAGCGGAGGTTCGTGCTGTTGGACAAAAAAGACGTCACAGCCGAAGTTGTTACTGAGCGGAACGTTGGTGGCGAAATCACGGGCTTCCACACAGAGCGTATAGTTCCCTTCCGGAATCGTTTCGGACTCAAAAAGGCGATCGAAGCTGATCCCACTGAGCTGAACGTCCGCTTCGGTGGGGGTGCCAAAAATGGCCCGAAGGTCGCGGTAAGTGAGGTTGAGGCTTTCTCCGCCCCCGAGCACGATGGGGGACAGGGGTTGGAAGTCGGGGCGGAAATTGGCTTCGATTCCGCGGTCAGAAGTGAGGTTGGGGACGAGTTTAATCTCCTGCGTTTGCCGGCTTACGTTGGTCAGAATCACGAGGATATCGGCCTCAAATTCGAGGTAGGCATCCCAGTAGATGGGGGGAGGATTGGGGACAACTACGTTTACCTGAATGGGCTGTGCGAATAGACTTAGTGGTAGCAAGGCAATAAAGAGCAATATACCCCGAAGGGCATACCGAAAGGCTGGCGGGATCATGGGTTTGTTGGTTGGTGAGTAAAGCGTGGTGAAGACAGCCAAAAGACAAAAACAAAAATCAGGGGAGGGTACAAGAAAGCTTGGGAATCATGTGCCAAATGCTTGGACATATGTTGCATCTCCCGGCAAAAGCGTGTGTATCAGTATCGTATGGGCTGGTGGAGTCTTACCCCCTTGACGCAATTTTTTTCCAGCGGGTCTGTCCGGGTAGCGCGGTGGGGCAGATAAGAAAACAGGACGGGGGTTGGGCGCGGAGCGCAGGTGCAATAAATTGGAACCCTCGTGCTCAGCTGGGGTGCCGGGCGGATTAGGCGAGAGCAAAATTCCATCGAGAGAGTCTACATGTAGACTCTCTCGACGGAGCCAACCGGGCTGAAAAAATTTTTAATAGATTCTTCTCCCTAGGGCCACGATTAGGGTGCCCCTACGGGACCAGAATTTCCGCTCATTTAAGCAACTAAGCCGCTTTTAGGCCCCGCTTGATTGGGCAAATGCATCAGCATGAAAACCGACGTTTCAGGATGCGTGCATTATACCTGCGAGGAGCTAGTAAATAGGCGGACGCAGTCGCCTATTTACTCGACGCCCAGGAGGAGAATGCTCTATTTTTTGAAAGAAGAGAGTTCGTCCTCCTCCGCTGCATTATTTGGCCTGATGAAACCGGACAAATGTTCATCGGAGGTGTGACGAACGACCTTGCGACGGTTTACTTGAGTTCCCCCGTAAAAACCACTATCTTCCCTGCTCATTCGCCCCATGCTCATCCTTTGGGCCATAAAACCACATTCATGGCAACTTTTCAACTGACCGTTAACGGAAAACAATTTGACGTCGAGGCTGATCCGGCCACGCCCCTGCTCTGGGTGCTGCGGGATGAACTCGGGCTCACCGGTACAAAATACGGCTGCGGCATCGGATCCTGCGGCGCCTGCACCGTTCACCTCGACGGAACGGCGATGCGCTCCTGCCAGATCCCCCTCAGTAATATGAACGGAGAAAAGATCACCACCATCGAAGGGCTTTCCGAAGCGGGGGACCACCCCGTCCAGCAGGCCTGGCTGGAACATGACGTTCCCCAGTGTGGCTACTGTCAGGCCGGACAAATCATGAGCGCCGCCTCCCTGTTGAACGCCATTCCCAATCCGACCGACGCGGACATCGAGGCGCAAATGAGCGGCAACATTTGCCGCTGCGGTACCTACCTGCGGATCAACGCCGCCGTCAAAACCGCCGCCGGAAAACTGAGCTAATTGGGCTCCCGGTCACTTTTCTTCCCATCTCCAACCGAACAAGGCTAAATATTATGCAAGCTCCTTCCCGTCGTTCCTTTCTGAAAGTATCCGCCGCTACCGGTGGCGGTCTGTTACTCGGCTTTGGCTGGCTCACCTCCTGTGAAAGCAAGCCGGCCGCTGCCGTGGCCACCGGACCGGTCATGCCCGAATCCTGGGTGCCCGTAAACGCCTACCTCCAGATTGGCGATAACGGCGTAGTCACCATTTATTCCCCCAATCCGGAGATCGGCCAGAACGTCAAAACCTCCATGCCGATGATCATCGCCGAGGAGCTGGACGTAGACTGGAATAACGTCATCGTCGAACAGGCCGGACTGGACACCGAAAAGTACACCCGCCAGCTGGCCGGTGGTAGTCAGTCTATCCGTCATGGGTGGACGAGCCTGCGGACCGCCGGGGCCACGGCGCGGCATCTCCTGATGGCCGCCGCCGCTACCGAATTATCCGTCCCCGTAGAGGAGCTGAGAACCGAGAACGGCATCATTTACCACGATGCCTCCGACCGCCAACTCGGGTACGGAGACGTAGCCGCCGCGGCCGCAAACCTGCCGGTCCCCGAAGAAGTGCCCCTCAAGGACCCCGCCGACTTCAAGATCATTGGTCAGGGGAAGAAGAACGTGGACGCCCGCAAGATCGTTACCGGACAACCCCTCTTCGGGATGGACATCCAGCGGGAAGGTATGTTTATTGCCGGTATTGTACATCCTCCTGCCTTCGGGATGAAACTCAAGTCGGTGAACGCCGATGCGGTTAAGGCCATGCCTGGGATTCAGGACGTGGTGACCATTGACGCGGAGAAGGAAGGCGTGGACCGGCAGTGGTCCGACGTGAACGCCTTTCCCCAACTGGTGGCCGTGGTCGGTAACTCCACCTGGCAGGTCATGCAGGCCAAGCAGGCCCTGGAGGTGGAATGGGAAGAAACCAGTGCGGCGGAGTCTACCGCCCAGCACCGGGCGACCCTGGAAGAGCTGATCGAAAACGGCAAGGCGGAAGCTTCCCGGCGGGACGGAGACCCCGAAGCGGCCTTCGCCCGGGCGACAAAAATTGTGGAGGCCACTTATTCGGCTCCCTTCCTGCCCCACAACACGATGGAGCCGATGAACTTTTTTGCCCACGTCACCTCCGAACGGGCAGAATTGGTGGGCCCCATTCAGACCCCCGAGTTCCTGCAAAAGACCGTGGCTTCCCTCGTTGACCTCCCGCTCGAGAAGGTCGACATCATGATGACCCGGATGGGCGGCGGCTTTGGCCGCCGGCTTTACGGAAACTTCGGCGTAGAAGCCGCCCTCATCAGTCAGGCGGTCAACGCTCCGGTCAAGCTGGTCTACACCCGCGAGGACGACATGACCCAGGGCACCTACCGCCCGGATTACCTGGTGAAGTACCGCGCCGGACTGGACGCCGACGGTAACTTGATTGCCTTCCACATCCGCGGTGCGGGCACCAACGGCAGTCCTGTATTCGCCAACCGCTTTCCCGCCGGAACGGTAGACAACTACCTGGTGGAAAACTTTAGCAAGGACTCCAACATCTCCACCGGCGCCTGGCGGGCGCCGCGCTCCAACTTCATCGCCGGAGCGGAGCAGGCCTTCCTCGACGAAGTCGCCGAAGCCGCCGGCAAGGACCCCATCGCCTTCCGCCTCGAACTGTTCGAACGGGCCAAGAATAACCCCGTCGGCGAAAACAACGACTACGACGCCGAACGCTACGCTGGCGTCCTCGAACTTGTACGCGATAAGTCGAACTGGGGGCAGCAAACCGATGGTGTATTCCGCGGCGTCGCGGCCTACTACTGCCACAATTCCTACGTGGCGCAGGTCCTCGACCTGAGCATGGACGGAGACCAGCCAAAGGTGGAAAAGGTCTACTGCGCCGTCGACTGTGGCATCGTCGTCAATCCCGAAGGTGCTCGCAACCAGGTCGAAGGCGGTATCGTGGACGGTATCGGCCACGCCATGTACGGCGCCCTGACCTTTACGGACGGTACCCCCGACCAGCAGAACTTCGATAGCTACCGCCTGATCCGTCACGGAGAGGCCCCGAAGGAAATCGAGACCTTCTTTGTGGATAACGGGATCGATCCCACCGGACTGGGAGAGCCTTCCCTGCCTCCCATCATGGGCGCGCTGGCCAATGCCCTGAGCCGCGCTAAGGGAGAGCGGGTCTACGACCAGCCCTTTATGGGACAACAGGAGCTGCTAGGGTAAGGCTATTGGTATTGGATGATGCCCGCGAGGCCCTGGTCCGATGCTCGGCATCGGACGGCAGACCTCGCTCGGGTAGGAGCACCCTTTCAGGGCGCTAGTGTTGCCGTATGACCAACGGCTTAACCCCATGTTCTATCATCAAGATCAATATCTATTTTGGCTGGATATGCGCTTAGCGTATTCCCCGTATTTCTTGGCGAAATGAGCGCAAGACGATCGCTTTTCAAACCAAATCTTATTGGCATAATGCCTGATGAAGGTGGTCCGGTTGGAGGCATAATCGAAGGAGAGGCCGCGCTGCTCCACGTAGGCTTCGGCAAGTTGGGTTGCGGGAATCAGGTAGTCGTCATCCTTACGGATGGTATCCAGTTGCTGCATCTGGGCGCAGAAGCGATCCAGGTCTTCGGGGGTCGGTAAGGCCTGGTCCATTTTTACTTTGTCCATGGTCTCAAAGCCTTCCCCAAGTTCATCTAGGCTGTAAGCAATGGCGGCGGGCTGGTACTGAGCCAGTACGGCGGGTAGAAAACTATCCATCGATTTGCGTTTTAGCAGCGCCTGATAGTTGGCGGTTGGTAACTCCTCAAAGTTAATTTTTGCATACACCAACTCATGGAACGGGAGTGGATTTTGCCGTGACGCCAGGTCTTCCTCCAACAATTGTGCGGTACTGGCCATCAGGCTGTCAAAACCGGGAAGTGCGCGAGTTTTGACGTTGAGTTCTCCGGACTGTCCTTGGAAAATGAAGTATTGCCTTGCGGAAGGACAATCTTCCACGAGGGCTACCGTCAAGTCCCAGAAGGGGCGGTCAAATAGGGGGGCGTCTTCGAGGTCGACGCCAAACACGGTCTTAAAGTTCTCTTTCGAAGCGGCCGGTAACTTCTCCGCAGACATCAGGGTGAAGAGCAAAAAGTCTTCGACCTCGTCGACGACTTCACCCGCCATGACTTCCTGGAAACTAGGACACAGCTCGCGGGCAACCGCCTTCAGCGTTTCTGCCGGGTCGTTTTGGGCAGTGAGTGTGGGGGATAGCAGGAGGAAACAGCACAGGAAGGTGAAGAAGGAGGGAAATCGCATAAATCAATAGGGTTACTGCGCCAAAGATATTTCTTTCCACCAATGTTCCGAGCCTTGTTGATGCCCGCGAGGCCCTGGTCCGATGTTCGGCATCGGACGGCAGACCTCGCTCGGGGAGGAGCACCCTTTCAGGGCGCTTAGCCCTCAGCACCTCCCTGCCCTCCCTGCCGCCACTCGGAGGGCGTACAACCGTAGCGTTCGCGGAACTTCTTGCCGAAGTAGCCCGGGTCCTGGAAACCGCAGTCGTAGGCGATGTTGCTGATCGAAAGCTCGGTGTGCCGCAGGGACTGCGCGGCGGCCTGCAGCCGCAGCTGATTGATGAATTTACTGGCCGACAATCCGATGGTAGACTGCAGTTTGCGGTGGAGCTGACTGCGACTCATGCCCGCCACGCGTTCCAGGTCGGAGACGCTCAGGTGGGTGTCCGAAATGTTTTCCCGGACGTACTCCCGGATGCGGGCGAGAAAATTGGCTTCGGGGTGGTCCGGCGCCGAGGCGGCGGGCTGAACGGGTTCCCCGTCCAGCATTTCCTCCCGGAGCCGGGCGGCGGTGCGATCCCGCAGGTGCAATAAGTTGCGCAACCGGAGCCGCAGTTCGCGCTCGGAAAAGGGCTTGCTGAGGTAGGCGTCGGCGCCCCGCTCCAAACCCTCCAGCCGGTGTTCGTCGGCCGACTTGGCGGTCAGCAGCAGTACCGGGAGGTGACTGGTGCGCTCGTCGGCTTTGAGTTGGGTGCACAGCTGATAGCCGTTCAGGTTCGGCATCATGACGTCGCTGATCACCAGGTCGGGAATCAGTTCCGTGGCCGCGGCCACGCCGGCCACGCCGTCGGGGGCTACGACGATCCGGTAGTCGTCCGCCAGGCTTTCTTCCAGATAACTGGACAGCTCGGCGTCGTCCTCGACGATGAGCACCAGCGCTCTGGCGTCATCGACGGTTCCCGGAGGCATTGAGGGATAAATTCCCGTATTATCGGCCCCCTGGATGGGCCCGGCATCCTGCGCTTGCGCCCCTCTCCTGGGTAACCGGACGGAAAAGGTACTTCCAGAACCGGGCGTGCTGGAAAGTTGGATGCTTCCGCCCATCAGTTGGGTCAGTTCCTTAACGAGTGCCAGACCGATGCCGGTCCCGCCCGGCTGTCCGTCGTTGGCCTGGACGTAGCGGTCAAAAATCTTCCGCTGGTCTTCTGCAGAGATGCCCGGTCCCTGGTCCCGGACGTTAATCACGAGGGTGCCCGGCTGCTCGTTCACCTCAAGCCGGAGCGTGCTGCCCGGCGGACTGAACCGCAGGCCATTGGCCACCAGGTTGACGATGATGCTTTCCAGTTTGTCCCGATCAACGACCAGGGAGGTGTTCGGGGCCAAATTGCCGTCGAGGGTAAGCAAAACCTCCCGATTCCCAGCTTCCTCGGCGAAGGATTGAATGATCTCCCGGAGTAATTCATCCGGGTGGATGCGGCTCTCGTAGAGCTTCATTTGTCCGGCCTCCAGTTTTTGCAGGTCGAGGAGCTGGTTGATCATGCGTAGCAACCGCTTCCCCTGGCGGTCAATTCTCCGGGCCTCCCGCGCCAGGGTGGGGTCGGAGCGCTCCTGTCCGGTTCGGAGTAATCGCCGGGCCGGCCCCAGGATCAGCGTGAGGGGAGTGCGAAATTCGTGGGTGAGGTTGGCAAACAGTCGGGACTTAAAGGCGTCCAGTTCCACCAGTTGGGCGTGTTCCCGGCGTTCGATTTTCCGATTGAACCAGCTGCGCGCCAGCAGCGCGGCTGCAGCAAGGGTCAGCAGGATCAACAGTAAGCGGAACCACCATTGCTCCACCAGCGCCGGCCGGGCGATGATGAGGAGCTCCCGGCTATCCTGATTCCAGTTGCCCTGGCCGTCATCGCTTCGTAGTTGCAGCCGGTGGGCACCGGGCGGCAGCTGGGTGAAGGAAAGTGATTTCTCGGTGCCCAGTCGCTCCCATTCGGGCATGCTGCCCAGCCGGTAAGCGTACTGAACTTTCCGGGCCTTTTCGTACTGAAGCGCCGAAAAGGTAAGGGTCAGCGATCGTTGCCGTGGCGACAACTCCAGGACCTGAAGGTCTGGCAGTGGTCGGGAGGTGTTGTGGTTTTCTCCGTTGATCCGCAGCTCATTCAAAACAATCGGGGGGAAGCTGGGAGGGGAAGGTGCCAGGGAAGGATCCGTAACGATGATCCCCCGCTGTCCGCCAAAGATGAGCCGACCGTCGGGATGGGTAGTAGACACGGCGTTAGAGAATTGCTGGATGGCCGTGGCGTCCCGAAAGAGCAGGGTGCCCTCTCCCGGCGAGTAGATGCCCAATCGATCGCCGGCTCCGAACCACAACTCGCCGTTTGGAGTGCTGAGAATGGATTCGGGGATGCCCACCTTTTTCCCCGCCACTTCCGTAATCAGTCGGGTGGTAAGCGTAAGGGTATCGATACCAATCAGGCCCTGCGAAGCGGCCGCCCACAGCGCGCCATTTGCTCCCCAGGCCAGCTGCTTGATCCGGCCACCGGCAATTTCGGTTTGGCTGCCGGGCCGGTAGTCCAAAAAATGAAAGTTGGCCGCCTGGGGGTCAAAATAGCCCAGCCGGTCATTGTAATAATCCCCACAGCTTAGCCAAATCTTCCCCTCCGGGCCCGGTAAAACGCTGGTGATCACGAAGCCCGCCAGTTGGTGGGTTGAGCGGTCGGGGTAAAACCAGTTCTCTTCGCCGGTGATCCGGTGGTAGCTGCCCAAACCATCATCACTGGCCAGCCACAGCAGGTTGGGGTCGCGGGCATCTTCGGCGACCATCGTGACGGATACTTCCCGAATGCGGGAAGAGGTGATCTTTGGTTGGAACGCATCCCGCTCGGGGGCATAGCGGTACAGCCCATCGTAGCCCCGACTCAGTAGCACCTCCCCGTCGTGGAGGGGCAAGATGTGGTTCAGGTCGCGGCCGTTCAGGAAGTCATTCCGGGGGAAGGGTAGTTGTCGGGGCGCAGCCCCGACCTCCGGCGCCCGGTACAGCCCACTCCAGCGCAGGTAAAACAGTACCCCTCCCAGATGATCGGCCCCGATTTCTAGCATCTGGTCTTCGCTATCCTCGACTCCGGAGCGGTAATGGGAAGCAGAGGAGGGCGCCACGGAACGTCGGTTCAGCCCGACGTAGGTGCCGATCCACAGGTTGCCTCGCTGATCGGAACACAGGGCACGAACGTGTTGGTCCGTCAGTCCGTTGGTGTGCCATTGCAGGTTTCCGTTGGGGGAGAGCAGACCCAGGCCCCGTCCGCGACTGGCCATCCACAACTGATCCCCGGAGGACTCCAGGTCCAGCACGGTGGTTTCCAGCAGTCCCGGATCGTTATTCCTGAAGGTTTCAATGCGGGAAGCCCCGCCAACCCACCGAAATAGTCCGCGGTTGGTGCCCAGAATGAGGGTGTCCGCGCGCTCGGCTACGCTGAAAATGGTCGTTGGGGAGAAGCCGTCAAGGGTGGCCAGGGTGTTGCCGGACAGGCTAGCGACACCTTCTGGTCCCAGCAGCAACATTTCGCCGTGGTGACGGCTGTAGAATAGTTTTTGGGTCGAGAAATTCCCGGTGTTGATGTGCCGGAAATTTTCCCGTTCGGGCTGGTAGGTACCCAGCCCGCGATCAGTAAGAACGTACAGTAATCCGGTGCCATCCAGTGCCAGGTCCCGGACGTCGTTTCCCGGCAGGGTCGCTTCCCCGGCCCCGGCGAAGAATCGCCGGAAGCAGTTGGTGGTGCGGTCGAGACGGTTGAGTCCCGCTTTGGTCCCTACCCATAGGTTGCCTACGTGATCTTCCAGCAGTCGGACGGCAATGGGGTGGCTCAGGGTGCAGCTGTCGTTAATGTCGGCGGGATAATTGAGAAAGTCGTATCCGTCAAACCGGTGCAAACCGCTGTAGGCCGCCGTCCAGACGTAGCCGAACCGATCAATCAGTACATCATTGATGGCTTCACTGCCCAGTCCGTCTTCGTAGGTATACGCGTCCATCTCCGGTTGAAGCAGCTGCCCCCGACCGGGTGCAGCAACGGTCATGATGAGGGCAAGCGTTACCGCCATCCGCCAAAACCGAGCCCGCCTTGTCCAACCACAGTAGACGTTAAACATCAAAGTTAAGGGGAAGATGATCAGCTTGAATTTGTTGTGCGGCAGCTTGCTTGCCGATTTCTGCCAGGGTGAAGCGGTTCTTCGCCTGGTCCATTTTTCTTAGGTCCGCCGCCTCCGATTCTGCAAAGGGTCGGCCGACAATTTGCTGCAGCGCTTCCGGGGTCATGTCTACGTTATAGCGCCGGTAGGTCAGTCGTTTGCCGAAAGCCTGGTCTTCTTCCAGGTTTCCGAGGGCATTATCGATGGGGGCCATGCCCGGGGTGTCCGAAAGTAATTGCAGGATGGTCTGGTTGAAGTAATTGGCGTCCTCCATGAAGATGTCCGCAATTTCGGAGGCCCAGCTGATGGAACGGAATTTGGCGAGCTTTTCGTGGGTCATAAATTTACGGGAGCCGCCCGTCCCCACGCTGATCAGCATGAGTTTGTCGCTGGCCAGCGGCCAGCGGAGGCTGTAGCCGTTCAGGGTAGCCAGCAGTAGCCCCTGCAGGGCAGGATTGTTCGCCAGGCTGACGCCACCATCGATGAAGACGCCCGTGGTCTTTCCCTTTACTTTGATTTCCTTGGCCGGGAAAAAGGTCGGTGCGGCCGATGTTGCCCGAAGCCAGTCGCGTACCAGGATGTCTTTGTTGTACTTGTAATACTTGAACTCCTTGAAGTTATTGATCGTCCAGGTGCTGAAGGTGTCAATCCGTTTGGCCATGATGGCAACTCCCGTCTTAAACCTTTCCTGATCGCCCATGGTCATGTCTCCAAAGGTTTCCGCGAGGGCCGCTTCCAGTGGACGGTGGTCGTAGTTCGCCGACAGCATGAGGCGAAGCGTTTCCCCCCGCAACCAGGGCGACCGCTTTTTACCGAAAATCTCTCCCCCCAACTTGAGGTACATATCCCGAATTTCTCCGGCACTCATCCCGATGGCCAGACTGGCGGCAATAATGCCCCCGGTGCTGGTACCCACGATCAGGTCGAAGTAATCGCAGATGCGGAAGTCGGGCTTTTGGTAGCGCTCCCGTAAAATGGTTTCCATTTTTTCCAGAAAACCAAGCGTGAGTGCGCCGCGGATTCCCCCGCCGTCGAGCGCAAGGATTCGTTTGGGGCCGGGAGTGTGGTAGAGTCTTTGGGAAAGCATTTTTAGGTATAGATAGGTTTTACCGTGGAAGTTAGGGAATTAGGGCGGCTCGGACCAAGCGCGAATGTCACGAGTGAAACGCAGTAGCTATCACGGAATTGCCGGGACGTTGCTGCAGTTGTTTTGGGTGCAAGCACGGGTGCCATGCGGTGCCCGAGGAGCCATGCACGACTATTCCTCTCCCCGCCCGATCGTGATCCGGTGCCCGTCGGGATCCCATACCTCAAAGTCGCGCATCCGGTAGGCTTGCCGCTCCGGAGGACCGCTCAGGCGTGCTCCTTTATCGACCAGTCGCTGATGCATGGCGTCTACGTCGTGGACAAACAGGTAGAGCAATCGCCCGGCCTCGGTGCCCTCTGGCACCGGAGAGTCCCGCTGCGAAAGATGGAGCGTAAACTCCCCAGCCCGCAGGATGGCGTAGGTGGCCGGGTCTTCCCAGAGAAAGGAAACTTCAAAGCCGAGGTGATCCGTATAAAAAGTAAGGGACCGTTGCAGGTCGTTGACCGGCAGGGTAGGGGCTCCGTGACTGATGAGTTGGTCCATTGGCTAGTTCTTTACGGTGAACAATCTGGGGTCTCCGTCGAATTGGGGGTCGTCCGTCAACCGTCGGATTTTCTGCGACTTCAAACTGTACCGGTATATCTCCCAGTTTCCGTCGCCGTTACTGCCAAAGTATAGATGTTTTCCGCTTGTCCCCCAACGGCCGATGAGCTCCGTGCCCTCCCTGACTCTGATGACGGACCGTTGCTTCGTTGATCGATTCAGCAGGATCAGGTCCTGGCCAGATTGGCCGAGCTGGTTTGAACTGTACAGCAGCAGCGCATTGTCGGGAGAGAAGCTCCCCCTTTCGTTGTTGAACGCATCGTCGGTAAGCTGGGTGATGACTCCCTCCCCCACGGAGTATTGGTAAAGATCATTACTGCCCCCACCATTATTAGTGAACAGCACGTAGGCCCCATCCGGACTCCAGGAGAGATAATTGGACGTCCCCGTCAGGGACCCGCTAATATTGCGAGGAGGGCCATCACCCTCCTGTAGGAATATCTCTCCGCCACAGGGGTATACGTACTTCCGACCACCCGGACCGTGCAGGGTGTTCTTATCGTCCAGCAAGCAGTTGCTGGGGTGGGGGATGGTTTGCTCCCGGCCGGAATCCAGCTCCAGACGAACCCGATAGATGGAGTCCGGGCCCTGGCGAAGAAAAACGATGGTGTTCCGGGAAAGTACGTCCGGCGCCCACTCCTCCTGGGGTGATGAGGTCAGCTGGCGGAGGCCCTTGCCGTTGGTGCGCATGACGAAAATGTCCGAATTGCCGTTCCGGGAGGAAGAGAAAACCAATTGTTCCCTGCCCGTTTGACAGCTCTGGATAACGAATAACGCAACCAACCCCAGCAACGTAGCCCCTAACCTGATCATCCCCAATATTTTCGTTCAATATACGGCCGGGGAATCAGGACTACTTTTCGGGATCATCTTTGGTGGCCCGATCCAGTATCCTCAGCAGATCGGGCAGGCGATAGTTACCGGCCATCTCACTGACGTTTTCTGCCGCCATAGCGGAAGGCACGCCCGCGGCGGTAACGTAGAGGGGGCGGGTGCTTGTTCCCCGATACACCTGCTGGGCCGGCGCTTCGTGAAAGTAAGATTTGGCGACGCCGATAACCGGCACCCGTTCTCCGAGCGATTCATACAGATGACCTCCCAGTCCGGGCCGCAGTTGCTCGTCCAGATACACGTAGCCATCCACGATGATGGCCTTGACTTGCTCAAGATCAAATTCCTCCAGCGCCCGCAAAATCAGGGGGAGTTCCCGCAGATAGAACTTTCCCGGTTCGTAACCGGCGGCGGGCGGAAACGTCCAGCGCCGGACGTGCGCGGGTTCCGGAGCGTCCCAGGCGGCAAAGGAGACCGCCGCCAGCACACTATGGTCTTCCCGGTAATGGGCGTCAAATGCAATGATCATGGAGTAGGTAGTGGGTTTACTGAACGGCGACGACCTCGCCTTCGGCGAGGACGAACACCTGGTCGCCCTCCCGCACGGGAACGGTAGCACAACCGGTGAAGGCACCAAAGGCCGGAAGAATGCCCTGGCGACTACCGAAGTAGAAGGCGGGAAGCCGCAGCTGCAATCCGCCCCGATCCCGTAGCTGCACCGCGGGGTGAAGGTGGCCGCAGAGGTTGTAAGTTCCGGGAGGGTGGTCTTCGGGGGCGAGGGGATGATGGCTGAAGGCAAAACCATCTTCGACCACTACGGTTTCCGTGATCCGCAAACCGGCTTCCGCGTAGGCGGCCGGGGGCAGGATGTCGTGGTTGCCGGGGACCAGTTCGAAAGCAACTTCGGGGTGCGCGCTGAGGAAGGCGCAAAAGTCGGCCCACACCCGATTGTGATCACTGTGGAAGAGATCGCCGAGGAAGCGGACCGTGGCCGGACGAAATTCCTCAATCAGCTGGTTGAGGTTGGCGAAGTTTTCGTCCCGAACTCTTTGGGGAACGGCAATTCCCGCCTTGCGGAAGTGGGCGCCTTTACCCAGATGTAAATCCGCCAGTAACAGCATGCGCCTGCCGGACCGATAGGCAGCTCTCAGCGGATGTAATTGCAGGCGTTCTGCGGCAACCGTAACGTTTTCCATATTTTGTGGAACAAAGGTACAAAGGCCATCACCGGATAATTTCTCGTATTTCCGGACGTTTTTGCCAGTACAAAAAACCTTTTCTGCCCACCCCCTGCTTGCGGACGGTAAACGATGATCATGAGGATTCACACCACACTTTTCTTTTGTTTTTTGACTACCCTGGCCGTTGGCGCTCAATCGCTTGGCTACGATTTGGCGGCCCCCGAATTACTTGGAGAAATGCCCCCGGAACTTGACGAAATTTCCGGACTTACCCTGGCACCGGATACGAACCGGGAACTGATGGCCATCGAAGATGAGCTCGGGAAATTCTACCGCCTCGATATTGCTACCGGAGGATTGTTGTGGTCCGCGGATTTCTGGAAGGACGGCGATTACGAAGGTATCGAGACCGTGGGCGACGAATTGTGGATCGTCAAGAATACGGGCACGCTCTACCAGATTCGGCGACCCGGAGCGGTAGATCAGGCGGTTGAGAAATACAATACTGCCCTCAATTCCGATAACGACGTGGAGGGCCTGACCTACGACCCGCATAACCACCGCCTGCTCCTGGCCTGCAAGCGGGACGCCAAGGACGACGGTAACCCCAAAACGGCGCGCTACATCTTCGCCTTCGACCTCAATACTAAAATGCTGAGTGAAGGCCCCGTCTACGCCATTGAGCGCGAGGCGGTCCGTAAGTTCCTGGCGGCTTGTGACCCGACCGCCAGCCACGACAAACTCTGTGCCTTCTTCAATGAACGGGAAAAGTATGACCTGGCCCCTTCGGCCATCGCCATTCACCCCATTACCCAGCAGCTCTTCATTACTTCCTCGGTGGGCAAGGTGCTCATGGTGCTCAATCGTGATGGCCGCATCGAACACCTCGAAAAACTGAATAAACAGCTCTTCCCCCAGCCCGAAGGCCTGGCCTTCGATCCCGACGGAACACTCTACATCAGCACCGAAAGAAAAAAGGAACAGGCAGCAAGAATCTACCGGCTCCCCTACCTAACCGGCAAATAACCCCAACAGACCAACAGACCAACAGACTAACAGACCAACAGACCAACAGACCAACAGACCAACAGACTAAAGCACCAACAGACCTTGCACCCGGGCTCCGCCCCCAAGACCTGGAAAAAACCAATCGTCCAGAGCAAAGTCCGTACTGGCCCAACCTTGCTACCTTTGCCGTGTTTATTAGCAAATTTCAATTGACTATGTCCGCCAAATCAGACGCCAACTTCGCCACCCAGTGTATCCACGGTGGCCTCGACCCGGATCCACTCACCGGTGCGGTGATGACCCCCATCTACCAGACCTCCACCTACGCGCAGAGTGCCCCCGGAGAACACAAGGGCTACGAATACGCCCGCACCCAGAACCCCACCAGAGATGCCCTGCAACGCAACCTGGCGGCCCTGGAGAAGGGAAAGTTTGGCGTTTGCTTCAGCAGTGGACTGGCCGCGATGGATAACGTAATCCGACTGCTGGAACCCGGCGATGAAGTACTGGCCAGCGACGACCTCTACGGGGGCTCCTACCGCCTGCTGACGGCCGTTTTTGGTCGTTTTGGCATCAAGAGCCGCTTCATCGACATGCGTGATCCCGCTGCGGTGAAGGAGCAACTTTCTCCCGCCACGAAAATGCTCTGGATTGAAACGCCCACCAACCCGATGCTCAACATCGTGGACATTGCGGCCCTGACCTCCCTGGCGCGTGAACACAAATTGCTCTCCGTGGTGGACAACACCTTCGCCAGCCCCTACCTCCAGCAGCCGCTGGAACTGGGCGCGGATCTCGTCGTCCATTCCGCCACCAAATACCTTGGCGGACACAGTGACGTCGTGATGGGAGCCGTAATCACCCGCGATGAAACCCTGGCGCAGAAACTCTACTTCCTCCAGAACGCCGCCGGGGCCGTACCCGGCCCCCAGGATTGTTTCCTCGTGCTGCGGGGCATCAAAACCCTGCACCTGCGCGTGCAGCGGGCCTGTGAGAATGCCCGCCACATCGTGGCCGTTCTCCAAAAGAATGACCTGGTGGCTAACGTATATTACCCGGGGCTGGAGGACCACCCCCGCCACGACGTTGCCAAGCGGCAGATGCGCGATTTCGGCGCCATGATTTCCTTCGACCTCAAGGAAGACACCCTGGAAGCCGCCACCCAGGTGATGAAAAATACCCACTACTTCACCCTGGCCGAAAGCCTGGGCGGCGTAGAATCCCTGATCGGCCATCCGGCCACGATGACGCACGCCAGCATTCCCCGGGAACAGCGCCTCAGCGTGGGACTTACCGATAGCCTGATTCGCCTCAGTGTCGGCGTGGAAGACGCCGAGGACCTGGTGAAGGACCTCGAACAGGCCCTGGCCGCCGCGGTTGGCGTCCTGGACTAATTGGGATTCGAAGGCAAAAAACGCCCCCGCAGCAAGGTAGCTGCGGGGGCGTTTTTTATTCCCTTTCCAACGCCACCCGCTGGCGGGGGAAGCTGGCTGGGTAGTGTTGCTGGACCCACTGGATGAGGTGCTCCCGGGTGTTGCAACGCAGGGTAAAGGTGTTGCCGGCATTGTTGGAGCTGACCAGAATGCGGAGGGTCATGGTTTTTTCACTGGTGTCGGTGACCTGTACGGCCTTCGTCCGTTCGTCCCACAACTCCTGGGTGAGCAGGTAGCGGTCCAACTCCTGCCGTAACTCTTCCACGGGAAAGGTGTAGTCCAGGTAAAGAAATACCGTTCCGATGAGCTCGGAGTTGGTTCGGGTCCAATTCTGAAAGGTGGAGTCAATAAAGTGCTGGAGTGGAACGATCAGTCGTCGTTGATCCCAGAGCCGGAGACTTACGTAGGTGAGCGTAATGTCTTCTACCCAGCCGAATTCTCCCTGGACGATCAGGGCGTCGTCGAGACGGATGGGTTGCGTAAAGGCAATCTGAAATCCCGCCAGCAGGTTGGCGATGGATTTCTGGGCCGCGATACCGATGATGATACCCCCGATCCCCGCCGAGGTGAGAATCCCCGTGCCGAGGTTACGCATGCTTTCAAACTGCAACAGCAGGAGCGCAATGACGACGATGAAAATCACGATGGCCGCAATGCGTTGTACGTACTGAAGTTGCGTCAGGATTTTTCGTTCCCGCAGGTTGTGTACGTCGTCGGCGTTGTAAATATGGCGGAGAAAGTCGGCGGCGACGTTGACCAGTTTGTAGGCAAACAGTCCCGCAAAAATGTAGAGCAGGGATTGATCAAGCCGGAGCAGTGGACGGTAGTACAAACTACCGGGATTGCTTTCCTTAATCGGTCCCAGCCCGGACCAGAAGATGACCGTCAATAGGAAAAAGATGAGCCAGAAAAAGATTTTTTTGGTGCGCTTCGTGTAAGCTTCCAGGACGAAACTATCGGTCCGTTTGGCGGCGGTTCTGAGGATGGGATAAACTACGAAAACGGCAATCAGCGCAATGAGCAAGGCTACGCCCATCAGGGCCGCCATTCTTACGTAGAGTTCGGTGTCTTCCAGGTATTTAAGAAGTTGTTCCATGTAGAATGTGGGGTAGTTTGAGGGTGGGGTTGACGCGAACGTCAATGGGTATAAAACGAAATTGCCTGGGCGCGGAGCGCGGGTGCAAAGGTAGCAACTGAGCGCCGCGCCTTCCCGTTTCCATGATTACCACTTCGTGAAGCCTGAGGTTTGTTACCCGCCGTTACTCGTCTTCGTCGTCCGCGGGAGGCTTCAGGTACACCACCTCGATGCGGGTGTTGGTTACTTCTACCATACGGAAATGGAACCCCTTGAGTTCAAAGCCCTCGTCCTGCTCCGGTACCCGTTCGGCCTCCGTTACGATGAAACCGGAAAGAGTATGGTAATCCCCCTCGGGCAGGTTGAGGTCATACTTCTCGTTTAGGTAGCCGATTTCCAGGCGACCACTGAAGAGGTAGCTGCCGTCGTCCTGGGATTGCTCGATGTATTCGTCCTTGTCGTATTCGTCTTCAATTTCTCCGAAGATTTCTTCGAGCAGATCTTCCATCGTCACCAGGCCGGCAATGTCCCCAAACTCGTCTACCACGCAGGCAATGCTCAGCTGCTCCTTCACCGATCGGTTCAGTAAATCCGTAACCCGGGCCACTTCGGGGACGAAGGTGAGGTCGAGAATCATCGACTGGATCGTCTCCGGAAATTCCAGGAGTTGCTGGTGGTGCACGTATCCCAGCACGCCGTCCATGTCTCCGTCTACGATCAGGAGCCGGCTGAGCCGGGTTTCCCGAAATTTTTCTTCCAGCTCCTCGAGGCTGGCCATGACGTCAATGCTCTGAATTTCCGTACGGGGGACCATGCAATCCCGCACGCGAACGTCATACAGCTTCAGCGCATTGCCGAAGAGCTTGGTGTCGATGCTGGTTTCTTCGTCCGAGGGGTTGCTTTCGTTGACGAAGTTTTCCAGGTCCAGCCGCGTCAGTACGGTTTCCAGTTCCTCGCTGGGTTGTTTGAAGAAGAGTCGCAGCAACCAGTCGCTGGTGCCGGTCATCAGACGGCTGGGCAGGTAGAGCAACCATTGCAGTCCCCGCAGGGGGAGGGCGAAGAAGTAGAGCGCGTCTTCGGCGTAAAGCCGGAAAAGGGTTTTGGGGAGGTACTCGCCGAAGATGAGCACAACAATGGTGATGACCAGCGTATTGGCAAGAATCATCACCACCTCATTTTCTACGGGAAGGAAGGGGCTGATGAGGCCCGTCAGTGGGACGGTGACCAGCGAAGTGAAGGCCACCAGGGCAATGTTGTTGCCCACGAGCATGGTGCTGAGGAAGTCGGCCGGTTGCTCAAACCAGGTGGTCAGGATCCGGCTACGTCGGTTGCTGCGTTTCTTCATCAACTCCACCCGCAGTTTACTGGCGGAGACGTAGGCAATCTCCGACCCGCTAAACAGGGCCGAAAGCAGCAAGCAACTTACGATGACGAGGGCCAGAAGCATATCCGTTAAAGTAGGACTTTTCGCTTGATTATTCCGGCTTACTGACCGGAATCTTACCGTCTACCTGGAGGACCCGGGCGTTGGAGAAATCCTGATTGGCCTTCAGCCCATAGCCCGTAATCAGGTAGCCCGGCTGTTCCAGGATCACAAATTTATTGGTGTAAATCTCCTCCGTTTTTTCGTCCCAGTTCAGCTCCTCGGTCTGCAATCGCTGTTGATCAACGGATTCCCAGACGACGCTGTCCCGAACGGTAAACTGGTTCGTCCGGCGTCGGTAAACGCCCCAGTTGGCGATGAGGGTGCTGCTGGTGTCTTCCCGCTCGTCCAGGAAGGTGACGTGTAGACCATCCGGGAATTCCTGCCGCTGGTCGCTGCTTTGCAGGTGATTCAGCATCCTGGGCGCCCGGACGAGCACCCGCAGTTTTGCGGAGTCACTGTAGAGAATTTCTACCCCTTCGGCAACCTCTACCTGGTCGTCCAGCCTCGCCTGAAGCCGGGCAACGTCTTCGGGATCATTAATGCAGGAGGCGCACAGCTGCACCGCCATAACGAAAAGGATGGAGAGAGAAAGGTTGCGGACCATAAAATTCTTTAGGCGGTCAGCGTCCGCAGGCCGGCCTCGATCAGGGCACCGTAGCGCTGAGGATCTTCGGGAACGCGGTAGTCGTTGTACTGGTAGAGGTAAACTACTAGGAATACGAACAACAGGAGGGCGATAGCGGCGCCCATAACAACGTATCCTTTAAAGCCAGCAGATTTGATTTCGGACATGGTGACTTATTCTATAAGTTTATGTAGTGGGTGAAGGGAGCCAGATGCTGGGGGCAATCGGTGATTGCCGGAAGTCTGATTTCCTTCAATGGGCTGCAAAAATACTACGCGGCGGAGGGAAATCTTCCCTTCCGCCGCGTAGTATTTCCGTAATTTTAGATACCGGCTAGCGACATTCCGTGGCCGCACGCTGATCTTCAACGTCTGCGCCAACGCGCATGGCGGCGATCAGACCGTTAGCGGCCTGAAGGCGAACGGTGGTGTTGAGCTGCTGGCGGGCACCGGGAAGGTTACCGCTGTTGGCCTCGGGAGCATCGGTAAGCGCCTTGATGACGTAAACCCCCGTCTCGCCAATGATGGGAGCACTCATTTGTCCCGTGGGAAGGTTGGCGGCAGCAGCAACCAGCTTCGGCTCACGGCCCAGACCATTAGGCAGGCTGGACATGGTGGGGTTAACGTTATTGACCGTGTCTACCGTAGCGCCGTACTGACTGGCCAGGGCCGTCAGGTCCTTACCGGCAAGCTGTGGGGCGAGGGTCTCACCCTTGGCGCGATTGCGTACGATGGGCAGCACGGATTCCCGTACGGCGTCTACGGGAGCCATGCCGGCGGGGATCACGTCTTCCAGACCAACCAGCACGTAGTTGTTCTCGTAGAAGAGCTGAGGATCGGTAAAGGTGTACACGATACCGCTTACGTCACCGGGGTCGGCGCTGAAGGCCCAGCACATCATGTCGCGTACTTCCTGACCGGAACCAAGGCCGGCGAGGGCATAGTTGCTGATGGCCAGCGGGCCGGTGTTAGCCACTTCCATACCCGCCGCTTCGGCGGCGGTTTTGAGCTCTTCGAGGGAACCCTTGCCGTTGAGGAACTGCTGGGCTTCACTCAGTACGGCATCCTCCGTTTCGTTGGAGGGCAGAATGGACTCAACGGCGTAGGCCACCTTAGCCCGGGGACTGGTGCTCTGGCTGCGGCTCATGACCTCCACCAGGTGCACACCATACTGGGTTCTTACTTTGTAAAGACGACCGACGGTGCCGGTCTGGAAGAGTACCTTGTCGAAGGGACGGACGAATTGTCCGGGAGTCACGCGTTCGTAAACACCGCCGTTGCTGGCGCTGCCGGGATCCTGGCTGAACTCTTCGGCGAGGGCGGCGAATTTGCCGCGGTTAGCGTTGAGTACGGTCATGAGGCTGTCCACCATGCGGTCGGCTTCCTCGAACTGGGCGGGAGTCGTTGCGTTGCGCAGGATGTGACGGGTCCGGGCACTGTCGGCCATTACCTTACGGTCTACCAGTTTGACCAGCTTCATGGCGTTACCTTCCACGTAAGGGCCATAAATTTCCCCGACGTTCATGTCTTCCAGCACCACGTCGGCAATGACGGGGCTGAGCGCGGTTTCCGCGTAGAACACGCCGGCGTAGCTGCCGTTGTTGGCCAGGGCAAAAAGGCTGTCGTTCGTTTCAGACTTCCACTCCTCTGCGATCTCGTTCAGCTGGGTGCGCAGCGCGGCAGAGTCCGCCTCGGTGGGGACTACGTTAAACGTAACGTAGTTCAGTGAACGGCTTTCTTCGGGGTTGAGGAAGAGGCTACGATTTTCTTCCATGTAGGCCTGGATGGCATCGTCACCTACCTCAACGGCGTCGTCCTGCACTTCGTCAAAGGGAACTTTGACGACGGCAATCTTGCGGCCGCTGATTTGCTGGTTGGCGAAATCCTGGGCCTGCCAGCTGGGAGCGTACATGGCCTTGGAAACCATGGCGCTCATCTTTTCCTGGAGCCGCTGGGCGGTGATTTCCCGGCGCTGGTACTTCCAGATGGAACGGAAGTTGGGGCTGAGCTTACGGTCCGTGATGCCCTGGTCAATGTCCCCGCGGTCCAGGTACCCCTGTACTTCGGTGAGGAACTGGCGGTTCAGCTGGCCGGTCTGAGGGTCGGAAAAGTTCCGGCGGATCACCGGGCTGGGGTTGGGGCCAAATTCCAGATCCGTCAGTTCCTGCTCACTCACGGTCAGGCCCATATCGGCGGCCTCCTGGGTTACGAGACCTTCGTTGACGTAGAATTGCCAGAGGTTGTCCCGGTTCTGGTAGGCGTCGCCGCCACTGTAGACGGAACTCAGGGTGCGCTCGAATTCGGCGCGGTCAATTTCCATTTCACCAATCCGGCCCATAGCGTTTTCTACGGGGCCAATGGGGCCGTTGGCGCCACTGGTCATCTCCGAGAGAACGAAAAGGGCGATACCACCTCCGATGAAGAGGAGGACGATGAGAGGATTCTTTCTAATTTTCCCAATCAGTGCCATATTGCAATCTTGCTTTAGCGGTGCCCGAACCAGGAGTTCGGGACTTGTTCATGGTAGTTCTTGTTGGTAGTCAACCTCCCAAAAAAATGGCCGGACCGTCGCGTTTGAGGTCCCGGCCGGGCTTGGAAGGGGACGCGAAGATACGATAAATTGAAATAGGTGGTAGAACTGGAGGTTATTAATGATTCTTCGGGGAGTGTCAGATGACCGGAAATGTTCCGTTGTGCGCTGTTTTTGGGTGATCCGCGCCACCTTTTGCCACCGGGACCCAATCCTGTTCGCGACACCTCGGTTTTTTGAGGAGGCTCTTAATTTTCGCAAACTGAATAGTCTACGTCTGACGAATAGCATTTTTTGCAAGTAAATAATTTTACCGTCCTACTTACATTTACGACTACTAATCCAAGCTTTGCTTTGATCCTCGCTGGTGTTGACATTCTGGTTAAGTTGGACAAGGAGGAACCCTACCGGATCGGAGAGCGCGTTTCCGGCCGGGTGATTATTGTCAGCAACCGGGAATTTGGCTTTTACGGTCTGCAGGCCCACCTCCACTGGCGGGTGAAGTCCGGGGCCTTTACGCACCGGGAAGAAATCTGGACGATCCAACTGGCCAAACGAACTACCGTGGAGGCCTATGGCCAGCAGGAATTCAAGTTTTCCTTCCCGGAGCCCGTAGACCGGAGCACCTTCGTGGCCCAGCAACTCGACGCCCGGTTCATGGTGGTAGCGCGGATTACGCCCATTCGAAGCAGCATCACCAAGGTAAGCGGAGATAAGATTCACCTTTTCAGCCGCAGTTATGTGGAAGGAACGGCGGCCATCAACGTATTGCCGACCCGTTTTACCTACCGGGTTGCCCCCCAGAATTTATACACTAGCGGCGTGGACCTCTGGTGGTTGGGCTCGGCCGGTGGCTGGCTGGCCACCACGCTCCTCGGCGCCACCGTCCCCATCGTGGCGGCCCTCGGTGCACTGACCATTACCACGATGATCTACACCAACCGCCTGCATTACCTGCAGGAAACGCCGATGCGCGTACTGGAGGGGGGAGATAACGGAATGCGGATTCTCCTGTTTACCTCCTCTGACGCCCGGGTGCTGGACGGACGGCTGCACTACCAAATCCGCGACGTCCGACTGGACCGGGAAGAGCAGAAGCAGGTGGGTTTAGCACCCCTGATCCAGGTTGGAGGCCGCATTCGGGATTTCGGCCGCATGACGAGTGAGGGGTTCGAGGTAGTCTTGCCCTGGATCACCCGGCCCCTTCCGCCCGCCAACCGCATCGGGGCTTCCCACTACCGCTGGGAGCTGGTGCTTCGCCCACCGGATAACATCCATATGCTGAGTAAAACCTGGGGCTTGTCCGTTCGTCAATTGTAATGGGCTGGTGAGGACTTAGAGCTTGTTTGGATTTTGGTCGTCTGGCCGAATTTGAGAATTTTTTGGTGGTAGCAAGGCGGGAGAATCGGAGTATAGCAGCGCTAAATGAGGATTTTCCCAACGAAGCTAGCGCCAAAAAAGGCCAAATGGAGGTCGATTATTAAAGTGCAAACAAGCTCTTAACGGTTCTCTTCGGGAACATTCATCGGTAATCGTGATCTTCCTGGTTTAATCCTTGTTTCTTTCATTAAGGAGTCCGGAAAGGGCAATTTCCGGTTTTAGTAAACCATCGTGTGAAAGGAGGAGCCGCCGAATGCCGCCCCAAATACGCTCAAAAAACACATCCCCATGACCGACGAAAACCGCATCACCCTGCGCCCCCGGCTGAACCTGGCACCTGCGTCCACGCCCGAAGAAAATTTTCAAAACGACACCCTGCGCCCCATCCTTAAAATGCAGCACGACCTGCTGGTGGCCGCCTTTGAGCTTTACCTGGAAAAGCGCAAGGTCCGGTTGCAGCAACTGCCGGCCAGGGATCGATTCGCTAAGGTAAAGGAGCTGGTCACCCGGGATAATCGACTCCGGGGACTGTTGTTTGGCATGACGGTCGGTCACTTCACCGTCGCGGAAATGGAATATTACCGGAATAATGACGGAGCGGTAAATCGACGATTGACGAATCTGCTGACCGAACGACTGAACGGCAGTCAGTAACTACCGCGTACGAATTTTCCCCGCCGTTCGTTCAAACGAATATGAAGTCCTTCCTTACCCTTTTTCTGTTGCTGACTACGCTGGCGGTGTGGGGGCAGCTTCCCACGAGTCCGGAATTGACCACCTTTCTGGACAGCCTGGACGTGCGCCTGTACCAGCCTTTTGACGTGGCCTACAAGGCCCAGGCACCCACCGATAATGACTACCTGGAGGACCACGCGCGCTTCTATTCCCGGGAGGAAAAACTGGAGATCCGGCTGCATTTTCGGGCCGAAGATGCCCGGGATCCTTATTACGGGATGCCGCACCTGCGGGCGGGTCACCTGGTGATGAACCTGGGGAGTAACGACGAGGATGCCGTTACCTCCGTCCACAGCTTCGGGGAGGAGGAAATGATGGTGTTCAACGCCGACTGGGCACGGCTGTTTACCTTCCGGCCCAAGCGGAGCTACAGTGAACGATCGCAGGCACAGCTGATCGCCCTGTATCGGGAAGGCCGGGGGATGGTGTACCTGGTTTTACTTTTCGATCGGCCACCCGGAAACCTGGAAGACCGGCAACTCCTGCTCGGGTTCCGGGCGGAGGACGAGGGATAATCAGATTTTCGGCTTACTTTGATGGGGAATTACCGGGCAGCTGGCTCCACCGTAGTCCTGCATGGCCGGTCTGTTTTGTCATTCACCACACACCCATCTATGCTCACCGCCGCCGAATACATCGACCAGCGCCTGGAGAACCAGCGCAAATACCACAGCAAACGCAGTGGGGCGTCTCAGTATCGCTACCGTCTGTACCGCATCATCATCATCATTCTTTCGGCCGTCGTTACGTTGGTGTCCGGCTGGATGAAGGACTACGATTGGCTCGCCTACGTATCCGGGGCCTGCGGTGCGTTGATCGCCATTTTTGAAGGGATCCTGGGACTGTATGACTACCACAATAATTGGGTAGAATCCCGTGCGGCTTCCGAAGGGTTGAAGCGCGAACGTTTCCTTTTTGAAACGGGGTCGGGCCCTTACGACGGCTTGGCCGAAAAGGAAAGTTTCCACCTCCTCGTCAAGCGGACCGAGGACCTGCTGGGGGGCGAAGTCAAAAAATGGGCGGAAGACGAGGCGGCCTCCGCCTAAAGCGTCAACCAAACGCCCATCAAATCGTTGTTAGAACTTCTCGCCAACGGAGCATTCCGTTAGGTAATCTGGTTGTGCCGGAACGGGAGACTTCCAAGTTTCATTTTTCGGTCACGGAAGCGGAGGAAAGCTTCTGCCAAGCACCGACCGATTATCTTTGTCGCGACAATTGATCCCCTAGCCTTCCAAAGTAGCTTTCATGCCAGCGCTAACTCCTCGATTTGATCAATTTATTGACCGGCATATCGGTCCGGACGCCCGGGAAACGGAAACCATGTTAAAGGCCATCGGGGTGTCTTCCCTGGATGAGCTCATGGACCAGACCGTCCCGGAAAAAATCCGGGTGCGGGAAGCCCTGGATGTGGCTCCGGCCATCAGCGAATACTACTATTTGCAGCACCTTAAAATTATTGCCAAGCGCAACAAGGTTTTCCGGTCCTTCATCGGGATGGGGTACTACAATACGGTCACGCCCAGCGTCATCCTGCGCAACGTATTCAGTAATCCCGGTTGGTACACCCAGTACACTCCCTATCAGGCGGAAATCGCCCAGGGGCGCCTGGAGTCCCTGCTGAATTACCAGACGATGGTGAGCGACCTGACGGGGATGCCCGTGGCCAACGCCTCGCTCCTGGATGAGGGAACGGCGGCCGCCGAGGCCATGACCATGTTCTACGGCATTGTCAACAAACGGGCCAAGGATGATCCCGCCAACGTATTCCTGGTCTCGGATCAGGTGTTTCCCCAGACGCTCGCCGTACTGGAAACCCGGGCCGAACCCCTGGGCATTGAGGTGCGGGCGATGCCGACGGAGGAATTTGATTTCTCCACCGAAAAGGTCTTTGGCATGCTGCTCCAGTATCCGTGCGCGAACGGAGCGGTGGAAGACTACCGGGAGCTGGTGGATCAGGCGGCAAGCGCAGGTGCAAAGACCATCGTGGCGGCCGACCTGTTGGCCCTTACCCTACTGATTCCTCCCGGAGAATGGGGCGCAGACGCCGTGGTGGGCAACACCCAGCGCTTCGGGGTGCCCATGGGTTTTGGCGGTCCCCACGCCGCCTACTTTGCGACCAGCGATCAGTTTAAGCGGCAGATCCCCGGCCGCATCATCGGCGTGAGCCAGGACCGGCACGGAAACTATGCCCTCCGCATGGCGCTGCAGACCCGCGAGCAGCACATCCGTCGGGAAAAGGCCACCAGTAACATCTGTACGGCTCAGGCCCTACTGGCCAATATGGCCGGCTTTTACGCCACCTACCACGGAGCCGAAGGCCTGATCGCCATCGCCAAGCGGACCCACCACTTCACGGTGCTCCTGGCGGACACCCTGACGAAGGCCGGATTTTCCCTGGCCAGTGAATACTTTTTCGACACGCTGCACATTGACGTCAGCCCCGAAAAGAAAATGAAAATTCGCCATCGTGCCGAAACCGAAGGCTATAACTTCTACTACCCGGTAGAGGGCGGTATCCGCATCAGCTTTGACGAAACGGTGGCGACCTCCGACCTCCAGGCCGTCTGCCGCATTTTTGATGCGGAGCTGGACTATCCCGGTGCCGAGCTGAACGACGAAGGTGGCGTGACGGGCGTCCACGACCAGTTACCCGCTTCGCTGTTCCGAACTTCGGAATTCCTGACCCACCCCAACTTCACGGAGTACCGGACGGAAACGAAAATGATGCGCTACCTGAAGCGCCTGGAAAACAAGGACCTGAGCCTGGTGCACAGCATGATCCCGCTGGGCAGTTGTACGATGAAGTTGAATGCCGCCACCCAACTGATTCCCGTCAGCTGGACGGAGTTTGCGGATATTCACCCCTTCGTTCCCATCGAGCAGGCTCAGGGCTACAAGATTATCTTCAACGAACTGGAACGCAATCTGGCCGAAATTTGCGGGTTCACCGCCTGCAGCCTGCAGCCCAACAGCGGGGCCAGTGGCGAGTACGCCGGCCTCATGGTCATTCGTGCTTACCACCATGACCGGGGAGATGACCACCGGGACGTAGCCATCATTCCGGAATCCGCCCACGGCACCAATCCCGCCAGTGCCGTCATGGCCGGCATGAAGGTTGTCGTGGTCAAATCCGATGACGCCGGCAACATCGACCTGGAAGATCTCAAGGAAAAGGTAGCCACCCATAAAGACAATCTTGCCGCCCTGATGATTACCTACCCCAGCACCTACGGGGTGTTTGAAGTAGGAGTGACGGAAATCTGCGATCTGGTCCACGAAGCCGGAGGGATGGTGTACATGGACGGCGCCAACATGAACGCCCAGGTAGGGCTGACCAATCCCGGGACGATTGGCGCCGACGTTTGCCACCTCAATCTCCACAAGACCTTCGCCATCCCGCACGGCGGTGGCGGCCCCGGCATGGGGCCCATCTGTTGTAACGAAGCGTTGGCTCCTTACTTACCGGGTCACCCCATGCAGGAGACGGGAGGCCAGAAGGCCAGCAGTGCCGTGGCGGCAGCCCCCTGGGGCAGCGCCTCGATCCTCCTGATCAGTTATGCCTACATACGGATGCTGGGCGCCCGTGGCCTCCGCAGTGCGAGTGAGTACGCCATCCTCAACGCCAACTACATCAAGGACCGGATCAAGGATCACTATGAAGTTCTCTTTACCGGGGAGAACGGTCGGGCGGCCCACGAACTGATCCTCGACTTGCGGCCCTTCAAATCGGTCATGACGGCCGGTGACCTGGCGAAGCGTTTAATTGACTACGGTTTCCACGCACCCACCCTGAGCTGGCCCGTGGCCGGTACGGTGATGGTAGAACCCACGGAAAGTGAATCCCAGGAAGAACTCGACCGTTTCTGCGATGCTCTCATTGCCATCCGGGAAGAAGCCGATGCGATCGCCCGTGGCGAGGCGGATGCCGAAGATAATGTGCTCAAAAACGCCCCACATACGGTAGAAGAAATTACCGCAACGGAGTGGACCCACCCCTACTCGCGGGAGCAGGCCGCTTACCCCTTGCCCTACCTGCGGGAGGGACTGAAGTTCTGGCCATCCGTCGCCCGGGTGGACGACGGCTACGGCGACCGGAATTTTGTGTGTACCTGCCCTCCGATTTCTTCTTACGCGGAGGAATAAGGGAGATCTCCCTTCACCGGGCCGGCGTCATTGAATAATTCAATGACGCCGGTTTCTTTTTTGGTACCGGGCAATCGTCAGAATCTTGACCTACAGTCAACCCAATCCTGCTTCCGGGCCTTTACTCCACATGCGTTATTTCTCTTTTCTATTGCCCCTGGGGCTGTTGCTTACCGGCTGTGAACCGACTCCGGACGCCGACGCCCCGGCCATGCCACCCGCCTTTTTTGATCTGGGGGGCTACATGCAGGGACAGATCGACAGCCTGGCCAATAATTCCGTCCTGGTTGAAAAGACCATCGAACTTAACGGAACGGTAGAGTCCCATGAGATGGCGGACATCAACTTTGCCAACGACCTGAGGGTATTTCGGGAGGCCGACATCAATAAACCGGCCTGGATTGAAAAATACGCAGCAGACACCCAGCGGCTTTCGGGAAGCCACCTGATCATTAGGTACACGGCACTGGATAGTAGTCTGCAAACCCGGTCGCTGCTCGTCGATCAGGATCGGGGGCAGGTCCGTCGGGTGGAAATCGTGCGACGGACGGGAACGGTATTATCTGACGGACGCCATGAACTCTGGTACGAAGCCGCTAAAGGATACTCCGTCCGTACGGTCCAGGAAAACCGATTTGGGGACGACGTTGACGCCTCCATTGAAGTTCGCTGGAAGTAAGTCAGGTGGGGCAGGGACAAAAAAAAGAGGCAGTGCCACCACAGCACCACCTCAGCCCTAACCAAATAAAACCAAATTATTCTTACGCGTGGGGATGTATTGTTATCCCTGCGTTAAGTCAAAGATAAGGGCTTATTGTATAAAAGTTCATAACGATCCGGCGATTATTTTGGCAAAATATTAAGTTTGTCAGTATTCGCATCGTAAAACTATTGATGGCCAAGTGGAGGTTTTCAGGAATAAAAATTTGCTACTTGACTAAAGTATGAAATCGAGCCTTGCTTTTTCCGGAGAATCTGTTATCAGCGGGCGAAGGCGTAAAATTTTATTCTGTTTCTTTACTTGGTGCCATTATTTATTCTATTTCGGGACACGACAAATTTTTCCACAGAATGCGCCATATTTTCCACAGCACTACTTCCGGCTCGTATGCCGTCGTAAAAAAAATTCTTGCCTTTTTTTTGATAATCGCCCTCAACGGCCCTCTTTTTTCCCAAAATGAGGACGCTTTTTTCCTGCGTGATATCTACGATACCGCCCTCACGGAAGGAGAATGCTACGAGTGGTTGCGGCACCTTTGTCAGGACATCGGGCCGAGGCTTGCCGGTTCTCCCGGAGCGGAGGCGGCCGTCTTTAGCATGCAACGGCTGATGGATACGCTGGGCTTTGATACCGTCTACCTGCAGCCCTGTATGGCCCCCCGTTGGGACCGTGGTGCCCCGGCTTCTGGCAGGATCGTGAATAATGAATTTCTGGGGACTCAGCCCCTGAACGTCATTGCCCTGGGCAACACCGTGGGTACTGGCCCCGACGGGATTACGGCGCCCCTGGTGGAGGTGAAAAGCCTGGAGGAAGTAGAAATACTGGGCGAGGCCGGAGTAGCCGGCAAGATCGTTTTCTTTAACCGTCCGATGGACCCCCGCTTGCTGAATACCTTTGCCGCCTACGGCGGCGCCGTGGACCAGCGGGCCCTGGGATTGGTGGTGGCCGCCCGCTACGGTGCCCGGGCGGTGCTGGTGCGTAGCATGACCAACAAGCTGGATGACGTTCCCCACACCGGATCGGTTGCGGTGGTGGATACGGTGCCCAAAATTCCGGCCCTGTCCGTCAGCACCAACGACGCCGAACAGCTTTCCCGGCTGCTCGGGCGGGGAGAAGTAAAGGTGCACCTGCAGTCCAACGGCCAACTCCTACCACCCGTCAAGACCTATAACGTCATTGGAGAGATTCGGGGGACTACCCATCCCGAGGAGATCATTCTGGTGGGCGGACACCTGGATAGTTGGGACGTGGGGGAAGGTGCCCACGACGACGGTACGGGAATCGCCCATTCCCTGCAGGTGTACCCCCTGCTGAAGAAACTCGGTTACCGACCGCAACGAACCTTCCGCTGTGTGCTGTTCATGAACGAAGAGAACGGATTGGCCGGCGGCCGCGCCTACTGGGCGGCCAGCAACGAACGGAATGAATTTCACCTGGCCGCCATCGAAAGCGACCGGGGTGGCTTCACGCCCCGCGGATTCAGCGCTCAGGGACGGGAAGACGTATTCACGGACTACTACGCGAAAATCAGTACCTGGCTGCCCCTCCTGGAGCCCTACGGACTGACGTTCACCACCGGAGGGTCCGGGGCCGACATCAGCGGACTGAAGTCTCAGGGTGGTCTGTTAATGGGATTTGTGCCCGATGCACAACGTTACTTTGACTTTCACCACACTCCGGCGGACGTTTTTGAAGCCGTCAATAAACGGGAACTTGAGCTGGGGGCGGCCTCCATTACGGCGATGGTATACTTAATTGACAAATATGGCCTACGATAAATCTGACCACATTCAATTGCATGAACTGCGGTTTCGCCCCTACCTGGAAACGACGGAAATTCAGGAGCGCGTCACGCAGCTCGGCCAGGAGCTTCGCCAGCGGCTATACGGTAAAAAGCCTACTTATCTGGTGATGCTCAAGGGAGCATTCATGTTTGCGGCGGACCTGATGCGGGCCACCCGGCTCCACGGCGAAGTGTGTTTCGTACGCACCAGCAGCTACGAGGGTACGGAAAGCGGCGGAACCGTCCGTATGCACCTGGCCCCCGAACCGGACCTGGTCAAGGACCGGGATGTGGTCTTAATCGAAGACATCGTGGACAGCGGACTGACCATGCAGGCCTTCCTGCCCGAACTGGAAAAATTGGGTCCCAGCTCCGTGACCCTGGTCACCTTGCTGCACAAACCCGAAGCCCAGCAAGTGCCGGTAAAGATTGATTTGGTGGGTTTTACCATTCCGCCCAAATTTGTGGTGGGCTACGGGTTGGATTACGACGGACTGGGCCGGCAGTTGCCGGCCATTTACCAACTGGATGAAGCGTATTAGAACCCATGCTGTGGCTTCCTCCTGATTCCCCGGCACCTGCGCGAAGCGCCCACTTATCAACCTACGCTCTTTTCGCAATAAACTTCACGTCCCATGCAAGAGATTTCCCTCCAACTACGTCCCATCTCTCCGGAAGACAATGCCCGGGTAGCGGACATTATCCGCACCGTGATGCCGGAATATGATTGCGTGGGGGAAGGCTATTCCATCAACGATCCCGAGATTGACGACATGTCCGGAGCCTATTCCGGTGACGGGAGTCAATTTTACGTACTGGAAACGGTAGGGGAAGGGGAGCCCGTGATCATCGGTTGTGCCGGTTACGGACCACTAGTCGGTGGTGACGGCAGCGTATGTGAGTTGCGGAAAATGTATTTGCTGCGGGAAGGGCGCGGCCTTGGCGGAGGTAGGATGCTCATGGAGGCCTGCCTGGCCGGGGCCCGAACCGACGGTTACCGCACCATTTATCTGGAAACCGTCACGGCGATGACGGAAGCGGCCGGCCTGTATCGGGCCTACGGGTTTTCCTACCTGGACGGTCCCATGGGCGCCACCGGGCACAGCGGCTGTGATCTTTTCATGGCCAGGAAATTATAGCGGTAATTAATAATCAAGGATAATCCAGTAGCGCCGGATTCCTCCGGTGAAAGGTCCTCAGCCCAGGCGTCCCGGCAAAGCCGGGGGCTGACCGGCCGGCCGACTGGGAAAATCACCCGCCCCGCTACTTCTCAATCAGATACCTCCAGTACCGGCGTGGCACGTGCTGCAGGTGCAACTTCATGTTGCGCCGCTCCGGGATGTCCACCGCCCGGAAGTAGGTCTTCCACAGGTCCTGGTAATCGGATTCGGTCTGTTCCAGAATTTCCGCGGACAGCTGCCGTAACTGCCCGTCCTGTTGCCCGGTCAGGGTGATGAAGGAAGACTGCTTGGCCTGGTCGTCCCAGAGCAGACCGTAGTGCCGCCGGGTATCGTAGATGAGCCAGGGCATGGCGGGGTAGCGGGCCGCGAAGTGTTCTCCCAGTAGGGGTAGGCAGTTAAAGTCCGGATTGATTAAGGCGACGTACAAATCGTCGGCGGTGCGCTGAAAGCGCACGAAGGCGTGCATCCGGTGCACCTCCCGGCCCATCTGCTGGTGGAGGCGTTGAAGCTGGCGGATGTGTTCGTCTCCCGCGTCCTGACTGACGTCTTCGGTCGACTGCATTTGCCGCCGGACGTAGTGCAAAATGAGGCGTTCGCTTCCCCGCTGCTCGGTCAGGAAAATGCGCCGGAGCCAGCGATCAATTTGGGGGTTGCCACTCTTTTCTTTCAGTCCCCGGAGTACGCGACGGGCGTGGGCCTCCTCCGTGGGGACAAACACCGGCGTCTCGAAGAGCTGGGCCTGGTGCTGGTCTTCGGCCACGATGTCCAGTACGGAATCCTTGCGGAGGTAAGATTCGAAAATGGCGGACAGGAGTCCGGCGAAGGTACCGTCGTAGGTCAGGGTCACCCGAGCAAATCCTTTAGGGCTGCCATCAGGGTAGGAAAGCGAAACTCAAACCCCGCTTCCTGAAGCTTGTCCGCCGAACAGCGGGTGCTGTCGAGCACCGTGTGGCTCATTTCCCCGAGGGCCAGTTTCATCGTAAAGGCCGGAGCGGGCAGGACGAGGGCGGGCTTACCGCTGGCGGGGCCGAGGGCCCCGGCCAACTCCCGGTTTCGGACCGGATGGGGAGCGACGCAATTGTAGGCTCCGGCCAGTTCCTTTTCGATGGCGAAAACGTAGGTCTCCACCAAATCATCGATGTGAATCCAGCTGTAGTACTGCTGGCCCGCGCCGAAGTAGGTCGACACGAAGAAATGGAGGGGGATGAGCATCTTCTGAAGGGCGCCGGCCTTGGGGTGCAAGACGATGCCCGTGCGGTTGATGAAGGTCGGGATTCCCATCTCCGCGATGGGGGCGGTGGCCTCCTGCCAGAGGATGCAGGACCGGCTCAGGAAGCCCGTGCCGGGACCGGCATCTTCCCCCAGTACTTCCGCTCCCCGGTCGCCGTAGTAGCCAATGGCGTTAGCCGAAAGGTAACCCTTGAGCTGAGGGCGGAATTTGGCGATCGCGTCGACCAGCAGTTTGGTGCTTTCCGTCCGGCTGTTGATGATGATCTGCTTCCGCTTTTCGGTCCATCGGGCGTCGGCGATCCCGGCTCCCGCCAGGTTAATGACGTAGTCCAGGTCCGTAAAGGCTGCTTCGTCAATGGTTTGGTTTTTGATGTCCCAAACGAAGGTCGGGAATGCACTATCGGGCCGGGAACGGCGGCTTAGGTGCCGGACCTCGTGCCCCAATGCTTGCAGTCTTTCACTGAGGTAACCACCGATAAACCCGGTGCCTCCTCCAATCAGGATTGTTGCCATATAGGTGTAATGCCAGCGAGCGGGGAAGGTTGCGTGGGGAGTGGCTATTCCCTGATTCCGCGTCCATTAACCCCTTAGGATTTTTTTAACAATTGGGTGGGGTAAGTTTTGCCGGAGGCCGGCAATCGATAGGCAAAACACACCGCCATGAAATACTTCGCATTTTCTATCTTCTTCCTCTGTTTTTGTATTGGACTTTCCGCCCAGCGGCCGGTCAACACGACCAGTCCAAATACGCAGAACGACGCCCAGCAAGGCGTTTTCAACCCCCAGAATAATTGCCAGGCCTGGCGGGTAACTCCCGTTAACCACAATGGCGTGGCCGCCCTGGAGGTTGTCGTGGGCAGCTGTTCCAAATCACCCACCAAGATTTTCGTCAATGGTACCTGGTACCCACATGCGACTACCCAGGGTAGTGATGGCCTGGAGCATACCCTGTACGTAAGAAACCCACCCCGAGGCACCTACCACGTAAGCGTCAAAACGATCTGGTGCAATTTGTGTGCCCGTATTTCCGAAGGCGGAGGCTCGGTGACCGTCCCCCACAACGTTTCGGGCACCGTCCGCCTGGCGGACCCCAACGAAATGTTCTGCGAGGGCAACCCCATCACCGTGAACGCCAACGTCAGTCACGCCACCAGAACCAGCTACATCTTTTATCAGAAGCAGGCAAATGGTCAGTACCAGCGGGTGGGTAATCAAATTATTCGCAACGGGAACACTCCCGGGGTTCTCAACCTCAACGACATCTTTCCTTCCGGCAACCTGGGCGTAGGGGAGTGGCGTATTGAAATCGAACCCGGAAATATCGTGAGCAGTCAGAAGACGACCCTTAACGTCCGGGTTCGGCCCGGTGGCCGGCAGAGCCCCTGCCTGAGATTGCAGGCCAGACGAGGCAATGACTTCCGGCGCATCAATTAATGGTTGCCTGGGGGTATTGGACCCAACAACTAATAAAAAGGTCTCCCCAAACACTGACGGCCCGCACAGCATGATTGTGCGGGCCGTCGGTATTTTAGGGGCACCCAAATTAGTAAGCCCGCTCCGAACTTCCTTCCATGTAGTTCACGAAGGCCCGGTTGACCACCCGGAAACCTCCCGGCGTGGGGTAGTTGCCACTGAAATACCAGTCACCGTTGTTGTTGGGGCAGGAGGCGCGTAAGTCATCGATCGTCTGGTAAATGACGTCCACTTTGGGAATCGTCCCGCTGGGCGTCATGATCTCGGCGATCTTCTTACTGACTTCCTCGTAGGTGAATTCATCGTAGAGCGTCTGGACCTGATTGCGCATTTCTTCCATGGGCTTATCGAGCTCCTTCAGGGCGCGTTTGTAGGCTTGTTTCATCAACCGGCTTTTACCGCGCTCCGCCAGCAGGGCCTCCATGGCCTTGAAGGCCACGAATTCGCCCATTCGGGACATGTCAATGCCGTAGCAATCGGGGTAACGAATCTGGGGGGCGGAGGAGACGATAACGATCCGTTTGGGTTTAAGGCGGCTCACGATTTTGATGATGGAGTCCCGCATCGTCGTTCCCCGCACGATGCTGTCGTCCAGGAGCACCAGAGTGTCCTTATGGTTTTCCACGATCCCGTAGGTTACGTCGTAGACGTGGGAGACCATATCGTCCCGGCTGGTGGTGTCGGCAATGAAGGTGCGGGTCTTGCCGTCCTTCACCACAATCTTTTCGTTGCGAATCTTGGTGTTCAGCACCTTGCCGAGGCCCTCTTTACCCTTCTTTCGGCGTTTTTTAATTTCCTTTTTCTTCCATTCGGTCAGCTCCTCTTCCAGGCCTTCAATCATGCCCTGGTAGGCCGTTTCGGCCGTGTTCGGGATGAAGGAGAATACCGTATGGTCCCAGTTGTATTTTACGGCCTGAGCGACCCGCTTGGCCAGCCGACGCCCGAGCTCCTTGCGCTCCAGGTAGATGTCGCGGTCATTACCGCGGCTAAAGTAAATGCGCTCGAACGAACAGGCTGCCCGGGGCAGCAGCTCGGTGTACTGCTCCATCGAGACCTCCCCGTTCTTTTTGATGATCAGCGCGTGCCCGGGTTCCACCTCCTTTACTTCGTTAACGTGCAGATCGAATACCGTCTGCAGGGCTGGCCGTTCGGAGGCTACCGCCACAAATTCTTCGTTCTCGAAGTAGAAGGCCGGCCGGATTCCGGCCGGATCCCGCATCACGAAAGCGTCTCCGTGGCCGATCATGCCCCCCATCACGTACCCGCCGTCGAACTTCTTGCTCGCCCGGCGCAACAGACGCTGCACGTCCAATTCCTTGGCGATGATGTCGTTGATCTCAATGTTGGAGTACCCTTCGGGCTTGTGCCATTGGTGAATCCGCTGCACCTCATCGTCCAGAAAGTGGCCGATCTTTTCGAGTACGGTCACGGTATCGGACTTCTCCTTGGGGAACTGTCCCAAATCCACGAGTTGTTGGAAGAGTTCGTCGACGTTGGTGAGGTTGAAGTTTCCGGCAACGATCAGACAGCGCGTCTTCCAGTTGCTCTGCCGCAGGAAGGGGTGGCAGGTTTCGATGTCATTACTGCCGTGGGTGCCGTAGCGCAGGTGACCCATCATGAGCTCCCCGGTGTAGGGGAGGTTCGCCTTCAGGTACTCCGGATCGTTGATTTGTTCCTCGCTGAGCTGGTCGAAGCGGCGGTACACCCCCTCCCAGAGGTCATCCAGGTAATTGGCGGCATTGGAACGCTTACGGCTGATAAATTTCTTTCCCGGAGGATGGTCAAGCTTGATGGTGGCCATGCCGGCTCCATCCTGTCCGCGGTTACGCATTTTGCGCATCAGCAGCTGCAGGCATTTGAGACCGTGCAGGGCGGTACCGTATTTCTGGTGGTAATAGGCCAGCGGTTTGCGGAGGCGAATCATCGCCAGGCCGCATTCGTGGTGGATTACGTCGCTCATGGAGGAAGCCCTTTTGGGGAACGCCGCAAAACTACGGCTAAATCTTAGGCCAATAGGACACCGGAACCCTAATTATAGTTTAGCGCCTAACTTTTCTTTAAGGGCCAATCCTTCAGGGTATCGGCAAACGACACTCGCGGTGAGATTTTTTTTGTTTTGGCGCAAAGCGCAGGTGCCGTGTACGTGGAACCCGCAGGGCAAAGTTTGTGGGACAAAACACCAGGATGAGGTAGATTGTCATCTCTTGTTAAAGTAGATCTTCAAAAGTGCTTATGGGCGTGGATGAAGTACTTTGCAGGAAATTCTTTCTTGCGAACGCAGCTAACGTAAAGTCCGTCGGGCATAGGATGATCAGTTTATGAAAATGAAGAAACCCTATATTCAGGACCCCGAGACCTCCGAACCGCAATCCGGGCCTACGGCCCAGTACAGACAACTCTGAAGACCGGTTGTTTACTACTTTCCCAAAAGCGCTCCTCCGAGCCGTCGAGTGCAACGAGCTGCTCGTAGGTGTCGCGAAATGATCACCCAAAACCTTCTCCATCAATGAGACGATTTCTTCCCGCTTTTCTTGCCCTGTTGTTCACGGGGGGCCTCGGGGCACAAGTCCCCCACTTCCTCAACGAAGCCTTTTCCGATGTGTACCAGGGGAGCTCGGCTCCCCAAAAGATCACCGGCCGGGTGCTCAACCTCACGGATGCGGCTCGGGACACCCTCACGGTAGGCTTTGCCGCCGTGTCCATCCTGCGGGACGAACAGGTCCGTAAGACGGTAGACCTGGAAGCAGACGGAACCTTTTCTCTTGACCTGCCCGAAAATTATCCTCTGCGGGAAATATGGTTTTGGCTGGGGGAGCATTATTATGGTGTGCTCCTGGTGGAAAAGGAGCTCCACGTGGAGTTGGACCTCAACCAGTTCGGCGACGGAAAGGAACATCAGTGGAACGCCACGGGCGTACAATTTTCCGGCTTTGATGGAGAATTAACCCGGCTGCGCAATCGGCTGATTTCGGACCGCAGACAAGAACGGCTGGGCCTGAGCAAAGCGGCCCAGATGACCATGATGAACCGTACTTTACCCGCAGATAAGAAGAGCGTTCGGCTGGACTCCATCTATGATCTGCTGGCGGCCATGGACGCCGAAATATTGGTGGATGCTCCGGAACGGGAACGGAAGCTACTGGAAAATGAACGGACCACGGAACGGCTGGCCAATACCATCCCGCTGTACTGGAACGAGGGCTTACCCGATGATTTTAGGCAGCGATACCTGGCCCACCGTCCCCTGGCCATGTCCAACGAAACCCGGGGGTTTTACAGCTACTACTCCACCGGGATGAAAATTCAGGCTTATCATCTGGCCAAAGAGCAATTGGACACCAACCTCACGGGCATGGCCCGGCAGGAGGCCGAAGTAGATTTATTCTTCGACCTCATTTACGATAATCATCCGCCAGCGCTGGCGGATATCCTCGCCCTCTACGCCGAAGAGAAGGACCCCGCACTGCATCACCTTAAACTGGAGAAGGCCCTGAACCGAATCAAGACTCCGTGGGTCAGGGGGATCAAACAACGCCATTATGACCGGAGTGCAGCGGCCACGGCGAAAATGGAGGAGGCCCTGTCCGGTAAAGTCGCCATTGCCGCGGTCGAAGACCTCGGCGAACCCGCGGGCAGCTTTACGTTCGGAGCGGATCAGTACCTCGTCGATCCCTCCCTCTCCGGCCAGGAGTTGCTCGATAAAATCCGGGGAGCCTTCCCCGATCAGGCCATCTACCTCGATTTTTGGGCCGTTTGGTGCGCGCCCTGTCTCGCCGAAATGCCCTACAGCGCCAAGCTCCACCACAAAACGGAGGGACTGCCGGTGAAATTCGTCTACCTCTGTACGGACAGCGGGGGCTCCCGGGAGCAATGGGACAACCTCATCGCCAAGCATGAACTACCCGGCATCCATCTCTTTGTGCCCAATAAAGTCCACGCGGAGGTGATGAAAATCTTCAAGGGCCGCGGTTACCCCACCTACGTATTGCTGCAGCCGGACGGCAGCCCCGTCCTGGACGTCTCCCGTCCTTCGGGCCTGGATCGGGAGAAAATGGAATCTTTACTGGCGAGGGAATAAAAAGCAAAAGCCCGGTGGTCATTGACCACCGGGCTTTTGCGACCGCTAAGCTCTGCTTAGATTTTCACGACTTCCGCCTGAATGGGGTAGTCCGCCAGCAGGCGGTTGGTGAAGGCCATGTGGCCGCGGGGAACCGCCAGGTAGAGTTTACCGTGTTTGTAGGCGGCCAGGCTGGAGAGCAGGCGCCACTTGGTGACCACTTGGCGCTCATCGTCGGTTTTCAGGCCGAGTTCGAAGTAGCTTTTCCGGCCGTTGACTTCGCCGGTTACGTCGGGGATGAAGTATTCTTCGCTGTCTTTGCTGCGGCGGATTTTGGCTGGAGTGTCGTAGCCTTCTGCGTTAGCTCTAATGTTTTCAAAGCCTTTTTTCTTGACAACTTTTTCAAGGAGCAGCTCAATCAGTTCCGCATCTTTTTGTTGTGCTTCGGTGAGAATCCCGTTTTCCATTAACGATAGTGGGTTTAAACGATTATGTTGGTAGAGTGTACCCCTGCATTGGGGAGCAATGGGGTAAGAGAAGGGGCGCAGTTTAACGCTTGGATAGCGAAGCTACCGTATAGAAACGTTTTTACCCAGGGTTAAGTTTTTCTTTTCCCGCTCGGGTCTTCACATAATAAAGTCCATAAAGAGTAGCCTTAGTTCAGCCTCCGTCACCTAACAGGGTGTTTCGGTGGGAGCGCATGGGGTGCAGAGAGTCCGTCGCTCCTCCGGGTGACGGGATGAAATTTTTTCTGGAGGGGCTTTGGCGTTCCCCTGGCTACCAAAACCGGGCACTGTGTCGTATTTTGCCGCGCACAGTAAGCTTATAAATCGATCCAGACTATGAAAGACCAGCGCCCCTGGCTTGCCCAATATCCCAACGGTATTCCCGCTAACGTAGACGTAACGGCCTACACCACGCTCAAGGACCTGTTGGCGGATTCCATGAAAAAGCACGCGAAACGCCCCGCTTTTTCCTGTATGGGAAAGACCATCACCTACGCTGAACTGGACCGCCTTTCCACGGCTTTCGGAGCTTACCTGCACTATCGTGGTCTTCAACCGGGGGATAAGATCGCGGTCATGATGCCGAACCTCATTCAGTATCCCATCGCACTGCACGGTATTCTGAAGGCGGGGCTGGTCGTGGTAAATACCAACCCGCTCTACACCCCGCGGGAGATGAAGCACCAGTTTACCGATTCGGGGGCCAAGGCCATCATCATCGCGGAGAATTTTGCTTCCAACCTGGAACAAATCATCGGAGATACGGAAATCAAAACGGTGATTTGTACCAGCCTGGGCGAATTACTGAGCTTCCCCAAAAAGCACCTCGTCAATTTTGTGGTCCGCAACGTCAAGAAGATGGTGCCGGCCTACAACCTGCCCGGTGCGGTCAACTTCCAGACGGCCCTCACCGAAGGAAAAAAACACCGCCTGCCGGAATTCACGGGGCAGCCGGACGACACCATCGCCCTGCAGTATACCGGAGGTACGACCGGCGTCTCCAAGGGCGCCATGCTCTCCAACGCAAACCTGGTGGCCAACGCCCTCCAGGCCAAGGCCTGGATGACCCAACTCCTGGATGAAGGCAGCGATGGCTGCATGCTCTGCCCCCTGCCACTCTACCACATTTTTGCCTTTACCGTCAACGCCGTGGCCCTGTTTAACCACGGCATTTGCAACGTCCTGATCACCAACCCCCGGGATCTCAGCACGGTAGTTGGCGCTTTCAAGGACCATAAGATTGCCGGCATGACGGGGGTCAATACCCTGTTCAACGCCCTGATCAACAATAAGAGCTTCCAGAATCTGGACTTCCGCCACCTCCGCATCACCGTAGGCGGCGGAATGGCCGTACAGCGTCCGGTAGCGGAGGCCTGGCAGAAGCTGACGGGGGTACCCCTCAGCGAAGGATACGGACTCACGGAGTCCAGCCCCTCCGCCAGTATGAACCCCCTCAACGATAATATGCGCATCGGTACCATCGGCGTTCCCCTGCCCAACACGGACATGCGGGTCTGGAACGAGGAAGCCGGCCGGGTCGCCACCACCGAAGAACGCGGGGAAATCCAGATCAAGGGCCCGCAGGTCATGAAGGGCTACTACAATCGCCCCGAAGAAACCGCCAAGGTGATCAAGGACGGCTGGCTCTGCACCGGAGACATCGGCATGATGTCCGAAGACGGCTTCTTCCGCATCGTTGACCGGAAAAAAGACATGATCCTCGTTTCGGGCTTCAACGTCTTCCCCAACGAAGTGGAAGACGTCCTGGCCGGCCACCCCGGCGTACTGGAAGTCGCCGCCATCGGCGTTCCCAGCGAAAAATCGGGTGAGGTGGTCAAGGTCTTCGTCGTGAAAAAGGACCAGTCGCTGAAGGAAGAAGACATCATCAACTACGCCCGTGAGAACCTGACCGGCTACAAGGTGCCCAAGCACGTTGAGTTCCGCCAGGAATTGCCCAAGTCCAACGTGGGTAAAATCCTGCGGCGGGTGCTGCGGGAAGAGGAGGATAAAGTTTCTTAGTCCCCCGGCACTTCGTCGGACGAATCAAAATCGCCCCCGGCGATTTTCTCGTCCGACGAATTTCGGTGGGCGAAAACTTTTCTCCTACCCACCACCTCAAACCAGGCTTGCTCTCCGCCCCACTAAGGCTGGGCGGGCAAGTGCAGGTCGGTCGTGAACAGAATTCATGAACAAAAGCGTGGCTTGCGGGAGCAAGCCTGGCCCGCGATCACCCCGGAAGATGGGGGTGCGTTCTAAGCAAGCAGCAAATCACCATTCTCCGTCACCTCCGACGAATTTCGGTGGGCGAAAACTTTTCTCCTACCCACTAAGTCCGGACCATGCCTGCTTACCGCCCTCCTTACGATTGGCCGGGCAAGCGCAGATCGGTCGTGAACAGAATTCATGAACAAAAGCCTGGCTTGCGGGAGCAAGCCTGGCCCGCGATCACCCCGGAAGATGGGGTTGAGTTCTAATCGAGCAGTAAACCACTATTCTCCGTCACCTCCAGGCCCGCCCATTCGGCGACGCCCGCGTAGCGCAGTTGTCCTTCGGTAAACAAACGGACGTCCAAACTGGCCCGGAGTGATTCGTTGATTTTGCCCGTCATCGCTCCGGCGATGGGGCTGGCCAGGTTGCCACCCGGAGCGGGGTGACCCCGGAGTTCCAGGCGATGCTTTTTGTCGGAGAACACCAGGTCCACGGCTCCGTCGGAGGGCCTTTGCACCTGCGCTTGCGCCCCCGTCCAGGTCGTGAAGGTGAGCAGCTCTCCCTCGAACAGGAAGGTGGAGAGGAAGCCCGTGAACGAACTGCCCATCCACGGGATACTGGCCACGCTGGCCATCAGACTGGCGGGTTGATCCGTATGGCTGAGGTGGTTACTCTGGCACCAGATCCAGGCTTCGGGAAAGCCGCTGCCCCAGTCCTTTTCCACGTAACCCACGCCGCCCTTAGCCGGATGGTCCACTCCCCGCACCCGGATGGTACCCCGTAGCTCGTGGTGCAAACTCACCAGTCCGTGGTAACACTGCATCCGGGGCACGAAGCCATACCAGCCCATGACGCCGGGAGCCAGCGGACGGCGGGGCCAGGGATGGATGCCGTCAAACTGCAGGTCCACCGCCAAATCCGGCAGACTTACCCTGAGGTGATGATCGGAAAATTCATGCGGACCAAGCTGCAGCGAAAAATGATCGGTTGCGGGCCGAAAATCTTCGGTGGCGTAGTCGAAATACTGGGAGGTGGCGGCCACGCCGTCCAGCACCTGCAGAAAAGCATGCCCCTGCCCCCGCTCATCGTAGCTGATGCCGGGGATGAAGGCATAGGCCAGCCGTTGTGCCGGAACCACAATCTTGAAGTACCAGCCCTCAAAGTAGCGGCGATGGCGGCCCCAACCCTGAAAACGGGGAGGATCAAGGGTGGCGCGACGACGGAGTAAAAAGTTATTCATTCGTGGAGTTTGGGGAGCCCATCACGGGTACCTTTATGCCGATTATTGCAACGGCTAAACATAAGGATAGATGTCGATAGGAGGCCAGGTGCCACGGATTTGCCTTGTTGGGATTTTGGGAGTTATTGTCGCCCTGATGGTTGGTTGTAGCCCCGCACGGAAAGTGGCCAGGCACTACGGGGTCAGTAAGCGTTCCCTGGAGAAAGACCTCATCGTGCTCGATCGATCCGGCCGCGAAAAAACCAGGCGCGTAAAGCCCTACCGGGTAGGACGGCGGGTGGTTAGTGTGCTCAGTAAGGATACCAGCTTGTATGCCCTCATCGCACCGATGAAGAAGGGGAAATTTTATGGCCCCTTCCTTCAGGGCGACAGCACGGTGTTTTACTACCGCAAAATGGCGACTACTCCGAAAGGATACGCGGACATTACCATCGCCCAGATCCACCAGCCCTTCGGTATGGGGAACGCAACCTTCCAGCGGTATTTGGATACCGTAAAGACGCGGGCTTTTCGGGAAAGGGCGTTGCTGGATGAGGTCCTGGAGCGCTATCAACCCGAAGAACGACCCCACCTCGGTATGGTGCTCAACGAGGAACTACTGGATCTGACGAGACTCAAGCCGGAGGTCATTAAGTTTCTGGAGGAGGAAGCGGTCTTCCGGGTGTCCCAGAGCCCCAAAACCGAGATGACCCACACCACTTATCTGGAGCTGCTGCAAAAGCGATCGCCGGTCCGGACGATTGAGCACCATAACTTCATTACCGTCTACGTCTCCAAGCCAATCGATCGATGAATCTTCGAACCCATTTCCTTGCATTATTCCTTGTCTTGCCCGGTCTCCTCTCCGCGCAGTTAGACTGGCTGGTAGAACCTACGCTGGAAACGCCCGATTTTCATTACGGCCTTACGGCCCAGTCCGGCTGGGTGCTGGTGGGTGACCGGACCAGCGGAGTAACCATTCAGAATGCCCGGGGGGAAGTTCAACTCGACGGTCGCTCCTTTCGCCAGTTACAGTACATGCCCCAAAACGAAACCTGGACCGGCCTGGACGCAGAAGGTAACCGGGTACTCTTCACCAGCGATGGACGCTTTCTGTCCGAGGGCTACGATCAGTTTAACCGATACTACCGGACCAACGTGATCCTGGTGCAGCGCGATGAGCTTTTTGGCCTCCTGGATACGGACGGTACCGAAATTTGTCCCCCGCGCTACACGGACATGCGGCGGTTAGGCCGTGGGCGCTACTGGGGAAGACGCCCCAACGGGCAAATGGACACCCTCCGGGTGAAAGAAACCGACGGAAGGACGGCGGAAGAACGTGCCTCGGCCCTGAGAATCAATAGTGGCCAAATTCGCGATCGGATCATGATCAGCGCTCCCGGTAAAAAACGTAATCATCGGTATTGGGGGTGGACGAGCATGGACAGAGACACCCTCCTGGCGCCCAATCGCTACTACTCCAACTACAATAATATGCTGTATGCGCAGCAGGTCATGATCGCTACGGATAGCCATAATGACAAGGTTGGCGTACTGAACCACGAAGGAACCGTACTCATCCCCTTTCAGTACGACGAAATTGCCTACAGTCTGATCGATCAGCGGTATTTCTCGGCCGTTCAGGATGGGGAGCTGGTGCTTTTGGGGTTAAACGGAAAGGAAGTTTGGCGAGGTCAGGGGGAAAGTTTGACCAGTATGCTGCATCTGCCCTACGCCCGGTTCTCCCTGTCGGAGGGCGGGGTACAACTGTGGGGAATGGATTTTACGCCAATACTGCCGGATACCTTTCAGGAAGTGTGGTCTCCGGTCTCCCCAAACACCTGGTTTATCCTCAAGAAGAATGGGCGCTACGGAACCTTTTCCCATGCGTCGGGGCATTACGAAGTGCCTAAATATGACCGGATCAGAGGACCGTATCTTGCCCCAAGAATTATCGGTCAACGGAGGGATTCGTTCTGGTTGTTTGACCCCCAAACCGGAACCTGCACACCGGATCGTCCCTTCCGCTCGCTGAAGCGAATCGGTCAACTTTATCAGGCGACGGAAGTGCGACTGGATTCTACCCTGCAGGGTGGCGTGATGCGCCCCCGAAGCAAGCAGGTTTTCTATTTATTGGATACGCTCGGGCGAGAAGTCCGTGGTGCATACGACTACCCAACGACCCACCTCCACGGCAACGTCTACCTGGAAAGGCCGGGTGGTCAGGATAGTGTGATCCTGCATGACTTCGACCGGGGTATCCACCGGACCATTGTGGGGCGGGAGGCAACTTTTTACGAGAACGTCGTCAGGTTGGGAGACTCCACCTACTACTATCTGGATGATTTCTTCTACGGGAAGGCCGAACGGGAATTTACTTTCCTGGATACCAAAAAGGGCGAGGCCCTGAAGCGATACGGGGAAGGAGGAAAGTATGGCCTGGTCCGGGATGGCGTGCGGCTTACGGCGGCCGTTTTTGATGAGATTGACCCCAAGTGGAGTGATCGCGGTATCCGGGTCCGGTACCGGGGGAAATGGGGCGTTTTGCGCCCCTTTCCCGATAAAAAAGAATAGCGTGAACGGAATTTAATCCGTCCACGCTTGGTCTTTTGCCCATTGCCCCGATCAATAGGGCGCGGAGCGTGAAGCAAAGCGGAATACTCGGCTTAGCCGGTGCAGGTACCGTGAAGCTGGTTTAGCCAGGTTTTTACCGGAAGTGTTGAATACACCACCAGCAACCACCAACTAGTAACCAGCAACCCGTAACCAATCTACTTCGCCGCCGCGTAGCGCTTGGCTACCGCGTCCCAGTCGATGACCTCAAAGAAAGCCTGTACGTAGTCGGGGCGACGGTTCTGGTAGTTGAGGTAGTAGGCGTGTTCCCATACGTCGAGTCCGAGGATGGGGGTGCCCTTGGTTTCGGCCACGTCCATCAGGGGGTTGTCCTGGTTGGGGGTAGAGCTTACGTGCAGCTTGCCGTCTGCGCCCACCAGAAGCCACGCCCAGCCGGAGCCGAAACGCGTGCCGGCAGCACTGGAGAAAGCATCCTTAAAGGCATCAAAGCTGCCAAAGGCTTCGTCAATGGCTGCGCCCAGCTCACCACCGGGAGTGCCGCCGCCGTTTGGTCCCATGACGGACCAGAACAGGCTGTGGTTATAGAAGCCTCCGCCATTATTGCGCACGCCGGTGCTGGCTTTGCTGACGTTGGCCAGAATATCTTCAATGGAAGCATCGGCGTGATCCGTTCCTTCCAGGGCGGCGTTTAGTTTATTGGTGTATCCGGCATGGTGCTTAGTGTGGTGAATCTCCATAGTGCGAGCATCAATGTGCGGCTCAAGAGCATCGTAAGCGTAGGGGAGTTTTGGAAGTTCAAACATATTTGCTGTTTAATTTTGGTTATGCATTAAAGGGCTAATGGAGGTTGATTGCTAGAGTCAAATCAAGCTCCCAATGTCCCTTCGCCATACTAACGCGGAAAGGGCCAGCTGGTTGGCCCCGGTATCGCTTCGCCGGTATTTATTTTCTGCGTGGCGCGGAAGTTTATTGTTGGGAGGGGAGTGGGGCGTTTTCTGCTCGTAATTAGGCGCACTTAAGGAGCAAAATATTAGGCGTCCTCCGTCGTAACTTTGTCTTTATGACCCCCTCGAAATTTATCTGTATTCATGGCCATTTCTACCAGCCTCCCCGGGAGAACGCCTGGTTGGAAACCATCGAAATTCAGGATTCTGCGGCTCCTTACCACGACTGGAACGAACGCATCAACGAAGAATGCTACGCCCCGAACGCCACGGCCCGGGTACTGAACGACCAAAACCACATCAGCGCCATCCGGAACAACTACGCCCGGATGTCCTGGAACTTTGGCCCTACGCTTTTATCCTGGATGGAAGCCCACGATCCCAATACCTACGGGCGATTACTGGAAGCGGACCGGCAAAGCCTTGAGCGTTTCGGTGGCCACGGTAACGCCCTGGCCCAGGCGTACAACCACATCATTCTTCCCCTGGCGAACGCACGCGATCAGCAAACGCAGATCAAGTGGGGCATCGCGGATTTTGCCCACCGCTTCGGCCGGATGCCGGAGGGCATGTGGCTGGCCGAAACGGCCGTGGACACCGATTGCCTGGAGGCACTGGTGGATAACGGGATCAAATTTACCGTTCTGGCCCCCCGCCAGTGTAAGGCCGTCCGCTTTCAGGAGGAAGAGCACTGGCACGAAGTGAACGGCGGCGTCGACAGCCGCCGGGCCTACCGCTGCCCCCTGCCCAGCGGTCGGAGTATCGACCTGTTCTTCTACGATGGGGAAGTCTCCAAAGCGGTAGCCTTTGAAGGGTTGCTGAACGACGGTCGGCTGCTGGCGGACCGGCTGATGAACAGCCTCGACGCCAACGATGACGTCCAGATTGCCCAGATCGCGACGGACGGAGAAAGCTACGGACACCATCACAAGAAGGGCGAAATGGCCCTGGCCTTCTGCCTGAACCACATCGAGGAGAACGAGCACTTTACGCTCACCAACTACGGACAATTCCTGGAGCTGCACCCCCCGGTGTGGGAGGCCCGGATTCACGAGAACAGTTCCTGGTCTTGTGTGCACGGTGTGGAGCGGTGGCGGAGCGATTGTGGTTGCCACACCGGCGGTGGGCCGGGTTGGCACCAACGCTGGCGGCAACCCCTGCGCTTTGCCCTGGATGAGGTGCGGGATCAACTCATCGAAGTCTTTGAGCGGGAAGGGAAGACCCTGTTCCGGGATGTATGGGAGGCCCGCAACGATTACATCCAACTTATTCTGGACCGCTCCCCCGGCAACAGCGAGGACTTCGTGAGCCGGCACGCAAAGCAGGAGGTTTTGGCGCCGGAAACGAAAATCCGCATGCTGCGGCTGCTCGAAATGCAGCGGCACGCGATGTTGATGTATACCAGTTGTGCTTGGTTCTTCAACGAAGTATCGGGTATTGAAACACTTCAGGTGCTGCAGTACGCTAACCGGGCGCTGCACCTTTGCCAGGTGATTACGGGTAAGAATCATCACCCGGCCTTCGTGGCCAACCTGGAAAAGGTGGAAAGCAACGTATTTGAAAACGCCGCGGTGGCCTACCGCGAAAACGTCATGCCCGCCCGGGTCGGACTGCAACGGGTGGGGATGCACTTCGCGGCGGCGAGCCTCTTTGAACCGGACATGGCCTCCGTGGAACTGTTCAACTACCGGGCCATGATCCACGATCTGCATCAACTGCGGGCGGGAACCTATCGGCTGGCCCTGGGACGGATGACCATCCTGTCTAACCTCACCCACAGTAACTCCACCTTCAGTTTTGCCGTACTTTACCTTGGCCAACAAACCATGATCGGAGAACTGCGGAGCGACATGGACGAAGAGATTTTCGCCGACCTCGTACCCCGGCTGCAGCAGGAATTCCGGGTGGGGCGGGTGGCCGAACTGATCCGCCTGATGAGTAACAACTTCGGCGGCGCTACCTTCTCCCTCTGGCACCTCTTCCGGGACGAAAAACGGAAAATTCTGCTGGAATTGACGGGGCGGAACCTGAGCATTGCCGCCAAGAACTTCTCGGACGTCTACTACGACAATTACCAGCTCATGAGCACCATGCGGGATAGTGGACTGCCGCTCCCCGATGCCTACATGGCCGCCGTAAGGTTTACCCTCCACCGCCGACTCATGGAGTTCCTGACCGGAGAAGGCCCCCTCGATCAGCCCCGCCTGGCGCGGATTGTGGCCGATTACCAGCACTGGAAACACGAATGGGAGGAGCAGGCGGATCTGGAAAGGGCCGCTGAATTTTTTGTGGGGAACCTCATCCTTCGGGCCTTCGGAGACAGCGAACTGTGGGGACAAACGCTGGAGTTGGTCCGTGCGCTGAAGCTCCTTAACCTGGACCCCAATTACTACCGTACGCAAAATGCCTTCCTGGAGGGCTGGACGGACGAATACGCCGCCACCCTGGACGAAAATCACCTGGAACTGGGCCTGGCCCTGGCCCGGGAATTAGGCCTGGAGCTCGGGTTCACCCACCGGGACGCACCGGAAGCGGTACTGGAACCCGCTAGCTAACGAGAATGAGGATTGCCGTCATTGCCCCCCTCCGCTTTCCCATTCGGGAGCCCTTTCGGGGCGGATTGGAGATGTTTACCGACCTCCTGGTGCGGGCACTGATGGAACGCGGGCACGAAGTGCTGCTGCTCGCCCACCCGGATTCCAGTCCGGATCTTCCCCTCGTCCCGGTCCCCTTTCCGGAACGGGCGGGTTTCGGGGGCACCCTCCGGGCCCACGCCCGGATGTTGAGGATATTAGCCAAACTTGACGTGGACGTAATCCACGACAACAGCATTCACTTCCTTCCTCCCCTGTGGTCCCGGAAGACCGGCCGCCCCATGGTCACTACCCTGCACACCCCACCTTACCGGGCCTCCCGGCTGACGGGGTGGATGACGCGGGGCCGGCACCCGCACCGCTTCGTCAGCATCAGCGATCACCTGGGACGGCAGTGGGCGCCCTACGTCGGAGCGTACACCGTAGTGCATAACGGCATCGACCTGCAAAGCTGGCCGGCGGAGCTATCCGCTCCGGCAAGGCCCCTGGCCGTATGCTACGGTCGGATCACGCCGGAAAAGGGCATTCACCACGCCATCCGGGCCGCCAAAGTGGCGGGCTTCCCCCTGTCCATCGCGGGGGCGGTGGCGGACCGGGACTATTTCGAGCAACTGATCGCTCCCGAGGTGGGGGAGGACGTGCGCTACCTCGGCCACCTCAATCGCGCCCAGCTGGGTGAGTTGCTCGCCGGTGCCAGCGTGGGGGTTTTCCCGGCGGTGTGGGACGAACCCTTCGGCTTGGTCCTGGTGGAGATGCTGGCCTGCGGCACCCCGGTTGCCGCCTTCAACTCCGGAGCGACGCCCGAAATCCTGACGTCGGAGGTGGGGGTAGTGGTGGAAAAGGGAGACGCGGAGGCTCTGGCCAGCGCCATTGGGGAAGCAGCCGGAAAAGATCGGGCCGATTGCCGGCGTAGGGCCGAGCAATTCAGTATTCAGAAAATGGTGGAGGCCTACGAAGCGGTGTACCGGTCAGTACTTGCGGTCAACGACGTAGTTGACCAGGGCCTCTAGGGCGTCCCGGGCTTCACTGGCGGGGAGTTGGTGCAGTAGGGCAAAGGCCTCGTCGCGGTAGCGCAGCATGGCCCGCTCCGCGTAGGCAATCCCCCCACTGTTTCTCACGAACTGGATGACCTCGGCGACCTTGTCGGCCTTATCGTGGTGTTTCTTGATCAGGCGAATGATGCGCCGCCGTTCCAGGTAGGAGGCTTCGTTGAGGGCGTGGATGAGGGGGAGGGTCATCTTCTTCTCCTTGATGTCAATGCCCCGGGGCTTGCCCACGTCGTCTACGCCGAAATCGAAGAGGTCGTCCTTGATCTGAAAGGCGATCCCAATCTTTTCGCCAAATTGATGCATCAGCTGCATTGTTTCCTCGTCCTTAGTGGTCGAGGCGGCTCCGGCCATGCAGGAGGCGGCAATCAGGCTGGCGGTTTTCTGGCGGATCACGTCAAAATAAACCTGCTCGTCGATGTCCAGCCGGCGGGCTTTTTCCAGCTGCAGTAATTCTCCCTCCGCCAGGGCCTGCACGGCATCGGAGGTGATTTCCAGCAGGCGGTACTCCTTGTTCTGCAGGGCAATCAGCATCCCCTTGGAGAAGAAATAGTCACCGACGATCACGGCGATCTTGTTTTTCCAGAGAGCGTTGATGGAAAACAAACCCCGCCGTTCGTAGGATTCGTCCACCACGTCGTCGTGTACCAGGCTGGCCGTATGCAGAATCTCAATCATGGAGGCGGCCACGTAGGTCGAATCGTTGATCTGCCCGCAGGCTTTGGCCACCAGGAAAAGGAACATGGGGCGCATCTGCTTGCCCTTGCGGCGAACGATGTAGTAAGTCACCCGGTCCATCAGGGGCACCGGAGACCGGAGGGTCTCCCGGAATCGCCGTTCGAAGGCGGTCAGCTCCTCGGCGATTGGCTGCTTTATCTGGTCCAGGCTGGCGCCCATGCGTTTAGCGGTGGTTGTGGAATTGGTCAAAGGTATGGGGTGGAAGGGTATCTTTCACTTAAAAATGAAAATAAAGCCAGATGGTTGCCCCAGGGCCTTCTTTTTCCCGGAATGTCCGGGGGAAGTTGGCGGCAAAGTTGCTTTGGGGGGCGCGGCGCGCAGGATGCCGGGTATACCTCCAGTGCCATCACCCGACGCTGAGACCTACGAGCAGCATACCGGTCCTCCGGCCCAGTAAAGACAGCTCGGAGGACCGGCTATGCCACTTTCCCTAAAGCGCTCCTCCGAGCCGTCGAGTGTAACGAGCTGCTCGGAGGTGTCGCGAAATGAGTGCAAACTGAAAAGCCTAAGTAGGGGAAAAAGTGCTATTGGGCCGAGTAGCGGCCTGGGTTCCACCATCGCTCTGCCATACCCACCAGCGTGGCACCTGCTCCGCCATCATGCCCCTACACTTGTTGAAGCTGAGCCACCTCATCGGGGCGAACGAACGTCATTTCGTTAATTCTCCGGCAGAACGAAGGTGCCGTGTAAACATATCCCGCCGCTGTGGCGTCTTATTGCCGGTAAAAAAATATCCAACCCCGTGAAGAAGACGTTACCCCTGATTGTTAGCCTGTTGGCGCTTTCCTTTTCGCTATTCGCCCAAATTCCGGCCCGACCCACTTCGGGCGAACTTCACGCCGATATTCAAAAGCTCCAGGTGCTCGGCGCTGCCCTCTACATGGCCGCTCACCCCGACGACGAAAACACGCGGCTCATTACCCACCTCTCCAAAGTCGACAAGGTGGAAACGGCCTACCTGAGCCTCACCCGCGGAGACGGCGGGCAGAACCTCATCGCTCCGGACATCCGCGAACTGCTGGGCCTGACCCGAACCCAGGAACTCCTGGCCGCCCGCCGTACCGACGGGGGAACCCAATTCTTCAGCCGGGCCAATGATTTCGGCTACTCCAAACACCCGGACGAGACCTTTAACATCTGGGATAAGCAGGATGTCCTGGCCGATGCCGTCTGGGTGATCCGTCAGTGGCGGCCGGACGTGATCGTGCTCCGGTTTGATCCCCGCGCCCCTGGAACGACCCACGGCCACCACACGGCTTCGGCCATCATTGGCATGGAGGCCTTTGAGAAGGCCGGTGACCCCAACGCTTTCCCCGAGCAGCTCGAGTACGTAGAGCCCTGGCAGCCCCGTCGCATCTACTGGAATGCCTACACCTGGCGCGGGGTGCCCGAGCATATGCAGCAGGATAAGGTCATCAAGGTGGATGCCGGTACTTACCTGCCGAAACTCGGAGAAAGCGTCTCGGAAATTGCGGCCCGCAGCCGCAGTCAGCACAAGAGCCAGGGTTTCGGGAGTTCCGGAAGCCGGGCCAGCTACGACGAACAACTCGAACTGCTCAAGGGCGACGATCGGGATGCCGACAACGATATTTTTGCCAACATCGACGTCTCCTGGAACCGGGTGAAGGGAGGTGCCCCCGTCGGACGGGCGCTGGCCGCCGTGGAAGCCAGTTTTGACTTCGATGATCCCTCGGCCTCCCTGCCCGATCTGCTCCGGGTACGTTCGATGATGGAGGCCCTGCCCGACGGCTACTGGAAGAAAAAGAAGATGGCCGAACTGGACGAAATCGTGGCCGGAATCCTCGGGCTGTACCTCTTTGCGGGAACGGATGACCCTACGGCCGCGGCCGGAGAGGAAATTACCGTCGAGCTGGAGGCCACCAACCGGACCGACCAGCCGGTCAACCTTCGGGGCTTCCGCGTGCGCGGACTGACCGAAACCACTACCCTGGACGCCAAGATGGAGCGGGCCCGCCCCGTTGAGCACGAGTTTACCCTCCAACTGCCCACAGACCTGGCCTCCAGTAGTCCCTATTGGTTACGGGATGCCTGGAAACTGGGTATGTACACCGTCAAAGACCAGTTGCTACGGGGGAAAGGAGAAAGCGATGATCCCATCATGATCGAGTTTGATCTCGACGTTGCCGGACAGCCACTGACCTTTGCCCGTCCGCTTCGCCACAGCTTCACGGACCCGGTCAAGGGAGAACAGGTGCAGCCCTTTGAGATCATGCAGCCGGTATTTGCCGAGCTGGGGGAAAGCTCCTACCTGTTCACGCAGTCTGCCCCCAGCCCCATTCGGGTAAAGGTGACCGCCGGAAAGGAAAATATCTCCGGTACGGTGGAGTTGTGCACCCCCGAAGGATGGAGCGTGGAACCCGAAAAAATGACCTTCACCATGGATCGCAAGGGACAGGAGCAAATCCTCACCTTTGACCTTACGCCCCCCGAAGGCCAGGCGCAGGGGATGATCGTGCCCCTCGTCCGACTGGACAGCGTGGAAGAAGGGTTTACCCGCAAATTGGTGAAGATCGACCACGACCACATCCCGACCCAGCTGGCGGAGCTGGACGCCAGCGTTCCCGTCGCCAAGCTGGACCTAAAAATTGCCGGACGCAACATTGGTTACCTCCCCGGAGCGGGAGACGCCATTCCGGAGGCCCTGACCAACATCGGGTTCAACGTCACGACCCTGGAGGACGGCGATTTTACCAGCAACAGCCTGGACCGCTTCGATGCCATCGTGGTGGGCATCCGGGCGTACAACGTCCTGGACCGGATGCCGAATTATCATCCCCGCCTACTGGAATACGTCAAGCAGGGTGGCACGCTGGTCATCCAGTACAACACTAGCCGCGGACTCAAGCTCCCGCAGACGGAAATCGGTCCTTACCCCCTTCAGCTTTCCCGCGATCGGGTAACTGTGGAGGAAGCCGAAGTTCGGATGCTGGCTCCGGACCACCCCGTCCTGAACTATCCGAACAAGATCACGGAAGCCGACTTTGACGGCTGGGTGCAGGAGCGCGGTCTTTACTTCCCCAACAACTGGAGTGAAGAGTACACGGCGATCCTCAGCAGCAATGACCCCGGAGAACCCGCCCGGGATGGCGGACTGCTGGTGGCCGAATACGGTGAGGGGTACTTCGTGTATACGGGCTACAGTTTCTTCCGGGAACTCCCCGCCGGCGTCCCCGGGGCCTACCGCCTCTTTGCCAACCTGGTTGGTTTGGGCAATGAGGTGCGGCCCTGATCGATATCCTCCTTTTTAAGTAAAAGGACGCTTCCGGTAAAACCCGAGTCGCCAGTCTCCGTTAGACGCCCATGCGAAACCGAGACTGGCGATTTTACTGGTTGGCCGCCGCGGCCACGTACAACATTCTTTGGGGCGCCTGGGTGGTATTATTCCCCCGGCACGTCTTTGACCTGACGGGGATGGAACAACCGCTTTACCCCATGATCTGGCAATCCGTTGGCATGATCGTGGGGGTCTACGGCCTGGGCTACGGCATCGCCGCCCTGGCGCCGGACCGGCACTGGCCCATCGTGCTGGTGGGCTTCCTGGGAAAGGTTTTTGGTCCCATCGGTTTCGTGTACCACTACTGGTTGGGCAATTTCCCGGCTTCCTTCTGGTGGGTAACCCTGTTCAACGATCTGATCTGGATTGTTCCTTTTGGCCTGATGCTCTGGTCGGCCAGGCCCTGGAAGATCACGGAAGACGTTTCGATCAGGCCCCTCGGTTAATTCCCGCCAAAAAAGGCACGGATGCCCGCTCCTCCGTTGATGCGTTTTGTGACGCCGTCATAGCCGACGTTTACGTCAAGTGCTAAGCGATCGTTGAGATGGTACAGGACCCCGGCCTTTCCGTAGTACGAGACCTGATTAACCTGAAGATCTAGGGAAAATTCCTGGGGGACATTCCCTAGCTCGATGTCCACGCGCTGTTCCAGGTATTCGTAGGTAATTCCGGCCGCCAAATAGGGCTGAAGCCGCTTTCCGCTGCGGAACAGGTATCGACCTCCCAGGGAAGCACTTAGGTTCAGGTAGTCGCCTACGTAGCTGGGGGACTCCCGGCCAAGATCGGAGTAGTAAGCACCCAGCCGGGCTTCCAGCAGAAAGTTATCGGTAAGAAAGGTGCTGGCCTCGAAGGTGAGGTTGACGTCCTTGTAGTCAAAGGAGCCCAGGCTGCCCCAGGTGGCGTTGCCGAACCCAAGGTTGAGCATGGTCGTTCCTCGGGCTTTGCGGTAGTTTTCCCCATCCTTTTGTTCGGGATCACCTTCCCGCCCGAGCAGAACCAGCGTATTTAGCTGAAGGCTGAGCGCTCGGGGAAATTCGTTCTCTGCCGCCGTGTAGCGGAGCCCGGCATTCAGAACAATTCCCCGGGCGATTTCGTATTCGAGGCCCAATCCCGGACGGATACTCAGCGCACTTCCCGAATTAAAACGAAGAAGTCCTCCGATTTCCGCAAAATACCGCAAGCGGCCATCCGATGATCCGGGGAGATAATACCGGAGGTAGGGATTAACGTAGTTGTCGTTGAATTCCCAGTCTCCCCCGTCAACTTCACCAAACTGGAGGCTGGCACCGAGTAGCAATCGATCAGAGAGGAAATATCCCGCTTCGGCGTTGCTCCCCAGGAGGTCCCGGATACCGGGAGCACCCTGGTTAGTCGTGAAGCCCGTATTGGTATTGATTAGCCATTGTCCCCGGCGTTCCTGGGCAATCAATAAGGCAGGGAGAATGGCAAGGAGAAAGAGTAAGGCTTTTTGCATGAGTTCAGGCTTTAGGTTGATGGTGCGCAACGCTCCAAACCAGCAATCAGGTGGAGAAGGGCAGCACTTTGAATTCAATCTAATGAGCCTCTTTTCTGCGGGGCCGGTTGGTTACTCCGCCTGGCCACGCCCTCCAAAAAAGAACTGTAGCCCAATGCCCGCCCGCAGCAGGGTGGTTTCAAAACTGTTTTCGCCTAGTGGAATATTCAGGGATACGGAGGGGTCAAGGGCCAGGTTGTTCAGCAGGAAAAAAAGAAATCCGGCTTCCGGCATGAAGGAGACGTTGTTGTCCGAGAATTCCGTCGGAGTGCCGATGTTACCACTGCTGTTGAAGGAAATACGTTGGTAGCTGAACTTGCCACCGGCAAAGAATTGCGTCATTCTGCTTGTGGGGAAATGATACCGCAGGCCCAGGTCTGCACCGAGGGAACTGTTGTTAAACTCAAAGAAATCGCTCTTGTTGCTCCCCAGGGAGAAATTTACGCCCCCCAGTAGCATAACGGATTCACTCAGAAGGTATCCACCCCGAACCCCAAAGTTTCCGCTGATTAGCCGGGACCCGGACCCGGAAGGTCGAATATAAATCAGGTTGCCAAACTGTGGGTCCAGCATCAGTTGCCCCTGGCGCACCGGAATGCCCCTGGCACCTGCGTCCGCGCCCAATTGATTCAGCAGGGCGTTCAGACCAAAAGTTAGCTGGGCGAGGTTACTGTCGTCGGGGATTATCCCATACTGCAATTTAAGCGTACCAAAAATTTGGGGAGCAAAGGGGATTTCCAGTCCTGCGGCCGGCCGCACGTCTAGTTGACTAAACCCATTGGTACCCACGCTGCCTACCCCCAGCTCCGCGAAGGCCGTCGGGGCTTTCGGCGATTTATTTACGAAGTACACCCGAGCAAAGGGTCGAATAAAGGAGGTGCCATTTACGTTTCCCTGGGCCGTGCCTACGCCCGCCACCACGTCGGCTCCCACCAGGAAGCGATCGGCAAGAAATACACCCGACCCGGAAACCTGAGACTGCAGGGCCATCCCAAAGGGCTCAAATTGGGCGGTTAGCCCCACGGAGGAGGTGCCCCCCAGGTAGATCTGTCCTTTGGTGAACTGGGCATTTACCAGGGCACTGCCGCAAAGTAGAAGAGCAAAAAGAAGGGGAAAGCGTAACATAGCGGGGTTTTTGGGGTAGACCCCAAAAATACCTTCGAATGTTGGTGGGAAACGGAAAAACTACGGGCTTACTGAACTTCCGTAGTCCGCAGTACCTGGACCAACTGTTCGACCAGCTCCCGCTTTTTACGGCCGGGGGCCAGGACAAAGCCATCGATGAAAACCAGCTCCCGTTCCGCCTCATTGTTGATGAGGTAGGATACGAACGGGCCGCCCAGGTAATCATTTTCAATTTCCCAGATTCCCCGGCCCTCCAGGGCAAACTGCCCGTTGAGTTCCATGGATTCGGTGAAGAGCGGCAGGTCCACGTCGTTTACCTTCATGTAGGTATCTTCCAGGGTGGTACTGATGTACTGCTTGCCCAGTTGATCCCGGATTTCCTTCAGGCCCTCCTTGGTCAGCTGGCCCTGGCTCTCGTAGGGGACGCGGGTGCCCATGATGTTGAGGCTTCCTCCCTGGGTTTCTTTCCGGAGCCACACAAAGTTCGGCTCGTCGATGGGCACCAGGCTGTAGCTGCCGGGAACGTCAAGGCGCGCGCCGATTTTCTGTTGTACGGTATCTCCGAGACCCCGGTTGATGCCCTCAAAGTAGGTGGTGATCCGGACGCGCTCCCGTTCCGCATCGGCCAGTCGCTTGACGACCGAGGGGTAGATGTTACTCATGCCGGCCAGCAATTCGGTTTCGTCTCGGCCCATCAGGTAGATGAGCTGCTGCCCGGTGGCCCACTTGTTTTTGGCCACGGCGGTGCCGAAACCTTCTTCCTTGACCTGGGAGATTTTGGCGTCGTTGAGGTCGTTGAGGACCATCTTCGTCGTCGGACTGTCCGCATCACTCAGGTCGGCCAGTACGATGTAATTCCGAAGCTCCTGGAAGGTGGGCTCTTCGGCCAGCTTACGGGGCTCAATGTGCCGGATGTCGAAGATGGGCTCCGGTTGGGGCAGGATGATGTAGGGAGACTCAAAGAAGAAAGCTACCGAGTCACGGGCCTGCGACAACCAGAGGCTACTGTCGGCAATGACCGTCACGCTGTTGATGCTGCCAAAAGCCGACGGGGTCGGCTGCAGGGTGCGCTGCATATCATCGCTACAGGAGAAGAGCGTGACGGCCAGCAACAGGGCAGCAAAGTAAAGGGAGAACCGTTGGATCATAATATTCATGCTATACCTATAATAGAACAGATGATTACCTGCCGGGTTCTGGCGGGCACTCAACGGAAAAGAAGTAACAAATAATGCGGAATCGGTTAGAAGAGGGCTTCAATGACGTGCTCTTCGGTGATGCCCTCCGCTTCGGCCTTGTAATTCCTCACAATCCGGTGGCGTAGGACGTACTTGGCAATGGCGCGAACGTCTTCAATGTCCGGGCTGTACTTGCCCATGATGGCCGCGTGGCACTTGGCCCCGAGGACCAGGTACTGGCTGGCCCGGGGACCGGCGCCCCAGCTGATGTAATCGTTGACCTCGCTGGTGGCACGCTCGGTGTTCGGGCGCGTCTTACTCGTCAGGCTGACGGCGTATTCCAGTACGTTGTCACTGATGGGGATTTTGCGCACCAGCTGCTGGAAGAACATGATTTCTTCTCCGGAGAGGATGTGCTTCAACTCGCTGACGGAAATCCCCGTGGTGCCCTTTACTACCGCAATTTCTTCTTCGTAGCGGGGGTAGTCGAGGGGAATGTTGAACATGAAGCGGTCCAACTGGGCTTCGGGCAGCGGGTAGGTACCCTCCTGCTCGATGGGGTTCTGGGTGGCCAGCACGAAGAAGGGTGCGGGCAGGGCATGACGGTGACCGCTGACGGTCACCGAACGTTCCTGCATGGCCTCCAGCAGGGCCGCCTGCGTTTTGGGGGGCGTACGGTTGATCTCGTCGGCCAGCACGATGTTGGCGAACAGCGGACCGGGGTTGAAGGCAAATTTGCGGTCGTCCCCCAGAATCTCGGAGCCGGTGATGTCCGTAGGCATCAGGTCCGGGGTGAACTGAATCCGCTTGAATTCCAGGTCAAGCACTTCGGCAATGGTGGAAACCAGCAGGGTCTTGGCCAGTCCGGGAACCCCCACCAGCAGAGAGTGTCCGTTAGAGAAGAGAGAAATCAAAACGGCCTTCACCACTTCCTCCTGGCCAACGATGATTTTCCCAATCTCAGCGCGTAAGTCCTGATAGGCTTGGGCGAGGGCGTCAACGGCTTCTACGTCGGATTTGAAGTTAGGTACTGCCATGGGAGTCGGGGGAATAGTTTGGGGTGAAAATGCTGAAATGAAACTAACGATGGAAGCGGGGGAATAATTGGCCTGCCATCTGCTTTGCCTCGTTTAAGGCCTCCAAAAGTCGTTAAAATGTATGACTTGACAACATTGTTGCCGACAGAGAATGATTTCTTTACCCAAATGGATCATTTCTCCCGCCCGGAAAAGCTCCGGAACGATAGCCGCAGCAGCCCCAGGCCGGCCAGTATGATCAACAACATCGCGGGAAAACCACCCAGGGTGGAGATGAGCCGGATGCCGTCAATTCCTGCGTAGGCGACCAACGTCCAGGCCGTTAAGCCGATAATTCCTCCCCACAGGAATTTGAGGAACAGCGGCGCCTCCGGTTGGTCGGGGCGAATGTCGTTGACGCACAGCGCACTCATGGCCGAAACGTTGGAGTCCGCCGCCGTAACGTAGGACAGGAAGATGAGCAGCACGAAGAAGTGAGGGGTGTACGCGGCCAGGGGCAGTCGGCCCAGCAACTCATAAATGGCCGCTTCCGGCCCCAATTCGGTTACCGCCCGTACGATGGGACCACTTCCCCCGTCGGTAACGATGGCGATGGCACCGAAGGCAATCATCCAGAAGGCGCCAAACAGCGAGGTGTACACCAGGTTTACCCGGATGAATTGCCGGACGGTGTACCCCAGCCCCAGACGCCCCAGAAAAAGGGCCGTGATGGGCGCCCAGGCGTACCAGTTGGCCCAGTAGAAACTGGTCCAGTCGTGCATCCAGGGGCGATCAATTCCCGGGTCCAGCCCCAGGTTCCGCGGCAGGAAGTTCGCCGCGTAGTCGACGCTGGCGGTGCCCGCCAGCTCCAGTGCTCCGAGGGTCGGTCCGGAGAAGAATACGAAGAAGGCCAGCATGATGAAGCCGACCACGTTCCAGTTCGACAGGATGCGAATGCCCCGCTGCAGCCCGGAGGCCGCAGAAATGCAGAAGGCCCCCACGATGAAGACCATGATGGCCGCCAGGGTAAGTGGACTGGGGGGCAGCCCCGTCCCCCCGGCCAGCGACAGGGCGCCCGTGCCGAGGCTGGCCGACATGCCCGCCACCAGGGCGAACAGGCAAATGGCGTCGATGCCGATCCCCCCGTAGCCGGTTATCGCGCGACCGAAAAGCGGCTCGATCAGGGCACTGAGGGCAAAGGGCTGTTTCCGGTTGTAGTAGGCAATGGCGAAGATCAGGCCCGCCAGGGTGTACATGGCGTAGGGCGTGATGGTCCAGTGCAGAAAAAGGGTGGACAGGGCAAAAACCTTGGGGGCATCCGCTCCCGCCGCGGGCGTGCCACTCAAATGATACATCGGCTCGGCGATACCCCAGAACAGGATGCCGGTAGCGACCGTCGTACACACCGTCACCGCAAACCAGCGCCAGGGAGAAAGCAGCGGCACGGCCCCCTTACCCCCAATGACCAGACGGCCGAGCGGACTGAAGTAGACCACCGTGACCACCACGACGCAACCGAAAATGGACCAGTTGAAGAGCCAGTCAAAGTGCTCCAGCACCCAGACACTCCACCCACGGGCCCGGGCCACCAGGGCGGCCGGGTCGTCGAGGGCCAGCACGGCACAACAGACGAGGGGAATGATGGGCGTGAGGATGACCGGGAGGCGAAGTTTCATGCCCCAAAGGTAGTGGGCGGGGCTACAGTTCCGTTACTCATCATTACTGCACGGCCAGACCCACTCACTCAGCGGGTAGCGCGGACCGGAGAAATTAAAGTGCCACCACTCGGTGCGGATGGTGAGGAAACCCTCGGCGATCATGGCCTCCTGGAAGAGCTTGCGGTTGGCCAGTACACTGTCCGGCAGCGCAGTGGTCGTCGTGTAGGCGGCTTCTCCGAAATAATCGTAGCCGGTGCCCATGTCCAGCTCACTACTGTCCGCCAGTCGCACCACCGTCAGGTCCGCCGCGGCTCCCCGGCTGTGGAGGCTGCCCCGGGCGGGATTGGCCACGTAGCGGGGGTCGGGCAGCACGTCCCACAACCGTTGCTGGTACGGACCGGGGCGGTAGCAGTCGAACATCTTCAGCCCCAGGCCCCTTTCCCGGAGCCGCTCCTGCACCCGCAGCAGGGCCTGACCCACCTTGGGGCGGTAGAAGCAGCGGCCGCAATCGTAGATTACCCGCTCCATGAAGTTGCTGTCCGTAGCGTAGCGCAGGTCGAGCAGGATCGTCGGGTCATGCCGCGTGATTTCCATCCATTCGGTGGTGTCGTAGTCAATCGGTGGGGGAGGTGCCGGGGCGGGCAGGGTGTCCATGGGAAAGCCCCGTTGAAGGCTTGGGGGCGAAGATTCCGGGTTGGGCAACTCGATGTTCTCGTCGGATTTTTCGGTGGGCGACGGTGCGCAGGTGCAGAGCAATCCGGTCAGTAGCAGCGTGATTACCGGAATGGCAGGCAGGAAAACGGAAGTATTCATCCCTCGGGGGTATTTGAAATCGTTCCGGTAAGGTAAGCTGTCGGCCCGACTTGCGTACACTCCCCGTGGCCGGTATCTTGGCTGCCCGTGGGCCCGGCCATCGGCCGGGGTGGATCAAAACTAAAAGCTATGTCGACTCCCAAGATTTTTCTGCTGCTGCTCGTTTGCGGCCTGTTTGTTGCCTGTGGCCAGGACGGACCACCACCGCCTCCGGCGATGGCTCCCCTCTCCGATATGCCCCTGATTCCCCTGCCGGTGGAGATGGCCGACGCCGAGGGTGCCCTGTTCATTGACCTGGACGCCCCCTCGGAGTGGTCGGAAGAAACGATCGACGCCCGCGCCCTGGCCTACCTGCGGGAGAATTTGCCGGCCACGGGTTTCCCCCTCACCACCGAAATTGATGCAAGCCTGGAACTTCCCGCGGGCAGCTACCTGCTCAACGTTCGGCCCGATGGGGTGAGCATCAGTGCCGCCGACGCCGATGGCGTCCTCAACGGAGCCATCACCCTGGAACAGGTCATGGCCTTCGCCGGAGACTCCGAACGGGGCATCTTCCTACCCTGCGGTACGATCACGGACATGCCGCGCTTCGCTTATCGGGGCTTCATGCTGGACGTGGCCCGTCACTTCATGGGCATGGATACCCTCAAGGCTACCATTGACCGCATCGCCCGCTACAAGGTCAATTTCCTGCACCTGCACCTGACCGACGACCAGGGCTGGCGCATCGAAATCAAGAGCTGGCCCAAACTCACCGAAGTGGGCGGTCTTACGGAAGTCGACGGTACCCCCGGCGGGTTCTACACCCAGGAGGAATACCGGGAAATAATCGATTACGCGGCGGCCCGCGGGATGACCGTGGTGCCCGAAGTGGATATGCCGGGCCACACCAATGCGGCTATCGTTGCCTACCCCGAACTCAACGGCACGGACAAGCCGGCCAAACCCCACTTTGGTACCGAAGTAGGTTTCAGCACTTTCAATACGGATAGTGACCTCACCTACCAGTTCATTGACGACGTGGTGCGGGAAATCGCCGAGATGACCCCCGGACCCTACTTCCACATCGGGGGAGACGAGAGCCACGTAACGGACCACGAAGATTACGTCCGCTTCATCAACGAAGTCCAGCAGATCGTTGAACGGCACAACAAGCAGAACGTGGGCTGGGACGAAGTGGCCTCTTCCAACCTGGCGAACGGAACCGTGGTGCAACTCTGGGCCCACCCGGAATACGCCCTCAGGGCCAAGCAGAACGGCAACCAGGTGCTGATGAGTCCCGCCAACCGGACGTACCTCGACATGCAATACGACAGCACTTCCCGCATCGGACTGCACTGGGCCGCCTACATTGAAGTGGATTCGGCTTACCTCTGGGACCCGGCCGCCATCGCCGAGGGCGTGGAAGATGCCGATATTCTCGGCGTGGAAGCTCCGCTGTGGTCCGAAACGGTACGCTCCCTGGAAGATATTGACTACCTGGTCTTCCCAAGACTTCCGGCGCTGGCGGAAGTTGCCTGGACGCCCCAGCGGCAGCGGGAGTGGGAAGACTTCAAGCGCCGACTGGCCGCCCACCAGGAATGGCTCAAGAGCATGGGTATTGGTACATACGATACCCGGGTGCTCAAATAAGCGCACGGCCGCTGGGTACATCTTGGCACCTGCGGTAACGCCATAAGATTCTTCCGCCAGCTACGGGTATTTCCCGGGAAGGATTGTGACCCCCGTGCTTTCTTTTCCGTCCTACCCTCAGACTCATCAACCCTGAAACACATTTCGATGCAACGGTTTTTCCTACTGCCCTTACTGCTCTTTTTCACTGTGTCCCTTCCCGCGCAAATTGCCGGGGAATGGTTTGCCATCCTTGACGCCATGGGGACTAAACTTCCCCTGAAAATTGAGGTGGTCGAAGGCGAAGGCAAGCGTTCGGGGACCTACCAATCTCCCAGCCAGGGCCCCACCAAACTACCGATGGATCGCCTGGAATTTGACGGGAAGCTGTTCCGGTTCGAGATTGAGGTGGTGAACGTCCAGTACGATGCGGTATACGACGGAAAGGTCATCAAGGGGGTGTACAATCAGGCCAACCAGGATTTTCCCCTCACCTTCACGCGGTACCGGCCCAACGGCTATCCCATCGAGGAAGGACCGATGACCCTGCGGGCGAGACCCCAGGATCCTACCGATTTCCCCTACAAACGGGAGGCCGTACGCTTCGCTGGCGGAGCCGATGACGTAACGATTGCCGGGGAGCTGACCACGCCCGCTAACGGCAAGCCCCGGGCCATGGTCGTCTTGATTTCCGGCTCCGGTCCGCAGGACCGCAATTCCTACATCGGCGCTCAGATCAACCACAGCCCCTTCCTGGTGGTGAGTGATTTTCTGACCCGAAGAGGGTACGGGGTATTACGCTACGACGACCGGGGAGTAAACGAAAGCACCGGAGACTTTGGGGCGGCCACCAGCGCCGATCTGGCGAAGGATGCCTGGGCTGCGGTCCGTTACCTGCGAACCCGCCCCGAACTGTCGTCCGTTCCCGTCGGACTGGCCGGTCATAGTGAGGGAGGCATGCTGGCCCCCATGGTGGCCGCGGCCGACGGTGACCTCGATTTTGTGATCTTGCTGGCGGCTCCCGGCCTGCCCATCGATAGCCTGATGCTCGAGCAGCGCCGCCAGGTCAGCAAGGCGATGGGGGTGCCCGAAGTGATTACCAGTCGCGACGAACAGGCCCTGCGGGACGCCTACGCCTGGATCAAACAAAACACGGATCTTACCATGGAGGAATACGAGGAAGGGCTTTACGGAGTGTTTATCAAAGCCATCGACGATTTTCCCGAAGCCATGCGTAAAAGCATCGTAGACCGGCGAGCCTACAGCAAGCAGTACGTTGATGCGCTGAAGTCGCCCTGGATGCGTTATTTCCTGGCCTTTGACCCCACGGAGTACCTTGAGCAGCTGACCGTGCCGGTGCTGGCCATGAACGGCCTCAAAGACACCCAGGTACCCGGACTGGAAAACCTGAACGGTATCTCCGCGGCCCTGGCCCGGGCCGGCAATGAAGATTTAACGGTGGCTCCCTTCCTTAACCTCAACCACCTCTTTCAACCCGCAGATACGGGCTCCCCGACGGAATACGGCACCATCGAAGTCACCTTTGCCGAAGAAGCCCTGCAAACCATGGCGGATTGGCTGGATAAACGGTTCTAGGTTGCTCTACGGCCGTTGCCCGATCAGGGCCTCGGCCTTTTCGAGGACCGGATCACGGTCGGCAAGCACGTCCGCTATGGTGGGCGTGACGGGGTAGTCCGGCCGCAGGCCGTGGCCTGCGTTGTCGTGGCGATTGTTGATCAGGTACCGTAGCAAGGGAATACGCATTTTGATCCCACTGTTGGGGAGGTGCAGGGTATTCGCAATCCCGGCGGTATTGACGTTGGGGCTTCCTCCCGTTTCCACTCCGATAAAGGTGGCCCGATCGTGGTGCTGCAGCACGCCGGAAAAGTCGCCGGCAGCGGAATAGGTGTATTCATTGATCAGGACGTAGAGCTTCCCGCGGAAATTGGGCTCGCGGGGAGCCGTGTTCTTCACGGAAGGATCGTTTACCTCGGCGAACCGATCACCCCGGGGCGTCAGGGATTTACGGGCCGCTTTCTCGAGTTGGCGGAGGTTGTCTTCGGGGTAATACTGGTGCTCGGGGATACTGAGGGTCGCCACACTGAGTTCTTCGTACACCCGGAATTCCTGGTCGAGGAGGTAGCTCAGCAATGGCATGAAGTAGGCTTCGCTGCCGCCACCGTTATTCCGTAAATCCAGTACGAGGGTACTGACTCCTTGTTCCTCGAGGTCCGCAAAAACGGATTTGAAAAAACGTTTGGGTTTGCGCCCGGCCTGCTTCCAGTGCCGGGGCAGAAAACTTCCCACCTTCAGGTAGCCGTACTGATCGCGCAGCTCAAAGGCAAAGCGTTTCGCCGGATCAAAGGGAGGGGATTTGGCGCGCTGGGCTTCCAGCCGAGCTTCCAGGGCGGGCCACCGCTCGCTGGGGATCGTCAGGGTGCGCAGCCCGCCGTCCGCACTCCTGATCTCAAGGGTAAACTGCTCGGGTTCCCCGAAGAGGAAGCCGTAATAGTCCATGAATAGGTTTGACATCTGCCTTTCCGCGCCCGGCAGACTCTTGCCGTCCCGCGACTGGTAGCGCAGACACTCCCGGAAGCACTCCCTGGCGGATTGACCGTTAATGGAAACCAGCTCCTCTCCGAGGGTGAATTGCTGCTCCGCGGACAGGTCCCGCATGATGAAGAGCTGACCGTCCATCCATCGGACGCCTAGGGGAAGCAAGCGCATCTCCGTGTCCAGATACTCGTAAAAAGCGGCGGGAAGCTCCATCTTGGTGTGGGCATCCGATAACAGCTCGGCCAGTGGGCCGAGGATGCGGTAGAGCTCGAGCACCCGCAGGGAGTCGGGCAGTTTTCCCTTGGCGGCGGAGAAGAAGTTTTGGTAGTCGTCCGGGGTCGCGTAGGTGAAAACCCCACCGTGGGTTTCCAGCAGGTGGTGGTGCAGGACATCAATGTCCTGCCCGGCCTGGGCTCGGCTCAACATTTTGTTGGCCGGCAGGGAATTTATGGTCTGTCCGGCCAGGGGGCCGGAGATCAGGAGGATAAAGAATAGGGAGCGTAGGATCATGGCATCAATTGGATTGACCACAAAGCTATTTCCCGCGCTAGTGGTGGTCTTGTACAAAATTGCTGCCCGCCAGAAATTGCCCGGGAGTGATGCCGGAAAACCGCAGGAAAAAGCGGTGAAAGTGACTCTGATCGTAGAAACCGGCTTCGTGGGCTGCCCCGGTGATGGAATTTCCCCGCATCAAGGATTTTTTCGCCCGCTCGACGCGGCACAGGTTCACGTACTGCAGGGGCGTAACGCCTTTTTCCCGGCGAAAGCTTCTCAGGAAATGATACCGGCTCATTCCGGCGACGGTGGCCAGATCGTCCAGATAGACCCGATCCTCGAGGTTTTGGTTGACGTATTCGGTCACGTTGGCCAGCCAGCTTTTTTCCGTGGCTGACGGAGAATCTTGTGCTGGGTAATTGCCGTTCAGGCTGGAGCGAAACAGTTGTTCCAGTAAGGCGATGAGTTCCCGTTCCGGGGCGTGGGGGCCGGCGGCCCACGCCGTGAGGGCCGCAAACAGGTGCGGCTCCTGCAGAACGACGGAGTCCTCGCGTAGCCTGGCGGTGGCTTTGGGCGAGAGGTAGTGCACGACATCCGGACTGAGGTACAGCGTAGTGAAGCCGTAGCTGGACCCGTTCCGGTTGGGGTTGGCGTGCAGGACGTTGGGTGGCGTCAGGGAGATGGAGCCGCTCAGGGCCGTCAGCTCCCGCTGGGGGGTGACGGTGGTTTCCCGCCCGGATTGTACGAGCGTCAGGCTGTACTCATCGTGGAGGTGGACCGGGAAGTCTTCGTGGTAGGCTGATGCCGTAAGTACCGAAAGGCCGTCAAGGAACGGGTGCCGTAGATAAGTGACCCGGTCCTTGGTAGGTTTAGAAGAACTGGTCATAGCCGGAAGATTCACCACCCCGCTTCAGGGCGTCCTTTTCCCGCTGCGGAAGGCTATCCAGGTCCAGCGTGCTGTCCCGCTGGCTGGTGGATTCCCCGGACGGTAACTCGATGTGGCCACCGGCCAGCATCAGGTCACTTTTACGCTCCCACTCTTCGAGCATTTTCAGTCCTTCCTCGGCAAACACACCGTTTTGCAGGTCTACCGAAGACATGAAGTCGTTGGACAATTCCATCATCCGCTCCATTTCTCCCACCTTGTTGGCCACGTCCTCGGTGATGTGCTCCATGGCCTGCTCGAACATGGCCCGCTGGTCCGGACTGCCATTGATGACCGACATAGCCGATTTCATCGCTCCGTGACTGGCCCGGATGGCCTTGCGTTCTTCAATTTTGATGGCGACCTGATCGCGGGTGTCTTCCAGCAGGATTTCGGAATTCTGGTGCATACGGTTCAGAACCCGGTTCAGCACGTCCATTTTGGTCAGCAACACCCGATACTTCTGATTGCTCTCCTTGAGACGAGCCGCCCGACGGGTACTCAGAATCATCTGCTGGTTTTTTCCCCGTTCTTTGGCGAGCGTGGCCAGCTTGAGTTGCTTTTTAATCTCCGTTTCGTTCGTTTGTACGAGCGTTTCGAGGTGTCGCTTTTGTCCGCGGAGCTTGCCAATTTGCTTCCGCATATCCTGCAGTTTACCCTCCAGTTCTTCGATGTAGGTTTTGAGGATGCCGATCGGGTCAATGTTGACGAAGACACCCGTGATCGTCCGCATGGCACTTTTATACATGTAGCTCAGCAGGGTTCGGGTGCGGGGGTCGGCAATGGCAAAGACGATTACCCCCAGCACGGCGGCGGAGACCACCAGACCCAGGGTCGTCGACAGGAAAGCCAAAATGGCGGAAGTGAAGGCGGTGGCCACGTAGACTCCCCCGGCAATCAAAGCGATGAGGAACAACAGCCCCGTTACTCCCTCCGGGCGCTTCCAGAATGACTTCTTCGTTGGCGTATCAGTAAATGCAGCCATTTGGCTTGGATGTGTTTGGGGAGAAAAAATGGTGGACGATAGGGAAAGATAAGGGCTTCGGGGGGAACTTAACCCAGCACCCTTTGGATATCCTGAATGTCCTTACGAATGGTGGAAGTAATCACGTCCAACGCTTCGTCAAAGCCCCGCTGGTTCAGGCTGGCCTTGCTCTTGGCGGCGTTGATCTCAGAATCCGCCGCCGCAATTTTGGCTTTCGCCCGGGCAACCTGCTCCTGCAACTGCTCAATTTTGGCCTCCCAGTTGGCAATTTTCTTCTTTAGTTCCCCGGTTTCTTTGGCCTTGCCCTCCACGTTGGACATGAGGTGCTTCTCCATGCTGTTCATGAACTTGGACTTCTCGTCCTCCAGCACCTCCGTATAGTAATTAGCGGTCTTGACCAGCTTTTCCAGGCTTAGACCCACGGTAGATCCCGTGGCAAAGGCCGACCGGATGGCGGTTTCGTGGTCCATGCCGATTTCGGTAAGCTTGGCCACGGATTGCTTGAACTCCAGATAATCAAACCCTTCGAGGTTCTTGTCTTCCAGGGCTTTCATCAAAACATTGGCAAAACGTTCGTCATCTCCGGGCATGGGGGAAAAGGCTTGAGTAAGTTTGGACATTAATCTTGTGTCTTAATATTGAAGCTGTGTGGAAAACAAATGTAGGGAATGCCGGGTTGTCTGTCACCCGAATTCCCCTCCTGGCCGATGGCTACCTGGGATAAACGGACGTATCCTAGGTTTTACTCGACTTTAGCGGTCCTTTTTTTGCAATAACGGCCACGGAATTACCCTTGGCTATCCCAAAAACAGTCCCAAACACCCATTTACCCTGCTTTCACCCAGGTTGTCTGGCACCTGCGGTGATCGCAAAATTCTTTTCAAAGGCAGTGTGAAAGAACGGGCAACGGTGTGCAGGATGCCAGGTTTATACCGGATGCAGTCATTATGGGGCTTCCACCACCGTGCCCCGGAACCGGATGATGCCGTAAAGCACGGCCACCCCGACGACCAGCAGCAGGAAGCAAAGCAGCCACCCGCCACCCAGCAGGGTAGCGAGGAAGCCACAGAGCAGTGCCACCACGCCCACCGTCAGCGCGTAGGGCAGTTGGGTGCGCACGTGGTCGATGTGGTTACAGTCAGAGGCCAGGCTGGACAGAATCGTGGTGTCCGAAATGGGCGAGCAGTGGTCGCCCAGTACGCTGGCCGCCAGTACCGTGGAGATTACGTTGAAGAGCAGGCCCTGAGCGGCGGCGTCTTCCCAGCCCGCTCCCGTAGCTACCGCCCAGGTCAGGGGGATGGCGATGGGGTAGAGGATGGCCATCGTGCTCCAGCTGGATCCGGTACTGAAGCTCACCAGGGCGGCCAGGATGAAGATGATGGGGGGAATGAAATAGGGGTTGAGGGCGTTGCCCAGTAAGTCCACCAGAAAATCGGCGGTGTGGAGTTCTTCGGTGGTCAGGGCCAGTGCCCAGGCCAGCGTCAGGATCATGATGGCCGAAAACATGGCCTTGAAGCCGGAAGTGAGGGCGCCCATCGTCTGGCCGAGGTTCATGATGCGCTGACTGACGGTCATGAGCAGGGCCACGAAAACCCCGCTGATGCTGGCCCAGAGCAGGGCTACGTAACTGTCTGCCGCACCGATCACTTCCCCGAGCTTACCGAAGAATCCTCCCTCCATGGCACCCCAGGTGGCGCCCCAGCCGTCGGTGGCCGGCGGACTGGCGAGGTCTCCGTAAACGGAAGACAAACCGGTGTCCAACAGGCCGATGATGGTCATGATGATTACCGTCAGCACGGGGATGACGGCGTTACGCGCCCGCAGGGGCGCGCCGGTGACGGGACTGAGGTCCTCGGTCTCTTCCGTTTCGTCGGTGCTGGTACTGGCGGCCTTTACCTCCCCGGTCGTACGGGCCCGGGTTTCGGCCCTCAGCATGGCCCCGTAATCCCGCTTCATCCACACGAGCATGAAGATGAAAATGAGGGTCAGGACGGGATAGAAACTGTATTTGAGTGACTCGAGGAACACGGCGTAGGGGGTCAGGCCCTCCAGAGCCGCCACCTGACTGATGCCATCGTCAATGTAACCCAGTTCCGCGCCAATCCAGGTCGTGATGAAGGCCACCGAGGCCACCGGCGCGGCGGTGGCGTCTACGATGTAGGCCAGCTTTTCCCGACTGATCTTAAAACGATCGGTAACCGAGCGCATGGTGTTGCCCACGATCAGGGTGTTGGCGTAGTCGTCGAAGAAGATCGCGATCCCCAAAAACCAGGTGATGATCTGGGCGCTGCGGGGAGTCTTGGCGTATTTGGTCAGCCGTTCCACCACGCCGGCCATGCCGCCGTTCCGGCTGATGATGGCCACCATGCCGCCTACCATGAGGCTGAAGACGATCACGGACAGGTGCCCGCCGTCATTGAGTGCCTCGATGATGTAGTGATCGATGGTCGCCAGCAGGGATTTGACGAGGCCCAACATGCCCTCAAACCGTAACCCTCCTGCCACGAAGGCACCCACCCAGATGCCCGCGAACAGGGAAATGAGCACCTCCTTGAAGAGCAGGGCCAACCCGATGGCAATCAGCGGGGGAAGAATGGAGAGCCAGAGGGGAATTCGCCGCAGTCGGTCCGATCCGGTTCCACCCAGATGATACAACTGGCTGCTCTCACCGGCTTTGATGAACTGTAAGCCAGGTTCAAGTACCGCAATCCGTTTGCCGTCGATGGTTTCCAGGGTGATGGCTTCCCCGTTCACCTCAATGTCTCCCACACCCTCCGGAATGACGATCCCGGCGCTGGTCGCCTCCAGGTTGCTGAGCCAGTCCGCCGCGGGACTTTGGGCACGAAGCGGAGAAAAGGCGGTCAGCAGACTAAGAATCAATACCGAAACAATAAACTTTGGGGTAGCCATAGCGTAACATTAGTCACGCCAATATACTATTCCGAATTTCTTTACTGATGACCAATTCGCTTTGCACCCTCCCCAATTGCCGTCGGGGCACCCAAATCGGGGCCAAAAAGCATGACCACACTTCCCGGATTCCGGGGCCCGGGCTCCGCAACCCCCTGTTGGTAATTTTTGTCCTGCTTTCCGGATTAATGACCGCCCAGAGCCTGGAACTTAACCGGGCCTACCCGAGTGTACGTGACTTGGATGGTCGCTCTTTACCCCTGGCGTGGTTTGGCGGACTTAACGCCCCGCAGCCCCAGGCGGCGGACCTGGACGGAGACGGAACCCCGGACCTGTACATCTTTGATAAGGCGGGGCAAATTTCTCTCGGCTTGCGGAGCGAGGGCAGCGGCGATTATCGTATTGATCCGGCGCTGGTGGAGTTTTTTCCGGAAGACCTTCAGGAATGGATTCTACTGCGAGACTACAACCAGGACGGGGCCATCGACCTGTTTACCTACGCCCCGGCGGTAGACGGCATCCGGGTGTACCGGGGAGCCCGGCGGGCGGACGGACGGCTGTCCTTCACCCTCGTAGACTTCGGGGATCAGCTTCCTCAGCTCTACGCCCCGACCGGAGGCAACGGTGATCGGGCGCCGATTTTCATCTCCCGGGACGATTACCCCGCCGTTGTCGACGAGGACCGCGACGGAGACCTTGACATTCTGACCTTCAACGTCGGCGGAGGGTACATCGAATACTACCAGAATCAGGCCGTGGAACGTGGCTTTGGACCGGACACCCTCATCTACCGGCTCGTCGACAATTGCTGGGGCGGCTTTTTTGAAAGTGGGCTGACGACGGCCCTGGATCTTTCGCCCGCTCCGGGAGAATGCTTCGATAACCTGCTGGAACCCGGCGGCGGTGGACGTCCCCGCCACTCGGGCTCGACCATCGCCGCCTTTGATTACGACGGAAACGGTTTGACGGACATCATGCTCGGCGACATTTCGTTCGATAAACTGGTCCTCGGCCTCAACAACGGTAGCCTGGACCTCGCCTGGATCGGCGACCAGGACGAAACCTGGCCTTCCGATGGGGTAGTGGCGGATATTCCCGCATTCCCGGCCGCCTTCCACCTGGACGCCGATCAGGACGGCGCCAAGGACATCATCGGTGCACCCAGCGTTACGCTCAACGTGGAGGACGTCAACGTCATGTGGTATTACCGCAACGTGGGGACGGATGAAGCTCCGGATTTTGTCTTTCAGGATAGCCAGTACCTGGTGCGGGACATGATTGATTTTGGTACCTCCGCCTTCCCGGCCGTACTGGATTACGATGCCGATGGGCGCCCCGACCTCGTGGTGGGTAACAACGACGATTATACCGGGACCAATTTTTTGAGTAGCCAGCTACGGCTGTTCCGGAACATTACTCCGGTGGGTGGTCCGGTGGCGTTTGAACTGGTGGATGATGACTATCTCGGGCTTACGCGCTTTATGACCACCACCTGGGCCTTCGCCCCCAGTTTTGGCGATCTGGATAACGACGGGGACCTCGACGCGGTCATCGGCGAGCGCAGCGGCAAGCTGATCTTTATTGAGAACACGGGAGGTCCCGGGCAACCGGTCGCCTTCGGTCCCCCGCAGTTTGAATGGATGGACCTTGATGCCGGCCAGTTCGCCAAGCCCCACCTGGCGGACCTTGACCGGGACGGATTGATGGACCTCCTCGTGGGCGGCTTTGACGGTCGGATACGTTTTTACCGAAACGTAGGAACGCCCACTGAACCGATGTTTTCGGCGGACCTTCAGGCTCCGGGTAACCAGATTCAACTGGGGACCATCAACGTGAACACGCCGGGCGTGAGCACCGGCCACCCAACCCCCTGGGTGTTGCAAAACGATGATTACACGCTGGTCTTCAGCGGGAAGCGGGATGGTGCCCTGGCCAGCTACCGCTTTGGCATTGACTCGGTCTACTCCGAGCCCTTCACGCTGCTGACCAAAACGGTGGATGGCCTGGACGTAGGCGCCTTTTCCGCCCCCTGTTTCGCCGACTTCAACGGCGACGGCGTGACCGAACTGGTGGTGGGTAACGAGCGTGGTGGACTGACCTTCTTCGGCACCAACTTCACGACGGTGGGCACCGTGGGCCTGTTTGATCCCGTGCGACCCGCCTTCGAGTTCTCCGTATTCCCGAATCCGGCGAAGGAGGAGTTGCTCGTATCGGGCTGGTCGGCGCAGGACCGGGTCCGGGAAATTCAACTCGTTGACCTCCAGGGCCGAATCCTCCGTCGGTCAAACGCAGTGGGTAATTTTGGCCTGCGGCAGGTGCAATGGACCGGGTTGGAGCAGTATCCTGCGGGCGTCTACTTTATCCGGGCTATCGGGGAGAAGGGTGTCGCCACCCGCAAGCTGGTGCTGCGGTAAGTAGGGTCTACGACCCGCTGGGTGACCCCGCCCACGCCATCTCCGGATGCCAATAATTGCCGGGGTAATTACTCGGAGCACCCGCCAGACCGGCCCGCACCGGGTTGTGCAGCACTTCCCAGAAGATTTTGTTGAAGGTGCCGGGCCGCACGGCCCGCTCGAAGGCTTTGCCGGCCCAAACCCGCTGCCTTTTCCGGTGAAGTAAGTGATTAATACTTCGGGTGGTAGCTCGTTTATGTTTTTCGAGCAGGGGCAGCAAGCTCCGTCGCTCAAAGGGATCGGGGTGTGAGGCAAGCAGGTGAACGTGGTTGGGCATGACGCAGATGGCGTGTAAATGAACCTCTCCGGCCTGTTCCAGCAGTTTCCAGTGGTGCAGGAGTTGATCCCGAATGTCCGTCTCGGTCAGGTTGATCCCGGTGGGGGTGGTGTGGTCCAGCTCGGCGTCAAACCGCCGTTGGTGTAACTCTCGCAGCCTTGCCTTTTCCATGGAAAGGTAGGGGTGTTCCTCCACCCCGGGCACTTCTCCGAGTTTTCCGGTACTGATGCGTCGCCGTAGTTGGGCGAGGTCGGTTTCGTAAGCTTTCCGTAGCGCCGCTTCCCGCTCGGCGGGAAGGGAATCATGGAGGTAATAGATGATGTGGACCGGTCCCTGGGTGAGCGGTTGGCTGCGGTGGGGCAGTTCAAGGACTGCGGGAGGTGGGGAAGGTAAACTCATCTCGCTACAATTTGTGTAAAAATACGAATTATGAAACAAATTGTAAAATAATATTTCTAATCCAACAAAGTTTACCTTGCGGAGGATATCGCACATGCCATGGAAAAAATCACGGAACAACCCGGGCTATACCGCCATCTGGAGCGGCAGTCAACAGCCGAATTACTGACCAACATCAACCGGGAAGACCAGAAAGTGGCCCTTGCGGTGGAGGCCTGCATTCCCGCCCTGACGGCTCTGGTGGACGAGATCGTTCCCCGGATGCAGCGAGGGGGCAGAATCTTTTACATTGGTGCGGGTACCAGCGGACGACTGGGCGTCCTGGACGCCAGTGAGTGCCCCCCGACCTTCGGCGTGCCGCCGGATTGGGTAGTCGGCTTGATTGCCGGTGGCGACCACGCCCTCCGCCATCCGGTAGAATCCGCCGAAGACGCTATGGATCAAGCCTGGCGTGACCTTTCCGAACACGACATCAACGATAAAGATACCCTCATCGGGATCGCCGCTTCGGGCACCACGCCCTACGTGGTGGGCGGCCTGCGGGATGCCCGGGCACACGGCATATTGACCGCCAGCGTTACTTGCAATCCGGGAGCGCCCGTCTCCGAACACGCAGATCACCCCATCGTGGCGGTGGTCGGCCCGGAGGTGGTCACGGGAAGTACCCGAATGAAGTCCGGCACGGCCCAGAAGCTGATCCTCAACATGATCACCACCACCACCATGATTCGCCTGGGGAGGGTAAAGGATAACCGCATGGTCGACATGCAACTGTCCAACGCCAAACTGGTGGACCGTGGCACCAAGATGATCGTAGAGCAACTGGGGCTGGAGTACGAGGAAGCCAAGCGGCGCCTGCTGCTCGAGGGTAGCGTCCGGAAGGTTATCGAAGGGCAGCCGTAGCGGACGAAAAGTATCGAGCAGAAAATGGCCGACCAAGCAGACATCACCACCCGCGCCGACCTGGAGCTGATCGTCGAGCGCTTCTACGCCCGGGCAATGACCGATGCGCACATCGGTCACTTTTTTACCGAGGTGGTATCCCTCGATCTGAGGGAGCATCTGCCGGTGATCGTCAACTTTTGGGAAAGTGTTTTGCTGGGCCATCCGGTCTACCGGGGCAATCCCATGCTGAAGCACCTCCACCTCGATGATTTATCCCCCCTGGAGCCGGAGCATTTTCGGCGGTGGTTGGCGCTGTGGCGCGCCACCGTGGAGGAGCACTTCTCGGGCGAACGGGCGGACCTGGCCGTTCGGCGGGCAACGGATATCGCCCGCCTGATGGAGCACAAAATCAACATGAAGAGGAGTTGAATGCGCTGCGCGCATCCCCCTCCTCTATCTTGATCGGATTTAGAGCTTGTTTGGAATTTAGTAATCGACCTCCATTTGGCCTTTTTTGGCGCTAGCTTCGTTGGGAAAATCCTCATTTAGCGCTGCTATACTCCGATTTTCCCGCCTTGCTACCACCAAAAAATTCTCAAATTCGGCCAGACGACCAAAATCCAAACAAACTCTTAATCGTTTAGGCGTCCTCGTTCTTCACTGGCGGAACTTCTCCGGCCCTCCCGCTTATTCAGGAAGCGGTTGCCGAACTTGTAGGTAACCTTCGCAGAAAACACCGGAGCTTCCCAGGTGGAAACGATGTCAATGTCCTGATCCTGAAAGCGGATTTCTCCGGTGAAGAACTGCTGAATGATGCCATCTCCGGAGAGGATGAGGTTCAGGCGGTCATCCAGAAAATCTTTCTCGAGGCCGACGGAGACGCCGTACATCGGATTATAGCGGATGATTCCATCCAGTCCGCGTCCCTGGTACCAGCCGGAGACTTCTCCCTTCCATCCCATGGGCAGTTTGGCGTTCACCTGCAGGAAGGCCGTGAAGTTCCACTGGTCCTGGTCCAGCGTACCCCCCAGATAGTTGGAGGTATAATCGTTGTAGTAGAGCATGAACCCTCCGTAGCCACTGATGGGTTTGGCGATGAAGTCCAGGGGAAAGAAAAGGCTACCGCCGTAGCGGATAAACCGGTCCAGGTTCACCGTGGTCTGGAAGGCGGCTCCCGAAATCGGATCCTGTTCCGTGACGTCGGCAATTACGTCGGTGGTGTAATCGTAGCTCAGGTTGAAGAAGGGCTGTTTTTCGTAGGTGAGCGACAGCTGCCCACTGTGAATCAGCTCGGGCTGGAGGAAGGGGTTCCCCTTTTCGAAGGTCAGCGGGTCCAGGTAGGAAACGAAGGGATTCAGGTCGTAGTAGCTGGGGCGCTCAATGCGATAACTGTAGGCCAGACTTACCCCGATGGGGCCGAATGCGGGGGCCGAGACACTGAAGCTGGGGAAGAGCTGGTTGAAGTTCCGGAGGTTGACGCTGTCCAGGGTAACGTTATAGCCTTCCATGCGCGTGTCTTCGAACCGAAGTCCCAGATTGGCGCTGAAGTCTCCTTTCTCGTATCCGAAACTCGCGTACGCCGCCTTGATTTCCTCGTCGTAGAGAAAACGGTTGCTCAGGTTTTCGTCCAGCTGCATTTCGCCGTTGACGTCAATTCTGCTGAGCAGCTCGTTGTCCAGTTCCGCCCGGCTGGCCTTCGCGCCGGCGCTCAACAGCAAACCTTTACTCAGGGGCTTCTTGTAATCCACCTGGGCGCTGATGATGTCTGCCGTGGAAGGCTCGAGGTTGACGCGGAAGGGAAATTCATCCGTACCACGGGTTTCGAGGTTGACGACGGCGTCGCGGGTGAACTGGTTAAAGCTGGCGTCGAAGTTGAGTTCCTGTCCGGAGGTGTCCAGTTTAATGCGGTAGAAGGCATCGAGGTTGAGGCTGTTCCAGTCCCGTTCCCGCTGGATGTTGGTGACGAAGCTTGACAGTTGTTCCTGGTCGTCGGGAGAAAGGATGTTGGTGACGTTGGTGGCCGTGCGGGGGCTCATTCCCCAGTTGTAGCGGCCATTGATGCCGATGCGCTGGCGGTCGGTGAGGTCATAGTCGACGCCGGCGCGGACGGAATAGGAATTCGGGGTGCCGAAATCCCGGTTCTGCTGTTCGAAGACCCGGTCATCGAAGCGACGGATGAGGTCCAGGCCTTCCACCCATTCCTGGCGGTTCCAGGAGACCCCTCCGGTGAGGTTGACCTTGCCGGCCCGGTGGCTGACCGATCCGCCAGCCCGGTACTTGGGACGCTCACCGTAACCACCGCCCAGGAAAACCTGGCCGTTGGTGCCCAGGAGGCTGTTCTTTTTTAGTACGAGGTTGATGACGCCTCCGGCGCCTTCCGCGTCAAAGGCAGCTCCGGGTTGGGAAATCACCTCGATGCTTTTGATGTTGTCCGCGGGCATGTCCCGCAGGAGACTCTGGATGTCCATGTACTTGGTGGGGCGGCCGTCAATGAGGATCGTCAGGCCGGATTTCCCGGCCATGCTGATCCGGTTTCCGGCCACAATGACTCCGGGAACCTTCCGGAGTACATCCACGACGGTTCCTCCCTGGCCGGTGATGCTCTGGTCGACGTTGACCACCAGCATGCCCGCCTTTTGCTCCAGAAAGGGCTTGCGGGCAACGACCTCTACGGTCTCCAGGGTGGTGCCCGATCCCTTGATCTGGTAGGTTGGTAGCGTAAGTTCCTGCCCCTCTCCGAGGGAGAAAACCGGGTGATTCACCTCCGCGTATCCGATACCGGTAGTCCTGATGAAGTAGTCTGCGGGGGGAATGTCGGTAAAGACGAACTGTCCGGCCTCGTCCGCCAATTCCAGTTTAATTACCGCAGAATCCGCAACGGCAAGCAACAGAATATTGGTGAATTCTGCTGGGGTGTCTCCGTCGGCCACCCGGCCGGTAATTTTTGTTTGTGCGGAAAGAGAAACGGAAAACAGGAGTAAAGCTAATAGTGATAAGTGGCGCATTGTGGGTTGTTGAGCGATAAGGTAGTCGGAAAAGAAAGCGTTGCCCCGAAGGGCAAAAACGGGTTATTGGTCTCTAAAAAATTCTACCCGCGTCATTAAGTCTTCGTTGGAAAAGGACGATGCGCTTTTTCGGGGGTTGCAATGAACAGCGCTTGAGTAGCCGGCACCCGGATGGATCATGGCACCTGCGGTGAGCGCCAGCAGCGTGCATCCCGGAATAAACCGGCTGGGTGGTGGGGTTCAAATATTTTATGAAATTTTTTGTTTTAAAAATTTAAAACGCTATACTTGTGTGGCAAAATGTTCCTTCCCACTGCTCGCAATACGAAAATTATGCGGGAAGCATTTTTGCATTTCATCTGGCGCACGGGGCGTTTTGACCTGCGCCAATTACGGTCGACCACCGGTCAGGATATTCAGATTCACCAATTTGGCGCACCCAATGAAGACGGTGGCCCGGATTTTCTGGCGGCACAGGTATCCATCGATGGCCTGCAGTGGGCCGGGCAGGTGGAAATGCACCTCAACAGTAGCGAATGGTACGACCACGGGCACGAGCGTGACCCGGCTTACGACAACGTGATCCTGCACGTGGTGCTGCGGGAGGATCGTCCTGTCTTCCGCGCCGATGGCTCCAGAATACCCTGCCTCGAATTGCGTGGCCGGATTCCGCCCGGCATTTTGCGATCCTACTGGCGACTGATGCACAACGAAAACTGGATTCCCTGCCAACATCAATTGCATTACGTGGGGGAGGATGTCCGGGAAGGCTGGCTCGGCTTTCTGGTGCGGGAGCGGCTAAATGCTAAGGGGGAATACTTTCTGGGTACCGTCCATCGCGGCCGCCGAGATTGGGAGGCCTGCTTCTTTCGCGCGCTGGCCCGCAGTATGGGTGGGCGGGTAAACGGGGAGGCCATGGAAATGCTCACCCAGGCCCTGCCGCTGCGTATCCTGCAAAAGCACCAGCACAGCTTGCTGCAACTGGAAGCCTTGTTGTTCGGCCAGTCGGGTTTACTACCGTCCGCTGATGGAGAACAAGAGGAATACACTATCCTCCTGAAGCGGGAATACGCCCTACTACGTACCAAATACGGACTAACGCCCCTGCCTGCTGCCGCCTGGCGGTTTCTTCGGATGCGACCAAATGGCTTCCCGACCGTCCGGATTGCTCAGTTGGCGGCTCTACTGCACCGGACCGGACAGCTATTCAGTAAGGCCCTGGCTGCGACCGATCAGCGGGAACTGATGAACATGTTTGACGTGAAGCTCAGCAATTACTGGCGCTCCCACTACCGCTTTGGGGTGGCGACCGAAACCAAAGATCGGCGGTTAGGGGACGATATGGTACGATCCATCCTCATCAATGCGGTGGCGCCTGCGCTGGAAGCATATGGCCGGGCGCGAAAGGAGGGAAAGTACCGGAACCGCGCCGTTAGTTTGCTGCGGGCACTCCCGGCGGAGGACAATTCGGTCATCCGGCGATGGCGCGCACTGGGGTGGACGGCCGGCAACGCCGCGGATTCCCAGGCCCTGCTTTCCCTCAAGAAGGAGTATTGTTCCCGCAGCCGGTGCCTGGAATGCCCGGTCGGACAAGAAGTTTTGGGACAGACCTACCGAAAAGACGGGGATGGCCCCATCCTGAGCCTGAACGAGCGGGCCGTGCTGTACCGGATTGCGGGGGTAGGATAAGGGGGATTACTGAGTTTGCTTGCGCTCCCAGCGGGAGAAGCGGTAGGCCAATTCGTTCTTCTCGTCGGGACGATGTGCTTCGCTCCAGACTTCCTGCCAGTAGGTCGGGTCCAGTTTGGGGAAGAAAGCGTCTCCGTCCGGGATGTCGGCGTCAACGATGGTGAGGTAAACGGTGTCCACCAGGTCCATGCTGGCGGCGTACAACTCCCCGCCACCAATGATGAAGGCCTCTTCTGCCTCCGTTACGGCCGGATGAGCAAGTGCTTCCCGCAGGGAATGGGTGACCACGGCGCCGGTGGCCATGAAAAAGGCATCCCGGGTGAGGACAATATTCGTCCTCTTCGGGAGTGGTCGACCGATGCTCACGAAGGTCTTCCGACCCATAATTACCGGATGCCCCAGGGTGGTCCGCTTGAAGAATTTCAGGTCGGCCGGCAGATACCAGGGTATTTGTCCGTCCTTACCGATGGTCCCCCGGCGATCGGTGGCCACAATTGCTGAGAGTTTCATGCGGCAAAGGTAATTAAGAGCTTGTTTGAACTTTAGCTATCGACCTCCATTTGGCCTTTTTTGGCGCTGGCAGCGTTGGAATTATCTTCATTCTGTGCTGCTAGACTCCGGTATTCCCACCTGATCAGCACCAATAAATGTTCAAATCCGGCCAAAAGACCAAAACCCAAATTGGCGCTAAGTAATCCTCGAAATAAGATTGCCCCCACGGACGGCAAGACTTTCTTACCTTCGCAACAATTCATTGCATTCTTTTTGCTTCGGCACAAATCTGTGGTATTTGCCCAACTCGTCGACTTCTTCCGATTTGATCCACGCCGGCACCGTTTTTGCGGATGTGGTACTTCCGTTGGCGGTGGCCCGGTCGTACACCTTTTCCGTGCCCGAGCATCTGGTGCCCCAGTTGCGGCCGGGCTTACGGGTGGAGGTGCAATTCGGCAAAAAGCGGCACTATACCGGCATTGTACGCCGGCTACACGGAGACCATCCGGGACATAAGACCAAGGATATCCTGAGCGTCATCGACCTGGAGCCCCTGATCACCGAAAAACAGCTTCAGCTGTGGGAATGGATGGCGGACTATTACGCCTGCACGGTCGGAGAAGTAATGGCGGCCGGCCTTCCCAGCCACCTGAAGCTGACCAGCGAAACCATCGTCACCCTGGGGCCCCTCTTCAGCGACGACGCCACGCAGATGGACGATCAGGAATACATGATCGTGGAGGCCCTGACCCTTCAGCAGGAACTGAGCCTCAAGGACGTCCGGGACATCCTCCAGAAAAAGACCGTGTACCCCGTCATTCGCCGCCTACTGGACCGCCGGATAATCTTTTTGAAGGAGGAACTCCAGGAGCGCTACCGCCCACGGGTGGTCCGCTGCGTGCGGTTTTCGCCGGAGTTTCAAACGGAAACCGAACAAATCGCGGCCTTCGATCTGGTGAAGCGGTCGGAGAAGCAAACGGCCGTTTTGCTGGAGTACCTCCAGCTCTTTCGCCAGCAACCTTACGTCCGGCGGACGGACCTCACCAAAAGAACCGGCGCCAGCGATGCGGTCATCAAGGCCATGGTCAATAAGGGGATTTTCGAATTCTTTGAGCAGGAAGTCAGCCGGATCGGTAGCGTGGAGGAGGATCCCATCGATGCCTTGCCCCTGAGCGACCAGCAAAAAGGGGCGTTGACGCAGGTGCAAAGCTTTCATCGGGAGGGCAAGCCCGTCTTGATTCACGGCGTAACGGGTAGCGGTAAAACGCGGGTGTATCTGGAAAAAATGCAGGCTTCCATCGAGGCGGGCAAGCAGGTGCTGTATCTGCTACCCGAAATTGCGCTTACCGGCCAGATCGTAAAACGTCTCCAACGCGTACTGGGGGACAAGATCACGGTTTACCACAGCCGCCTGAATAATATGGAGCGGGTGGAAATCTGGAAGGCCATCCTGGCCGGGACGACCTCCGTGGTCGGACCACGGTCCGCCCTCTTTTTACCCTTCACCCGTTTGGACATGGTGGTGGTAGACGAAGAACACGATCCCAGTTATAAACAACAGGAACCCAACCCGCGGTACAACGGCCGTGACGTGGCGGTTTTTCTGGCCCATCAGCACGGGGCTAACGTCCTCTTGGGCACGGCAACGCCCAGCCTGGAAAGCTGGCACAACGCCCAATCTGGCAAGTACGGCTTAGTGTCCATGCCCGAACGCTTCGGTGGGCTGGAACTCCCCGAGGTGGTCATCGTCAGTGCGCGGGAGCAGGACGAAAAAGGCAACCAGCACCCCTTCTTTACTCCAACCTTGCTGCGGGAAATGTGGGAAACCCTCGAGCGGGGAGAACAGGTGATCCTTTTTCAGAATCGCCGGGGTTTTGCTCCGGTGTATTTTTGCCCCACCTGCGACTATACGGTGGAATGCGTCAACTGCGACGTAAGTCTGACCTACCACAAGTACCAGCATCGCCTGCGCTGCCATTGCTGCGGCTACGTTACCTCTCCTCCCGATAGCTGCCCGGCCTGTGGCCATCCGGAACTTAAACTGGGAGGGACGGGCACCGAAAAGATTGAGGATGAACTAAAAATCTTTTTGCCGGATGCCCGCGTGGGCCGGATGGACCTGGACACGGTCCGGGGTAAAAACGCCCTGGCCGGACTGATCGGCCGCTTCGAAGCCGGACAGCTTGACGTACTGGTGGGAACGCAGATGGTCACCAAGGGGCTGGATTTTGAACGGGTCGGACTCGTCGGGATCATCAGCGCGGATCAGTTGCTGCGCTTCCCGGATTTTCGGGCCGATGAGCGGGCCTTTCAGCTGATGTTACAGGTGGCCGGCCGTGCCGGCCGGCGGCACCGGCGGGGCAAGGTGGTTATTCAGGCCTACGATCAGACCCACCCGGTACTGCGGGACGTGTTCTCCGGCGATTTCGCCAACTTTATCGAACGGGAGGCCAATAACCGGCAAACCCTCCATTTTCCTCCCTTTGTCCGGATGATTCACCTCCAGCTACGCCATCCGCGCCGGCATACCGTGGAGGAAGCCGCCAAACTCATGGGCGGCTGGCTCAAACATCATTTAGGGGACACCCTGGATGGCCCCTTTGAGCCCAGTGTCGCCCGGCTGCGCACGTATTACCTGCAGGACATGGTTGTACGCATTAAGCCTTCCGCCGCAGAGCTAAGTCGGGTGAAAAAAATTATCCGGGCTTCCGTAGATAAACTTTCGGTTACGGAGGGGCTGACGGGCGTGCGGGTCGCCGTGGACGTGGATCCCTACTGATTTCCGGGCTGCATAATGCAGCGGGATTGACTTCAAAAAGCCCCGCCAAGGTCGGGAGGAAAAGTGGGATACGCCAAATAAAAAAAGCCCGGCCTTTAAAGGAGGCCGGGCTTCTAAAGTCATCCCTATGATACTCTAAACGAGTAATTATGCTACAATATAGGGGGACTTGTACCCGCTTTCCGCCTTCCGGGAGGATGCTTTAGGAAGCGGTAAAGGATTCTGCGGGAACGGATTAGTTACCGCTGCGGACGCTGCCGCCGGAGCTGGTATCCGAATCCACTGCGCCGGGATTACCCCGGTAACGCACCGATCCGCCAGAACTGGCCTCGGCGTCTACTTCCTCGGAGGCGTACACCGTAACTCCGGCGCCGCTGCTCACGTCAGCCCGGGCGCGTTTGGCCTTGCAGTCTCCGGCATGAATCTTGGAACCGCTGCTGGCGTCGCAGTCCATGAAACTCACCGATCCGCTCACTTCAATTTTCCCGCCACTGCTGGCATCGGCTTCAATCTCGTCGCCGCTAAAGTCCAGGTAGATGGCACCGCTACTGCTGACGTCCAGTTCCAGGTCATCGCCGCGGAAGCTGGATTTACCCGTCATCTTGGCGCTGCTGGAAGCACCAACGTACTCCAAATCCGGCAGGGTCACGTAAACGGTAATGGGTTTGGTAGTCTTGATGTTGGTGTTACGTTCAAAGCCGATTTCAAGGGTGCGGCCACGGCGCTCGACCTTGATGTACTCCTGCAGGTTACTTTCCGCTTCGACCTCAACGGAGTAGCTACCCTGGCGGAGTTCCACGTTGAGGCTACAGCAGGCCTTTACACCCGTGAAGTCATCGATGTTGCGCTCTTGCTTAACGAGCTCACCGTTTCCCTTCACCTTACTGCGGAAGACGCCACCCCACCCGTTGTTGTACTCGCGCTGGGCGAACAGGGAACCGGCAACTAAAAATAGGATTAATGCAAATACTGGTCTCATAGCTTGTTTTTCTTTCAAAGACGCACTAAAAATAAGCGGGTTGCACGTATTCCGCTACGTGCAACCCGCTATTTTGGACGAATCGGTCCGACTTTTAGGCGAAAGCCTGCTCGATCAGCTCCCGCTGTTCCTGCTCGTGAACGGGCTTGTATCCCGTGGCGGGAGAGGCCGTTGGCTTACGACCAACGTACTTCAGGGTCAGGTGCAGCCCCAGGGCTTCGTTGAACTGGAACTGGTCACTGATGTACGTCCAGGCTCCGGAGTTTCTGCTTTCTTCCTGCACCCAGACGACTTCGGCGTCGCCGTATCGCTTGATGATTTTCTGTAGCTGATCAACGGGCAACGGGAAGAGCTGCTCCAAGCGGACAATCGCCACGTCATCGCGTTGGTTCTTCTCCTTCTCCTGGGCAAGATCAAAGTATACCTTGCCGGAACAGAGCAGCAGGCGCTTGACCTTCTTGTTGCCGCGGGCGGAAACCGTCGGGTCATCCAGCACCTCCTGGAAGCGCGTACCGGTCACGAAGTCCGCTACTGGACTTACGGCCATCGGATGACGGAGACCGGATTTCGGCGACATGACGATCAGGGGCTTACGGAAGTCCCACGCCAGCTGGCGCCGGAGCAGGTGGAAGAAGTTGGCTGGTAAAGTCACGTTGGTGACGATCATGTTGTACTGGGCGCAGAGTTGGAGGAAGCGCTCCAGGCGTGCGCTGGAGTGCTCCGGTCCCTGACCCTCGTAGCCGTGCGGCAGCAGTACCGTCAGACCGGACATCCGTGACCATTTACTTTCCCCGGAGGAAATAAACTGGTCGAAGACCGTCATCGCGCCGTTGGCAAAATCACCGAACTGAGCTTCCCAGATGACGAGGTTGTCGGGGCTGGCCGTACTGTAACCGTATTCAAAACCGAGCACGGCAAATTCAGAAAGGTGAGAGTTGTAAATGAGCATTTTACCCTGCTCTTCAGAAAGGCCGTCCAGGCGGTTATAGAAACCTTCCCCATTCTCGGCGTTGAGGATGGCGTGGCGGTGGCTGAAGGTGCCACGGCGGACGTCCTGTCCGCTCATGCGAACGTTATGCCCGTCTTCCAGTAGGGTGGCGTAGGCCGTTAATTCGCCCAGGGCCCAGTCCAGTTTGTCCTCGTCAATGGATTTCTGGTAGCCCTTGTATAGCCGGTTTACCTTCTTGACCGGTTTGAAGTTCTTGGGCAGCGTGACCAGGTGTTTCAGAATACGCTTGATTTCCTTTTCGGGCACCCCGGTTTCCGGAGACTCGGCAAAGTACTTCTCCTCCCAGTGATCGCGGTTCAGGGCACGCCAGGCCATTTCCGGCTCCTGGTAACGGTAGGTCAGATCGTCGTGGTTCTTCACCCGGCTGTGGATCGTCTGAAGCTGCTCCTTGAACTCCTCGGCCAGCTCGCGGGCCATTTTCTCCTCTACGTCCTTACGGGCCACCAGCCGCTCGGTGTAAACCTCGCGCACATCGGGGTGCTTCTTCACCCGCTGATACATCCCCGGCTGGGTGTAGCCCGGGTCATCTCCCTCGTTGTGGCCGTGCTTGCGGAAGCACAGCATATCGATGAAGACGTCGGAGTTGAACTCATTGCGGTATTCAACGGCCAGCTTGGAAACGAACAGCACGGCCTCGGGGTCGTCTCCGTTGACGTGGAAAACGGGAGCCTGCACCACGCTGGCTACGCCACTGGCGTAAATGCTGGAACGGGCGTCTTTGTAATCGGTGGTAAATCCAATCTGGTTATTGATGATGAAGTGAATTGTCCCGCCAGTTTTGTAGGCGGTCAGTTCACTCATCTGGGCGGTCTCAAAGACCACTCCCTGTCCGGCAACCGCGGCATCCCCGTGAATGAGGATGGGCAGAATCTTGTCGTAATCGTTGCCGTAGAGCATATCGGCCTTGGCCCGGGCAAAACCCTCCACTACGGGGCCGACGGCCTCCAGATGGCTGGGGTTGGGGGCCAGCTTCACGTTCACCTCCTTGTCGGACTGGGTCTTGATGATGCTGCTGTAGCCCATGTGGTACTTTACGTCACCGTCTCCCTTGGCGTTTTCCGGGGTGAAGCCCTCAAACTCCTGAAAGATGCTTTCGTAGCTCTTTCCCATAATGTTGGCCAGCACGTTGAGCCGTCCCCGGTGAGCCATGCCGATCACCACTTCTTCAACCCCCTCAACGGCGGCTTCGTTGATGATGGCGTCAATGCCCACGATGGCCGCTTCTCCGCCCTCCAGGCCAAATCGCTTCTGAGCGTTATACTTCACTTTGAGGAAATCCTCGAACCCTACCGCGTCGTTTAGCCGGGTGAGGATATGCCGTTTTTCTTCCAGGCTCAGGTTGAAGGCATTCTGGGGCTCGGTATTTTCGATCCGCGTCCGCAGCCAACGCCGCTTATCCCGCTGGAAAATATGGTCAAACTCGTAGCCGATGCTGCCGAGATAAACTTTGTTAAGCTGCTGAATGATTTCCCGCAGGGTGCTGGTGGGGAGGAAGAGCTGCTGGGCCGCCCGGAAGGGAACGTCCAGGTCGGCATCCGACAAGCCAAAATCAGAAAGGTTCAGGACGGCATCGGGATCATCAAATTCGTTGATGGGGTCAATGGCCGCATCCATGTGTCCGCGAACCCGGTAGGCTTTGATCAGTGCGAAAACCCTGAGTTCCTTTTCCACGTGCTCCCAATCCACCTCGCCGCTGCCGGTTGTGGGCAGGGCCGCACCGTTGGTCGCTACCTCACCGTTGGCGTTCTCCGTGGCGTAATCAAAACCGAGAAAGAAATCTCTCCAGCTTTGATCCACCGAATCCGGAGCGTCGGTGAACTGCTTATAAAGATTTTCAATAAAGCCCGGATGGGCGTTGGCTAGATGTGAATAATTGCTCATGATGATGGCTGCTGGGCGGTACTCCGGCAAGACCGGAATGCAGGGGCATAAATTGCTGTTCCTACCTTAGTTTACACGCCCGATAGTACAATGTTCTAATCGGGAATAATGCCGGGGCATATTCCTGCAAATTTGAGGAAAAATGATGGGCTAACTGGTATGAATCGCCGCTATTTTTCCCGTAGGTCGTAAGTCAGGCGTAAAATTTTGGTTTGGGGCGACGGAGCGCAGGTGCCCACGATACCAGTATGGCAGGGGCTTCACGGAATTGGAGGGGGTAAAGAGCGCTTTGCGGGTACTATTTGCCCGTCAGGGGTTATTCCTCCTCCTTCGCCGGATGCTCAAAGAACCAAAAAATGGTTTTGCCGTAATTCCGGACTTCCGTGCAGCGGGGGTCCGTACTGAAGTCATGGTGGGGGTTGGTCTCGAGCACGAAAAGTCCGTCGGGGGCCAGAATACCCGCGGCAAAAACCAGGTCCGGGATCTGCGGGATGTTCGGCAGGGGATAGGGAGGGCCGGCAAAGATGTAGTTGAAGGGCTCGGCGGGAGGTCTTTGCAGGAAGCGAAAAACGTCCATCCGCATGATCCGGATGCAGTCTTCTACCCCCAGCGTGGCGACCGTCTTCTTTACGAAATTCACCGCCGGACCGTGCTTGTCCACGTAGGTAACGTCACAGCAGCCCCGACTAATGAATTCATAATCGTGGCTCCCCGTTCCGCCGAAGAGGTCCAGTACCCGCAGGTCGGCAAAGTCCAGGCGATTATTGAGTACGTTGAACAGGCCTTCCTTGGCGTAGTCGGTAGTGGGGCGAGTTGGCCAGTTGTCGGCGGGAGGATGAAACCTCCGGCCCTTAAATTTTCCGGAGATAATGCGCATAGTACAATTCGTTTCGGCTGGCTAGCCCAGACAGAGAAGCTCAAAGAAGACATGACCGGGAAGGGAAGTCATTTCCGGCGGGTTAGCCGGAGGAGCTCCGTAGGCCGAAAACCGGATGTCTTCGACGTAACGGTAAAACTGGCGGAACAATTCTGATTGATCCGTAATCTCGCCGGACAGGTACAGCGGAACCCGTTTGGGGGTCCAGCCGCACTGCTGGTAAGCCAGCAGGAGGTAATAGACGGCATCGGGCGCCTTGCGGAAAGTAAAGGTGTTAAAGTATAAAAGGTTGCCGTTCTGGTGGGCGGCCAGGAAAAGACGTCCGCCCCGCACGGAAGCGCTGACGGCCTGGTGCCGTAGACGTCGGGAACGGTTGCCCCAGGCGGTGAGTAGTCCACCCGCCATGTGGGTCGTTCGCAACGGACTCAGGCGCCGTTCGACGGCGTCAAGGCGGTTTTTGGAGGCACCAAAAATCAACTGGGCCTCCAGGTCGTTGATTCGTTCACTCCGGACGAGGTCTTCCAGCCCGATCAGGGTGAGTTGCTCGAGGTACTGACGGTTTTGGTGTTCCTGGTACAGGGCATCAGGAACCAGCGTCATGCGCGGACTTTCCCAGCCGAGCACGGAACTACCGTAGCGCAGGGATCGCAATTTATCGTCGGCCTTGATGAGGCGGTAGATGCTTTCTCCCCAGCTCTTTTGCTCCTCTGGGGTCAGCGACAGGCTGCGGTAGGCCAGGAGCTGGTTTTTGATGCGATCACGAATGATATACGCAAAACTGTCCATCCCCGTAAGGATGGACAGTTCGTAGTTATGTGCCTTACCGGGTTGGAAGGCCGCGGCGGTTATATCGTAACTGCTTATTGCCAAGTCCCGGCCAGAGACGGTTTAGTAAGGTCTCCGAATTTCATCGCAGAATTGGGGTCGTAGTTCTGGTCGTAGCGACTGAAGCGAGCGTCCGCAAAACGTCCCATGTATTTCTTTTTCTGAACACCAACCTGAACGACCGGTACGGAAGTAGACTGGTAATCGATGACGTTGGCGGTAATGTCAAACTTGGCTCCTTCACCGTAGGGGACTTCATCCAAAGTAGCCAGGTCAATGCCCATGGCCCGGATAGAGTCGATGGCGGGTAGGCGGGTGGTATCGTAGGTGATCTCTCCGGTGAAGTCGGGATCATCGGGGTCACCCACTACGGCGATCTCCAGGAGGTCTCCGGTTTCCAGCACCTGGCGGAGGGTGTCAAAGTCCGGGGCGAATTCTCCGGTGATGTCCCGGTAAAGCTCTTGAGTGGTACGGATCTTTCCTAGCTGCTCAGCTACGGCGCGATCCCGTTTGACCCGTTCGGCGCTAAAGTTGATGGGTTCTTCGATGCTCTTGTACAGCAAGAAGCCTAGGAAAAAGGCAAGAACCAGAAAGAGTAGACTGAAAATTTTACGCATCTGTGCCGATTAGTTTCCGCAATTATAAAACATTATTCGCACCTAGTTGATGCAGAAATCGTAGAATGTGGTGCAACGTCTGGGTTTTTCGTTTGTTTGCAGGGAAAAAGCGGACAAAATGCCCATTATTCTTGCCATCGAGTCCAGTTGTGATGACACTTCAGCGGCTTTGCTGAAGGACGGACGGGTGCTCAGCAACGTTACGGCCGGCCAGGCGGTACACGAAGAATATGGTGGTGTGGTGCCCGAACACGCCAGTCGGGCCCACCAACGGAACATCGTTCCCACGGTGGCCGTAGCCCTGAAACGGGCCGGTGTTACGGAGCAGGAAGTAGAGGCCGTGGCCTTTACCCGCGGACCGGGCCTGATCGGCTCCCTGATGGTGGGGGTAAGCTTCGCCAAGGCCTTTGCGCTGGCCCGCAATCTGCCCCTGATTGAGGTAGACCACATGCAGGCACACGTGCTGGCTCACTTCGCCGAAAATCCGAAACCGGAAGGCCCGTTTCTCTGCCTGACCGTCTCCGGCGGGCACACCCAACTTGTGGTGGTAAAGGATCCCCTCGACCAGGAAATCATCGGCCGCACGATCGATGACGCCGCCGGGGAAGCCTTCGATAAGTCCGGAAAATTACTGGGGCTGCCCTATCCGGCCGGACCGGTGATCGACCGGTTGGCCAGTCAGGGCCAGCCGGTCCTCGAATTTGCCAAACCCGATCCCGGTGATCTGAACTTCAGTTTCAGCGGACTAAAAACCAGTATCCTCTACACCCTGCAGAAAAAGGTTAAGGAAGATCCCGATTACGTAAAGGATAACCTGAACGACATCTGTGCTTCCATTCAGGATACCATCTTATCGATTCTACTCCGGAAGCTGAGCCTGGCGGCCGAGCAGACGGGCCTGCGCCAGGTCGCACTGGCCGGTGGGGTTTCCGCGAACAGCGCTCTGCGACGGGGACTGGAAGAATTGGGTAGGGAAAAAGGATGGACGACCTTCATCCCCCGCTTTGAATACTGTACGGATAACGCGGCCATGATTGGCGTAACCGCCGGATTCAAGTTCGAGCGGGGAGAGTTTGCCGATCAGTCCGTAGCTCCGGCCGCCCGACTTTAGCGTGGTTAAACGCCGGTTTTCCACCTGGGCAGCGCCAGCAAGCGCTCCATCCGACCAGGCGACCAAACGCCAAAAAGCACATAGGGCCCGGTTATTCTCAACCGTTTTGTCCCCGGTGATGGGATTCTTCGTTGCGGGGAGGAGACGGAACGGGGCGCCTAATGCCCGAAAATCAGGAACCCCTGCCGTCGTTCATCCATGAAAGAGGGCTCTTTATCGAATTTCCCCGGCACCCGCGCACCGCGCCCATAACTTCATATCATCTGACACGTTAAAACCATATGCGTAAGAAGATTGAAAAGTTCGCCAAAAAGAAATTGAAAGATTCCATTATGAATCCAAAAGGAAACTCCGATAAAGACCGTCACGCAGAAACGATCATTCGTAACCACGTGATTTGGAGCATGGGGGCCAGTTACATCATCCCGCTTCCCGTAGCCGACGTTTTCGCCGTTTCCGCCCTACAGCTGGACATGATCCGGCAAATGTGCCGGGTGTACGATATTGATTTCGCCGAAACCCAGGGTAAGGCCATCGTGTCTGCCCTGACGACCAGTACCATGGCCCGGGCCGGCGCCCGGAGCCTCCTGAAGGTTATCCCCGTAGTGGGCACCGTGGTGGGCGGCATTACGGTCGCGGTCGTCAACGGCGCCAGTACGTACGCACTGGGGGAGGTGTTTAAAAAGCACTTCAGTAACGGTGGGACCTTCCTGGATTTCGACACGGACCGGCTCAAGAAGCTTTACCAGGAAAAATTCGAGAAGGGCAAAAAGGTAGCCCAGGAATGGAAACAGGAGGCGGACCAGGAAGCTCCCGAAGCGGCACCGGAGCCGACCGCAGAACCCGCACCAACCCCCAAGGCCAAGTCCTCCAAGAAGAAGGCCAAAACCGTAGCGGAAGAAGTCCCCGTAGCGGCGGCGGTGGTGGAAGAAAATGACGCCGCCATTCGCAAGATCAAGGAATTGGCGGAGATGAAGGCCCAGAACATCATCACCGAAGAGGAATTTGAGGCGATGAAAAAGAAGATCATCGGCGGCTAATCGCCGCAAATTCTTGCTGAGAATTACGGGAGAACGCGCAGTTAATTACTGCGCGTTCTTTTTTCCAGCTCCCGCTGCTGCTTCGCCAGGTAAAGGTCGCCGAAGGTGACGCTGGCGGTGATGGTGCCCAGTCGTTCCCGGTTCGGGCGGATGGCCACCCGACGCAGTTCGGTGGTCCTTTCCAGCTCCACGATGCTCCGATCACTGGGTAATTTTACTTCTCCGTTGTTCAGCGCCAGTTCGTAGGCGAGGCCCTCTCCGCCAATGGGTTCGTAGATGTACACGTCACTCTTATCGGCGTTGATCCTCAGGTCCCGCATCTGCAGGTTCGGGCTGAGCCGTAGCTCACCGTACTGGGCGTTGATGGTGAAGGTGCCACCGACGTCCAGCAGGTTGATGTCAGAACGCCGGGAATTGATGACAACGTTACCGTCGATGCGCTCCCCCGTGATGTCGCCAAAGCGGGTCCGGATGTCCAGCAGGCCCTGCACATTATCGATGTTGATGGCCGAGTAGGCCCCGTTGATGCGGAGTTGATTGCGCAAATTGGAAATGGTCGCACCACCGAAATAGCTTTTCAGGTACACGGGACAGGCTTCGGGGAGGGTAATGAAGTACTCTACGCTCAATTCACTTTCCGGCTCCACCTTGGTGTCGGTGCGCTTATTCTTGATGAAAATTTTCTGTCCGGCTACCTCACTGATGTACTGAAGGTTTTCCAGGTCGGCCTGTGCCTGCTCCAGTTTAGGGTGGCGGGCAGTCAGTACTACCTTGATCCGGATTTGGTTTTTGTCCCAGGTCTCAACGAAAATCTCCGCTTTCTCTCCCTCTACGGCCAGCTCGTTGCCCGCCCGGTAGGGGTAGGTATCTTCGATGGTCTTGGTAACCACTTCGCGGGTATTCTGGCTCCGGAGGTTACCGGAATGGCCGAGAAAGAGTAGCAAGGGTAGTAAAACTACCCAGGTGGGGAAAACCCGACCGGAAATGTTTGCGGACAACTTATTCATGGGGATGGGATGCCGGATGGCCTATAATTCTACGATGATGCGCCGGTAAAGGTCGGAGCGATCGCGTTCAATTTCGGCGAGCTGGCGGACGACCGTGGGGTCGTCGCCGTAGGCGACGAGCATGGCCTGGATTTCTTCCTTGGCGGACGTCAGCTCGTCCAGCTCATAGCGGAGGTTGTTGAGGGTGGGTTCGTCCCGGCGATCAATTTCCTCAATGATCTCGGTGAAGCTTTGTTCTTCATCATCCCAGTCTTTAACCAGTGTGGCGGTGGGCATGGGCTCACTGCTGATGGCCACGGTAACGGTCGGCCCGGCATTCCGTTGGGCCCACCAGTTACCCGCCAGGGCGAGCACGAGCAGGAAACTTGCCGCTACGGCAACCCACCGCAGGCTCCGACGCCGGGCGCGGTGGATGCTTTGTGGAATACCCTGGTCCAGTTCCTGATTGAGGTGATTCCAGACGCTGGCCGGCGGTCGGTAGCTGGGCAGCCGGTCACCGAGGGAACCTACCAGTTCCCGCTCGATCCCCCGCCAGCAATCGGCTGGTGGCTGGTGGTCGGGCAGTTGATCCAGTGCCCGTCGAAGCTTGTCGTAGTTACGTTCTTTCATACGTAGTGCTGCAGAAACTCACGCAGCTTTTTCTTGGCGTAAAATAATTGACTCTTGCTGGTGCCCACCGTGATGTTGAGCATGTCGGCCACTTCCTGATGCTTGTAGCCTTCAACCTCGATCAGTACGAACACGGCCCGGTAACCGTCGGGCAGCTTATTGATGGCCCGTTCCAGGTATTCGACGTCCAGGGAGGTGTTGTCCCAGTCGACTTCCTGATCGGCGTAATTTAGCGGCAGTTCCTCGGTGATTTTGCGGCGGCGCAATTTATTGAGGGCCGTGCGTACGATCACCACTTTCATCCAGGCCCCAACGGTACTGTCCCCGCGGTAAGTGTCCAGCTTTTGAAACACCTTGAGGAAACCTTCCTGAAGGGCGTCGTTGGCCAGTTCAAAGTCGCCGCAGATGCGATAGCAGGCGGTATACATCGCCCGGCTGTAGCGGTCGTAAAGTTCTTTTTGGGCGCGACGGTCCTGCCGGCGGCAGGCCGCCACCAGTTCCGATTCGGTCATCCGTGCTGGGGTAGTGAAAAGAGTATCGGCCTTAATCGTATTCTTCAACATCTTTCTGGTGAGCTCAATCCGTCATTATACTATGGTGATCAATCCACAGGAGTAGGTTATTCTATCATAAAGAAACCCCGAGGGATGCCCGGGGTTGGTTGGGGGAGGATATAATTAATGATTGAAGGACGGAAGGAGAGAGGGATTGAATTAACGAATACGTTCCTTCAATCCCTCTCTCCTTCAATCATTCTACCCTTAGAACCGGTAGGCGATCGAGCCGATCCAGCGTTTGGGGGCCTGATCGACGCGAATGTTGCCGCCGCCGATCATGATGTCTTCTCCGTAGCGGGAAAAGTTGCCGTCGTAGCGGACGTCCACGGTGACGGGGCCGATGTCGATGGCTCCGCCGAGGGCGTAACCGAGGTTAAAGGAATCGAAGGCCCGGTCGATACCCCCTTCGTCCATCAGGTCACTGACGCTGGAGACGTAGATGTGGCCTACGGGACCGGCCTGGAGACGCAGGAAAGCCAGTTTCCAGCTGGCAAGTAAGGGGATGTTGATGTCGTTGTACCGTTCGCTGAAGACCTGAAGGCCTTCTCCGGATTCGGGGTCATTAACGCTGAAGTCGGTCTTGGCGCTGTTAAAGGTCAGTTCCGTTTGCAGATCGAAGCGATCGGAAAGGGGGATGCGGAGCAGTGCGCCAAACTGGAAGCCGTAATCGGCATCGGCGATGGCAAAGAGGAGGTCTTCGCGGCCTTCGCGGTCCAGGCGGAATTCCTCGCCCTGGAGGCTTTCGGTGGCCAGTCCGGCCTTGAGGCCGAATTCGACCTGGGCGTACGCGCCGGCCGACAGGAGGCAGCAAACGAGCAGCGGTATGAAGCGGTTTTTCATGTCTTCTTGTGTTGGTTTGGGTCTTAAAGCGACAAAGTTCGGGGAGGAATTGCCCGGGTTTGGTTAAAGAGAACTTAAGAGGCTAAGCTCAAGGGGTTAAAGTCTACCCGTTCACGGCCCCGGTAATGGTTTCTCGTCCGAATTAACGGTCCGTTACGGGAAAAGGAGTTGTGATGAAAACCCGCTATTTTTGGCGGGTCTGCGAACTTATCGGGGCTTTCAACGTCTTTTTTGCTGACCTCAACATCCATATTCTACTATGTCAAGATTCTTTTCTCTTCTCTTCCTGGGGGCGCTGCTGGCTTCCTGTAACGGTGCGATGGAAACGACCTCCAGTACCAGCGAGGCGCCCGACCGGGCTTCCGCGGCGGCGGACGGTTCGATGCGATTAACGCCTTCGGCCATTACCACCGAGGTGGTGTTCGCCTACGAAGACATTTTGTGGGGCTTTACCTTCCTGCCCGACGACCGGATCATCGCCACCGATAAGGGCGGCAAGGTGCTCATCGTGGACGCGGAAGGAAACGGAAAAGAAGTTGGGGGAATTCCGGAAGTAAAGGACGTAGGTCAGGGAGGACTGCTGGACATTCTGCTTGACCGGGACTTTGCAAACACCCGCCTGGTGTATTTAACCTGGAGCAAGCCCGACGAGGACGACAACGCCAGTACGGCCGTAGGCCGGGGACGTTTGAGCGACGACGAAAGCATGTTGGAGAATTTCACCGTGCTCTATGACGCTGAGAATAAAACGGACCGGCCCTTCCACTACGGCAGCCGGATGGTATGGGGCCCGAAAGATGGCCACCTGTACTTCACCATCGGCGACCGGGGTAACCGGGACGTCAACCCTCAGGACAGCACCCGGGACGCCGGTAAGGTGTACCGCATCGCTGCGGACGGATCCATCCCCGATGATAACCCCTTCGTGGAATACGAAAACGCCAATAAGGCCATTTACTCCTACGGCCACCGTAACCCGCAGGGCCTGGCCGTACACCCCGAAACCGGAGAGATCTGGGAGACGGAGCACGGTCCGCGGGGAGGAGATGAGCTGAACCGCATTGAGGCGGGCAAGAACTACGGTTGGCCGGTGATCTCCTACGGGATCAACTACAACGGAACGCAGTTTACCCAGGAGGTAGCCAAAAAGGGCATGGAACAGCCGGTTCACTACTGGGTGCCCAGCATTGCTCCGAGCGGAACGGCCTTCATCAGCGGTGACCGCTACCCGGGATGGGAGGGAGACCTGCTGGTCGGCAGCCTGAAGTTCATGCGGCTACAGCACGTGATGATGGACGGTGATAAGGTCATCGGAGAGCAGCGCCTCCTCAATAACTTCGGCCGGGTACGGGACGTGCGCATGGGCCCCGATGATTACATCTACGTCAGCGTGGAAGGAGAGGGGATTGTACGGCTGGAGGTGGAGTAACCGCCCCCTAATTCTAACGCAGAGCGGCCCGGCGGAATGTTCCGCCGGGCCGCTTTGGGTTGGGGCTATCGCAACGTAGGAATTGCTCCGATTATACTTCGCCTGCCCCTACAACATACTTCCCAGCAACCACACCAGCATGACGGCCGCCACGCTGGCGGCGGCGATGAGGCGGAGGCGTTCCGTTTTGGCTTCTTCTTCCCGGTACTGGCGCCGCTTCTCGTTAAGGGGGGTCTTGGCGTCGTGATTGATGCGGCAATTGTACTCGTAATGATCGTTGCCGGTATGGTCAATGGTCAGCTCACACAACTCCTGGTCGAGAAAAAGAGAATAGGTCTTGGACTCCTTGACGGAAAAGTCAATGGCAATGACGCGATTGTTACAGTGCACGACGACGTGGTGCGTCTTTTCTCCGTGGAAAAGCCCCAGCTTGTAGGTATTTCCCTGGTGACCCGTGATGTTCCAGGCATGTTGTGCCATCCTGAGCAATTAGTGGGGCAAGAACATTAAGGGTGCGGGTTGAGGTTGCCAACAACTAACGCACACATTTACAAAGGATAAGGTAGGTATTTTTGTTGGAGTGGCCGAAATTTTAACAGAGCTCGGTCGCCAGTTGGCCATTCCATTTCCCGCGGGCTTCCAGGAGGGAAAAGCGCGTGAACATCTCTTCTTTGTACCACTTACGATCCCGGGTCAGGCGGACGACCTGTTTATGGTGCTTACTCCGGTAGGCAAAATCCTGCATGGATTTGCCGCTCCGCCAGATGCTGAAGGTGGCCTGCATGAAAATCGGATACTCCCCGATACCCACACTCAGTACACGATCCGCGTGTTCTTCCACCGAGGCACTCGTCTGGGGCACGTACCGCCAGAAGTCGGGCAACTTTCGGGTTCGAATCGTGGCCCGCGTGATGACCGCCACGGGACTGGCCGGGTCATAAGCTTCCGGATCGGGGGTGAAGGGACGCTCTCCGCCCCAGACGCCGTGGGTCATGGTGGGTAACATGAAAAAAGTAGCCGATTCGTCCTGCCGTTGCCGGACTTCCTGCCACCAGTCATGATGAGCAAAAAAGTCCTCGGCGGCGTCCCGGTCTTCCCAGTGTCCCAGCCAGGCGTAGACGCCGAAGTTCGGGGCAAGGCTGAAGCCGTTGCCTCCTCCGCTGCCCATCAGACGACCGAACGATAACCCCGAAACCTTACTCAGTAGGGTGGGGGCCAGCCCCATCTGGGCGAAAGCCCAGCTTTTTTGACGCAACCCGGTATAGCGAATGAGCGATAGTGTAGTAACGTGACGCATGCTTCGGGGTAACGCCGGAGGATAATTTAGGTTTTGCGATGGTCGCGGGAGGAAACAAATTTTGAATTTTTACCTTTGAGCACTAGAAGATTACTTTGGGGCGTTGCCTTGAGGTAGACCCAGCCTTACCCGGATGGTGCCGGGCTGGGTGTTGAATTGAAACTTCGGGATTACTTTTGAAAGACGCCCTCACCATTTGGACTGGTCCAAAGGCCATAATCATGAACGGCATGGATTTTAGAACCGGATTTCCGGTCCACTATATTTTCTTGGCCCTGCTGGCCTGCTTCTGTTCCACCGTGCTGCTCGCACAATCCAACGAAGAACTCGTTGAGGCACTTGATGGCGCCGAGAATAATCGGGAACGCTACGGTATCCTGTACCAACTCACGGAGAACTACACCAAGTCGAGCCGACACTCCGATAAGGATCTGGCCATCCGCTTCGGGGAGCAACTGGTGCGGACGGCCAGAAGTATCCGGGACCCCAAGTTGCTGGCTCCGGCGACCTACGCGCTCGGGCAGGCTTACTACCGGGACCGCAATTACGGCAAAACCGAAAGCCTGCTGAAGCAATCGGTGGGCTACGCCATGCAAACGGGTGATGCGGATCTGATTCTCCGGGCTACCGCCCAGCGGACGCGCATCGCCAGTCGTCGCCAGCGCTACCGTGATGCCGTCATCTTTAACCAGGAGGCCCTGGATTATTTTACCGAAAACGGGGAGGATAACAACATCGAAGCCCTGCGCGCGCAACTGGAACGGGAACAGGCGGCCCTGCAGCGCCGTCGCCAGGAAATTGACCAGGAACGGCAGGCCCTGGCCGGCGAGGTAGACCGGTTACGGGGCGAAAAGGACGAACTGGAAGACGTTAACGCCTCCCTGGCCCAACGCAATCAGGTCACCTCAGAGCAACTGGAGGCGAGTACGGAAGAACTGCAGGCCCGCTCCGAGGAGCTGGATGAAGCCCAACGGCAACGGGAAGTTGTGGAAGCCCGGGTGGCGGCGAGTAAGCGGGAAATCAAGAACCTGAGCCGGGAAGCTCTGGAGCAGAAAACCCTGGCTACGGAGGCCCGGGAGCAACTGGCCCAGGAGGCCCTCATCCGCCAAACGGCCGAGATGGAGGCCGAGCGACAGGCGACGCAACGCAATATTGCCCTGGGGGCAGGTGCCGGACTTTTCCTGTTGGCGCTCACCTTTTTCTCCCGCTTCCGGGTAAAGCAGCGGTCGGCGGCAAAACTGGCGAAGGCCAACACGGCCCTCGACGAAGCGCGCCAGCAATCCGATGACCTGCTGGAGAACATTCTTCCCGCAGACATTGCCAAAGAACTCAAGACGACCGGAAAGGCCAAGGCCCGGCGGTTCACGGAGGTGACGGTACTGTTCTGCGATTTTGTCAATTTTACCCAAACGGCCGAACGCCTGGGCGCCGAAGCGCTGGTACAGGAGCTGGATACCTGTTTTAAGGCCTTCGACGCCATCGTAGACCGCTACGAGGGCGTCGAAAAAATCAAGACCATCGGTGACGCCTATATGGTCGCCAGTGGGCTCAGCGCCCGCAAGTCCCTGCCGAATGATATCGTACGGACGGCGCTGGAAATGCAGCGTTTCCTGAACGAGGAAGGAGAAAAACGCCGCCAATTGGGACTGCCCTACTTTACGGGACGGATCGGGCTCCATACCGGTCCGGTAGTGGCTGGTGTCGTGGGCGCCCGGAAATTCGCCTACGATATCTGGGGCGATACGGTAAACGTAGCCAGTCGCATGGAAAGCAAGAGTGAAGCTGGCCGGGTGAACATCAGCGAAGACACCTACCACCTGATCAAGTATCGTTTCCAGTGTACTTACCGGGGTAAGGTCGAAGCAAAGAACAAAGGCATGATCGATATGTATTTTGTAGAAAGAGAACTGACGGAAAATCGGTGATTCCCGGGGCGGTTTGTCGAACAAGGCCGTGCATCCCACAAATTTTTCCGTTTCTTTACCCCTCGATCATCAACCATTCGCGAAACTCGCGCTCATGACGCCAAAATTGAAGCAAGAAGGCAAGTTCGAATACCTGGAGACGGGCGGACCGGGGGAGCCACTGATGCTGCTACACGGGCTGTTTGGTGGGCTCAGCAATTTCGGAGCCCAGATTGACCACTTCAAAAAGGACTTTAACGTCATCGTTCCCACCCTGCCCATGTTTACCCTTCCCCTGCGAAAGGTATCACTGGCGGGTCTGGTTGACCACCTCAAAGACTTCGTAGAATACAAGGGGCTCTCCAATATTCACCTGATGGGCAACAGCCTCGGGGGGCACGTGGCGATTCTCTATGTCATGGCCCAACCCCAGAAAATTGCCACGGTTACCCTGACCGGCAGTAGCGGCCTTTTTGAAAGCGCCATGGGCAATACCTTTCCGAAGCGGGGTGATTACGAATTCATCAAAAAGAAGGTAGAAACTACCTTCTACGATCCGGCGACATCCAGCAAAGAACTCGTGGATGAGGTGTTTGACTCCGTGAACGACCGAAACAAGGGGCTACGGATCATCATGACGGCCAAAAGCGCCGTCCGCCATAATCTCGCGCATAAGCTTGACCTCATCAAGGTGCCCACCCTCCTCATCTGGGGGAAACAGGACACCATTACGCCTCCCTTCGTCGGGGAACAGTTCAACGAACTGATCGAGGACTCAGAGCTGCACATGATCGATAAGTGTGCCCACGCTCCCATGATGGAGCGTCCTGAAGAGTTTAATCAGATTCTCGGGGACTTCCTGAAAAGGGTAGGAGCCACGGCGGGCGCATAATCAGGTTCTTTCTCCTAAAAATAGGGTGTTCCGTGAGGTTTCATCAGCGATTCCTGCGGAATCGCGGCAGTTCAGAGGGGCAAACGGTAGCGGCAAGGCATGCCTTGCCGCTACTGGTGAATTTAAGGACTTGATGGCCAAAGGATTAATTCACGGAACAGCCTACTCCTAAAAATACTGCCCAAAACCCGCCACGAAGCCCCGCTGCCGGCCGTCGAATACGTCCCGTCCGAAATCCAGCCGGATGACGGTGTCGTTGGATTGGTGGGAAATCAAGCGGAGGCCGACCCCCACGAAGTGGCGGATATTGTCCCTCTCGATGAGGTCGCGAAAGTCTCCGCCCGGATTGCGCCAGGTGCCCAGGTCACTGAAGCCGACCAGCTGGGCCGAAAAACGTTGCTGGCGGTCCGCCCACACCAAATGGCGATATTCGAGGTTGAGGATGAGCTGGGCGGTACCGCGATCAATCCGGTTGCCGCTTCCCCGGATGTTGATCTGGCTGTCCAACACGAAGGGAGCAAAGGGACTGTCGTTGTTGGAGGACAGGCCGGTTCTTAACCTGGCGGCGAGATTTCCTCGCTGTCCCAGCAGACGGAACCACCGGAAATCGTGCCAGCCAATCAGGAAGGCGGGTTGCCCGCCAGGATTGAAGACCAATTGGCCGATGCTCTGGTGGTTGGAGCCGGAAAGCCGGGCACCGTGGTAGTCTAGCTGGTCAATCCGGTGGTGAAACCTTACCAAATACTTTCGTTGCCGGAGGCGGTCCGGGCCGAGCGGACTTTGGGTCGTTTTGAGGAAATCTTCGGTGAAGGTGCTCAGACCTACCGTCAGGCGTTGCCGTGGCCGGAAGGTGTAACTAAGGTCAAGCCCCAGGCTGAGGTTCGCGTAGCGGTAGTTTACCTGGCCCTCGGGAAAGTATAGGGGCTCAATGGCGGCGTAGCGGCGAAATTCAATTCCGTACCCCCAGCGGCTGCCGCGGTAGGCGGAATTGCGCAGCGAGAAGTAGAAATTATGCTCCCCGTCATTATTCTGGTAATTGGCGGCTAATTCCTGTCCCAGTCCGCGCCAGTGACTGTCGCGGAATCCGAGCTGGTAGTAGAAATTGCCCTGGATGCCGCCGAGGTTGACCACGGGGAAGAGGGTTCTGCTTTCGGTGAAATCCCAGTGGACGGTGGTGTCCTTTCCGTTGGTCTCCAGCCGATAGGTGGCCCGCTGGAGGGCGGGAAGGTTCACCAGGTCTTGCCGCAGGCGCTCCAATTGCGCGGGAAGGGCCGTGCCGAAGCCAGATTGATACTGCAGGATACTATCCTGGCCTTCCCCGGCCGTCAGGCCGGGAATACGAGCGGTCAGGTATTGCACCTGCGTCCGCGCCAATCCCGAAAATCTCATCCTGACCTGCGCCCCGAGAAAGGAGGAAGAAAAGGTCAGGAAAAACAAGACTAAGCCGAACGAAAATCTACGGAAGGGAAGGGTAGAAAACACGATGTGGTACTAAACGAGAAGGGCGGGTTTAGAGGTTGAACCTCAGGCCCAGGTTTACGGTGCCGGCGTTGCCGTCCACGCTGCTGATGAATTCATTATCGAAGGCCGTCAACAAGACTTCCAGCTCAAACTTTGGCGTAAACTGGTACTTGGCTCCACTGCCGACCTGGTAGAAGTAGTCAAAGTCTTCCTGCCAGTAAGGACTGTAGCTGGCCAGGGCGTACAGTGTGGTTTTGGGGTTGGGGAAATAGCTTACGATCCCCGTCAACGGCGTGGAGAAACGGTTGATGTGGCCCTCCAGGTCGGGGCCAATGTCTTCCAGCAGTACGTCCACCTCCGCAAATACGCTGAAGTTGTTGCCGACGGGGAAATCGTTGAAAAACTGGGTGAACCAGGTAGGTCCATCGAAGTCGATAAAGCGCTGTCCGGTCTCCGCGCCGCTCGGATCATCGGCGATGGGTAGCCATAGGGCCGACTGCACGGAAAAGTTGGGCAGCTGGGTAAAGGGGGCAATCCGCACCTTGGGGCCGAAGCCGGTTACGCCCTGGCGGAAAGCTCCGGCATCATCTGAGCTGAATACGTCGAAATTGCTGGCGCTACCCTCTTCGTCGTAACGTACCCGCCGGTACCGCAGGTCGAAACCCACGTTTATCCGGTTGGTGAGTCCGTACAGGGCACTGGTCGTGGACGTAAAAAAGGAGGCCCGCTCTCCGGCGGCCTCCTGACTGTAAAGGTTGTTGAAAATCTTGATTTCGTAGGTGCCCTGCGGAATGGCGGCCGAGACGACGTAGCGTGCGGCGTTGTTGCCTCCTCCGGTGGGCGGTGCGCCGCCGCCGGAAACTTCGGCGTCTTCCGGGGTGGCTCCGGCCCGACCAGCGGGCACATTCAGGCTCCAGTCGTACTCGTAATAACTCACCTTGGCGTCGGTGGCGAGGGGCTGGCTGCGGTACCGGTTGATGAAGTCGAGTACGGCAGTTTTAGCGCCGCCAAAATCCTTGGCGTACCAGTTGAAAATCTGAGAGAGCGCTACGGATTGGCCCCCGTTTTCGACCCGGATAAATTTTCCGTCGTTCAGTGCCTTGCGCGTCTGGCGGTTCAGCTGATTTTCCAGGTCCTGGGGCTGGTAGGCAAAACTGGTAATGGGCGGGCAGCCCAGCGCCCCACAGACGAGCACAAAGTGGAGGCGCGCGTCGGGGAATTGCTTCAGCAGAATATCCTTTTCCAGCTGGTTCAGGGTGACCGAACGACCGCCAACCTGCTGTTTCCTGCCGTCGAAGAACCCGTTCACGTCCAGAACGGATTTCAGGGGGTAGTGGGCGAGGGCTTCCTTAATGACCAGTAAATTATAGGCATTGATCAGAAAGGCCTTCCGTTCGTTGCCCCCGAGAGAAGCAAGATCAACTTCGGCAATCTCTTTGATCAGGGGCTGAAGGGCACCGGAGGCTTTCAGGCTGGCGTAGTCGACCCGTCCGTGGTTGACGTAGCGCATTAGGAGGTCATCCGTGCTTTCAAAGAATGCCGCCGTTGAGGTACGGGCACTCAGGGCGGAAACGCTCAGCAGCAGGAGTGCGAAGAAGGTGAATGGCTTAAACATGATAAAATTTTTGTGATGTGGTTATTGATCCTTACACCACAAAATTGCCGGAGGCTGCGTGCGGGTGACTTAAAGAATCTTCCCGGAGGCTGACCGATATTTCCCGAATGGGGCTGCTTCGGGTTGAATCCGTCGGGGTACGGGTACCCGAAAAACAAGAGCGCCACCCGGTAATCCGGATGGCGCTCGGTGGCTTCTGACGTATGAATTTGTGGGCTACTGAACCGCCTGGTTGGCGTCCACGATGCCCCAGCCGAAGCTTCCGTTACGGCTGGGATAGAAGGAAGCGGCCTGCTTCATGCGGTTGAGGACCTGACTGCGACTCTGGCTCGGGTTGGTGGCCCAGACCAGGGCGGCAATGCCGGCCGTGGTGGCCGTGGCGGCGCTGGACCCGCCGACGTATCCCGGGGTGTTATTGTAGCGGGACAGCGTCAGGCTGGTGCGGTCGGTATTGCTGCGGCGCTGCATGACGGCCACGAAGTCTACCTTGCTGCCGTCGTGGCAGGTATTGCACCGCTGCATGGGGCTACCGTCCCGGATGCCCGTCACGGCGGTCGTTTCGTTCATGCTGGCGGGGAAGATCACGCCCACCCAGCTGGTCCAGGTGAGGGAAGTTCCGGCGGCGGCCACCATCAGTTTGCCGCGGTTGTAGGCGTAGTAAACACCATCCTTAACCGTACCGCTGCTGAACACGTCTCCGATGGACATGCTGATTACCTTAACGTCCGAGCGGTTGCCGGCACCAATCAGGGCGTTCTTCACCCCTTTCTTTTCCTTGCTGCCGTTAATGACCACGTCGCTCGTGGCCCGGTAGCTGATCAGGTTGGCCTTGTAGGCTACACCAACCGTAGCTCCGCCGGAAGTAAGGGGCGCCGCGGCCAGACCGGCCATCTGGGTGCCGTGTCCACAACGATCGTTGGGGCCGTCCGTGCGGCTGCTCCACCAGCTGGGCTCGTAAGTGCCGTACTTCTGCACGAAACGTCCGGTGCTGGAACCGCTGGAGAACGAGCTGCCCAGTTTGCTTTGTTCGGGGTAGACACCGGTGTCGATAACGCAGATGGTGATGTTGTCGCCCTGGCTGCGGGTCCAGGCCTGCTGGATGTTCATGTAGCTGTAGTTCCAGGGCACCTTGGCACCGTAGGAAGTCGTGGTGAAATCTCCGGAATTGACGTTGCTACTGGGGGCGCCGCCACAGCCGGAGTCAGACCGCAAATCGATTTCCGCGGCGTCGTAGTTGGTGGGTTCCAGGTAGCGGACCTCGGGCCGGTCACGGAATTCCGTAAGAACGTCTTTGTGGAGGATTCTGATGTCCAGAATGGGGAGCACACCATCTTCCTCGTAGACGAAAAGTTCTTCTTCGGTGATCGGATTGCCGGTGAGGCGCTCGGTGGCTTCCAGCAGGTCACTGACCAGCTCGTCACGGGTCACTTTCCATTCCCCTTCGTTTACGTTGATCTCGTGGATCGTTTCCTTGAGATTTTCGTAGCCCGCGGGCTGGTAGCCCAGTGCCGCGTGGTTTTCACTGAGTTCCAGCGCGGACCAGACGACGTTGACGTCCGCATCGTTCCAGTCGAATACCTCGTTGGTGCTGAAGAGGTGTTCCTCCACGATGGCGTTGATTTCTGCTTTGGTGAGTGAGACCGGAGCTTCGGTTTCGGGCGTAGCATTGGTGGTGAGGACTTCATCCTGGCAGGAGAATACGGTGAACGCCAGGACGCAGATAATGAGAATTCTTTGCATGATAAGTTAAATGGCTTGAGATGATGCTGAAGACCACCAGGTTGCTTGGAGAATTACGGTGTTTAGGGCGACGGCGCGCAGGTGCAGTGAAAATCCCGTACTTAGCCGGGTGTCAGGTAACACCGAGGTGGCCGCGATCAGGTAATCCCGTAACTACGTCAGCAATGTGATATGCTTTCCAAGAACCCCGATCCCGGATAGTGGTGTTTGGGATCGTGTGGTGTTTTCAGAATATTATTAAGTGCGTGGTTTTTAAGTAAAAGGTTATGTGGTGAAGGTAGGCAATAGCGGAATTATAGCGAAATTTCGCTTGTGTTAAATTATCTATTGGTAATCGTACTATATTTAAGGCGTGTTATCATCCCAGCGGAAGGAGCGGGCCCGGTAATGGCCGTGCCCGGTTGACTTCCATATTTTCAGAAAGCAACATCCCATGATACGTGTACTTCTCAGCGGCCTATTGCTGCTGTGCGCTGCCTGGCTCCCAGGGCAGCTTAATCGACCTGATCACTACAATGCACTTTCCGCCCGGGTCCTGGCGGTTGACCATAACCTGCCCAACGAGACCTTTGACGGACTTTCCACCACCTTCGCCCTGGAGCTGGGGTACCGCCGACAACTGGGTAAAATACTTGCCCTGAAGGTGCCGCTGAAGATTGGGGTAATTGACGTGGGAGAACTGGAAAACCCCACCATCGTTGGCATTGATTTGCTGGCGCAGATTTACCCACTGGGGACCAACGGGGGGGTAAGCCCCTTCCTCCACGGTGGATACGGCGTCGTTAGTGAGGGATTTGAAGCGGGAAATGCCCAGATTCCCCTCGGCGCCGGCTTTAATTTCAATCTGGGGGGTAATTCCTGGTTCAACGTGCAGGGAGAATACCGGATGTCCAATCAGGAATTACGGGACAACGTCATGGTTGGCCTGGGGTACGTATACCGACTCACCAAGCTGGATACCGACGGCGATGGCATCCTTAACCGGGATGACCTTTGCCCGGATATGCCCGGCCCCGCCGGGGCCCAGGGCTGCCCCGATACCGACCAGGACGGCATTACCGACGCCGACGATCAGTGCCCCACCCAGGCGGGGCCGGCGAGCCTCAATGGTTGTCCGGACACCGACGGGGATGGCTTAACGGACGCGGAAGATGCCTGTCCCGAGGCGGCCGGGCCGGCCCTGACCAAAGGTTGCCCGGACCGCGACGGAGACGGGGTGCCCGACGCTGGGGATGCCTGTCCGGACAAACCCGGCCCGGCCAACTTCTCCGGTTGCCCGGACACGGACGGTGACGGGACGGCGGACCACCTGGATGAATGCCGGAGTACTCCGGGGCCGGCGGACCACGCCGGCTGCCCCGATACCGACGGAGACGGGAAATACGATAACGTAGACAATTGCCCGGAGCAGGCGGCCAGTACGCCGGATGGCTGTCCGGTGCCCGACCGTGACGGTGACGGAGTGCCCGATGAGGTGGATGCCTGCCCGGGGCAGGCCGGGCCCGTTGGGGGCTGTCCGGACACGGACGGTGACGGCATTGCCGACCAGAATGATCCCTGTCCTACCCAGGCCGGAGCACCCAACGGTGACGGTTGCCCGGAGATTGAGCAGGAGGTACAGGAGCGATTGGAATACGCCGCCCGCGCCGTGGAGTTTGAGTCCGGTTCAGCCAGACTCAAGGAAAAAAGCTACGTCATCCTCTCGGAGATTGCCCTCATTATGGGGCGGTACCCGGACTATAACCTCGTCATCTCCGGGCACACCGATGATCGGGGCGAGCAGTTGACTAACCTGAACCTGAGTCGCCGACGGGCCCTGGCCTGCGAGGAGTTTTTGCTGGCTACGGGCATCAGGCCCCGGCGCATCAGTTCGGCCGGCTTCGGGGAAAGTCAGCCCAAGGCCAGCAATGATACCGCCGAGGGGCGGCGGATGAACCGCCGCGTGGAGTTCGCCCTGGTGCCGGGGAATTAGTGCCAGGGGGTATTAAGTAATTTGTATAGCGCGATTCCCGGGGAATCGCAGCCCGGTAGAAAGACGCTCAGTAGGTGCGGGGCATGCCCCGCACCTACTGATCTTGTTGCGGGGCCTTGAATGAAAAATCGTCAGTCTTTAACGTTACTCCCGCCACCCATCACGCTCCACGCGTTCGTACTTCGCCTGGACCGCCGCCCGGAGGCTCTCCTGGTAGTCGGCCATCTTCTGGCGGATGGTCTCGTCCTGGGCGCCGAGGATGCGGGCGGCCAGGAGGCCCGCGTTTTTGCCGCCGTCCAGGGCTACCGTGGCCACGGGGATCCCGCCGGGCATCTGGAGAATGGACAGCACGGAATCCCATCCGTCGATACTGTTACGGCTCTTCACGGGAACGCCGATGACGGGTAGGGGAGTGAGGCTGGCCACCATGCCGGGCAGGTGAGCGGCGCCTCCGGCGCCGGCAATGATGACTTCAACGCCGCGATCAGCGGCCTCCCGCGCAAAGCTGAACAGGCGGTCCGGCGTACGGTGGGCCGAGACAATGGTTACTTCCACTTCGATCCCAAATTCAGTAAGGATCTCGGCGGCAGGACGCATAACGGGCAGGTCGGAATCCGACCCCATGATGATGGAAACCATGTGGGGATGTTTCTTTTTTTAGCGCGACAAAGGTAGGCTGCTAAAGTTCAAAATCGAGCGCGCGCCGGAGGACACCCGTATCGCGTTGGCTGGCCAGCCGCTGGTAGGTTTCCTCGTTGAAGCTGTACAGGACGGCCGGCCGGTGCGCCACGTTCTGCTGGCGGCCGACTTCTTCGAGGATGCCGGTGCGTAAAATCCGCGTGCGGAAGTTCCGTTTGTTGAATTCTTCCACGTTCAGGACCGTCTCGTACAAAGACTGTAGCTGACCGAGGGTGAATTTCTCCGGCAGGAGCTCGAAGCCGATTGGCTGGTAGCGCACTTTGGCCCGGAGTCGATTGGTGGCCATTTCGATGATGTCGGCGTGGTCAAAGGCCAGCTCCGGCAATTCTTCCAGGGAGTACCAGCCCACTTCATCGGCGTCGGAAGCCGCTACCGCGGGGTGATCCTGCAGGTTGACGAGGGCGAAGTAGGCGACACTGATTACCCTTCCCCGCGGGTCACGACCGGGATCACCGAAGGTGAACAGCTGCTCCACGAAGAGGTCCTTAACGCCGGTTTCTTCCTCCAGTTCCCGCAGGGCGGCCGTTTCGAGGTCTTCGTCCAGGTCAACGAAGCCGCCCGGCAATGCCCACTGCCCCTTAAAGGGAGGAGCACCCCGTTGAATGAGGAGCAGCTTCAATTGCCGGCCACCATCGTAGCCAAAGACAACAATGTCTACCGTGACCGATGGGCGTGGATATTCGTAGGTGTACATAGGTTCAGTTACTTTATCGGGTCACTTAATTCAACGCATTAGGCGTTGCTGCTCGGCGAGCAAGGCCGGGGCGGGGCCGAAAGATAGCGGGTGCCCGGCATTACCAACCGCTGAATACTTCTTCCAGTTGCGCATTCCCCGCTCCCGGACCTCGTGGAGGTCCGGAAAATCCATCACCAGTTCCCCGCTTCGGTAGACGGGTTGCAGCAGGGAGGAAGAGTTGTCTGCATAGCGGGACAAGTCGAGGGTTTTCTCCCCGGAAAGGACGATCTGATGCGCTTCGGGACCGTTCAATTCGTTGTAGAGCTTACTCCCGGCCAGTTGCCCCTCCGGCGTAAAGTACCGCCGCACGTTGAGCTTGCCGGGATTGGAGGTTTTGACGGCCGTCTCGGACTGTTTGATCCGGGGTTCGTATTCGCCGGCTTCGTTTTCCACGGCGGCAAGTTTGTACACGCCGCCGAGGGCGGGCTGGTCGTGGGCAGTAACCAGGCGGGTACCGATGCCCCAGATGTCAATGCGGGCGCCCTGGGCCTTCAGTTTGGCAATGGCGTACTCGTCCAGGGAGTCACTGGCCACAATCTTGACTTCGGGGAACCCCGCTTCGTCCAGCAACCGACGGGCGTCGATGGACAGCCGCGCCATATCTCCGCTGTCCAGGCGGATGCCGAGCATGTGATGCCCGCGTTCCCGCAGGTGTTTGGCCACCTGGATGGCCTTCTGGACCCCTTCGAGGGTGTCGTAGGTGTCCACCAGTAAGATGGCGTTATTGGGCATAGCCGCGGCGTAGGCTTCGAAGGCCTCGAGTTCCTCCCGGAAGATCATCACCCAACTGTGGGCGTGGGTGCCCTTGACGGGAATTCCGTAGTAGCGTCCGCCCCAAACGTTGCTGGTGGCGTCGCAGCCCCCGAGGTAGGCGGAGCGGGTGGCGGTGAGCCCGCCGTCAATACCCTGGGACCGCCGCAGTCCGAATTCCAGTACGGAATCTTCTCCGGCCGCTTCGCGGATGCGGGCGGCCTTGGTGGCCACGAGGGTGCTGAAGTTGATTATCGTCAGCAGGGCCGTTTCCAGGAGTTGCGCTTCGGCCAGGGTGGCTTCGATGCGGAGAATCGGCTCGTGGGGCATTACGATCTCTCCCTCCGGAATGGCATCGATATTACCCCCGAAGCGGAGGCGCTGCAGGTAGTTCAGAAAATTCTCCCGAAAAATGGGCTTCCCGTCATTGCCCTTCAGGCGACCGAGGTAGTGCACATCTTCCGTACCGTACCGAAAGTTTTCGATTAAATCCACCGCCAGGGGAAGCCCCGCCGACAGGGCAAACTGCCCGCCAAAGGGCGGTTTGCGGTAAAAAAGGTGGAAAATTGCTTTTCTTTGATGGATGCGGTGCCGATGATAGCCTGCGGCCATGGTAAGCTGGTACAGGTCGGTCAACAAGCCAAACTGAGGTTGGTAAAGGGTTGACAGGTGGGAGGGAATTGCCATCTTAGTTTAAAATTTAAACTAAGGTAGGGTCTTTCTATGAGCCCCACAAGTTTTGCCACATTATTTCTGCTTTTTGACCAGTTAGTGCGGCCGTCCGGACGACCTCCGGCACCCGTACCGGCTTAGCCGAGTATTACGCTTCGCTCCACACTCCGGTGCCCAGCTATACCGCATGAGGAGCCTGTTCTACGGATCTGCTTTCTTCCTCACCTGTTGTGCTGCCAGCCCGGTAAAAATCCGGTCATTCGTCGCCCAACTGCGTTAATGGCGATGGATTGGCAGCGAAGGCCCGGAAAAAATCGTTTATTTTACGGTTATTGCTTTGGGCGGATTCCTTCGGGAGCTTCCCGGGCCTAACTATATACCTGTTTTATGGATTATTCCCTAAGCCTACATCACAACGAAAAGCAGTTTGTCGCGGCCCTGGTTCGCGGCAATCGCGACGCCCAGCGGGCGCTCTATGAGGAGTATTACGCTCCTTTGATGTCGATCTGTCAGCGCTACGCGGGCAGTGAGGATGAGGCGATGGATTTACTCCACGAGAGTTTTATCAAGATTTTTAAAAAGATTTCGCGGTACGAAAGTGGTACGGCACTGTTGGCGTGGATGCGGCGCATCACCGTCAATACGGCCATTGACCACTACCGGCGCAGCAAACGCCGGCGAACGGAGGATTTGGAAAAGGCTTATCACATCAGTAGTGATGCGCCCGACGTGATCGCTCAGTTTAGTGCACAGGAAATCTTGCGAGCCGTACAGAAGCTACCACCAACGTACCGAACGATATTCAACCTTTACGTAATTGAGGGATACAGCCACCGGGAAATCGGTGAGCAGCTCGAGATTACCGAAAGTACCAGCCGCTCTAACCTTGTGAAAGCCAGGGGGAAATTACAGAAAGTTTTAACTGCTCCTGGTCGCTAGTAGTCCCAATGAAACTAATCAACCAACAATTTGACGATACCATCCGGCAACGGATGAAAGCCCTGCCTCCGGCGGAGCTCCACCCCGATGGGTGGGACCGACTGGCGTCGGCGATGGACGCCCCCCCGGAAAACCGCTTCGATGAGGGTTTACGGAACGCCCTTACGGCGACGCCGCTCGCAATTCCGGCCGATTGGGCGGCCTTTGAAGAAAAAATGGACGCCGACACTTCCGGTGACCATCAGTTGGCGGACGCCCTGCAGTCGCTGGCCCCCGCCATGGTTCCCGGTTCGTGGGAAATACTGCGGGACCGCATGGACTCGGAGGCTGCCACCGCCATGGACGAAACCGTTAAGGAGAACCTTTCCGGTAACCTTACAAGTAACGTATCCGGTTGGGCGGCCCTGGCGGCCCGCCTGGAACTCATCGCCCAGCGCCGGGGGCAGATTGCCGCCTGGAAAATCACGGAGCTTTCGCTCCTGCTGAGCGCCCTGTTGCTCTTCACGCGCTTCGCATCGCTGCCCCACGCGGACCCGAACATCAATGCCTTCCCCTTCCCGGGCGAGGGAACGCCGCCGCTGGCGGCGCTGGTTGTTCCCCCGACGCCAGCAGAACCGGCCGGAGAGGAACTGGCCCTTAACCCGGAGAATAATCTTCCGGTAAGGGAAGAAGCATTCGCCCGGGAGACGCGAGTATCGACCCTTCCCACGCTACCGGCGGAGCGCCTGACGCCTGCCGTGCCCGATTTGCCCGGGGTAAGTCCGGAACGTACGCAGACGGCGGTCAGTACCCTCTCACCAATGGAAGCTGTGGGGGTAGAAAACCTGACGGCGGTGCCCAGTCCGGTGCTGCAACTGGAGCCCGTGAAGAACGGTCTGCCCGTTCGGTACGCCCTGAACGCCTTCGTATCGCCCTTTGACTTCAACCAGGTCATCACGCCGGCTTCCTCGATTCGGGAATTTGACATCAGTGGCGATAATCGCCTCACCGCCGGCTACAGTGCCGGATTGCTGATTGACATTTCTCAGGGAAAGAACGGACTGCAAACCGGTCTGATCTACTCCCGGCGCTCCTACATCCCCACCGCACTTAAGTGGTACCTGGAAGAAGACTACCCGGTCATTGAGCCCATCCGTGGTTACAGCCGCTTCGTGTTTGACGCCATCACCATTCCCCTCAATTACCGGCGGACCCTCACGGAAAATGATCGCTGGCGGTTCAGCGGTCGTCTGGGGATGAGCATGAGTATCATCGCTGCTTCCTCCTTCAATACGCCGGAGGGACAGGAACGCTTCGTAGAAAGCTTTAACTCCTTCGCCGACCAGGACGATCTTCCCCAGGGCTCCGGTCGGTCACTGTTCAACAAGGCCGGGGGCATTTCTTCCCGTCGCCTGACAAACCCCGAGCCGGGGTGGTTACAGGGGGGCTCGATCCTGGCCAATTCAAGTTTTTACCTCAATGGTGGGGTAACGGTTGAACGATTGATCAACGAGCGGTTTAGTCTCTACGTGTCTCCGAGCTTCGGTCGGGTGGTTTACCTGCGCGATTCCGACGGAATCGGCCCCTACCGCGATCGGATTCACACGGGAAGTATCCGGTTGGGTTCCCGTTTCCTGTTGAGCAAAAAGTAAGCCGCGGATGAATTTGCGCTGGATTAGCCTCCTGAGCATCGTGTTTGTTGTTTTGACGGCCTGTGGGCAGGAACCCACGCCCGTACTGATGGACCGCAGTCTCCTGACGGCAGAAGAGTTTGCCGGGCAGTTGGCGGGTATCCGGGAGGGTATTACGGGGGAAATCCTGGACGATCACCAGTGGCGCATGGGGGAAGAACGCGTCTACACCGTGCTTTCGAGTGAATATGATGCGGAAGGATACCGGGGCCTGTACCTCCGGCACTACCGGGTGGGCGATCCGGGCGTAGAGCTTCGTTGGACCTACCGTGATACCATTAAGTGCGTCACCGCAGGTGCCAGGATTAACCGGGACGCCTCCCCGAACCTGCAGCCCGCAGGGTTTACCGAGCACGGACAGGAAGAATTTTTGTTGCGCTACCAGTTGGGGTGCGGACCGGAAACCACCGACATCCTGGCCGTCATCGACGCCCGCTCCGGAACGCCCAACGTTCGGATCGAAGGAAACGGTGAAGAAGTCATCGCCGCCAATGGGCTGACGAAGCTTCCGGAGGATTCCGTGGCCCAATTGCTGGCCTACTGGCAACGGTAGTGTCCCGTTCAGGAAGCTATTTTGCGGCATGGAAACCGCCATGCTCACCCTTCGCCATCACTTGCACCGTCATCCCGAGCTGTCCGGACTGGAGTCCGGAACTGCCCGGCACATAAAAGATTTCCTCCAGCAACACTACCCGCCGGATACCTTCCTCGAAGCGCTCGGGGGGCACGGTCTGGCGGCAGTGTACGCCTTCGGGGAAGGCCCTGCCGTGGTCTTCCGGTGCGAACTGGATGCGTTGCCCATCGCCGAAAGTGACGCCCTGCCGTGGAGCTCCATCCGGGCGGGGGTAGCGCATAAGTGTGGCCACGACGGCCACATGGCCATGGTGGCCGGACTGATCTTTTCGCTCCGGGAGCAGCCGCCGGTGCGGGGCAGGGTAGTGCTGCTCTTTCAACCGGCGGAGGAAACCGGGCGCGGCGCGGCCGGGGTGCTTGCCGATCCACGGTTCATTGACCTGAAACCGGACTACCTTTTTGCGCTCCACAACATTCCCGGAGCGGAATTGGGAAAGGTGTTGGTAATGGAGGCGGGTTTTTCGGCCGAGGTGATCAGCTGCGCCCTCATCTTTACGGGGCGCCAGGCTCATGCGGCCCAGCCGGAGGAGGGGCGTAACCCCGCCTACGCGATCGGGGAAATCCTGGCGAGGCTGCGATCGCTCAACGTACCGGATCCGGCGGCCGATGATTTCGCCCTGCTCACGCCAGTACATTGCCGGGTGGGACAGCTGGCGTACGGAATTGCTCCGGGGCGGGGGGAACTTCACTACACCCTCCGCACGTGGTCCGCCGAAACGATGACCAATCTCCGGCGGGCCGTCACGGAAATCGTGAAGGAGGTCACCCAGCAGCAGCAACTGGATCATACCATTGACTGGCGGGAACATTTCCCGGCCAGCCAAAACGATCCGGGGGCCAACGCGCTGGTACGGCGGGCGGCAGTGGCCGCGGGCTTGCCGCTCGAGGAACGTCCTTATCCGTTCAGGTTTGGAGAGGATTTCGGGTGGTTTTCTCAGCGCTACCGTACGGCCATGTTCGGCCTGGGGGGCGGACTGGATACACCCCCGCTGCACCACGAGGACTATGACTTTCCGGATAGCCTTTTACCGCAGGGTACGGCAGTATTTTCTGAACTGGTGCGGTTGATCATGCAGGAATAAGGCCTCATTACAACACAAATTTCCCGTTCAGTCGTTTACCTTCAAGTACTTTCAACAACTCTCTCCGTATGCGTTCCAGACTACTCTTTGCGTTCTTGCTGATTTTCACTGCCGTACTGGCGGCCCAGGCACCGGCGCCCGGCGCCCTGAAAAATACCCCTGAGCAACAGCGGGCCCTGGCCGAGACCATCACTCCGGAAGATTTACGGGCTCACCTTTCCGTCCTTTCCGCCGATGATATGGAAGGTCGGGAGACGGGAGAGCCCGGGCAAAAGAAGGCGGCCGCCTACCTCCAAAAGCAATTTGCGGAGCTTGGCCTGCCGGCCATCGGAGAAGAAGATGGCTACTTTCAAACCATTCGCTTCAGCCGGCAGCGTTGGGAGGAAATTGATCTTCAACTCGACGGGGAGTCCCTGCGTCACCTGTGGGAGTACGCTTCGGCCCCCTCGATGAACGCCGATCGGGAGACCACGGAAATCCAATCGCTCACCTTCCTGGGCTACGGCATCGATGATGCGGCCTACAGTGATTACCAGGATACAGACGTAAAGGGTAAGCACCTGTTAATCCTCGCCGGAGAGCCAAAGGACAAGAACAATAACTATCTGGTGTCAAAAAGCGGGCTGGCCTCGGATTGGGGGAACAACCTGGAGCGGAAGTTGGCGGTTGCCTACGATAAAGGGGCCGCTACCGTATTCGTAATTGATCCGGAATTTAAAAATAACGTCCGGACCATCCGTCGGGAAAGCCTGGATGGCCGCATGAAAATGGTGGAACAACTGGAGGCCGAGCGCAAAATCGCCAACAGCGTGATCCTGACCCCCAAGCTGGCCCAGAAAATCATGGGGGACAGTTACAAAAAGATCATCAAGGCCCGCAAAAAACTGGCCAAGTCCGGCAAGCTCAAGCCCGTCGACGTCATGACGAACTTGCGGCTGACGCAGAAAAAATCGGTTCGGGAACTGAAGGGAGAAAACGTGCTCGGTTACCTGGAGGGTACGGACCCCGAGCTGAAAAGCGAAGTACTGGTCATCAGTGCCCATTACGATCACATTGGTAGACGTGGGGACGCCATTTTTAATGGTGCCGACGATAATGGCTCGGGTACGAGTACGGTTCTGGAGGTCGCGGAAGCTTTCGTGACGGCCAAAAAGCAGGGCCTCGGGCCCCGCAGGAGTGTGCTCTTCCTCCTGGTTAGTGGAGAGGAGAAAGGATTACTGGGCTCAGAATATTACGCCAGCCATCCCATCTTTCCGCTGGAATCCACCATCGCGGACATCAACGTCGATATGGTGGGCCGGGTAGACGAAAAGCACGCCGATAATCCGGAATACATCTACGTTATCGGCAGTGACCGATTGAGCACGGAATTGCACGACATCAACGAAGCCGCTAATCTCGAGTACACCCAACTGGAACTGGATTATACCTACAACGCCGAAGACGACCCCAACCGGTACTACTACCGCTCGGACCACTACAACTTCGCCGAGAAGGGTATCCCGAGTATCTTCTACTTTAACGGTACCCACGCCGATTACCACCAGGATACCGACACCATCGAAAAGATCAACTTTGAGAAGATGGCCAAAATTGGTCAACTCGTCTTTCACACCGCCTGGCAATTAAGCAACCAGGATCGCCGGATTCAGGTGAACGTACGCCAGCGGTAAGTAGGCGCGGGCAACGGGACTACTCAAGCAGGAGTGAGGTGCCGTTGGCCGCCGTGCTGGCGTTGTCGATCATCACCGCGACGATGAAGGCAATGACGGCGATGATGAGGCCAAAGAGAAATACGTTGTAGCAAACCCGCAAGTAGCGGTACTTTTTGGCAAGGACTACCCCCAGGTAATACAAATCCCGCGTCATGGAAGAATAGAGAAAGTCTTCATCGCGGATCATTTCCATCATACCGTAATGGAAATCATCGATGGGCATACTGTAGAAGTTGCCGAAAAAGAGGAGATTACTGCGACGGGCCTTAATGTCCTCCATGCTGCTCTTGCCCTCGGTTACCTTGGGGCGCGTGGCCTGGATGGCGTAAAACAGGGAGGCCAGGCAGACCCCGGCCAGCGTGAGGGTCGGGACCGTCAGGTGGGGATTCGAATCCAGGCGGGGGAAAAGGTTGGCGGCCAGAATACTCAGGATAATGGCGTTGACGGAGAGCATGATGTTCGCCTTGTTGTCCGCAATACTGGAAAGGTTAACGTGGGTCCGGTAAGTAGCCCGGTACATGGTTTCCACTCCCCGGCCCGGCTTGAAATCATCGTTGTCTTTGTTGCGGGCTTTAGCTACGGCCTTTTTTAGCTTTTTGAGCTTTTTTTTACCCTTTTTGGACTGTTCGAGTTCTTCAAGATTACTGGGGGTCTGATCGGGGTACAAAGCCTTTTTGCGTTTGTAAAGCTGCTTGACGTGCTTGCTTTTTCGTTCGCCGAAAAGCTCGCGGGCGGCCTCCGTGTGGTATTCGTGGGCGAGCATGAAGCCCAGTTCAAAGTCGATCCATTCCTGATCGGACATGATCATGTTTCGGGTCAGGGCGAACTCCTGACGGACGCGGCCACAGCGGTCCCAGTAACTCAGGTCTCCAAGATGGCTCAGGTCGGCATCCGCCACGATTTCTTCCAGGAAATTCTGGGGCGACTGCGGCATTTTTGTGGCCAGAATTGCACCCCGCACGCTCTGGATCAGGTCTTCGTCGCTGGTACCCTGTTCGCGTAACCAAGCTTCGGCAATGTTGGCACTCCGCAATTCATGGTCATCCCAACCTTCTTCGTAGCCCGTGTCGTGAAACCAGCTTGCCAGAATGATGATGAGCCGGTCTTCCCGACTGACGTCATAATGGTCGGCCAGTTCCTTGGCGGCTTCCACTACGGCACAGGTATGCTGGAAATTGTGGTAGACAAACTTCTGGTCTACCTTTTCCTGAATAAAGTGCTCAACGTAGGCTTCAACGGACTGAAGCAGGGCTTCTGGCTCGGCGATTGTATTCATGATTTCGCCAATATACGGAAGCTACTCTCCAACAAGCGGGTTACGCTCCGACTTTCCAGGGAATTGGCCGGAAACGGCAGACCCGTACTCCGGTTTACAGTTTTTCGTCTACTTCGGACAGCGCCGTTTCATCTACGCTATCAAACCACTGACCGAGTTTTTCGCGGGCATTTCCGCGAACTTCTTCATTGACGAAGGCCGCGATGGTGACCAGACAGAAACTCAGGATGGCCATGTCGTCCGTGTAACCGATGAGGAACCCCAGGTCCGGAATGAAGTCGATGGGGGCAATGAGGTATCCGAGGGTGCCGACTACGGTGCGCTTGGCCCAGGATGGCGTATCGGAACGTTGGTAGGCATAATACAGCAGCAAGGCGCTGTAAACTACCTTGATACCCGCGGCCTGAGCGTATTTCTTCAGTTTGTCCCAAAAGGCAAACTCGCTGAAGTGCTTGCGATATTTATCTAACTTTTTCACACTGCGGGAGGATTGATCGTACCAAGATAACGTTAGAATGCCGTTTTTGGCTTAATTGGTGGGGGGGACATCGACGGGAATCCCGGAATTTTCGATGAATTTGAGCCCACTTTTCCCCAGAATCTGACGTGATTTTCTGGCATTTCTCTTCCTGGCGTACCGAAATTCCGGGCTTTGTCACGAGTTTTGGGCAGTTCATTTACCTTAGCCGTATGCTAATCCGCTCCTTCCCTCTGCTATTGCTTGCCATGACCCTGATCGCCTGCGTTCCCCCCGGGGAAGAGGCGCCCGTTGAGGGGGTGGTCGTCGACCTGAATGATCCGGTCAGTCAGCGCATTTATGACTACCAGAATCAGCGTCTGGCGGATAGCTTGCTTCCCTTTTTGGAGCACAGCAATCCGGGCTATCGTTACCTGTCCGCGCGGGCCTTTGGCAGCTTCCCCGAATTGCCATCCGCCGTCGTGGATAGCCTGGTGAGCCAGCTGCGGGATCCGCAACCCATCGTAAGGCGTGCGTCGGCCTATGCCCTCGGGCAAACCCGTCGGGAAGAAGTCGCCGATGCGCTGGCGGTAGCCTTTGATCAAACCGGAGGGCTGACGGATTTTAATGCGGAAATTCTGGCGGCCATCGGCAAAACGGGAGAGGAGGACCGCCTGGAACAGATCAGTTCCATCTCCACCTACCGGGCTACGGATACGACCCTGCTAGCCGGTCAGGCCTGGGGTGTCTTTTACTTTGCTACCCGACGAATTTCCAATCCTGCGGGCAACGCCCTGATGCTACGTCTTTTTCTGGACGAAAACACGCCCCCGGCGGCCCGCCAACCGGCGGCCTATTTCCTCCAGCGCTTTCCGGTGGAAGCCGATAGCAATCAGCTGCGGGAAATGAGACAAATCCTGCGGGTAGCTACCGATCCGGTTATTCTGATGGGGGCGGTTGGCGCCCTGGGGAGGTCCAACGATCCGGCCGCGAGGGTCGCACTCCTGCGCCTCCTGAGCTCGGCCGACGATTGGCGCGTTCGCGTGGAGGTGATTCGGGCCTTGAGAAACTTTGATTACGCCAGTGTCCGGGAACCGATGGTGGAACTGCTGCGGGATGACCATCCGCTCGTCAGGCGATCCGCCGCGGATTTCCTGCTGGACCAGGGAACCGCTCCGGACGCTACCTTTTACCGAAAGTTGGCGCAGGATTCCTTGTCCCCCGACGTGCGTTTCCGGCTCTACGGTGCCGCTAATCGCCATTTACCCCTCTACTTCACGGACATTCGCGGACGAATTAATTTCGACCTGCAAACGGCTTACGCGGCCGAATCCGATCCCTATTTACGGGCGGATATTCTGGCGGCGCTGGCCGAATTCCCCTGGAACTACCGCACCATTTACGAACTGTATCAGCAGACGACGGAGGCGCCGGTCCGGACGGCCGCCGCATCGGCGCTGGCCGAGATTGCCGGCCGGGAAGACTTCGCGAATTTTTTCCGCGCGAGTACCCGACGGGTGCGGACGGACCTTGCGGCCTACTTCCGGGCCATGATCGAAAGTGCCGAAGCGGGACCAGCCTACGTGGCGGCCAATGCGCTGGAGCAAAACGCCGGAACCCTGCGGGCCTTCTACCCCGATTTAGGGTGGGTAGAGCAAAGTAAGGGGCGTTTTTCTCTGCCCAAAGAAATTGAAACGTACCGGGCGGTAGCCGCCGCCGCGGCGGCCCTGCGGGGAGAGGATCCCCCGGAACCCCAAAACGTAACGGCGGAAGCGAGGGCCATTGACTGGACGCTGATCGCCGGTGAAGGGGCCAAGACGGTGCGCATCCGGACCAGCGAGGGGCGGATTGACCTCCGCATGCTGCCCGAGGCGGCCCCCGCGACGGTCTCCAGTTTCCTCTCGCTGGTGAAGGAGGGCTACTACGACGGTAAGCAATTCCATCGGGTGGTACCGAATTTTGTGGCCCAGGGTGGAGGCCCGCGGGGAGATGGTTTCGGATCCGAAGACTTTATTATTCGCACGGAAACGCCGGGTCTCCATTGGGACCGGGCCGGCCTCGTGGGCATGGCCAGCGCCGGTAAGGACACGGAAGGCGTGCAATTTTTCATTACGCACCGCCCGACGCCCCACCTCGACGGGAATTACACCATCTTTGCCGAAGTTATCGACGGCCAGGACGTAGTGGACATGCTGACGGTCGGTAGCCGCATTGAAAGCATCCAGATACGATGAAGGAAGCAACCGATTCTTTACGCGCCCGCATTGCCGACGCCGCCCGCGAACACCACGCGGCCACGGTAGGTCATCGTCGCCACCTCCACCAGCACCCCGAACTCAGCTTCGAGGAGCACAACACCCAGCGCTACATTGCGGACCAACTCCGGGAAATGGGGGTGAGTTTTCGCGAGATTGCGGGAACGGGAATTCTTGGCGAGGTCGCAGGTGCCGGGGGCGTTGGTCGGAGCATGGCACTGCGGGCCGACATTGATGCACTGCCCATTACCGAGGCCAATCAGGTGCCCTATTGCTCCAAAAACAGGGGCGTCATGCACGCCTGTGGCCACGACGTACACACCGCCAGCTTGTTGGGGGCCGCCCGGATCCTCCAGCAGCATCGTCAGCACTTTTCCGGGACCGTTCGCCTGCTCTTTCAGCCCGGCGAGGAAAAATTGCCGGGTGGTGCCACGCTCATGATCCGGGACGGTGCCCTGGAAAACCCCGCCCCGGAGGCCATCTTCGGGCAGCACGTGCATCCGCCCCTGCGGGCGGGAACGGTAGGTTTTCGTCCCGGCATCTACATGGCGAGTGCCGATGAGCTGTACCTGACCATCCGGGGAAAGGGAGGACACGGCGCACTTCCTCACAACACCGTGGACCCGATCGCCATTGCGGCCCAGGTGATTACGGCCGTGCAGCAACTCGTGAGTCGGCAGACCGACCCGACCCTGCCGGCCGTGATCACCTTTGGCAAGATTGCCAGTGACGGCGGGGCGACGAATATCATCCCCAACGCCGTATCCCTGGAGGGAACCATGCGGACCCTGAATGAAACGTGGCGGGCGGAGCTGCACCACCGGCTCCAGGAGCTCATTGGTGGGATTGCCGCCGCCATGGGCGGCGAGGCCGAGCTGAACATCATCAAGGGCTACCCTTTCCTGAAGAACGACGAAAACCTCACCCGCTGGGCCTGGGACGAAGCCCGCCGGTTTCTCGGAGAGGACCGGGCGGTGGAACTCCCGATCCGGATGACCGGGGAGGACTTCGCCTTCTACAGCCATCACCTTCCGGCCTGCTTCTACCGGCTGGGGGTAGGAAACCCCGAGCGGGGCATCACGAGCCCCGTACACACCGATACCTTTGACATCGACGAAGCGGCCCTGGAAACGGGAGCAGGACTCATGGCCTGGCTGGCCATCCGGCACCTCACCAGCGCCTAAATCATCATCCCATGAATATTTCTCCCTTGCTCCACCTTTCCCTCCGCCTGCTTTTGCTGAGTAGCCTAACGTTGCTGTGGAATTGTGGAGGAGATAACCAAAAGGGGCGGGAGCTGAACACCGATCAACTGCAAAAGCATGCGCTGATCAATGAGGGAACCTCCCTGAGCTTACCCATCTCCTTTTTCCGACTGACCCAGGAAGAATTCCTGAGCGGGAAGGGTGCCGAGATTTATGATCAGGTATTCGTGGAGCAATTCACCGACTTACTCACGGCCATGAGCTTTGAGGACGCCCAGTTGGACCTTTTCGTGGATACTTCAAATTATGAAGGGCTACTACTTTTCGTGGATACGGAATACATCGACCTGAACCCCTCCGTTGGGAACGCGCTGGCCAGTCAGGTGAAACAACAGAACGATGCCCAACAGGCCGCCAACCCCAATCTGGAAATTACGAACATGCGCACCTCCCTGGACTCCGGATCCGGCAAGTCCATCATGCGTCTGAAGTACAAGTTTTCGGATGCGGCCTACGGACTGACTAATTACCGGTCCATCTATTTCGTGTCGACCCTCCGGAAAACCTTCGTGGTACATGAGTTTTCGGCGACTCCCCGTGACGTGTATGATTTCCTGTGGTCCCTGCAGCACGATAGCTAGGGGACGAACGCGGCCCTCCCGCGCTATTTTGGCACCTGCACTTGTTGGCTGCTGCTGCTCGTACAACTCTGGCTAAGGCCGATGGTGAATTAACGATTACCCATAATTTACTGCAGCGGGATGCGCTAAATTTTTTCTATCCACTCCAACCAGTTGGTGAAGAGGAGTACCCCCCGGTCAATGGTTACGAAGAGGTGCAAATCGTCGTCCGTAGTGCAGAGGTTCACTGCGGTGTCCTCGCCCGTAGGAATTTTACCCAGCAGCTGCCCTTGCTGGTCGGCTACGTATACCCCGTCTCCTCCGGCCACCAACAATTGATTTTTGACGATAATGGCCCCGTCCGGAATGCCCTTGTCCACCGAAAAACAACAGCGACCGGGGCCGGATATCGTTCCGGTTGCGGCTTTAAAACCGAAGGCCCAGACCGACCGTCGGCGGTGCTCCAGTTTGAAGCCCCGGTGGGCACCGTCGTAGCTGGTGTCGGTAACGAAGAGCGTCTTTTCGTCCGGGCATAAGGCCAGGCCGTGGGGCATTTCCAGTCCACAATCAAAGGAGGTGAGCTTTCCGCTGCTGGTCAGGACGTAAAGTGCCGGTTCCATTTCCGAGGGCGGACGAAAATGTTGGCGAAAACCATAATCGGGATCGGAAAATATGAGGTGGCCCTTCCGGCTGGGCAAAACCTTGTTGGGGGAATTGAAGGGGCGGCCGTCGTAGTACTCCACCAGCGTTTCGGCGGGCTGTCCGGACAGCGGATACCGTCGAATCCTGGCGGGCGTCCGCATGTTTCCCTGCTCGGCGACCAGCAGGTGGTTGCCTCCGCGATCGAGGTTCATACCGTTGGCCATGTTAGCGTCCCGGACCCACACCTGCGGGCGAATACCTGCGGGCTCGGGGCGCCATTCCGGACCGAGGGGAGGTTGCTCCCGGAAGTCCAGAAAGAGGATACTTACGAGGGGATTGGTGTCCAGGTGGGTGGTGGTCGTGAAGTAAAGTCGGTGTTGGTCGCCCACCCAAACGGGGCCTTCGTGAGCATCGGCAGGAAAAAATATCGGGACATTCATACCGCTAATACACCCTCAGTCGGGGATCGGGTTCACCAAAACGTACCTTTGTGGCATGCGTGCAAAAAAATCCTACGGGCAACACTTCCTGACCAACGAGCATTACGCAGAACGGATCGCCGGAGCTCTCCAGCTTACGGATACCTACGATCACGTGCTGGAGGTAGGACCGGGGCAGGGAATGTTGACCAAACATCTACTCAAACGCAAGGAGGATTTTGACCTGACGGTGAGCGAGGCCGATAAGGACATGGTGGCTTTTCTTGAGGAGCATTACCCCGAGCTGAACGGATTCATCGTTTCCGGGGATTTCCTTCGGGTAAATATGCCTCAATTGTTTGACGGGAAGCCCTTCGGATTGGTGGGGAACTACCCCTACAACATCAGTAGTCAGATCCTCATCAAAATGCTGGATAATTACCAGCTCATTCCCGAAATGGTGGGCATGTTTCAGAAGGAAGTTGCCGATCGGGTAGCGGCGGGCCCCGGATCCAAAACCTATGGTGTCATTGGCGTGCTGGTACAGGCAAGGTATACGGTGAGCCTCTGTTTCAACGTCAGTCCGGGAAACTTTAGCCCTCCACCCAAAGTAGACAGTGCCGTTATTCGACTGGTACGCCGGGAAGAACCCCTCGTGGCTGACGAACGTTGGGGGCGGTTCAAGCACATCGTCAAGTCGGCCTTCGGAATGCGCCGGAAGATGCTGCGCAACAGCCTCAAGTCGGCTTTTTCTTCGGAATCTATGGCCGACGACCCCTTCTTCAAACGCCGTCCGGAGCAGGTGAGCCTGGAGGAATTCGTTGACCTCGCGAATCGGGATGAAGCATCGTAAACTTGACGTGCGGGAAGGGACGATTGCGGAAGTCGTTGAAGTCTCCCAGGGAATTCCGGAGTTGATTAACCCGTATCCGCCGGAAGCATATCACCAAAAGCTCACGGGCGTTCCTCATCTGGTGCTGATCGCGACGGTCGACGATCAACCGGCCGGGTTTAAGGTGGGATACCAGCGGGAGGATTACTGGTATAGCTGGATGGGTGGGGTGCTGCCAAACTTTCGACGTTTAGGCCTGGCGCGGATGCTGGCCAATGCACAGGACCAGTGGGCAGGGGAACGCGGTTATACTTCGGTCACCTTCAAGACCCACAATCGTCACCGCGGGATGTTGCAGTTTGCCCTGACACGGGGGTTTAACATCATCAAGGTGGAGCCGCGGGAAGTCGAAGAGGAATACCGCATTTGGTTACGGCGAGGGCTGGGAGGGGAGTAGTGTGTTGGTACGTTGGAATGTTGGTCTTTTAGTCTCTTAGTGTGTTGGTATTTTAGACTGTTGGAAATTTGGTCTGTTAGTCCGTTGGTATTTTAGTCGGTTAGTATTTTAGTCGGTTGGCGGGGCCAGGAAAGGGGCTGATTACTACGTCCCGTATCCGCAACTATTCTTCGTGGATGTTGATGTCTTCAATGATGAATTCCAGTACGGTGTGGGCGGGGACGAGGGTGTCTCCTCGCGGGCCGACGAGACCTCCCGCGCCATAGGCGAGGGCGCTGGGGGTGAGAATACGGATGGCGCCGCCGGGCTGGACCCGCTGGAGGGCGAGATTCCAGGCGGGAATGAGCTCTCCGACCGTAAAGCGGAGGGGTTCTCCCCGAGGACGGCTGTCGTCAAACACGGTACCGTCGAGGAATTGGCCCCGGTAATGGGCGGTCACGATATCCCCCTCCGCCAGGGGGTTATACGCTCCGGGGGAGAGGATCTCGTAAAAGTAGCCTTCGGGCGCGGGTTGGATATCGTAGGCCTGATCGATGGCCCGGTTAATGATGGCGTTCCGTTGGCGTCCGGCACGATCTTCGGCGGGGCTCAATTCCGGAATTAGCCGTGCCTCGATGCTGGATCTGGTCGCTTCGTCGACCGCCGGTGCTTCGGGAGCGTCTCCGTTTCCGCCGCAGGAGAGAAATCCCAGGAGCAGGAGGGCTAAGAAAATGCAGTTATTCTGCGAGTAAGCGGTCCAGTTCGGCATAAATTCTTTTCAGGTTTTCCAGATTGCGAAGATCAAGGTTTTCCCGATTAATGAAATCATTGATGGCCGGGACGCCGGAAATCTTTCCCAGTTTCTTCCCCGACTTTGGCGTCGGTTGGGTTTCTCCGTCCAGGGTCAGGTAGTGCCTGGCGATACCCTTGAGATTTTCCTCCACGTCGGCATCACCCGTAAGCATGTTTGTCCGGGAAGTGTGTTTGTTGACTACGTGATACGTGGCGCCAAACACCCGGTTACCGTGGTAGATTTCCTCCACGTAGGCTTGAGCGTGGGCCTGGTTGATGTCGAAGTAAAAGATTCTGGTCTGCTCGGCCGATACCTTTAGTTCCACCCGGTTGAAGGCCCCCCGCACCACGGCAAAGGTGCCGTTAGGGGTGAGAAATTCGAATTCACCCGTGTAGGCGTTGAAGTTCACGGAGTCCAGTTCGTACTGGTTTTTGAGTAAGTCGTAAAAGGTTCCCTGGGTGTGTTCCGGCAGCAGGAACGGGCTGCCGTAGGCTTTAGCGTATCGATTAGGGGGGACCCGGTAGGCGGATTCTGCGATCAGTTTCAGCTCTTCCGATAAGTCGGGGTCTCCCTGGTTTTTTCCCATGGCCTGAATGGCCGCCATTCGTTGCTGGCTCTGGGTAATCCGGATGGATTGCTGAATTTGCTGAAAAACCAGGTTCTCCTGACGGGATAACAGGGGATCCTGGGCAAGTGCCGGATGCGCGCAGGCCAACAGACTAAGGACCAGGAAAAAAGTCAGGGTACTAGTCGAACAGCTCATCGGCTTTTTGGTAAATTTTAATCAGGTCTTCTCGCCGGTGTGGTTTCAATTTGTTGGCCTTGATGAATTTGGAAAGCTCAGCTTTGTGTCCAAGATCTGCGGCGAGGTTCTTGGGGGTTGTCTTGACGGCAATCAGGTCGCCGTCTACCATCGCAAAGTGCAGTGATTTGCTGCTGAACCGCCGTAATTTCAGGGTTTTACCCACGTCCTGCACGATTTTCTCGTCGTTCTGGACGTCGTATACCATCGTGGCTACGATAAAATCTCCGTTGTAAATGATCTCCGCGTATTTATTGGGAAAACGCGGATTGATTTTTCGGCCGTAGGTATGCAGTACACCATCGTCATCCTTAATTTCTCCCCGCAGGAAGCTGTTGGGGTTTAACTCCCGCCACTGGCCCTCCCATTTGAATTCAAACTGGTGGGTAAAGCCATTCAGGTTGACGGAATCGAGCGCGTACTGATTAACCCCGACGTCATAAAGCACCGCGGGCCGGAAGGTCTTGTAGCGGAAGGGCGTACCCCTCACTTCGGTGTAGCGGTCCGGGTCGATGGCCCGGCTCGATTCAATAAGGTATTCATAATCTTCCTCCTGGAGTTGCCTCGGCTCCTTCTCCTGAGCCAGGAGTATTCCAGAAAAAAGGTATACCAGAAGAAAGAGGATGGACGTTTTAGGGATCATTATATCTTTCATTATTCTTGGAGCTTGTTTGGACTTCAGTAATCGACCTCAATTTGGCCTTTTTTGGCGCTGGTTGCGTTGGAACTATCCTCATGTAGCGCTGCTAGACTTCGGTATTCCCGCCTTACCAGCACTCAAAAAATGCTCAAATCCGGTCAGAAATCCAAAATCCAAACCAGCTCTTAGGTAAAAGTAACCAATGTACCGTAGCCTTCTCCCCATTCTCGGCCTGTTAACGCTTATTTATGCCTGCGGCAACGGACTGGAGGAAAAAGAAACCGTAGATGCTCTCGGCTTTAAAACCGTAAGTCAAATCGATCCCGAAACGGGGATGCAGCAGGGCGTGAGCCGACAGTATGACCCCCAGGGCAACCTGGTGGCCGAAGAGCACTACCTGGATAACGAACTGAACGGAAAGCGGTTGTTGTTCTCCCCGGAGGGTAACCTCCTGGTGGAGGAAAATTACGAGCGGGGAGAATTCGCGGGTCCCTATTCCCTCTTTGACGAGACGGGACAGCTCAGCATGAAGGGAGAGTACGTCGATGGTAAAATGTCGGGGGCATGGACATCCTACTACCCCAACGGCACCGTCAGGGAAGTGGTAACCTTTGCCGATAACAACGAAAATGGTCCCTTCCGCGAATGGTACGAAAACGGGCAACCCAAGGCCAGCGGTGCCTATCTGGACGGTGACAAGGAGCACGGCACCCTGCACCTCTACGCGGAGGACGGGCAGTTGCGCCGGGTAATGGAATGTGACCGGGGATTGTGCAAGACCACCTGGGAACCCGGTAACGGTGAAGAGCCGCCGGCGGGAGCCGATATGATCCAGCCACCGGCGCTCAGCGAGAACAGTAAATAGCGGTAATTCCCCGACAACAAGGCCACATTCGAAGACGGTCAGGGATCCTTATGGCGTACCTTGCCCTTCGTATGCGTCATCTAACGATTCTTCTGGTTCTTATTTCTGCCGGGCTCTCGGCCCAGGTAGGGGGTATTTCGGTGTATGAGTTTCTCAACCTGCCCAACTCCGCCACGGTAGCGGCGATGGGGGGGCACCACATTGCCCTCATGGACGATGACCTCAGCCTGGCGGCGCGTAATCCCAGCCTGCTTAACGAGCGCATGCATCAGCGGGCGGCCATCAGTCACGCTTTTCATCCGGCCGGCATCAGCAACAGCTACCTGGGCTACGGCCACCACCACGATCGGTTGGGGCTGACCTTTCAGGGCGGACTTCAATTCACCAATTACGGGGGCGATCTGGTCCGCCGCGACCCCACGGGACAGGCACAGGGAACCTTCTCGGCCTCCGATTTTGCCCTGACGGTAGGGGCGGCCCGCCAGTTCGAGGGCCGACTCTCCGTGGGCGCTAACCTGAAGCTGATCTCCTCCCAGCTGGCGGGCTACGGCAGTTTTGGTATCGGGGCGGACCTGGCCGTCCACTACGTGGATACCTCCGGGCTCTTCGGCATCAGTTTGCTGGCCAGGAATGCCGGTCGGCAACTGGGCCAGTACGACGCCACTACGGGGCGGGAACCGATGCCCTTCGAGCTCCAGCTGGGCATCAACAAGGAACTGCGCTACCTGCCGTTCCGGTTCTCCCTGATCTATCGCTACCTGGATCGCTGGAACATCCTCTTCGATGATCCGGAGGGAGAGAATAACTCCCTGTTCCTGGCCTTCGGGGAGGAAGAAACCACCCGCGGAGCGGGAGCGATTTTCCTGGATAACCTGGCCCGACACCTGGTCTTCAACGGGGAACTCCTCATCGGTAAATCCCGGAATTTACGGCTCCGGTTCGGCTACAACCACGGCATGCAGCGGGAGCTGCGGTTGCGGGATTTTCGGAGCGGCGCGGGCTACAGTTTCGGCTTCGCCTTCCGGACCAAACGTTTCTCAATCGCCTATGGGCGCACAACCTACCACATCGGGGGTGGGGTGAATCAACTTGGCCTGGACTTCTCCTTCGCGAAACGCTAGCGTTGCCCCCGGGATCGACTGTGCACCCGCGGTCACGCCCATATTAAGCTTCTTCCCAACTGCTCAGCAGGGCTTCCGCGGGGTGAAGGGCCCGGCGGTGCAGGAAATCTTTAATTTGATGCCGACAACTGGTGCCCGCAGCAACAATCAGGGTGTCTTCTGGGCGCGAGCGCAGGTGCCGGAGCAGGGACTGTTCGGCAATGTCCCGGGAAAGCGCGAAGTGTTCCGCCTCGTAACCAAATGATCCCGCCATGCCGCAGCATCCGCTGTCCAGTAGCTCTACGGCAAAATTCGGGGGCAGGGCCAGGGCCGTGGCGCAGCGTTCGGCCCGCCCCAGGGCTTTTTCGTGGCAGTGAACGTGCAGCACCAGCCGGGCGGTTTTGGGACCGAAGTCTTCCGGCCGCAGGAGACCGCCGGACAATTCACGGTGCAAAAATTCATCGAAGGTAAACACCCCTTGACCCAGGATCGTGGCCCGTTCCGCGGCTTCACCCCGGAGCAGTTTAGGGTACTCGTCCCGAAACCCGAGGATGGCTGACGGCTCGATCCCGACCAGGGGAGCGGAAGGGGAAACTAGCGGACCGAAAAGCGCCACATTCCTTTCCGCCAGGTCCCGGGCTTCTTCCAGGAAGCCCTTACTCAGCTGGGCGCGGCCGCTGGCCACGTGGGCGGGCCACCGCACCGCATAACCGAGCTTGCGTAAAAGCGTGATCACGGCCTTGCCGGGGGCGACGTCCTGGTAATTGGAAAATTCATCCCCGAAGAGAAACACGGTCTTTTGATCGTCCGAAATCGGTCCCGGATCGGTGCGTTCAAACCACGCCCGCAGGGATTCTTCGGGGAAGGCGGGGAGGCTCCGGTCGGGGGCAATGCCCACTAGCCGCTTCATGAGCGGCCCCAGAATGTTTAGCCCCGTATTGGCCAATCGGGGCCACTTCCCGCCCCATCGATAAAGCTGTTCGTTGGCGGCCACCAGGCGACTCCGCAGGGAATGTCCGCGCTGGCGGGCCAGTTGGTACTGGTATTCGGCCTTCAGGGCGGTCATGTTCACCGTACTCGGGCATTCGCTGGTGCAGGCCTTGCAACTGAGGCAGAGGTCCATGGCTTCCGCCAGGGCGGGGTGGGCGAAGGGATTGTCGTGCTGGTTCTGGGTGAGGATTTCCCGCAGGGCATTGGCCCGGCCCCGGGTGCTGTCGCGTTCGGAGCGGGTGGCCCGGTAACTGGGGCACATCGCGCCGCCGCTGATTTTCCGGCAATCTCCCGAACCATTACACTTTTCCGCGGCGGCCAACAGGCCGCCCTCTTCGCCGAAGTCCAGCAGGGTAGGGTAGTCCGGTGACGGAAGGTCGGGGGCATACCGGAGGCTTTCGTTCATGGGGGGCGCCTCCACAATTTTTCCCGGGTTGAAGATGCCCTCCGGATCCCAGGCGCGCTTCAGGCTGACGAGCATTTGGTATACTTCATCCCCCAGCTGATCACGGAGGAACGCGGCCCTTACCCGCCCGTCGCCGTGTTCGCCGCTGAGGCTCCCGCGGTACTTTTTTACCAGTTTGGCCACGTCGCGGGTAATCTCGTAGAATTGGCGCTGCCCTTCACTGGTTTTCAAGTTCAGCACGGGCCGCAGGTGAAGTTCTCCGGCTCCGGCGTGGGCGTAGTAGACCGGGTGTTGGTCGTATAGCCGCATGAGTTGGTCAAACTCCCGGATGTAATCGGCCAGATCGGGCAGGGCCACGGCGGTATCTTCGATGCAGGCCACGGCCTTGGCGTCGCCGACCATATTGCCCAATATTCCCAGTCCGGCCGCCCGGAGCGCCCACACCTTCTGAGAGGCCGCAGCACCCACCAGGATGGGGGCCGCGTAGGGAGCTTCCAGGCCTTCCTGCTGACCGAGAAAATCGACAAGGTCACTGGCCAATTGCCGGGCGGCGGGGTTATCCTCCGCTCGAAACTCCACCAGCAACAACGCCCGGGGATCATCGCGGACGAAGGCGGCATTCTGCGCCTGGTCCGGGTTCTTTTTGGCCAACTGGAGAATGGTGTCATCCATGAGTTCGCACAGAAAGGGCCGTTGCGTCATGGTGCCCTGGGTGGCGCGCATGGCGGCGTCAATGGTATTGAAATGCAGGGCCACGACGGCGGTTCCTTCCGGGGGGAGGGGAAGAATGCGCACCTTCAGTTGGGTGGTGAAGGCCAGGGTGCCTTCCGATCCGGCCAGGAGGGTACAGAGGTTGAAGGGCGGGCCATCCGGGGTGAAGGGCTGCTGTTCGGCCAGAAGGTCCAGCGCGTAGCCGGTGTTGCGTCGTTGTACTTCCCGCTTCGGGAAGGCGCCCCTGATGAGTTCCCGGTTTTCTTCCGTGCCCAGTAGCTTGCCCAGGTTACGGTAGATGGCAGTGATCCGGGAGGAATCTTCGTTGGGGATGGTCGTGAAGGAAGTCTCCGCTCCGGATAACGGCTGTTTTGCAGATTCCTGCATTTTGGCCAGCGTAATGTCCTGGTCTTCGGCACGGAATTCGTGGAGGCTGCCATCGCTCAACACCACCCGGGCGGCAAGGGTGTGGTCGCGGGTACTCCCAACGGTAATGCTGGTGCTGCCACAGCTGTTGTTCCCGAACATTCCCCCCAGGGTGCAGCGATTGGCCGTGCTGGTGTTTGGCCCAAACCAAAATCCCAAGGGAGCCAGGGCAGCGTTGAGCTGGTCGCGGATTACCCCCGGTTCCACGATGGCGTACCCCTCCTCGTGATTGATCTCGATGATTTTGTTGAGGTACTTACTGACGTCAACGATCAGTCCGGTGCCCACGGCCTGTCCGGCCAGACTAGTTCCGCCCGCCCGGGGAGTGATCGGGAGCTGGTGTTTACGGGCAAATTGCACACAGGCCACCACGTCTGCTTCACCCTTTGGAAAAGCTACCGCCCGGGGCATCTCCCGGTACACGCTGGCGTCCGTTGCGAAGAGGATACGGTGTAACTGATCCGTGCATAATTCTCCGCGTAGGGAGCGCGCGAGCTCAGGCCAGGGAATGGGAGTGGAGGAGGCATTGGGCATGGCCGAAAATTACGAACCCGATCAAACTTTCCACCCTTGACCTTTATCCGGACGCGGATTTCAGCAGAATGCGAGAAATGATGGGTTGGGATAAGCATTCCGCCCGGGAGTCTTTGTGCGCGTTTTGCCTTCAGCAGAAAGACCGGAAGTTTTGGGGGACGAAAAAGTAAAAATTATCCTCCGAATACGGATTTCTCGTGACGTAGGTTGGAGCGTGAGACCTAAGGGAATTTAAGTTGATTTTTAACGCATTAGGGGTAATGAAGGCCTTACCTTTGTACCCTTAATCGGGTCAAAACTTATTCTCTTGCGGATCATTATTGTTTTCCTGCTGCTTCTTTTTACTACCGGCCTATTCGGCCAGCGGGCAGACTGTTACCAGGAAGTGGCTCGCCGATTGGCGGATTACGGGAGATTGACCATGGAATGGAAAGTTGATTCCATCCTCGAATTTATTGATCCCCAGCTGTTTGATATCGTTCCCCGCTCGGTAATGCGTGACCAACTGGTCGGACTCAACGCAGACGGTAATATCGACGTACGCTTCCGCTCCTTTACGGTTGATGAAATAGGTGCTCTGGTAGACGATGGAGAAGTCGTCTACGTGCCGATTAATATTCACCATGAGATGGTCATCCGGCTCCTCAGCTCCGCCTATCAGTCGGAGGATACCCGCAGTCGGATGCAGCGAATGCTGGAAAAACGCCACGGGGTAAAAAGCGTCCGGTACGATACCGACCGAAATACCTTTTTCGTCCAGCAGCACAAACGTATGTTTGGTATTCGCAGGGGCGCAACGGCTCCCTGGTACTTCGTCGAGTATCAACCGGAGAACGTAGCCTTGTTGGACCTGCTGGTCCCTCCCCCCGTTCGGGAAAAACTGAACATCGAAGAATAGCGCATGTATTTGATCGGATCCATTTTCGTCAGTGAGGAAGTCGCGGACGAGCAATTTGCCTGTAACCTCACCGCCTGCAAGGGGGCCTGCTGTTGGGAGGGGGAGTTCGGTGCTCCCCTGGCGGACGAAGAGCTTGAGGACCTGAAGCGGGTATACCCGGAGGTGGCTCCCCTGATGACGGAAGCCGGAAGACGGGCCGTAGCGGAGCAGGGATTGTACACCCGAAATTCTGAAATGGGAGAATACGCTACCACCCTGGTTAACGGTGGGCCCTGTGCCTACATGATGCTAGACGAGGGCGGTGTAGCCCAGTGCACCATTGAGCGAGCCTACCGGGAGGGAAAGACCGATTGGAAAAAGCCCATCAGCTGTCACCTTTACCCCATCCGGGTGACGGAAAAGAAGGAAGCTAATTTCACGGCCCTCAACTACGATCGGTGGGATATCTGCTCAGCGGCCTGTACCAAAGGGCAAAAGGAAAAGATTCGGGTGTTTGAATTTGCCCGGGAAGCCCTGATTCGAAAGTACGGAAAAGACTGGTACGAAGAGCTGGCCGCTGCGGTGGACGCCAAAGCGGACTAGGACAACGCCATAACCGAATATTAAGCTGCCTGAATTTTCTGTTTTTCAACAGAAATATGACGAATTCCCAAGGTGGAATAATGCCTGAAAACGGACAGTTTTCCCGGTATTGTTATGACTTTTCTTTGTTTGACCAAAAAGAAAAAGACCGGTCGCGCAAAGCGCAGCCGGTCCAGAAATAAACACCTAAAACCCTATTAACTTCTTGAAAGCGAGTTAGTTATAATCGCTTAATATTTTCAAACACCCGGCGGGTGAAGTTGTTGTAATTTTGTCTGGACTACTGTTGTTAGTACCAGTTTCTACGCGAATTTAGTGTATATACCCGAATCACCAAAACATCCGGCTCAAAAATGATTGACTTACTAATCGGTGGAATACTGGGGTTAATCATGTTCAGCATCGGTTTAAGTCTGGAGCCGGAGCGTTTCCGCAGACTGTTCACCAATCCCCGGGTTTTGCTTCTCGGGCTCACCCTGCAATTGGTGATGTTACCCGGATTGGCCTTCCTCGTTTGTGTCCTGCTGGACCTGCCCCCCGACTTCGCTGCGGGGGTGATGGTTCTGGCGGCCTGTCCGGGCGGACTCACCAGCAACTTCATCAGTTACCTGCTGAAGGCCAATACCACGCTGGCCGTTAGTCTGACGATATGTAACACCAGTTTGTCCATGTTGACGATCCCCCTGATTGTCAACCTCGGACTCAACTACTTCGCTCCGGGAGAAGGAATCACCCAGTTACCCTTCATTCCCACGGCGGGACGCATTTTTTTACTGGTGCTGGTCCCCGTCGCCCTGGGCATGGTTTTTCGGTGGAAAAAGGAAAAACTGGCCTTGTTTCTTCAGCCCCGCTTGCGGTACGTCAACATATTCCTCCTGGGAATTCTGTTTGCGCTCAAGCTCTTTGCTCCCGCCAGTGCCGGTGGGAGTAACCTCCTGCTCCATGAAATATGGATCATCCTACCGGCGTCCATTCTGGTCAACTTCGGGGCTCTGATGATGGGACGAATAATGGGGCGCCTTTTCGGATTCGGCAGAAATGATCAGCTTACCCTGGGCGTAGAAGCCGGTATCCAGAACACCAGTCTGGCTTTCCTGATCACTTCCACCCTGCTCCAGAACGAGCAGATGCTCAAGCCGGCGCTGGTCTACGCAATGTTCACCTTCTTCACGGCACTCCTTTACGGACTGTGGTTGAAGCCCGGGATGTGGAAAGTGCTGAAGAACGAATGGAAGGTCCTGCGATTTTTTAGTTACCCGTAATGATTTCTACGTAACCACTGATGGGGTCCGGAGAAAGTGTGACGCCCTCTAATCGGCGTTCAAACACCTGACCGACGTAGTAGTAAGTGCCGTCACTCAACGGCTCGCCGTTGAGGTTGGTGCCATCCCAGTTGATCGAAGGATCTTCGGTTTCGAAGACCAGCTGCCCCCAGCGATTATAGAACTTGATGTCCACCCGTTCCACGAAGCAAAGCCCCCGGGGATTGAGTTGATCGTTTTGCCCGTCGTTGTTGGGAGTGAAGACGTTGGGGAGTTCGTAAATGGGGCAATTGGTGACACAAATTTCGTTGCTCCGATCACTTTCATTGCCGTTGTTGTCGAAGGCCGTTACGGTGTAGCAACCGATAATGCCGTTTTCGGGCGTATGCTCGAAAGTCAGAACGTCGGAAGACTGGATGGTGGCAATCAATTGTGCGGGATCGCCCACTACGGGGGTGAAGTACACCCGGTAGCCAGCTACGTCCATATCTCCACATTCGTCTATCGGAGCGGTCCAGGTGAGGGTATTGAAGAGGTTTTCATCATTCGTACAGTCTACGCCACGATCACAGACACTCTCTACGCTGAGTACCGGCGGACAGGGAGGCACGTTATCCGTAGGAATGACGCAAACTTCCTGGCTGCGGTTAAGCAGCGGTGAGGGAATGTCTTCGATATTGTAGGTTCCCACTGCCCGGATGAAGTAGCAGTATTCTTCCCCGTTGACTAGGCCTTCGTCCCGGAAATTCATCTCCGTCACGGTGGTGAGGCTATCGAAGGTACTGCTACCCGGCAGCTGGCGGAAGATGGCGTATTCGGTGTTCGTCCAGGGCACGGTCTCCGTCCAGCTGAGCACGGCCGCCTCGTCGGTTGGTGCACCGGATAGGAAAACGGAGGAGCCCGGCTGGCCCTCCCCGACGGGTTCGCTTTCGTTTTCCACGAAGAGCTCAATGCGGTAGGAATAAGCCTGGTCCACGGTGTTCAACCCACTGTCCAAAAAGCAGGTATCGACCGGCTCATCAAAAAAGGTAGTCGTAAAGCGGGCAATTTCCGCGAAGTCGCCGGGGTTCGTCGTCTGTCCGTCCGCCCGACTCAGGACGTACTCGTAAGGACCACTGTTGAGGATGGTGTCGAGGCTCGTCGCGTCGGGCAGAATCCAGCACACATCAATACTCCCGTTATTCTGGTCCGTATTGGATACGTCCACTTTGGTGAGCAGCGGGATGTCCCGCGCCAGCTGCACGCAGATCTCCTCCGACGGAATCGACTCTATTTCCTCAAAAATGAGCCCCAGGTTAGCGATCGGTCGGCCAAACAGGGCTACGACGCGGTAACAATAGGTGCGGCCCCGTTCGACGTCCTGATCAAGGTACACGTACCGACCTTCGGACATTTCCGTAGTCTCAATGTCCGTCAACTTGGTGTAGCCCCTGCCGGCCAGGCCGGTTTGGCAGGTGTCGGGAGGGAACGCGTTACTTCCCTCTCTTCGCCAGACGGTGAAGCCCAGGAAGGTGGGATCGTCTTCGTCTTCGCAGGTGTAGGGTTTGTCCCAGCTGAGGGTGATGAGGTCGTCCTCGGCCGTGGTCCTCAACCCTTCGGGGGGAGGCCCAACCACTTTGATCGAGACCGATCGCAGGGTGGCCAGTCCCCGGTCGGGAGCGAAGAAATCATCTTCCGCCCGGAACACTACGAAATAGGGTTGATTACTGATGTCTTCGCAGGTCGTTTGCCAGCGGAAGGTTTTGGTCACCGGATCGGTGAGCCAGATATCCTGATCGGGCGTGAAGGTGGCCCCGTTCTCCAGGTCAAAGGGCCGGCCACTGGCCTGCAACCGCACCCGCTGGTCCGTATCCGTAAGCGGAGCGGTAGCTACCACGTCAAACTCGATGAGTTCTCCGGCGACGACGCAGATTTCCTCCATTGGGATGTCCAGCTCCGGTGGGTCGTTGGAGCACTCCCGCACGAAAATCTGCATGTCCCGCACGACGGTATCCAGCGGGATACCGTTCCGGAAGCTCTTAATCAAAAAGGCCAGGTTGTATTCACCCGATACCGCCGGCGCATCCCAGGTGATTTGACCGGTCTGAGAGTTGATCGTTAGGCTGCCGGTGTTTCCACCGAAGAGGTTGGGGAGAATGTAGTTGCGGATGGGCACGCCGGGGGCGCGCTGGGGAACCGTGAATTCGAAGGCGAGGCTGTCACCGTCAACGTCAAAGGCTCCGGGGTTGTGGGTCCAGACGGAGCCGATACAGGCATCCTCAATGGGGATCTGCGAAAGCTCGGGACTGCTGTTACAACCGTTCAGCAGCGGATTGGCCAGAGTATACACCGTGTAAACGCTGAAGGGAATGTTCACCGACGACCCTCCGTCAATGTTGAGCACCTGCGCTACGCGGTTCTGGTCCTGAAAACTGATGAAGTAGGTGCCAAAACCCGAATAGCGGTGACAGGCCGGGTATTCATTGCGTTGGATACCGTTCCCCAGGTTGGTAATGCGCATCGCGTCCCGCTGCACGACTTCCGTCGTACCGTCTCCCCAGGAAATCAGCAGACTGTCGCGGTCAACGTCCGTCTGAATCGTTTCCGTGTAGGTGATGATCACGGCGCAGGCCGTCAGCTGATCGTTGATGTCCGTACAGTCCCCGGAGGATCGTACGATGATCTCCCCCGCCCGGTTGTGGGTGGCAAAAATGGTCAGCGGAAGCAGCAAAAAAAACAGGGAGAGGGTCAAAAAACGCATAAGCCAGGCGAATTGGGTTTGTGGGTACACTCTGGATGCACACTAACCCAATAACGCACAAAATTGGAAATTGCTTTTTCAGACTTGTCCGTAAGCAGGCAAAAGGGGGAAATTAGTCTGTTAGTCTGTTAGTCTGTTAGTCTGTTAGTCTGTTAGTCTGTTAGTCTGTTAGTCTGTTAGGGGAATACCCTGCCTTGTTCGTTAACGGGGGATGAGGGGTCAAGATCCTACTGATCGTGAAATCCTAAAACAATCCATCAAAATTTCTAAAGGACTAACGAACCAACAGACTAACAGACTAACAGACGAACGAACTAACGGTCCAACAGTCTATCCCAACAGGCTCTGCAGTTTCATCGCCAGTCCCATGTCTCCCTTGATTTTCACCTTGCCGCTCATCATGGCCATCATGGGGTTGAGGGCACCGGTGCGCAGTTTGTCGAGGGTGTCAATGCTGGTGATGACGACCGTGTCGGCTTCTTTGTCTTCGTTGGTGACTTGGGCTTCGTCCTCGGTCATGTCAATGTGAACGACGCCTTCATCGAGCTGAAGCTTAATGCTCTTACCCAGGTTGGGGGCATTCTTGGCGGCTTCGCGGGTTTTTTCGGTGAATTCAGCTAAGGTCATGGTGGAAAATTTTCCGCAAGGTAGCGAATTTTCGCTTTCGATGCTGGAGTAAATTGACCGCCCGTTCCTTGGGCCTGGCCTTCTATCACAATCCCGCCGAGGGATATTCCACGATAATTACGAGTCTTTGAAATGCTTCCGGATTGTTGACGTAAGTATTTGCGACGGAGCGCAGGTGCAGCGTAGCGGAATCCTCGCGCTCAGCCGAGGGAATGTGTTTGTGGAGGGAGGGCAGATTTATACCTACCCCAACGCCTCCTTCGCCTGCTGCAATGCAGCCGCAATCCCACCGGGATCCTTTCCTCCCGCCGTAGCGAAAAAGGGCTGGCCACCGCCACCACCTTTAATGTTCTTGGCCAGTTCGCGGATCATGGCACCTGCGTTCAGCGCCTTAGCTTCCGTCAGACCTTTGGAGATGGCCAAGGTCAGCAGGGCCTTGCCCTCGTTCTCGGAGCCGAGGAGCACGAAGGCATTTTCGTTCTCGCCGGTCAGCTGGAAGGCCAGCGTCTTGATGGCCGCGGCGTCGCTCAGGGGCACCTTGGCGGCCAGGAAGTTGATGCCGTTGACGTCCTCGAAGGCCTTTTCCAGATCGCCTTTGAGGTTGCTGGCCTGGGCGGCCTGTAGTTTCTCGAGCTCCTTTTTGAGGCTGCGGTTTTCGTCCTGTAGCTTCGCCACCGCCGCGATGGGATCGCTGCCCTTCACGAGGTCCTTGATGTCTTCCAGGGCGGCCAGGCGACCCCGGACGAACCACTCCGCCTTCAGGGCCGTGACGGCCTCGATCCGCCGGACGCCGGCGGCCAGGGAGCTCTCGCTGGTGATTTTAAACAGTCCCACCTCACCGGTGTGCTTCACGTGCGTACCCCCACACAGCTCCGTGCTGAAGTCGGGGTCGAAGGTGATGATGCGGACGCTGTCGCCGTACTTCTCCCCGAAGAGCATCATGGCCCCGGAGGCCTTGGCCTCCGCAATGGGTACGTCGCGGCGCTCGATCAGCGGGATGTTTTCGCGAATCTTGGCGTTGACCAGCAGTTCGATCTTTTCCAGCTCATCGTCAGTCGTCCGGTCGAAGTGGCTGTAGTCGAAGCGCAGTTTTTCCGGTCCGAGGTCTTGTCCTTTTTGTACCGCGTGGTCGCCGAGCACTTCCTGCAGCGCAGCGTGCAGGAGGTGGGCAGCCGTGTGGTTCTGACACGTCGCCTGACGCTCGGCCGCCTTCACTTTGGCGATGACGTCGGCTTCCGGCGTGGCCGGCAGCTTGTTGACGATGTGCACCGTCAGGTCATTCTCCTTGATGGTGTCGGTGACGTAAATGGTCTCGTCGCCCACCTGCAAAGTACCGGTGTCGCCGGCCTGTCCGCCACTTTCCCCGTAGAAGGGCGTGCGGTCCAGCACGACGTGGTATTGGGGCTTGTCCTTCACCTTCACGGTGCGGTATTTCGTGATGCGGGCACCGGCGTCGGAGAGGTAATCGTAGCCGATGAAGGTGCTGTCTTCGTCGCTGAGGACCGTCCAGTCACCCACCTCCTTGGCGGCGTCCTTGCGGGCGCGGGCCTTCTGTTCGGCCAGGGCGGCTTCGAAACCGGCTTCGTCCACCTGCAAACCCTGCTCGTCAGCGAGCAGCCGCGTCAGGTCAATGGGGAAACCGAAGGTGTCGTAGAGCTGGAAGGCGTCTTCACCGGTGATCACGCCGTCTTGGGGCTCCAGGTTCGCAAAGCGGGTCAGGCCGTTTTCGAGGGTGTTGAGGAAGGATTTTTCCTCACTCTCGATGATGCGCGTAATCTGCTGCTCCTGCTCCTTGAGTTCGGGGAAGGCATCGCCCATCTCCCGCACCAAAATGGGCATGAGCTTATTGATGAAGGGAGCCTTCTGGTCCAGAAAGCTGTAGGCGTAGCGGACGGCCCGCCGCAGGATGCGGCGCACCACGTAACCCGCTCCACCACTACCGGGGAGCTGTCCGTCGGCAATGGTAAAGGCTACCGAGCGCAGGTGGTCGGCAATGACGCGCATGGCCATGTCAGCCTTGGCGTCGGCGGCGTAGGAGCCGCCGTATTTCTTACCCGTCAGACGCTCAATCTCTCCCAGGATGGGGGTGAACACGTCGGTGTCGTAGGTGGCCGTCTTGCCCTGCATAATCATGCAGAGGCGCTCGAAGCCCATGCCCGTGTCGACGTGCTTTTCGGGCAGCGGCTCCAGGCCGCCGTCGGCCTTGCGGTTGAACTGGATGAATACGTTGTTCCAGATTTCCACCACCCCGGAGTCGTCGACGTTGACCAGGTCGCGGCCGGGTGTTTTGGCCCGTTCCTCGGCGCTGCGGGTGTCGAAGTGGATTTCGGTACAGGGACCGCAGGGACCGGTGTCCCCCATCTCCCAAAAGTTGTCCTTTTTGTTGCCCTCCAGGATGCGCTCGGCGGGCAGCACCTTGAGCCATTCGTTGTAGGCCTCGTCGTCGCGGGGGACGTTCTCGTCGGGAGCGCCCTCGAAGATGGTGGCGTAGAGGCATTCGGGGTCGAGGCCCATGGTCTTGGTCAGGAATTCCCAGCTCCAGGCGATGGCTTCGGGCTTAAAGTAGTCGCCGATGGACCAGTTGCCCAGCATCTCGAACATGGTGTGGTGGGTGCCGTCGCGGCCCACGTCTTCCAGGTCGTTGTGCTTACCGGAGACGCGCATACACTTCTGGGTGTCGGCGATGCGGCGGCGGTCGGGGGTCTTGTCGCCGAGAAAGAAATCCTTGAACTGGTTCATGCCCGCATTGGTGAACATCAGGGTGGGGTCATCCTTGTTCACGATGGGTGCGGAGGGAACGATCTTGTGGTCTTTATCCCGGAAAAAGTCGAGGAAAGCCTGGCGGATCTGGGCAGCAGTCATGGGTACGATTGTAATCTGTTGGCGATTGGGCCGATTAGGGGCGCAAAGATACAATACCGGAGGGGGAGGAAAAAGGTGCAGCGGAGGGGAATGAAAATGGCCGGAGGTTTATGCGACGAGCAGTTTTGCAACGGCGTGCAGGTGCCGGGGTGGTGGGGAACAAGCCGGGTTCATCGGATGTCTCCTGAGCGTGGTGCAGGGGATACGGAGGTCGGAATCATCCGAAGGATCGGTCTTCGCGCCAATTTTCTACGTTATGGGTGATGTATTGGGCGATGCGGAAATAGGCGTTGCTGTCCCGAATGATAACGTCGTGGAACCGGGCCTGCCAGGCGAAATCGTGTCCGCCGCGGCGGACCTCCCGGGTAACGGCCGATTTGTAGGATCCCACCACGGCCGAAAGGGTGTTTTTCCCGGGATTGCGAAATCGGCGTTGGGCGGGGGTGGAATTTTTTGTTTTACCCGGTGATTTTTCCCGCGCGGGATGTAGAGACAGGGCATGCCCTGTCTCTACGTTGGCGTCGCCCAATATTTTTGACGGTGGTGAAACGTCGGCGTCGCCCAATATTCTTGATGGTGGTCGAACGTCCCCGTCGCCGGGCATTTCCGATGGTTGATCAACGTTGGCGCCTGCCGGCAATCCCTCCTGGGGGGAGGATTGTTTGATCAAAATTCCGTGCACATGGTTGGGCATCACCACGAATTCCCCCAACCGCCAATCGGGAAAATGGTCGGGAATTTCCGTCCATATCCTCGCCGCAATAACCCCCGGCGGGGTGGGCGTCATTTTTGCCCCAGATATTTTTCCCAAATAATGGTGCATCCCTTTGGTGCACATCGTCACGAAATAGGCGGCATCCCACCCGTAATCCCACCACCGGGCCCGGGTTGACGCAATCCGGTATCGGTTTTGGTATTTCGTAGAGCCAATGTCCACGGCCGCTAGGCATTTTTCTGCACCTGCGCGCCGCCGCCCTGCTGCCGCTTCCACGCCCAATAGGTATAATACGCCAGCGTCCCCCAGCACAGCAGGAGGCCAAAAAACTCCCGCGTCAGTTCGATGTGTGGTTCTTCGGTTTTCATTTCCGTGGCGATGTTGGGGGTGCCGTCCTGCAACCACTGGATGAAATCGGGCACGTAGGTGCACCACCAGACGAACAGCGCCAGCGCCGGCAGGCCCGCCACGATGGGCCGCAGGCCACCCGAATAGGCGCGCACGGCCACGAAGGCCACAATGCCGTAGGCGGCGACCCACTTGTTCCAGTCCGGGTCGTTCAGCTGCCAGTAGGCGCATAGGACAAATAGGGCGGCCACGAGGAGGTGGAGATACTTCATACTGAAATTGGCTTGGCGGAAAATGGGGCCGGTTGCCGGCTTTGTCGTAAACTTACGGCCATGAAGGTAAAACAGGTGAACATTGCCCCAAATGGGCCCAAATTGTCCCAACTCGTAGCCGGAACCATGACCTGGGGAGAGTGGGGCGTGGACTACAGTCCCGAACAAATGGCCATGATGATTGAGCATTGTGTAGAACTGGGAATCACCACCTTCGACCACGCAGATATCTACGGCCACTACAGCACCGAAGCAACCTTCGGCGAGGCTCTGGCTCACATCGGTGGGGATATCCGCGACCGGATTCAACTGGTCACCAAATGCGGCATCCGGCTAAAATCCCACCGCCGCCCCCAAAACCGGCTGAAGAGTTACGACACCTCCAAAGAGTACATCATCCGCAGCGCGGAACAGAGCCTGACCAACCTGCAAACGGATCACCTGGACCTCTTCCTCATCCACCGCCCCGACCCCCTGATGGATCCCCAGGAGGTGGCTGCGGCCTTCGCGCACCTCAAGGAAGCGGGTAAGGTCCTGCACTTCGGGGTGAGCAACTTTACGCCCACGCAGTACGAGATGCTGTCCCAATGCACGGAGCTGGTCACCAACCAGGTGGAGTGCAACCCCCTGCACACGGATCCCCTCTTTGACGGCACTTTCGATCAGATGATCAACACCGACTGCCGCCCCATGATCTGGAGCCCCCTCGGCGGCGCCAAGTACTTCAAGGGAGAAGGTACTTCCGTGCTCCGGGTGCGGGACGTGGCCAAGTCACTCTCCAGTAAGTACGGTAACGTCGGTGAGGACATCATCCTGCTGGCCTGGCTACTGCGGCACCCGGCGGGATGTATTCCCGTTCTGGGCACCACCAAAAAGGACCGGATTCGCGACGCACGCCTCGCCCTGAAAACCGACCTCGACCGACAGGACTGGTTCGCCCTGCTGGAAGCAGCCCAAGGCAAGGAAGTCGCCTAACCACTCACCAATACTCGGCACCGTTTAGCCAATTTAATGTACCGCCATGGCCCTGATTGTACCCGTAAGAGGATTTACCCCCGAATGGGGCGAGAACTGTTTTCTCGCCGAAAACGCTACCCTCATCGGAGAAGTGAAACTCGGCGACGACTGCTCGGTATGGTTCACCGCGGTGGTCCGCGGAGACGTCAACGCCATCACCACCGGCGACCGGGTGAACATCCAGGACGGCGTTGTCATCCACGGTACCTTCGAGCGGGCCGCCACGACGATCGGCAATGACGTCAGCATCGGCCACCGGGCCATTATTCACGGCTGCACGCTGCACGACAGCGTATTGGTGGGGATGGGGGCCATCATCATGGACAATGCCGTCGTGGAATCCAACGTCATCATTGGCGCCGGAGCGGTGGTGCCCGCCAATATGCGCTGCGAAGCCAACTCCATCTACGCCGGCATTCCCGCCCGCAAGATCAAAGACCTCGACCCCGCCCAACGGGCGGACACCATCGAACGAATCGCCCGGGCATATCCGAAATACGCCTCCTGGTTCGGTGAGTCCTAAAGGGTAATTTCCACGCAGGCCACCATCACGAAATCGGGGTTAATCTGATAGGTAAGGTCAAAGACCATCTCCGCATTACCTTTGCGCAACATGGCCGTTGCCCGACTGTTGTCGGGGCTGAAGTCTTCCAGGTTCACGGTCAGGTGTTCCTTGAAGTCCAGTTTTCGCCGTCCAAAGGCCTTATACATAGCCTCTTTAGCGGACCAGATGAGGTGCAGTTGCACCAGTTCGTGCCGATCCTTCAGTTGCGACCGCTCGGCGGTATTGACGAACTTGTCGGCCAGCTTCACGATGCGAGGGACGATACGTTGCACGTCAATGCCGCAGGGGTTGGGGTGGGCAATGGCCGCCGCATAGTCAACGGTATGGCTGATGGAGACGTGAAAAATGGAGTCCACCAGGTGAGGCTTGCCCGAATCATCCTTGATCAGCTCCCCCCGTTCCGGCCGACCGCTCATGTGGTGCAGCAAGAGCCGGGCGGCAAGAAATTCTCTTCGACGTCCTTCCCCCTTGATTTGCTCCAGTGCCACCAGCTCGGCTTCGAAGAGTGGCGTGCGTTCGCGGAGCAAGGCCTCTGATTCAAGAATGTGCCAGAGCCCCCATTCACCGGGGGGATGCAGCGTTTCGTGGAGCAGAAGGGGCAAAGTAGAAGTTTTGTGTTCGCAGGATAACCGTTGCCCGGACGTCGGGCGGCGCGAAAGATAAGCAACCGACGGGCGAAAGCCACATCCGCCTTCAACTCTCCAACCAGTGGGAATTGCTCACGCTACGGGAACAATACCCCGACGCACCACTCAGGAAAAGGTTTCCAGCTCCGCCAGCCGTTCGGCAAAAACGCGGGTGTCAATGTAGTAGAAGGTCACGCCCAGGGTGACGAGGGTGGTTCCTCCGCCCACCAGGGCTTGCCACAGGGGAGTCCACTGGGGGAGCCAGTAACCGAGGAGGAGAAAGCACAGAGCGAGAAGGCCAAACTTCATATTCAGGTATGTAGTATATTTAAAAACTTCATAGCGACGATATACAACTACGGTTTGTCTTAGATGTTCGCACGGTATGCTAAAACGGGTTAGTGAACGCAGCGGTCACCTGGCCGCCGTCTATGATTTACGGGCCGCACCGGATGGTTTTTATTCCGCTGCCGCCGACGGCTACCTGGTGCACTGGCACCAGGACGACGTGGATTTCGGCCGGGTAGTGGCGAAAGTAGACGGCGGCAAATTTCTGTGCATGGACGTACTGGAAGACGGCGGCCTGGTGGCGGGAGCACTGGACGGTGGATTGCACTGGTTGTATCCCGGCGATGAAGAGCGCAACCGCCATTTAGCGCATCACCGGCAGGGAATTTTTGCCCTGCTCCGGTTGGAGGATGACCTGTTTGCGGTAGGAGGAGACGGAGTCCTGAGTCGGTGGTCCGTTCGGGCGAGAAGCTGCCGCGAAAGTCTTCCACTCAGCGCAAACTCCCTTCGCTGCCTTGCGCATGATCCCGTCGGCGATCGACTCGCCTTCGGAGCCAGTGACGGAAACATCTACCTGTTGGACCGCAAGGATTTACGCCTCCTGGCGCGGGAAAAAGCCAACCAGCCTTCGGTATTTACCCTGGCGTTTACCGCCGACGGGCAGCGACTGATTTCGGGCGGACGGGATGCACAACTCATAGAATGGGACGTATCGGAAGCTTCCCTTAGGCACCTGCGAACCGTGCCGGCCCACCTGTCCACCATCAATAAACTGGCCCTCGATCCTTCCGGTCAGTACCTGGCTACGGCCAGCCGCGACAAAACCATCAAACTCTGGCGGGCGGCGGACCTCGCCCTGCTCAAGGTGGCCGAGGTCGTCCGGGACCGGGGACACGTCAACTCCGTCAACACCCTCCTGTGGAAGGACGAGCAAACGCTTTTGACGTCCGGTGATGACCGCCGGGTACTGGAATGGAGAGTAGGGTAGGTATTGGTCTTATACAGGGCAAGTCTGCAGGTGCAAGGTTAACGGGTAGGGCCGTGCTCAGAGAACAACCGGTTAGCCTATCCCGGGGAAAACGCCTATCAGGTTCAAATCCTAAGAGAACATCTTCCAGTATTCAATTTCTCTTTACGCAATTTGGCATGAACGACCGGACTGCGGTAGGTAAGCACTCCGATTTTTCATAACGATAGCATCGTTTCACAAAGTTACTTTTACCGGAAGCGGGAACTCCCTCATCGGCTGAAAAATGAGAAGCCTACGCTGCTGCCTAGAGCAAGCTTGGCCCGAAAGATGCTCGGCTCCGGGAATGGCTCGGCGTGGAACGCCTCGACCAGTTTGGGGTGCGCTTGCCCGACCAATCATCGGTGGGGCGGGGAGCAAGCCCAATCCGTGCTTTCAATCCTCAGCCTTTGCCTCCTCCAGGGTCTCATTTCTCAGCCTTAGCCTAAAATTGAACCTCAATCATCAATTCTCACCCCTCAAATCTCTACCTTCGCTGCCATGATCTGGAGTGATAAGAAAATCCTGGCGGCCATTGACCGCGGAGAAATCGTCATTGAGCCCTTTGACCGGAGTAATCTCGGAACGAACAGCTACGACGTTCACCTGGGCCGTCACCTGGCCTACTACAAGGATCATATTCTGGATGCCCGTAAGCACAACGCCATTGAGCACGTCGAAATCGGAGAGGAAGGATTCATTCTTCACCCGAACACCCTCTACCTGGGGGTTACGCTTGAATACACCGAAACGCACTCGAGTGTCCCCTTCCTGGAGGGGAAAAGCAGCGTTGGTCGACTGGGAATCGACATTCACGCCACGGCGGGCAAGGGCGACGTGGGTTTTTGTAATCACTGGACGCTGGAAATCAGCTGTACTCACCCCGTCCGGGTCTACGCCGGGATGCCCATCGGGCAGCTGATCTATTTCGGGGTAGAAGGTGACATTGAGAATTACTACAACAAGAAGAAGAACGCCAAGTACAATCAGCGCAGTGACCGTCCGATGGAATCCATGATGTGGAAGAATAAATTCTAATTCAGTGCGGACGGATCAACTCACCAAGCACCTGATTGACGAACTGGCTCCCGTCCTGGGCGACGGGGAAGCCGCCTCCGTTGCCCGCCTGGTACTGGAGGACTTGTTTGGCTGGCGGCGGGGCCAGCGGCCCCGCTTACTGAGCCAGGACGAGCAGATCATGGCCTGGACCAGTATCAACCGCCTCAAGGCCGGTGAGCCCGTACAGTACGTTACGGGCGTGGCGGATTTCTACGGCCTGCAACTGACCGTTTCCCCCGCCGTGCTGATCCCCCGCCCGGAAACGGAGGAACTCGTGGAGTGGATCTTGCGGGATCATCCGGGAAACCAGCCCCTGCGGGTGCTGGATTTGGGTACGGGCTCCGGCTGCATTCCCCTCGCCCTGAAGGCACGACGGCCCAGTTGGGAATGCAGCGGCTTAGACGTTTCGGAGGCAGCACTGGAAGTAGCCCGGGGAAATGCGGAAAAATTATCGCTACCGGTTACCTTTCAGGAAGCTGACCTGCTCAACTACGTCCCCCGTCAAGATGATCTCGGGCAGTTCGATCTCATCGTATCCAACCCTCCCTACATTCCTCCCTCCGAGAAGGATCGGATGGGGGCATCGACCCTTGCGCACGAGCCAGACCTCGCCCTGTACGTCCCGGAAGACGATCCGCTGAAGTTTTACCGCAGGGCCGTGGAAATTGGCGAACAGCTCCTGCGCCCCGGAGGAATGCTCTACGTGGAAACCAATGAGTTCAACAACGAAGAAGTCAGTCTGCTATTTACCGAAATGGCTTGCACCAGCGTGCAGCGCCAAAAAGATATGCGCGACAAATGGCGAATGATCCGGGCCACGATAAATGCCTGATCCAGGGACTTTATTTTTCGAATTCGGCGATCTTCTCCTCCAGCCAGGGACGTGAAGCGACGTATTTTTTCTCGGCCAGGTCTTTTTTGAGCTGATCCAGTGCCTTCTGGTCGCCGGGTAGCAGTCGCGTAAGCCGGCGGGTGTAGGACACCAGATTTCGGAATGCCTGCTGGGCCGTGACGGGTAGTTCCTTGTGCCGATTTAGGTAGGCCGTAATGGAGTCGAAGAGGGAGTCCAGGGCGATGTCCTCCTCGGTTTCGTAATAGATGGCCAGCAACATGGTCTTGGCGTTGAGGTTGTAGGTGGTGTTTTCGTACTCCACGTCGCGCAGGAAGTCCAGAGCCTTGTCGTAGTTCTTCTGATAGAAATAAAGGGTAGCGGAATTATAGTTCACGGCGTTTGCCCGTTGCTTGGGGGGCAGGCGATCCTGATAGTTTTCGATGTAGTGTTCCGCCCAGTCATAATCACCGTGACGCAGGGCAATCAGGATGGTATTCCGGAACTGCAGCGGATCGAGCACGCCGTCGTCGTAGACCAGTTCCCGGTCCAGGGCATAGCGGTAAATCTCCAGGTATTCGGCGAGGAACTCCCGGCGTCCCTCATTGATCCGGCGCCGACAGTAATTCAGCCCGGGTTTGAAGAGCTCGGAAGTCTGTTCCGGTGGCAGACTGTCCGTGCGTTCCATCAGCAAGTTTTTGTAGTGGTAATAGGGGGCTTCGGAATCCGTGGTGGTAAGCATTTTATACATGTAGTAATGAATGGCTACCGGAGTGTGGTCCAGATAAGTTTTCGTGGTCTCCAGGAAACGGACCAGCTCGTCCACCAGATGGATTTCGTATTGCTGTTTTTCAGTTTGTGTACGACTTTGAGCATCAACGGCGGAACGGAGTTTTACGACGATGTAGTAAATGTCCAGACTTGAGCTGATTTCTTCCACGTTCGCCCGGTCATACGGACGGTGCTCGTAGTTCACCAGGGAGTACTTGCGCAGCTCCAGTAAATGCCGGTACAGGTAACGGTTGTAATCGGCGTCCTCCTCAAAGGAAGTAATGTTGGCCCAGTTGCGCTCAACCCCCCGAATCAGCTTATCCGGATGCTGCCGTTCCAGTGCCGCCAGGAACAGATAGTCTTTGAGCTTGGGCTCTTCCTCCAGGGACTCCTGCGTCAGGTATTCCCGAACCAGCTTAAAAAGATCGGAAGTGTACTTGCGGAAACGGACGTCATTGTAGGGTTTGGATTTGCCAAAAACGGAGCGCCAAACCTCCACCTTTCCCAGGCTCTTTCCCTTCTGCAGACGCTTGGTGATGTCGTCGTAAAGGGCTAACAAGTCATCATTAGTATTGAAGTAGGGAGACTGGACTAATTTTCGACAGCTTCGCTGCTGATGACGCTCCAAACTACCCAAAAGGCTAATTAACTTATTAGATTTTTCATTCATTGTTCACAAATCTAAGTTCTAAGGCCCTTGTTATCAGCGTGAAACGGTAAATTAGACTGATATATTTTTTTCACGCAATAGTAGCATATTTCTTGATTTCATGCTGGGACATCAAAAGGAGTTGTTATATTGTGGTCCCAACTGGTTTTAATGCATCCCTTCTCATGAACTTGCGGCTCTTTAAGGCGGCTCTGTTTTTGCTGTTGCTAGGCGTTTCTGCGGACGCTTTTGGCCAGCGTGAAGAGATGACGGTCATCAAGGACCAGTCAGCAACTTTCAGCTTTCTTTCCCGGTATGAACCTACCGTTGGGCGACAGCCCGAGAACGGTACGGTGACGATGGTGGAAGACCCCATTTTCAACTATACCCTCACCTACACCCCCGATCCTGGATACGTAGGTGGCGATGATTTTCTACTGGTCAGTTTCCCTTTCGGGGTAAACGTGGCCTTCACCCAGTTTGAGGTGTCGGTGGAAGAGGCGATCATTCAGGCCAAGCACGACGCGGCCTACACCGCCGCCGGTACGCCGGTAACGATTCCGGTAACCAGTAATGACTTCAGTAACACGGGCGACTTTGCCCTGACGGCGGCTCCGGTAGTCAATGCCGGCACGGTGGAAATCGTGGGAGACGAAATCGTCTTTACGCCTAACCCGGGCTTCAGCGGACTGACCGACTTTAACTACGTCATCTGCACGTTGGAAAACACCTGCGACCTGGGAACCGTGAGCGTAACGGTGACCCCCGAGCAGGGAGGTGCGCCGATGGATACCGTACGGGTATTCACCAATCGCGATCAGGCCCAGTTCATTTTCGCTCCGGAAGGAGCCACTCCGCTATCTACTCCCGAGTACGGCGAAATGACCCTGATCGACGGAGTAATGGCTTATGCTCCCCACGAAGATTTCGTCGGGGAAGAGTACCTCGCCTACGCTTCCGACGACCAGGAATCACCAATGGTCTTCCACATTACCGTGCTGGACCTCAGGGAAAACGAATTTGCCGAAGAAGACCGTACTTACACCACCGTTGACGCTCCCGTCACGCTGAACGTATTGCACAATGACCTGTACAGTGTGTTCGCGGATTGCGTGGAATTCGGAGCTCCGGAATTTGGCGTTCTGGTCAATACTGGTGTTCACGGACAGGTTACCTACCATCCTCCCGCCGGATGGTCGGGTGTCGATCAGTTTACCTACACCTCCATGGCTCCCGGCTGTGAGGGAGAAGCCGAAGAACAAACGGTCTACGTTTTTGTCTCGAACTTTGCTCCGGACCAGGAAACGGCTACGCTGACCACTCCGGTTGGGGTTCCGCTGGATTTGACCTACAGCAGTCCCGGCGGCAATGCCTCCTGGAGCGTCGTGGAACAGCCCAGTTTCGGATTAGTGATTACCGATCCGGTTACCGGAAAATTACGGTACACGCCACTACCCAACGCGGTGGGACAGACCGATGTCTTGACGTTGGAATACTGTCTGAGCAATGATGAAAGCAACGGCTGCGAGTTTAGCAGTACGGTAGAGGTTTCCATTAACGTAACGGCCGAAGACCCGAACGCCTGCCTCGACGAAGATTGTGTGTGGCCGGGAGATACGAATAACGACGGTGTTGTGGACGTTGGTGACTTGCTGCCCATCGGCCTGGCCATGGGACAGTCGGGCACGCCCCGCCTTACCGCCAATCCCGGTGGTTGGGGAGCACAATACGGCGAAGACTGGGACGAAGACCTGAACGGTGTAGACCTGAAGCACGTTGATGCTAACGGCGACCAAATCATCAGTTCTCTGGATACCCAGGTGGTGATGAATAACCTCGGGTTGGCCCACCGCTTACGCTCCGTTCCCCAAAACTTCACCACCTTCGAACTCAGCCTCAGCGGCACGCTGATCGCCGAACCCGGAGATCGGGTGGTTCTGGACATTGTTGCCGGTAACTCGGTGGTGATCACCGAAGACGTATACGGCTTCATTTTCCCCTTCACCTATGACCCCCGGGCCGTGGACGCCAGTGGGGTGGACATCGTCTACGGCGAAGACAGCTGGGCCAGCTACGATAGCCCGATTCTCTCCCTCACCAAAAACGACCCCGGTCGTGGCCGCATTCAGAGCGCCTTTACGAGAACCAACGGTGAGGGCATCAGTGGATTCGGAAAGATCGGTGAACTCAGTGTAGTGATCACCGAAGACGTTTACGGTTTCATCGATGACTATGAAATCGCGGACCAGGATAACGGCCCCGAGACGGTACTCACCCTCGGTGGCGAAACCGCCGCAGTGATGAACGGAGCCGGCCACATGGATGCCGTGCATGTCAATCCCTTCAACCTGACGATCCGCCGCCAGGCACCCACCGAAGTGGCCGATTACGACCCGGTGGCGGCCAGCGTTTACCTGGATAACAAACTGCAGGTATACCCCAATCCCACCAGCGACCGCCTGGTGGTGCACCTGAACGGCCAACAGAAATTCACTACCCTGACGCTAACGGACATTACCGGGCGTACCCTCCGGTACGAGACGGGTCTGGAGACCAACCACCGGGAACTGCGTCTGGGAGACCTCCCCAACGGTATTTACACCCTGAGCCTGACGACGGACGACGGGGTGGTGAACCGCAAGGTTGAGGTCGTTCGCTAATTTTTATTTCACACGGCGGTGATTTTAGTCCACGCTATAGCGGCTGTAATCCCATGCCCGTAACCGTGCTGAGGGGCAGGAGTTGGTAGCCGTCGTATTCCCCGAAAATGGAAAAAGCCCGTCCGCCACTGAGGGCGAGCAAGGAAAAGGTGTTCTCGAAGTCCGGATGGATGGGAAGAACCTGATGGTCGGCGTCCAGTAGTCCGTACTGTTGGCCCTTAACGGCCAGTTTTACGCCCTGGAAGTAGACCGGATAACTCAGCAACCAGGGGTTAACCGCCAGGGCGCGCCGGTAGTTGGTGTACATGTCGGTAATCCGTTCATACCCGCGCAGACCGTCATACGGCCGGCCGCCGGCCGTAGGGTAGGGGAAAAGGGCTCGCTGGGCGTAGCTTCCCGGGTAGTAATGCATACTCCCCGTAAAGCTGGCCCCGAGGGGCCAGGACCGATCAAACGGCCGTTCACCAAAGGTGTAATCCAGCAGGAGCGCAAACCTCCGGGATCGCTCTCCGCGAAACCAGGTCCTTCGATAGGTGAGCTTTTCTTCCCGCCCCGTCTTGCCGCCCACGACGAGCCAGTGGTCCACCAGTCCTTTTTGTTCCAATACCTGCTCCTTCTTGGGCAGTAGCCCGCCGACCTGAAGCAACTCTTCCTGTCGGTCGACGGGGAGCTGATGCCTTTTTTTCCAGGAGCGGACAAAGAAAAACAGGTCGCCCAGCGTACGGGCGATGGCGGTTTCTTTATCCCGGGCGGTAAGCCCGGCGATTCGGCGCAAGCGACCCGCCGGGCCGGGTAGCTTGGCGTCCTGCAGGCGGGCGGCGGCGGCGTGCCACACCTCTTCCCGTAGGGCCATGGTGTCCGCAATCCCTCGGCGGGCGTAATCAATGAGCCGTACTTCCAGATCATCCACACCGGCATCCATGAGGGCGAGCCGCTCGGCTCGTCGGTCCGACCGGGGCGGCGCCTTGGGGGACGTAGCGGGCTTGCGCTGTTTGTCCAGTTGAAACTGGAGGCTGCGGAGCCAGGTCGGGGGTTGGCCCACCGTGATCCGGTCCTGTCCGTTCTTGAGGATCATCACCAGCGCCAATCCGTGGGTGCAGGGGCGGTTACGGGCGCGACAACTACAGAAGAAACGACCCTCGGTGAGGGCTACGGCCGTTTCGATGGCCTTGTTGTGGCCGTAGAGAAATTCGCCCCACATCCACTGGCCGTCTCCGCCAAGGAGCCGCCAGCGACGGCTGTAGAAAAGCCGCCGGGCTACTTCCAGGCTTTTTGCGTCCGGAGCCAGCCGCAGCAAATCGTCGGGAGAAGTGAATCGGGCCATAGGGCCAAGTTAAGGTGCAAAACCAGAAGACTTTGCTCTGAGTGAGGACTGTGCACCCGCGTCCCGCCATAAATCATCAATGACCCTTGCCTGGAGACCAACAAATTGAAAGGCGGCCTCAAAATTAGCGCAGGTACAAAAGGTAAGCGGTGGCGAAGGGAATTACGAAGATGAAGGCATCGAAGCGATCCAGAAGCCCCCCGTGCCCGGGCAGCAGATTACCACTGTCCTTCACCCCGACGCTGCGCTTAAGCATACTCTCGATGAGGTCGCCGAGCCCTCCGAAAATGGCCACGATGAGGGCCAGTCCGATCCACTGCCCGACCGGTATTTCGGTAAACACCAGTCCGAGTAAGTAGCCAAAGACCACGGTGGTGAGAATCCCGCCGGCGGTGCCCTCCCAGGTTTTTTTCGGAGATATACGCGGGAAAAGGGGCGTCTTACCAAACTGGCTGCCGACCAGGTAAGCACCCGTATCGTTCACCCAGGTGAGGAGCAGGAGACCAAAGACGATGCGGTAATAAAAATGGGGGCCGTCAAAGGCGATAAAGTGCAGCAGCGCAAAGGGGATGCCGATGTAAAAGAGGCCCAGGATCAGGTACCCGATGTTCTCAAAAGGGAGCTTGCTGTTGCTGTACAGCTCGTAGATGAAGATGAGGAAAACGAAGGGAGAGAAGAGAAGACTGGCGAAGGAAATAAAGGTTTCCGGGTCCTGCACCTCCACCAGGGAAAGTACGGAGGTAAAGACGAAGGGCATCAGTCCCAGGGCAACGCCCAGGGCCTTGCGCAACTGATCCCGGCGCGTGGTCCGGTCCAGCGTCATGCCGAAAAACTCCCAGAGGCAGCCGGCCGTGATCACGAAAAATAATAAGCTGAAGGTGTAGGGTCCCGTGTACAACCCCGCAATCATGATGATGACGAAGATTATCGCGGTGACTAGTCTTTTCCAGAGTCCTTGCATGAAAACTTTAGTGCTAAAGCAGTTGGCAATATACTAGCTTAAAATAATTGCGGTGGTTTGGCGCGCACGCAGGTGCCGTGATTAGCGGTAAAAAGCCGGATATCTACCGTTAGAAGGTCATTGTGGCACCCGTAGTTCGAACCGGAGGGCATCTTTGTCTTCAATACCGCCTTACCGAAGCTTGGGTAATTATGCCTATCTTTTCCACCCCAAACCCGGAGATCGATGGCCAAGGAAAAGTCGGACGAAGACCTCAAACTTTATTATTCTATCGGTGAAGTCGCCGAGCGACTCGGCGTTAAGACCTCCCAGTTGCGCTTTTGGGAAACCGAATTCGGGCACATCAAACCGAATAAGAACAGTCGCGGAGACCGCCGATTCACCAAAGAAAATATTCGCCAGCTAGAGGAGATTCAGTACCTTCTGAAGGAGCGGGGGTTTACCATTGAGGGAGCACGTAAGGAAATTGCTGCGGGAAAGAAGCCCGCTCCGGACCGCCAGGAAATGATCAACCACCTACGCAACGTGCGGGCCCGACTGGTAAAAATGCGGGAAGATCTGGGCTAATACGACAGGTAACTCTGGCACCTTTCATTTTTCACGGGTGCCCGTCCCTTACCCCGGTACCAACAATCCCCGTAGATCGAACAGTAGCAAAATTCGATCGATATCTTATCGGTTACCTCGTTGATTTTCTGGGAAAATCCGTCCGTGGACTTGCCGGTGATTTCCAGCGTGAAAATGGTGTAATCCTTATCCGGGCTGAGTACCAGGCTGTCCACTTGTGAATTACGTTGAGTTTGAACGGAAAATGTGGGCTCCTGCGCTACGAGTGCATCGTCCATACTGTAGGACTCCCACGGTGCACCATCGTAGAAGTAGTGAACATCCCCCAGAATGGCCGGGCCTACCCCCTTATTGCGTAAAAGACAGGATAGCAGTACGGATGAATCGTTTTGGTAGTTGATTACAGCAGAGGTTTCCACGTAAGGCCAGGCCGAGGCACTTTTTTGTTCGGCCTGCAGGTACTGCTGATCCCGGAGGACCCTTGCTTCGTAAATGGATACGGCGGTACCGATCAGGCTGATCAGTACGGCGACCAGAGAAATGAGCAGAGACCGGTCAATCCGGCGGTTGAGCTTGGCGTCGGTATTACCGGGTGACTCTTGGGTTTCCATGTCCTAAATTTAGGTGATCTGCGCTTAGGAACAACTCCTGAAGCCTACCTTCGCCTCCCGATATGGCCTACATCATTTATTACCTCATCATTTTACCCCTGAGCTGGTTACCGCTGTCGGTGTTATACGGCCTGGGCCGGGGATTATACTGGATCGGATACCGACTGCTGGGTTACCGTAAGCAGGTGGTGTATTCGAATATCCGCGGTTCTTTCCCCGAATGGACGGAAGCGGAAGTCCTGCGACAGGTAGACGAGAACTATCGCTTCTTTTTTGATTCGATGGCGGAGTCCATCAAGCTATTCTCCATGCCCCGGAAAGAAATGGTGCGTCGCTGCCGGGTAGAAAACCCGGAGATTGTGGAGCACCTGGCCAAAGCGGGGCGCAGCTGTATCGTTATGGGGGCGCACTACGCGAACTGGGAAATGGCGGCCCTGGCTTTTCCACTGCAGTTTACGGGCCATACGGTGATGGGAATCTACTCCCCGCTAAAGAACGAAACACTGGATCGACTCATCGGGGCCAACCGCTCCCGCACGGGCACCCTGATGGTGTCTCGGCGGAAGGTCACTGAATACTTTGACGAAAACCCGGCGGGGCCGGCCATCGATTTCTTCATTGCGGATCAGTCCCCCAGCAATGCTGCCTGGCAGAAGGTCCACTGGAGTCCCTTCTTGCACCGCAATACCCGTTTTTTAGCGGGACCGGAGCGCTATGCGGTCCGGTACGACCGCCCGGTATATTACGTTACCCTCCGGATGGAGAAGCGAGGGCACTATGTGGCCCGTTTACTACCCGTGACGGATACTCCGCGGGATACGCCCCGGGGTTTCATTACGGAGGCCTTTGTGCGGCAGTTGGAAAAAGAGATTCTGCGCGACCCGACGCCCTGGCTCTGGACCCACCGACGGTGGAAACGCGGGGAAGACCCCGCCGCAATGGAAGCGATGGCGGGCAAAGCCTACCTGCCGGCGGAGTACGACCGGGACCTCCGGGCAAGTAAGGAGGCCGGGAGGTGATGCTTTAATCCTCTGGTTGGTTCCAAAAAATATCCCGAATTCCAGTACGAACTGAAATTCGGGATCATCGGGACCAATAAGTCGCTTTAGCGGCTCTAGACGGCCGGACCGGCTTCCACGACGAGTGGCTCGGCTTCGGCGGCGAACTTGGAGAAGTTCTTCTGGAACAAAGCGGCCAGCTTATTGGCGGCCACGTCGTATTCTTCCTCGTTTTTCCAGGTGTCTCTGGGGTTGAGGAGGGCATTGGGTACGTCGGGGCACTTCACGGGGCGGGCCAGGCCGAAGCGGTCGTCGGTAGTGTACTCTACGTGGTCCAGTGCACCGTCCAGCGCGGCCTTGATCATGGCCCGGGTGAACGATAATTCGATCCGGGATCCCTCACCGTATCCTCCACCGGTCCAGCCGGTATTGACCAGCCATACGTTGATGGGCTGCCCTTCCTCGGCGCTATCCTTGAGCTTTTTTCCGAGCATGTCGGCGTACACCGTGGGGTGAAGTGGGATGAAGGGAGCGCCGAAACAGGCGGAGAAGGTAGCCTGAGGCTCGGTGATGCCGGCTTCGGTACCCGCAATTTTAGCCGTATACCCACTGATGAAGTGATACATGGCCTGTTCGGGGGTAAGCTTACTGATGGGAGGCAATACACCGAAGGCATCACAGGTGAGGAAGAAGATATTTTTGGGCAGGTCTCCGCGGCTGTTGTACATGATGTTATCGATGTGGTAGATCGGATAACTCACGCGGGTATTCTGGGTGATGGAGGCATCGTGGTAGTCGGGGGTATGGCCATCCTGCTGCAGCCCGATGTTTTCCAGCAGGGCCCCGAATTTGATCGCCCGGTAAATCTGGGGTTCCTTCGCTTCGCTGAGGTCAATGACTTTGGCGTAGCAGCCGCCTTCGAGGTTGAAGACGTTGGCTTTACTCCAGCCGTGTTCGTCGTCGCCGATCAGGCGACGGTCCGGGTCGTTACTCAGCGTAGTTTTACCGGTGCCCGAAAGACCGAAGAACAGGGCCGTGTCTCCCTTGGTACCCACGTTGGCCGAACAGTGCATGCTCAGCACTTCCCGCTGGGTGGGCAGTACGTAGTTGAGGACGGAAAAAATGCCCTTCTTGATCTCACCGGTATAGGCCGTGCCGCCGATGAGAATCGTTTTTTCGGTGAAGTTGATGATGGAGTAGTTCTCCTGACGCGTGCCGTGGACGGCCGGGTCCGCCAGTACGCCGGGGAAGGCGTAAATGGTCCACTCGTCCGTTTGCAGTTGTTTGTTGGTTTCCCCGTCGGGGCGGAGGAACATGTTGTAGGCGAACATATTTTGCCAGGGGAACTCGGTGAAGACCCGGATGTTGATCCGGTACTTCTGGCTGGCACAGGCGTAAGCGTCGCGGACGTATACTTCGGGGAGGTCCGCTGCGTAGGCCATGGTTTTTTCCTTCAGCTGTCGGAAGGTGTCCTGGGTGATGGGGATGTTGATGTCTCCCCAGTCCACGGTTTCCCGGGTGATCTCGTCTTCGACGATGTAGCGATCCTTGGGGGAGCGCCCCGTGAATTTCCCCGTGTTGATGATCAGCGCACCCGTGTCGCTGATCTTGCCCTGACCGTCGCGGATGGTGGCCTCAACGAGGGCCGCGACCTTCAGGTTTTCCTGGAGGTTTGAATGTTGCATGTAATTCGGCTTTATTTGGTGGCGCAAAGGTAGCGGTGATCGGCGGATTCCAAACCTGATCGGACCTGTTTTTATTGTCAATTATTATCCTTTCCGCTGCGGAGTCAGAGGTCGCGGACCAGCAGGTTGCAGCCCCGGACATCAGAATGGTCCATTCGCCCCAGGACCTCGAAGGTGCCGTTCGGGTGGACTATCCCCAGGTCATCGGTAGCGATGAAGGAGATGGTGTCCAGATTGGCCAGATCAATGAGGTTGAGGGTTCCGGTTTTCCCGACGGGGGCGGGACTTAGTGGGTCCGTGAGTTGGCGGGCGAAGGCCCTCAGGGTTGGGGCGGGGTAGAAGATGCCGGCTTCCGGGGCGTAGGCCTGACTGAGCAATTCCGTCATACCGTATTCACTGTGGATGGTAGTGGATTGAAAGGCCCGGCCAAGCCGTTGGTGGAGTTCCGGTCGGGTAAGTTCTCGCCGGCGGCCCTTCATGCCACCGGTTTCCATGACGAGGGTATGGGCCAGGGATTGGGGGAACTGTTCGGCCAGGTCGAGGAGCGCGAAGCTGACGCCAATCAATAGGGGAGGGAGGGTTTCGTCGGTTAATTCCGCCAGGCGGTGGCTCAGTTCCCGGAGGTCGTGGAGGAAAAACCCCGAAGCGGGGTGCTGGCTTCTCTGGATGAAGTCATCGGCCATGAACACCAGGCTGGAGCCCGTGCGCTCCAGGTAGGCGGGCAGCAGGGCCAGAACCGCCCGACCCCGCAGCGGGCCATAGATTTCTTCGAATGCCCGTCGGGCGTTTTCCCGGTACCATGCTTCCGAGCGGAGGAGATGATGGCTGGTGGTGGCTCCCGTAGTACCACTGGAAGTGAAGACTTTGGCGGGCTCCCAGGTGCCCGATTGCAGTCGATATCGCTTGAAAAGGGAGATGGGCAGAAAGGGAATGTCCGTCAAGCGGCGGACCGAAGGCGGAGAAACACGCAACAATTTGAGATATTCGGCGTAAATATTGTTGCAGGCTGCCTGATACCGGAACACCTCCAGGGCGAGTGGCTCGAAGGTGTCGGGACTGACTTCCTGAATTAGACGCGCGAGTTCTGCTCGATTCATCTGGAGGAGGTAAGCAATCGGGTGGCCGTTGTGCATTTTACTGGTTGGCAACATCCATACCACCAAAATTCATAATCATCTTAGTATGCAATACACCCGATTTGCACTTTGGTTGTTGGCCTGCCTGACGATTGCCTCCTGCGTCAACCCGCCCGAATTCCCAGTGGAGCCGGTGATTACCTACGAGGGCATGAATAAGAGCGAGATTTATCAGTTCACTAACGGTCCTCTGGATAGTATTACCATCCAGTTTTCCTTTACGGACGGTGACGGTGACCTCAGCCAACTCGACAGTGACAGCATTGACATTTTCGTCGAGGACAGTCGCCTGGGCATTCAAACGCCCTTCAGCCTACCCCTGATCCCGGAAGAAGGAACGGGGAACGGCATCAGTGGGGATATCTTCATCACCATCGTCAATACTACGGGTATCTGCTGCATCTTCAATAACCGGCTTTGCGCGGCGGACGAGCGTTTCCCCGTGGATACCTTTTCCTACTCCATCCAGATTGTTGACCGCGCGGGGAACTTCAGTAACGTAATCCGGACCGACCCGATCAACATCCTCTGTTTAGGCCAATAGGGAAACCGGCGGCCCGCTAGGGTCGTAATCCCTCCTGAATAAATTCTTTTACTTCTTTTTCCGCCAGCTCGCCGAACATCCATCTTCCGGCGTCCAGATGGGTGCCACCGGGCAGGGTATGGAATTGCACGCGATGCCCGGTTCGTCGTAGGGCCTCCGCAAATACCTGTGAGTGTTCGTAGCTGACGGTGGCATCGGCCGTTCCGTGCAGCAAGTACCAGGCGAGGTCCGCCCTAGCTGGGGAGGGCAGCTGCTGCACGGGATCAAGTGTCGGGTAACGGGAGAAGAGCGCGGGTGGCCAGAGATGGGCAAACGAAGTGGGGGCCGCACATATGAGGGCTTTGTGGGGTGTGGATGACCAGCCGGCGCTCGTCCACCATTCCGGATGACAAGCGAGCAGGGCGGCCAGGTGTCCGCCGGCACTGATGCCGCCAAGGTGGAGGGCCCCTACATCCGCGGAGACGGCGGCGTGGGAGATGGCCGCCCGGCAATCATCCACGATGTCGGGTAGCCAGACCCGGGGAGGTCTGCGATAACTGGGCATCAGCACCCGAAAGCCCTTCTCTAGCCAGGGAATGGCCGCGGGAATGAAGGTTTCCGGACGTCCGAAAGTCCAGGCGCCGCCATGAAAGTAGAAAGCATGTCGATCGGGTCGAGCCGGGCCGGCGGCGGGTAGAATTTCCAGATAGTATTGCCGGGAATGCTTTCCGTAGGGGACGGTATTGACCCGGATGTCCATTTGTGCGCGTGTCCGGTGACAGGCCCGCCAGTAGGCGGGTAACTGCAGGGCGTTAAAAATGGCTGAATGCCGGAAGTCCATCAAAAATATGGCGTAATTTGCTTCGTCCCCCCTATGTTGAAGAGAACACAATTACACAACTACTCCAGGACGTTTTGGTTGATGCTGCTCCTTCTGATCAGCATGGCACCTGCGGTGACCGCCCAAACGGATGATGGCGCCAGTCTGGAGGTGCTGATTGATCAGTATTATAATCAGGAATATGCTGCGGCAGCCCGGAAGTTTCCCACGCTGCTGCGGAAACTGCGCCGGCAGGAGCCATCAGCGATCCAGGCTAAGGCGGAGCTGTACTACGGGGAGTGCCTGTATGAACTTGGCCAGTATGATGCCGCTGCGGAACAATTTCTGGCCAGTGAGCGCTTGGTCAAATCGGCGGGGATTGATTCCACTCAGCTCGATTTTTACTACCTCATCCTGCAGGCACTGGGCACTTCCTATGGCCACCGTTCTCCGGAGGGAGTTGCCTATTTTGAACGGATGGCGAATTATGTCTACGCCCATCAGGCCGATGACGCCAAGGCCGTGGCGGACGTCAAGTATGCGGAAGGAATGATGGCCGCTCATCGGGGGGAGGAGGACCTGGCCATCCGGAAAACGGAGGAGTCGCTGGCCATCGGAGAGGCAGTGTTCACCCCGTTGGACTTCTGGTCGGCCTACAATAATTTGGCCGTACTGTACGCCGATCAACAGGACTATGAGAAGGCGCTTTCTACGCAGCGAATGGCCTTATTGTGGGCTACGGCTCCCCGGGATTCCATTGAAGGCTTGTTTAATGAGGTCCTGCTACGGCTGGAACTGTTTGAGCTGACCGAGGCTGAGCGCATTTTGGCTAAGGCAGGTCGGTTAGTTGAGCAAGAAACGGCCCCGTCAGATAAAGAACGACTTACTTTCCACTCCTACTCGGTGCTACTTTACAGTACCCTGGGGGATGACGAGAATTTTGCGCGGTCGCTGGATGCCATGGGCACCTTTTTTGCCAGGTACCCCGAATTCAAGCGGAGTAATCGCTACCAGCGGTACTGTAATTTTCGGGCCAGCTACCACCTTTTGGCCCGTCGGGATAGTGTAGCAATGGAATGGATTGCGCGAGGGGCAGAAGCTCAGGATATTTCGGAGTTCGACTATGACCTGTTTACCTCCCGTTTGCTGCTTCAGGCTAAAGCACTGGTTCGGAGGGGGGATTTTGAAGCTGCCGCCAATAACTTTTTTTATTTGTTAGCCTTTGAAACGGACCCCCGGATAGATTACCGCGTGCCTAAACCCCTACACGACTTTTCCCAAGACCCTCTTCCCGCCAACCTACGCGTCCTTAAACTACTGACCGAGCGCTCCGCCATGTTTTCCCGTTGGGGGCTGGACACGAAGGACCAGATTTACGACCAGTACGCCAAACGGGACATTGCCCTTGCGGATAGTCTACTGAAGGTTATTCGTCGAGAGGCCGATCAGGCAGCCTTTCGCCGTCAGTTGGATGAGGCGGCGCTGGAATTGAGAAAAATTGAAGTGGGCGTAGCCTGGCGGAGTTACCGTCGTCAGGCAAATGCTGAAGACTTGCGGGTGGCGCTTGACGCCAGCGAAAGAATAAAGTATCTCGGCATCACCGAAGCGCTACACTTCAATAAAATGCAATTGCTCTCCGAGCGGGGAGGTGCATTGCTGATGGCGGAAAAAGAGGATCGAAAAATTCTGGACTCTCTGACCCGACTGGTCGGAAACTTGGAGCTGGACCGTAGTCGATTGCCCGGTCTTGAGCGGGCGGTCAAGGAGGTTCGTTCCCGGCAGGACGCCCGCATGGACTCTCTCCGTTTCGCGAATGATGGCTACCTGGAGGAGCGAGCAAATTTTGGCCGGGTAAGCCTGGAGGATATTCGTCAGAATATTCTCCGGGAGGATGAGGTGCTCCTGCACTTCGTCGATCAGGATAGTCTGGTGTACATCATCATGGTTTCTGCGGAGCGGACCGGATTTACCCGGGTCCGGATTCCGGGAGGATTAAATAACCGGATTCCGGCATTGTTGGAGGACATGCGGGCAGAGGACAATCGCGTATACGAGCAGTTACACGACTTTTACGTCCAGCTCATTGCGCCCTTCGAGGTAGACGTACGGAGTAGGGACCTGGTCATTGTCCCGGACGGTAATCTGGGATACTTACCCTTTGGCGCGCTGTTGATGGAGGCTCCCCGGGAGGGGGAGTCCAGCATGGACTACGCCTATCTGATCAAAAATGGAGCCATCCGTCATCTGTTCAACATGCGTTCGGGGCAGCTTTACGAGGAAGTAAGACCAGCTGCGCCGGATCGGGAGATGGCGGCCTTCATGCCCTTTATCGACCGGGGGTATGCGGATATGCCAGCACTCCCCTTCAGTGCGCTCTCTGCGGACTATCTGGAGGAGTTATTGGGAGAAGAGGTTAAAATTACCCGGGGAGAAGCCGCCCGGGAGGCGGCCTTCTGGGATCTGGCACCACGTGCCAGAGTACTCCATATCGGCACCCATACCCGCATCAATAACGAGCAACCTGAGGCATCCGGCCTTTATTTCTTTCCCGATACCGGAGAAGAGGTAGCCCTGATCGATGCCCAGGAAATATCGAACAGCTCTTTGCCAGCGGATTTGGCGTTCGTGTCGGCCTGCGAATCCGCCAACGGCCGCTTATTCAAAGGTCGGGGTATTGCGAATCTGGCTCAGGCATTCGCTACGGCGGGCGTCGGTAACCTGGTGGTCAACCTATGGGAGGTCGGAGACGAAACCTCCTTTTACCTACAAAAAGATTTTTACGAAGGCATTTACGAATTGGGGTTGCCTAAACACCAGGCCCTGCAGCGCGCCCAACTCGAATACCTAGAGCGAAGTGGGGATGGCGTTCATCCCGCCAACTGGGCGACGATGATTTATATCGGAAATGCCGACCCACTGGCCGGGCAGAACCCTATCTGGCCGTTGATGCTGCTGGGAGGGCTGGTAATTGGAGCGGTGATACTCCTAGGCCTTTCTAAGGTCCGCCAAAAGTCTTGAGGTAGCTTTGCCCATTTTATCCCTGATGCCCGACACTGCTTCCAGGTGAGGAATGGCTTTTTGGGGCTCCCGATTGTCCAGGTAGGCCAATCCGATGACGTAATGACACTTTCGGTAAAGGGCATCGGTCGTGGGAAGTGAGGCCAGAAGGGGAGTAAGGAGTTGAATGGCTTTCTGCGGGGCACCTCCTAACCAGTAGGCGCTTCCCTCATAAAATTGAAAGAGCGGTTGATTATCCGGATCGGCATCGGCGGCTAGCTCATGCCATAGTTCCGCTGCTTCAAGCGCTGCCCCACCGTGGTAGAGCCTCATCGCTTTGGTAATGAGGGCTGCTTGATTGCCGCCAGAGATTTCGGGTTCTACCTCCCCCCGCTTTACGCTCAGGGTTTCCGTACTGAAGGGTTGGCGGAGCTCATCCGCTAAAGCCAGATAGCTATCCTGCTGGGTTCCGCGGAAGAGGAAGGCACAAACCAGGACCACGATAATGGACGCTGCGATGGAAAAGAGTGTGCGATAGCGAAGCGGACGGTGTTTTCGGAACTGGGCATCAAGGCCACGGCGCACATTGCGGTGACTATGGGCAAAGTTTTCGAACTTTTGCTGACCCGCCGCGGCGAAGCGGTCGAATTCAGCGGGATCAAAATCGTTCCGGGAAGACATCTCTACGTTTAGTTTCTGGAAGGTCGGTAGCTAAAGGGGGAGGAGACCTGGGTCAGGGTAAACGCGTCGGGTCAGAGGGTTTGACATCGCCGACGCAGGGTTTTTTTTGCTCCGTTTAAATAATTATACACGGAAGTTACGGGCCATTGGTGCAGTTGTGCGATTTCTTCGGCCGATTGTTCGTGAAGAAATCTTGCCACGATAACTATCCGTTGTTCTTCCTTAAGACGAGTAACTTCCCTAATTAGGATGTTCCACCGTGGATCTTTTTGAAAATCGTACGCTGGGGTTCCTTCTTCCTGGGTGGGTTCAAGCCGGACCTCTTCCCAGAAGTCGTTCATTTTGCGGTCATTGGACCGCAAAATATCCAGGTAACGATTCCTGGCGGCGGTGACTAACCAGGGGAGGATTTTTTCAACGGTTTCGCCGTTCTTAATCTTTTCGCTAAGCTTGGTGAAGGCAATGATGCAGACATCTTCGGCATCGCGGTCATCCTTTGAATAGTTGCGGATGTAGGCCAGGAGGTCTTTATCGTACTTTTCGTAAATCCGTTGAAAAGCCTTGCCACTTCCTTTACGGTAATGGGCCTGTAGCTCCTCGTCAGTATAGGTCTGCCGACGATTGAATTTCATCGTAGGGCAAGAACGTTTAGGGTGTAATGTGAATATTCACGGTGTCTATCTCCCCGTAAAAGGGATTTAGGGGGGGAATTGTTTCCAGGAAGAAACAGATATTCCTATTGCCCAGTAAGTTAACGCACTTTATCGGTATTCTGCTTCCTAATGCCGTTGAACTTTTCCCGAATAATAAAGCCGACGCTCAATGGGAGGAGCGATGAAAAAAGATTCGCACCAACCGGTAGGACTAGGGATGAGCGGGCCGTTGGTAAAATGAAAAACCACCCTTTTGGTAGAGTAGGACAGCGTCGGGCACTTCTCTGAGTACCTGATCGGTTTTTCTTAGCGGACTGCTGAAGAAGAGCGGTTTATCAATGGGCCCATGGAATCTCCAGTGTCGGTCAGTCTGACCGTATTCGTAGACTTCCGGTTGGACTTCGGAATAAAACCAGTGGGCGTAAGATTTATGGTAGGCCGTACCCACGTACACGTCCGAAGTTCGGAGACCCTGGAAAAATTCAGTAAGCGCTCCCTGAGAGTACGTCTGGATTCTGCCGGTGAAACTCCACAGGCCCGCGGCGGTAAACAAGACCATTCCCGCCAGGTAGATCGCTGCCAGGTTCGGCAGACTGCGTTTTTTGAGTCGGAGAACTGCTACCAATTGACCAATAATCAGGAGGAACGGCAAAATGGTGTACCAGGGCCAGGGTACGTTCATGGCGAGTCTGGAGATCAGTTCCGGGTCCTGGCTCGTGCTGGCAAGCGCACTGGACTGCCAACCAATAATCGGAAGGAGCAGACTCGCCAGGGCAAAGAGGCACAGGATCGTTGTCCCCGTGCGGGACAGCCAGGTAGGTGCATCAATCGAGCTACTCGTATGGGTGACCCACCTGGCCGCAAACCAGGCAATGGGGAAGTAGGCGAGGCTTGAGTAATGGACGATTTTGGTGTTGACAATGCTGAACAGGATCAGTACCACCCAAAAGAGGATACGCATGCCCCGGTCAAGCTTATGGATGGTCTTGTCATCTGATGGATTGAATCGATTCGTCAGTCCCGGTATGGCAAAAATGCTGGCGGGGAAACACCCGATCAGGAGCACTACGACGTGATAGCCGGGAAAACCGCCATGTCCGGCATCTTCCCGGGAGAATAGTCGCCACTGATAATCAAGGAAGTCCATGACCAGCTGCCCACCATCCTCCTGCCACAGTAATCCGATCCAGATCAAAGACGGCAACAAACTTAACAAACCAAAGGACAGGTAGCGGAGGCTGCGTTTCCCGCGATCATCCCTATCCATAATGAGTAATACCAGACAGCATAGGCCGGCAATCAATCCCGCGGCGGGGCCTTTGGTCAGTACCGCCAGTCCAAGCCAGCCCCCCGCCCAGAAAATATTCCCCCAGGCGGGAACGGCATTGCGAAAAACCGGCCACAACCCGAGCAGGATGAACAGGTTGAACCAGGGGTCGATGATGCCAGAACGAAAATAAAGTTGGGGAAGCAGGCTGAGCCCCATGAAGGCCATCCACCAGTAGGCAAGCTTATAAGCAGACGCCCTTCCACCGAGGTGCCAGAGCGAGAGCAGCGTCAGGGCACCGCAAATAACGTTGGGCAAGCGGGCGCCGAAGGGCCCCGTGCCAACCAGCTTAAAGGCCGATAATTGCATCCAGGCAAAAAGCGGTGGCTTCTCGTGAAAGGGCACGTAATTAATGCGGGGTTGGAGGTAATCACCAGTGACCTGCATCTCGCGTGCGATCTCCGCAAAATTGATTTCGTCCCAGTCAAAAAGAGCTACCTCCCCCAGCCCCAGGGAGAGGAAAAGAGCGTAGGCAATAAGACAGAGGCAAACCTTCAACCAGGGGGAGAGACCCGTAGGATGACGATTTAGGATTATTTTTTTTTGTTTCATCCCTGTGACTTGTCTTGAAGTGTTACGTCAAGAATGCGTAAGTTTGGAAAGTACCGAGCTATCTATCTGCATTGTTTTGGATAACTCAGATTGTGAACACGGACTTTTTGGTACAATGTAACTTACCCTAGTGACTACTCAAACATCCATCCAACCAACCATCCATGAGACTTAGTTTTATTCTCCTTTTTGCCCTGGTTTTCTCTGCTACCGCCCTTCAAGCACAAGGCGGTCTCCCAGCGAATCCAGAGCCCAACACCTGTTACGTACGCTGCGTTACTCCTGATGTATACGAGACGCAAACCGAACGAGTAATGACTCGTCCCGAGTATACCCGTCTGGTGACCACTCCCGCAACTTACAAGACCGTTACCGAACGCGTTCTGGTAAAGGAAGGCTACACGCGCTACGAGTTCGTTCCCGCTACCTTTACCACCGAAACGGTAAACTACGAAAGCCAGTCGCCCGCTGAGGCACTGAACGTACAGGCTGCCACCTTCAGTGATGCGGAAGAACGTATCCTCATCAAGCCGGAATCCTACGGCTGGGAAGTAACCGCTACCGAAGGCTGTGAGTCCGACAATCCCCTGGACTGTCAGACCCTGTGTTACCGCAAGTATGACGCCGAATACCGCACCATTGCGGTAAAGCGTCTGGCTTCTAACGCCACGACCACGAAGAGCAACGTGTCCGGTCAGACCGCTTCCTACACCAAGGAAGTTGTTGCCTCGGCCGCGCAGGTTCGCGAAATCACGATCGACCCCGTATACGACGAAATCACCAAGCGTGTTGTTGATCAGCCCGCTTCCGTTCGTGAGGAAACTGTTCCCGCTGAGTACACCACGGTCACCAAAGAGGTGCTGGTAACTAAAGGTGGTATCACCTCTTACGAGCCCATCGACTGTGAACTGACTACCTACAACGTACTGCCCATCAACTACGAGCTGGGTAGCGCCAATCTGACCGCCGAAAGCCGTCGGATCATCGACAATACCCTGGTAAAGCTGATGAACGAGCGGAAGAACATCCGCATTGAGCTGAACGCTCACACGGATAGCCGTGGTTCTGCCGCCAGCAACCAGAGCCTTTCCGAGCGTCGCGCTCAGGCCGTGGTTAACTACCTCGCCAATAAGGGCATCAGCCGCAGCCGCCTGGTTGCTAACGGATACGGTGAAAGCCAACTGAAGAACCGTTGTGCCGACGGTGTAAGCTGCTCTGAAGCTGAGCACGCCGTTAACCGCCGTACCGAGTTCCGCGTAATCAACGCTGACCTCTAAATCGGCTCACTCCGTGTTCTGAATTAATGACTACATTAAGGGCCCCAGTCAGTTTGTCTGACTGGGGCTTTTTTTGTTTGTCTGCGAACCAGACGCCACTTTTTACTTTATACGATCATGCGCTTACTATCAACTCTTACCTGCCTGCTATTCGTTTTTCCTACTTTTGCCCAAGAGGTGATCTCCGTAGAGGAACAAGACTTCAATTTTGAGTTCGTCCTTGATGTCCTGCTGCCCATCGATGCAGAATACGACGTCCAGAATTACAAAGTAGTCTATACCACCGTGGACGCCTTTGGTCAACCGGATACCGCCAGCGGAATGCTCTCCCTTCCCCTGGACCAGGAACTGGTATTTCCCCTGGCGGTTTATAATCACGGTACGGTGCCTAACCGCGAAGCCGTCCCCAGTCGCGAGGGCGTGTTTGAACGAAACCTGGTCATTGCCCTGGCGGCTAAAGGGTTCATTTCCCTGGCTCCGGATTACGTCGGACTAGGGGACAGTGAGGGCTTCCACCCCTACGTGCACGCGGATTCGGAAGCGTCCGCCGGCCGCGATATGCTGATTGCCGTGAGAGGCTGGCTGGAGTCACGGGAAATACCCTTCAACGAACAGGTCTTCGTGACCGGTTACAGTCAGGGCGGGCACGCGGCCCAGGCTCTGCACCGCGAGCTTGAACTCAACACGGACATTGCCGTTACGGCCGGAGCGCACCTTAGCGGCCCTTACAGTATCTCCGACATCATGCTCAACACCCTCTTCAGTGAGGAACTGGCCACCTTGCCGGGCTACATCGCCTACACCTACATCAGCTACAACAACGTTTACGGCTGGTTCGACTCCCTGGATCAGGTATTCGTCGACCCCTATCTCCCCGTCATTGACTCCCTGGACCAACTTCAGATGAGTCTGGGGGAATTCAATGTTCGGCTGGATACGCTCCTACGGCAAAACGACGCCGTCGTTTCGGACATCTTCCAGGACTCCGTACTGCAGGTTTTGCAAACACAGGACCCCGACAATGTCATCATTCAGTCCCTGCAGGACAACGATACTTACGATTGGGCACCCGTGTCTCCCACCTTGCTCTACTACTGCACGGAAGACGAGCAGGTACCCTTCCAGAATGCCCTGTTAGCGGATTCCGTGATGCGCGCCAACGGCTCCACGGTCGTGGAGATCGCTACCGGCGGCCCCCTGAATCACGGCGGCTGCGTAGTCCCGGCCTTTACGGCTACGCTTGATTTCTTTGCGCAGTTTGCAAACGTGTACTCCGTTTCCCTGGGGGCACCGATTGAACGCCCCGAGATCAGCCTGCAACCCAACCCCGCCACCCGGGGAGATAATCTGCAGCTACGGGGTCTACCCGCCGGCGCCCATCCATTTTTCATCTACGACCAGAGTGGACGTCAGCTCCTGAGTGGTCTAACCGCCGACAATGGCGGAATACGCCTGCCCGGCACCCTTCCCGCGGGCTGGCATCTGGTCCGTGTTGGTCTGCCTTCCGGAGAATCCGTAGTCCGTCGCATCGTCCTAAAATAACGAAGATGTCCGTTCAAATCAGACAAGCGGGGCCGGCGGACGTGCCGGCCCTTCACGGCCTCGTAGCAGAACTTGCCCGTTACGTTGATGCATTGCCTCACTTCACCGCTACGGTAGAAGCCTACCAAAAAGATTTTGAGGATGGGTTCTATCACGCCATTGTGGCGGAAGACGATGGCCGGGTGATCGGGATGGCGCTCTACTATTTTGTGTATTCGACCTGGAAAGGACGAATGATTTACCTGGAAGATTTTGTCCTCGAACCCGCCTACCGACGACGGGGAATCGGGCAAAGACTCTGGGACACCCTGCAGGAGCGTGGCCGGGAGCGTGGCTGTAAATTGCTTAAGTGGCAAATCGTTGATACGAATACGGAAGCCCTGAAATTTTACGCCGCCCAGGACGCCACGATTGAAAATAACTGGCTCAACGGAAAGCTGGAGTTGTAAGCAAGGCTAAGGAGAAGGCTGAGGCTGAGGCTAAAGAAATACTTCGGAGAAGGCTTGCTCCGCAAGCCGGTCGTTTAGGCTGTAAGTTAGACCGAGGGAGGCTACACCGCTAATGATCACGTTGCAGCAGCCCCTCCGCCAGGGCCACGAGGAGTTTCTTAACCTCAGGGTTCCCACCCGCTGCTGCGAGGTGCTCGTAGGCCTGCTGCTGAAAATCATCACGCAGTTGGGCCACCGCGCCGGGAATCCCGGCCTCCTGCATCAGTTCCGTAACCCGGATTACCTTTTCGGCCGGGTCGTCGGGACTGGAGTTGAACCACTCGCGGAGTTCCTCCCGGTGTTCGTCCGAAAGCAACTCGAGGGCTTTGAGGAACAAAAAGGTTTTTTTATTGCGAATAATGTCATTGCCGGTCCGCTTTCCGGTGGCGGCACTGTCTCCGAAGGTGTCCAGCAGGTCATCCTGAAGCTGAAAGGCCAGACCCGTAAGGCGACCGAAGGCGTAGAGATGATCGGCGTCGCTTTGTGGGGCTCCGGCTGCGAGGGCGCCGAGTTCCATGGCCCCGCCAAGCAGAACGGCCGTTTTGAGTTCGATCATCCGAACGTATTCTCTGATCGTTACGTCTTCCCGCCGCTCAAAATCCACGTCGTACTGCTGGCCTTCGCAGACGCCCGTGGCGACCCGGTTGAACGTCTGCAGGAGGCTGGGAATGGCCACCGTGTTCGGGCACCGACAAAGATGCTCATAGGCCTGAATCAGCATCAGATCACCACTGAGGATGCCGGTGTTGACGTCCCATTTTTCGTGGACCGTAGGCTGCCCCCGTCGCAGGGGACTGTCGTCCATAATGTCGTCGTGCAACAGGGTGAAGTTGTGAAATACCTCAACGGCCAGGGCGACGGACATGCTGTTGCTGAAATCCTGGTCGCCAAACATTTTGCCACAGAGCAGGGCAACCACCGGTCGAATGCGCTTCCCACCGAGTTGTAAAATGTAGTCGATGGGGGCGTAAAGGCCCCGGGGCTCTTTTTCCCCGAATCCGCTCACCAGTTCCTTCAGGAAAAGCTGGCGAATATCGTCAATGGTTGTAATCGGAGGCTGTTGCATGGGGCAAACATACGAAGTGCCACTGGCTATAAACATCGATTCCTGCGGAACAGTCTTGCGGGTTGGGGGTTAATTTTATTGGGCAGTAGTTATTACTTCCGTTACTCCCCGGGTTTGCGAATGCCTGAACCAGGTTTGCCGTCGAATTAGGTGGATCGCGTCATCGCCATTGATGCGGGAAGCCAACTTCCGCTGGCGAATATTTTTTGGGCACGTCGTGCAGGTGCCAGGCAAAAACCCGGGGAGCCAGAATGTTCTGGTTAGCTCCCGAAGAATGTTGTTCTGCCCAACCCAAAAGCGAAACCTTTATGGAACACTACGATTTGATCATCATCGGTGGAGGTCCCTCGGGCATCAATGTGGGCATCAGTGCGGAGAAGGCCGGACTGAAGTACCTCATTCTGGAAAAAGGGATGTTGGTCAACAGCCTCTTTAATTTTCCGGTGAACATGACTTTTTTCAGTACTTCGCTCAAACTGGAAATCCACCAGACTCCCTTCATCAGCCACGGAGATAAACCCACCCGGGCCGAATCCCTGGAATATTACCGCCGCCTGGTCGACAGCTTCAACCTTAATCTGCACCTCTACGAAGCCGTGGAAAAAATGGAGGCTTCGGCCACGGGCGGTTACGTGGTGACCACCGAAAAGGATACTTACGCAGCCTCCTATGTATGCGTAGCTACCGGCTTTTACGATACGCCCAACCCATTGGACGTTCCCGGAGAAGACCTCCCGAAAGTGAAGCATTACTACGATGACCCTCATGCCTACATCGGTCAGGAAGTGGTGGTGGTCGGAGCGGCCAACTCCGCCTGCGATGCGGCCCTCGAATGCTGGCGCAAGGGCGCCCACGTAACGATGGTCATTCGCGGAGCAGAAATCTCTCCCCGGGTCAAGTACTGGATTCGTCCCGACATTGAGAACCGAATCAAGGAGGGCAGCATCAAGGCCTACTTTCACAGCGAACTTGAGCGTATTGAGGAAACGGAGGTCGTGGTCCGCACCCCCGAAGGAACCCTGGTACTCCCCAATGATTTCGTGCTGGCAATGACGGGCTACCGTCCAAACTATGACCTGCTGGAACGCCTGGGACTCCCCATCGACGAAGAAGATGCCTGTAAGCCAATCTTCCGCAAGGAAACCCTGGAAACCACCCTGCCGGGAGTGTATATGGCCGGAGTCGTCTGTGCCGGCCTCCAGACCAGCAAACTCTTCATCGAAAATACCCGGGATCACGGAGACATCATTGTCGGAGATATCGTCCAAAAGCAGTCCGTGACGGCCTGAGGCCAAACAACCGGTACCGAGAAACGCAAAACGCCGCTTCGTTCAAAAACGAAGCGGCGTTTTGCCTAGATTATATGCCCGGGGAAATACTAGCCTAAGCTCTTAACGTGCTTAGAGAGACTAGACTTCAGGTTAGCGGCCTTGTTGGGGTGGAAGAGCCGGCGCTTGGCCAGACGGTCGATCATGCTGAACAGACCGGGAAGCTGCTTTTCGGCTTCGGCTTTATCTTCGGTGTCCCGCAGTTTGCGGATCGCCGTACGGGCAGATTTCTTGTAATAGCGGTTGTGAAGACGCTTTTTGGCGTCCTGACGAATGCGTTTCTTAGCTGACTGGTGATGTGCCATTTTCTACTGAAATTTATTTCCGGGCTTGAATCGGTCCGCAAAGGTACGACTTTTTTCAATTCTGCGAAACCTTTACCTTTTTATTTATGAGCTTTAGATCCCGGTGGGGATCCTTAAACCTCACTTATGGAAATGCCTTTCTAAGGCCCGAAGTTGTCCTGAGGAGGAAATTCTGTCTTCTGGCCCAGGGATATGGTTCCGTCCTCCAATCCCTCACTACCCCCTAAATCCTCTAATCCTGAAACCTAAATCCTTTACCTTTACCCGGTAACCTAGTGCTTTTATGAAACGAGGAAAAATATTGCTGGTCGACGACGAGCCCGCAATAAGAACGGCGTTAGACTTTCTGGTGAGCAAGGCCGGGTATGAAACGGCTGTGGCCAGCGACGGGAAAGAAGCCATCGCCGTGGCAACCACCTTTCAGCCCCAGGTAGCGGTCCTGGACGTCATGATGCCCGAAATGGACGGCTTCACGGTGGCCGAAAGACTACGGGAAATCCCCGGCCTGAGTGATGTCCGCATCGTATTCCTTACCGCCCGGAGCCGTCCCGAAGACCGCTACGCCGGATACCAGCACGGTGGAGAAGTATACCTGACCAAGCCCTTCGACAACCAGGACCTGCTCGATGTTCTCGGGGATCTGTTCATCTACGGCTAACCGTACCTAGCGCGGACTGCGGACCACCCGAACCACCTGTTCTCCCCGCCGCAATACGTAAACCCCGGCGGGAACTTCCCCGAGATCTACGATAATCTCATTATCGTTGGCCGCGCGTACCGGCGCGGCGAAGCTGCGGCCATCGGCCGCCATAAGCTGCCAGCCCCTCGTGGCGCCGGTTCCCCTTACCCGGAGCAGGTGGTCCGTAGGGTTGGGGAAGGCGGCGAGTTGCCCGGATGGGTCTCCCCAAACGGTACGCACCTCGCTGAGGTGCTCGCTGCCGTCCAGCTCCCGGGTTCTTAATCGGTAATACCGAACGGAATTGATCCAGGGGCGATCGTCGAGATGACGGTACGTTGCCGGGCGATTGTTGGGAATAGCCTGGTGAAGCAAACGGAAGTTGAACCCATCCTCGCTGGTTTCCAGCACGAATTCCGCCAGGTCTTCTTCGAGGGAAGTAGACCAGTCCAGTTGAACGACGCCCTTGTCCAACGGCAGGGCGGTAAAGGCATTCAGCGTCAGGGGAAGGGCCTCCGAAAGAATGTAGACGGCGTAGGATCTGGCCGGTACGTCGATGAGCAATTTACGGTCGTTACCCAGCGTCGCCGTCGTATTGAAGGCATTACCCGTCAACTCCAGAAAGGTAGACCCGCCACCAACGCCATTAGCGGGCGCCAATTCCTGATTCACCTTCAGGGTTTCGTAGGCGTAATTGATGGCTACCACCACCTGCTGGGCGCCGGCACCACCACTCATCTGGTAGATCAGCGATCGGCTGTCCTGGCCGGATTGATAATCGGCCGACCGGTTAGTCCCGAAGCGGTTCAGGTATTCGATGGTGGGAGAACCAAAAATGTGGGCGCGATGAATGGCCATGAGCTGACTGATCTCCGCGGAAAGGTTCACTGTAGGAGCGTTGGGGATGGGTTTGCCGAAGAAATCCGGATAGAATACCGTGGGCACGCCAATCTGGTTATTGGTCAGAATGTAGGCATACCCCAGCATGGGATCCTGCTGAATGGGTTCTCCGGGGCCGCGGAAGTCGTGGTTATTGACGAAGGTTACGGCGTTGAAGCCCGGCAGTCCGACGGCATCCCGCAGCGAGGCGTTGAAGACGTTCCGCAAGTCGTAGCCGCCGTTGTCCGACGCCTCCTTCAGGGCATTGCGCAGGGTAAAATCAAAAACCCGCACGACGGCACTACTGGACGTGGTGGCCAGGGTAACGTCATCCACCCAGGCCTTCAGCAGGTTGGGGTTGCCGTCGAAGAGTTCGCCAACGACCATGTCGGGGGTTTGGCCGCGGCCGGCCAGGTCGTCGAGCAGCTGCCCGACGAAGGAAGGCGGGAAGTGCTTGACGGCATCCATTCTCAGGCCCCCTACGCCCACGTCGGTAAGCAACCAGTTGGTCCAGTCGTTGTAGGTGGTTGCGGTACTGGCTTCGGCCTGCACGATATCGTAAAAAAAGATCTTGCTGTCCCAGTCGCCGGACAGAAAGGTCGTGGCGGCGTTGCTGGTGTTGGGGCGGAAGTTCTCAAAGTTCATTCCGCCCTGCCCACTGGGCAGTGCGGTAAAGTCGGTGTAGGTCTGGTAGACCAGGTCCGACAGGGGAATATTGAATCCCGGGCTGCCGTCGGCGGGCTCGTAGTAAATATCGTAGATGCGGTGGTCCGAATAGCCGTTGGTGTTGTTCAGGAAAATCAGCAGATCGTCCCCGCCCGCGTTAAAGTCGGCGGCGGTGATGGTCAGGGCGAACTCGTCGGTGTAGCAACCGCTGAAGTCAAACAGCGTGGCGACGATATCCTGATTAAGCTGAGCAAGGTTGAAGGGTTGCCCGCAATCTCCGCCCCCGTTGGGCTCCGACTCGTTTACTTCTCCCTGATAGGGTAGGGACGAACTGGCGATCGTGGGGTAAAATTTATAAGTCCGGCTGACGTAAGACGAAGCCTGGGTTTTTGAGCTGATTTTGATGTAGTAGGTGCCCGCTCCGTAGGCTCCGCCCAGCGGTAAGCGGCAGCGGAACCGGTCGCTGGGGTAGGGCTGCTTGCCGTTGCCGTTGAAGTGGGTTTCGATGTACGCTTTGACGGCGGGATTATCTTCCGGACTGCCGCCGTCGCGGTGGTTGTAGACCACGTCGGCTACGGCCTGCATACCACGGGCGTTCAGGGCACCAATGATGGCGTCCACTTCTCCCCGGGTTCCGAAACCGGTGCGGCCCAGGCCGAATTCTCCCAGGTCGTACAAATCCTTGGGGTCATAGCCGTTTGAGCAGGCACCGAAGCTGGCACGCGACATGGGCGGTAGCCACACGTAGGTGAAGCCCGCGTCGTCCAGGCTGTTGACCTGGCCGGCGAGGACGCTGGCCCAGTTGGGGCCGCTGTAGCCATTGCAGCCGTCTTTGTCGTAGTCCCAGTACCAGCCCTGGAGCATAAAGTCCTGAGCCGAAATCGATAAAGTCGCAAAGAGCAGTAGGGGGAGAAAAAGGGTACGCATGATGGAGGGGGTTGGGCGGATAAAATAATTAATAAATTTTATGTGTGCGGGCGAAATTTCCGGGTATGTCGCCATCAAGGGATGTGCAACGATGGCTGACGCGGGTGCCGTGTTTTTGGGTGAGGCCAGGTGAAGAGGGAGGACACAGTCGCAGTGAGCGATTGCTAACCCCCAGGCACCAATTTCCCTGGCTCTGGGCGGATAAACAAGGCACCTGCACGCCGTTGCCCAAGGGCTAGTCGCACAAGCACGTCGCTGCATTTTCTTAAAAATCAGTGATCCCGACGAGCTGAGCGGAACTCGGGACCGCTGCATTTTCTTAAAAATCAGCGATCCCGACGAGATGAGCGGAACTCGGGACCGCTGCATTTTCTTACAATCAGCGATCCCGACGAGCTGAGCGGAACTCGGGGCCGCTGCATTTTCTTACAATCAACTACCCCGAGGAAATTCGCGGAACTCGAAGGCGAGGGCCAAAAGCAAGGGTGCATCTTTAAGTGGCCCTGCTTATCTTACCTGACCTTTCAGAAAACATCTAATATGAAATTGGTTAATTGGCTCTTCCTTTGCCTGCTGGTGATGGGAGGTAACGTGGTGGCGCAAAACGGAATCATTGGCACGGGCTTCGCCAACGGCTGGACGGTACCCACGGACGGACTCTCCTTTTCGCCCTCCTTCGGCTCCAGCAACATCTTCATCGGCCAGCCCAACGGAACGGGACTTCAGTATTTCCGACTCTGGCGCAATGCCGGGGACACCGAATTTTACCAGAACGGACAGTTCGGCCCGCAGGGATGCGCCGCGGACCTCGACCGAACGGCCAACGAGGGAGAAAACTACGTGATGACCGGCTGCGGAACGGTCGCTTTTTCCGTCGACGTCACGGACATGAGCCACAACTACGTGTTCAAAACCCCGAACCTTTTCGGAGACCCTACCTCCTTCCTCTACTTCAAAGTAGAAGGCCCCATTCAATCTATTTTCCAGACCGGGCAGCAGCCAGAACCAAATATGGAGGGAGAAATTCCCGCCGATGAACCCGTCCTGGTGGGCGTCGTCACCACCGACGCGATGAGCCCCGGGCAGGCCGTCTATCTGCGCTACACCACCGATGGCTTCGCCACCTCGACGGTCGTACCGATGGACAATGTTTTCGGGCCATTTTTCGAGTATTTGATTCCCGCCCAACCGGACGGTACCACCGTAGAATACTACCCCTTCACCTCCGGCGATGCGGTGCCACCGGCCGCCGACGGTTCCGATGCCGATTACCGCACGATCAACGGCGATACGAACGGAGGCAGCAATTTTCGTTACACCGTCAACCGGGCTCTCCCCGTGACCTACCTCCGGTGGACCGGGCGCCGGCTGAAGCCCCAGGTGGTCGCCCTGGACTGGGAAACGGGAACCGAAGATCAAGCCAGCCACTTCGTGGTGGAGTGCAGTGAAAATGAAGGACAAAGCTGGTCGGAGCGGGCCATCGTTCCCGCCCGTAACCTCCCGGCCGGAGCGAAGTACACTTTCTTGGATGAAGGGGTATTCCCCGAGAGTTTACAGTACCGCTTACGGCAGGTAGATTTTGACGGTAGTGCGCACCTCTCGCCGATGATCGTCGTTCCGGCGTTGGAGCAGCTACTCCACGTATGGCCATCGCCAAGCAACGGTGTGATGAACCTGAACGTCCCCGAGGAGTTTGCGGGCGGAACGGCCAGGCTACTGAGCCTGAGTGGGCAAGTGCTGAATCTGGAACGTCTGTCCTCAGGCAGTCAGCAACTCATTGCCGGAGAGGTGCCCGCGGGCGTTTACCTGCTGCGGGTTAGCAGTGCCGACCAGCAACGGGTGGAGCAATTGCGGGTGGTCATTCAGTAGCGCGTGATCGACGGTCAGGCCTGGAGTCAGCGGCAAAAGAGAGTATGGGGCAAACCGGCTACCTGAAGCAATCCGAATAGCCGAACATAAAAAGAAAAGCCCCGCCAGCACGGGGCGGCGGGGCTTTCAAGCATCTTCCTGGCAAGAGGTTTACCCTGCCTTATGTTCCTTGATGGCTTCGGTCAGCTTCGGAAGCACCTCGAAGAGGTCACCCACTACACCGTAGTCGGCGGCCTTGAAGAAGGGAGCCTCGGGGTCCTTGTTGACCACCACGATGGTCTTGGAGTTGTTGACCCCGGCCAGGTGCTGAATGGCACCGCTGATGCCGGCGGCAATGTACAGGTTGGGGCGAATGGCTACGCCGGTTTGTCCTACGTGCTCGTGGTGAGGGCGCCAACCTACGTCGGCTACCGGACGGCTACAGGCCGTGGTGGCTCCCAGGGCTTCGGCCAGGTCTTCAATGACGCCCCAGTTTTCGGGGCCCTTCAGGCCACGGCCGCCACTGACGACCAGTTCCGCTTCGGGAAGCGGAGTGGTTCCTTCCACCCGCTTGGTTTCGATTACTTTGGTTTTGGCGGCCGGCAGTTCCGGGGAGAAGCTCTCCACCGCTACCGCAGCACCGCTTTCCTCTACGGGGATAGAGTTACCGGCCAGGCTGATGACCTTGTATTCCGTCGTGAGGGTCACGTCGGCGTAGGCCTTACCGGAGAATACCGCTTTGCGTACCGTCAGTTGGTCTCCGTTGGCGGTCGGAACGGCATTTACACCGGGGGCGGAGCCGGCCAGCAGGCGGGCGGCTAAACGACCCACCAGGTTTTTGCCCGTGGAGTTATGGGATAGGACGATCACTTTGGCACCAACTTCTTTGGCGGCCGCAGCGATGGCGGCGGTGTACACCTGGCTGTCAAATTTGGCTACGCCCGGGCCACCGACGTTGAGCACCTTACTGGCACCGAAAACTCCGAGCTGGCCGGCGTCTTCTACCTCACCGATGGTGAGGGCGCAGCAATCCGTGCCGAGCACTTCGGCGGTTTTTTTAGCGTAGGTTACTGCTTCATGAGCAGCTTTCTTGAACTTTCCATTCGTGGCTTCAGCAAATACAAGCACCATGGGAAGAGAATTTTTTTGTGGTTAGGGGGATGAGGTGGACGGACAATTAATTAAATGACACGGGCTTCTTCGTGTAGCAGGCGAACGAGTTCTTCCATATTGTCCGGGTCGATGAGCTTGACGGCGGTCTTCTCGGCGGGGAGCTCGTAGTGGTTGACCTGAGTGGTCTCGGGAAAATCTACGGGCTCGACTACGTTAAGCGGTTTGCGTTTGGCCATCATGATACCCCGCATATTGGGGATGCGCTGCTCGGCCATGCCCTTAGCGGCACTCACGGCGAAGGGCGTTTCCACTTCCACCACCTCAACGCCACCCTCAATGTCGCGGGTAACGGTGGCCTGGTTACCGTTCATCTCCAGATTGCTGGCGTCACCCACGTAGGGTAAGCCCAGGAATTCAGCGACCATGGCGCCAACTTCCGAGCCATTGTAGTCGATGGTTTCCTTACCGAAGAAAATGATGTCGTAGCCAGCGGCCTGTTCGGCAATTTGCTTGGCGATGTACAGGCTGCTTCCGCCGTCGGTGTTCACCCGAATGGCGTCGTCGGCACCGATCGCCAGTCCCTTGCGGATGACCGTGTCGTTGTCTGCGGCACCCACGTTCAGGATGGTCACCGTGCCACCCACTGCTTCCTTGAGTTCCAGGGCACGCACCAGGGCGTACCATTCGTCGTAAGGATTCATGATGTACTGTACGCCGGACTTATCCAGGTCGGATTGATCGGCCGTCAGCTGAATCTTGGTTGTCGTTTCCGGCGTCTTACTGACGCATACGAGCAGCTTCATATGGTAAAGAAAATTTTTATGGTCTGGGTTCCTACGTAAAGGGAACTGTTAGGGCAAAAGATAGTTGGCAAATGATCGGGAGTTCTTTCAGATAGGTTGAGTACCCGTCCAAAATCCCTCTGCCCAGAGCAAAAGCCGGCCAAAGATAACACTCCAACCTGGCTGAAACTAAGATTTAGCGAAATTTCGCTAAATCGTGACTTGTGGATGAAATCGTGAACCTCTGGGGGTGATCTCGGGCGTCTGGGCAAAAAAAAAGACCGATCGAAATCGGTCTTAAAGCGTTGGGTGAGGCCGTTAGGCTCGGCCCTGATTCTGGAGCCGTTGCTCGTAGACCCGTAAGGAGCGGGCCTGGTTTTCGGCTACGGCGTTAAGTACCTTGAGTTCTTCGTTGAGATCCTGATGGTGGACGCGATCGTTTCCGAAGATTCTTCGCTTGCGATTGATCTCAAGAATACTCTGAATGGTTTCGTTTAGGGCGATTTTAGTCTTCAGGTATTTATACTTAAGATTTCTTCGCGTACTCATAAGCTCTTGGGTTTTGTTTGGTATACTAAAGGCGGTGAAAAGACGACGGAAGCTACAAAAAAATTGTAAAAATTCCCCGTTTTAAGAGGATCAAAAACCAGCTCCGTCAACTTCGATTGAAATCTACCCAAAGAACCCCACGAAGAAAAAAATGGTTGGCCAGAATTCAAAAAAGACATTCTCAAGACAAAGTCCCGGAGGCTAGTTCCGGGAGCTTACGGTACTTGCTTTGAAGGGACTGCGGGGCGTCCATGCCTGGGCGGTGTACACCGCCGGGGTGAACAGGGGGATAAGACGATTAATGATGCCACTCCGCGCCTTCAGTAAGCAGGCGAATTCTTTGGGAACCGCTCCGATGGAGCTTTTGATTTCCAGGGCCGTACGCCCGAAGTCCAGCTTTTGGAATCCACCTTCGATGGCTGATTCCAGGAGGTCAAAGAGGATATTATGGTACAGGTGATGACTGTGCTTAAAGGCATCTTCCATTCCCAGGTAATGCGCATGCAGGATGGGACCATTAGCGATGGTGGTCGTGAAGGCAACCAAATGATTGTACTGGTCAAAGTACCCCTTCACGTTAACTTCCTCCTGACCAGCGAGCCAGCCAAAATAGTCTTGCTTCAGCTTGGCGGCGTTAAAGTCAGCTCCGGAACTGGTCAGGGTATAAAGGTCGTAGATTCGGGGAAGATGGATATTGATCTCCAGAGGGGAAAGTGCCCGGGAAGACAACCCTTCCATTTTTCCCCTGGCCCGCCGGTACCGTACCCGGTACTTACTCGTAATGTCTTCCAGGTAATCGTCCATGGACCGCCAGTGGTCGGGAATCTCCAACTCCATCACCGGGTCGGTGGGCAAGAGGAAATACCCCCGGTTTCGGAGTTCCTCGGTTGCGGAATGGTCCGTTGGGAATAGGTCCTTCAGTAATACCCCGGTATAGGAGGGGTCGTGCTGAAGAATGGAATCGGCAACGCCACTCAACAGGTCGATGCTCTCCCGTGGGGTGAGCAGTTCCAGGCCGTCCTGACAGTAATCACCCGAGGTGAGAAATTGGCCCAGGCATAAAATTTTGAAGCTGAAGGGAGACAGCATTCTTCTCCGGAAATCAAAACGGGAAGTTTCTCCTTTGGCGTTGTCGCTCACCTGTCCGGCCAGGTGGAAGAAAAAGGTTTGCTCGGTGAGTAGAATTTGCCGCCCGGATGGCCGATGACGGAGCACCAGGCCCTTCGTCTCAATTCCCTGCGGATTCTTTTCGAGGAACTGCAAATTTTTCTTCTGCACCCAGTAGTCGTCCGGCCGGTTGGCGCCGGGCCAGGAAACAGCGGAAGCCCCAAAGGCTTCCACCCGTAGGAGTTGCCAATCCGGAAAGTTGACGATGGGAATGACCCCGGTACGGGACACCGGGGCATGGGAACAGACCGTGGGTAAAAAAGCAACTGGCATATGTGGCGCGGACAAACTATTCACTTACACAACGCAGCGAAACGGAAAATGGATGTCGGATAAGTTTTGATCGTGAGGACTTATCTTTCCCCCACCAAATTATTCCCTATGTTCAGTCGTATTCTGGTTCCCGTTGATTTCAGTGATAATTCCGCCGTATCTCTTCGCTATGCCCTTGAGTTGGCCGATTTTGTCGGTACTGCCTCGGTGAAGGTCATTCACGTATTTACCCCTTCCGTGGCAACCGGCGACGCCATTACGATGTCTCCGGTGGGCGAACTTATGGCGCAAAGAGAAGAAGACCTGAAGCGTTTTATGGTCGACTTCGCTGTTCCGGCGGGCGTCACTCTGGATGCTGAACTAGTCCTGGGGTTTGCGGCGGATAAAATTGTGGAGGTAGCCGTTGATGCAGACCTGATCGTCATGGGGTCTACCGGCGATGCGGATTTGCTGGAGCAGGTATTTGGTAGTGTGTCCAGTTCGGTGGCCCAGCGGTCTCCCTGTCCGGTATTGCTGGTGCCGAAAAGCGGCCAGTTCCACGATTACGAGAATGTCCTTTACGCCAGTAATAACCTGTCCCTTTCCCGCCGTGCCGTGCTGAGACTGATGGATTTCAATGAACTGTTCCGCGCCCGGGTGCACTTTGTCCACGTCAACGATGAGGAGGGCAGCCACGAAGGGCAGCGGGAGAAGCTATTCGCTCCGTTGTTCTCCAATCCCGATCCAGAATTTTCTTTTGAGATCAAGGAAGTAAATGCGGACTCCGTGCAGGAAGGCCTGGTTGAATACCTGGATGGTCACCCCATTGACCTGGCCATTATGGTTACGAAAAACCGTGGCTTTTGGGAGCGACTCTTTCACCGTAGCGAGACCCGTCAGATGGTGCTCCACCCCCAGACGCCCCTGCTCATCATGCACGTAAACGAATAGGCATCAGCCAAATCAGGCCGCCGCTTCGGCGGCCGTAGCCACTTCCGCTTCCTCAAGTTGCTCGGCATCCGGAGTGCCGTCCCCGTCCAGGTCCTCATCACGCTCGACCCGCAGGTTGTCGATAATGAAGTTCTGTCTGCTCGGCGTATTCTTGCCCATGTAATAGGTGAGCAGATCGTCGATGTTGGTTTGCTCTCCGAGTACGACGGGCTCCAGCCGGATATCTTCCCCGATGAAATCCTTGAACTCCTTCGGGCTGATTTCCCCCAGTCCCTTAAAGCGGGTAATCTCCGGCTTGCCGCGCAGTTTCTGAATCGCTTCCTGTTTTTCCGCCTCACTGTAGCAGTAGAAGGTCTTCTGTTTGTCCCGAACCCGAAACAGCGGGGTTTCCAGAATGTACAGGTGGCCGGCTTCCACCATGTCGGGGAAGAACTGGAGGAAAAAGGTCAGCAGCAGCAGGCGGATGTGCATACCGTCCACGTCGGCGTCCGTGGCGATCACCACCCGGTTGTAGCGAAGTTCATCCACCCCGTCCTCGATGTTCAGAGCGTGCTGGAGCAGGTTGAACTCCTCGTTTTGGTACACCACCTTCTTCGTCTGTCCGTAGCAGTTGAGGGGCTTCCCGCGCAGGGAAAAAACCGCCTGCGTCTGAACGTCCCGTGCGACGGTAATCGATCCGCTGGCCGAGTCACCCTCCGTGATGAAGATGGTGGAAGCTAGTTTGATCTCCTGGTCAACCTTCTTGTTAGAGGAGTTGTAGTGGACCCGGCAGTCCCGCAGCTTTTTATTGTGCAGATTAGCCTTCTTGGCGCGTTGATTCGCCAGTTTTTTGATGCCGGCAATTTCCTTGCGTTCCCGCTCGGATTGTTTAACGCGTTTCTCAATGGCCTGGGCCACCTCGGGGTTCTTATGGAGGTAGTTATCCAGGCGCTCCACCAGGAAGTTGCGCATAAAAGTCTGCACGGTGGGCAGTCCGGGCCCCATGTCCGTAGACCCCAACTTGGTCTTGGTCTGCGACTCAAAGACGGGCTCCTCGACCTTGACCGAAACGGCGGCTACGATACTGGCCAGGATGTCCTTGCGGTCGTAATTTTTGTTGAAGTGCTTCTGAATGGCTTCCACCATGGCCTGCTTGAAGGCATTCAGGTGGGTTCCCCCCTGGGTCGTATGCTGACCGTTGACGAAACTGAAGTAGGTTTCTCCGTAAGCATTACCGTGGGTGATGGCCACCTCAACGTCCTCATCCTTCAGGTGAACGACGGGGTAGCGCTGCTGCTCAACGTTTGTTTTCCGTTCCAGAAGGTCCCTCAGTCCGTTGCGGCTCACCAGGGTTTTTCCGTTGAAGTTCAGCTTCAGCCCGGCGTTCAGGTAGGCGTAGTTCCACAGCTGGTTTTCAACGAAGTCGGAACGGTATTTATACTTTTTGAAGATGCCCTTGTCGGCGCGGAAACTGACGAAGGTTCCGTTGGCTTCCTTGGTATTGCTTTGCCGGTGATCCTTGACGAGTTCGCCGTAGGCGAAATCCGCCTGCTTAAGTTTTCCTTCCCGTACCGCGTAAACCGTGAATTCTTCCGACAGGGCATTGGTGGCCTTCAGTCCCACGCCGTTGAGGCCGACGGATTTCTTAAAGGCTTTGCTATCGTACTTACCCCCGGTGTTGATTTTGGACACTACGTCCACGACCTTACCCAACGGAATCCCGCGCCCAAAATCTCGAACGGACACCACACCATCTTCGATGTTGATGTCGATCTCCCGCCCGAAACCCATGACGTATTCATCAATGGAGTTATCAATAACCTCCTTGATCAGAATATAAATACCGTCATCCGGGCTTGCGCCGTCCCCGAGTTTACCGATGTACATCCCCGGACGCATCCGGATGTGCTCCTTCCAGTCTAGTGAGCGAATGTTGTCTTCGGTATAGTTAGATTGGGCCATTAAGTTGTATTTCTTAGCTCTGCAAACATACGAAACTGCGCCGAAAGGTTAAAACAATTTGTGGGGTAAATGGCAGCCAGCTTGGAATGTGTTGTTTTGCCCGTCCGCTTCACCCTAAAGCTTGAACACCACACCGGTATTAAGGCGGTTGCTACGGCCGATGAACTCTCCATCCGTAATCCAGGCGCCGCCCACCATGGCCCCAACCCAGGGGCGCACGGGGACGTAAAAGGTTGCTCCCAGTCGCTGCCAGCTGCTGCCCGTTCCCCCGGCGGCGGCCTGTACGCCGGTGCCACTTTCCAGCGCGGTGACAAATTCAATCCAGCCCTCCACGTAGAAATATTTGTTGCCGTAACCCGACCGGAGCAGGAGCGGCCAGGAGGATCGCGCGTCCGGCGTGAACTGGAAATCAATGCCGGTCTGCGCGTGCAGGAACCAACCGGCGTCGTGCTGAAATTGATAGGCCAGCCGTCCCTGAAAGACGCCACCCCGTTGCCCGATGGCCGCAATCCCGTCGGGAGAGTAATTCCCCACGGGGAAACTCAGTCCGACGGCGGTAAAGAACCGGCTGTGCCCCCTCTTGAGGCGCTTGTCGGCGTTCATGTATTTAATCCACAGGGAGCCGTCCTGCAGGCTGCCTTGCCCGTTATTGACCTGCATCCAGGGCAGGGTAGCTACGAGAGCAGTATGCTCGTTGAGGCCGGCCTCCACGAACAGATTATAGCTTACCGTTTCGATGTTTCGCGCTTCCTCCCGGCCATTTTCCTGCAGGTAGGTGTCGTACTGCTCAAAGGAGTAACCCAACGCAACCGCAATTTCTCCCTTGGGGGCCGGGAATCCACTAATGGGGCCCTGGGCGTGACCGCAGGTGCCCAGCAACATTAGGAAGGAGCAAAGCCAGAAAGTAGGGGAGGATAGGGGGATCTTAAGGGACACTTGGGGGGATTTTATACCGTTCTGGAGGGTAATTATTACAGAATTATTGTTTGCGGAGGAAGGCACGGTCTTCATCAGTGACGGCTACGTTCTATCTTTGCCCGACTTAATCCGAAGCTGAAGTGAGCGATAGCCTGGTCATCATACCTACCTATAACGAAAAGGAGAACATCGAAAAGATGATCGATACGGTGTTCCATCTGTCGTATCCCTTTCATTTACTCATTGTGGATGACGGCTCCCCCGACGGAACGGCGAATATCGTCCGGGAGCTCCAGCAAAAATACCCCGATCAGCTCCACTTACTCGAGCGGTCGGGCAAACTCGGCCTCGGGACGGCCTACCTCGACGGGTTCCGCTGGGGACTGAAGCGCCCCGAGAATTACGAGTACTTCTTTGAAATGGACGCCGATTTCAGCCACACTCCGGCGGATCTGATCCGGCTGCGGGAAGCCTGCCACACCGGTGGCGGTGACGTGGCGGTCGGCTCCCGGTACACCAGGGGCGGACGGGTAGAAAACTGGCCCTGGGATCGCATCGCCCTTTCCTACGGTGCTTCCCTCTACGTGCGGGCGGTGACCTGGATGCCCGTCAAAGATCCCACCGCGGGCTTTATGTGCTACACCCGCCGGGTGCTGGAAGCCATTGATTTTTCTTCCATCCAGTTTATTGGCTACGCCTTCCAGATCGAGATGAAATACACCGCCCGTCAACTTGGGTTCCGGATCGTCGAAGTCCCGATCACCTTCACGGACCGGGTACTGGGAGCCAGTAAAATGCAGGGCGCCATCATCAAGGAAGCCGTACTGGGCGTTCTGGCCCTGCGGTTTCGGAGTAAGAAATAGGGGGCAATTTTGGGTGCCCGTCGGGGACTGATGGACGATGATCGAAAATCGGTAACGGCTCGGAGAAAAAGTTCCTAGCTTTATCCGCCTTCTCAGAATTGGCAAAATTTTGGCCGTGATGGCTGCTTTAGCGTAAGCAGCGGCCCGGATCATTCATGGAGTAATAAATATTCACTAATGAAAATTTCCCTCTGGCGTGCCCTCTGCGCACTGCCGCTCTTTTCCCTACTCTTGACGGGTTGTGGTGCCGACGGCACCACGGCCGAGGACACCACCGAACGTGGCATTATCCTCTCCAATATGGACACCACCGTTAGTCCGAAAGATGACTTCTACAACTACGTAAACGGCACGTGGATGCAGGAAACCCAAATCCCCGATGACCGCAGCTCATGGGGCGGTTTTAGTGTCCTCCGTAAGTCGACCGATAAGGACGTTCTGGACATCATCGCCAAGGCGCAGGAAGAAAATCGCTACGCTCCGGGTACCGATCAGGCCAAGGCCATCGCCATGTTCAACGGACAGATGGATACCCTGGCCCGCAACGAACTGGGCATCACCCCGCTCAAGTCTGCCCTGAACGATATCGAGGGTATTGAGTCCCTGGCCGATATGCAACGCGTCCTGGCGACCAACAATGCCATATCCCAACCCTTCTTCGGCATCACGGCCTTCCCCGACCTCAATAACAGTACGGTAAATGCGGCCTACCTCGCGCCCCAGGGCCTCGGCCTTCCCGACCGGGACTACTACCTGGAAGAAGACACCAAGTCTAAGGAAATCCGCGAGGAGTACGTCCAGCACGTTTCCCGGATGCTGCAATTCCTGGGTGACGAAGAAAACACCGCCCTGGCCGCCGCCCGGAAGATTCTCGATTTCGAAACCCAGCTGGCCGAACCCCGCTTTGACAAGGTGCAAAGCCGCGACGCCCGCAACTTCAACAACCGGCACTCCATCGCCGAAGTACAGGAAATGCTTCCCTCCGTGGATCTGCAACAGCTCATGGCGGACATGAACATCGAGGAACCACTGGATAGCCTCATCGTCATGCAGCCGAACTACACCATGGCCCTGCAGAGCTTCCTGACGACCACCCCGCTGGAAGACCTGAAGACCATGCTGCGCTGGAGCACCATCCGCTCCGCCGCGGGCATGCTGACCACGGAAACCAACCGGGCCAACTGGGAGTTCTACGGCAAGTACCTCAACGGTGCCAAGGAGCAGCGCCCGGCGGACGAGCGGGCCCTGGCCACCGTAAACGGTAACCTCGGGGAAGCGCTCGGTAAAGTTTACGTGGACGAGAAGTTCCCCCCCGAAGCCAAAGAAAAGGCCGAGACGATGATCGCCAACGTGATCAAGGCCTTCCAAAACCGGATTCAACAACTTGACTGGATGACGGAAGACACCAAGCGCAACGCCATTGAGAAGCTGGACAAGTTCACGGTGAAGATCGGCTACCCCGACGAATGGGAAGACTACTCCAATATGGAGGTGAGCGAAGACAAGACGTACTTCGAGAATATGCTGGCCGCGGATCAATGGGCCACGGAGAAAAACATCTCCGAAATTGGCAAGCCCGTGGATAAGTCAGAATGGGGGATGTCTCCCCAGACGGTTAACGCCTACTTTAATCCCCTCAATAACGAAATCGTGTTCCCGGCCGCCATCCTGCAGCCTCCCTTCTACGATTACCTGGCGGACGAGGCGGTCAACTACGGCGGTATCGGCGCGGTGATCGGCCACGAAATCTCCCACGCCTTTGACGACTCCGGCGCCCGCTTTGACGGCGACGGTAACCTCGCCAACTGGTGGACCGAAGAAGACCTGACGGAATTCACCAAACGCGGCGATGCCCTGGCCGAGCAGTACAGTGCCATTGAGGTGCTCGACAGCGTATTCATCAACGGTAAGTTCACCCTCGGGGAGAACATCGGCGACCTCGGCGGCGTGCTTGGTGCCTACGATGGCCTGCAGCTCTTCTACGCGGAGAACGGCCGCCCGGAACCCATCGATGGGTTTACGGCCGAGCAGCGCTTCTTCATGAGTTGGGCCACCATCTGGCGCACCCTCGCCCGGGAAGAATCCCTCCGGACTCAGGTGATGACCGATCCTCACTCTCCGGGGCGCTACCGTGCTACCCAGCCCCTGGTTAACGTCGATGCCTTCTACGAAGCCTTCGACATTAAGGAAGGAGACGGCATGTACCTTGAACCCGAGAAGCGGGTAAGAATCTGGTAAATCATCGGCCTCACCAACGATGACCACGACGCGCCATCCCGATCGATCGGGATGGCGCGTCGTGCTTTGGGGCCGTTGCTTCCCGAAATCTTAGTTCAGCCACTGCGCCCCGTACTCCTCGACCAGGATGTTGTCGTATTCGTCGGCTTTCTCGAAGAGGTGTTCGAAACGGGGAAGGGCGGTTTCCACGGTCAGATAACGATCGTAGATCAGGAGAGAAAGCACGACGTCGCGGCCGTAGGTACTAAAGGTCAGCTGGGGTAGCTTGAAATTTTCTTTGAGTAGGAAAGAAAACAGTTCTGGCCGTGGGATGTCCGGCAGACGGCAGAGGTAGGCATCGCCGGTCACCAGTCCAGAATCCTCGTGGTAGGCCATCTGAATGATGGCACTGCCCTGGCGGATGCTCCACAGATTAGGACCCCGGCGGGCCAGTTGTGGATTGTGTCCGGCGGTTTTGATGATGTCTTCCACCGTAGCAGAGACTCCGGTGGGTTCATAATCTTCGACCAGATCGGGCGTCACCAGGGGGTTGCCGCAGTTGGGGCAGTGACCGTTGGGGTTTACGATGACTTCAAAGATGATCTCCCGGCAACTGAAGCAGCGGGCGGCGGGCCGGCCGTGGCCGGCCTTGAAATGGTCGAGGCATTCCTTGATCGTGGCCGTGGGCAGGCTGAGCGCGCGCCCCTTACCCTCCTGAATGTCGTACATATTGATACCGGCCAGGTGGCCGGCCTTCGTGAACAGGGGGCCACCGCTGTGGCTGGCCTCCTGCCAGGCGTCATGAACGATGAAGGAAATACCGTGGTGCAGGTGACCGAGTTCCAGCACCTTGCCTTCGCTGATGCGCATGGAGTGCCCGAAATGCTGGCCGAGGGCCAGCACCTCCGTGCCCGGCTCGGGTGGCGTTTCGGCCAGGGGAAGTTCCGGAAGGTCGAAGGGCCGGGCCGGTCGCAAAAAAGCCAGATCGTAGTAGGCGTCCAGGTACACCACGGCGGCGAGCTGTTCGGACTCCCGCTCACTGCCGATCACGACGGTAGCGTTGTCCCGCACGACGTGCTCGTTGGTGACCAGCAACTCCCGTCGGGGAAGGTAAACCCCCGTACCCGTACTGAAGGGCGTGGCTACCTGGAAAACGTAATCTGATAACTTCGCGATAAGGCAAGGCTTTGGTAACGGCGAATCTACAAAATTCACCCCGATCGTACTACCAAAGAGGTCCGGGCAGTCGCCCGAAGATCGTACCTTCGCCGTCGATGAGTGACCCTAGTCAGTACTACCAAACCCTTTGGCAATCGGCTTCTACGGAAGCAGCATATTTTGCGCGTCGTTACGAACGATTTTCCCTGATTCGGCTCTTCCTCGTCCTGGCGTGGGTGGCCGGACTGATCCTGGTTTTTTCCTGGGACTGGCGTTTTGGCCTGCTATTTTTTGCCCTATCCGTACCCGTCATTGCCCGGGGCGTCCGGTGGCACCGCAGCCTCGAACGAGCGTCTTCCCTCGCCAGTATCCGGGCTAAGCTGGCCCGGGCGGAGCTGCAATCCCTGGAGCACGACTTCAGCGCCTGGGAAGACGGGAGCACCTTTCTGCATCCTCAGCACCCCTACGCGCTGGACCTGGATGTTTTCGGACCGCATAGTCTGTTTCAATTCCTCAATCGAACCGTTACGGCCCCCGGTCAGGCCTATCTGGCCGAGCAGTTGCTGGTGCCCGCGAAAGAGGAAGCGGCGGCGCGGACGCAGGTGCAAAGTATTGCCCTGGCGGCCGTGCCCGACTGGTGCATCGAGTTCCGCGCCCTCGGCGACGCCCTGGAGGATACCGCCCAACACCAGCAGCGGCTACTCGCCTGGCTGGACCGACCGGCCGTGGTGGAAGGTCGTTGGGACAAAACGATGCTCTGGCTGGCCGTCCCGCTGACCTTAATCTCCATTGCCTGGATGCTCTTCATGCCGATCTGGCAACTGGGCGTGCTTTTCCTCGTACCGACCTTCCTGCAACTGCGGAAATACAAGGAACGGATTGAACGCGAACACGCCTACGTTTCTGAGATGGGAAAACTGCTGGGGCAGTACGCCGATTTACTGGCCCAGTTGGAATCTGCTCCGGAAGTGGTGCAACCGAAGGCCAACCGTACGCCTTCGATCCCCGCCATGCGGCGGTTGGGGTACCTCATCAGTCAACTGGACGTGCGCTACAACCCCTTCGTGATTTTGCTGGAGGTGTCCGGATTATGGAGCTTGCAGTGGCTCTCCCGCCTGGACGCCTGGCGGGAAAGTCACCGGGCGGCCCTGCCCGGGTGGCTGGAAACGATGGCGCGGACGGACGCCCTGGTCAGTTGGGCGACCCTGCGCTTCAATCAGCCCGAATGGACCGATGCGGAATGGACCCGGGAGCCCCTCCTGGAGGCCAGTGAACTGGGGCATCCTCTGCTGCATCCTTCCAGCAGGGTGACGAACGATATCCGCATGCGCACCGACGGGCACATTCAGCTCGTGACCGGTAGCAACATGGCCGGAAAATCGACCTGGCTGCGGACGGTGGGGGTGAACCTCGTGCTGATGCAGGCCGGAGGCCCCGTATGTGCCCGGCACCTGCGCTCCGGCGCCCTGAACGTCTGGACGAGTATGCGCACCCAGGATGACCTGAGCGAAAGCACCTCGAGTTTTTACGCTGAACTGAAGCGACTGAAGGCCATCATTGAGGCCGTGGCGGACCCCCAACAGCAGGTCTTTTTTCTGCTCGACGAAATTCTCAAGGGAACCAACTCCCGCGACCGCCACACCGGCGCCCGGGCCCTTATTCGCCAGCTGATTCGGGACCTCGGGGCCGGGATCATCGCAACCCACGACCTGGAACTGGCCGCTCTGGAGGGAGAACCCGGCAGCAAGGTGGAAAATTATGCGATGGAGGTACAGACCGAAGGAGATCAGCTAACGTTTGACTATAAACTCCATCGCGGGGTGAGTAAGAGCTTTAACGCTACGGCCCTCATGGCCCGGATGGGCATCGAGATTCCGCCGGACGAAATCAAACTCCACCACGACTAAACACATTGACCCAGCATGAAGAAGAAAAGAATTCTGGTAACCGGAGGAGCGGGATACATTGGTAGTCATACCATCGTTGATCTGATTGAAAGCGGCTACGAGGTCGTCAGTGCGGACAACTTCCACAATGCCCGCCCCGAGACCTTCGCGGGAATTCGTGCGATCACCGGGGTGGAGGTGAAAAATTACGCCATCGACCTGGCGGACTCCCGGGCGGCCGCCGCCATGTTTGCCCGGGAAGAGTTTGACGGAGCCATCCACTTTGCGGCCTACAAACTCGTGGGGGAAAGCGTGGAAAAGCCGTTGGCTTACTTCCGCAATAACCTCAACAGCCTCCTCAACGTCATGGAGGGCCTACGGAGCCAGGGCAGTTCTAATCTGGTGTTTTCCAGTTCCTGTTCGGTCTACGGCAACGCCCGGGAACTTCCCGTGACGGAGGCCACTCCGCGGCAGGAAGCGGAAAGCCCCTACGCGCGGACCAAGCAAATGGGGGAAGACATCATCTTCGATTTTTGTCGGGCCAATCCCTACTGCCGGGCAACGATCCTGCGGTACTTCAATCCGGCCGGGGCACACGAGAGTGGCAAAATCGGGGAGGACCCCGCCAACTCCCCTTCTAACCTGGTGCCGGTCATCACGGCCGTAGCGGCGGGGAAACTGGAAAAACTCACGGTATTCGGGGATGATTATCCGACGCGGGACGGTTCCTGCGTGCGGGATTACATCCACGTGATGGACCTGGCCCGGGCCCACACCCTGGCACTCCGGCACATGCTGGAAGACAAGGTGCCCAATAATCCCGAGGTGTTTAACCTGGGCATCGGGGAGGGCCTGACGGTGCTTGAGGTGATCGATGCCTTCGAGCGGGTATCCGGCGTGAAGCTGAATTACGAAATCGGTCCTCGCCGCCCCGGTGACGTCGTGGCGGTATACGCCGACCGGACCCGGGCGGCCATCGAGCTGGGCTGGACGCCGGAGCGTGGAGTAGAAGACATCATGGCCACGGCCTGGGCCTGGGAGAAGCAGCTTGGCAAGGGATAGGCCGGTCGGTCAGGGCCTTGCCATGTTTGGGGACCATTTTCCCGAATACAGATGGGGATAGACCGATTGGCATCGGATCTAGGGTGATAAAAATTTCGCGTTTAAGCTATATATACATCTAGTGTTCGGACGCCATTTCACTCGGCTAGGCCTTCGTGAAACAAGCTTCCGACCACGGTTTAGCCCTGGTCTGAATAGTGTATGACGAAGCCGATAGCTTTCGGGGTCGGCAAGGAAGGTCCGGTCAGAACAGTGGATGTTTATCACCCTACATTGGATCAACTAAAAGAGTGCGCCAGTAGGGGCGGGAAACACAACCCTTCGGGATGCCTGATCATTTACTACTTACAATGACCTCAGAGCCAACTTTAACCATTGTGGGCACGGCTACCTCTCAGGGAGTTCCGGTGCTGGGCTGTGACTGTCCGGTGTGCACCTCCGGTGACCCCAGGGACCAGCGCCTGCGGGCGAGCGTGTTGTTGCGGAACGGAACGGAAACCCTGGCCGTAGACGCGGGGCCGGATTTTCGGACGCAGCTGTTGCGGGAGCGCGTGCACTCCCTGGCGGGACTTATTCTGACGCACGAACACAATGATCATACCGCCGGACTGGACGACGTGCGCCCATATTGTTTCCGGCAAAAGATTGATATGCCGGTGTATTGCCTGCCCAGAGTGGCCGAAGAGCTCCGGAGCCGGTTTGCCTACGCCTTTAGTGATTATCCCGGGGTGCCCCGACTGGACATCCGGGAGGTTGGCTTTGGGGAGGAGATCAACTTTAATGGGCGGGCCGTGACCCTGTTGGAGGTACTTCACGGCAAGCTGCCTATTTTGGGGTTGCGTATTGGCGACCTTGCTTACCTAACGGATGCAAAGACCCTGCCGGAGCGGACCCTGAGACAATTACGTGGGGTGAAGACCGTCATTATTTCTGCCCTGCATCACCAGGGGACCCATTCTCATCTTTCCCTGGAAGAGGCCCTGGAATACGTGGAGCGAATCGGTGCTGAACGTGGGGTAATCACTCACCTGAGTCACCGGATGGGGACCGCTGCAGCGGTGGAGGCCATGTTGCCGGATAAGGTCCGGTGCGGATTTGATGGAATGCGAATAATCATTGGCCGAAGCTAAGATTGGGCGGGAGCAAACTTCAGTAAAAAATCAGGAGGGACGATACTTGCATAGACAAGGATTGCATTTCTCCTTCCAATCACCCGATCTTTAGGGAATTAGGCCCAGGAGTGAAGCCTTTGCCCTTTTGGGAGAATTTACTTGTTTATAGTCTCGAAACGATTGGCCCCAATACGCAACTGCCGTATTGGGGTTTAATTTTGGTGAGATACCGGTGCGGAAGGAGGCTGGTATCGCGATAGGTGTTGGGGCAATTATTTAGCAGTTTTGCTTCACATCATCATATTTTAATCGACTTGTTTTATATAATTTATCCCCTTCATTTGTAGGCGCCTCAGAGGCAGCGTTAAACGCAGGGAATACCTATATTGGTGGTTCCCCTCACCTAAAATACTACTTGTGCAAGATCAAGAGTACCCATTAAATAAGTACCGCATTGACCTTGAAGAGACTTACCGCGAGCTGAAAGAAACAGAGTGGAGCAATAAGCACGAGCTTCCTAAAAAAATGGCGCTACTATCCTGGCAGGCGGATCGGCAGTACTTGCTTTATCAATGCCGACTCTTCATGCGGTATCAACTCTACCCTACAATATTCCGGGCGGACAAGCTGCCCCTGGCGGAAGAGCACTTTGAGGAGTTCAAGATGCTGTTGGGGCGACGGGCCGTGCAAATACAATCTGAGCCCATGCTACTGGCCTACCAAAAGGTCAGCACTATTTTTTCCAGGGAATTAAATGATCCTACGTTGGAAGACGAGGTTGAAGACTTTTTCTTCTTCATGGAGGCTAACGTATCGAAGATTACCCTGGAGGACTACGTGGACCTTTTGGGGTGCATTGGTTCTTTTGCTACGATGGCCAGTAATAAGGGAGTCGAGGCGATGGGGCCCATTAGCTTTCGGGCCAAGTTGATGGTGATTGACCGAAAGTACGGAGCTAGTTGGTCATCGGGAACCACCAACGACCTGCCGGCGTCCTACCTGACCAATGTGGTGATTCAGGCCATCAGATTCCGGGAAGAATTTGAATGGTCAATGGTGCCGGTTGACGGAATTGAGAATACGGACGAAAGCCGCAGTGTTCATGAGTGGGCGCACCGTTTCGTAGGTATTTATGGCAGTAAGGTGCATAGAAATGACCGGGGATTCTCCCTGGCCTTTTGTCGGGCGCTGCTTTTCCTGGATGAAGGGAAATACCGGGAGGCGATTCCTCACCTTAAAACGAGGAGTAAAACTAATCAGGATGAGCGAAAATTGGCGCTGAAGAAGCTCACCATCCAGACGTATTATGACCTGATGCATACGGGGCAAAAGGGAGACCCCCAGGCGGCGCGGAAACTGATCAAAAATTTTCCGGCCTTCTTGAAAAACTACGATGCGATGATTAATGATTTGGAGCTGCGTAAGCAGAAGCTTGCGTACCAGTTCCAGCTACATCGTAATTTCTTATCGGTTTTCCGAGAAATGCTCAAGTTGGAGGATTATTTGAATGATACCCCTGAATCCATCAAACGATCGCGTCATTTGAACGCAGAAAGAAAGCGACTGCTAGCGCAGCTGGCACAAAATGGTCGGAGCAGTGACCTCTGGTTGCAGGAACACTTAAGGAGGTTAAATTAAAAAGGGGAAGTAGCCGATCGGCTACTTCCCCTCTCACTCATATCGGGGGTTAGAAAACCCAAACCGCCAGAACTTCCGGACCACTTACGCCATGGTAATAAACCAGGAACCGGTTGGTAGGAGCCGAGGCCATCATCAAGGCTGACAATTGGTCAGTGGTGGTAGGCCAGAGAACTCCATCGGGAGTTTTGATGATTGCTTCGTTATCCGCGGTGGGAGCGGTAAAGGACCAAGTGGCCAGGTCAGACCCCGCAATTGAGGTCGGAGTGGCATTGGTCCCGCTGTTCGGAGACGCGGCCCAGTAGGCCAGATCTTCCGCGGATTGTGCGGATAAGGAAAATGAGCTGACTACGATCATTAGGGTGATCGCACTGATGAAAAACGATTGCTGAAGCATAGTGTCCAGTATTGAGGGATGGTCTCCTCTGTTTTGGCTTTGGAGAAAAGGCCATCAGTGCACTGAAATCTGCTATAGCTATCACGCCCGTCGGCGCGTGTCGACCAATTTGTTGGAGGCGGCTTTTCGGGGAGGTGGAGGCGTGACGATGGCACGGCTCTGCCTGGTCCCGGAGCTGCTCTCGGGAAAGCGAGGTTCATATTTTGTGTCGTTCAAGTTTTTGGATATCAGGGTTTTATGTGTAGGGTGGTGTTTGAGGGGATAGGTTCTGAGTAGGGTTAGGATGCTGACGCCTTGTAATCGCAGGCTGAGGGACAGACCTTTGGGGTAGGCGGGTAGCCTGAGGCTACCTCATTGTGATTCTTAGCCTGCCCGTGTAGTGCGGGCAGGTTTTTTAGCCTTGGGTAGTGGGTGGTCAGGCGCCGGGGAGGGTGTCCCGGGACGGACCGTATAGAATGCTTGAGAAGAGGAGGCCCAGCATCATGATGAGTAGGCCGGTTGGTAGCTGATAAAGAGGGATTCCGAATTGGGCTAATGCGTACTGGGCGGTGGCTTCCAATCGGCGCTTATTATTGCTCCGTATTGCTTCGTTCTTGCGGTGGAGTTGCTGGAAGGCAAGTAGGAGAGAATCCATACTGGCTTGCCGTTCACTGGCAAAGGACGATAACCTTTCATTGTCCTCACGCAAGTGGGCCGCCAATTGGCGATAGCCGTTCAGGCTATCCTGCTGAATACCGTTGCGTTGTTTCAATTGATCAACGTAGGTGTTGATCTTCGCCAGCTCATCATCGGCGGACTCAATTTGTCCCTGGAGGTTGGCGAGCTGCTGGACCTGGCGGTCATTGAGCTTCCGTAATTGAGATTTTTCCTCCCGGAGGGTGCCGATCTGGGCGTTGGCGTCCTCCAGGGCTTGTCGGGCCCGTTGCTGCTGTGCTTTAATGCCCTGGGCCCATTGTTTCCATTCGGCTAACTGCTGGTTTTGGTCACGAATGGTTCGTTGCTGAAAGTCCGACGTAACGCGATGTTCCACTCTCTTTTCATCCTGGAACTTATTAAAGTAGTACATCGCGACGCAAACTAAGAAAATTAGAAAGACGTACTTCATGACGAAGGTCTTGTTTGTAGACGGGCCATTTACTACCTTACGTATGATTACTACACTACGTACACCTAAAGCTAAAGATCCTTACTTCACTAGCTTGGCGGTAACAAATGTGCCGTCGGTTAGAGAATGGCCTGGTCTCCTTCCGTTGAAGGAGCCAGGCTCTTTTTTTGCGGCAAAACAAAGGAAGGGCGTTTTTCCCGAAAAAACAAGTGATTCGATTAAAAAAAACGGATCTTAATTCTTTTTTCTTTGAAATGATTCAAAATAAAAAATTATAAATTGACGATTCGTTTCTTTAATTTGATTATTTTATCTCATATATTGTATGGTATAATCGAAACAATTATCTTTGCGCCCCCACGTTTAGTTTTTTTCTGAATCACGATTGCCTCCCTTGGTGGCAAGCCTAAAAAATGAATCCGCTGTAGCCTTCATCAGAATGTGTTTCGATTACCGAAAATGACCGGACGATTCTTGATAGCCGCATGACTCAACCAAATTATGACCAATTCACCTAATGTATCCCGGGGCCAGGGAAGGCGCGTTTCTGGTAAGCCACTCTCCGTTAATTCTGATATGACTGCCAAGCAGTTTGCCGACAGCCTAAAGAAAGCCGAACGAGAAGTTGAGGAAGTCGCCATTAATGGATTTCATCATTTCCTTTTATGTAGTGGCCCGAAGAAGCGAGAACGCCTGACATCCCTGATTACCAATACGCCCGTAACGGTAAAATTTGAAGATGATTTCCCCTTTACTCAGGACGAGCTTCGACTACGGGCGAAGATCAACTCCTTTTTCGTCCAGCCAAAGGAAGATGAGACTAACCGGAACCTGAGCTATGTTCCCGGTGATCAGATGACGATTGAGGAAAGGACCAAACGAGCCGCGCTAAAAAAGCAGCAGATCGCGGAGTTTGATCCGGACACCCAAAGGTTACGGAGGCGAATTGTCCAGTTAAAGGCCGAGCGTCTGACCGAAAGAGATATTGTAGACATTCTGAAGGAGGAAAAACTCAAGACGAAGAATAATAAAGAGATTCTGCAGGGTACGGTAAACCGGCTTTACCGTTCATATCTCGACATGTATGATAATCTGTTTCCACGCAGGGGGTTAAACCCTGCATTGCTTGGCCCCGACGACGATTCTGTAGACAGCCATGCACATAAAGATGTTACCAGCCCGATGAAGGCGAGCTCTGGATTAAGGCTGCTGGGAATCGACAAGGACTACAAAATGTTAAATGCGGAGGAGTATCTTGACCTTGCTTTTCCACTTGATGAATTTCCCCGAGAAGGAGTTTTTCTTAAGTTTTACCTGAATGGGGCGTATGAACCCCTAAGCGGGGACCTGAGATTTATTGACGAGCAAGTGGAAAAAGAAGTGAATGATCGTGCTCCCATTCTCGTAGAAACTTTGAGAATTCCACTGCGACATTTGGATGAAGCGGGTAAAATCTCTATTGATATCAAGGAGGAGACCTTACTTCGGCCGGGGCTTTACCGGGTAGAGCTTTTTGACGAAAAGGCAATGAGCGATAATGAGCCTCTCCGGATTTATGGATTAAGAATTGGGGAAAAGTTTACCGAAGTACCAAAGGTTCGCATGACCTGGTCCAATCGCAGGGGGCAATACGTTCCGGGTATGGCATAGTGCCCTTGTCTACTGCGCCAGGAGCCATAAGCTTGTGTCATTGCCCCGGATTTAGCAGGGCCTTTACGTCGGACCACTTCAGGGTAAGGTCTCCCATGAGGGTGTAACCTCCCCAGTGGATTGGATGACGGTGGGAAAGCCGTCGCCGCGGATGCCCCTCGATCATCCCCCCCCGTCGAATGTCCTCTATGGTCTGCATGATGGCTTCGCCAAGGGTAGTGTCTCCCTCCTCCAGCCAGTATTCCATGAAGAGCTCGCCGAAGAGTGCGGCGGTTGTTGAAGTAATGGCTACGTGTGTTCCGATGACTGCCTGTACGCCTGCCCATAAGTAGGCCGACATCAAGGAATTGGGGAGATACCCTATCCGGTGGTCACCCTGAGCGGCTTCGCACCCATTCAGGAAGACGAGAAAGCAGTTTCGCAGATCATTTTCCTTGATTTCGTCCAGGTACAGATGTTTTGGGTTGCGGTCAAAGGCATCCCCGTAGTGACGGTCTTCTCTCTCCTTCTTGGCGGATTTCTTTCCGGAGAGGATGAGCTTTTTCCTTCCGTACTTTCTTTCCTCGTAGCTGATGTGGCCATAAAAGTATTTGATCAGGGCAAATGGGCTGCCCTGGATGACATGATCTTTGATGGTGTCCATGCCCGTAAGGTCATCCGGCAGGAAAATTGCGCGGTAATTTAAGTTCAGGTTTTGGGTGATGTGCTTCAAGGCATCAAAGATGAGAACCCCCTGCTTGGTTTCTTCATCCGGCGGAGAGGAGGCCTGTCTAACGGCCAGAAAGCTCAGCATGGAATTCAGCGTATCCGCGGACGGCACCTGATCATCCGGTGGAGTCGAAGTTTTTCTGAGTCGCCAGAGCCAGCTTACGGAAGGGATGATGGCAAGTTGATACCGTAGCCCCAGAAAGTCGAGGTGGTTGAAGTCCCGTTCTTCTCCGGCATCCGGAAGGTCTCCGGTGTAGAGCATACTGAGGGGAAGGCGCTGCAGATGTTCATCGTTGGAGACCAAATACAGCCGGTCAATGGATTTCGGGATAGAAACCTTCTCGAAAAGGAATTCGGCAAGGGCCCGTCCCGTCCGCAAGAAAGTCGAATTGATGGCGTCGGCCTCCTGCGGTGTTAACTGCTTCCCGATGATCGTATCCGGAAGGTGCTCATTGGTCTTCTGATACCTCAACGTTTTCTGCTCGACCACGAGCTTCCGATTGTGATCATCCTGCAGGCTTTCGATGACCTTGGCCAGGGCATTTTGAAAATCTGCGGTCAGGCTGATGAAGGTATCCATCGACCGACGCTGCTCATCGTCGGTAATGGCGACGAACTTACGGTGAGAATCTCCCTTGGCAGTTTTCGCCAGTACGTAAGCGTAGACGTGTCGGTAGCCCGTATAAATGGCCAAAACTCCACCTCCGCCATCACCATCAAAATGTTCTATGACTGCACTTTCGGAAGGGTAGGAGCCCACCCGCCAGGCGGGGTTTTTGCCGGTTCCCTCACCCAATTGGTCCATGTGGTACTGAGACACATCATTGGCGAACGAAAAGAACTGTTCGTTATATTCATCCGTCAGGTCTTCTTCATTGCTGTGCAGGAGCCGCCAGAAGCTTGCCGTTTGTAGAATGTGCATTTTCCCCAGGGGCCCAAGTTGTGCGTTAGGTTCCACTTCCGCCAGCTTTCCGGGAAAGCGAGGACTCCGGCTGACGTCTGGCTGAGAAAACATAAACACCCGGTGAATGCGATCCATCCGATAGTCCTCCTCCTCCTGGCTGACCGGCTGGTAAAGGGAGGCCGCTTCGAGCATAAGTTCCCCCACGGACCGGTGCTCTTTCAGCAGAGACTCCCGGGATTCGCTGAAGGTCAGCCAGGTTAAACACTCCGATATCTTTTTTTCACAGCGGTGATAGCCGGCAGCAACCGCTCGGAACACTTGCCGGGGAGAAGCGTCAAATATCGTGGGGTATTTAAGGGTAATGAACTTGCATTCCATTTCTCGCTGCTCCGTCCGAAAGCACTGATAGCGGTCAACGACCTGGTGCATCGCTCCGGAAGCGGCTTTCTGCAGCGCGATTGATTGTTCCCGTTCTCTTTTATCCCGCTGAATAACGTCCAGCGGTTTCCGATTAATTTTTTTCGCTTTGGCCAGGGAGAATTCTGCCCGTTGGAGGTATTTTTTGGCCTCCTTTTTCTTCCCCTCCTGGGCGAAAGCTTCGGCCAACATCCAGAGACACTTACCCCGGTGGTTGTAGGCCCGGACCAGGGTAGGGTGGGGAACGTGATTGAAGAATTTCAATCTCATTTTGATCTCCCGGCGGTAGAGGCGATCGGCCTGTTTTAACCGATGGACCACCCAGGGAATGTATTTTCGTCCGTTCATGCCCAGGACCGCATAGGCGGCCACCAATTTCGCCCGGGCCCTCAAGCGCAGATGGTGGGCCTTTCGCCGATGGTTCTTCCTGCCCTTGAGTGCATGATGGGTAATCCGCATGGCGTCAGCCATGGGCTCGTTGAATTTATCTTCCCAGGATAAGGTTTGGTGAATGGGGGGCTTATCCTCCCGGTGCAAAAGCTCCTTGGCATGCTTACGCCAGTTTTTTCTGGCCATGCCCACCACGTAACGCGCCCGGAGTTCATCTAATTCTGCGTAGCAGAGGTGCTTCCGGTCTTGGTGCTCAAAGGACCTTTTGTACACCAACTCAGCTTTTTCCAAGTAGTCATAAATTTCCTGCATTTGTTTCCAGTCAAAAAATGACCGGGCGAAGGCCGTGTGAATACGGCCCAGCGTGAGTGGCGCCTGACCATTTTGCTGGTTTTTCTTACCGTAGAAGAAATAGTTATAGGCCAGCCCATAATCCATCCGGGCGAGTGCGTGATCGCGGTCGCGATTCAGGGTTTTTCCTCGTAACAGATGAATGCGGGGTAGTAAAAAATTCTTCGTTCCGATGTGCTTGTTCTCATGGCGGTCAATCTCCTGGAGCAACTTAGAGAGCATCTCCCGGCAACGATGATTGTATCCCTGATGGTAGGCGATCTCCGCCCGCAGTAATTGGATCTCGAATTTCCATTTGCCTGCCTTTCCCAGGGAGGAGATTATGTTTCCACGAGAAGGTCCCGTAGGGTCCGGACGCTGATCCAGGTATTTTTCCACCTTGCGGTGACCGTAGTAAATGAGCCACAGGTGCATGGCATTGATGAATGCCTTTGCGGCCTTGTTCGGTTTGGTCTGCCGGAGTTCTTCATAAGTGCTTAAGTAGGCCTGGCTATCGGAAGCATAGTCATTGGCGTACAGATAATCATAGTACTTTTTCATGCCCAATGTGCTGTAGTCGTCCCTTATTGAAACTGCCCGAATCAAGGCTAATGCCTATTCCGGAAATTTCCCTTCATACCCCCATACATAAAACATGGAAAAGGTATCCATCAAGCGAATGGAAATGTGGAGAGGAAATGGACTGGAGTAGTTGGTTTGCAGATCGCCAGCGAGTAGTTAAATGTGAAATTTTCGACCGGAAATATCAATGTTTTTTCGGCAGCAAAACGCGTAAAAAGAAGACTGCAGTTTTTTCGACATTTTTTTCTGCAAAGCTAATGTCTGATTATCAGCTACTTAGAAAGATGTTATTTCAAGATATTTTTTTGAAAAAAAAGTTCCGTTGCCGCTTAGGGTGAAAAGCCCTAAGGAAGCGGTGATATTTGAAGTGCAGTTGTTTTGAATTGTTTTTAGATAATTCAATGATACTTTATCAATGAGTTTGTCTATTGTTTTTTACATGATTAGCCAATGTTTTTTTTGCCCCTGAATCCCTATTAGTGAAGTGTCTCTTATAGTAATTCTATTCGTTTTTGGAAGTAAACACCTAAACCCTATTATTAACGGATTTTGTACTCATGAAGGGAGCACTTAGCTAAGTGTGCAATAAACCTTTCCACAAAATCACTCTCCTGAAATTATGATTACCGTTGAATTGCGAATCCGCCATACCGAACAGGCATGGTCTGGACAAAAAATTGCCTTCAGTATCGTCGGACCCAAGCGCGGCTGGACGAAGACAATGACTACGAACAAAGAAGGGAAAGTGACCTTTCGGATAAAGCCCGGCAACCGAGCGATTCTATACCACAACGGGGTACGCAAAATGATCTGCTCCCTAAAGGAGTGCAACCTGATTTATCACGATTTTTCCGAGAAAGAAATGGTCTCCCCGCCCCCCGGTCAGCGCACAAGCTCGTTCATTCCGGAAATTCAGAACTCCCGGGTAGCCATGGCAATTGCTCCACATGCACTTGTATTGCCTGATCCGGACGGCCTCCTTTTACCGACGACGCCATCTACGGTGCTTCACCGGGAAAGTTTTGCACCTGCGCTCGCGCCATTACAACAGCTTTCACCGGTTACCTACGGAGGTAGACGGCGGGAGGAATAAGCCCGATGTGGAAAAGGCTGTTATTTCGTCACGCGAATGGAGCTCTTACCCCGTTCCCGCATGTCGAGGTTTTTCATCCGGTCTTCCAGCCATTTTCGGTTCGGGGGAATACTGCCGTTGACGTATTTTTCGATCATCAGACTGGCGATTGGTGCGGCAACGGACCCTCCGTATCCTCCGTTCTCAATGTAGACGAGAATGGCAATTTTGGGGTTGTCCTTCGGAGCGAAAGCCGTAAATACGGAGTGGTCCCCGAAGCTGTTTTGTACGGTGCCCGTTTTGCCACAAATCTCTACTCCGGGGGCGTTGGCAACTCTCGCAGTTCCCTCCGTAACGGTCTTTCTCATACCCGACACCACGGTTTCAAAGTATTCGGCATCGATGGAAATGTCGTGCCGCTGAGGTTGGATTACCCGACGGATCCCTTCGTTTCCTTCCCGGGCTTCCTTCACCAGGTGCGGGGTATACCAGTAGCCCCGGTTAGCGATGGCGGCGATGAAGTTGGCAATCTGCAGGCTGGTCAACTCGTATTCACCCTGTCCGATGGCCAGGGAGCGGAGCCATATGGCCCGCCAGTATTGCTCGTCCTCGAACCGCTTGGCGAAGAATTCACTGGTAGGAATAAAGCCGGATATCTCTCCCGGAAAATCGATGCCGAGCTTATTTCCTAGCCCAAACTCTTCCAGATATCGGTTGAAAGAGTCAAATCCTTCGGTGGGGGAGAGGGACCCGAACTGGTTGATATTTTCCAGCCAGGTGGTCACGAAGTAGTTATTGCAACTTTGGGCGATGGCGTCCTCCACATTTTTACAGTAGGGGTGGCCGTGGCAGCCCAGCAGCATTCTACCCCCGCTATAAAATCCCCCCTGGCAGGCCATCCCTCGATTGGGATTGAGGGTCCCGTCCTGCATGGCAATCAGGGCCACGAGGGTCTTGAAGGGAGAACCCGGGGCATATTTTCCGTTGATGGCCCGGTTGAGCAGGGGCTGGAGGGTATCCCGGGACAACTCCGTGAAGGCTCTGCTTCGCTCCCGACCAATTTTTAAGCTGGCCGGATCGTAGGTGGGCGCGGAAATCATGGCCAGCACCTCGCCGGTAGCGGGTTCCAGGGCAATGACGGTCCCGAGTTTGTTGGCCATCAATTCTTCTCCGTATTGCTGGAGCTCCACGTCCAGGGTGGTGACCAGGTCGGCCCCTACCTCGGCACTCTGGTTGGCCCGGCCTTCGAGGACTTCCCCTACTTCCCGCCCGAGTCGGTCCCGATAGACCCAGCGTTCTCCCTTGTCGCCCCGCAATAGGGTCTCGTACTGATACTCCAGGCCGGAGATGCCGTGGTAATCGCCCTGTACGTACCTGCCTTCCCCCCGATCTATGGCCGCCTGGTTAACTTCCCCCATGTAGCCGAGGACGTGGGCGGCGTAGGGCGCCGGGTAGTCGCGGGAACTCCGCAGACTGGCGGAAAAACCCGGAAATTTGAAGAGCTTCTCCTGGAAGGTCGCAAAACGCTCCGGTGCCACGTGGTTCAGGAAAATAAAGGGTTTGCTGCGGCTGTACCGTCCGGTCCACCGGCGGGGTATGGCTTCCTCAAAATACTCGCGGCTGATGTTGAGGAGTTTGCAGAACTCCGTCGTGTCAAAGGTTTCCCGGTGGGGATAGAACTGGTTGTAGGTGAGCTCAACCTGATAGACGGGCTTGTTCAGGGTCAGGAGCTTGCCGTTCCGGTCGGTCATCAGGCCGCGGGCAGGATACAGGGTTTGCTTGCTGTAGCCTACTTTATCCGCCCGTACCCGCCAGCTCTCGCTGGCTACCTGCAGGTGGAAAGCCTTGACGAGCAGCAAGCCACACAGCAGGGCCATGATGACCTTAATGGTCAACCCACGGGGATCAGCCTTGGGGGAGGAGACACTCATCTACAGTCTTGGTCTGAGGAAAGATACTAAGATCAACGAAAGCAAATAGGAAACCGGGATGGAGAGCAGGCACTTTAGCAGAATATCCTGCCAAAAAACGGGCGAAAAGGCTTCTACGGAAAAGTAGAAGACACAGTAAAACACCGTGACGTAGGCCAGGTAGCGAACCCACCAGGCCTGTCCGAGATCCCGGCCTTCCGGGGTAGATTTTGTTTTGTAGCCATCCTTGGGTTCCAGGAACTTAAGTGGAAATTGTCGGAAGTAGCCGGTGGCCGTTGCGGCAGAGGCGTGCAACCCCAGGGTGCCGTAAGCGATATCAACGGACAAACCGGCCAGGAACGCCAGGGCCACCACTCCGGGCCTCGGGGTTCTCAGGGGTAGGGCCGCAATGAACAGCGGGTACAACCATATGAACAGATACTCCTTGCCACTCCAACCGAGGCTTACCTGCCGGAAAACAAAAACCTGCAGGAAAAAGAGCAGCACGAAGCGCCCAACGTTGGCTCCCAGACTATTCCCCCTCATTCGGTTGTATTTAGGTTTTCCAGTTCCTCCTTGAACAGGTCCTGCACGACGTAGGCGAGGTCCTGCCGCAGGGGGTCATTGATCAGCCGCACGCGGAGGAGCTGATTACCCGTACCGGGCTGCACCTCGATTTCACTAATGGTTCCAATGGCGATGCCGGTGGGGAATACGTTCGAGTAGCCGGTCGTATATACCGTATCCTGCGGGTTGACCGTGATGTATTCGGGAATGTCCGATAAACTCATGTAGCGGGCGTCCTGCCCGTCCCAGCGCAGGGTGCCAAAGGCCTTGTTTTTGAGGCCCGCACTGATCCTGGTGTCCAGGTGCAGGATGGAAATTGCCCGGGCGTAGCGGGAGGTCGTCACGTCGATGATGCCCAGCAATCCGGATTCCCCCACGACTCCCTGGCCCGGGATAACCCCGAGCTGTTCCCCCCGGTCCAGCACGAACGTATTGTTGGGGTTGTAGGGGGTGCGGTTGACCACCCGGGTGGCCAGATAGGTAAACCGCTGCAGGCGAGCTTCGTCTTCGATGCTGTCCTGATCGACGGTAGTATCGTAGTAAGACTCCGGAAGCTTGGCCCGGAGCTGGGCGTTCTCCCGCAGCAGGATCTCGTTCTCTTCGTCGAGGTCAAGGTAATTATCAATGACGTCCTTACCACTCCGGAACCAACCACCGTAAAGCGACCAGGTTTCCGAGGCGATCTCGCTCTGGGTGCTGTTGTAGTTGATAATCAGCCAGAAGCAGACAATCTGTAACCCGAAGAAGGTGAAAAAGCTGCCGTTTGCGAGGAAGATTCTGAGTATGCGTTCCATCCGGCGGGCGGTTGATCAGACTAGCTGACGCTGCTTGCGGGAATCAGGATGGCCTTGAATCTGTCCGTGTCGGAGAGGGCTTTGCTCGTTCCCCGGACGACCGCCGTCAGCGGATCCTCCGCTACGTGCACCGGAAGTTGGGTCTTCTTGCTGAGGCGCTTGTCCAGCCCCCGCAGCATGGCTCCCCCGCCGGTCAGGTAAAGTCCCGTGGAATAAATATCACTGGCCAGTTCGGGTGGCGTGGTTTCCAGGGCCCGGATGACGGCCTCCTCAATGGAGACAATGCTTTCGTCCAGTGCCTCGGCAATTTCCTGGTAAGTAACCGTGATCTGCCGGGGAATACCGTTGAGGAGATCCCGGCCGTTAACGGCGTACTCGGGGGGAGGGTTATCCAGTTCCGTCAGGGCCGAACCCACGTTGATTTTAATCTGCTCCGCCGTCCGCTCGCCGATCAGGATGTTGTGCTGGCGCCGCATGTGCTGCACGATGTTGTCCGTGAATTCGTCACCGGCCACCCGGATACTCTGGTCACAAACGATACCGGACAGGGCAATCACCGCAATTTCCGTCGTTCCGCCCCCAATGTCTACGATCATGTTGCCCACGGGCTCCTCGACGTCAAGTCCGATACCCAGGGCGGCAGCCATGGGCTCGTGAATCAGGTAGGTTTCCTTGGAATCCACCCGGGCCGCACTTTCAAAAACGGCGCGTTTCTCGACCTCGGTGATCCCCGAAGGAATGCAAATGACCATTTTCAGGTGGGTGAAGAAGGGCCGTTTACTGCCGATCATTTCGATCATGCCCTTGATCATGTGCTCGGCCGCGCGGAAGTCGGCAATCACGCCGTCCTTCAGGGGGCGCACGGTATTGATGTTGTCGTGGGTTTTTTCGTGCATCTGCATGGCACGACGTCCCACGGCAATCGTCTCTTCCGTTTTACGGTCAATGGCGACAATAGAAGGCTCATCCACCACCACTTGATCGTTCTGGATGATGAGCGTATTAGCCGTGCCCAAATCGATGGCCAGCTCTTGTTTAAATAGGTTGAAAAACCTCATCTAGTTGCTTAATATATCGTTCCCTGGGGATAGTCCGGCAAAAGTCGGAAAAAAGGCTGGCAAAACGATGTTTTCGGGGGGGATATTCCCAAGAATGTGCCCCTTTTCTTCGTCGCCGGCTAATTTATCTTAAAAATGCCCTCCGGGGAAGTTTTTTATTAGTGGAAAACCCAAATTATGGCGCGGTCGCAGGTGCCTGAGACCCTGGTGCGGCAATGGATATTCGCATTAACGCTATCCGGCAATTTTTATGATCCGACCGGTACCGTTTTTCAGCGGTTGAGGGGCAGGGTAGGGTCCGTTACGGGAGTGGCTTCCGGCAGGCGGTCCGCTCCCCCCACAATGACCTCCTTGTCCTCCTCCGGCCGCAAATGCTTCTGGGCAACCGTCAGGAGCTCCTGGGGGGAAATGTCCCGGATGGTTTCGTGCAGCCTCCGTAAAAAGGATACGGGCTCGTAGTCCTTGATGATGGCGGAACGGTAACGCCACCCGTGGCCAAAGGGCCCGTCAAGTTCCATGGCGATGCTGCCACCCAGGTAGGCGCGTACCATGTCCAGTTCGGCGGCGGGGACCGGCGTTTGGCGAAGCTTATCGATTTCCACCAGAATTTCCTGCCGGACCTCCTGGAGGTTGTCGTTGGCTACGTCCGCCGAAATCTCCATACTGCCGTCAAAGCGGTAGGTATCCAGTTCGGAATCGATCCCGTAGGTAAAGCCCTTTTCCTCCCGGATGTTGCGCATCAGGCGGCTGCCGAAGTAGCCCCCGAGTACGGTGTCCAGGACGACCAGCGCCGGGTAATCCGGGTCTTTGATGTGAATGCCGGCCCGACCACGGCGAATCATCGTCTGTTGCGCCCGCGGGCGCAACAACTGCAGGCAGGCCGCCCCGGAAGGAGTGGGCGGGAGTACGGGAGGGGCCACTGCCGGACCGGGAGGGAGTTGGCCGAAAGTGGCGTCCAGCAGCCGTTCGGTGCTTGCATCAATTTGCCCGATGACCAGCAAGGTCCCGTTGGCGGCGTGAAAGTGCCCGTGATAGAACGCTTTGATGTCGTCCAGCCGGAGGCGGTCGTAATCCGGAAAGAAACCGTTGTATCCGTAGGGGTGGTCACTGCCGTAGGTGGCCTCGGTGATCAACCGGTAGGCCAGGGTGTCGTTGTCGGTCAGGTTCTCCCGCAGCTGTTGCCGGCGCTGCCGCATGAAGCGGCGGAAGGCCGTTTGGGCGAAGGCGGGTTCTGCGATTACTTCGGCCATCACCGGTAGTACGGTCTCGGCGTGCTTGTTCAGGGTGGACACGCTCAGATTACCCGTGTCGGTCACGTTGGGGGTTTCCAGGCTGGTCCCGTACTGTTCGAAAAAGTGCTCTAACTGGGAAGCCGTTCGCTTCCGGGTGCCCTCAACCACCAGGTCGGTGGCCGCTCCCGCCACCAGCCGCTGATTTTCGTAGGGACGGCCACCCTGACAGAGGAACTCTACGCGAAGGATGGGGGCCTCCGCCCCCCCGATGGCGACTACCGGCAACCCGTTGCTGAGCCGGAACCGATGGGCGGGACCCAGCGCCGGAATGACCGGCGTACGCACGGGCGGAGCCGTACGTAGGGAGGTGTTCATCAATTTGGGGGAAGGCTTGCGCAAGGAGTAGTGGATTATTGCCCGGTCGTATCGTGCAAAGATAGTTTGCGTGGGAGTGACGGGCATGGGTGAACGAATTTTGGGCGACCGTAGTTTTAATGCACCCCCTCCCACGCGGCATGATCAGCAAATTTTACCCAAAAAGAAGGGTATGGGAAGGCCGAAATTGTGGCCCGATCTCGGAATCCACACCCTGGTGGAAAAAATCATGCCGAGACATTGTTCTACATACTGGTGTGCTACCGGACTAATCCGTAAGTTTGCCCTATGAAGTTTAGTGTTTCCTCCTCCGATCTGCAAAAGAAACTGACCCTGGCCGGTGGTGCCATCAGTTCCAATCCCGTCCTCCCCATTCTCGAGGATTTTCTCTTTACGGTTAGCGGCAATCAATTGACCATTGCCGCCACCGATCTGGAGACGAGTGTAATCACCACCATTGAGGTAAATGCAGACGGCGACGGCTCCGTGGCCGTACCGGCGAAAATTCTGATCGATACGCTGAAGGCACTGCCCCAGCAACCCGTCACTTTCGTCATCAACGAAGACAACTTCGGCATTGAAATTACCTCCGCCTACGGTAAGTATAAACTGGCCGGAGAAAACGGAGACGACTACCCAGATATCCCCGTACCCAACGAGGCCGATGAAATCAGTGTTTCTGCGCTGAACTTGCTCGAAGGCATTAACAAGACACTTTTCGCCACGTCGACCGATGAACTGCGTCCGGCCATGACGGGCGTCTACTTCCAGGTGGATTTTTCCAAGCTCATCATGGTCGCTACCGACGCCCACAAGCTGGTCAAGTACACCCTGAGCGATATTTCCGGCGAAGTGACGAGCAACTTCATCGTGCCCAAAAAAGCGCTAAACCTCCTCAAGAGTGCGCTTCCCAGCACGGACGAACAGGTATCGGTCTCCTTCGACAAGGCCAATGCTTTCTTCACTTTTGGCGATACGAACATGGCCTGCCGCCTGATTGACGCCCGTTACCCGGACTACAATGCCGTCATCCCGGTAGACAACCCGAACGTACTGTTGATCAACCGGGCTGATTTCCAGAACAGCCTGAAGCGGATCGTTATCTACGCCAACAAGACCACCAACCAGGTTATCCTGACCATCGCCGACGGTTCCCTTACCGTTTCGGCCCAGGATCTTGACTTCAGCAATGAGGCCACCGAACAGTTGGCCTGCTCTTACAACGGAGACCCGCTGACGATTGGCTTCAACGCCAAGTTCCTCGTGGAAATGCTGGGCGTACTGGAAGGCGAGGAAGTCAAACTCGAAATGAGCACCGCTACCCGCGCCGGTATCTTGCTGCCCACGGAACAAGCCGGCGGCCAGGAAATCATGATGCTCGTCATGCCCGTCATGCTGAGTAACTAAGGCCCCCACGATTGATGGATAAGCAACCCGAGATCGACCCCAAACGGCTGTACTACTGGCTCAAAATCCTCATTCTTGCGGTCGGTGGCCTTTACCTGGCCGGGAAAGCCCTCGGAGAGTTTGCCTACTATATGGGGTGGGAACTCTAAAAAAAATGAGGCCCGGATCATCGATCCGGGCCTCATGCTTTAGCGATAAGTCGGTTCCCTTACGGGCGCTTGGCTTCTACTCGCTTAAAGTCTCCGGCACGAATCATGACCATTTTGTCCGCATCAATGTATTTCTTGATGGCGGCGTTGATCTTTTCGGGCGTGAGGTCCATCATCTTTTGCTCCAGACGCTTGGACCACTGCATCGTATGGTCGAGGAAAAGATTATTGCTCAGGGTACCGGCCATGGACCGATCCTGCGAACGGTTCAGCTGCTGGCTCTGGCGCCAACCGCTTTTCGCGGCTTCAATTTCCTCCGCCGTAAAGCCTTCCGTCCGGACCTTTTCGATTTCTTCCTTAAAGGCCTTCTCCAGGGCCTCCCGGTTTTCGGGATTGTAGATCGCGTAGGCCATAAAGCTGGCGTTGCGGTCAATTGACCCGGCGTTGAATACACTGCCGACACCGTAGCTTAATCCTTCTTCCTGCCGGATTCGGGTAGCCAGGCGGCTATTCAAAAATCCGCCACCCAGCATGTAGTTACCCATGACGAGGGCCGCGTAGTCCGGGTGATCCTTGCTGAGGGGGAAGGTCTGGGTGGCCACGAACCAGGCGTTGGCCTTGTCCGGCGTTTCTACCTTCACCATGTCGGGCTTCACGGCGCGGTAAGGCCGGTTGATCCGTTTGTACTCTTTCGGACTCTTCCACTTGCCGAAGTTTCGGTCGAGGGCGGCAATGACGGCCTCCGTATCCATGTCCCCACTGGCTCCGAAGGTAATGTTGGAGCCCCCGTAAAAATCTTCGTAAAAAGCACGGACGTCGTCAATGGTCGTGCTCTTCAAAAGCTCCACGTCTTCGTCAAAGTTGGTGGGGTAGTAGGGGTGATCTTCGGGGAAGTCGTTGGTCCGCTTTTGCATCTCGGTAAAGACGATGGCCTGCGGATCACTCCGGGATTCCTCAATGGAAGCCAGTTCCTCCTTGACCATTTTGTTGAATTCTTCCTCGGGGAAGGTGGGGGTCTTGAGGATTTCACCCACGAAGTCAATCACCGCGGCCAGGTTCTTATTTTCCGTTTCGATGGAAACGTACGCATTGTTTACGCTCCCTCCCACGAATACGCGCGCCTTCAGCTCATCCAGTTTGTCCTGGATTTCCTGGCGGGTATAGTTTTCGGAGCCCATCATCAGCATTCTGCCGGCCATCTCTCCGGCCTTGGCGCGACCCTTCAGGGCCTCAAGATTGCCGAAGCGAACGGACATCTGAGCGTTTACGCTGTTGCCCCGGGTTTCTTTGGCCAGCAGACTGTATTCCACCTTCGTCTTACCCACGGTTCCGGATACGGTACGGGCGTCAATGTTGTCGTAATCGGGGTCAAATTCCTCCCCGGCATCAATGTCTTCGCGGCCCTGGTAACCGTCCGTCAGAGCAGAAAGATTGTTCACCTCGGGAATCTCGGCCCGGTCGGGGGCTTCGGTGGGGAAGAAACGGCCTACCGTGCGGTTGGCGGGTTTGAAGTATTCCTGGGCCACGCGCAGTACGTCCTCCGCCGTAACCTGCTCCACGCGGTCCCGGTAGATGAAACCCAGTCGCCAGTCGCCCTGGGCGATGTAGCTGCTCATGGTGAGACCGACGCGGTTGGCGTCGCGCTGACCGAGTTCAAAATTCTTGAGGATCCGCTCTTTGGCCCGATTGACCTCCTCTTCGGTGGGGGCTTCTTCCCGGACTTTCTCAAGGGTAGCCTTAAAGGCTTCCTCCACCGAAGCAAGGTCATTTTCCTTCAGTACGTTGACGTTGAACATGGCGAAGCTGGGTTCGGCCAGGGCCGGAGCAAAGCCCCAAACCAGGCTGGCGTCACCGTCTTCCACCAGGGTGGTGTAGAGGCGGCCGCTGGGCTGGCTGGTCAGGATGTTCATCAGTACGCTGATGGCCGCGTAGTCGGCGTGCGGACCGGCGGGAATGTGGTAGGCGGCCTGCATGACCTGTACGTCGCCCACGCGGCGCAGCTCCACGAAGCGTTCCCCGTCCTGGACGGGTTCGCGGGTGTAGGTCGGGTAGAGCTTACGCTCCGGACGGGGGATTTTGCCAAATTTCTCCTTGATCAGATTAAGGGTCTTCTCCTCCTCAATTTTTCCGGCTACCACCAGCACGGCATTGTCCGGCTGGTAGTATTTCCGGTAAAAACCCTGCAGGCGTTCGATGGGTACGTTTTCCAGGTCGGCCTTGGAGCCGATGGTGGACTTTCCGTAATTATGCCACAGGTAGGCGGTGCTGAGCACCCGCTCCATCAGGACGCCGCCGGGGTCGTTTTCTCCGCTCTCAAACTCATTGCGGACCACGGTCATCTCGCTGTCCAGGTCTTCCTTGGCGATGAAGGAATTTACCATCCGGTCGGCCTCCATGTCTAGGGCCCAGTCCAGGTTCTCGTCGCTGGCGGCAAAGGTTTCGAAGTAGTTCGTCCGGTCGTACCAGGTGGTACCGTTGGGTCGGGCACCGTGCTCGGTAAGCTCCTGGGGAATGTCGGGGTGATCGGGAGTACCCTTGAACACGAGGTGTTCCAGCAGGTGCGCCATGCCCGTTTCTCCGTACGCTTCGTGGCGGGAGCCCACCTTGTAGGTGACGTTTACGGTGATGGTGGGAACGGATTGATCCGGGAACAGCAGGACCTGCAGCCCGTTATCTAATTGGTATTCGGTGATGCCTTCAACGGTGGTGATCTTTTTGATGGACGGCGCTGCGTCCTGGGCAAAAAGGAATCCCCCGCAAAAAAGTAATAGGGTGGCGAGTATATTTATTCGCATGAAATAATGGATTAGGGTTAACTAAAACAAAGCTTTAAGGTCGTAAACGATCCGACCAGTGGTCAGGGTATTTCGATCAACGGCCGTAACAATCGACTAACGGCCGAATTATTGGCCGGATACGTCAGCTGGCTTGCAATAACGGAAGCACTGCCGCCAGCGGGTAGCCTTGCGCGTCTGCCCTTCGCTACACCATGAACTACGATCGATTAGCTCTTTTTTGGCTAGCTTACGCACCAAGTAAAGCACATCCATGGCGGAACAACTCGGCTTCCTCACCCTGATCCCTCCCGTAGTGGCCATCTTACTGGCCATCCTCACCCGGCAGGTATTTATTTCTTTACTCACCGGCATTTTTCTGGGCTACGTCATTCTGGCCGGAGGTAACCTTTGGCTTGGGTTCCTCGATACCCTGCAGGGCATGGTGGACGTGTTTGCGGATGCCGGCAACACCCGCACCATCATGTTCTGTGCCCTGGTGGGGGCGCTGATCGTGTTTATGCAGGCTTCGGGGGGCGTGGCGGGCTTCATCGCCGCCGTGGAGCGTAGGCTCCAGCACTACGAGAACCAGCGGGATGGTCGGGGCCGGATCGTCGTGCAGTTACTGGCCTGGCTGACGGGAGCCCTGGTTTTTGTGGAGTCCAGCATTAGCGTGCTGACGGTCGGTACCCTGTACCGGCCCATATTCGATAAGCTGGGACTGAGCCGCGAAAAGCTGGCCTACATCGCCGATTCCAGTTCGGCACCTTCGTCCATCCTCATCCCCTTCAATGGCTGGGGCGCCTTCATCATGACCCTGCTGGCCGCCGAGGGATTTGCCAATCCATTTGGCACCATGATCCAGGCCCTTGGATATAATTTTTACGCCATCCTGGCGCTGCTGCTGGTGCCCGTCATCATCCTTTCGGGCCGCGACTTCGGACCCATGAAGAAGGCGCAGGAACGTGCCGCCTCCGGACGGGTGTTGAGTAAAGGTGCCACACCGGTGGTGGATACGGAACTGACGGATATTGCCCCCAAGGAAGGGGTGCGTCCGCGATCCCGGAACATGATTATCCCGATCATCGTGATGGTGTTTTTCATGCCCGTAATGCTGGCCTATACCGGCTGGGCGGATGCCCGGGAGCTGTTGGGAGAGGGCGCGAACGCAGGTGCCATGCTGTTCCAGTCCATCGGCAGTGGAAGTGGGTCCACGGCCGTACTGACCGCCGTAACCCTGTCGATACTCGTATCCATCATCGTCTATAAGGCCCAGGGCATTTTTGGCATCCGCGAATCCGTGGACCTGGTGCTGAAGGGAATTGCCGGACTGATCCCGCTGGCCCTGCTGATGTTGCTGGCCTTTGCCATTGGCGCCCTGTGCCGGAAACTGGAGACGGGAATTTACGTCTCCGAGGTCGCGCAGCAATTCATCACGCCGGGCCTGGTCCCCTTTCTGGTTTTTCTGGTCACCTGCTTCATCGCCTTCAGCACCGGAACGAGTTGGGGAACCTTCGCGATTATGGTGCCGATTGCCGTGCCGATGGCCACCGAAATGGACGCGAACGTACTGATGGCCGTGGCCGCCGTGCTGGGCGGAGGGGTGTTCGGCGATCACTGCTCCCCGATTTCCGACACCACGATCCTGTCCAGTATGGCTTCGGCGACGGACCACGTGGACCACGTCAAGACCCAGTTGCCCTACGCCGGTATCGCCGGTGGAGCGGCGGCCCTGATTTACCTGTTGCTCGGCTTGCTCTGAGGGTAAGGCCGGGCACCTGCGGTGACGCCCAAATGCCCCTTCCCGTCGGGTAAAACACTAAACCAGGCGGCTGATTTTTGGTTTTTGGGATTAACTAAACGCCCGCCATGAAACCCATCAGCCTCCTCCTTTTTTGCTGCTTTGCCCTATCGTCTTCCCTGTTTTCCCAGACCAGATCGGCGGTAGTCATTGATGCTGAAGACGGCACGCCGATCACCTTTGCGGCCGTGGCCATCAAGGGGCGGCTGGAGGGTCAGTACACGGATATGCTGGGGCGTTTCAAGTTTTACGACGTGGCGCAGGTGGAAGAACTTCTTTTTTCCGCCCTGGGCTACGAAGACCGAAAAATCAGGGCCGGTGATTTGCCGGATACCGTGAAACTGACGCCTTCCAGCCTGGAGTTGCCGACCATCGAACTGCAACGCTCCGGGAGAATGACCCGCCGGGCGTCCGGTAGCCTCAACGCCCCCGGCACCTGGGGTTTTTCCGCCCCCAAGGGCTTCACGATCGTCCGCTACCTGCCGGGAAATCGACGGCCAGGATGGTTGCGGTCGGTAATGGCCAAATTGAACAACAACCAGGCCTGCGGCGGCCTGTTCCGCCTCCGGCTGTTCAGCGTGGTGGAAAAGGAGAAAGAACGGGCCCCGGGCGGGAGTTTGCTACAACGGACCATTGAGGTGTACGTTCCCGCCGGACAAAAAATGCTGGAGGTTAACCTACGGGAGGAAGACATTTTCCTGCCGCGGTCGGGGGCCTTCATCGGGCTGGAATTTCTGCAGCCCGACGCCTCCTGCCCGACGGACGAGCAGGACATCCAAAAAAGCCCCAATCTGGCCCTCGGCGTAGAGGGGAACCGGACTACGACCTACCTACGCTACCCCGGAGATGAATGGGGCTACTGGCACAGTTATTTTGACGAGGAGGAATGGGAAGCCTATTTCCCGCGGGGAGTGAAGACCCTTCACCTGCAAATTCGCGCCGAGCTGGGGTATTTCCGACAACCTTGATGGATTACCGGTTCTTCAGCCGGTAGAACCAACGGAGGATGCTGGTCACCCGATCCGAGAGGAGGAATTCGGAGGTGCGGTCCCGGGCGGGCTTTTGGTTAATGCGGCTGCCCACGGGATAGGCGTAAATCTTGTTGGTCAGCGTACTGTACTTTTTGCCGAGGAGTTGGAGCAGTTGTAACTCCTGGATCATTTCCCCGGCACCGGGGGCGGCCATGGCGCCGCCAAGGATTTTTCCTCCTCCCCAGAAACCTTTGGACAGGCAGAGCATCAGGTGCCCTTCCCGGTAATCGGCCGCTACGGCCCGGTCGTCGTGGTCAAAGGATTGCTGCACGAGGTCGAAGTCAATACCAGCTTCCCGCAGCTGTCGGGGTGTCTGACCGAATACCGCAATTTCGGGGTCGGTAAAGGTGACCCAACTGAAGGCCTCCAGGCGATGCTTTTTGCGCAGGGGACTCAGGAAATTATTCCACAGGTCGGTGTTGTGCTTTTCCGCTCCGTGGCTGAACATTTCCCGGCCGTAGGCATCTCCCACGGTGTATACGTGTGGGTTGGTAGTCCGGTAGTAGTCGTCGGTGACGATTTTTCCGTCCCGGACTTCAATGCCCGCAGCGGCCAGGCCGATCCCCTCCGTGCGTACTTCCCGGCCGATGGCGGCCAGTAGGTGCGTAAAGGTTATGGTTTGTCCATCGTTCAGGGTGGCGGAATGGGGCCCATCAAATTTGGTGATGGTGGTTTCGAAGCGGAGGTCGACGCCTTCCTGACGCAGTCGGTTGGCGAGGATGTTGCCCATGACGGCCGGGTCCTTTTCCAGCAACTGCTTGGCCCGGACGAGCAGCGTAACCTTACTGCCCAGGCGAACGAAAGCCTGGGCCATTTCGCAGCTGATGGGGCCGCCCCCGACGATCAGGAGGTGTTCGGGGAGGGTGTCCAGTTCCCAGAACAGGCTTTCGTTGTCCCATTGCCGGACGTCATCCGCTCCGGGAACCTCGAGGTGGCGGGGGACGGAGCCGGTGGCCAGGACAATCCGCCGCGCCGTCAATTTCCGGTCGTTGACGGTCACCTCCCGTGCCGCTGAAAATTTGGCCTCGCCGATGATGGACTCCAGACCATACTCTTTTTCGAGGTACTCGGGTGTTTCGTGGGCCCGGATGATGTCCTGCTGCTCGTGGACGTAGCGCATGACGGCCGGGAAGTCGGCCTGGCCCGAGGTTTTCAGTCCGAAGCGTTCGGCTTGCTTTCCGCCGGCGAAGAGGGAGGCTACGTGGAGCAGCGCTTTGCTCGGGACGCAACCGTAGTTGAGGCAGTCCCCTCCAAAATTTTTGGCGGAGCGATCGATGAGGGCCACCTTCAGCCCGATGGCGGCCCCGAAGCCGGCGGCCCCGAGGCCGCCCGACCCGGCACCGATCACGATGAGGTCATGGGTATATTTCATACCTATGCATAAGGTCTGGAGTGGGGTTTATGTTTGGTGATGGCGGAATGACCGGCTTGTTGGGAGCGCTTTTCGGGGGAGTGGTGGTTCAGGTCTGGTCTGTAGGCTGGTTGGTTGTCAGGCTGAACGCCCGGCTTGCGGAGCAAGCCTTTTCCGGTGTGGTGGTGGATTAGGTCTGCTCCGCAGGCCGGTCGGTTGAGAACGAAAAATGACCCTTGATATGAAGCAGTTCTCTCCCGCTAACGCCCGGCTTGCGGAGCAAGCCTTTTCCGGTGTGGTGGTGGATTAGGTCTGCTCCGCAGGCCGGTCGTCGATCAGTTATACAGATCTTGTCTGAAAATACCGTAGCTTGGAAAGCCTTTTGTTTTTTTTACCCTATTAATTGTTATGGCCTTCACCGAAAAGCAAAACCGGCTTCCACACCGTGATTTGGGGGAAGATTATGTTCATCTCGTGTACCGAACCTTTGACTCCTTACCCCAGCGGGTGGCGGAAGAATTTTGGCGAAAACATCAAATTGAGCTGCTAACGATACGGCAATCCCCTACACTTGCACCCGAGTCAATAATGTGTTTTGAACAAAGAGCCACTGAGCGTGCCCAGAAAAAATTTCATCGCCTATCGGCTAAATTCCGGAAAGGAAAGGGACTGCTTCACCGTATAGAGTGTAAGCGGGTGGTTATTGATTCTTGGAAGTTTCTCGCCGACAAAGGAGACCTTGAATTGATTGCGGTATGCGTGATGAATAATCACGTGCATGTCTTGATTGGGGGCGGAACAAATCTGGTTGATCTACCAGAGCTCATGCACCGACACAAAACGTTCACCGCAGTAAAGTGCAATAAACTGCTCGGCCGCAAAGGTAAATTCTGGGCGTACGACTTTTTTGATCGTGATCTGAGGCCAGGAACCTTTCATCAAGTGCTGAGCTATATTTTAAACAATCCCGTAGCGGCTCGTTCAGTACAACACTGGACAGAATATCCGGGGGTTTACTTGACGGAGGAATTGGTTGGAAAATATACGTAGGGTTATTGCCCGGCTTGCGGAGCAAGCCTCTTCCGGGGTGGGGAATTGGGATTAGGTCTGCTCCGCAGGCCGGTCGGTTGAGAACGAAAAATGACCCTTGATATGAAGCAGTTCTCTCCCGCTAAACGCCCGGCTTGCGGAGCAAGCCTTTTCCGGGGGGTGCTGGAGAGAGATTGATTATGCGGGCGGGTTGTTAGCAAGCCTCTTCCGGAGGCGCTTCTACTCCTCCAGCAATTGCTTGAGCTCATTCAGCTTCATCATGCATTCGATGGGCGTCATGTTGTTGATGCTGATTTCTTCGAGGGCCGCCTTGAGTTTTCCGGCGGTGGGGTCGACGGTTTCGAAGATGGAAAGTTGCATTGCTTCGGTGGACAGCGAGGCGGTGGCGGCGGTTTGGGCCTGGGGAGCATGGCCGTTCCCGGAAACTTCGGCACCTGCGCTTGCGCCCTGCTGATCACCGTCGGCAGTAATGTGCTGTTGCTCCAATTGGGCGAGGATGTCCGTGGCCCGGGCAACAATGCTGCGGGGCATTCCGGCCATCTGGGCGACGTGGATACCGAAACTGTGCTGACTTCCGCCGGGCACCAGTTTGCGCAGGAAAATGATGCGGTTGCCGTGCTCCTTGATGGCTACGGAATAGTTCTTGATGCGTTCCAGTCGGCCGGCCAGCTCGTTGAGCTCGTGGTAGTGGGTGGCGAAAAGCGTTTTGGGCCGCGTCTGCCCGTTGCTGTGTAGGTATTCGGCAATGGCCCAGGCGATGCTGATGCCGTCGAAAGTACTGGTTCCCCGGCCGATTTCATCGAGCAGGATGAGGCTGCGGTCGGTGATGTTGTTCATGATCGAGGCCGTCTCGTTCATCTCCACCATGAAGGTGGATTCTCCGCTGGAAATGTTGTCGCTGGCCCCCACGCGGGTGAAGACGCGATCGATGAGGCCGAGACGGGCCTGCTGGGCGGGCACGAAGCTCCCCATCTGCGCCATGAGGGCGATGAGGGCCGTCTGGCGGAGGAGCGCCGATTTACCCGACATGTTCGGCCCAGTGATCATGATGATCTGCTGTTCCTCCGGATCGAGGCGAACGTCGTTGGGGATGTACTGCTCCCCGACCGCCAACTGTTGTTCGATGACGGGGTGGCGGCCCTGGGTGATGTCGATGTCCTGGCTCTCGTCCAGCTCCGGCATCACGTAACGGTGCTGGTTCGCCACCTTGGCGAAGGACAGCAGGCAGTCGAGCTGCCCGATCAGGGCGGCGTTGTGCTGGATGGGCGCAATGAACTGCTGCAACCAGACCACCAGTTCCTCGTAAAGCTCTTCCTCCCGCTGCAGGATTTTGTCTTCCGCGTTGAGGATCTTATTCTCCAGCTCCTTGAGTTCTTCGGTGATGTAGCGTTCGGCGTTGGTGAGCGTCTGCTTGCGGGTCCACTCTTCAGGAACGTCGTTCTTGTACTTATTGGTGACCTCCAAATAGTACCCGAACACGTTGTTGAAGCCGATCTTCAAACTACTGATGCCGGTGCGCTCCACCTCCCGCTGCTGAATTGCGGCCAAGCGCCCCTTGCCGTTGCGGGTGATGTCCCGCAGTTCATCCAGCGCTGGATCGAATCCGTCGGCAATCACGCCCCCCTTATTGAGGTTGACGGCCGGAGACTCCTGCACCTGGCGGTCGATTTCGGCGCATACCTCGGGCAGGTCATCCAGCTTACCGGCAATGTGGGCCAGGACTTCGTTTTTCGCGTCGGCGATCAGCGCCTTAATGGGGCCGATGGCGCAAAGGGCATCGCGCAGCGCCCGGATTTCCCGGGGATTGATTTTACCGAGGGGAACCTTGCTGATGAGGCGTTCCAGGTCGCCGATCTGCTTCAGGCAGCCGTCCAGATCCTGCAGCAGGACGGGGGAGCCAACGAAGGTATTGACCACGGCGTGCCGTGACCGGATGGCCTTGAGGTCAATGAGCGGCAAGACGACCCACTTGCGGAGCAAGCGTCCACCCATGGGCGTGACCGTGTGGTCGAGCACCCGCACCAACGGTACGCCGTTGTCGTGCGGACTGTGCAGCAGCTCCAGGTTGCGAATCGTGAAGCGGTCCAGCCAGACGTAGCGGTCGTTGGCCAGTCGGCTGATGCGCGTAATGTGCTGCAGGTTCTTGTTTTCGGTGGTCTCCAGGTAGTGTAAGATGGACCCCGCGGCCAGTTGGGCGAGCTGCATTTCCTCCACCCCGAATCCCTTCAGGCTGGTGGCGTTGAACTGCCGAAGGAGCTTTTCCTGGGTGTAGTCTTCAGTGAAGATCCATTCGTCGAGCGGACTGAGGTAAAACCGATCTCCGAAACGTTCCAGAAAAGTTTTTTTGCGGTCCTTGCTGAGCAGCACTTCCTTGGGGGTGAAGCTTTGGAGAAGTTTATCCACGTAATCGCCCGAGCCTTCGGCGACGAGAAATTCTCCCGTGCTGATGTCGAGCAGGGACAATCCAAAGACGTCCTTTTTGCCCCCGGACCAGGCCACCGAGGCCAGGAAGTTGTTGCTCTTGTGGTCCAGCAGTTTATCGTCTACGGCCAGGCCGGGGGTGACGATTTCCGTGACGCCCCGCCGGACAATCTTCTTCTCCTTACTGGGTTTTTCCAGCTGCTCGCAGATGGCTACCCGGTAGCCGGCCTTGACGAGGCGGGGCAGGTACATGTCCAGACTGTGGTAGGGGAAGCCCGCCAGTTCCACGTCGCTGCCGCCGTTGTTGCGGCTGGTCAGGATGATCCCCAGTACCTGGGCGGCCTTGACGGCATCCTCGCCGAAGGTCTCGTAAAAGTCGCCCACCCGGAACAGCAGCAAACTTTCCGGGTGCTTGGCCTTCACCTGGTTGTATTGCTGCATCAGCGGAGTGACCTTCTTGGAGCGCTTCTTGGATGTCTTTGCCATGACTGGCGAAGATAGAAAACCAGGAGGATTTAGGACTGAGGATTAAGGATAAAGGCGGGGGCTGAGGAGAAGGAAGACAGGAAGAAGGAAGACAGAAGTAGCGTTCATCGGATGTCTCCGGAGCGAAGCGGAGGGTCATCCGATGCATCGCGGGGTCGTTTGGGAAAAGCCAGATGGCTACGGGGATCAATTTTTTGAGAGAAATGGGGTAAGTTCAGAAGAAAGCTAAGGAAAAGGAAGGGCCATCCAATGCATCGCGGGGGAAGGAGTAAGAGAGCGGATAAATCTGGCGATACCTTCCGCCATTCTTTCCTATCTTCCCAGCATGAAGGAGATTAAAGTACAATCGGAGTCCGGAGACCTTGCCCTGAGAAAATCCAGTAAGCTGGTGGGGTTGCGGAAAAACCGGGAGGAAAAGGAGGTGGATGCCGTGGAAACGAACGTCATCCCCGACCTGGGAGGATTCCAGGTGGTTTCTTTACGTCAGGATAAAAACATCGACGACGCCCTGGATGAGGTGCGCCGGGATGATTCTGTCGACGTCGGCACCCACGTGTACTTTGTGGACGGGGATAACCGTCCGGTGGTGCCCACCGGCATCATCTACTGCCATTTGGCCGAAGGGGTCGGGAAGGAAGAAAGTCAGGTAATTTTTGACACCTTTGCCCTCGAAGTACTCGAGCAGCGGGAAGACGGCACCTGCGTGCTGCAGGTAACTCCCAAGAGTCCGAACCCCCTAAAGGTAGCCGTGGCGCTCCAGAAGCTCAGCATGGTGGAGAAAGCCATTCCGGACCTGGACGTTCCCCTGGACCAGTATTTCGTCGAACCCCGCGACGGCCTACTCTCCCACCAGTGGCACCTACAGAATAACGGTAGGGTAGCGGACGTACCCAACTTCCCGCTGAAGCCCGGGGCGGACGCCAAGGTGCGTGCCGCCTGGCGGCGCCTGGGTAACCTCGGCAGCTCCTCCATCACCGTGGCCGTCATCGACAACGGCTTTGACCTGAACCACCCCGATTTACGGGGTAAGGTGGTCGCACCCCTGAGCATCTCCAGCGGTAGCGCCCAACTCCCGACGGGCTCGGCGGTGGGCAACCACGCCACCCCCTGTGCGAGCGTGGCCATCGGCGCGGCCAACGGCAGCGGCCTGGTGGGCGCCGCCCCCCTATCACGGCTGATGCCCCTGCACGGACTGACCTACTCCAAGTGGCTCACCGAACGGATGTTCAGCCACTGCATCCGCAACGGGGCCGACGTTATCTCCTGTTCCTGGGGCACCATCGACCCCCGTTTCCGTCCGGGGAACGAACATATCCAGTCCGTACGGCGGGCCATCACCAGCGGACGAAACGGCAAGGGTTCCGTGGTGGTCTTTGCGGCCGGTAACGAGGGCCGGGAGTACATTAATTATTACGCCACCATTCCCGGCGTGATTGCCGTGGGGGCCAGCACCAGCAACGATACCCACGCCAGCTACAGCAACCGGGGCACCGGCCTGAGCGTGGTGGCCCCCAGCGACGGCGGCTGGCCGATTCTGGCCGCCCGCGCCAGCTGGGACGGCGGCAACCCCGGGATGCCGGCCAATAAACGGTATTACGTCGACGGCATCGACCGTGGGCCCTTCTACAAGCACTTCGGGGGCACCAGCTCCGCTACGCCCCTGGTGGCGGGAATCTGCGCGCTGATGCTGTCGGCCAATCCCAACCTGACCAGCGCCCAGGTGAAAAGCATCCTGGAGTCCACGGCCGATAAGATCGGCAACCGTTGGGATTACGACGCCCGGGGATATTCCACCAAGTATGGCTTTGGCCGGGTGAACGCCGAACGGGCCGTGGCCGAGGCCCAGCGACTGGCGGGCGTCGGAACGACTCCGCCCCCGATCACCACGCCAACCACGCCTCCCGCAGGAGGGACGACCACGCCACCGATTACCACTCCGCCGCCAACCCCCACACCGCCGCCGGTCACGACGCCAACTACCCCCACCACGCCACCGCCGGTTTCCGCGCCCGTGTCCGGCAACGATCTGATCCGGATTTCGGTCAGCGGACAATCCCGCAGCGGATTCGGCCTGCAGGTGGCCGTGAATAAGGAATTTGAGAACGTGCTGAAAAAAGTACAGGAACTGGAAGCTAAATTCCGCCTGCCGGTGCTGATTCACATCAGTGAGGTCAACGGGGCCACGGCCTTCAAGATCATCGTGGGGCCGTTCGCTACGCGGAGTGCCGCCGAAAGCGCCAAAAGTCGCCTGATCGCCGGGGGAATCCGCCAGCCGTGGCTGCGCTCCCTCAGTTCGGTGGTATAAATTTGGCGATGGTTGTAACGGAAAAAGACGACTCAGCATAAAGAACCAAAACAACCCCTTATTCATGTACAAGTTCTTGTATCCCGTTTTGCTCTTTGCCGCCATTTTCGTAGCCGCCTGTGGCGACGACGATGATCCGGTTACCCCCAACAACTGTACCAGCGCGGCCTTTAGTACGGCCCTAAGCGACGCGGTGATGGCCCTCAGTGATGCGGCCGTTGCCTACGGAAATGATCCCACCCAGGCCAATTGTGACGCCTGGCGTCAGGAGGCCAATGATTACCTGGACGCCGTCGAGGGCTTCGAAACCTGTGCTGCGGTGACCAGCACCCAGGAATACCAGGATGCGCTGGCGCAAGCTCGCCAGGAAGTCAATAATTTTTCCTGCAATTAATGATTCTACTCCTTCGGATAATTGCGTCCGGGGGCTGAAGGATGGATGACCTAGGCGGTTCAGTTCGTAAAAAGAGACTATTGTTCCGGATGCCGAGACCTCCGAGCAGCAATCCGGGCCTCCGACCCAGTAAAGACTGCTCGGAGGACCGGCAATGATACCTTAGACTAGAGCGCTCCTCGGAGCCGTCGAGTGCAACGATTTGCTCCGAGGTGTCGCGAAAGTCGGTGACGCACCCAATTTTCGCGTGGCTCGTCGGGATCGCCGAATTGAAACAATTGCGACGGCGCGCGGGTGCCGTGCGGTGGGTGAAGCCATGATCTATGATCTTGGCTCCGCTGGGCATCTTGGCACCTGCGCCCCGTCGCATAATATTTCCGCCACTCCAAAATGAAGGAAAAACCGGGTCGGTAGTGCGCCCAATCCGGGAAATCCCGCCGGGACTGCCTTGGGGGTAAGCGGTTTATGCCGTAATTAGCGGACAATAAACAACTAATACGATGCTCCGAGCTTTGATGGGCCGCAGTTTGGCCCTTTGCCTTGCCCTTCTGTTATCTTCCTCCCTCGCCGCCCAGTTGGAATGGGTCGCCGATCACCCCGCCACCATTAAGTACCACCTGGACCTGCAGAACGTGCAGCAACACGAGCTGCGCATCACGATCGACTTTCCGGCCGTGGGGCCGGGGGTGTTCTACGTATCCATGCCGCAGTCGAGCCCGGGGCGTTATGCGGTCCATAACTTCGCCAAGAACGTCTACGACCTTGAAGCCCGGGACGCGCAGGGCGATCCCATTGCCGTCCACCGCGACGGCATCACCCGCTGGGCCATTGCCGGCCACGGGGGGGCGGTGCAACTGTCCTACACCCTGTTCGCCAACGGCGGTGACGGCACCTACTCGGGCATCGACGACCGCAAGCTTCACCTCAACATGCCCGCCAGCTTCATTTACGGAGAGGGGCTCAACGACCGCCCGGTCACCCTGGAGCTGGCCAACGGCCAGCGCCCCGACTGGACGGTCGCTACCCAACTGGTCGCCCTGGGCGGCCGGAAGTTCGCCGCGCCGGACTACTACTATTTCTACGATTCCCCGACCATCGCCGGCGACATCATGCGCGACGAATGGGCGGTGAAAAACCCGGACGGCAAAACCCAGATCATCGAGGTGGCCATGATGCACGAGGGCACCCGGGAGCAGTTCGACGACTACGTCGCATGGACGAAGGACATCGTCGCCACCCAGCAAAAGGTATTCGGGGAACTGCCCAATTTCGACTTTGGTCGCTACGTCTTCCTGTGCGCCTATAACCCCTGGATCGGCGGCGACGGTATGGAGCACCGCAACTCCACCATCTGTTCGGCGCCCGTCGGACTGGAAGAATACGCCGACCGCCTGATCGGCACCGTCAGCCACGAATTTTTCCACTGCTGGAACGTTGAGCGCATCCGCCCCGCCAGCCTGGAGCCCTTCCACTTCGACCACGCCAACCAGAGTGGGGAGCTCTGGTTCGCCGAAGGCTTTACGAGTTACTACGATGATTTGAGCCTGGTTCGGGCCGGCATCCTCAGTCAGGAGGACTACGCCTCCGGCCTGACCGGGCAGCTGAACTACGTGCTGCTCCGTCCCGGCCGGGAGCACCGCAATCCGATCGAAATGAGCCAGGAGGCTCCCTTCTTGGATGCCGCCACCGCCAACGACCCCGACAACTACGGCAACACCTTCGTGAGTTACTACTCCTACGGCGCCACCATGGCCCTCGCCCTGGACCTCACCCTCCGCGAGCGCGGCCACACCCTAGATGAGGTGATGCGCCTGATCTGGCGGCGCTACGGTATTACGGAAATCCCCTACCACATCCGCGACCTCCAACTCGCCCTGGGCGATGTCGTCGAGGATCAGGACTGGGCCGCCGAGTGGTTTGACCGCCACGTATACGGCAGTGAGTTACCCGACTTCGGCGCCCTCCTGGACAACTACGGCATCAGCGTCCGGCAGAACGATGCGGACACCCCCGGTTTCGCCGGTCTGCGGCTGCGGGAGGACGATGGCGTGGTGAAGGTCCGTGGATCGGTGGCCGAAAACAATCCCCTCTACGCCGCCGGCGTAGACGCCGGCAGTACTATCCTGACGCTCAACGGCGTGGCCATCACCAGCGTGGAGCAATTCAACGAAGTTGCCGATGGCCTCACTCTCGGCCAATCTTACTCCATTACCTTCCGGCAGCTCGGCCGCGAGCGCAGCGGCACCTTCACGGCGACCACCGACCCGGCCTTTTCCGTCAGCATGGACGAGGAGGTGAAGAAGAAGGTGGTGAAATTGCGGAATGGTTGGTTGGGGGAGCAGTAGGGGCTGAATTATAGCGCAATAGCTCCCTGTTTCTGTTGCGTTGTTAGCGGGAAAACACCGGTAACAACGTCAACTTTTCACGCTTTTCTGTCGTGAGAGGCCCCGTTTTTGGCTATTTTGGAGTGCCCTGATTGCGTAGTTAGGACTTTAGCCTACATATACTGGTGTATGTGCAATGCGGATGCAACTATGTTGTGTGCCATCAAGAAAAAACGAAATCCGAAAATAGATTAAGCTCCCTCAATCATAACTGCTCTACGGTCAAATGAAGTATCATTTAGGCAATGCACGAAAAACTTAGCGACATCAGAACGAGAAATGAATTTGGGAAAGAAAACGGTTGGCTTTTCAATAATTCGATATTTTCCTTTTCCTTGTTTATTGGTAAGTCCAGCGGGGCGGATAGCAACAAAAGGAACATCCTTTGCTTCAAGCACTCTCTTTTCGGCTTTTTCAAAATCTGCAAAGCCCTCTTTTCCTCCAATTTGTTGAAGAAGAAACTTGACGAACCAAGACGACCCACCGATACCAATACTTGAAATCATTAAGCAACGTGGTGTATTAGGTTGGTCAGATGCAGCCAACATTATATTCTCATAGGCTTTATCCATTATATAGATTTTTTTCTTTGGTGGATTGCCTAAACAACTGACTACAATATCAACTCCTGATACAGCCTTTTCTACATCATCATAATTAGTCGCATCTCCTTTAAATACTTCAATATTGACATTATCTGAAAGATAATATTTTTCAGGGGTTCTTACAAAAGCTCTGATTCTATAACCTGCATCCAAAGCTTGCTTAACAAAATGACTGCCCAAATTGCCATTTGCACCAAATACTAAAACTGTTTTACTCATTGTTATATACTTTGTCTTATGAAATAAAAAGCAGCAACAAGTACAAGAACTACAATAGGTCCAACCATTGCAGCAAACGGTTCACTTGCTTTATATTGTAGGATTAGCTCAACAACTTTAAGGACAAAAAGAACCAAACAAGCCCAAGGCACAAGTTTGTCATTGAAACCTCCTTTGCTAAAAAGACTGAAAAGAATAACACCAGCCGCACCCACTTCTAAACCTCCGAATGCACTCATAAAAGGTTTGGCGATACCCAATTTATTCATCCAATCCAGAGCCATTTTCCCTCCAAGTTGTTTTCCAATTCCTGCTGCCATTTCAAAGGCAACTAATCCAAGACTTACTATCCAAAATAATATTTTCATTTTTTACTGTTTAAAATTAACGATGACGCAAAACTATGAAACAAATACTATACATTCTATAGTGCTATACCAAAGTATAGTGTATCTTTGCAAAAACGGATAGCAATGGATAGGGCATTAAAAGATAAAATTGAAGAGTTTAAGAGTTACAGAATAGACAAACCTCCTTTAGAAATAATCGAACATTATCGAAAGGAATTACAAGCTATTCAAGATACAATGGAGATTGTGCAAGGAAGGTGGAAAATGCCGATAATTGCATTACTCTGTAATGGAGAGTTTAGATATTCTGAATTGGAGAAAGGGATACCGAAAATTACTCCAAGAATGTTATCAAAAGAATTGAAAGATTTAGAGATAAATGAATTGGTAAAAAGAAAAGTGTACGACACCATTCCAGTAAAAGTAACTTATAAACTTACGGATTATGGATATACACTCGTACCTTTAATAATAGAATTGACAAAATGGGGAAAGCAACATCGAGAATATTTAATGAAAGAAAAAAGACGAGAGCACAACAAAGGCTAAAACGGCAATAGGCTCGATTCCTCGCCTACTGCGTTTAGCCGAACCGTTGGAGAGAAAGTCTCCGCTGCGCTCCGCCCTTCCGCTGACACCATGCCTACGGCAAATTCCAAAATTTTTTTTCGAGCTTCGCTCGATACAATTTCCGTAATTTCAAAACTGCGCCGAGCACCTTATCGTTGAAAAATGAAGTAGTCAGGCCCAAACATCTAGCATGATTGATACTAAACTTCTAGCCGCAATTGAAAACTTTTTCAATCACCCGCAACAGATAAAATTCGAAGGGGAGAAAGAAGATGAAAACGGTTTCGGTTCGCTGCCTAATGAATTAAAGGCTGCGCTTCCACCGTGGTACGTTGAATTTTTGACTACGTTTCCCATCAATGGATTGATCATAGATTTTGAGGTTAATCCAGACGACGAAAGAAGTATTGAGTTTGTCGGCTTCGAAGGGGTGCAAGACGAATTTTATGACCTGTATCCAGGATGCGCTATCGGGCAGTTAGGATACATATGCATAGGTGAGGACCCCACGGGAAGTGGCGACCCATACTTTATAAATATTCATGAAGGGGAGAATCCGCCCGTATATCAGATTTATCACGACGTGAGTGATGTTGGTGAAGAAATAATTCAGGGAGGAAGGGATAAGGTAGCTGGTCAGCTATCTGAATTGTTTGTGGTCGGGCAATGAAAATGGATGGGGTCTAATTGCCAAACATGTTTGGCGCAAGCCCGTAAATAATCAGCATTCTAAACAATAGAAGATGCTGCAAAAGGGGGGAGGTTACAATATGGCGGGCCGAACGATAGAAAGCCGGTATTTTCCTGAATGGAAGAACCTAATCGAATACAGATGAAACCATCAACCGTAGAAGAATACATGAACCAACTGCCCGAAGTCGCACAAGCCAAGGCGGAGGAACTACGGGCAATCTTAAAGAAGATTGCGCCCGAAGCAGATGAAGTGTTGAAGTGGGGCAAACCTGCCTTTGAAATGAAGACCATTTTGTTTGCCTACGCCGCACATAAAAATCACCTGACTTTTCTGCCAACGGGTCCCGCCATGAAGCCTTTTGAGGAGGAAATTGCCGGGTATGCTGTGAATAAAGACTCCATTAGATTTCAATATGCAGACCCTCTGCCGGTGATACTCATCGAGAAAATAGCGAAGTTCAGGGTAGAGGATGTATTGGAACGAGACGCAAAATGGAAATACTGACGAAAAAAGCCCCCGCACCAAACCATGATGCGGGGGCTTTTTCATTTCAATCAGCAGTTGCTACCGCACCTGCTTCCGATTCTTCACGTACTTCTCCAGCCACTGGTCCTGCTCCCAGAGCAGGTGGAGGATGCTTTCCTTGGCCCGGTAGCCGTGGCTCTCTTTGGGGAGCATGACGAGCCGGACGGTGGCGCCCAGTCCCTTGAGGGCGTTGAAGTAGCGCTCACTCTGGAGGGGGTAGGTGCCGGAGTTGTTGTCGGCCTGCCCGTGGGTGAGCAGGAGCGGGGTCTTCATTTTGTCGGCGTGCATGAAGGGGGACATGGTGTAGTAGACCTCCGGGGCCTCCCAGTAGCTGCGCTGCTCGCTCTGGAAGCCGAAGGGCGTCAGGGTGCGGTTGTAGGCGCCCGAGCGGGCGATGCCCGCCGCGAAGAGGTCGGAGTGCGACAGCAGGTTGGCCACCATGAAGGCCCCGTAGCTGTGTCCACCCACGGCCACGCGATCCCGGTCGATGTAGCCGAGGGCATCCACGGCGTCAATGGCGGCCTTGGCGTTGGCGACCAGCTGCCGCCGGAAGGAATCGTTGGGCTCTTCGTCACCCTCCCCGACGATGGGAAAGGCCGCACCGGACAGTACCACGTAGCCCCGGGTCACCCAGTATACGGGGCTTCCCCAGGATGGGCGCGTGAACTCGTTCGGGTTGGCCGTGGTCTGAGAGGCGCTGGCCTTGTCCTTGTATTCCCGGGGGTAGGCCCAGAGGATCATGGGCATCTTTTCCTTTTTCTCCATGTCATAGCCAACGGGGAGGTACAGGGTCCCGGACAACTCCAGCCCATCGTCGCGCTTGTAGGTGATGACTTCCTTGTGGACGTCGGCCAGGGCTTTGTAGGGATTGGCGAAGTTGGTGACCTGGGTCAGTTCGCCGTCCTTATTCAGCTCGCGGAAGTAGTAGTTGGGGTAATCCGTGCTGGACTCAATCCGGACCATCAGCCGACCGGTTGCCGGGTCATAATCATTGAGGTTTTCCAGCTTGTCGGTGTAGGTGGAGCGGTAGAGTTCCTTATTATCCCCCGTTTTCAGGTTGTACTGGTGGAGGAAGGGGAATTGTCCCTCTTCGCTGTAGCCGGCACCGATCAGGAAGGTGTTGCCTTCCTGCATGGCCAGCACCGAGCGACCGAACTGGTTACGCTTGGTGACGAAGTTGCCGGGATCACTGTAGCGATCCTGGTAGTTACGATCGGCGATGATTTTGGCGCCCTTGCCGGGATTGCCGGGCGCAAAGACGTAGGTCTTGGCGTTACGGGTGGGCCACCAGCGATCGTAAGCGATCGCCGTATTGTCGTCGCCCCAGAGGACGTAGGACATCCGGTTGACCGTTTTCATCAGGCTGCGGGGCGTGCCGTTGTAGGGGGCTTCCAGTTCGAAAAGTTCGTCCCGGTATTCGGCCTCCCGGTTCTGGTCGCCGCCGTCGAGGGCCTGCACGAAGGTCAGGGTGGCGGGGCGGTCAGCCCGCCAGCTGAGGTCGCGCCGGCCGGTCCGGGTGGACATGAAGCCCGTGGGCAGGTCCTCGATGAGCGGCACCTTGGATACGTTCTGTACCAGCTTGCCGTCGGCGGCGTAAATGTTGGTGATGGAGGGGAAGCGAGAGTAGGGGACGAGGTAAGAGAAGGGGCGTTCCACCGTAGAGACCATGACGTAGTTGCCGTCCGGACTGAAGGAAACGCTGCGGTACATGGCCGTCGGGAGCCACTGTTCGGTGCTGCCGTCGAGCTTCACCTTGACGAGGGTAGACTTGGCCAGCTGCTCGAAATTGTGCTCGTCGTTGGGGTTTTTGAGCAAATCCTGGTAGGTCCGGTTCTGGGCCTTTTTGCCGTCGGCCACCGAGATCGTGGGCCCCTCGGGCACCGCCTCAGCGACGTTGATGAGGGGCTGCCGGTCTTCGGGAAGCATCTTGACGAGGATGGCACTGCCATCCTGGAACCAGTTGATCACGTCACGCAGGTTGGCGTTGATGGTGGGGCCGGTGAGGCGGCGGACGTTGGCGTTGGCCACGTCCAGTACCCACACTTCCACCCCTTCACTGGTGGTGTTGGTGACGGCGACCATGGACTGGTCCGGCGACCAGGTCGGGTTCGCCAGGCGGGCGTTCTTCGGCAGACCCTGTACGCTGCGGGCCGTGCCGCCGCTTACGGGCTTCACCTTGATGTCCTTAAAGTAGGTGGTGCGGCTGCCGATGTTGGTTTTCGGGTCAATGCGGAGTCCGCCGAGGCGCATTTCCGTTTCGGAGAGTTCGGCGATGGTCTTGTAGGCATCCCGGTAGAGGAGGAGCATGAATTCCTTGTCTTCGTCCATCAGCACGGAGGGTGCCAGGGGGACGTCGACGAGTTCCATGATTTCTTTCGGAGGCTGTTGGTAATCAAGCTTTACCTGAGCCAGGCTGAGGCCGGAGACTGCCAGAAGCAGTACCAGCAAGAAGGTAGTACGCATGGTATGGTTTTATGGGTTACGGAGACCGGTAGACCGGTCCGGAAAATGGTTCCGTAAGAAAAGAAATTTGCGCGAGACTTCCCGTACCCGCCGCGAACGCCCGGAGTTTCCCGGGGATTACTGACCGGCGGCTGACGAAAAGGGGGTGGTGGTGAGTATTTTCCCTCTCCCCAAAGCCCTCTCCGGCCGCTCGTGCCTCGCAGGAGAGGGGCTTGACGGTTGGCTTTTTCTGAAAAGGTAGGAGAGACCCATCAACATTTCTTTTGGAGAGATAATAAATGACTTAGGCATCTGGTGTTTCCTTTCCCCGAAAGGAAACCCAATCGGTTCTGGGGTACCCAGATACTTCCCAGAACAGCTTGAGTAAACTGATCGTGTACAATCTCAACCACTATGCTGGTGTGGTCGCCTTTCGGGGAAAGACGACTCCAGATAGCCAAACGCAGTAGACCCTAAAATCTTCGATTTTTCAGATACTTTGCGAAGGCCAGAACAGCTCCGGCGTGACCTCGAAGTGTGTAGCGCTGAACCGGAGGTTCGTGTCGTTACTCCTTTGAGAGTCACCTTGGAGGCAACACCTATACTTGATTTAGTTGCTGGTTTCTTGGTGATTAGTGACTCGTAAGTGACGAGGGGAGGAGAAACAGGATTTAGGCCCGAGGATGTGGACTTTAGGAGCTTGTCCGAGGGCGTGACACATCGGATGAGCTCCGCTGCGCTCCGACGCATCCGATGAGCACTTTGCCCTAAATCCTTAATCCTCGATCCTGAAAATCTGGCACCTGCGGTCCCTCGCCCCAATAAGGCATAGCAACGACCAGGAAAAATGGTCAACCCTTCGTGAAGTGGTGTAGTTCGTGTTGTAGATTTAGGACCCATCTGACCTACCGCATATGAAAATCCTGAAGTGGCTGCTGCTCGGTATCCTTGGCCTTTTTCTGCTGGCGCTCCTGGCCGTCGGCATCGTACAGTGGCAGATGCATGCTGCCGCCAACAAACGACTGGCGACGCTGGGGGAGGAAGCGCCCCGGCTCACCCAGGACGGCATCAGCTTTCGCGACCTGAACAAGAACGGCACCCTGGACGATTACGAAAACCCCACGCTTGATCCGGACGCACGGGTGCAGGATTTGCTGGGCAGAATGACGCTGGAAGAGAAGGCGGGCACCATGTTCATCACCATGGTGGGCATGACCAGTGAGGGGGAGCCCCAGGACGCCATGGAGTTCAGTGGCGATCCCTTCGGCCTCATCCTGCCGCTGATGATGGGGACGAGTGCGGAGATGCTGGTGGACAGGCACATGAACAGCTTCAACATCGTCAACGGCTTTGATGCCGAGGTGCTGGCCCGCCACAATAACCTGCTCCAAAAGCGGGCGGAACGCACCCGGCTGGGTATTCCGGTGACCATCGCCTCCGACCCCCGCCACGTCGGGGCCTTTAATCCCGGAGCGGTGATTTCGACCTCCTCCTTTTCGCAGTGGCCCGGGCCCCTCGGACTGGCCGCCCTGCGCGATTCTGCGCTGGTGCAGGAATTTGGCGACATCGCCCGCCAGGAGTACCTGGCCACGGGCATTCGCCTGGCCCTGCACCCCATGGCCGACCTGGCCACGGAACCCCGCTGGGCCCGCGCCAACGGCACCTTCGGCGAGGACGCGGGCCTCTCGGCTAAACTGACCGCCGCCTACGTGCGCGGGTTCCAGGGAGACTCCCTGCACCGGCAGAGTGTGGCCTGCATGACCAAGCACTTCAGTGGGGGTGGTCCGCAAAAGGACGGGGAAGACGCCCACTTCGGTTACGGCGCCGAGCAGGTGTATCCGGGCGACAATTTTGCCTATCACCTCCTGCCCTTCAGCGAGGGCGCCCTGCCCGCCAGAACGGCGCAGATCATGCCCTACTACGGCATTCCGGTGGGGCAGACGGACGAAGACGTGGCCTTCGGTTTCAACAAGGCCGTCATTACCCGCTTGCTGCGCGACTCGCTGGGCTTCGACGGGGTAGTGTGTACCGACTGGAACATCATCACCGACGGGGCCCTCGGCAAGGGCCGCGCCTGGGGCGTGGAGGGTTTGAGTGAAAAGGAAAGGGTGCAGAAATCGCTGGAGGCCGGCTGCGATCAGTTTGGCGGGGAGGCCTGTCCGCAGTACGTTGTAGAACTGGTCCGGGAAGGCGCCGTGCGGGAAGACCGCATTGACGTCTCGGTGGCGCGCATCCTGCGGGATAAATTCATCCTCGGACTGTTTGACGACCCCTACGTGGAGGAGTCCGCCGCCACCGCGGTGGCGGGGAAGGAAGCCTTCCGGCAAGCGGGGATGGACGCCCAGGAGCGCTCCATGGTGCTGCTGAAGAATGACGATCTGCTGCCGCTGGCGGAGGGGACGAAGCTCTTCGTGGTCGGTGCCCAGGAAACGGAGGCCTACGCAGCCTTCGGGGAGGTGGTGGACGAGCCGGCGGCGGCGGACGTGGTCGTCTACCGCGTCAACACGCCCTACGATCCCCGTAGTGATGAATTTCTGGAGTCTTTCTTCCACCAGGGCAGACTGCACTTCAGTGAGGAGGAACTGAATACCATCCTGCCGGTGTTGAACCAAAAACCGGCCGTGGTAATTGCCAATCTGGAACGCGCGGCCATCCTCACGGAGCTGGACGCCGCGGCGACCGCCCTGCTGGCGGAATTCGGTAGCTCGGACCGTGCCGTGGCCCGGGTGCTCTTCGGGGCCGCCCGGCCCGAGGGGAAACTTCCCATCGAGCTTCCACGGACAAAGGAAGCGGTGGAAAACCAGGCCGAAGACCTGCCGTACGATTCCGAAAATCCGCTCTATCCTTTCGGAGCCGGAATAAGTTATTGATTTTTGGTGTTCCCATAAACCCCTATCCGTAATGTCCAAAAGAAAAAGCCCGTTCTCCATCAAGGGGTGGAAAGACTATCTGTTACAGGTGTCCCTAATCCTATTGTCCCTGTTCATTGCCGTAGGGGTGGACCGTTGTAATCAATCCCTGAAGGATGAGGATCGGCGGGTAGCCTACTTGGAAGCCATTGAGGTGGATTTGCTCGAAGAGATGCAGTCCAATAAGCTCAACCTCATCGATTGCGAAAAGGACGTTAAAGACATCTTTACCGCCCTCCGCCTGTTGCGGGAAGATAGTCCTGCGGCGCGCATCCAATTCGGGGAGACCATGGGTAACGTGTTTGTCCGGGGGGTGTTCCGCTCCTTTTCGCCCACTACCTGGGACATCATCGCGCAATCCGGTGATGCACTGTTGATTGAAGACCTCGAGCTTCGCTCTTTGCTGGCGGCCAATTCCGTCTTTCGCAATGATTACGTCCGGGCGGATTTGCTCCGTCACGACGCCAAGACCCTGGAAGTCGCCGAGTCTCTCGGCCCTTACCTGGATCTGGCCTGCCTGCGGAGCCTGGTGCAAGATGGTCAACGAGATTGCATCACGGATTTCGCGGGCTTAAAAGAAGTTGCTTCGGTGAAACTGGCGATCTATCTGCGGCAGGCAGAGTCACGCGCTTTTCACCTTGATCGTGCCATTAAACTGAATGAGATTACCCTGAAACGCCTTCGGGAGATTCGGGGAGATTCACCGGCCGCAGTAAGTGAAGAATAAGGGGGCGTTTCGTCTTGGGTGTAGATCCGGCCGCTCCGGACGCCACCAACCTACCTTGCCATGCGTGAAATATCCAACCCATCCTCCGGCGCCCATCGGCGACGGGGGGACCACTACCAACTCACCGATGAAGAGATCGCGGCCTACCGCCGCGACGGCTACCTGATCCTGCACGGAGTACTGACGGAGGAAGAAATGGCCTTCCTGGATGGCTGGTTTGACCACTTCGTTGCGGGGAAAGAACCCAATATGGGCCGGGACTTTTGCGACATGAGCCAGGACTACGGCACGCCCTTCGAAGAATGGCAGCTCGTCAACGCCATGCTGCCCAGCACCTACCGGCCGGAGCTGGCCAATAACGTTTACCATCGCATCAGTCAGTCCATCGCCGATCAACTCTACCCCGAAGGAAAGGCGGCCATGGACTACGAGCAGTTCCTGGCCAAGCGCCCCCGCCAGGAACGGGCCGAGTTTGCGATGCACCAGGACCTGGGGTACTGGCCGAAAACGGAAAATACCTGGACGGCCACCTTCTCGCTGGCCCTCAGCGATTCCGCCCTGGAAAACGGCTGCCTCCAGGTGGTCCCCGGCACCAACCGGGAGCCGGCCCTGCGCAGCCACCGCCCCAAGGGGGCGGCCTCCGGGGAAACCTCCCGCGACGATTCACACACCCTGGTCATCGACATGAAGCCCACCGACGAAATCGTCTACCTCCCCGTGAAGCGGGGGGATATAACCGTGCACGACGAACGAATCGTCCACGGTTCCGGCGGGAATACCTCCCCGGTGTGGCGCAAGACCTACGTGGCCGCCTACCGCGACGTGAATACCATCGCCCAGGAGCGGGCCATGGGCTTCACCCACTCGCACAATGATCAGGTGGACTGGGACGAAATTGTCCACTGATCCCGGTCCATTTGGAGGCATCAGTAGAGTAACCCGATGTTCAGCTTCGCCTGCCTGGCCCAGCCTTCCACGATGTCCATCTCCTCCCGGGAGGCGGCGCGGTTCATCCGGCCGCGCACCTGTACGATAGAGCGGGGCTCCGGGATAACCTGAATGGTCAGGATGCTGTACCAGGTACCATTCTGCCGCAGTTCCCGTAGTGACCAAATGGAGCACTGGCCGCGTTTGCAGCCCATGGCGTAGGTGCTCACGCAGTGGCTCAACACGCGGGATTCCGCCCGGAGCTGGGTTTCCGTGGTCAGCTCGACGATCTTGCGGGCGCGAATGGCATCGTAGCGACCAAATTTTTCCGACCACTCGGGCGCGTCGGACAGGGCTGGCCAGTGATCCCGTTGCAAAGACGCCTCCCAGGCGGCCCGGGCGGCGGCCTGCCGGTCCAGCAGCTCCTGCCGCCGTTGCTCAATGCGGTCATACCAGTCGTGGGCGTCGCGGAGCAGGCTGTTCTGGGTACGCCCGTCCAGTGGGTACTGCGGCTGATCGCGGAAAATATGGTACAGGTAGCCCAGCAGCCGGTCCCCTTCCTCCGTTTCCCAGTCGAGGTCCCGGAAGGTAACCAGTTTCTGGATCAGGGGGTCCATCATTTCACGCCAGGCGGCCGTGGCCGCAGCGTCTTCCGGGCGGGTGAAATAACGGGGGAGAACCTTACCCAACTGGGGCCTTCCCCCCAGGGAAAGTACCAGGCAGTAGGTATAAAGATCACCCTCTTCGGTGTCCAGGTTGTGGGCCAGATTATTGAATGCCTTGGCCATGGCCTTGCTGTAGGTCGGGTGTCGCGGCAGTTTGCGCAGGCTGTTGCCCCGGGCCAGCCAACGAAACTCCTCGCTGTGGTAATCAAAGGCCTTTCGTCCGCGCTGGTAGGGAATTCCGTTATTCCACCAGAGGATGCCCGGAATGAAACGGATGATGTTCTCAATGGCGGTGTGGTAGAGTTCGTCTTCCACCGGCAGATGGGGGAAATGATGGTCTCGGTGCTGAAAGAAAAACTTCACCCAGTCCGCCACCCGATGATAACATTGAGGCAGGTGCTCGTCGGGGAATTTTTCTTGATAAAGGGGCAGAATATCGCGCAGGAATTCTGCCAGCAGATCATTCTGCCGGTAGAGCAATTCATCGTGGAAGAAAATGTCCAGCAGGAACCGAAAAGCCAGGTGGTTGAGTTCTTCGGAGAACGCCGGTCCGTGCTTCCCCTGAAATTCAATCCAGGAAGCGTGGGCACTAAGGGGCGCGGAGCGCAGGATGCCGAGGTGGTCGGGGGTGGCCAGGTAGGTCGGTAGTTCCTTCAGCTCCCGGAGTACTTCCGGTTCGGCTCCCCGGGCGTCCAGATAAATCAGGGAAGCCAGCAGGGGCGGCCGCTGATCCTCCGGCGATAACCAGCCCTCCAGGTGAGGAAGGAGCAGGCTGGCATAGTCCGCTTCCTGGCTCAGGTTTTGCCGCAGCAAACGACCAAAGGGAGGCAGGTCCGCCTCCAGCCGGCGGTAAATGATCAGCAGGTCCTGGGTGGTGGCCTCCGCTACGGGTAGGTTTGGAAACCGGCGGTGGACCGCTTCCAGTTCCCGGGTGAAGCACTGGGCTTCTTGCGCATCGGTGTAGTCGGGGGTAGCCATAGACAGGAAAGTACGGCGAATAAATGTACGCTGCTCCCCGGAAAGTTCCTGCCGGCGTTATCTTCCTCCGAACTGCGGGTCAGGCCAGGCGCAGTTGCCTGGTCAGGCGGCGTTGCCGCCGCCGGTAGTGAAGTTTGATCGCCTGGTCGTATGGCGTCCAGTGGGCCGTGGCGCAGCCGATGGCTTTCAGGCCCCCGTTGGTCCAGCTGTTACAGGTTTTGAAGAGGCTGTAGGCTCCCCGGGCTTCGTAGAAGAAGTCCCGCTCGTCGAAGCCGACCCCGGGGAGGTGACGGAAAGCGCCGCCCCCCGTCCGGGTAAAGGACGCCAAGGTGTAGGTCAGGAGTTCCTGAAACTGGGTTTCCGTAAGCTCCAGGGGCAGCCAATTAGCGTCCGCCGCCTGATGGTTGCGCAGATGCATCACGGTCGGGCTGGGCATCAGCATGGCCCGAAAGGCAATCTTCGCCGTGAGGTCGTCCCAGGTCGGGATGTCGAGGTAAAAGCTACGTTCTCCCCAGCCGATGCCGAGGTAGGCCCCCGTCGGACGGAATTCCGCGGCCAGGTCTGCCGGCAAATCATTAACGGAGAATACGAATTCGCAGTGCAGTCCGTTGCCGTCCAGATAGACCCGTCGGGTGTTCGGACCTCCGGAAGCCTTTTCCCTTCCCGGAATCAGGGAGATCAGGGCACCGATGATGGCGTACAGCAGAACGGCTACGGCGGGCACCACGAGCAGGGTGCCGAAAAGCATCAATCTTTTCATGGCGCAAAGGTATTCTGCCCGGTTTTTTAGGGAATATCTTCTGCGTTAAGTTTTTGGCGGTTTTCCGAAGGGTTAGGAAGGTTTTTCTGAAAGGTCTCATCAGCGATTCTATAAGCATCGCGTTTGTTCAGTAGGGCGCAAGGTAGCGGCAGAAAATTTGTCAGGTAGCGCAAAGTTGTAACTTCTTTAGCGGTATGAAGTTACAACCCTCTTACCCTGAATGTTTTTCCTTAATAAATTGCCTTTTTGTATTAGGTGGTTTTGTGATATGGCAGTCTACTATCACTGAATTTGGACAAAGACAGACACTCTTTCCGCTATGTGAGTTTGGTACTTTTGCCGGCCAAAAGTACCGCAAAAGCCCCCCGTCTAAATTGCCGGCTTAACGGGCTCACGGCGCTTTTGATGCCTACGAAATTGAAACTCACCGCACGCCACTTTTTTCAAAGAACACCTATCGATTGTCAACTCTTTGTTTTCAAGTACTCGCCCCGTATTGGCTCAAACACCAATTCCGCTTCACGGCCCAAAAGCACCGCTCCCCCTACCAGCAATTAAGGCCGGGTTTAAGATTTATATCACTGCGTTGAAGGTCTAAAGTATTTGCTGCAACCAAAGTTTTCTTAGTGGTTTGTTCCGGGCTTTCCCTGCTCCCCCCCCCTTTTTTCGGCCTTCGTCATCGGTAGGGAATGGAGGCCTTTGCGACCGTTGGCGCCAAGCTGTTGTATGAGCACCCCAAGGCTTTTAAAAAGTCCCTAATGATGTGTAACCGATTAGTGATCTTTTGTCCACTAAGTAGGTTGCGAGTTTCGGCTTTGTAGGTCAGCAAAGGTCTTCATTCCCGTTAAGCCGATGATGCAGCCGAGGGCGTTCGCTTCGCGGCTACTTCGTGGTTGGCTCCACCTCATATGTTTGCCTTAGGATGTCATATTGTCTTTCGTTAGAAAGGAAGCATGATATCTTACTCCTAGTAGTAGTGACTCATTGTTCCACCAAGGCCTACTGTAAAATCGTATAGCCACACCAAAAGGATTGAGCCTACTGCTAGGAGGCTTTTAGAGTCGGAATAGCACTTAAATCAGTGGATATTTTCACTAGATAGTATAACGCTATGAGGGAAGGCGAAGAAAGTACTCTGCTTTTTATCATCAATTCTGTTCTGTATGTCTGTAGTTAAACAATCCATAGGTGTGGATGTGAGTAAAGACGATTTCTACGTCCGCATTTTATTCCAGTTCCAAGGGAGCACCGAAGTCCGCAAGCATCGTGGCGTCAAGAAGTTTTCTAACACTAATTCGGGGTTCATTAAGCTCCATGAATGGCTCAAGAAGTATACCGTCCAGGATGCCCCGATGGTGATAGCAATGGAAGCTACCGGGGTATACCACGAAGCACTAGCTTACTTTCTCTTTGAGCATGGCTATTTCGTATCCGTCCAATTATCGACAAAGGTCAACGCATTCGCAAAGAGCCATAACTTACACAACAAAACGGATGTCAGTGACGCAGAAATCATTGCTCGCTTAGTCTCCGAAAGAAAACTTGTTGCTTGGCGCCCACCTACAAAGTCTATTCGTCGTCTAAGAGCCCTAACACGTCAATATCAAGCAATTACAGAATCAAAAACAGTTACTCAAAATCAACTACACGCTATGGAACATAGTGCGCTTGTTGATGACCAAGTCTGCATGCGGTATCGTGAGATAATTGCACTCTTTAAACGACAATTGAAACAAATCGAATTAGAAATCCGCCAGCTTGCTCGCCAGGACGAACTTCTTGATAATGTGCTACGCCTACTCATGACAATTCCTGGAGTGGCCTTAAAAACAGCTGCAGTCATTGCAGCAGAGACAGGCTGTTTTCAGTTGTTTGATTCTCGTGCTCAATTAGTAAAATTCTCGGGAATGGATGTAGTTGAAAGACAGTCGGGTAGTTCCGTAAGAGGACGTTCTTCAATATCAAAAAGAGGAAACTCAAGGATACGTCGAGCGCTTTTTATGCCATCATTATCCTACGTAAAGGATGATGGTGTTTTTGGCCAGCTGTATCAGAGGGTATATCAACGGACAATGATTAAGAAAAAAGGGCTTATTGCAGTTCAACGGAAGTTGTTAGTGGTTATGTACGCAATAGTGAAAAATGGAACTGCTTATGACCCTAGACTTCATCAAAGGAGGTGTCAAAAAGAAGTAGGCAAGCCGAAACTTGCCTACCGTGACTCCATCAACTAGAAGTTGGATGGGCCTTAGGCTTTAAAGATAAAAAAGCGTCTAAATCTTTGGAAAATAACATAGCACCTTTTGGCCAGCAAAAGGTGGAAAACTTATGGGGTAGAATTTTCCTTGGCGCTTAGGAGTAAATTAAGAGGCTTCTTACCCACCACCATTTAGCCACTGCATTCATCTGACCTAGATTTTAAGTTGTGATTTTTCTTTTGGCGAGGAAGACCTAGAAAGAGATAGACTCAGCTGAAAGAACAATCCGTGTGCTATCAAAAGGGGTATAACTCTATGCCATCCCATAAATTTTCTGCCGCTACTGAAAAATTCAAGGGTTTGATGGCCAATTGGTTAATTCACGGAACAGCCTACGCTCAAGAGTAACCCACCCATCTTTATCTACTAGTTTAGCGTATTTTCCGAATCAAGTCCCATGGCATCGGCAACGATAAACGCGGACCTAATGCTCCAAATGGCGGAGAATCCCACTATCCATCGGGGTCCACACCGCCGTGCGGATACCGACCCGGCGGAAGGCCCGGTTCACCCAGGTGTTACACGTCATGATCATGCTGTAATGCCCCCTTGCTTCGTAAAAGCGATCGCGATCCGTGTAACCGGCATCCGGAATTTCGATCACCTCCCCGGCCGCTCCCGCGGCGAAGGAAGACCGGATGTATTTAAGGAGGTGGAAGAGTTGCTCTTCCCGAATGTGTACCGACGTCCAGTCCGTGCGTTCCCGCTCGTAGTCGGTGATGTGCATGGCCGTCGGACTCCGTAAAAGCATGGCCTTGATGGCCGTGGAAGCTTTGAGTTCCGCCCAGGTGGGCGTATCGAGATAAAACCCCTTATCGCCCCAGCCGAAGGCCATGAAGCTGGTGTTTGGTCCCGGACTTAGCTGCTGCCACAAGTCTTCCGGTACTTCTGCCCGGGGCAGGATGACGTCTACGTGCACCCCGTTGGAGTGGACGTAAATGGTCTTCATCCGGGGTGTTTTTTCGTTTAACACTCCGGTGGGAATGGCGGATAGCAGCAATGACAGTAATACGTAACCAAGCAGGCCGGCGAGTACCGCCAGGACCGAGCGCAGCGTCCATCGTTTCATTTTTTTCAGCATCCTTGCTGCATTCTGGGGGAAGAAAATTATTCCAGCCGATCCATGTGCACCCGATGGCGCACGGCATCCCCAAAGATAGCCAGCCCAGCGTTGAAAACTACCAGGGCGACCGTACCGTAGGCCACCCAGGAGGAAGTGGCTGCGCCCCCGGACTTTAGCATTGCCGCTTCGGCAATCAGGCAGGCACCAAATCCGATAATGGCCAGGCCACCGCCGGATTTGATCATCCAGCGTCGGCGGTGTTCTTGGTAGGTTTTCGGCATGAGTACTTTGTATTCCTTATTCGTTAGTTGTTTTTGGCCCAGTTTATGAACCAGTCCAACGCCCGGGGATTGCGTACCGCATCCCGGTTCAGGCTGGAGGATAGGTCCATGCCGAGTAGAATCTTTTTCACCGGAACTTCCATCTTTTTCCCACTCAGGGTGTAGGGCACGTCCGGTACCTGGATGATTTCGTCGGGGACGTGGCGGGGAGAACACTGAACCTTCAGTTCCCGGTTGATCTTCTCGCGCATCCCGGCGTCAACTTCCCCGTCGCTTACTACGAACAGGGGCATATGGTCCGACCCGTCGGGTTGTTCGAGGTTCAGGATGAGGGCATCCTTTAGTTCCGGAATCTGGTCCAGCACCCGGTAAATTTCGGCCGTCCCGATCCGGACGCCCTTGCGGTTAAGGGTCGCGTCTGATCTTCCCTGGATGATCAACTGACCGTTTGGGAAAATTTTTATCCAGTCTCCGTGCCGCCACTTGCCGGGGAAATCGGAAAAGTAGCTGGCCCGGTAGCGCGCTTGCCCCGGGTCATTCCAAAAGTAAACGGGCATACTGGGCATGGGCTGTTCGATGACCATTTCTCCGAGCTGCCCGGAGACCCGCTCCCCCGCTTCGTCGTAGGCGTACAGCGCGCACCCCAGGGCGCGGCCCTGGATGAGCCCCCGGCGAACCGGGGCGAAGGGAATTCCCCCGACGAAGGCCGTACATACGTCGGTTCCGCCACTCATGGAACAAAGCCAGAGATGTTCCCCCACGGCTTCGTATACCCAGTCGAAGGCCTCGGCGGGCAGGGGAGCACCCGTGCTGCCGATGGACCGCAGTCGGCTAAGGTCATAAGTTTTGCCGGGAGTGAGTCCCTGCTTCATGCAGGCCACCAGGTAGGGAGCACTGGTGCCAAAGTGATGGATGGGCAGCTCCTCGCTTAATTCCCAGAGCCGGTTCAGGCTGGGGAAGCCGGGACTGCCGTCGAAGAGCACCGGCGTAGCCCCCATGAGCATGGAAGCCTGCAGGAAGTTCCACATCATCCAGCCGGTGGTGGTGAACCAGAAGAAACGCTCCCCGGGCTTGACGTCATTGTGGAAAGCCATGTACTTCAGGTGCTCGAGCAGCACGCCCCCGTGGCTGTGGGTGATGGCCTTGGGTTTTCCGGTGGTGCCGGAAGAGTAGAGAACCCAGATCGGATGGTCGAAGGGGACCGGCCTTAGGGTAAGGTCCTCCCGGGTATACTCACTGGCTGCGGTTGTAATGTACTCGTAGGCGGCAGCGTCCGGGAGACTGGCCGCGGAATCGAGGTAGGGGACGAAGGCGGTGGCCCGGACGGAAGGAAGTGCCCGGCGAAGCTTGGCGACCTCCTCCATTCTTGAATAGGGCTTGCCGTTGTACTGGTAACCGTCGCAGGCGATCAGGACCTGGGGTTCGATTTGCCCGAAGCGCTCAATGACCGTTTCCACCCCGAAGTCGGGGGAACAACAGGACCATACCGCCCCCAGGCCATTGGTGGCCAGAAAAAAGACAATGGCCTCCGGGATGTTGGGCAGGTAGGCGGCCACCCGGTCGCCTACGCCAATCCCCTGGCCGATCAACCACTGCTGGGCGGCGACCACCTGCTGTGTCAAGCTGGCCCAGCTGACCTCCTGCCCCCCGGTTTCATTCCGAAAGATTAGGGCCGGATACTCGGTAGTGGCCTGACGGAAAATGTGCTCGGCGTAGTTTACCGTGGCCCCGGCAAACCAACGAACGTTGGGCATTTTTCCCGATAGGACCTCAGTGGGCGCATCATGAAAATTTACCCCAAAGTAATCGACGATGCTTTGCCAGAAATCGGCGGGGTTGTTCGTACTCCAGTTCCAGAGCTCTTCGTAGGTGTCAAAGTCATACTCACGGGTAGCTTTGAGCCACTTTTTATAGGCCCACAGGTTGGTGTTGGAAACGGATGCTTGATCTGGTTGCCACAAAACGGGGTGGGTAGGCATGCTGGTTTCAATTTTATTTGGCTAAGGCGTGGGTGAAGGTAGTGGTTTGTCGGGAGCTGGAAATCAATCCAACTTGTAGCCCCTACCTTTAGCTCCGTACCACCTAACACTTAGCATGCTTTTTCGATTACTTATGGCCCTGCTTGTGGGCCTGCTACCCTTCGCCGGCGCTACTGCGCAAGTGGAGCTTACCGCCGGGGAATGGCGGGCGGATCTGGATTTTTTCCAGAAAACCATTCACACCGATTACCCCTTTCTGTTCAAAAAAACCACGGTAGCCGCCTTCGATGAGCAGGTCGAACAGCTGCGGGAAGCCATACCGGAGATGGCGGCTCACGAGATTAAGGCGGGGTTCATCCGTCTGGTGTCGTCCTTTGCGTACGGACATACTTCCATTCGCCCGCTGAGTGAGGAGGTAGGCTTTCACCGTCTGCCCCTGAATCTGTACGAGTTCTCTGATGGCCTTTTCGTGGAAGGTGCCAGCCGGGACTATTCACGGGCAGTAGGAGCAAGAGTGATCAACATCGAAGGCCGGCCCGTCGCCGAGGCGTTGACGATGGTCCGGCCAATGATTCCCGCCGAGAATGACTATTTCGTCAAGGCCTACGGACTGTACATGCTCTGCATTCCGGAAATATTGCACGCCAGCGGCGTGACGGAGGAACTGAAGAAGGAAATCACCTTCACCCTCGAAAAAGACGGGGAGACCTTTGAACAGCAGGTTGTTGCGGAGCAATCCCCGGAAATCTCCATTGCTTATGGCTTCAGTAAATCCGGTGAGGGATGGACGGGCATGAGAGATGAAACGGTTACCCCCCATTATCTGGACTCCCTGGAAAAGCACTACTACTTCCGTTATTTGCCCGAGGAACGGGTAGTCTACGTTCGGTACAGTCAGGTTTTTCCCGACCCGACCGAAAGTATTGATGACTTCTTCAAGCGCGTTTTCGCCTTCGTTGATGCCAACGAAGTGGAGCGCTTGGTGCTGGACGTACGCTTGAATGGCGGTGGAAACAATTTCAACAACAAGTACGTGGTCACGAACGTCATCCGGGCCGATAAAATCAACCAACCCGGTAAATTTTTCGTACTCATCGGTCGGCGGACGTTCTCCGCCTGTCAGAATTTGGTCAACGAACTGGACAACTACACCAACGCCATTTTCCTCGGAGAACCAACGGGCGAAAACGTAAACTTCTACGGCGATAACCGATTGCTTGTGCTGCCCAACAGCAAAATCCCCGTGCGCCTTTCCTGGGCCTGGTGGCAAGACAAGCCCCAGTGGCAGAACGCCGACTGGCTGGCGCCCCATCTGGCGGTAGGACTCAGCGCCGAAGAATATCGTACCAACCAGGACCCCGTCCTGGCAAAGGCCCTGCAGTTTGACGGAGATAATTTTGTCCGCGACCCCATGCAGCACCTTACCGACTTATTCTCCACGGGTAAAATCATGCAGGTGCAAACCGACGCCCAGAAGTTCGTGGAGGACCCCAACTATCGGTTCGTTGATTTTGAGGGCGAGTTTGATCGCATCGGGCAAATGCTGCTCGGTGGTGGTCGTAACGTGGAGGCCTCCTTCGTGCTACGGATGAATAACCGCCTCTTCCCGGAATCGGCCCGCACCCATTATCGGTACGGAATTGCCGTGGCGAGCTCCGGTAAAACGGATCAGGCCAAAGAACTTTTTGCCAAAGCCATTGCCCTGGACGGAGATGGAGCAATAGCTGCCGCCGCCAGAGAAGAAATGGCAAAGCTTCAGTAGGGTCCCGAAATTTTTACCAAGAACACAAGACATGCGAACATATTTCCTCCTTGCCATTAGTCTCCTGGCGTTCACCTCTCTGCTTGGCCAGGAACGCGTCAACCCGGTCATCAAGGACTTTGGCGGGATCTATCCGATTCCGGAAGCTACCGTGAAGCCGGATCCGGGCCTGCGCTACAAAATTGTGGTAGACGTGTTTTCCGGAGCGCCCACGCCCGACACCCTGGGGGCCGGACTAAACAACGTTGCCCGGATGCTGAACCTACACGCCGTGGGTGGCGTGCCACCGGAGCAAATGGAGGTGGTGCTGGCCATCCACGGAAAGGCCACCTTCGGTGTATTGGATAACGCTACCCACCAAAAGCTTTTCGGAGTGGATAATCCTAACGCTCCGCTGGTAACGGCCCTGAAGGCTGCGGGAGTAAAGCTCACCGTCTGCGGTCAGTCTTTACTGGCCCGGGGCTTTACCCCGGAGCAAACCCTGCCGGAAATTGAGATCGCAACTTCCATGCTCACCACCGTATCTACCCACCAATTGCGGGGATTTTCGGTTTTTCGGTTTTAAAACCGGGAAAGTATCCGGAAAAGGTAATGTCGGCCGGGGCAATGTTTTCTGTTTTGATTTCCAGAGGGTTACCGAACACGGGGTAGTGCCCTTCGGTTTTTAAGGTAAGTGGGGGATGTTCCCCATGAACCTTAAATTAACCTGATTGTGTCCCGGATTCCCAGTACACTGTTGACGGCCATCCCCGTATTGGGGATGATGGGCTACCTCGGCCTCGCTAAGGGCCTGGGTACCGTAGGGCGATCGATTTACTACGCACTTGGATTTTTGTATTTCCTGGGCGTCATCTCCGGTATTTACCGGAAGAATCGTAAACGACGCAACGCCGCTTCAAGAGAGAGGGAAGTTCCCTCCGTGGACGCAAAAACCAAACTTAAAAATCACCCATCGTGATTACCGACAATAACTTCAAAGAACTGGCCCGCTTCAGTGGCCCACACTCTGTTTCTATGTATTTCCCCACCGGCCGCGTTGGCCAGGAGGAGAAGTCCCGTATACGGGCTAAGAATGCCGTGCAATTGGCCGCTCGCAAACTTGAAAAGCAATTCGGGTTGCGCCCGTCACAGGCGGAGCAATTTCTGCAGCCGGCCATTGATTTATTCGCCGAGCCGGAATTCTGGCAAGATCAAAGTGACGGCCTGGCCGTGTTTATCGGTGACGGACACTTCAGCCATTATGCCTGTCCGATTGACTTCCGTAGCCAGGTATACGTACAGCAGACCTTTTACGTACGTCCCCTGATTTCGCTGGTGAACGAGGACCCCGCCCGTTTTTACCTTCTTTCCCTCAGTCGCGACAACATCCGCCTGTTTGAAACTACCGAATACAGCATCCAGGAACTGGAATTTGCCGAAGAGGTGCCCAGTAATATGGCCGAAGCGTTACGGATTGATGACCGCAGCCGCGGACTGACCCGCGCTGGTGCCCCCGGCAAAAAAGCCGGTAGTAACTCCGTATTCTTTGGCCGTGACGCCGATCACGATCAGGAGAATGAAGAAATCAAGGTCTTTTTTGACCGCGTGAACGACGGCGTGACCAGTATTCTGTGCGACGACAATGCACCCCTGGTGCTGGCGGGAGTAGAAGAACTAATTCCCATTTACCGGGAGGCCAATAGTTATGCTCACCTGTACGAAGAGGACTTTATGGCCGGTAATGTGGCGGATAAGCAACCCGCCGAGTTACAGGAAATGGCCTGGAACGTAGTGGCGCCCCACTTTCAGGAACAATACCAGCGGGATCTCGAAAAATTCGAGGCGAAACTGGCCAATAACGAGGCAAGTTTTGGTGTCCATACCGTCATTCCCGCAGCCATCAATGGCCGGGTGGAGGTACTCTGGGTCGATAAAGATCACGATAGCTACGGTACCTACGATGAAGCGACCAACGGCGTATCGCTTGACCCGGAGCAGAATGATGCTAACAGCGAGGAGTTGCTCGAACGGGCAGCCCGAGCCGCCCATGCCTCCGGTGCGAAGGTGTATAATCTGCCCCGGACGGAAATGCCCCGCATTACCTCCGGAATCTGTGCCATTTACCGCTATAATGTAGACGCACAGACCACGAACCTGTAAAGTTGGCACCCGAATAATTACCTGGCACCTGCACGCCGTTGCCAAAGGCTAGTCGCGTAAACCCTCCGGGCCCGAAACCTTACCTCCAAAACGGAGTACGTTTCGTCATCCGAAAGCAGTTGCCGGTGATAAAAAGCAAGAAGCCCCGCAATCCAGACGGATTGCGGGGCTTTGCTGTGAGCCACCCACCGGACTCGAACCGGTGACCTATTCATTACGAATGAATTGCTCTACCAGCTGAGCTAGGGTGGCTGATTAAAGCGGACGCAAAGATAAAATGCTACGGGATAATGCACCAAGCTTAGGGAAAGTTTTTTTACCGCCGTACTTTTGCGCTCCGAATTATGAGCCAGAAAACCGAAATCGCCCGTCGCCGCACCTTCGGCATCGTTGCCCACCCCGATGCGGGGAAGACCACCCTGACCGAGAAACTCCTCCTTTTCGGGGGCGCCATTCAGGTTGCCGGGGCCGTGAAGAGCAATAAGATCAAAAAGACCACGACCTCCGACTTTATGGAGATCGAGCGGCAACGGGGCATCTCCGTAGCCACCTCCGTGATGGCCTTCGACTACGCAGATAAGAAGATCAACATCCTCGATACGCCCGGCCACAAAGACTTTGCGGAAGATACCTACCGCACCCTGACGGCGGTGGACAGCGTGATCGTGGTCATTGACGTCGCCAAGGGGGTAGAGGAACAAACGGAAAAACTGGTGGAAGTCTGCCGGATGCGCAGGACCCCCGTCATTGTCTTCGTCAATAAACTGGACCGCCCCGGTAAAGAAGCCTTCGACCTCATCGACGAGATCGAACAGAAACTGCACCTGAACGCCCGGCCGCTCAGCTGGCCGATCGGGATGGGAGACCGGTTCCAGGGCGTCTACAATCTCTTTGAGGAAAAACTAGTGCTGTTCCGGCCCGACAACAAACAGGGGCGTCCGGAAGAGGTCATTGAATTCAATGACCTGGCGGACCCGCAACTGGATAGCCTGGTTGGGGAGGACGCCGCCGAAGAGCTGCGCGGCGAGGTGGAGATGATCAACGAGGTCTATCCCGATTTTGCACGCCAGGACTACCTGGATGGAGAAATCAGCCCCGTATTTTTCGGCTCGGCCGTCAATAATTTTGGCGTCAAGGAACTATTGGACTGCTTCGTGCAAATCGCTCCGCCGCCCCGGCCCCGGCCGGCCGAAGAGCGGCAGGTGGAACCCAACGAAGATCAGTTTTCCGGCTTCGTTTTCAAGATTCACGCCAACATGGACCCCCGTCACCGGGACCGCATTGCCTTCCTCCGGATCTGCTCCGGCACCTTCGAGCGCAACACCAACTATCTGCACGTGCGGCAAGGTCGGAAGCTGAAGTTTGCCAACCCGACCAGCTTCATGGCCGCCAAAAAAGAAGTGGTGGACGAGGCCTTTGCGGGTGACGTGGTGGGACTCTATGACTCGGGGAACTTCAAAATCGGGGATACCCTGACGGAAGGGGAGGAGTTACACTTTAAGGGTGTCCCTTCCTTTAGTCCTGAACAATTTCGGCGGGTCATCAACGGTGATCCGTTGAAGTCCAAGCAACTGGCCAAGGGAATCGACCAACTCATGGACGAAGGTGTAGCCCAGCTATTTACCCGTACGGTGGATAACGCCCAGATCATCGGAACGGTGGGGGCACTGCAGTTCGACGTAATTCAGTACCGGCTCGAGCACGAGTATGGCGCAAAGGTCATTTACGAGCCCATCAACCTCCACAAAGCGCTGTGGGTGACGAGTGAGGATCCGGCCGCCATGCGGGCCTTTTTGGAACGCCGCCGTCAGCACGTGGGGGTCGACAAGAGCGGCCGAAACGTATACCTTGCCGAAAGCGCCTGGACGCTCCAGATGGCTAAGGATAACCACCCGGAGATCGAGTTTCATTCGACCAGTGAGCTGTAACCGCGATACACCCCAAAGAAAACGTTACCATAGTGTTAAACTACCCGTTTTCGCCCTTCAGATTAGCCTTTCTCGCAACTGTTTGTATATTTGTTTGTCTACAAACGGCGGCTCAGCACTAAGGATTTACGATATTGGAGCCGTTTAGCCTTCCCAAATAGCAATTGTGTGACGTTAAGTTCAATTTGCCACGTGATCCAACCATGTGGTTTTTTCTAAGACACACGCTTTTATATGTTCAAAAGGATCTTCTTTTTCCTGCTCTTACTGAATTCAATGTTTTTCATGAGCAGTACGCAGTTTGACGTCAGCCGCCTCCAGGCTGAATTCGTACAGGCTTCCAGTTTCTTCATGCCGGTTAATTTGGAGCGCGTTGCCGCTCCCGTTGCGGACTTTCCCATGGAGGAAGCTGCACCCGTAGCCGCGCTGCGTGACTTCAGCAACGAAACGCTGCAGGCAGAACTCAAAGCCAGAATTTTAGCCAACCCCGTGTGGGCCAAGCTTTACCGGAACAAGAAACTGTCCGTCGGTCTGGTGGACATGCAGGAGGAAACCGCCCCCCGCTTTGCCACCCTCAACGGACGGCACATGATGTACGCGGCCAGCCTGCCCAAAATTGCCGTTTTGGCCGCCGCTCAGGACGCCATCGAGCGCGGTGAACTCAAGGAGACGGAAGAAATCCGTCGGGACATGCGACTGATGATCGCCAAGTCCAACAACGCCGCCACCACCCGGATGATCGACCGGGTTGGTTTCGAAAACATCGAAAGAACCATGACGAGCCCCGAACTCAAACTGTACGACCCCGAATTCGGTGGTGGTCTTTGGGTGGGCAAGCGCTACGCCGCCGGTGGTCGTCGGTACCCGGATCCCATCAAGGGAATCAGCCACGCCGCCACCGCCGAGCAGGTGTGCCGCTACTTCTACCTGCTGGCCAACGGTCGTCTGATCAGTGAAACGGCCAGCAGCGCCATGATGAGCTACCTGGTCAACCCGGAGTTGCACCACAAGTTCGTCAATACGCTCGACCGGATCGCCCCCAACGCCACGGTATACCGCAAGTCGGGTTCCTGGTCCGTTTTCCACGCAGATGTAGCCATGGTGCAGGGCCCCGAGCGGAACTACATCATGACGGCTCTCGTGGAAGACCCCGAAGGCGAGCAAATTTGCCGTGAACTGGCCGAAGTGCTCGACGAACTGGCCCGGGTTCGCAGCTAAAAAAGAATCTTCAACAACTTACCCCCGTCAGGTTTCTGGCGGGGGTATTTTTTTATTTGCTGAGTTTTTGCAACTTTGTTGCAGTAATGGCGTTCCCGTACTACCTTTATACTTCCAATAACCATAACCACATGAAAAACCTTTTTCTCTTACTCTTTGCTCTTGTTGCCCTGGTAACCTTCAACGCCTGCGATGACGATGACCCCATCATCGAGAACCCCGAAGAAGTCATCACCGACCTGACCTACACCCTTACCCCGACGGGAGGCGGTGACGTGGTGACGATGACCTTTCAGGATCGTGACGGCGACGGTGGCAACGCCCCCACCATCACGGTATCCGGACCACTGGCGGCAAACGCTACCTACACCGGGTCGCTGGAACTCCTGGATGCTTCCGACGCCAGCGACATCGAAGACATCACCGAAGAGGTAGAAGAGGAGGATGATGAGCATATGTTCTTCTTCCAGGTGAGTTCTGCTGACCTGACGATCGCTTACGGCGACAGCGACGGCGACGGAAACCCCGTCGGTCTGCTGACCGACGTTACCGCCGGCGCGGCGGGCTTTGGAACTCTGACCATCATTCTGCGCCATGAGCCCAATAAGAGTGCCGCCGGCCTGGCGATCAATACGCCCGAGCTTGCCGGTGGAGAAACGGACATTGAAGTTACTTTCAACGTAACTATTCAGTAGTTTTGCGGGCCCGGTGATCTTGCCGGGCCCGCCCACCAAATTAGTTTACTTGCCTACCGGAAGATTTCCGAAAACCGTCTTTCGATTTTCCCTGCTTGCCACCTTATTCCTGGTAGGTGGAGAATACGTTGCGGCTCAGACCGGATGCTCCTTTACCATATCCGGAAGGATTTTAAGTGAGCACGACGGCGAGCAGTTGGGGTACGCCAACGTCTACCTGATAGATGAGCGGGTGGGCGTGCAGGCAGACAGTAGTGGCTACTTTGAGGTGAACAATGTTTGCGGCGGAGCGCAGGTGCTGAGATTTTCTCACATCGGCTGTGATGCACAAGAAATCGAAATGCTGCTACGGGGGGATACCACGCTGACGGTATTCCTGCACCACCACGACAACTTTACGGAAACGGTGACGGTGTCCTCCGCTGCGTCGGCGGAGTATACCCGGGAACTCGACCGGCAGGCGGTAGCTACCCTTGGCGACGTGCTGGAACGCACGGCCGGCGTGAGCAGCCTGCGCAGCGGAACGGCCGCGGCCAAGCCCGTCTACGATGGCGTCTTCGGCAACCGCCTCAGCCTTCAGAACAACGGCATCGCCCAGAGTGGGCAACAATGGGGAAACGACCACGCCCCGGAAATTGACCCCTGGGTCGCGGCCTACGTCCGCGTAGTGGAGGGCGTGGAGGCCCTGAAGTACGCCGGCCCCACGGTCGCGGCCACCGTCCTGATCGAACCAGCGCCCCTCCGGGAGAACGAATCTCCTTCGGGGACCCTGGCCTACGGATTTCAGTCCAATGGCCTCGGGAATACCCTCAATGCCCGCCTGACGGCGGGCGGCCGCACGGCCTACCGCCTCAGCGCCACGGGAAAAATACGCGGAGATCAACGGGCTCCAGACTACGTGCTGACGAACACCGGACGTCAGGAAATAAACGCCGCCCTTCAGCTGGCCCACTTCCACAACCAGCGGTGGACGAGCCGCCTCTACTACAGCATCTTCAACGCCAACATCGGCGTACTGCGTGGCTCTCACATCGGTAACCTGACGGACCTGCAGGACGCCATCGGCCGGGAGGAGCCCTTCTTCACGCAGCCGGACATCAGTTTTGACATCAACTCTCCCCGGCAGGCCGTGCAGCACCACCTGCTGAAACTCGAAACCGAGTTTCGCCCCAACGAAGATCACCGGCTGACCCTCCGCTACGGCGGACAGCTCAACAACCGCAAGGAGTTTGACGTCCGGCGGGGCGACCGAGATAATATCCCCGCCCTCAGCCTGCGGCAGTGGAGCCACCTCGTGGAGGGCGCCTGGCACCACGAGCTGGCTCCGGACCGCCACCTGGACGCCAACCTGCAGTACGAATTTGTCCTCAACGACAACGTTCCCGGCACGGGAATCTTTCCCCTGATTCCGGACTACAACGCCAACCGCGCCTCGGCCTACCTGGCCTACCACGAAGAGGGCGACCGCTGGCAGTACCACGCCGGGCTACGGGTGGACCGGCAGTTCTACGAAGCCATCACCATCACCCCCGACCCGCCCTTCCGGATCGAACGCTTCGAGCACCGCTTCAATACCCTTGGCGCCAGCGCCGAGGGAAACTACCGGATCACCGGGCGCTCCAGCCTGCGGCTGGGCGTTACGCTTCGGGAGCGGGCCCCGCAAATCAATGAACTCTACAGCCGTGGCCTGCACCAGGGCGTCAGCGGTATTGAGGAGGGAGACAACAGCCTGCAACCCGAGCGCTCCCTGAAGGTGACGGGAGGCTGGCGGTACGCCAGTAATTCCCTGATCGTCAACGCCAGCGCCTTCGTACAACCCGTACGGGACTACATCTTTCTGGAACCCCAGCCGGAATTTCGGCTGACCATCCGGGGTGCTTTTCCTCTCTTCCTCTACCGGGCCGGCGATGCGCTGCTCTACGGCAGCACCCTGACCACCTTCTGGCAACCCAACGATCGCTGGGAAGTGGATGGCCGTCTGGCCATCGTCCGGGGCCGTAACCGGACCGAAGACAGTCCGTTGGTGTACATGCCCGCTGATAACCTCCGTCTGGGGGTGAAGTACCGCACGGGAAGCCAGCCGCGGGGCTGGCAACTGAGCCTGAGCGCCCTGCTGGTGGACCGGCAAACCCGCTTGGACGCAGAACAGGACTTCCTGCCGCCGCCCCCCGGCTACGCGCTGCTGGAAGCCGGATTGGAAAAGGAATGGGGGCTGCCCGTGAAGAATCCCTCGGCCCCCGGCCGTACGGAACGAACGCTGCACCTGCGCCTCGGCGCCCAGAACCTGCTCAATTCCACCTACCGGGACTACCTTGACCGTCAGCGGTACTTCGCCGACGCCCCGGGCCGCAATGTAGAACTGCGGCTGAGTTACGAATGGTAAATGTTTTCCCTCCTTACAGCCTCCGTCTTCTCCGCATGCTTCGCTCGTTAAATTCGGCGACGATGGCGTAGATGTCACGGTAGCGGTAGCCCCGCTTGCCGATTTTTCGGGCGAGCTCCGGACTGGCCTCGGCGAAAAATTCGCGGAGGCTTTTCTTATATCCTACCCGCGGCACGGGAAAGATTTGGTCCTTGCCGTAGCCGATCCAGTAGGTAGGGATGGGGTTCTGGAAGAGTTGTAGCAATTGGTCGTCAACCCAGTCATCGGAGCTATCGGGAAGGCGGTACAATCGCAGGGCCCTACCAGATTGGTCTTCGCGTAAAAAGAACCACAGCCCTTCGTGGAAACGGCTGACGTACCGGAAGTTTTCCCCGTCCTTACTGAAGCCGAAGCCCTTGACGAGGGTGGGGTGAATGGAGTATTCGTCACCGAAATCGTTGGTGAAGACAATCAGGTTTCCCGTCGGGGCGTACTCAATTAAATTCAGATAGCCCGTCAGCTGGTAGCCGTCTTTGGTCAACAGAAAACCACGGAACGAAGCAGCACTCACGGAAAGGGAAACAAACAGCAGGATAAGAATCAAGTAGGTGTTCCGCATATCAAATTAGTTGCGGAATCAAAATACGAAAAATGCCGTTCTGGTTTTAGCCGCTTTCCAAAAAACCGTCAGTTATCCGTCAAGCAATGGCTGGATAGCGCCCTGAAGATCAACGTAAGTGGGGAAATTTCGGCGGTAGACGTACTTGCGTTTGCCCCGGTAGAGGATGGTGGTGGGCAGGGCGCCCGTCCAGGCGCGGTCAATCGTTTTCCCCCATTCCGATCCTTCGTCGGTGAGGACCAAATTGGGCAGGTTGATGCCCGCTTGCTGGAAATAGTCGGGGATGCGTTCAATGGCGCTGGGCTCCGTGTCGAGACTGACCAGAACGACCTTGACGGGGACGGGGGAAGCCTCGTCCGCCAGGCGTTGCAGTAGCGGTAGCTCTTCCCGACAGGGCTTGCACCAGGTGGCCCAGAAATTGACGAGGTAGGCCGTGTCGCTCCCACCGCCGAAAAGGCCTTCGATGTCCGCGAAATGCTCGTAGACCGGCACGTTTTCCGCGTTGCCCAGGGCCGGGGGAGGCGTGGGATCATTTTGCGAGGGACCGCAGGTGCAAAGTACGAGGGCAAGGAGCAATAAAGCGGGAATGAAACTTTTGGACATGGGCAATGAATTACGCATTTGCCCACAGTAAAGGAGTTCGGCCCCCCGAAGGTTTTACGGGCTTACTCGTCGGACTTCAGGCGTACGGCGATCTTCTGGGAGAATTGCTTCACGTAACGCCGCAGATCACGGTGCTTGCGGACTATATCAACGATGGCATCCTCGTGCGCCATGAACTTTTCCCGGACGGAACGGTGCACCGCCTCGGATTTCGTCATGCTCAGGTACTGCTGATCCTGCAGATCGAGTCGGCCGTCGCTGGATCGCTTGCGCGCGTAGGGCGCGCCCACCCAGCCGGAGAAATCGAAATCGTAGCCAATGGGGATCAGTTGGTCGTCCTGGGTACGGAAGAGTTTGAGGTTTTGTCCCGTGGGGATGCTCCAGTCTCCGTTGGCGATGAAGTACTGGAAAAAGGCCTGGGTGGGTTCGGTGTCTGCGTAGAAGTCTTCGGCGGTGTGCCCAAAGTGGTTGTCTTCCTGTTTCAGATTCAGCCGATTGGCGAGTTCTTCGTCGTTTTCGATGATGAAGGCCGGAATGGTTTGCAGTTGGTTTTCCCCCACCACGAGGGTGAGCCGAATCAGCCGGACTCGGAAGCTGTAGGGCGTCAGTTCGTTGTACACCCGGTAGGCCAGAAATTCCCGCATCAGGGCCGCCTCGTTTTCTTCTCCTTCGTGGCAGGGAACCACCAGTTTATACTTGTCGAACTCGGCAAAACCGTGGTCGCGCAGGGAGCCCCGTTTGAAGTCGATGTTCATGGGCTTGTTGGTGCAGTACACCAGGCGGTAACGCCCCCGCACCCGTACCCCCGCCGGCATGGAGTGCGGTCCGGATGCGGAGACTACCTGAAAGATGGCGTCCACCTCAATGGTATCCTTTTGTGGCGCTCCGTCGGGGAAGCGCAGGATGACGTCCAGCCACTCGTCTTCCACGGCCATCAGGTCGTCGAACAGGGAGCTCTGGGCGGTTAGCGAGGGGGTGATCAAAAAGAGAAACAGGCACAAGGGCAGGCGCATGGACGTCAATTTGGCGCAGAAGATAAGGAAAGAGGGGGGGATTGAATGATGGAGGGAGTGAAGGATTGAATGATGGAGGGATTGAATGATTGAGGGAGTGAATGACGAAAGGAAAAGGCGAGCGCTCCCCGTCAGCGTCCGAGCGAAGCGAGGCTCCTCCGCGGTGTCGCGGCCTTGAGGCTAGCAGTCTACTACCTTTCGGAGCGAAGGCTTTAGCCGTTGGGGTGCACCGTTTGCCGGATAAATCCTTCGCTATTGGATGGATATTGATTTTTTGTGGGGGAGGGGGGCTTATTTTATTGAAGGGGCGGGTGTGGTAGACTAGGCCTCACGCGCAGCAAACACTCTCCGATCTTCAGTAGCGACGGCTTTAGCCGTTAGGGTGCACCGTTTGCCGGATGACTCCGGCGCTACAGGTAGAGCTTTACTTTTTTGGTGGGATAGGGTGCCCCAGGTCGGCGGACGAACCTGCTCGTGCCTCGCGTTTCGGCCGGCGACCTGGTTGCATCTGCACTGGCTGAGTATTCCGCTACGCTGCACCTGCACCGGCTGAGCCGAGTATTCCGCTGCACCTGCGCGCCGTCGCCCAAAAATTCCGCTATTTGGTCCGCGACACCTACGAGGAGCCTCGCTTTGCGAGGACGCCTCGGAGGAGCGCTCCTTTTTTTCATTCAATCCTTCCGTCATTCGGTAATTCAATCCTTCAATCCTTCTCTCCCTCCATCCTTGGCTCCATTGTGGATAACTTTTGTTTGAAGTGCTGCGTTTTACCAACGGCCTTTACGTACCTTAGCAAGACTAGCTACTGACCGCCAAAAGTTGTCCCCACCATGCCCGAATTTGTCCACCTACATTGCCATACGCAGTACTCTCTCCTCGACGGTGCGTCGGAGATCGGGACGATGATGGACAAGGCGGTGGCGGACGGCCAGAAGGGCGTGGCCCTAACGGACCACGGCAATATGTTTGGGGCCTTCAAGTTCGTCAACGAGGCGAGTAAGCGCGGCCTCAAACCCATGGTGGGCTGTGAGTTCTACCTGGTGGAAGACCGCCACAAGAAGTCCTTCAGCCGGGCGGCCGGGGAGCGGGACGTGCGCTACCACCAGCTGATGCTGGCCAAAAACAAAGAGGGCTACATTAACCTCTCCAAGCTGTGCAGCCTCGGCTACATTCAGGGACTGTACGGCAAGTACCCCCGGATCGATAAGGAGCTGATCGAGCAGCACCACGAAGGACTGATCGTGACCAGCTGCTGCATCGGTGCCGAGGTTCCCCAACTGTTGCTGCAGGGCAAGGACGAGGCCGCCGAGGAAGCCCTCAAATGGTGGCTTAACCTCTTCGGCGAAGACTACTACATCGAGCTGCAGCGCCACCGCGGCCTGGAAGACATTGACGGCCTCGGCGTGAGCCAGGAAGACATCAACCAGAAGCTGTTGCTGCTGGCCCGTAAGCACAACGTGAAGGTGATCTGCACCAACGACAGTCACTACGTTGAGGAGGAAGATTACATGCCGCACGACATACTGTTGTGCGTCAATACGGGCAGTTTGCTGGAGGATACGAGCCGCTTCAAGTTTCCGAGCTCCGACTTCTACTTCAAGCAACAGATCGAGATGGCCAACCTCTTCGCCGACGTGCCGGAGAGCGTGGCCAACACCATGGAGATCTACGACAAGATCGACACCCTGGAGCTGGCCAGCGACGTATTGCTGCCCAACTTCCCGATGCCGGCCGAGTTCGCCACCCAGGATGATTATCTGCGCCACCTGACCTACGAGGGCGCCAAGCGCAGGTACGGAGAAATTACCGAAGAAATCCGTGAACGGCTCGACTTTGAACTCTCGGTCATCAAGGGCTCGGGCTATCCGGGCTACTTCCTAATCGTGCAGGACTTCACCACCGCCGCCCGACAGATGGGCGTCAGCGTGGGGCCGGGCCGCGGCTCGGCCGCGGGCTCCGCCGTGGCCTACTGCGTCGGGATCACCAATGTCGACCCCATTAAGTACGACCTCCTGTTCGAGAGATTCCTCAACCCGGAACGGATCTCCATGCCGGATATCGACATTGATTTTGACGACGTCGGCCGCCAGAAGGTAATCGACTACGTGATCGATAAATACGGACAGGAGCAGGTCGCCCAGATCATCACCTACGGTACGATGGCGGCCAAGTCTTCCCTGCGCGACGTCGGTCGCGTGATGGACGTGCCGCTGAGCGAAGTGGACCGGGTGGCAAAAGCCTTCCCCACTCAGTTGGGAGCCTCGCTGAATCACGTGCTGGCCGACGGTGATATTCACCCCAAGCTCAAGGGTAAGCTCAACGGCGAGGACGTCGACCGGGCCTACAAGTTCCGGGAAATGGCCGATGCGCCGGACCAGATCGGAGAGATGATCCGCACGGCCAAGAAGCTGGAGGGGTCCATCCGGAATACCGGCATCCACGCCTGTGGCGTGGTGATCACGCCCTCCAACATCACCGAGCACGTGCCGGTGACGGCCGATAAGGACACGGGGATGTACGTCAGTCAGTTCGACAACTCCGTAGCAGAGGATGCCGGTCTGCTGAAGATGGACTTCCTCGGACTGAAAACCCTCACGATCATCAAGGACGCCCTGCGGATGATCAAAGAAAACCATGGGGTGGACATCGACGTGGACGAACTGCCCCTCGATGACGAGAAGACCTACGAGCTCTTCCAGCGCGGGGAAACCAACGGCATCTTCCAGTACGAGAGTGGCGGGATGCAGAAGCACATGAAAAACCTCAAGCCGACGACCTTCGACGACTTGATCGCCATGAACGCCCTGTATCGCCCGGGGCCGTTGGAGTATATTCCGGAGTTCATTGAACGGAAACATGGTCGGCGACCCATTACGTATACCCTCAATGCAGAGGAAGAATACTTAAAGGAAACATTCGGGATTTATGTATACCAAGAGCAGATTATGCTCTTGAGCCAGAAGATTGCCAACTTCACCAAGGGCCAGGCCGACACCCTGCGGAAGGCCATGGGTAAGAAGAAAAAGGCGGTGCTGGACAAGATGTACCCCGAGTTCATCGAGGGCGGAAAATCCAACGGTCACCCCGAGGACAAGCTGGGCAAGATCTGGAAGGACTGGGAAGCCTTCGCTTCCTACGCCTTCAACAAGTCCCACTCCACCTGCTACGCCCTCGTGGCCTACCACACGGCCTACCTGAAGGCGCACTATCCGGCGGAGTACATGGCATCGGTGCTGACCCACAACAAGTCGGATCAGACCAAGATGAGCTTCTTCCTGCGCGAATGTCGGCGCATGGAAGTGCCGGTGTTGGGACCAGACATCAACGAGTCCCAGGCGGACTTCAGCGTAAACAAGCAGGGGGCCATCCGCATCGGCCTGACCGCCCTCAAGGGGGTAGGGGAGGGCCCCGTGGAGGCGATCCTTTCCGCCCGAGAGGAGGGAGAATTTTCCAGCGTTTTCAACCTGATGCAGCGGGTCGAGCCCGGCACGGTCAACAAGCGGGTGCTGGAGGCGTTGGTCGACGCCGGTGGTTTCGACTGCTTTGAGGACATCCACCGGGCCCAGTACTTTGCGCCCAGTGAAAAGTACGACTCCTACCTGGAGCACGTCACGAAGTACGCCAACGCCTACCAGAGCCAGTTGGCCGCCGCGGCCACTTCGCTGTTCGGTGCGATTCAGGAAGAGGTACTGCCCGACGAACCCAAGCCGCCCGCCGCCAAGGAGTGGCTGCTGCCCGAGAAACTGGACCGGGAAAAGGCCGTAACGGGCATCTACGTTTCCGGCCATCCGCTTGATGGCTACAAACTGGAGATGGACAACTACGTCACCTGCTCGTTGGCTGATCTGAGTCCCCAGAAGTACGGTCGTAGCACCGTGCGCCTGGCCGGCATGATCACCGGCGCCCGCCACCTGGTGAGCAAGAACGGTAATGGCTGGGGCATCTTCGAATTGAGTGACTACGACGAGATGATCGAGTTCAAACTCTTCGGAGAGGATTACCAAAAGCACCGGCACATCCTGCACGCCGGAACGGCTCTCTTCATCACGGCAACCTACCAGAAGAAGTGGAACAGCGAAGAACTGGAGCTCAAAATTGGGGACGTCAAACTCCTGGAGGGCATCGGTCGGGAAATGACCGAGGCCGTCATCCTCAAGATGGCCGTGGATCAGGTCTCCGATAAAATGGTGATGGCCCTCGACGAGCTTTGCCAGCGCTTTCCTGGAAAGCAGAAGCTGCGGATGGTCTTCTACGATCGGGAGGAAGACATGAAACTACGAATGTTCTCCCTCCACCGGAAGGTGGACGCGGATACCGATTTTATTAAAGAAATCGATCGAATGGGGATAAAGTACCGTTTGGAGGGAAGCCGCGCCTGATGGATTTTGGGCGGTGGCTGGTTTGACGTATAGATACGTCTATACCCCATGCTTTAACCACCCATCCAATGCCCAAGAACATCCTCCTCCTCGTCGGTCACCCCGACGAAGAATCCTACAACTTCGCGCTGGCTGATGCCTACGCCGCAGGCGTAGCCAGTACCGGCGCCCATCTCCGACGGATAAACATTCGGGAGCTGGACTTCAATCCCAACCTGGCCTTCGGGTACCGCAAGCGGACGGAGCTGGAGCCCGACCTGGTGGCCGCCTGGGACGCGATTCAGTGGGCCGACCATCTCGTGTGGGTGTACCCCGTGTGGTGGGGCAGTCTGCCGGCCATCATGAAGGGATTCATTGACCGACTCTTTTTGCCCGGCTTTGCCTTCCAGAAAAGGGAAGGCAGTCTGGCTAGGTGGGACAAACTCCTACGCGGCAGAACGGCCCGGCTGATCTCCACGATGGACCAGCCGACCTGGTATTATCGACTCGTGTACGCCCGACCCACCTACCACGCCATGAAGCAACTCACGATGCAGTTTACGGGGGTGCGACGGGTAAAGTCTACTGCGATTGGCCCCATCCGGTTATCGTCGGATGCTTTCCGGGCGAAGTGGCTTGGGAGGGTGGAGGCCCTTGGGGTGCGAGACGGGAGGTAGGATTTTCCGGAGTTGTCGTACTTCTACATATCTACGACGAGATTGGTAGGATTTTTCGGGGTTGTCGTACTTCTACATATCTACGACGGGCTTGGTCTGATTTTCCGGAATGTCGTACTTCTACATATCTACGACGGGCTTGGTCAGTTTTTCTGGGGATGTCGTACTTCTACATATCTACGACGATTTTACCCCCTACTTCTTCCCCACCACCGTACTTTTCGGACATGAAACAGAGCAGCCTTGACATCCTGCACGAAGGGCAGGGGTACGTGGTCATCAATAAGCCGGCCGGTATCGCTACGGAAAAGCACTTCAATTACGATACCGTAGAGGCGCGAGCGCAGGTGCAGTGGAAACGTCCGAGGAGCCTAAAGGAGGCCTTCGTGGGCATCGTGCACCGCCTGGACCGCCCGGTAAGTGGGGCATTGTTGCTGGCAAAGAATAAATCGACCCTCCGCTTGCTGAACGAGGCCTTTGCCGAGAAGAAGGTTCGGAAAACCTACTGGGCCATTACCGACCGGCCCCTGCCGGCCGAGGCCGGCGAACTACGCCACTTCATGGCCCGCGATCGGATGGGGAAGAAAGCCATCGCCGCCACCCGACCCATCCCCGGGGCAAAGGAAGCCCGCCTGAAGTATGCCCTCCGCTTTGCCGCCGACGGCAAATTCTACTGGGAAGTCGAACCCATCACCGGAAGATTTCACCAGATTCGGGCACAACTGGCGACCGCCGGTGCCCCCATCATCGGGGACGCCACCTACGGTTCCCTGCATCCCCTACAACCTAACTGCATTGCCCTGCACGCACGGACCCTCCGATTTGCCGATCCGCACACCAAAGAGCCCGTAGAAATTACCGCTCCGTTGCCAGAATACTGGCCAGACTAGGGATAAGTCGTGGTCGGAAGCCTGTTTCGCGAAGGCTTAGCCGAGTGAAATGGCGTCCGAACACTATTCGACGGAAAAGGATAAGCGCGAAATTTTTATCACCCAGGTCGGAATCCCTCGGCTTAGGGAGATGCCGAAAAACATGGCCCTCCCATGAAAATTGTGGGCACCTGCGCAACGCGCCCAATCGCCCGGCCGTTTCTGAAAGTAATACCTTGTGCAGCCAATTTGCTCCGTATGACCCGAATCTTCTCGCTTCTTTTCCTCGCTTCCGTTCTTTTGGCCTGTAATACCACCAAAGTGGTGAATAAGGTGGACGTTATGGACCTGCGTACCGTCATGACCGGAAGCTTCGATAGCTCCCTCCAGGCCTCCGTAAAGGAGGATTATTACAACATCGTCTTGCACATGGAACCGATCTGGTTGGATAAGCCCGGGAACTGGCTTTACGTGGAGCAGGCCGTGGCCGCTACGGCCGACGAGCCCTACCGGCAGCGTATCTATAAACTGGAGCAAACGGGCACGCGAAAGTTCGTTAGTCGGGTGTTCGAAATGCCCGATCCCGAACGTTTCATTGGCGCCTATGATGACCCGGATCTCCTTAACGTCATCGGCCCCGAGCAGCTCACCGAACGGGAGGGCTGTGCCGTCCACCTTAAGTACGAGGGAGAAGGAACTTACCGCGGGAGTACCAAAAAGGATAAGTGTAAAAGCTCCCTGCGTGGGGCGACCTACGCCACCAGTCGGGTGTCCATCACCCGCGCCTTCGTGCAGAGCTGGGACCAGGGCTTCAACGCTGAAGACGAGCAGGTATGGGGTGCCACCGAGGGCGGCTACATGTTCATGAAGCAGGTGAAGGAGTAATCTCTCCACCGGACTGCTTGTTGAATACATTTATTTCCCCTACCTTTGCGGCCCGAAATTTTTCGCTTTAACTGATTTCCGTAATCACCAAAGGCTTCCATAATGGCAGTTTACCTTTCTAAGGAAAAGAAGGCCGAGATATTCGCCGAGTACGGCGGCTCCGCCACCAACACTGGTTCCACCGAGGGCCAGATCGCGCTGTTTACCTACCGTATCCAGCAACTCTCCGATCACCTGCAGACGCACCGCAAAGACCACAGCAGCCGTAAGGCCCTGCTGAGTCTGGTAGGTCAGCGTCGTCGTCACCTCGCCTACCTTCAGAAGAAGGACCTCGAAGGTTACCGCGCACTGATCGCTAAGCTGGGCATCCGTAAGTAATTACGCGCCCCGCCAAACTGACGAAAAAGCCCCCGCTCGCAACTGCGAGCGGGGGCTTAGTTTTTTATCCAGGGTCAACCGGCACTTATGCCGTCCTGGCGATCAAGAAATTATTGGCAGCGGTTAGGAGCAAAACAAAGCCCCCATTAGCAAAGACTAATGGGGGCAAATCATTATTTCAAGTCGTCAATAAAAAGCGGTTTACTTACGTGAGAGAGCTAAAAAAATAAAAGAGAACTAAAGGTAAGGATAACACTTGTAAATTTAAGCCATATGAGGATGAAATCTGCATGACCTCCGGAGCACTCCGCCGCATCGGGGAGTAATTTGGGTAAGGCCCGAAAACGAGAAAAGCCACCCCCGCGGTAGCGGAAGTGGCTTACTCAAGGTGATTCCTCTGGGGCTCGAGGAGGACTTTTAAACAATTCAGGGTGAGGGATTTGTGGGAAGTGGTTAACGAGAGGTTAACAAGGGACTTCAAAATGGGAGGTTTTAAGGCTTGTAGATGTGGAGAGGGAAAGCGTATTTTGTCGTAAGCATGAAGGCAAGTAGACGACAGCAATTCGTTGAATACATGCTGGCTTTTCGCCTTTTATGTACTCAACCAAATACTGTAATTACAATAGTGTTTATCTTTAGAAAAAAATAAATGAATACAGACAGAGACTATGGATACGAGAGTGAAGAAGACCTTATTCAGGAGCTCGAGGTATTTGATCAAGCAGTAATTTGGAGTACAGACTGGACTTCAGAAACTGTTAATAATCAGCTGCGTAGAGGCAATATTGATGTCAACCCTAAATTTCAGCGAAGAGATGCATGGTCTAAAAGGCAGAAAAGTAGATTTATTGAGAGTCTTATTTTAGGGTTACCTATCCCTCAAATTATACTGGCTGAGAGAAAAAACAAGAAAGGCCACTACGTTGTACTTGACGGGAAGCAGAGATTATTAACACTTCGCCAGTTTTATAGCAGAGGAAAGGAGACTGGTTTTACGCCTTTAAGACTACAAGGTTTAGAAATACTTAGCCAGCTCAATGGAAAGACGTTACAAGACATTTTAAATGATATCGTATATCAGCAAATTGCTGATCAGTTAATGAATCATACAATTAGAACTATTGTAATAAAGAATTGGCCAAATGAAGCATTTCTGTATACTGTGTTTTTAAGATTAAATACCGGTAGTATAAGGCTTTCACCCCAAGAGCTTAGACAAGCGCTTCATCCTGGTGAATTTATTGATTTTGTCGATTCTTTTGCCATTTCAAGTAATCCGATTAAAGCGATGCTGAAAATTGACCAGCCAGACTTTAGAATGAGGGATAATGAAATGGTTATTAGATATTTCATGTTCAAACTATTTCTTACAGATTACACGGGTAATTTGAAAATATCTTTTGATAGGACTGTAGAGACATTGAATGCAGAGTGGGAACAAAAAAAAGATGATATAGAGAATCTAGCTAATGAACTAAACAGTTCTATACAATTCGTCATTGAGGTGTTTGGAGTAAGGAATGGATTTAGTAAATGGTTGCCTGAGGGGAGATTTCAAAATAACTTTAATAGAGCTATTTTCGATGTAATGATTTACTACTTTAGTGTTCCTGGTATTCGGAATAGATTAGATAATAGGGGTAATGATATTATTGATGCATTTAAGGAAATATGTATTAATGATCAAGAATTTTTGAATGCTATCGAGCAGACTACTAAGAGCACTACTAATACTGCAATACGGCTAAATAGATGGGGGGAAGTTGTTGCTAGATTAGTTAATGATAAGATAGAAGTACCGATGTATAATGAAGGACGAATAGTCATAGTTCAGTCTCAAAATGGGTAATTCCAGGAGGTTTCACCAAATGTCTCGTAGGATAGAGCAACTAGAAAATAGTTTGTTGCCAAACACCCGTATTTCCGGAAACTACTCTAGAAAGGAACAGGACATGATACGGAGTTATGTGTTACTAGTTCACGCAGAAATTGAATCCTTCTTTGAAGAAAGGGCTAAAAGCAAAGTTGAATCAGAATTCATTAAGTGGAAGAATAAGAGAAAAAGGAGTAATACCCTTCTTAATTTAGTTGCTTTTTTAGGCGCAGAGATTGATTGGTCAAAAAAAAAGAGAACAGACAAAGATCAAATACAATTTAGACTCAATGTATTAGTTACTCATTTCCAAAATGGTGTTGTGCAAAAAAATAATGGGATAAAGCCTGATAATTTATTTAAACTACTTCTTCCTACGGGTTTAGAAGTAGCTGATTTTGATCCAACTTGGTTAATAGAAATGGAAAATTTCGGGAAGGATAGAGGAACTATTGCACATCAACCCTTAAGTGTTCAAAACACTATTGATAAAGTTACTGAAGTTGATAGAATTAAGAATAGAATTTTACCCGAGATCGCAATTCTAGATAGACTACTATCGAATAAATAAATGCGCTGAAATAAGTGAGTATTGGGGAGTATTGCACAAAGTATGTTTCAAATTCTAATGGGCTTAAAAAATAAAGGGAGAGCCATCACCCCTCCCCCACCAGCACCATCAACTGCAGAACAACCACAAACCTTCTCCCCTTCGTAGTCGCCGGATCAGCCAGCTCCGCGCGGAGTCTTTCGATAGTTTTTCGCCGATCAGGATGCAAGGTGCTTGAGCTTTTAAAACATTGAATCACAAAACAAACATTTTGTTGATAAATACGCAAGGCTTCAAACACATTAAAATTTTTCCAAATAGAAAAGCCCCGGAGCAAATCGCTCCGGGGCTTTTCTATTTGACCAGTATCTGGTCGCCAAGTACGTTACTCTATCCCATACTTCCGCGCCAAATCCGGATCCCGCTCCTTCAGCGCCTGCTCCACCAACCGTAGCCGCTGCTCCAGCAGCTCGTTCATCCTCGTCAGCGTCTCATCCATCGTTGCCTTATCCTCTCCTTCGGCCCCAAAAGGGCGGCCGGATTCCTGGCTGAGATCCTTTAGGAGAAGATCATCAATATTCACATCAAGGACTTTCGCTACTGCAATTACAGTTTCAACTTTGGGTTGATGTGTACCAGAAAGATAGCGTCCTATCTGTGCTGGAGAAATATTTGTCGCCCTGGAAAGCTCAGCATTGTTCCACCGTCTTTCGTCTAATAAGTGTTTGACATTCTGTACGAAATACATCTAGGTGTAAGTAATGCGAAAATGAGGGAATCTATCCTTAGTGAAAATTTATTTCACTAGTGCTTGTATTTAATATCACTAGTGCAATATATTTGTACCATAAGGTTATAAACAGTAACCCAAAAGTATAACAATCGAACCGTAAAGTTTCACATTACGCCGCAAAAAGTGACTTGCTGCGGCCGGGCCACCCCCATGTCATAACGTAACGGTGCGACCAAACTCATTGCCATGTTTCCCGCTGGAACCCAAACCCAACTGGTGAAGCCGACCCTCGAACGGTTCGTGGAAGATCGGCTCGCAGAGCTCGAACTGACGCACGATTCCCTCGCCGAACAAATGGGCGACATCATCGGCACGGACTACAAAATCCACCGCCTCACCCGCCGCATCAATTCCCCCGAAACCTTTCCGGCCAGCGAATTGGCCGCCTTTGCCCAAGTGCTTCAGTTAAAGGACTGGTACGCGGACCTCGTGATCAACTTCGGGGCGGGTATCGACGGATGTTCCGTGGCGGACTTCGACCGGATGCTGCACCCCATGGGTTGCCAGCTCGGCCGCGTAAACGTAGCTGCGTAATGGGTATCGGCGCTACCTCCACCCCACCGGCCACGGGCGAAGCGATCGCGCAGCTCATGGACCTCACCCGCCAGCTACTGGCCGAGCAACGGGAAACCAATCGCCTGTTGCGCAAAGACCTGGAGCCCCCCAGTCCCTGGATGACCGGCGACGAAGCCGCCGCCGCCCTGGGCCGGCCCCTCACCAAAAGCGGCGAGCACCTGCGCTGCCTGAAGTACTTCCGGGAACGCGGCTACCTGACCGTACATGGTTCCACCCGTCCCTACACCTACTCCCGGCAACAAGTCATGGACTTACGGAAAGCCATCGAACAGGAACGGGCCTTCATGCCCTCGCGCTTCCGCTAGGCTCCCGCCCCATTCTCATTGCACCTGCGGCCCCTCGCCGTACAATCATCTTAATCATGGAAAACCTATCCACCCTACCTCCCCGCATCCTTCCGCGCGCCGTGCTGGAGTTCCAGGGCCTCACCAGTGCTCACGGACTCGACCGGATTCCCACCTTCCTGTCGCATTGCCACCTGATTCCCGGCGATCTGACCTACGTGGCTACCGGTGACGGCGAATACACCATCTACCGAATCACCAGCGGAAAGTGTGTTGCCATTACCCCGCGCAATATGGGTAACGGCAAGTTGGCCCGCTTCAAGGTGCTTGCCGTGGAGGACAAGATCACGGCGGGACACTCCGAATACGATTCCCTGGTGGCGGCCATCGAGGCCCTGCCGGCGGAGCAAAAAGATTACGCTACTACCTAGTGACTTTCCGGCCTTCCCCGCTACCCCCGGGAGGGCCCACTGCCGGGCATGGTGACTTTTATTCTGCACTACTTTTCCTCAGAGGGGTTCGATTCCTCTCCCCGGCACTAAACGATGTTGACTAGGGTTTTAGGTGTTTTTCTCCTTCTCCGCCGCTGGCGGAGGAGGCTTGCCGGGGAAGGTCCCCGGAGGGGTTCGACTCCCCTCCCCGGCTCCATTTTTCATGAGATTATCGAAGCGGGTGCGGTGTCTTTAGGTCGTCTACCGCACCCGCCTTTCTCATGCTTTACGTCAAACTCGGCAGGTCTTAGCGGTCCTGCGGGAAGCCCCCGGCGCACTTCGGTTCGCCGGGGTCGCTTCCCACTCTTATTGCAACATAACATGATCGAACTGAAGATCGCCAAATCGTACAAGCTCCTGGACCTGGCCACCGACCTGTGGAACGGCAATAACCCCCAGTACGGGAAGCGGATGAACAGCAACCACATCCAGCTCATGAAGCAGCTCTTTTGGCTACTCAAGAAGCAGGCCAGCAACTACCAGTTGACGGCACCAGCGGCCACGGACGGCTACCTGATGCGCCCCCTACGGGTCAACAACAAGCAGCTGGCCAAGTACCTCAAATGCAGCGAACGGACGGTGCGCAACCTACGTAAGCGCCTGAAGCTGGCCAGCTGGATCAGCGAAGTGTTCCACGGCAGCAACAGCAGCTACGAAATCCACATCAACCCCGACCTGCTCCACCTGGAGGAATCGACCACCGGCGCCAAAAAAAATCTGGCCCCGATTTTCCTCCGGCGGCCGGGTATGCGGAAAGTTTTGCCACATACTCCAACGGGTGTACCCAGTCAGGTTACCAATGAATTAAATGAATTAAGCGGCGGCGAAACGCCGTTAGGGCTTAAAAATCAAGCTCCTGCGGATGCTGGCGCTGTGGAAAACCCATTAAAACCGGTGGAGAAGCCCCAAAACGGCGCTACGCCTACGGCAGCTGCACCGGGTACACCGGGGTACGGGACCGGTTACAAACCCGGCAGGTCGGACCTTGCGGGCAAACCGCAAAACCCCGAACGGGTTACCCCTCCAAAAAAAGTTCCGCGAAAAAAAGGTTCCGCCGCCCCGGCCTTCCCCGCTACCCTGCCGGAGAGCATGGAGGAGATCACCGGCCATCTGAGCCGCCGCGAACGGCAGGTCCTGCAACGCCTGGTGGACACGATGTGGAACACCGCCCGCCGCGAACTCTACGCCCACGACTGGCTGGACGAGCGGCAGCAGCAGATCGGAAAGATTGCCCTGGCCGAATACCTGGTGTACGCTCCCTTCGACCGCCGCCGCTGGAAACGCGGGGCCAACGAAGTGATTGCCCGCATCCAGCTGGCGGCCCGCTGGGTGGAGCGCCGGCAGAAGGCCGGCAAAAAGGCCTGGATACCGATTCCGGAGGTGTACTTCGACGTGCGTAACGACTCCGGCGGATTCCGCAACACCAAAGCCTGGTACAAGGCCCACCTGCGCAACGTGGCCACCATCAAAAACAAGGAGCTGCTGACTAAGGCCCGCAACGAGTACCTGCGCAGCCTGGAGGACGGGGCCAAAGTTGGCCCGGTCGAAGCGCTGCGGCGCATCCTGCAACGCCTCGGAAAGCGGTCCCCCGCCCTGGCCGAGGAATTCAAAACGTCAATTCTCAACGTAGCCCAACCGGCTGCATAAATTCAATCCAATGGCAACGCTAAGACGCCACGTCCGATCGGACAAACCCTCCAGCGCCGGAAGCATCAAGCTTTCGGTCTACTTCAAAGACCACCGGGACCCCAACGGCCGCCCCAAAACCTTTTGGGGCAACAAAAAATACCCGATGGACAAACAGATCACCCGCTTCCGTAGCCTGGTGACCGGCAAATGGTCCGGGAAGGTCGATTGGGCCGCGATCTACGACTGCAGCGCCGACCGTTACGGTAAAAAGATCGCCGAATACAAAAATGGCAGCTGGCACGCAAACTTTTGATCATGGACCAGCAACTCGCCCACCCCCACCCCGTAGAGGCAGAAATGCCCATCGTCGACCGGGTCTACGCCCTGAAGCTCGACAGCATGGAGGTAGACTTCCTGAAGTGGTTCATCGTCCACACCCTGGAAGGCGTCAAGGACCCGGACTACCTCCTGGAGCTGTGCACCCTGGCTGAAATTGGCCGCCGATTCCGGAAGCGCTTCGACGAGCCCCGGAACTGCACCATGAACCTGCTGGCTCACGAAGCCATCGCCCTGAAACGGATGCTTTGGCTGCCGAAGCTCCCCAACCAGGCCAACGTTTTCCGCAACGCCATCCACGGCCGGCTGGATCAGCTCATGCCCGGCATTCACTAAACCAAACAAGCCCCGCCCACGGCATAACCGAGACGAGGCTCATCTTCAAACCGGACCGGCATCCGATAGCAGTTGATTCCGGTCCAATCACAACAAAGTTATGGGATTTTACACGCAATCATTCAAGATCAGCACGGCCGCCATCAGCGCCAACGGCCAGTACCGCGCCTTCGCGGTGGCCATGCGGCTGCTGAACGCGGCGCTCACCTTCGCCTTTGGCTACCGTTACGGTGCCTACATCATCCCTACCGGTAACGCCACCCTATCGGCCATCCTGGGGGGACTGGCCTTCGCCCTCATCTTCGACGTGGCGGCCTTCGGCTGGGACGCTGCGGCCCGCCGCGACGGCATCAGTCCGGAGCAGCGACTGAAGGCGGACAACATGGCCACCGTCAGTATGTGGGCCAGTACGGCCATCAGCGCCGTGCAGTTGGCCCTCACCACCCCGCTGGTGGACCTGTCGGCCATGTACGACGGCATCGGCATGGCGGCCCTGGCCATGAGCACCGTCTTACTGGCGGCCCATTTCGTGCAGGCCTTCGCCTACCGCAACCTTTCCCCGGAGTCCATCGAGGCCCGCATCGATGCCGAGCTGCGCTCTACCCTCCAGGCCATGCAGCGGCGGCAGCGTGAGGAGCTGGCCCTGAAGGTCACCGACCGCGTAGCCGAACGGATGATCGATAACATCGACCGCTTTGCCGATCTGGAAGCCGCGAAGGTTTGGAAGAAACTTACCACCGACATGGGGCACGGAAATTCAGGGGGCGGAGCCCAAGTGCAAAGTTCACCGGAGGAGGAGCCGACCACCACCAAGACTTCCCCACCCACCGAGCCCGTCACCGAAACCGAAACTGATACCGACTTCATCGACTACGAAGAACTGAAGGGAAACGCCCGCACCGGCCTGCACGAAAACCTGAACATGGCCAGCGCGTAAGCTCCCGGACCTGTGCGAATCCGCAATGTGGCCGTGACATCAGCCATAAGCGGAAGAACGCAGCTCATTGCACCCCCCTTTGCCGTAAGAAACACTTCCGTTCGCGACGGATAAGGGTCTGACCAACAATTGACTAAAACTTTCATATCCGGTCGCCGGCGGGCCATTCCTATGCCCGCTGGTGACCGAAAAACAACCACAATCATGCCTAAGAAGCACAAAATCACCGGCATTGCCGACACCTACCAGGGGCGGCGCATCGATAAGTCCGAAACGTGGATAAAGGACCGCCTGCAAGGAAAGAATAAGCCGCCCTTCATCGCCACGGAGACGGGCCAGATGGGAACCAATGGTCACCCGATCGTGAAGTTTCCTGACGGCAGCACCAGCAACCTGATTTACTACACCTACCAAACCCTTTAGCCATGCGCCAAGCTAATTTTTTCATTGCCCTCTTTGTCTTCCTCCTGGCGGGCTACCTGTGCGCCAAGGGCATTGCCTACCAGGAAGCCCATCTACCGGGCGAAGCCGCTCCGGTCGTCGTTCCTTCCGCCGACGTCTTCCCCGACGCCATCCGCTTCATCCCCGACGGTCTGGGTAACCTCCGGTCCGCGGCCTTGACGGCCGAAGAACTGGAAAACGCCTTGGCCACCGGCCGCATCCGCTACGTGATCCGCCTGAACGGCGACGGCAAAAACGACCGGGGGCCCATCAGCACGGCGGAGGAACGCGCCATCTGTGCGCAGTACGGCGTCGAGTACGTCACCAGTCCCGGCCTGCCGTTCTTCGATGGCCACGCCGGCTACGAGCAGGGTAGGGGCTACGTGAAGTCCTACGAGCGCGCCCAGCAGTATCTCCGGCGGGGTGGCGTCCTGATCCACTGTCGGCACGGCCACGACCGCACCGGTGCCATCGTGGGGGCCTGGCTGGCCCACCAGGACTACAACTTCCCCATGATCATTACCCACAACAACTGGCAGGGCTACGGCGACCGTGGCGCGGCTTACGCGCCGTACATGGAAACGGTAAGGGGGCAGTTGGAAAAGGTGGGACGATGAGTAGGGGCCAAAAGCGTAAATGCAGGGTTGCCCGGTGCGGTAAAGCACCCGCACCGGGGAAAACCGTTTGCTCCCGTTGCTACATGCGCAAATGGAGGAAGGAAAACCCGATCAAAGCAGCTTACGCTAATCTCAAGGCCAATGCCAAACGCAGAGGGAAGGAATTTACCATCACCATAGATCAATTCCGGGAATTCTGCCAGCAGACCGACTACATCAAGCGAAAAGGGAGGAAAGCCACCTGCTACCACGTCGACCGCATCGACGAAACCAAAGGCTACACCATCGATAACATCCAGGCACTACCGAACCGGGATAACGTACGCAAGTACGTCCGCTTCAACGCCCATTACGATCATCGCAGCAGACAAATGCTATTCTTTACTGATGTGGTAAGGGAGGAAGATGATGGGGAGGAGGTGCCGTTTTGAAACTTGTCACGGCCAAGCAAAGGATGAAGTTTAATTATCAATTCTTAATAAAGCATCTTTTAGTATTGTAAATGCCCTTTTACCATGCTCCAAAACCTTTTGTTGGTGAAAAAATGCTTTGAATGATGGCATTGTAGCAACCTCATGGTGATTCATTAAGTAATCTAATTCGCTAAACGATTTAGCTTCTTTGTTACTCTGAATAAGAAGGTTGAAATTTACATTCTTTAATGATTCACTTGGTTTAATATAAAGTCGTTTGTAACCAGTGATAAAAAAACTCACAGGATTTAATAACAAAGAATAAGTAGAATAGCTAGCTTTAATAAATTCATCTAAGTAGGCTTCATTTTTTCCCTGTTTTATCGCTTCCTGCATTTTTTGAACGACTCCATTAAGTTCATCAATTGATTTCTGGACAGAGTTAAACTGAGCTCCTTTTGCGATGATGCTTATATAATTTCTTTCATTAGAATGAGCCTCTATACGAAGTGAGTCGCCAATATCCTTATAACCTAGCAAGCAAATATCATCATTGATTGAAGTTGATATTCTATTGAGCGCATCTGAAAACAATGAGAAATCTTGCTTTTCGTCATTTTTTTCAGTTTTATCAACCTGTAAAAGCATAGACTCTTCAAGGCCAAGCATGATCGATAATACCTCTTTTACCTCAGCTAGTGTATGACTTGTATCTTTTTTCACCTTCCCTTCAAGTGTGAATTTAACTCTGTTTTGGTTATCAATTTTTGGACTTTTTTTGTGATTCTGTTCATACCATTCTTTATATGACTCGCAAATAGAAATAAATTGATTCAATACACGGCTGAAACTGTGATGTTCAGCCTCCTTGGAGATAATTCCAAGTTCTACATTACGTCTATGTTCCCCTAATGTTCCTTTTGCATGTAGGAGCCTGCGCAGTAAATCTGTATGTGAGTCAATGCTTTTAAACATTAAATTAAACACCTCGTCAAGATTATTATTTGCAACTAAATCGAACAAGTGGGATGGTTTTACCATTCTGGGAATCTGTTGGTGCTTCAGGTCGGAAACCGTAATTAAGTAATCGAATCTAGTATTAATGTTGACATTAATCCTGAGACAATTGTTTGCTGTGGATAATTATGTTTCATGATCGTTCTGTGTTGAAGATTCAAATGAAAGACGCTCTAATCTCATTTCAAAAGTTGCACGGGTAATAATGTCAATCCTTTGAAAGGCAATTTCCTTAAATGAATAAATTATATCATATATTCTCTTTAAAGCTCTTTTTTCCACCCTAATCTGATTGATGATTCGAATTCTCTTTCTAAGGCTAAATAGATTAAAAAAAACAAAAGCAAATAAGAATATTGCAAAGCCAAAAGAATAAGTCCATTGTTCTAAGTTTTGAGGGTCATTCATCTCGCTTATCCCAATTTTTCCGACTCTAGCAAGAAAGAATAGAGATGTGAGCAAGACAACTCCAGTAGTTGACATGATTAAAATACCAAAATCGATTCTGATTTTTGCATCATTTAGATCGTTGATAGCTTTCGAAGAGTTTTCGGCAAGTGAGATCAACTTTTCAAAATCAGTACTTAAGATTGCCTGATCAGTGCCATGCGCCTCTTGCTCAGCCAAGCTTTTAAAAAGCTGATAAGTTGCACTCTCATTCTTTTCCTCTGGGTCATTCATACTATCGTAATTGTGATATTTTATTAAAGAAGTGTGTCAACATTTTCTTTTTTTGATCATCATCCCCAATTTTAGACATAACCTCCTCTTTATTCCAATGAAACGGCTTTTGATAACAACTTAGAGGAACAGAAGCAATTTTCAATCTTTGGGAGCCTAGCTTTTTGTAAAGATTCTCTATTAATTGGGAAAACTGGCTGCCACCTTCAGGATGATAGTAGGTTTCTGCCTCTAGTAGTTCGGTGGACTCGAAGAAAAGGTCAGCCTTATTGACCACAATAAGTAGCCAAGGTACCTGCTTCCCATTAGCAACAGATTTTTCAATTAAGAAAGAGACTTTTTTGAAATCTTCTAGCTCTGCTAGAAGGTTAAATCTTCGTATTTTGTCGATACTATCAAGACCACGATTTTCAATTGCATCTTGCTTCACAACTGGAGATCTAATGTCGGTATATCCAAAGTCTACTACATAAATAACTCCTTCCAAACTTTTACTTTTTTCAAAAGCTTCCGATAGTCCTTGAAGTCTCTCTTGAGTAGTTTGACCCGGAATTACACGGACTAGATTTGTCCAATCTCCAAAAGTAATCGCCTTCACTTCTACTTCCGTTGAAGTTTGTGGCAACTCCCAAGAAAGATTGTTGGTCTCATTGTATAAATACGCTGCCAATACCGATTTGCCTACACCTGGCCTGCCTAGAATTACAACCTCTGTTCCTGTTTTGTCTAAGGTAGCAAGGATCCATTTCCAATACTTCTGAAGCGTTTTACGGTGCTTGTAAGCATGGTAAGGATACTTTAAAGGTCCTGCAAAATCAGCCCAATCTGAGATTTCCATAGTAAGGCAAATATAAAACCCCACCACGCAAAAAGCGCAGCAGGGCATGTACATAGCTCGAAAGCTCTCATTGCCTGGTAAAAGTAGGGGGTAGAGGGCATTCGGGGCGGACCTTAACTTATAACAGGTTGTTTTAATTTACGGAAAGGGCTACTTTTACTGGTAAAGAGGGAAAAGTAGAGCAGAAGTGCAGCAAAATTGAAGCCAAAGTAGAGCAAAAGTTAAGCTCTGGAGTGTACTCATTGCCCATGAAAGCTTTATCCCAACCGGCCGAGAAGGCCCCCAATCTGCCGCGCTGCGTGCGTAAGTACCAGCTGCGGGATTACTTCGGATGTTCCTACCGCCATTTATGGCGATTCATCATCACCGAAGACCTGTTTTTGTCCTGGGGCTATGATCCGGACAAGCTCAAACGCCGCCGGATCTTCTCTCCGGAGCTGACCAAACTCATTTATACCCACTTCCAAATCCGGGACCTGGACGCTGATCTGAGCGAAGAAATATTACGCCCCGAGCAAGAAAACCAGGGAAGTTGATGCCTTTGGTGGCCTTTGGCTGCGCTCCGTAGTCTTGGCGGACCCTACGTTCTTGGGGTAGGGCGTGGCGACCATTATTTCGAGGTCGCAATCAGAAGGGATGAGCCAACTCCTCAAGATCGCTGGCGGCCTGGCCCTGCTCAACTTCCTGTTGGGCAGCCGGGTCACCGGAGCGATTTACGACCGGATCGAATATGACCTTGCCGGCATCCGCCGGCAGGATGTGCGGATGGACGTCCGGGATGGTCGCGTGGTGGCCCTGGTGAATCTGCGGTTGTTCCTCAAACAGATGTTCGGCATCACCCTTTCGGTGACCGGCGTGGACCTGGCCTTTACCCAGCAGGGGAGCAACCTGGGAATCATCCGGGCCAATCAGCGCATCACCCTGCCGCACGCCCGGGCTACGGAAGTGCCCCTGTTGCTGCTGGTCCCGGCGGGTAACTTCCTGGATCACCTGCAAACGCTCCTCAGCGGTGGCACGGCCACCGCCCTGGCCCCGATCAACATTTCGGGCAGCATCTATTTATCCAACGGTATGGCGGTACCCGTCCGCCTGACCATGAACTTCCTGAGTTTCGCATGAGTGGAAGTGCCTCAACATTGATCCCGCCGCCCGCCAAGGGGCCGCAGCTGCGCAAGGAAGAATACCGGACGGGCGACATCATGAAGGTGGTCCAGGACATCGTGCGGGGCTACGCTCACGAAACGGAGCAGTTTTCCCGGCAGTTTTCCCGCTCGGAGGCCGGGCTGAAGAAGCTCTTTAACTGGGTCTACCGCAATTTCACGTACAAAGAAGACCCTCCCGGTAGTCAGTGGGTGCAAACGCCCGCGTACCTGAACCGCCACCGGGTAGGGGACTGCAAAAGCTACACGGCCTTCATCAGCTCGGTGCTGCAAAACCTGGGCATCGATCATTACATCCGCTATGCGGCCTACGGTACGAGCGAGTACCGCCACGTCTATCCCGTTGCTCTGCTCGACGGTAAGCAAATTCCCCTGGACGTGGTCTACAAGGTGCAACACGGTGGGCGCTTCGGGGAGGAAAAGCGGTATACCAAAAAAAAGGACATCAAAGTGAAAGGACTCTATCAACTCGGCTCCATTGACATGGGGGCCAGCGAAGAAGAAATCATCGGCCAGCTCAAAATGACGCTGGCTGAAGTCGAAAAGATGGACGCCCAGCTTCCGGCCATCAATCCCAGCCGCGACGTCACCAAGATGACGGCCGGGCAGGTGGATAACCTGATCTGGGCCGACCGCTTCGAGATACTGGAGGGACTGACCAAGGACAGCACCCAAAAGTCGGAGTATCGCGCGGCGGCGGCCGCCATGCGTCAGGGAGACATTGCCGGCATCGGTTCGATCCGGAACTCCGCCATCCGCAAGCAGGTGGAGGCCATCCTGAAAAACTCGGTCAAAAAGCAGCGTCCGGCCTTTGCCAACTTCTCCATCAAGATTCCCACCCCCGCCGGAGTAAAGGGACTCTTTAGCGGCATCGGCAATTTCTTTCGCCGGGTGGGGCAGGCCATCGGTAACCTGTTCAAAAAGTTTGTCAACTGGATCTTCTCCGGGGTGGGGAAGAAGATGGGGCCCTTCTTCATCTTTCAGTTCCTGCAACGGGGCAAGATCAAGAGCCCGGAAATCCGCTCGCGCATCGACGCTCAGCAGAAAAGCTACACGTTCATTCGCCGACTCGGCAAGTTCGACGATCAGCAGCTGAAGGGCCTCATGCTCAACGGCATCCTTGAGCGTACCGGAAAGTCGCCCAAGCAAATTGCCGAAGAAGAAGGCGTGCCCCAAATCGGCAACCTGGTTTCGGTGGTCATCGGGGCCATTCAGTTTGTGGTCAAGGTGGTCGAAAAGGTAGCTGGCATCTTCCGCCGGTCTTCCGGGGATGCGGGCCGCATCGACGAAACAACGATGTCCGATCCTTCTCTTTTCGAGGAGGAGCGCCGACTGCAGCAGCAGGGTGGCGGAGCGGGCAACTTCAACCCGCTGCTGCTCGCAGCAGCCGGGATTCCATTCATTCTAAAGGCGCTGTAACCAAATCTTTCACTTTCAAAATTTCCAACCATCATGGCCAAGAAAACGAAGTATCAGCTTCTGATTTCGGCAAAGAAAAGTCACTGCGCCGGTCGGACGACCAAGGCAACGCTGAACAAGCGCAAGAAAGCCTACATCGACCACGCCACGAAAAAAGGTGGCAAGACCAAAGCCGAAGCCACCGCGATTGCTAACCGCGTCGTCAACCGTGGCTGCTCTGCCGGCATCGGCAGCACCAAGAAGAAAAAAACGACCGCCCGTAAGAAGCGGACGACCAAAGCTAAAACCACCGCCCGGCGTCGTCGTCGGTAAAGGTGATTCTTTCATAACCATTTCAACCCATTACCTATGTGTGGTTGCAAAAAATCCATTGGATCTATGGCACGCAGATCGCGCTCCCGCTCCACGAAAGTCACTATGGAAGACGCCTTCGCCGTTGGCGCTGGTGCCGTACTTTCCGTGGTGGCCAACAAAGTCATCAATCAAACCATCCCCGAAAACCTGGCCCCCACGGTCGGTAAGTTCGTACCGATTGCCAAGGCGGCCGGTGGTGCCTACCTGGCCAGCTCGGCCAAGGACCGCCGGCTGAAGATGTTCGGCCTGGGTGTTGCCGCTACCGGTGCACTCGAACTCGGACAGAAGTTCGCGCCCGAGTTCGTCCAGATCGGCAGCGCCGGGGATATGTACCAGCGCCTGGGTAGCGCGGCTCCGAGCCTGACGGAAATCCCCCTTTCCATCAGCGGCTCTTACGCCGAACCCGCCATGCTGGGCGTGGACAATGAGATGGCTACGCTCTAGCCAATGCTTTGAGCATGATCAGGCAGGAAATGGCTCATCCCTCCCTTGAATCATCCTCAACAAGACAAAAATGTACCCTTCCAATAATCGCATTACCGCGACGAAGATGGCCCAGGATATGGCCGTGCGCATGGGCATGGAGCCCAGCGTGGCCCGTCCCCATCAGCTGCACCTGCTGGCGGCCCTGGACCCCAACAAGAACGAATACCTGATCGGCATCAACGAGCGGGAACAGAACAAGATCGACCAGTTCGTACCCATCGGACTGAGTGACCGCGACGGCTTTTTGGCCGTGGGCATGGCCGTCGGCATCCTGCCCGCTCCGGTGGTCAACAGTGTGCCCATCCTGGCCGCCGCCCTGCCGGTCTTCCACCCCGATCCCAACATCTTCGACGGCGCACCCGCCCAGGCCGGAGAGCTGAGCGAGGCCCAGCAGGTGACCCTGCTCTACAACTCCAAGTTCTCCCTCCAGTCGGGCACCGAGAAGCGCATCGAGGATCACCCGACGCTGCCCTTCTGTTACGTCCCCGAAACCCAGGCCAGCGCCTCGACGGCCAACGTCCTGAACGGAATGGAGCTCAAGCCCCTGGGTGCCTCCGTAGCCTTCGCCGGTGCGGACAAAAGCCACCTGACCTTCCGGGTGGACAGCAAAGACCGAAGCCTCATTGCCGGCACGGCCACCCGCAAGAATTACCTCTACGTGATTCTGGACGGTGCCATCATCGAGGGAGCCAACAACTTCCTTTTCGCCAAGTAGGCGAACCCGTAACCTTTGTTTTTCATGGGAGCCCGCTCTAGCCGGGTGGGCTCCCGTTTCAATCCATTCTCATGGCTTACGAGAATATTGTCCGGGGTGCCTACAAGGAAGGTGCCAACGGCCCGGCCATCTGGCGGGAGAACATCATCGTTCCCCTCAAAGCGCCGATCAAGGACTACCGGCTGGAGGAGCGCTCGACGGTCGAAGGCCACCACGCCGTGGGCCTCTACGTGACCCCGCCAGGGGTGACGCTGCGCGACGGCTCCACCGTGGCCGCTGCGGCCATCTTCAACACGGCTTACCTGGTGCTGCGTAACGGCTCGGATGAGGTCATTACCCATCTGTACCTGAGTCAGATCCTGGCGGCCAACGAAGCCGGGTGTCCTTTCGAGATCAGCCTGCCGGGTAAGATCACCATGTCCGATTCTTCTCTGGTGGTGCAGGACGGCCCGAACGTCCAGGCCGATACCGTGCTGGAAATCCAAATCGAATACGTCCGTCAATAGTCCCGACACCATGGCAACCTTTGCTACGCTCACCGTTGATCAGTTCATGCACCGGTTCTTCATCGAAGAATCGCCCTACTGGCGTATTTACAACGCCCACCGCTCCAAGGAACTCATGACCAAGTACCGCCCGGACGCCGACGGCACCATTGCCGAAGCGGAGGTGCTGGACTACAGCTGGATGCAACTCCAGATGTTTTTTGAGAACTCCCCCGGTGGGGTAGGGAAGATCATTCTCAAAAAGAACGAGAACGACAACAACATGAATAGCCCGACTTACTACGTCAAGTGGGGCGCGAGCGCAGGTGCCAGCGTGGCCGGAATCGGCAATGGTATGGGAGTCGGAGTATCGGCCGAAACCCAGCAGATGCTTCAGATGCAGCGGGAGATGTACGAAGGCCGCATTAGTGATCTGAAGGACATCATGAAGCTGCGGCACGAGCTGGAACAACGGGAAGCCGAAATCGAAGGCCTCCTGCAGCCCGGCATTCAGGAACAGCTCATCAGCGGCGGGATTGACCTGCTCAAAACGATGGTCGGCCGCCCGATGGCGGCTCCGGCCCAGCTGGGTACCATTGGGGAGGGAGAACCGCCCCGGGAGACGCCCCCGCCTCCGCCATCCGGTAACCAGGCCCGCCCGCTGAGTATGGATCAGGCCTTCAACGATCTGCTGGCGCTCAAACAGCTGGTGCCGGGCATTCACCCCAACGATGCCCTGCGGGCCGTGGTGCTCTTTGCCCAACAGGATCCCGGACAGGCGACCACCTATTTGAACATGCTAATCAAACAGGTCAATGGGTAATTCTAACAACGTCACCAAGCCGGCCATCGACGTACTGGGTAACCTGCGGCGGATGGTCCACCTGCTCAATCGCATGGCGGGTGGGCGCATCGAGATCGAGCGCGACGTGATCTACGAAAATAACCGTCACTACAATCTGGACGGTGCCGTACACGTCCGCTTCATCAACCGGGGGCAGTCCCCGGTGCTGCTCGATGATCAGGAAGTACTACTCCCCGGCGAAGCCTTCATTGAGGGCGATACCGCAGGGCCCGGGCTGAAGCACAGCTACTCGATCCGCTTTATCGATGAGCTTCCCGAAAAGGCTCCGCTGCCGGCGCCCGAAACCGCCAATCCACCCTTTGAGCAGCCGGGCAACTATCTGGACGTGCGCATCATGCGCCGCAAAATTTGATGCCATGCCGGAAATGCGCAAAGAACGGGCGGCAGCAGCGGCGGTAAACCTGGAGGGAATTTCCATCGAAACCGATCCGGTGACCAGCGGGATTGCCAAGGACCGCCGCTGGGAAACTCAGGACGCGGCCGTGACGATCCCCGCCGGAGCCTATTCGGTCCACGTCCGCCATACCGACCCCACCGGTGGCCAGATCACGGTCAACGGTGAAGCCCTCGGCTTCAACCGCTACTACGAGCGCTCTAGCCGCGAAGACCTGGTGAACCGAACGCAGGACTTCACCCCGGAAGTGGTGATCCTCAACCCCGACGAAAAGAAGGTGACCATCACGGTTTCCTACCCCTCCTCCTCCAACGTAAATCCCCAAGACTTATGAAGTTGACCTTCGCAAAAATTCTGTTCCTGGTAACGCTTCTGTTTGCCCTCTGCTACGACCTTTCGGCCCAAGTGGACGGCGGGGGTGGCCCGCTGGTCACGATTGACTTTGAGCCGGTCTGTGACGACGGAACCACGGCCTTTCACATCCTGCAATTCGTGGTGGGAGAGTCGGCCCCCAACTCCCTGGGCTACGTGGACGGGCAGGGCAACGCCTACACCCCGACCGGCACTCCGGAGGCAGGGGCCTGTGCCGGTACGATGGCCGCAGCTCCGGACTACACGATGGCCGTTACCGCTCTGTGTGATTCTGGCACCCCCTTCTACCGGGTAGCCGTCTTTACTGACAACACCCTGACGCCTACCGCGACGGCAGACTACGAACTGGACCTTTCGACGTCCTACACGCCCGCCGGTACGGTCTACGATGGCCCCTGCTTTACTTCAACCACGGCAACCATTACCCGAGTGGTGGCCACGGGCGCGGGCTCGGTGCCCGCCGGGACGGCCAGCTACTCGATCTGCAACGAAGGAACGGCCGATGCTTCGGTGACCATCGGCGGCGGATCGGCCACTACCCTGATCCCCGGTAGCTGCATCAGCTTCGCCGCCACCGTCGATCCGGTTTCCCGGCAGCGTCGGATTGCCCCGGCGGTAACCTACGATGCTACCGGGACCGAACTATCCATCCTCTACGAACAGTAAGCCCACCACCGCCATGCGCTTCCTCCTTACGCTGCTCCTTTTCGGTATTGTCTGCACCTGCGTCCGCGCCCAGGTAAACGGTGCCGTGGATGCAGAGTACACGGACTTTTGCATGGTCGATTCTTTGCCCGGCGGTCAGCTGGTCCGCTTTCGCCGCCTGGTCAATATCTCCACCCTGGAGGTAAAGGACATCAACCCGGTAACCGGGGGGCTTTACACGGTGGCTGGCACCCTGTTTTCCTGCGAAGAAAAAGACGCTGCGCGAATAGAGAATGATCCGCTGACGGACTTCTACGAGAATTGTCAGTGTACCTACACGAGTAGTCAGCAAGATCATCGGGTGATCGAAATACGGGGTGGGCTGGATCAAGATTATACGGTGGAGTATCAGGAAGTAGTTACCCGGAAATGCTCCTCCGAGAGTAGCCCGGTCGTGATCTTCCGTGACACCCTGATCCGGACAGATCCTTTCCGGACCACCAACCGGATTGAATACCAAATTGAGTTCACTCCGGGGCAGTACGTCGATGATCTGAACGTGCGCCGCTTCCTGACTGGGCAGACGACGGGGAATATCATCATCATTGATCTGGACCCCGCCACGGTGCAGGCCACCTATCCGGGCCTGACTCTAAATGCGGCGGACTTTACCTACGATGGCTCCAACCTGGCGGCGATGGCCACGGCCTATCAGACGGTGCTCGATCACGTTTTTCCCACCACGGTCAATCAGCTATCGGTCTCCTTCGACGATTTTCTGGACCTGGTAATTATTTCTACCCAGTACATGCACGAGCCCACGGGAACCTACGTGATCCTTCCCGGGGCGGATGACCTTAGTTTTGGTGTGAGTGGTACGGCCTCCCTTAACGGGAACGGGATTGTGACCTACGCCCACGGACTAACCACCAGCACGAGCGACTACCCGACGTCGTGCGGCGAAACCATCAACACGGTAGAAAGTGCGCCGTACTTCTTTTTTGACCCCTTGGAGCCCCGCACGATCCAAACCCTGATTGGGGTGGACCCTGCGGTGGTTACCCCGCTAAGTAATCCATTTGCTACCTGCGATGCTCCCCCGGAGTTGTGCGCAAGCCTGGCCACTTCGTCGGTGGCCGTCGATGGCTGCCTGACCATCTGCGATACCGTCACCGTCCAGGTGGTCGATACCGTCCGGGTGGTGATCACCGAAGACCAAACGGACTGTACGGGAGCCCAGCAGCAGGGCCACCAGCAAATCACGAATACGACAGGGATCATCCCTGCCGATACCTACCACAGCGCCACCCTGATTGTCCTGAGCGGCACGGTGGCCGTAACCATCAACGGGGTAACCATCGACTACCCGGCCGGGCTCTCGACCCGCTGGGCGGCTCCGGACCCCTGTGACTTTCTCTCTGAAACTTATTCCATCGACGCGACTAACGGTAGCGTCCTCATCCTTACGATGCAATGAAAAGAATCCTAACCCTTGCCCTGCTCTTTATGAGCCTCCTGGCCACCGCCCAGACGGAAGGCAGCTACGTTCGCGTGACTACCGTGGTCGATGTCTTCTTTAGCGGCGATACGCTCAACGTAATCACCAACGATTCGACTTTCCAGGACACCATCCCGGTAACCGTCGGCCCCGCCGGTCTTTCGGCTTACGAAATCTGGCTCGATGCGGGAAACTCGGGCTCCATTGCCGACTTCCTGAACAGCCTCATCGGAGCCCCCGGCCAGGACGGCGATCCGGGAGCCCCCGGCAGTGACGGTCTTTCGGCCTACCAAATTTGGCTCAACGAAGGCAACAGTGGCACCGAAGCCGATTTTCTTAACAGTTTGATCGGTGCACCTGGCCAGGACGGTGATCCGGGAGCCCCCGGCAGTGACGGTCTTTCGGCCTATCAAATCTGGTTGAATGCGGGCAACAGCGGCACGGAGGCCGACTTTCTGGTAAGCCTGAAGGGTGAAGATGGACAAGACGGCGTAAGCGCCGGAGACAGCACCGTGACCATTCAGCCAGATTTACTTACTGCCGTTGCCGCCGCTACGGGGACGACCACCTTTATCCCCTGGGACACCCCGATTACTACTTCTCCTTCCTTCTACACTACCGCGAATGCCTGGGAAATTGGAGTAAATGACTCGGCATTCTACCGAGTAAAGATCAACGTGAATTTTAACCGTAACCCTGCTACGA